>CALWBV010000001.1 GCA_944376205.1 uncultured Christensenellaceae bacterium
CGCGCTCGCCTATGCGGCGATCCTCAAACGCATGAGAGGCGGCGCCGCAGACAAAACCGCGACCGAAACAGAGGTCGCCGTGGGCGATGCGGCGAACGACGCCGAGGCACAACGGCAAAGTGGAAAGAAGCCACCGCAAAGACAATGAGCGTTTCTACTCCAAACGCAGCTTTTACAGCCTCGCCGATCTACAAGACCAATTAAAGCGATACAATAGAGAGTACAACCAAACTCCTATGCGCCCACTCGGCTGGAAGTCGCCTAACCAATACCTTGCCGATTATTTTAACAGCAAAAGTGTAACAGATGTTTGACAAACCAACAGTCGCATACGACAAAAGGCGCGTCCTTTTCGAATGCGCCTTATTAATTTATCGTAAAATTATTCTGTCTTTTACTCTTTATTTTCCTTAAGACTCTCTTCATACCATGCTATCGCAGTATCGATATCCTTATACGTAGCGGCATTTGAATATCTCTCTATCTCTGCGCTATTCTTGATATTGTCGTGATGCAACGAAAGCGCTCCGTTAAGACAGCCGCCGTCACATGCCATACCCTCGAAGAAGTTGGCTGTCGTCTTGTTGAATTTGAGCTTGAGAAGGTTTGCTCTTATGTCGTCGATACCGCTCATTGCGACAGGTTCGACTTTCTTTTCGCCCTTGACGAGTTTTGTGATATCGGCAGATATACCGCCGCATTTTGCAAATACTCTGCCCATCATGGACGCTTCGTCGATATTAGTCTCTTCAAGCGTGAGCAAATCGACTCCTCTTGCATCAAAGAATGCCTGCAATTCTTCAAAGGAAATTACGTTGTCGATAGCACCCTTTGTCTTTTCCATTCTGAATTCGAGTTTTTTGCTTGTGCAAGGTCCGATGAACACCGTCTTGATTCCGGGGAATTTTCTCTTGAGAAGCATTGCCGTCTCCACCATAGGAGAAGGAGATGACGAAATGTATTTTGCAAGTTCGGGGAAATTCTTCTCTACGAACATTACAAACGAAGGACAGCAAGATGTAGTCATAAGTCCCTTTTCGTTGAACTCCTTGGCTTCTTTGTAAAGCGTAATGTCTGCGCCGAGTGCCGCTTCGTAAACCTTGCTGAAACCGAGTTTTTTGATACCCGTTACGAGTTGTCCGAATGTAGCGGGCTTGAACTGGCTGGCAATCGCAGGAGCGATTATAGCGTAAACTTTAGTACCGTTTTCCTTGCTCTCTTTGAGAAGATTGAGCGTATCGAGAATAAAAGATTTGTCTACGATTGCGCCGAAAGGACAGTTATATACGCATGCACCGCATGCGATACATTTATTGTTGTCGATTTTCGCTCTGTCGTATTCGTCCATGGAAAGCGCCTTTACCTTACAACTCTTGATGCAAGGACGGGACTGCTCGATTATAGCGTCATAAGGACATGCCTTTGCGCAACGTCCGCACTTGATACACTTGTCCATATCGATTACGGGTTTGTTGTCAACGATTGTTATAGCGTCCTTGGGGCATGCTTCTTTACACTTGTGGACTATACAACCACGGCAAGCGGGCGTTATGTACATACCGCTGATCGGACAGGAGTCGCACGCAGCTTCGATAACTTCTACGATATTGGGGTTATCCTTATTGCCGCCGAGAGCGAGTTTGATTCTCTCCTGCACGATTGCACGCTCTTTATAGATACAGCATCTGAAGCTGGGCTTGGGTCCGGGAGAAATGGACTTGGGAATATCCATATAGATATTGGACATATCGCCCTTGTCGTATGCCTCGATGATCTGCTTTAATACTTCGTATTTGAGTTCTTGTACTTTTGTATCGAATTTACTGTTGCTCATATATACCTCGTGTGCAATAGTTTAGGTTTATTTTATTATTTTAGAATCGATAAGATTTCCGTCGATGTCTTTGAGACAAAGAAGACCTTTATCAAGAGTGAGATAGCTCGAAGGCGTATTGTCCTTGGGCAAAGATACCGAACCTGCATTTGCCACGACAACTTTGTCGACTTCTTTTATAAATCCCGTATGGAAGTGACCGTAACACAACAAATCGCCTGCGTTGCAAGGCATGTTGTCTTTGTTGTATTTGTGTCCGTGAGTGAGCGTAACTTTCAAGCCGTCGACTGCGATCTGCGCAAATTCTACAAAATCGAACTCGCTTATCATCTGATCGACTTCGCTGTCGCAATTACCTTTGACAACGAGAAGTTTGCTCTTCATTGCGTTGAGAATCTTTGCGACTTCCATAGGCGCATAGTCTTTGGGAAAAGGATTTCTGGGTCCGTGATAATATATATCTCCCAAAAGCACGAGAAGCTCTGCTCCCTCTTTTTCAAAGGCTTCGACTACCCTCTTTGCGTAATACGCCGATCCGTGAATGTCCGATGCGATCAATACTTTCATATATTCTCCGCTTTTAGTCCTCAAGAAGTTTCTCTGTGCAAGCAAGTTTTACGCAACAGATGAGAATCTGCGTAGCAACTACAAGGTCGCTGTCCGACGTAAACGTAGGAGCAATTCTCAATACGCCGTCGCTGACGTCTCTGCCGTAAGGGAAAGGCGCTCCTGCCGGAGTAAGCGTAAGGCCTGCCGCCTTGCAAAGATTGTAAACTCTGGTAGCGCATCCGTCCATAACGGTAAGAGTAATAAAATAACCGCCGTTGGGATTTGTCCATTTAGCAATACCGCTGTCCTCTCCGAGATTGTCTGCAAAAGCATTGACGATAGCATCGAATTTAGGCTTGATGATAGCTCTCTGCTTTGCCATGATAGCTCTTACGTTGTCAACGCTCTTGAGATACAGATAGTGAATATACTGCCATACTTTGTTGTAGCTTATGGTCTGCATAGTCATGTGAGAAAGAATGTCTTTGACGTTGTTGGCGGATGTAGCGATACAGCTTACGCCGCTACCTGCAAAAGTGATCTTGGATGTAGAAGTAAATTCATACACTCTGTCTGCATTGCCCGCTTTTTTGCAAAGTTCCATAATGTTGGCAAGATGGTCTGTCTCGTCAAGCAAATCGTGTACTACGTAAGCGTTGTCCCAGAAAATTCTGAAATCGCTCGCCTTTGTCTTCATAGTAGCGAGTCTTTCTACCACTCTGTCTGAATATGTAACGCCCGTAGGGTTGGAATATTTGGGCACGCACCACATACCTTTGATACTGTCGTCGTTGGCAACAAGCTGTTCGACAAGATCCATATTGGGACCTTCGGCATCCATAGGAATGTTGATCATCTCGATACCGAAATGCTCGCAGATAGCAAAGTGTCTGTCATATCCGGGGACGGGACAAAGGAATTTTGCTGCCGACTTGTTCCAGGGAGTTCCGCCACATACGCCGAACTGAAGATTGCGTTGGATAGTGTCGTACATGAGGTTGAGTGAACTGCTGCCGCCCAAAATAACTTCGCTTGAATCTACGCCGAGAATCTGTGCAAAGAGTTTTTTCATTTCGGGAATACCGTCAAGCATACCGTAGTTGCGGTAACTCTTGGGCATATTTTCGATACCTTCGAGTTTAAGCATTGCATCGGTAATGTCAAGTTGTTCGTTGCAAGGCTTACCTCTTGCAATATCGACTTTGTAGCCTTGAGATACGAGAGAATCGTACTCTGCTTTCTGACGGTTGTAGATTTGATGAAGTTCTTCTTTTGATAACTGCTTAAAATTCATATATTCACCTTTTGAGTATAAAATTTGTTTACTGTATCGGTTTTTAATATTCTACCACATAAGTCATGAGGTTGCAACTTTATAAATATACAATTTTTTCCTTAATGCGTACACGTGCATACATGTAGCGCTTTAATAGATTGATTGCCGCAATGTGTCTATTATATCCGATTGCGCCTGTCCTAATTTTATCAATCCTACGACCATATCGCATATGTGATCGCTTTTGACTTTGATAAATATAGATTAGTGCGGCGCTTTTCAATCGGTATTTGCAATAAATCAGACTTCCTCTTTTCTGTTGCGCACGATAAGTTTTATAGGAGTACCCTTGAATTCAAAAGTCTTGCGCAACGTATTTTCCAAATAACGCTGATAACTGAAGTGCATGAGTTTTGCGTCGTTGACGAAAAATACGAACGTGGGAGGACATACTCCGCTCTGCGTAACGTAATATACCTTAAGTTTTTTGCCGTTGTGCGAAGGAGGTTCTACGGCTATGATAGCGTCTGTGATAACGTCGTTGAGAACACCCGTCGCTACCCTCTTTGTAGCTTCGGCATAAACCTCGAGCGCAAGAGAAAGTATTTTGTCAACTCTCTGTCCCGTAAGCGCCGAAACGTAAACGGGAACGAAATAGTCCATAAATTTCAAATCGCCTTGCATCTTCTTGTTGAATGTGTTGACAGTGTAAGTATCTTTTTCGACCGCATCCCACTTATTCATGACGATAACCGAAGGCTTGCCCTGTTCGTGGACATAACCGCATATCTTTATATCCTGTTCGCTCATGCCCTCTGCGGCGTCGATTACGATAAGCACAACGTCTGCACGTCGTATGGCTGCAAGAGACCTCAATACGGAGTATTGTTCCACGCCCTCGTCGACAGCGCTTTTTTTGCGTATTCCCGCAGTGTCGATAATATTGAATTTTTGTCCGTTCCACTCAAAAGCCGTGTCGATAGCGTCTCTCGTCGTACCGGCTATATCGCTTACAATAACTCTCTCGTAACCGAGAAGTTTGTTGGTAAGCGAACTCTTTCCCGCATTAGGTTTACCTACTATCGCTACGTTTATTGTATCGTCTTGTTGATTATCTTCGACCTTGGGCAGATTTTCGATTACGGCGTCGAGCAAATCGCCTATACCTTTTGATTGCTCTGCAGATATACCGATTACGTCGCCAACTCCCAAAGAATAAAAATCGTAGAGATTTTCCTGTTCGTTGTTGTCCAGCTTATTGACAGCCACTATCACGGGCTTTTTACTCGTACGCAAAAAGTCCGCAACTTCCATATCGTTTGCGGTCATGCCAGCTTTTCCGTCCACTACGAAAATAACTTCCTCGGCTATCTCCACGGCAATGCGGGCCTGTTCTCTTATATGGCGCCACATCTTGTCTTCGCTCTTTATCTCGAGACCGCCCGTATCGATAAGCGTGAAATTGAATCCGCACCATTCGGCATCACAGTACAGTCTGTCTCGGGTCACGCCCTCGAAGTCCTCGACTATACTGACTTTTTTACCTACAATACGGTTGAATAACGTAGATTTGCCGACGTTGGGTCTGCCTACTATTGCCACCAAAGGTTTCATTTTGCACCTCTTTTGTTTTGCTGTTTTTTGTTGTTGTCCGCATCTTTGCAAAGTCCGTCTATAAGCTTGACGTAACTATCGCCGCCGTGCGATACGAGAATGCGGGTATTGAGTGCGCTTTCAAGTTGAGATACTGTCATACCGTCCAAAAAAGTGTCTGTAAACTCTCTCAACATGTTTGACGGTATAATTGTGTACTCGGGCGCATCTTTAAGCTGTTTTACTATATCTCCCGCCGTGATCAGTCCTGCGACGGTTATGCTCCTGCCGAAAAAGTCGTTGTATATATCGCATATTCTCAAGTCTACGTTGGGATATTTCGATTTGAGTTTTTTGCTCAAAGACGTAAGAATTTCCTTAAAGGACTGCCCCGTTACCGAAGCTATTCTCAAAGCCGCATTACTGCCCTTTACTTCGTCAAGCGCATTTTCGAATTCGTCTATAAATTCTGCGCACAGTCCGACGCCGTTTTCTATCTGGTCAAAATTTCCGTAACTGTCGTATTCGGGCAAAGGAAGCTCCGCTTTGATATAAAATTCGTCGCTGCACCAACAAAATTCTCCGCCTGCCGTCTTGTTGAATGCCTCGACCTGCGCTATGACTTCTCTCGAATCTTCTCTGTCAAAACTCTCGAGCGGATAGAGTTTTTGTCTGTGGGCAGTGAGTCCGACGGGAATTACCGCTACAGTCTTGACATAAGGCGAAAGCTCTTTGAGCTTTGTAAGCGTTTGGTCGAGCACTTCTTTATCGTTTATATTTTTGCACAAAACTATCTGCGTATGCATGGTAATGCCGTGCTGTGCAAGAAATTCCATTTTGTCGAAAACTTTTGCGCTTTCGGGGTTGGATACCAGTTTTGTCTTGATATCTCTGTCGTATGCGTGTACGGAAATATAAAGCGGACTGAGACGCAGTTTGGCAATTCTGTCCAACTCTTTCTGTCCGATATTGCTGAGCGTAACATAGTTACCGCTGACAAAACTCAATCTGTAATCGTCGTCTTTGACGTAAAGAGTCTCTCTCATTCCCTTGGGCAACTGGTCGACAAAGCAAAACAGACATTTGTTTTTACACCTCATAGGTTCGAGTTGAACGCTTTCGTCAAGCTCTATACCCAAACTTTCGTCCTCGCCTTTTTCTATCTCGATATCGACTTTTTCGCCCTGTTTTGTAAGAAGATTGAGAGTAAATTCTTCCTGCGAGTCGTAAAAAGCATAGTCAAGCACGTCGACGATGTTTTCGCCGTTGAAACCAAGAAGTTCGTCGCCGATTTCCAGCCCGATTTCTTCTCCTATTCCGCCTTTTTGTACAGATGTGATTTTTGCCATATTAACTCCGTTTTCTCTGATTATTATATATTAATAAGCACCGTATGTAAAGTATTTGCCGCAATTTCTGATATATCCCGCATTTTGGCACATAACAAAGTTATGGAAGTTTTGCCGTGCATTATAGCTATATATCTGTCGATATGTCTTTTATTTTCCAAAGAATTGTTTGCAAAAAAGGCTACGCTCGCAATAGTCGCATTTTCATGCACCGCATGTGACATTTTTGCTCAAAGCTATATTTTTACGATCGCTTTTTTGGCTATATACACGCTCTTTGTTGTCTTAACGTCGCATCCGTCTATGAGCGAATTTACCTTATTTGCGATAGCGCTTGCCGCCTGCACGTATTGGCTCGGCATGGACGAATTCAAAGACGGATACGCTCTGTCGCATTTAACAGTTGCGATCGGCATAGGGATTTTTTCTCTTTTGGCTTTTAGTTCTAATAATCGTCAGGCGCTGTCGCTTATATGTCTAAATCTCGCATTTATGCTTACTTACCGTCACGGAATTGCGTTGAGGCCTTATGAGCTTATATCCGCATTCTTTGTATTGACGGCGATTACGCAAAACTATACTCTTGCCCTTACGCATAAAAATCTGCAATCGCTATCCGAAACTCCCCTATCCAAACGGCTTATTAGTCAGACTGTGAGCTTTGCTGTCAATTAAATGAATTTAGTATAAAAAAATAATACACCTAGATCTGGTAAAAATCACTTCATAGTATAGACTTTGTAATGCGCTCAAATTCAGAGCCTGTGAGACTACAAAAAATGCGGGATAAATCCCGCATTCTTTTTTTGATTTGACCTTGTGCTGTTTTAATCTGCGGCAAGCCCTCTGTCGGGATTTTGCCGTCTGTATTTCCAACTTTTCACCGCATGTCAGACTGCCGATGCGGAATACTTATCAAAGTCTTATGATTTGCTTTATTACGATAGGGTCGTAAGGCACGTCGTCATAGTAACCCACGCTTACGGTCTTGACCTTGGAAATATCAACCGCTACTTTCATGCTTTGAACGTCGGTAAGTTCGCCGAATGCAGCATACTCTCCGTCAAGGAAGCCGCAGTCGTCAACGCAAATAAAGAACTGCGAAGAAGCACTGTCGGGCATATTGGTACGTGCCATAGACAACGTTCCTGCTTTGTGTTTCAAGGGGTTGTTGACCCCGTTCCGCTTAAATTCGCCCTTGATTGCTTTGGCGTCCTTGGGACAAAGCGAAGCGTCCATGCCGCCGCCCTGTATCATAAATCCGGGAATTACTCTGTGAAAAATAAGTCCGTTGAAGAAGTTTTTGTCAATAAGTTTGAGAAAATTGTCAACCGTTATGGGAGCGGCAGTCTCGTCGAGACTTGCGTTCATTACTCTGCCGTCCGTAAGCTGTATCTGAATCTTTACCATATGTCCTCCTGAATTGTCAATGCGATTTTATCAATACTCGTAATCTACGCTGTGCGATTTTTCGACTACGCCCTGAACGTATTCCATTACGGGAATATGCACGGGATGAACTCTGTATTTGTCAAGATCTTCCATAGAATTGAACACGCACTCGAGTACTACGTCAAAACTGCGTTGAGACTTGATTACGTCAACTCCCGACTGAATGTCTACAAGCAAATCTATCTTGCCTTTCATAGACAAAAATTTGTTTTTCAAAGCCTGTTTATTCTGTTCTGTAGGCTCTTTGAGTTTATACATAACGATGTGCTTTACCATTATCTGAATCTCCGTTTTTTAGGTTTTTCTTCTTTGATGACTATTTCTCTGATATCTTCTTCGTCATCCTCATTTGTATTCTTTGATTCCAACGCCGCCTGATTGGGATTTATTCCCGAATCTATCATATCCAGCATACCCAAAAACTTCTCGCAACCGTCGTTGACAAAGTGGTTTTCGCAGTGTACTTTCCACCCCTTGAGGTCCTTGAGATAACCTGCCATGGCAATTTTTATTCTTTCGTTGCTTATACCCGAATAAGCATAACCGCCAGACACGAGATACTTACTGTTTTTGGTCTCGACGTTGTTTACGCTGTCCATAAGTATGAGAGGTATTTTGTGCATGATTGCTTCATAGCATATTGTCGCTGTGGGTGCGGCTATAAGATAGTCCGTAATGCGATAAACCGTCGCAAGTCCGTTGACGTTGTCCGCAAAATAGATGTTGGACGTACACTCGTTTTTCTTGCTCCACCTGCCGAATTTTCTGAAAATCGACTTGTTGCCGTTGGTGATGACGAGTATATTGCAATCCTTAAACTGCGATACGTCTTTTAGCGCATTATAAGTGTATTTCGAACCATATCTTCCTCCGAGTATTGTGATGACGGGAAGATTGTTGCGGATATTGAATTTGTTTTTTATCTCCTCGACGCTTTCTCGAATCTCGGCGACTTCGATTTCTTTCTTATCGGGAGTATCAAGACCTTCTGCAAGCAATTTTTTCTTTTTTTCGGGCAGGGCTTTAGAAGTCTCTCCGTTGTAAAAAGTCTCCCCTAAATCTATGGGCATATTGATCAAAAAAATCTTGTCGGCGTCAATGCCTTTGGATATGAGCGCATCCTTTGTCTTGTGTGTAATGACAAAATAACCGTCAAGATATATGTTTACAAAATTGTTCTGAAGATCGAAATCTGTGAGAAGCGCAAAAATTTTGCCGCTTAAGTTATACTTTTCTCTTGCGAGTATTGCTTTTTTTACGGCATACTGCGAAGTGCAAACGGTATATTCCGCATCGTAACGCATACAGATGTTTTCCAACTTTTTGAAGCGTGCAAAATGCTCGGACGTAGGTTTGAAATTGACTTCGTTTCCGTCACTGTCCTTTTTTCTCTCTACGTCTGCATTGGGAAAATTGACGAGAAGGTTGTTGAAAAACGGACTGCGTCTGTAAGTAAACCTGTACGCCTTCAAAAAGTTTTTCGCCACTCCGAAACTGTCATACTCTCTTTCGTTGACGGCGATAACGTTGTATTTCCCGTCGTCGCAAAGATAGTTTTTAAGCGCCAACGCCGACACGTCAAACATTTTGGAGTAAATTATCAATACGGTTTTTTTCATATTTTCCTTATGCCGTCCTGCCGTAAGCAAGGTGATTTTTATGTACCGCCGCCGCTCGACTAATATATTATATCGTGCGACGTCTGTAAAGTATGAGATATAGGTTTATTTCCCCGACTCGAGGAAATCGCTATATATAATATACCACATATTCTCGCAAGTGCAAATATAAAAAAGCATTATTTTGAATTTATGCGCATCAATTTTGCTTTTTTCTTAAAATATCGCCTTCGCTCAACTTCGCTTGCGTGGGTATGTAAAGTATCTGCTGAACAAGTTTTGCGTCCTCGACTTCGTTCATATCCGAATCGTACATCTTTTCAACGGTAAGAATTTTATCGAAATATTCGTCGTCGGGAGAAAGAATCTCGAGAGAATCTCCCTTTCTGAATCGGTTGCGCATTTCCACTTTGAGCATACCTTTTTCTTCGTCGTACCCCTTTACTCTTGCGATAAATTCGTAATCGCACGCAGGTTGAGACGTTTGAAGACACACGTTGTTTTTATCTCCGTAATAAAAACCTGTCGTGTATGCCCTGTGGCTGTTTTTATAGAGTTCGTCGGCTATATACGACGGCAAAACGTATTTTTCGCCTTTTTCTTTGCAGTCGTAGTATAAGTCTATTGCTTTGCGGTATGCGTTTATAACGCTTGCGACATAATAGGGAGATTTCATTCTGCCCTCTACTTTGAATGACGATACGCCGTTTTCTATCAATTCGCCGATATGCTCGATCATGTTGAGATCTTTGGAATTGAGAAGATATGTACCTCTCTCCTCTTCGCCTATCGTCAAGGGCATGCCTCCGCGGTTTTTCTCGACAATGGAAAATTCCCATCTGCAAGCCTGTACGCAGTCGCCTCTGTTGGACGATCGTCCCGTAAGCGCATTGGACAAAAGACATCTGCCCGAATAGGCTATACACATAGCCCCGTGAACAAAAGCTTCGATTTCCACGTCGTCGGGAAGATACTCTCTTATTTCCTTGATATCCGACATAGAAGCTTCACGTGCAAGCACAACTCTTTTTACGCCTTGATCCGCCCAGAATTTTGCGGCATATTTGTTGGTAGTGTTCGCCTGCGTAGAGAGATGTATTTCAAGCTCGGGAGCAACTTCTCTGCACAAAGCAAGCACGCCGGGGTCGCTTATAATTACTGCGTCCACACCTGCGTTTTGCAGAGTCACGAAATAATCCTTGAGTTTGGGAAAGTCGCTGTTGAATGCAAACACGTTGGCGGCAACATAAATTTTTTTGCCCCTCTCGTGCGTATATTCAACTGCTTCTTTGAGTTGCAATTCGTCAAAATTTTTGGCGTTTGCCCTCAAGCTGAAACAACTTCCGCCGATATACACGGCATCGGCTCCGAAATGCAAAGCCGTCTTAAGTTTGTCCATATCGCCTGCGGGAGCAAGCAATTCTACTCTGTTCATTTTGATATCCTCTTTTGCGCATTCAACCGCTACGCTGTCGGATTGAATTTATTGAAAATCTTTTTCGGTCAATTTGCAAAAACCCGAATCGAACCGAATTTTCGCCTATCGTCTCACGGCTCAAAACAATTTTGAAAACGCTCGACTGTGTCTAAAGTTTTTTTACGACGGCTATACCGTTGCCTTCTTCGAGCACGGTACTTTCAAAAAGGCTGCCGTCCTCTATATATGCGAGAAATTCACGCATGTTTTTTACTATCGTGCGATGTTTGTGCACGACTTTTTCATTCCCTCTCACAAGTCCCAGATAAAGCACGTCGTCGCAAAGTACGATACCGCCTTGAGATATGTGCGGCAAAAGAAATTCGAGTTGGCTTTTATACGCCGATTTCGCGCCGTCGATAAATACGAAATCGTATGTCTTGCCCTCTGTCGTACTCTCGAGAATTTGCGATGCGTCGCCCTCGAATACGTTTATCCTGTCTGCGACCCCGAGAGTCTGCCAAAGCTGTTTTGCTTTGATTATTCTTTCGCTGTCCTTTTCTATCGTGTCTATCGTACAATCCGACAACAACGCCATAAGCGAAGAAGAATACCCTATCGCCGTGCCTATCTCCAGCACCCTCAACGGTTTATATTTTGCAAAAAGTTCTCTCAAGACTCTTTCGCACTCGTCGGAGAGTATCATTATATAATTTTGCCGAGCATAGTCGTGCACCCCTCTCAACGTCTTTTCTGCCGTATCGTCAATCATAGGGTCACCTTTATTCTTCGTCCTTATCCTCTTTTATCTGTTCGATAAGAAGTGGCAAGACCATAGGTCTCTGTCTTAATTTGTTGAGTATAACTCTCGAAATCTTGCGTTTGAGATTGTTTTTGAGACCGCCTCTGTCGCTTTCGTTTTTATAGCTCGAAGTCTCGAAAGTATCTTCTGCAAGCGCCTTGAGACTTTCGAGAAAATCGTCGTCGAATACAACTCCTCTCGAAAGAATGTCAACGGACGCAAGCTGTCTGTTTTCGACATTTATATTGAGAAGTATTATCACAACGCCGTCAGTCGAAAGCTGTTTTCTGTCACGCAACACGAGACTGTCCACATTGCTGTCGCCGTCGACATAAACTTCCCCTGCCTCTACGCTCTGTCCGAGTTGAATGGATTTTTTCTTAACCACGACTCTGTTGCCTATATCCACGAGACGGATATTCTCTTTAGGGATACCCATGGAAATGGCAAGTTCCTCGTGCTTTTTGAGATGTCTGAATTCGCCGTGTACGGGAATGAAATATTTGGGCTTGACCAAAGAAAGCATGAGCTTGAGCTCATCCTGACAAGCATGTCCCGAAACATGCAGCTGTTCGAGCGAACCGTAGAGAACTTTTGCACCTCTTCTGTACAGTTTGTTTATAAGCGTATATACGGCTTTTTCATTGCCGGGAATAGGTTGAGAAGATATCGCCACAACGTCCTGTTCGCCGATGACTACTTCCTTGTCTTCACCGTTCGCCATACGGGTAAGAGCGCTCATCGGTTCACCTTGCGAGCCCGTGGAGATAATACACAGTTTGTTGGGTTGAACACTCTTGATTTCCTCGATAGAAATTACTGTATTATCCTTGTATTCGAGCATGCCGAGCTTCTTTGCCATCTCGCTGATATTGACCATGCTTCTGCCGTCAAACGCAACTTGTCTTCCCGCTTTTTCGCATATGCTGATGATTTGCTGGACCCTGTTTACGTTTGAAGCGAAAGTTGCAATAATAATACGCTTATCCGTGTTGGTCTGAATAATCTTTTCGAGAGTAACGCCGACTTCCTTTTCCGAAATCGTCGTACCTTTTTTCTCGATATTGGTTGATTCGCCGAGCATGAGCGTAACTCCCGAATTACCGATATCGGCAATTCTTCCGAGGTCGATACTCTCACCGTCTACAGGCGTAAAGTCTATCTTGTAGTCGCCAGTATGGAAAATTACTCCTGCGGGAGTGGTGATTGACAGCGCAAACGCTCCGAGTATGGAGTGCGTAACATTGATAAATTCCACACTGAAAACGCCAATATTCTTTTTATCTCCGCCTTTGACGACGTTGAGTTTGGGCATATTCATTTTTCTTTCGGTAAGTTTATGCTTTATAAGCGCCATTGCAAGCGAACTGCCGTATATGGGAATATTGCCGCATTCTGCGAGAAGATAAGGAATACCTCCGATATGGTCTTCGTGTCCGTGCGTGATAACGATGCCCTTAATTTTGTCGAGATTTTCCTTGACGAATGTAAAATCGGGGACGATAAGATCTATACCGGGGGTATCGTCCATGGAAGGAAAAGTCGAGCCGCAATCCACGATAAGTATGTCGTTGGCATAGCATATCGCAGTCATATTTTTGCCTATCTCGCCTACGCCGCCGAGAAAAGCCACTTCGAGTTCTTTATTTTTTTTGCTTTTGACCAAAATTACTCCTTTTTTGAATTTCTGTCATTCAAAACGCATTAATACGCTTTAATTATATATTAAAATTAACAGATTGACAAGAGAAATACCCGCAAAGTTTGGCGTAATTAGCCGTAAAAAGGAAAATATCGGAAATTTTTGTAAAAGGTTGAACTTTCCGATAAAAAATATTTGTCAAAAAAATTCTTTTCTTCAATAATCGGAAGCGTATTCAATTACCCGTTTTGTGCATAAAATTAAATCGGATTTTCCGCCATCCTTAAGACAAGAAAACCCGATTGTTCAATATGAAAAATTTATAATTTATAACATTTCAGGCAAACAAAAACCCTTTAATAATTATAATTTGTTTTATTTATCAATATCATTACAACTTTGTATCCGAAAAATCAATACGAGTATTCGAGACGGAGTCCGAAATTCGTCGGATGCGTGCAAACGTATTCGTTGGTTGAATAATACTTGGGCAACGTTCCTATGTCCGACCAGAAAAATTGTCCTTTATACGCCGCCATATCGCCCGAAAGCAAAGGAAATACGTCATACGAAAAATCACAGAATCCGTCGGGAATGATATCAAAAATACCTTCCTTAAAAGCGTATATACCCGTATTTACCCAGCCCGAACATTTTATCGCAGGCTTTTCGAGAAAGGAAGTTATTATTCCGTTTCTGCACTTTACCAACCCGAAACCTCTGGCGTCGGTTAGCCTTTTTACCGCAATACCGGCTATTTTGCCCGTCTTTTTGTGATATTCGCCAAAGTCTTTTAGATCGATATTGCAAAGCCCGTCAGCCGACAAGACGAAAAAATCTTCGCAAATGAAGTCGCGTGCGGCTTTTACTCCGCCTGCCGTCCCCAACGGTTCACTCTCCGAATAATACGTGAGATCAACTCCGAATCTTGAACCGTCTTTGAAATAATCCATTATCATTTCGCCCTTGTAACCTACCGTAACGGCTATATCCCTTACTCCTGCTTTTGCAAGATTGAGAATCACATACTCCATGACCGGTTTGTCTATAATTTTTACCAAAGGCTTGGGAAGTTCGTCGGTGAGCGGTCTCAATCTGCTTCCCTTGCCTCCTGCCATAATAATCGCCTGCATACCTCGCTCCTTTGTAATTATTCTATGGAAAATTAAGGAAAATATGCGCTCTTTTGTCCCAAATAAAGATATTTTGACCGCATTTGCTCTTTTTTGTAATTATCGTTAAAAATTACACAATATTTTGTTGCTTAAAACAAAGCATAGTGATATAATGAGTATATTCTTTTATTTACATAATATTTCGGTCATATAATATACCGAATAAGGAGTTAAAAAATGAGAGTTTACAATTTTTCCGCAGGCCCTTCCATGTTGCCTATCGAAGTTCTTCAGGAAGCTCAAAAAGACTTGCTTGACTACGCTGGCAGCGGCATGAGCGTGTGCGAAATGAGTCACAGAAGCAAATACTACGACGCCATCAACAACGAATGCATCGCTCTTTTCAGAGAATTGATGAACATCCCTGAAAATTACAGCGTTATCTTTGTTCAGGGCGGCGGTTCCACCCAATTCGAAGCTGTTCCCCTCAACCTCTTGACAGGCAGCGGCAAAGCCGATTACATCGTTACCGGCAACTTTGCAAAAAAGGCTTATAAAGAAGCTCTCAAGTACGGCGATATCGCAGTCGCAGGTTCGTCCGAAGACAAAAAATTCACATATATCCCCAAGGATCTCAAAATCAGAGACGATATAGACTATCTTTATATCTGCCAAAACAACACTATTTTCGGTACGAGATATGCAAAACTCCCCGAGACAAAAGCAAACCTCGTAGCAGATATATCTTCTAACATCTTGAGCGAAAAAATGGATATAAGCAAGTACGGCGTTCTCTTTGCAGGCGCTCAAAAGAATATCGCTCCCGCAGGTTTGACTATCGTTATCGTAAGAAACAATCTCGTAACCGACGGAATGAAAATCTGCCCTACAATGCTCAAATGGAAGACGCAGGTTGACAACAACAGCCTTTACAATACGCCTCCCTGCTTCCCTATCTATATGGCTATGCTCGTACTCCGTCACCTCAAGAAACTCGGCGGCGTAGAAGAAATGCAGAAAATCAACGAATACAAGTCTTCGCTTCTCTATGACTTTATCGACAATTCTTCTTTCTACAGCAACGGAGTAGCTAAAGAAGACCGTTCGTTCATGAACGTTCCTTTCGTAACGCCCAATGCCGACCTCGACGCTAAATTCGTAAAAGAAGCAGGCGAAAACGGACTCGTTTCCCTCAAAGGTCACAGACTTGTAGGCGGTATGCGTGCATCTATCTACAACGCTATGCCCGTAGACGGCGTAAAGAAACTCATCGAATTCATGAAGAAATTCGAAATCGAAAACAAATAATCTGCAATTCGTAAAAACGGAGTAATTATGAAAGAAATTCTTAAACTTAACGAAATAAGCAGCAAAGTCAACGATATTCTTACCGCTGACAGCTATACCGTATCCGCAGACGCTAAAAACCCCGAAGCTATTATCTTGAGAAGTTTTTCCATGCATGAATACGATATGCCCGAAAGCGTTGTTGCCGTTGCCCGTGCAGGCGCAGGCGTAAACAATATTTCTCTCGACAAGATGAGCGAAAAAGGAGTATGCGTTTTCAATACTCCCGGCGCCAACGCAAACGCAGTAAAAGAACTTGTTCTTTTCTCTCTCTTCCTTTCTTCGAGACGTCTCTACGAAGGTATCGTATGGACACAAAACCTCGAGAAAAACGGAGAAGTAAACAAGCAGGTAGAAAAAGGTAAAAAGGCTTTTGTCGGACAGGAAATTCTCGGAAGAACTCTCGGCATCATCGGTCTCGGCGCTATCGGTAAACTCGTTGCGGCTGCAGTACTCGCTCTCGGCATGAAAGTCATCGCATACGATCCTTTCGTAAAAGAAAGCGACCTCGACATCAATCTTACAACAGATATAAACGACGTTTACAAAAACAGCGATTACATCACATTGCACGTTCCTGCTACGCCCGAAACAAAAAATTCTATCAATAAGGATACGATCGCCCTTATGAAAGACGGCGTAAGAATAATCAACCTTGCTCGTGCCGAACTCGTCAACAACAACGATATCAAACAAGCTATCGCCGACAAGAAAGTCGCTAAATACGTCACTGACCTTCCCTGCGACGAACTTCTCGGAGTTGACAACGTTATTACTATTCCTCACCTCGGCGCTTCCACAGGCGAAGCTGAAGACAACTGTGCTGTAATGGCTGCACACCAACTTAAAGATTATCTTGAAAACGGTAACGTAGTCAACAGCGTAAACTTCCCCAGACTTCAGGCTAACAGAAAAGGCAAATGCCGTATCTGCGTAATAAGCAAAGACGTTGACAATGCCGTCGCTCAAGTAAGCGTTCTCGTCAATAAAAATCTTGCAGGCATTACAAGCGCTACACGCGGAAATATCTGCTACATAATCGCAGACCTCGAAGAAAAGATCGACGACGCTACCCTCGAAAGCATCAAAGCTATCTCTCTCAAAGTAAGAGTTCTTTGATTTTCCGCTAAAAAGACAAAGCCGTTGAGTTAATCCTCAACGGCTTTTTTATTGCCTTATTTGCAGCTTTGTTTCATAACTGAAATCACAATCCAAATAACTTAAAACCTTTATACGTAAAATTTTAAGGCAAAAGACTGCACTATATAAAGTCTTATCGGCTCAATCAATCCTTGCCCTTTTTGTTATCTTTTTCTTTGCCGGATTCGTCATCGTCTTTTTTGTCATTACCGTTATCTTCTCCGCCTGTAAGATCTTCGTCGATTATCTCATAGTCGATATGCACTTCTTCATCGTCTTCTTTATCAAGTCCCGATAACTTCTTTTTCAAGTTGATAATGACGTAAAGACTTGCATTGATAAGTATAAGCAAACTCAACGCAAAAGGTAACAAACACATAAGAAGCGCAAATCCCTCTGCTTTCAGTATTACCGCACCTGTAAGCATTATCAAAAAACTCATTCCCGAAACAGGAGATATTGCTTTAATGAGCATAACTTCTCCGCCGTTTCCCATGCCTTTTTTGAAATATATCGCAAGATGAGTTATTATATATGCAAGATATGCAACAGGTAAAACGTAATGGATAAGATACGATAAATTCTGATTGACTTTGCTTGCAAGAGTTACCACTACGGCATAAAACATAAATAGCGGCGTCAATATAAGCATATATCGACTCAAAACACTCAAGACAGGCTTTTCCCTTTTGATTTCCGCAACCGCTCTTGCAATACAATATCCCAATGCCATAGCCAGCACAGGATAACAACTCCAGCAATATTTGCTCACAAAAAGATCAATTATGCTCAACAATACCCAAGCATTGATTATTACGACCAAAGCTACGATCCAAGGATTATACTTTTTCAAAGTATTTTCCATTGTGCGCTTTATTTTTTTTGCCGTTTCAGAAGCGCCTTTTTTGACAGAAGACACATCCTCTTTTGATGAAGTCCGAGTCGAATTCGAAGACTTGTCTTCGTCGTTTTTATTCTCCTTATCGTCTTGAAAATCTGTCTTTGAGTCTTCGGTATTATTCTCAACAAAATCGTTGTCAATGACATTATGCCCCACGCCTACGTATTTCATGCCGCAGTTGGGACAAACGTTTTGATCATCGTCAAACCATTCGTTGCAATTAGAACACAATCTCATATTTTACCTTATTTATTATAGTGCTTATTAATAATATGTTTGGCTTCTTCTACCAACCGTATTCACATATCGTTTTATAATTTCAAACTGTTTATATTGATTTGTTTATTAAAAACTGTCATTGCTAAATGTGAAAAATCGCTACTTGTGCAGTTTGTCATGTATATCTTTTTTTGTCTGTCTTACCTTTTCGTTGATTGACCTGGCAGCCTTGCGGTAGCTTTCCTTGAGATACTGTCTTATCGCTCTTGCTTCTTTTTTACCTCTGGGAGTAAGATTTGCTACTCTTCCCGTAAACAATATCATTACGCTGGGCAAAACAAAGAATACGAGGATTCCGCTGATTATACTGCCCCTTGCAATAAGCATGGTTATCTCCTGCACGATAAGATTGGTTGAGACAAAATATACCGACAGACAGCAACCCGCCATTATCGCTACGGACGTGATTACCGACAACGCACATTCGTTGAGTGACCTGAATGCCGCTTCTCGTGCCGACATCTCCTCTGCATACTTTTTATATTTTACGGCAAAGAGTATCGCATAGTCGACTGTCGCTCCCAACTGTATGGAAGATATGATTATATAGCCGATAAAGTTGAGTGCTGTGCCCGTAATGACGCTCAAAGACAGATTTATGAAAATACCGAATTCTATGACCAATATTATAAGCGCCGATATCTTGAGAGATTTAATAGTGAACAGAAGTATTATGAAAATTATCGCAACAGATACAAGCGTTATGACCAAAAAGTCGTTGGGAGTGATTTCCTTGAGATCGAGTGCCGCCTGCGTCATTCCCGTAACATAACAGCTCTCTCCTTGGAAATTTTTGTCCAGCGAGGCATATATATTGTTCATCGTCCGGGTCGTCTCGGCACTTTCGGCATCGCCTCTGACCATTACAAAGTATAATGCATGATTATCGCCTACTATGTTTTTGAGTGCTTTTGCCTCGTCGGGCAGCATATTTGCAATCAATTTATTGCTCATCATACTGCACAGAAGCTCCGCAAGCGAATAGTCCTCCTCGGGGATAATGGAATAAAGACCGAGTGCGCCTATTATATTGTCGTTTTCGTCCGCTTTTATGTCCTTGATAAACTGAAGATTCTTATTTCTTAAAGTGCCGTTTTTGATGTTGGCATCCTGCTGGTCGCTGTCAGAATAGGATACAGGCAAAGCTATTATTATAGAATTTGACATAGAATCAATAATAGTCTCTATTTCCGTGGGATTTTCCTTTTCCTGACTGAAATCCACATAGCTCAATTTGACAAACGATTGAAGAATTATTGAAGGTATGATAAGTATAAAAAGCAATGCTGCAAATATCTTTCTCTTTTTTATAGAAAAACTTGCGACAGGCGTGAGTTTAGGGAAAAATACGCCGTGCGTGGTGTTTTTCTGAAGTTTACGGGTAAAGAGTATGAGACAAGGAAGCAAAAGTACTATCGTTACCAGAGACAAAAATACTCCCTTTGCAAGCACCAAGCCCAAGTCCTCGCCTATACCGAATCTCATGAACAACAGCGCTATAAAACCGCCTACCGTTGTCAATGAAGACGCCGTAATCGTCGAAAACGTTTTGGGAATAGCCTTGCGCATCGCCTGCTCGTCACTCAACGTAAATTGTTTTTCGTCCTTGAACGAGTGTATAAGGAATATCGCATAGTCCATAGAAAGACCTATCTGCAATATCGACGACGCCGCAAAAGTAATAACCGACACGGAGGGGAATATTATATTCGTACCCATATTCAAAAGCACGGCTATGCCCAGCGTAAACATGAGTATAAACGGCTCGATAAGGTTGTCCGTCGTCAGCATAAGTATGATAAACATTACGAGTACCGCAACGATTACATATTTCCAAACTTCGTTTATAGTGCTTTCGTAAAGATTGTAAATAATTTTGGTACTACCGCCCAATGCGCTGTCGTAATCGGCAAAAATATCCTCTATAGACCTCAATGCGTCCATGGCCTCATCAGACGAAGAAGGTACGCCGAGTTGAACAATGATAACATAATTTGCCTTTGCGTCCTTCTCTATCGCCTCTGAAATATCCATACCGTTTTGAGGGAAAAAGAGATTCTTAACGTCTTCTTGCGCAAGCATGCCGTCAACCATAGCCGACAAATCTACGTCTTTGATACACTTGAGAGGATTGCCTTCTTTATCAGTCTTGTCTCTGTCGAGCGAATAGCCGTACTTATTGAGCATGCCCTCAACGAGTAACCCTACTCCCGAAGACGATGTATATTGTCCCAAAACGTCGTTGATATCGAAGTTTTTCATCTCATATAGCGAACCGAGCCACATAACGCCGCCCTCGGTCACGCCCTTGATCTTTGCGACTTCTTCTACTTTTTCTTTAAGCACCGAATATTCGATATCCGCAACCCCTATCATGGCGTCGCCGTCCATACCGTAAGTGGACTTGACATAATCGAGTCCTTTCATGGTATTCATATCGTCGGGAAGATAGGAGAAAATATCTGAATTAACGTTGACAAAAGCTATCGCTACCACGGACAAAACCGCCAGTACCGCTACTATACACACAACTAAAATTTTGTGTCTTATGATAAATTGTGCAAACTTGTCAGTCGTATTTTTCATGGGCGCAATGATATCTTTTTATAGTTTTATAATATAACAAATATAAAAAAATGTAAATACCTAAATCTGCCATTGAGATTAATATTACCAAAATTTTAGATTAAGATATCAAATACGCTCAATAAAATCAATCTGCATGACAAAATTCAGCTTTGAAGGACATATCAAAACAAATTTAAATCGAATTTTTTATGTAAATCAGACAGAAAATCGCAAACAAAAAAGGAAGTCCGAAGACTTCCTTTTTATATGCTTGTATGTCGGATTACTTTGCAAGTCTGTCCTTAAGAGCGTCAGCCTGTTTTGCAAGTTCTTTAGGCAACTTGTCGCCGAAAGACTTGTAGAATTCTTTAATGCCGTCAGCTTCAACCTTCCAAGCGTCTTTGTCAATAGCAAGAATGCTCTTGAGCGTGTCCTTGGTAAAGCCTTCGATACCGTCGATATTGATATCGTCAGCGTTAGGAACGTAACCGATAGGAGTCTCAACAGCGTCAACTTCGCCTGCGATTCTCTTGAGCATCCAGTCGAGTACACGCATGTTGTCACCGAAACCGGGCCAGATGAAGTTGCCGTTTTCGTCAACTCTGAACCAGTTTACGTTGAAGAATTTAGGCTGTTTGTCTACGTCTACGCTCTTGCCCATATCGAGCCAGTGCTGGAAGTAGTCACCCATGTGATATCCGCAGAAAGGACGCATTGCCATAGGATCTCTACGAACAACGCCGACCTGACCTGTAGCAGCAGCGGTAGTTTCACTACCCATTATAGAACCGATAAATACACCGTGCTCCCAGCTGGTTGCCTGATATACAAGGGGAACCGTGGAAGGACGACGTCCGCCGAAGATAAATGCACTGATGGGCACACCGTTGCCGTTCTCGAACTCGGGAGAGATGCAAGGACAGTTGATTGCAGGTGCGGTAAATCTGGAGTTGGGATGAGCTGCCTTAACGGGCTTGCCGTCTGCGTCAACGGTATCGGGAGTCCAAGGTCTGCCGATCCAGTCGATAAGATGAGCGGGCTTCTTCTTCTCGGGATCATCCTTTTCAAGACCTTCCCACCATACTTCCTTGGTCTCGGGATTGAGAGCAACGTTGGTGAAGATAGTATTCTTTCTCGTGGAAGCGAGAGCGTTGTAGTTGGAGTGAGAGTTGGTTCCGGGAGCTACGCCGAAGAAACCGTTCTCGGGGTTGATAGCGTAAAGTCTGCCATCGGGTCCTTTCTTGATCCAGGAGATATCGTCACCTACGGTGAATACCCTGTAACCGGCCTTTCTGTAACCCTCGGGAGGAATAAGCATTGCAAGGTTTGTCTTGCCGCAAGCGGAAGGGAATGCTGCGCACATGTAGACGATTTCCTTGTTGGGCTTTTCGATACCCAAAATGAGCATGTGCTCTGCCATCCACATTTCGTTCTTACCTTGGTAAGAAGCAATTCTCAAAGCGAAGCACTTCTTGCCGAGCAATACGTTACCGCCGTAACCGCTGTTGACGGAGATAATTGCGTTGTCCTCGGGGAACTGACAAATATATCTCTCTTCAGGGTCGATCTGGCATTTAGCATGCGTACCTCTTACGAAGTCGTTGCTGTCGCCGAGTGCCTCGAGTACGTTGTTGCCTACTCTGGTCATTATTCTCATATTCAATACGACGTAAATGGAATCGGTAAGCTCGATACCAATCTTGGAGATAGGACCGCCGACAGGACCCATGGAGAAAGGAATTACGTACATAGTACGTCCCTTGTAAGCGCCGTCGAGAATGCTCTCCAATTTTGCGTATGCTTGCTTGGGTTCCCACCAGTTGTTGGTAGGGCCGCAATCTTCTTCCTTACGGGAGCAAATAAAAGTTCTTCCCTCTACACGAGCAACGTCGTTGGGGTTGGTGCGGTGAAGCAAACAACCGGGAAGGGTCTTCTGATTGAGTTCAATCATTTCTCCTGTGGAAAGAGCTTCTTTGGTCAAAGCGTCGTACTGCTCTTTTTCGCCTGTGATCCAAACTACTTTGTCAGGCTTACAGAGTTGAACTCTGCTTTCAACAAATTCCAATACTTTCTTATTCGTAGTATTTGCCATAATAAAACTCCTTTTATTGAATTTCAATATTTTTTATCTTATATATTATACCAAAGGTTTGTTGTAATTGCAAACAATATTTTAATGTTTTGAATATAATTATTTTCACAAAATAATTGCATTTTTATAGAATTTTATCCTTTTTAAGGATAACTTTTGATATGATGCGTTTTCTATACGTAAATTTTACTAAAATTTGCTTGCATTCAATTATTTTTTCCCTAATTCCGTGATATATGCCATATGTCCTATATAATACTGATAAATAAATATAAAAAAACACGATTTGCATAAATTATGCTACCGCCGCAAACTGTTATTTATAAGCCCTTAGTGTGCAACGCAGTCTTAAAACGAAAAATTTGCGTCTGTGCAAGGCAAGACTCGCAGACAATCTCTATTAATAAAATATATATAAAACAGTACCGCCGCAGAGAGAAAAATTTTTGCCTCGCAAGAGGTGCGCTTTAAGCAATTTAAGACGGAAGATTTGCGTCTTCTGCAAGGCGAGGTGCGCAGGCAATACTTGCTGTATTGTCAAGCGACTCAACAAAGCAGGGGCACAAATATTCCGTCTTAAATCAAAAATTTTTCTCTCTGCGGCGGTACCCTAGATACAAAACCAACAGATTGCGTTGCAACAAAGCATGGTTGCGCAATAACTGCACAAACCGCCGTCTCCCATTGCGCTTCCGACTTCTCTGGGTTGCTGATAACCGGCTCTCGACTGTCTTTGCGCTTTGACCATATCGTCTTCACCGGACTGTTTTCTGTTGAGCGCTTCGAGCGTCTGTTTGTATTTTATGTTGTCGGGATCGTGGGTAAGCGCCATTTCGACTTGCGTCTTACTCTCTAAAAACCAGTTGCGTTTATAGAAAATATGCGCCTGCGTAAAATGCCACTCTGCATCTCTGGGTTCGATATCGTCTAGAAGCTGTTGAGCTTCGTTGAGTTTATCTTCCTTGATGAGTCTTTCGACAGCCTGAAAAACAGTTCCGTCTCCTACTATCTCACGCTTTTTTATATCTTCTATACAATCATTGTACGCTATCTTGATTTTGGAAAGCATTTTTGCGGCACTGCTGCCCGTCTCTCCTTCCTCAAAACAGAGTTTCTGATATTTTTCTTTGAGAGTACGATACGCATTTTCAACTTCTTGCAAAGTTGCGTTGTCGTTGAGTCCCAAAATCAGATACGAACTTTTTTGCATTTTTCCGTTCTCCTTAACAGCTCCTTCGTGCTATTCAACATACCATACCAAAGTATGTTTGTCAATATACCTTCGTATTTTTTTACTTCGATTTTATCGAAGTCGTTGCAAATCGTGTTGTAACAACTCATCATTACGAATTCAAGCGTGTCTTTCTTTTCCTCAAGAAAAGTTTGCTTGTCTTTATACTCGTAATTACACAAAAAGACGTTGTACTTCTTTTGCTTGAAATCGTCGTCGATATCGTCTATTGCGTCGGCAAGATATATCCATTTGCCGAGATTATACAATAGATTTGATATCTCTGCCGTGTATTTATCCTCAAATACAGTCTCGCCTATTCTCACCATGATTTCACCGAAATAGTGGGAAATTCTGTCAATACTGTCGCACTTTGCTTTTTCAGCGTCTGCGAGTTCTCTGTATTTTAATTCTATATATGCGTCAAGTTCGGGATAAAGTTTTTTCGCCTTTTTATAATGACGTCTTATGATTGTCCTGTCGATAAACTTTTTCGACAACGACTTGTCGTCGATTATATCGTCCACACATTTATAATGTGCAAGAATCGTACCTATATCCACGATTTTTTCTGTAAGAGTATCGTTTTGGGCAATGAGTTTTTTCTGCACCATATTGAGTACGCACTTGCCCATCTTCATTTCGATCTCTATATCCATAACGCCGTGTGCGAGTATATTGAGAAAAGTCATGTCGTAAGTCGTGTTTATGCGCATAAGTTGCGAACAACGTTTACCTATGCTTTTGCAAAGACCGCAATAAAAAGCACGGTAGCCGTAATAGTCTTTCATAAACATATTCATCTTGTCGGGAACTACGTATCCGAACATATTCTTTCCTTCCTCAATGTTTTACGCATTTCAGCGATACTATATATTATTACCGATTTGTGTATTTTGTCGATAATTATTATAAATTACAGACTGATATATCCGATAGCGTCCTTGAATCTCTTGAGAACGACTTCGGCTTTCGCCTCTGCCTTTTCCTTTCCGAGCTTTGCGCACTTCAAAAGATAATCCTTTTCTCCCACGAGTTTTTTATACTCTTCCTGGAAAGGTCGAAGCATTTCGACAACCGCTTCGCCTACTCTGACTTTGAGATCGCCGTATCTCAAACCGTCGCATTCCTCTACTGTCTTTTCGATAGACTTGTTTTGAGCTACCGCAAGAATACGCAAAAGATTGGATATGCCGGCTTTGTTTTCGGGGTCGTAAGCAATGACTGTGTCGCTGTCCGTAACGGCTCTCTTGAATTTTTTCATGATTACGTTGGGTTCGTCGAGACAGGATATAACGGCATTGGGATTGGGATCGGACTTGCTCATTTTGCTTTCGGGATCCTGCAAGGACATTATCTTTGCGCCGACTTTTGGTATAAAGCCTTCGGGGACTTTGAATATATCTCCGTAAATATTGTTTACTCGCATTGCAATATCTCTCGTAATCTCGATATGCTGCAACTGGTCGTAACCCACGGGTACCAAATCGGTGTCGTACAAAAGAATATCTGCCGCCATAAGTACGGGATAATCCATAAGACCCATATTGATATTGTCGGTATGCTTTTGCGATTTATCCTTGAACTGCGTCATTCTGTTCATCTCGCCTACGTAGGTATAGCAATTGAGAAGCCAAGCGAGTTCGCTGTGCTGATGAACGTGCGACTGAAGATATACCGTACTTTTTTCTACGTCGAGACCTACCGCAAGCAAAAGCGCATAAAAACTCCAACAGTTTTTATTGAAAGCTTCTCTCTCCTGTCTTACTGTAATGGTATGCAGATCGGCAAGCGCAAAAAGACACTCGTTGTCCTTGTCCGCCTGCATTGTGCGCCAATTGTTGACCGCACCTATATAGTTGCCCAGGGTCATTATTCCCGACGGCTGAATAGCGCTGTATATAGTCTTCATATTTCTCCTTTCAGATAGCTTTTTTAAGATTATTTACGTGTGTATTTGAGAACTTCCTCGGCAATCTGACTCTTGTCGATGACATTCGTAAATCTTACTTCTCTCTTGTCAAGGTCTGCAAGAGGTTCAGGAACGTCCTCACCAGTGAAAGCATGGAGTTTCTTGGTAGCTTTCTTGGCGTCTTCGACACGCTCGCCCGCAACTGCTTCGTAAACGTCGCAAGGGAATTTGTATGCGTTTGCCGTAGACACTACTACCGAAGGGGTCTCCTCGTCGCCCGTTGCTTCTACATAATCGTCGAATACGCTCATAGCGACTGCAGTGTGCGTATCCATGAGATAGTCGTATGCCTCGAGACAGTTGTCGATAACTTCCTTTGTATCGTCCTCGGTCGCATAGCCGACTGCAAATATCTTCTTGAGATTCTTTAGTTCTTCGTCGCTTATCGAATATTTACCTTCTTTCTTGAGTTTATCCATTCTCTCGCTCATAAGCGCATCGTTTCTGCCCGAGAACTCGAAAAGCAATCTCTCGAGATTGGACGATATGAGAATATCCATGGAAGGACTCATTGTCTTGTGGAATTGTCTGTGTATATCGTATGTACCCGTGGTAAAGAAGTCCGTGAGTACGTTGTTGACATTGGAAGCACAGATAAGCTTGTTGACGCCTACGCCCATGAGAGAAGCGTAGTATGCGGCAAGTATATTTCCGAAATTACCGCTGGGAACGCAGAAGTTGACTTTGTCGCCGTATTTGATCTTGCCCGATGCGATAAGATCGCAATAGCTTGATACGTAATATGCGATCTGCGGTGCAAGTCTTCCCCAGTTAATAGAGTTTGCCGACGAAAGTTTGTAGCCGTTGGCAAGAAGTTTTGCCTGCATATCCTTGTCGTTGAATATCGTCTTTACTGCCGACTGCGCATCGTCGAAATTACCGTTGATCGCACAGACGTAAACGTTGTTTCCTTGCTGGGTCATCATCTGAAGTTTTTGCATATCGGATACGCCCTCTGAAGGATAGAATACGATTATATCCGTACCGTCGACGTCCTTGAATCCCTCAAGCGCCGCCTTGCCCGTATCACCCGAAGTAGCTACGAGAATAAGCGTTCTGCTGTCCTCTCCCGTCTTCTTTCTTGCCGCCGACAAGAGGTGAGGAAGCATCGTCAAAGCCATATCCTTGAATGCGCACGTAGGTCCGTGCCAAAGCTCGAGTACGTAAAGATTGTCGTCTACGTTTACAAGCGGACAGGGATCGTCGCCGTAAAATCTCGAATAAGCCTTGGTAGCATAATCGAGAAGTTCCTCGTATGTATAGTCATCGAGATAGAGTGACAATACCTTCGCCGCTCTCTCCGGATAACTCATCTCTGTGAGCTTGTCGAAATCTTCTTTTGAAAGAGTGGGAAAAACTTCGGGAACGAAAAGTCCGCCGTCTTTGGAAAGTCCGCTTACGATTGCTTGAGCGGAAGTTACTTTGATGGATTTGTTTCTTGTACTGATATATTTCATAGTCCTCTCCGAATGTGTTTTATCGGTTTTGTATTATTTTTATTTTATTGAAGCGCAAGCGTTTTGTGAAAGCCGACGGCTGCATGTTCGCAAGTCTGTATTTTTATATCGGCTTTTGCCTGCACTCTTTGTGCCGTTTTTTATCAAACGATTGTCAATTGTCGAGTTTTGACAGCAAAGCATTCTGATTCGCAAGTTGCAACGCCTCTAACATTTCGAGTATGTCGCCGTCCATAAAGCTGTCGAGATTGTACATCGTAAAGCCTATTCTGTGGTCGGTAACTCTGTTTTGAGGGAAGTTGTAGGTACGTATCTTTTCGGATCTGTCGCCGCTGCCTATCTGCGTTTTGCGGTTGGCTGCGTATTCGCTCTCGGCTTTCTGACTGTAATAATCGTACAGTCTGGATTTTAATACGCTCATCGCCTGTTCTCTGTTTTTTATCTGCGAACGCTCATCCTGCGACGCTACGACAATACCCGTAGGCAAGTGAGTTATTCTGACTGCGCTTTCCGTCTTGTTGACGTGCTGTCCGCCCGCACCGCTTGAGCGGTATGTGTCTATCTTGAGATCTTTGTCCGATATCTCTATCTGAATATCGGGAGCTTCAGGCAATATGGCTACGGTCGCCGTTGACGTGTGTACTCTGCCTTGCGACTCTGTCTCGGGAACACGCTGTACTCTGTGTACTCCGCTCTCGTATTTGAGTTTTGCATATGCGCCTTTACCGCTTATCATGAATACGACTTCTTTTGCTCCGCCGAGTTCGGTATAGTTCATATCGATCTCTTTGATTTTCCAGCGCATGCGCTCTGCAAACCGCATGTACATTCTCACGAGTTCGGCTCCGAAAAGTCCGCCTTCCTCGCCGCCTGCTCCCGCTCTGACTTCGACGATTACGTTATTGTCGTCGTTGGGGTCTACGGGAAGCAAAGAAACCTTGAGTTCGTGAACGAGATTTTCGCTTTCTTTTTGCGCATTGTGAAGTTCTTCTTTTGCAAGCGCCGTCATATCTTCGTCGCTGCCGTCTTCTATGATTTCCTTGCACTCTGCTATATTGTTTTGTACTGCAAGATACTTTTTGTAAAGTTCAATCGTACCTTCCATCTGCGAGTGTTCCTTGACGAGTTGTTGCCATTTCTCACGATCTGCTATGACCTGCGGATCGGATATGAGCGTAGTCAGCTCCTCAAAGCGTTTCATCATCCATTCGAGTTTTTCAAACATATTATTTTCTTGTCTTCCTGTATTTATCCGTCTTGAATTTTAAGCTGTAAAGCGTTGAGCGTTCAAACCGCTATGGCGATTTGCGACGTCAGTGCGGCTATTTGCGTCAAAGCGCAATTTCGCTTGCGCCGTCCGTCGAGGGCTTATCTTTTTTGGTGCCTATGACTATTCTGTCAACTCCCTCGAGGTCTTTTATGACTCTGCAATCAAACTTTTCGGCAAGCATTTGACATACGTCTTCGGGTTGGTCGATTCCGCATTCGAGTGCGATAATGCCTCTGTCTTTAAGGAATTTATCGGCCTCGTCGGCAAACACTCTGTAAAAATCGAGTCCGTCTTCTCCTCCGTCAAGCGCCTGTATAGGATCGTAATCTTTGACTTCTCTGTCGAGTTTGTGAATATCCTTTGTCCTTATATAGGGAGGATTGGACACTATAATATCGTACTTGCCTTCAACGTTTGCAAACATGTCGCTTTTTACAAATTCTATCTTGTCTGCGACTTCGTTAGCGACTGCATTCTTTTGGGCAACTTCAAGCGCCTTTTCACTCACGTCTGCCGCCGTGACGGTGCAACCTGTTTTCTTTGCGATTACTATGGCGATGCAACCGCTTCCCGTACACATATCGAGAATTTTTCCTTCCTTGGGCGCACGCTTGATAACTTCGTCGGCAAGACCTTCACTCTCGGGTCTGGGGCAAAGCACGTCGGGAGTGACCGCTATGTCGCAACCGTAAAAATCAACCTTTCCGAATACCCTCCAAAGCGGCATGCCTTCGGCTCGCTTTTTCGCATATTCGATGATTTTTTCGTACTGAACTTGCGAAATATATTCCAAAGGATTGTCTTGTACGTTTTTGCCTGCTTCGTCTTGTGACTCCTCACTCTGCGATTGCTTATCCGATTGAGAGGTCTTTGTCTTTTGAGGTTCTGAAGGAAGCTCGCTTCTCTTAACGTTGAGGACTTCGCAGAATATCCAGTCAATATCGCTCTTATCGGCTTTTTTGAGCATGTTTTCGACGTCTTTTCTCACCTTGAAATAAGGCTTTTTCGTGTCAAATCTCAACTCGGGAACAGTAGAGTCCGCATCCATAGCCATTACCGTCTTGAATGCCGTGATCGCACATTCGACCATATCGTCGGTAGGTTGTTTTGTCGTGAGCTTCTGAAGCGCAAGTCCGGGAGCTTTGAGAATACGCACAAACCAGTTGTCGTACTTTGCCATACTCTTGAGCATCTCATAGCTTATTCCCATTATCACAGGTAAAAGCACTATTCTGGAAGCAAAGAGAATTACCTCTTTCCAACCGCCGAGGGGCTCCATGTAAGGTTCGAAAATTCCTACGATAGAAAATACGAAAATACTTACGAGCATTATTATGAACATAAAAGTCGTGCCGCATCTGTCGTGTACCGTCGTCATTTTCTGTACGTTTTCCACGGTGAGTTCGAGTTCGTTCTCATAAGCGCTTATCGTCTTATGCTCTGCACCGTGATACATGTATGTGCGCTTGACCGTCTTCATGAGAGTCGTAGCCCAGATATACAGAACGAATATGAGTATTCTCAACAATCCTTCGCCTATCGCATACAGCACCGTAACGTACCACAGCGTATTCGCCTCTGCGCCGCAATATTTAGCTATCAGCGCTTTTATTCCCGTGAGAATACCCAAAGGCAAAAAGAAAAAGAGTCCGAGTGCAAGAAGTACGCCGATGATAACCGAAAAGACCATCATTACGTCGTAGATGTTTATCTTGAGCTTTTGAGCGCACCATTTTTCAAACTTACCCGGTTCCTCATCGCCGCCGAATACTTCGCCCGAACGCATGAGCGTACGCATACCGATTGCCATAGTCGAGAAGAAATTGAACACTCCTCGTATAAACGGAATACGGTAAACCGCAGGCTTTTCCTGCACGGGGGTAATGTATCTGCTCTCAACGACGATATTGCCGCTTTCGTCTCTTACGGCGGTAGCAATGGAGCGTTCGCCCTTCATCATTACGCCTTCGATAACGGCTTGACCGCCGATTTTTGAAGTTCTTTTTCTTGCCATATATACCTTAAAACAGCGAAATATAATTTCTTATTGTACAATTATACTATTAATTTTTGAAATTGTCTATTAATTAATGCGTCATTTATTATATTATAATACAATTTGACACGGATTTTATAAAACCTTTGTACAACTTTTGCATAGAAAGTTCAACGACTTAAGAAACTTTTGTCAACCGAAACCACAATTTGATTTGCAATCTTAAAACTTTATGCGCCCTCTAACTATGAATACAATATGCGTTTTAGCGTTACGAGAGCAAAAATATTATGTGTTTTCCCGAATGACTGCCGAAAAACTGCCGTCAAAACTCATAAATACATGCCATGCGATGCGTTGACATCATTACTATCTTCATTGAATACAAAAAAACAGGGGTATAAATACCCCTGCCGTGTTATGTGCCGATTTATACGACGAGTTCTTACAAGCTGTAACGCTTCTTGAACTTATCGACTCTGCCGCCGGTATCTACGAGCTTCTGCTTGCCGGTGTAGTAAGGATGACACTTGCTGCAAACTTCGACTTTGATCGTATCTCCCTCTTTGGTAGAACCGCATACGAAACTTGCGCCGCAAGCGCAAACAACCGTAACATCATGGTAATTAGGCTGGATATTCTCGTTCATATAATCACCTCACCTGGAAATTCTTTACTCAATGATTATACCTGTATTCTTTTTATAAGTCAAGCATAATTGCAAGTATTTTTTCAATATTTTTGCGATAAAATCAACCTCGCAGCGCTCATTTAGCCGCACAATTTGCATTTTTAACGGATATGTCAAGTTGCCGTGCTCGATTTTAGTTGTTAAAAAACATATAATGCGTTGTCAGTTATTTATAAAAACACCTACAAAACGCAAGCAATAATAATAAATATTCCAACCAAAATATAAAGAAGTCCCTGCATTTTTCGCATCTCTGACAATTCACTATCTATCGTCTTGAAAACGTACCGAACAGTCCCTTTTTCCCATGAGAAAAATCTTCGATTTTGTAAAGACAAATACTTGAAATTTGATAAAATTAATATCCTTTTGTTATAAAAAAGTATTAAAATACCATTAAAATTCAGTCAATTTTGAAAAATTTTTGTGATATGTGTCGATTATAAGCTATGAGCTTCATTTTTTGTTTATACTTGTCACGCTCGCTTGCACAATTGAATAAACTGTGTTATAATCTTGTTACTTGTTAAATTCAGAGGGTGTATGAAATCGTACAAAATCATCAAAAATTTTACCATCGAGGCTCAATCAGAGGATAATTCTCAACCTCCCAAAGACTGCGCCAAGATAAAAATCGTCCGCGCCGCACTCTGCCCCAGCGATATCGCTATCTTTCAGGGCAAAGCCGAAGGCGTTAATCTACCGATTATGCCCTGCCGCATCGCAGTAGGTCTCGTGAGTGAAAGCGAAGACATTACTTTGCGTAAAGGTCAGAGAGTTATGCTCTCCCCCTATACCCGATTCGACAACGGCTCTTACCGTATCAACGGCGTAAAAGACAACGGTTACCTCGGAGACTACGTATATGTCCCCTATCAGAATGTATATACCATTCCCGACGGCATCGAAGACAACTCCGTTACTTTTATCGAAGATATTGCCGTAGCTCTTAACGTTATCGAAAAACTCGATATCGACAAGACTAAATACGTAATGCTGTACGGTTGCACTTGTGTCAACCTTATCATAGCTCAACTTTGTATTTACTATCAGGCAATTCCTATCATCATCGACAACGACAACAACCGTCTTGCTATTGCGCAGGAACAAGGCGTATATTATTGCATCAACTACGCCGAAGAAGAAGTCCTGCAAAAAATCAGAGAAATCACCAGCGGAAAACTCGTCGATTATCTCATTCTTGACAGCGACATCTGCGACGAAATAGGACGTATGCTCCACTATGTGAGAACAAACGGAAAAGTTGCTATCGTGGGGTACAACACTTCGATACAGTCTCTCAAAGGCGACTTCTCTCCCGTAATTAAAAATAACCTTACCGTCTACGGAATAAGCGACGGCTACGGCGAAATAGAGACTGCAATCAACATGCTTGCCACCGAAACCGTCAACGTTGACAAACTCGTTGCAGAAGTAGTTGACGTAAGCGAAGTACAAAACACAATGACTTCCCTTGCAAAAGGACACAGTTATTTCAAGACGATAATCAAATGCTGACGATTTTCAACAAAATACGATAAAAGGGAGCGGAAAAACCGCTCCCTTTCAGTTTATGTCAAATTGATATTCAACGTTTTTGAGACTTATTGTTTGATATTTATTCTTTTTTTTCTGTCAATTTCTCGGCTAGGCTATATACGCTTCCCGCCCCCAAAACAAGAACGACGTCGTCATAAGAAGTATGTTTTACGATATAGTCGTAAGCCTTTTCGTAACTGTCCATATACAAAGCGCATTCGCCGCCCTGATTTATGTAACACGCAAGGTCTATTCCGTCAAGCCCTTCCTCTTTGTTTTCCCTCGCCGAATATGCCGGAAGAATAATAAGTTCGTCCGTCCAGAAAAAGCAATGTGCGAATTCGTCGAGAAGCGCTTTTGTTCGGGAATAGGTATGAGGTTCGAATATTGCTACTATCCTTCCCTTTGTCATGAGTCTTAAAGTATCTACGCTTGCACTTATCTCGCTGGGATGATGAGCGTAATCTGCTATTATCCTTGCGCCGCCGAGACATCTGCCCATATAGCAAAACCGTCTTTCGACCCCCTCGAATTCCTCTATGTATCTTGCCGCTTCTGCCGCATTTCTCCACAACAGTCTGCATACCGCCACTGTCGCCAAAGCGTTCATGACGTTGTGTTTTCCGTAAACTTTAAGCGAAATATGCGCAATCTTTTGACCTCTGAATACCACTCCGAAGGAAAATCTGCCGCCGTTTTGCGTAATATTCACTGCTCTGAAATCGGCTTTTTCTCCCATGCCGAACGTATAGAGTCTGCCGACGTTTTCTTGCGACAACAGTCCCAAAGTCTGTGCCGCATTCTCTTCTACAAGCACAGTCCCCGACTGATTTGCAAACTGTCTGAACGCCTCGTACATATCCTCTTTTGACGGATAGGTGTCGGGATGATCGTAATCGCAGTTAAGAATCACGCCCACAGTCGGATCGAGCGCAAGAAAACTGCGCTTGTATTCGCACGCTTCTGTAACAAAATAATCGTTACCTGTGTCGATATAATTTGATTTTTCGCTCATCATTATACCGCCGACGTGTCCTTTGAATCTGATATTGAGATTCTTGAAGGCATAACAAAGCATAGCAGTTGCCGTACTTTTGCCGTGACTGCCCGCAATTGCGATACAATCCTTGCACTCCTTTGACATCAATGCAAGAAAAGCTTTGCGCTCCATGCACCTTATGCGGTTGGTGCGGGCAAATTTCAGTTCTGTATCGTTATCGCCCACTGCACTCGAATATACCACGAGGTCGCTCTTCGCAACCGCAGAATTGTCCGCTCCTACATAGACTTTAAGTCCGTTTTTTGCAAGATTGCGCAAAATCGGCGAATCGTTTCTGTCCGATCCGCTTACCCATGCTCCGCTTTGACTTGCCAGCATGGCAAGTGCCGACATGCTTATGCCGCCTATTCCTATAAAATGTATCTTCTTAAATTCCAACATACTCTATACTATGCGCCTTTTGATGAAAATTTGATTGTTTTGAAAGTATTTTTCTTTTTATCGCATGGATACTTCTCTTTACGCCCTATCGATACAACTCGAGTCAACAAAAAATCGCTTTCCCTTTTCAGGAAAAGCGATTTATATGTCTTTTGATATCAATAAACTCCTGTATCCAAGTCGGATAAGATTATTGAGCTATATTATCGTCTTCGATGTCTGAACGATTATTCTTATCGTCGGACGTCTTTGTCTCTTCCGATTGCATTTCTTTGTTTTCTTGCGTATCGAAAATTTCAACAGTTTCTGCGGTGTCTTCAGTTTCCGTTGTCGCTCCGTCGGAGTTTACCGCAGTCTGTTTGCCGCTCTTTTTAAGAATGCCCGTAACTGCAAGCAAACTCAAAAACGCCATCGTTATCTCATTGACGTAAGGCACGTTTATCTTTATGCTCAATGTCTGCAAAAATACCATTACGGCACTTGCAACCGACATCCAAAAATCGTAACTTTTAAGTTTTTCTTTCATACACACTCCTTTCTTGCGATTCTGCCTCTATCGAGGATTGACCGCATTTCCTGATGTATTTTGTCTATATTTTTATTCATTGTGTTCATATAGGCAAGATCTTGCGACAGCTCTGATATCGTCTTTTGATATTTCTGCTCTCTCGCTCTGCTGTCTTTGAGTTCGAATATCAACAAAAAACAAAACAACAACGCCCATATTCCGTCATCTGCCGCGACTCGTACAATGTCTTCCCACATATCAGCCCTGCTTTTTCTGAACCGCCGCCGCAAGACGGGTGTAATAATTGCCGAGATACTTGCGCAAATCTTCGTTTTCGTCTATGAGAATGGTAGCGACTTCTTTGGGAATATTCATATAGTAATCGTAAGCTATCTGATAGCGCTGTTCGTAGTTTTCCGCTTTTTCGCCCGCATAGCCTACGGTCTGTTCGAGTTCTTTTATCTCCAGTTCGTTTTTCATTCTCTCGGCAAGCTGCTTTTCTATCGCAAGCAATCTGTCCTCGGTGTATTCTGCTTCTTTGACCTTAAGATCGTTGTTGTATTTGTTAATTTCGTCGATTTGCTTTTGTCTGTCGGCAAGAAGATCGTCGATTTCCTGCTGCAACTTTTGAGCGTATTTTATATTCAGTTCGCCTATTGCGGCGTCTTGCTCGTTTTTCAATTTTTCTATATCGGCGTCGTATGTAGCAAGTTGTGAATCGAGTTGAGCGTTGACTCTGTCAATATCGTACTGACGGAGTTCGTCGTTTCTCTCCTCTTGCGAATCCTTGATCGACGAACGGTACATCCCTTTTTCTACAAGAGAATTGCGAATCTCCTTTTCGAGTTGATCGTATTCCTTGTCGAGTTCGTCCGTCTCCTGTGTCGCCCCTTGCACTGCATTATCTTTTTTTGTCTCTATCTGACCTATCCTGCCACCGTAATCGGCATTTACCGTCTCGGTTTCGCTGTCGATAATATCTTTGTATTTTTGTGTAGTTTTGTCCTTTATCGTATTTTCGTCGTCGCCCGTATATTCTCTGTACACGAATTCGACTTCTTCGGGAACAAGGTCGGAAATATCGTCGTATCCTGCACCCGGGTCGTAACTTGCCTCGAATTCCTCGTCCATTTTTTTGAGTTGTTCGTTTATCTTGTTCTGACCTTCGATATAAGGACTGGTATCGGGCGTTTCGGTTTCGCCCGTAAAGAATTCCTTGACTTTCTTTTTGAAATCACTCCACCAGCTCATTCTTTATCTCCTTTTTCTGATTGTTTGTCGGGTTGGCTCGGACTGCTTTGATATATTGACTCAATTTGTATCTCGCCACTTCTCTCGACAGTCTTAAAAGCCTTTTGCTTCTCTTGTACATCATAGCGAAAGTATACAGCTGAAAGAGACCCCGCCCGTAAGTCTTACTCTCGACGACGAGGTGTTGTCGGACGTGAAAAATTCAATTACGTGATATCCTTTTTCCGCTTCTATTTCTCCCAACGTAATAACCCCCTTTCTCGTTTCGAGAGAGGTTCCGTCAAGCTTGATTTCGCAACTTACCTCCCCCGTCTTCGAATAATCGGGCATAGAGATTATCTCGCATTCGATCTTGCTACCCGACGTATAAAATCTCACTGCGAGTTCGCCCGTTCCCCCGTTTTGCTGCATTACGTAATAGTAGGTATTTTTTGCATTAAGAAGATGATTTTGCAAATTTTCGTTGATATCCTCTATCATGAATTCCATTCTCTTGACGTTCATTCACATACCTCCTACGAAAGATAATCGACTGTAAGTCGGGGCGGCTTTATATTCTCATTGATGTTGTCGCTTCTGATGTAAAATACGAATTTCTGCGCCTTGACATAAAGCGCTTTTCGGTTTTCGTCAGGCGTAAGCACAAACTCTTGTCTTTCGTCATTGGCGATGATTCCGAATACGTATCTGTAAGGCGTATTGTATTCTATATTTCTCAAAACTTTCATGCTCGACGGAGAATCGAAATCTATCTCCGGACTTTGCCAGTATTTGATCAAAGGCTTGCCGACATAGAGTCCGCTGTCGTCGAGTTGTACTATGCCTTCGCTGTCCTCGCTCAAACCTATGATTCGGTTATAGTCGCTCATATTGAGAGGCAGAAGTCTGGAAAAACTGATTCCTCTCATTATGTTTACGCTCTTGTCGGCAAGGTCGAAGATGAGAAGAATGTTGTTGTCTCTCTGTCTCGTCAGCATGCCGTAATTGCCCTCACAAGGATTTGTAAAAGACAAAATATATTTGTGGTGCGCATAACATGCGTACACGTCTTCGAATCCGCTTGCAAGCAAGTCGTTGGCTTTTACCGAATATCTCGTTACGTCATAGCCGTCAAAAAGATATATACCGTCCTCGCTCGCAAAAGCTATGTATTCTCCGCAATCCGTTACCGTGGGCGCAAAAATTCTTCCGCACGACGTATAGACCTTTTTCATGGAAAACTGATTCTGGTCGGCAAACGCCGTAAGACGGTATATTCCGTAATCGCAAAATACGTAAAGATAATTTATAAAACTCTTTATCGCTCTTACCTCGCCCAAAGTGCCGTCGAAGTTAATGTATCCGCCCTCGTCGATAGACACGTTCCAATTGAAAGGATCGAAATTATCGCTGAACCAAAGACTGTTGCGCACTCCTTTTGCGATGGCGTATATTCTCTCGTAATGAACGCATAATCCGCCTATGCTACCGCTGTATTCCACGTCGAGAAGTTCGCCGTTTCTGAAAACCTTGATTCCTTGTTCTCCCGAAAGAATAAGCAAATCGTCGTCCTCGTAAAGATAGTTTACGCCGTCGGTAAAAAAGCCCGTACAGTCGAGATGAGTCCATTCTCCGTCGCCGATACAAGCGTAATCAATTCCGCCGTCGTAAGTTATCACCAGCGCCGTGTTAAGGCTTCCGTCCTCTCTTTTGAAATCGGTAGAAAATAGTCTCTTGTCCTTTGTCTTGAGCTCCTCGCTCAAAACAGGAGTTTTAATGCCGTTGAGGTCGAGATCGTTGATACCGTAGGGATTGACGAGTCTGCCGTTTTTGAACTTGAAATTATATACCGAATCCACATAATCGCACGGAAGATCGGACGAAAGTTTTGTTTCGTCATAGCCCTTGAATCCCGAGAGCGTGACTTTTTTGCGTTTGGGTTTTGGTATTGTATACTCTTTGTCGTAAAACATATCACACCCACCTTCTGGGCTTTACTCTTATTTCGCCCTTTTTTCTTACCGCCGTGCGCATATCCTCTTTGAATCTGTCCGAATACATCACAGACTGTTCGTACATACCCTCGATGAGAGAATACTCTGCGCATATCCCCAAAGCCAACGTTCTGGCGCTGACGAGAGGACTTACGGGACATTGTTCGTCTATCTCCGTATCCACGGGAATATAGCTGTATTTTATCTCCGCTTCAGAGATCGTATTGGCAAGTACGCATTCTGTGGGATTCATCTTGAAATTGGATGCGATACCCGTCTTTGCGTCTTTTACCGAAAGCACCTCAAGCACTCTGTGCAGAAGTTTTTCATAACTGATTCTGTTGTCCTCTACACTCACGGTTTCCGTCTCCGTAAGCGGAATATAATCGGTCGCAATTTCTTTGATTACGAGGTTGGCGCACTTTACGAGAAGTTTGAGTCTGGGATGCTGCGCAGTCTTGTTGTTGACCGTAGCGTCCTCGTCTCCCAGATAGGTAAGAGATATCTGTATAGCTTCTTTTAATTCCATTTTTCTCTCCTTATAACAAGAGGGTGAGTTGCCTCACCCTCCGCCGCCTAAAGCGGCAATTCGCTCATTGTTTTTTCAAACAACGTCCTGAAGTGTTCCGCCTCCAGCCTTTTGTTGTTTTCTTCTATTTCCCTGATGATTTTCTCTTTGTTTTTCACTCCGCTCTCAAGCGCATAGTCCAACGTCCTTTTGTCGAGAGTACGGTATGGCAAAACAAGCTGAAACGAAGGCTTACGACTCGTGTTGTACAATTCAAAACGGCGCGTATCCCCGTTAAAGTAAATTTTATAGTTTGCGTCTATACTCTTTATCCGCTCCGCTATGCCGAACAAATCGTCTCTTACTTCAAAAAGTTTGTCCATATACTCTCCTTAAGTATGTCTGTGACTCCCGTATGCGAGAATATCGGGAAATCGTAAGCGTCAGGCTGTAATACCGGAAAGTTTTGCCTGACCGATAGGCTTGTCGCAGATCATGTCCGCATATTTGACGAGCGTTGCGCTGTAAGTTGCGCTGCCCGCTTTCTGTTTGATGACCTTGCCGTTGTCGCCCTCGAGCCATCTCCAGTCGCAAAGCTGGTGCATCTTGAAATCCTTGCTGTTGAGCAAGTACATAGTACCGTTGTCGATAAATCTGTCTGCGATAAGAGGAATGCCGTTGTAAGACAACGCCTTAAAACCGCCGTCGAGATTCATATAGTCGATATTGGTACGGGTGAGCGCAAGATAGTCGAGGTATGCTCTTCTTACGTCGTAAGAACATACGATAAAGTCGATCTGACTTCCCGCAACTTCGTCTATAAAGTCGATAGCGCTCTGAATTTTTGCCGAAGAAATCGCACCGACATCGGTGTAATGCTTGGGCTGAAGCCAGCTTCTTCCCTCTCTCGAGAGACCGTACAAATCCTTGTCGGAGAAGATTGCTCCGAGACCGGTGAGTTCGTTTTCTTTTGAACCCTGCACGGTAACGGTATCACCGTCCTGCACGGAAGAAGAAACGCTTCCGCTTACGGTAACGACGTTGTTTACTCTGTCGATAGCCGTAATTCTTACACCCTTAAGATCGGAATATACGTTGCCCGAAGACTTGGAATATACGTCTACTACCATACCCTCCATGAGGTTGTTTACTTTGTCTACTTTTATTTTGTTTGCAGAAGAACCTTCAGTCGCACAGGTTGCGAGAATACCGCTTCCGTCGCCGTAAAGCATTCTGCCGAGATTGAACTTGGACGCTTTGAGCAAACCTTCCATTTCTGCGTTGAGCAAGTTGACGAAAGCTCCCGTATTGGACTGCGACGCTCTGATTGCCTTGTCGGACAGTTCGATAGTACCGTAAAGGTTTTTGAGTTCGAGCTTGAATCTGTCATAATTGTTTGCCGCAGGAGTGGGCAATTCGCCGCTTTCCGTACCTGCGCCGATACCGCCGTTGATACCGTAAGGTACGAGTTTGATTATCTCCTTACCCCATACGTCGGATGTAGTCTGTTCGATTTTTGCAAGAAGCGGATTGACCCCTACGTTGAGTTGGTCAGCCACTACGTTCAAATAAACGCTTTTGAGCGCCTTTTCTGCTGTTTCTAATGTTACCATTATATCCTCCTGTTGTTGAGCATAGTTTTGATTACAGCGCCTGCCTCCTCTATGCTTCTGGGTTTAGAAGGCGGCGTAAGTGTGATTTGTCCTCCCGAAGATATGGATCTGGGCGGCATGGACTTTTGAATATTGTCAAGATACTCGTCTACGATTGCTTGTCTTACAGCCTCGTTGGGATAAATGTAACTTTGCAAAAATTCGTTGTTTTGGGCGAGTTTAGCCGGAGAAACGTATTCTTTGCAAAGTACTCTCAACAATGCTTTCTCGAGACAGTCGTCTACGGTATGAAGGCTTTTGTCCGAAGCGATTTCCCTGCCTATCTGTGCGGCAAAATCTTTTGCCACGGGATATTGAGTGAAAAAAGCCTTGACTTTGTCTTTCCAGGCGTTTTCGTCGTCGAATACCGCTTTATCTGTCTTTTGGGAAGTGTCCCGTGTATTCTTCCCCTCTTTTTCTTGCGGTAATTGTTCGGATTGCGCCTTAAGACTTGAATCGTCGGACTTGGTATCAATGTCCTGCGCTGACTGTTCCTCTTTGAGAGGTATATCGGTATTTTCGAGGAATTTTTCCTCAAAAACGGGTTGGGCTTGTTGATCGGATGTCTTTTTATCTTTGTTCTTTTTCATTTTGCTCCTCATATTTCTGCAAACCGTCGTTCATGAGTTTTGCGAGTCTGTGTTGTCTTATATGTTCGTCGAGTGCGGCTTTTATCTTCTCGTCTTTAGTCTCGAGAAGCGCCTTAATATGTTCGTCTGTGTGCAGATCGTGATCGTCGTAATCTGCAACTTTGAGAGTTGTTTTTCCTGCGTCGAGGTTTTCTTTGAGCGCCTTTTTGCGGTGACTTTCGTCAACGTCCCTCGCCGACTCCCAATTGCCGAAGCCGAGAAGTTCGAGTATTTTTACTTTATTGCGTGCGGAAACTTCGCCCTTTTCGTCGTTGAATATCCCCATTCGCACGAGTTCGAGTACCATATTTCTTCTGTTTTCGAGAGTATCGGTAAGTTCGTTTTCGTTGTCGAATACAAGATCGTCGCTTCTCAAATCGCTTGCCGTAAAGTAAGCGAGTTCGACCTCTCCGTTCTCTCCCGAAAACCTCTTCATTCGCTTGCTTGTACAAAACTGCTTGTAAAGTCTCAACATGTGTTCGCATATACGTTTTACGGCATTGCGAAGGGACGTCGTGGCAATATTGAGTCGTGTTTCGTCCTGTTCGACAAGCAATCCTATCGCCTTACCCGACATACTGTTGTACACATCGGAATACTTGCTCAATTCGCTTACGCCCGACATAGTCGTAAACTCCGAAAGAATCCTCTCTTCCTCGTACTGAAAATCCACGGGGACTTTGCCCACTTCGAGAAGTCTCGGAGGCGTAGCTCCCTGTCTGTAAACAAGTACCTTGCCGGGAGGAAGTCCTTCGTCCTCGAGGCTGTCGGTATCTATCGAACCGTCTTCGACGGTGAGGACTCCCATAGCCAGCCTGTTCATGAATTCGTGTTTTCTGTTTTTGACGGCGTTGTATGCTCTTTGCAGAGGTATAAGTCTCTCGATAATGCTAGTGCCGTAAAAACAGCCTATCTTATCGAGACATATAGTCTTTGTAAAAGGATATCCCCTCGAACCGTCCGACTCGTTGATATAAGGCAAATCTCCGTAATACACGAGAGTATCTCCCGCTACGATTACAAGTTCGCCGTCGGGCTTTTCCGCCGTAGGCTTCGAATACTTTTCGATAACTATGCACATATCGTGAGCAACGCTGTCGATCATATTGGGTAAGCTCGCATTGTAACCGAATCCCCCGCCTATCTGCGCATTGTCAAGAGAAAAGACGTTGACGTCTTCGCCCTTTACGTCCACTCCCCATATGTCTTTTACTTCGTCCACATGGTAAGCCTTTGCGTGAATTATACTCTGGCAGTCTTCGAGTTTATCCGTCGTGAGACTGTCGGGAAAAAGTTCGTAAGGAGGCACGACGCTTACTTGCACGTCGCCTTCACGCACGCATTTCTTATCCTTGCCCGTACCGATATTTCTGCCCTTATCCGCCGACCATACCGTTTTGAAAAAACACGTACCCGTTACCTCGCTCCATGTGGAAGCCGTATTGAGCAAAGACGCCAAATCGTTTTCTTCGCAAAGCGCCTTTACGATCTGCGTGGACAGTTTTGCGGTATGCACGTCGCTGTCGTCGCTGCTGAAAGGACGAACGCTGACTCCGCATTTGAGTCTGTTGAGTTTTGACAATCGTGTTTCGACAATGGCGGCTATATGGTTGTAGACTTCTCTTTCCTGCCAAAAGTACTGTTTGCCGTACTGTTCGATATCGCCTACAGGAGAGATTTCCGCATACTGATTACCGTTGTAAAAGTTCATATTGAGTCGCCATTGCAATTCGAGAGGTTTTCGTTCTTCTCTGCGTTGCAAAAAATCTCTTTTGACTTCTCTCACGATGTCTTCTCTGAATTTTTCGTAATTCTTTTTCATTGTTTATCTCCCTTGTTGCCGCTGCGCTTTATGCCCGAATTTTTGGGAGCGTATATTGCTGATGCGGCATTGTAGAGTTTGCGCATACAGTCTTCGCAGACGTTGACGTAACGGCTTTTGTCTGCGCCGTCAGGTACTACGGAATACTTTGCGTGATTTATGCAAGTACCCATATCGCATTTAATCTTGTTTGTCTGAATGACTATTTTCATTGTTCTCTCCTTTTGTAATATCGTTTAGCTGTGAAATGAGTCTTAACTTCAGCTGCTTGAGCTGGGCGTCGTCGAGCGAGGTTACGTCGGGAAAATCGTCGTTTGAAAGTTCAGAATATACTTTGACCGCCGTCATGTCGGGCGGGTAATGCTTTATACTTACTTTCCGTTTCAAAAGCTCGTTTTCTCCCGAATATTCCTCCGTAATCTCCTGCGCGTCATACCCTATCGCTCTGCGAAACACGGCTTTTTCTATTTCTTCATTCACAATATTCCTCCCGTCAGAGAGTTGTATGTTTGTGCCGCTTTGAAAGTTGTTGTATGAGTTTTTGCTTGTCCTTTTCTATTACGGTGGGTTGCGGCGAAGGGAGCTTTGCGGCTCTCGGCTTTGAACAGAGATAGTAACGGAGGGCGTCGAGTGCGTGATCGTCTTTTTTTATAGGTCTGTCTCCCTTTCCCCACCAATAAGTTTTGAGTTCTCGAATAAGATTCGTACAGCACGAAAAAATCTTTATTCTGTCTTCGGCAAAATAACTCTTTACCTGCGCTATACCCGAAAAAAGCTGTTTGTTTACGTTTGTATTGACGATAATGTCTCTGTCGTAAAAGAGTTCGGATACGCTCTTTGTCGACGCAAGCGTATGCTGATCGGCTGCGCTGTCGATAAGCGCCGTAAGTCTGCCTTTTTTGTCACGGTGCCAATTGAGTTTGTCTGCAAGCTCGCGTATTTTTTCTGCATGATAGTCTATGTCTTTTCCCGCCATATACCATTCCCCAACCACATAGACGGTAGAGTCATAGTCCACTGCAAAAAACAGACATGCAAGCGGATTGTTTAGACCGGGATCGATAGAAATTGCGTCCTGCCACTCAAAAGGCACGTCAAACAGCTCGATCACGTGTTTTGACTGATCGAATTCTTTATAGACTATACCTTCGGCTTCGCAGAATCTGCCGTATCTTCTCGACGCAAGAGTCTGCTCGTCGAGACACGCCGACAAAGCCTGCACTTCGCTTTTGTCGAGAAAAGGATTATCCGCCCATTCGATATGTTCGTGCCAGATTTCTTTATCCTGTTTGGAGTTGAGATATATCTCGTCGTACACCCATGTTAAACCTTTAAGCGGTGTCATGGTCCCCCAGATATCGCCCACACGGTCAATGACTCTCATTCTGCATTCGTCATAGACGTCTTTGGGTGGCTCTTCGTCAAACCATACAAAATCCAAAGACGCACCCTGAAACTTTTCTCTTCCCTGATCGCAGCTCTTGAACGATACTTTCGACACTCCGCCGAAAACGTTTTTGATAAGAATGTAGTCGATTATACCGTATTCCGCCGACGCTTTTTTGCCCGACGACATTACGATATCTTCAATCCATTCGGGACGGAGATAGCTCATAAACTTGCTCTGCGCAACGTCTCTCTGCACTTCGTAGGACAGCGAAACTATCCAGCCCGACACGTTTTTTCTGTTTTGCCTGTAAGGATGAATACCCCTTGCCCACCATACCGCCTCCACGGCTCCGCACTCTGTTTTTCCGCTTCTGTTGCCGCCGAAAACCCAACGGTTGCGACAGGGGCATTTGTGAAACAAAAGTTGTTTTTCATGCACCTTTTCGCCCGTATTGTAATGCGACAGCTTGTCTTTTTGAAGTCGTTTTTTCTCCTCTTTTTCGATGGCAAGAATCCTGCCGATTAATTGCTTTTCTGTCATAATTCGTCATAATCCATACAGTTTTTTTGAATTAATGAGTCAAATTGTATTGTAAAAATAATAAATGTAGAATATAATTAATGTATTAACAGCGAGGTTCGTATGAAAAAACTGATACTTGTCACATTGCTTATAGTCATGCTTGCAGTACCTTTTTGCGTAAGCGGCACCTGTCTTGCAGAAGACGACGGAAAGCTGTATTATTACGCTTCGGAAGAAATCCCCGTATATAAAGATACGCAAGGCAATTCTCTGCCCGTATTTATGATTCCCGCAACATACGCATATCAATTCGACAGCGAAGTAACGGGTACCGATTATATAAAAATCAGCTACAACGGCAAAGAAGGCTATATCAAAAAAACCGATCACAAGTCTACCAATCAAATAAAATTAGATTGGCAGGACAATTACTTCTATAATATATCTTTTAATGTAACCGCAACCGATGAGATAAATATTTACAGTTATGAGGAAAACGGAACTTCGTTGTCCCCTGAACCCGCAAAATATATTCCGTCAACAATCACGGTCACTAAAGTATATAGTTACGACAGAATTGACGGAGAGTACTATTTCTATGTGCATTACAAATTCCAAACTCTGCTTGAACTCGACGGCTATATCAAAGCCGGCGATACTTCATTGAGTTCGTTCAGCATAGAAACTATTCCTCAAAACCCTAATTATATCCAAGAAACCACTCCCGAAACTCCCAGCGGAGACAACGGCGGCGGCACTACAAACGAGGGTATTCAGGAACCTACAAACAATCTCGAAAGATATCTGCTCATTGCCGTGATTGCCGTACTTTGCGTAGTCATCGTAGTGCTTATCTTCCTGCCCAACAAAAACAGAAAAGTCAACTGACGCTGTATATAAGACATATGTCTTAACATGTACGCTTTTACAAACCTTATCAATAATTAAAGCCGTAGCAATACGGCTTTTTTGTATTCTTCAATTATGTATATTACATTTATATTCTGTCTTATCAGTATGTTACTGACATACTGCGACCACCCCTGCTCCGTCCGCATTCAAACTCTTCATCACTACATAATCATTGTGCGGACAAATATCCGATTTTGCGGATTTGGCTTCACGTTTCGACTCACTGTTTTCACTGTTCTTCTGGAGCTGTGCGGCATGTATCTCGTTGAGTCTTGCAAACAAGCTGTCCTTGGCATAACGCTTGTCCAGCCATTCTTCATCGTATCCCTTTGATTTGCATACCGCCGAAAAAGACGAAAGCCCGAAAGCATACCGTCTGAACACAGTTCTTAAACAAATTCCCAAAGTATTTGCAATCTCCTCAAAGCTCATCTTGCGAATAAACTTCAACTCGAGGACTTCCCTGTACTTGGGTTTGAGGTCTTGAAGAGTGGTGTCCACAATCACTTTTGCGTTTATCAAAGCCTCCTTCCTTTTGTTGTTGTCAATAATTTTTTGCATAAGGTCAAGCGTATTGCCCGTATAAGAAAAACTGCCGAGTGCAAGCGACATTGTGTAAGAATCTATCGACTTGACTATCTTGGGCAGTAATCTGTAAGATGCGAGCAAACTTTTGGACCACATCTCTTGATTCATCGTATCACCTCCGTTTACACCCAAAGTATATTACAGATGGTTAGACAAAATCAATTTTTTATGACAAGTTTATGAACATTTGTTTGCATTTTTTCAAAAATTTTTCTCAAATTCCTCTTCTTGGGATTTTTTTTGTACATTTGAGACAATAAATATAAAATACGGTTATTCAGTGCGATTATGTTTCTGTTTTTCTTCCTATGCAAATTTACACAACGATCGCTATCGTACGGATACGTTTTGAAATAATCAATTTAGTCTATATAATATATATCAATACAAAAAGGTGATACCATGAATCTTATAATGAGCGACATACCGTTGAATCTGTCAATAAACGACGATGCAGTATATATAGACCTGTCCGATAAAAAAATCGGCAACTGCATCGGATGTTTTTGCTGTTGGGTAAAGACTCCCGGCAAGTGTATCTTGAGAGACGACGCAACTAAAATTTACCCCTATATCGCAAAAAGTTCACGTCTAATTTATGTAAGCCGAATTAAATACGGAAGTTACGATACCGTTATGAAAACCATGCTTGAGCGCGCAATCCCCATTCAGCAGGCATTTATACGGCTTGTAGACGGTGAAACGCACCATATTCAGAGAGACGTCAAACTCAAAGACGCAACGATTATCGTATATGGAAAAACTCTTCCCGAAGAACGCGAAATTTTCATAAAACTCGTCGCACGCAACGCACGAAATATGAATTTTGAGACCTACAATATTATATTTACCGACGAAGCAGAGCTTCAGTCGACGGTAATAAGCGAGGTGAAAAAATGGCAGAAATAACAATTGTCAACGCAAGTCCGCGTGCTCCCAAATCCAACTCAAAGATATATGCGCAGATTTTTTCCGATTACTCTGATCTTTCAACAGATTATTTTAATCTGTCGCCAAAAAACCATCTTGAAATTGCTCAAAAATTGGACAAGTGCAACCATTTGCTGTTTGTCTTTCCGCTTTATGCCGACTCAATCCCCGTAGGCTTACTCAATTTTTTGAAGTTTTTAGAGCAAAATCCACCGCAGAAAAAACCTGTCGTATCCGTCATTGTTAATTGCGGCTTTCTCGAATATTCTCAAAACGATATCGCTGTGCAACAACTCAAATTATTCTGTTCGATAAACGACTACCCTGTCGGCTCCGTACTCAAAATAGGCAGCGGCGAAGCAATTCTCGACACGCCATTTGCTTTTCTGGTAAAGCGCAAAATAAAAAAAATAGCACATTCGATTTCAAAAAAACGTTATGTAAATTTGCATACGACTATGCCTTTGTTCAAAAAGACTTTTATCAAAGCGTCGACAAATTTTTGGATAAACAAAGGAAAATCCAACGGCATCACTAAAGAACAGATGGAGACAATGAAAATAGAAGACGATAAAGTCGTATAAAGATTATAGCGCAGTAAATATCATATACTTGACGATAAAGCATCGTCATTTTAAGACAAAACAAAAAGCCCTGAAAATTCAGGGCTTTTATCAGGGCTTTTATATTGATAATTTTATATTCAGATCAAGAAATTACCGTTTATATGGCTTTAATCTCGCATCGAAATTTGACTCTTAATCTATAATATTGTGCTTTTTGCAATCGCCTATCGTAAGAATATTCTTATCTTTCGATACGATCTTTATTATATTTTTACCTTTGTTGGCTCTGTCCTCGATACCTATCTGTTCGGTATTGATACTCTTCACTTCTCCGCTCGGAAGCACGATAGCAAAATCGTAAGGATTGGTAACAGTATCTATAAATACGCACTCGCCCGTCTTGGTATCGAATATCTTATTACCCTTTGCCATTCTCATTCTGGGTTCTATCTCGCCGATTATTATTCTCTTTGCACAGCCGCTGTCCATTACGGTAACTATTTCGCCGCTGCCGTCGGTATGAGTAGCAAACACGAGTTTATCCCCGTCGTCAAAGCGCATGAGTTTTACGCCGCCTGCTTTTCTTCCCTGCGTGGGTATATCGTCGTAAGAGACAAGCGCCATACCGTTTTGAGTAACGGAGAGGATATATCCTCTCGCCTCTCTCGTACCGTCATCGACTTCGGGAGGCGTAACGAGTTCTACCGCAATGATTCTGTCATCGTCATCTTTGAAGGTCATTGCAGCCGTAAGCGATTTTTTGTCAAATACGAACTCGTCGAGATCAACGTATTTTGCCATACCCATTTGTGTTACGAGCAACATTTTCTTGCCCTTGACTTCATTTTCAGTGAAAATCTGCAAAAGTATATCGTCACTGTCGACTTTTGCAAATTTGTTTACGCTCACGCCTCTCGATTTCCACTTATCTTCGCCTAGTGCCGATACGGGGAAAGTTACGGCATTGCCCTTTGACGTTATGCCGAACAGCATACCTTCGCTGTCCGTCTTGATAACCTTTTTGGACAAGTCCTGCGGATTACAGTTGACAATGCTCTTTGACGCAAGATTGTATCCCTTGTCGAGCACAAATTTGACGTTGCCGTTGTAATGCAATACGACATAGCCGTCCTTTTTGATTTTTGCGTTGAGATCGACTTCGACGTCAGAAATAAGACTTTCGTGAACGATTTCGCTCAATCTGGGAGTAGGATATTTCTTTTTGATTTCAAGGAGTTCTTTCTTGACTACATTGTACTGTTTTGTCTTGGAATTGGTAATTCCCGTCAGATAACTTATGCGCTGCAAAAGTTCTTTCTGCTCCTCGAGCATCTTGTTTATATCGAGTTTATTGAGTCTCTTGAGAGGAATATCGAGGACTGCGATCGCCTGTTTTTCAGTGAGGTCGAATCTCATTCTCAATCTGTCCTTTGCCTCAACGTATGTCTTGCTGTCAAGCACTATATCCACGACTTCTCTTATGTTGTTGACTGCCTTGAGAAGTCCTTCGAGAATGTGTTCTCTCTTTTCCGCAACGTCGAGATCGTATTTACTGCGCTTGTATATGACTTCACGCTGGAATTCCACATAGTATTTGATTATATCCAATAATCCCAACTGCATAGGACGGTTGTTGACTATTGCCGTCATATTTGCGCTGAAGTTGCACTGCAAATCCGTCTTCTTGAAAAGAAGGGCTATCATTGTTTCGGGGTCGGCTTCTTTTTTGAGTTTGATTACGCATCTCATACCCGATCTGTCCGATTCGTCGACTATGTCCTGAATGTTTCCGAACAAATCCTTGTTGCTTTCTCTCAAATCGTTTATTCTCGCAAGAAGCACCGCTTTGTTTACCTGATAAGGAATTTCGGTAATGACGATATTCGTTCTGCCGCCCTCCTCTTCGGTGTGCATTTTTGCTCTTAATACTATTCTTCCCTTACCTGTCGAGTAAGCGTCGTAAATACCCTGATTGTCTATAATGATACCGCCCGTAGGGAAGTCGGGAGCAGGTATGTATTTCATCATCTCCTCGAGAGTGATGTCTTTGTTTTCGATATATGCCACGATACCGTCGATAGCTTCGCCGAGATTGTGCGTGGGTATATTCGTCGCAAGTCCTACGGCTATTCCGTTGGCGCCGTTGACGAGAAGATTGGGCACCCTCGACGGTAAAAGTTCGGGTTCCTCGAGACTGTCGTCGAAGTTGAGCGTCATAGGTACGGTATTTTTGTCGAGATCTCTCAACATTTCGAGCGCAAAAGGCGTCATTCTCGCCTCTGTATATCTCATTGCAGCCGCACTGTCGCCGTCTACGCTTCCGAAATTGCCGTGACCGTCAACCAAAAGCATACGGGTGTTGAAAGGCTGTGCGAGTTTTACCATTGCGCCGTACACGGAAGAATCGCCGTGAGGGTGATACTTACCGAGACAGTCACCGACGATACGTGCCGACTTACGGTGCGGCTTGTCGGGAGTCGTACCGAGTTCGAGCATGGTGTATAAGATTCTGCGCTGTACGGGTTTGAGTCCGTCCTCTACTCTGGGCAACGCTCTGTCCAGAATAACGTACTCGCTGTACGGAAGCATAGAATCGTGAAGCACTTGTTCAAAAGTACCGTCAATGATTTTGGAATTGTCTACTTCTTCTACTTTTTTGTTTTTTGCCATATTGTTCCTTAAAAAATTTCCCTGCGATAGTATATCGTTTTATCAGTCCTTATTATCGACGGAAGCATGCATGTCTGCCGCTTTTTTCGTTTCGATAAAGTTGTCCTGCTTGTTGAAGTTGGCGTATTCGAAAATATATTCTCTTCTCATTTCTGCGCCGTCGCCCATGAGCGTAACGATAAGCCTGTCGGCCTCGGCGCTGTCGTCGATAGACACTTTCATAAGCGAACGGTTTTTGGGGTCCATAGTAGTTTCCCAAAGCTGTTCGGGGTTCATTTCTCCGAGACCTTTATACCTTTGCAAGGTATAATTTTTTCCTGCGCTTGCAAGAATCATCTGAAGCTGTTCGTCGTCGTAAGCGTATCTTACGTTGTTCTTTTCCGTAACCTTATAAAGCGGCGGCATGCCGATATACAAGTGTCCGCCCGTAATGAGAGGACGCATATATCTGAAGAAAAACGTAAGGAGTATCGCCCTTATATGCGCGCCGTCCTGATCGGCATCGGCAAGTATTATGACTTTGTGATACTTGAGGTTTGATTCGTTGTAATCTCTGCCGAATCCCGTACCCAAAGCATTGATTATCGTCTTTATTTCCTCGTTTTTGAGAATTTCTTCTATCTTTTTCTTTTCCACGTTAAGGGGCTTTCCTCTCAAAGGAAGTATTGCCTGACACGACCTGTCACGTCCCTGCTTTGCGCTTCCGCCTGCACTCTCGCCCTCTACTATAAAGAGTTCGTTGAGTTCGGGTTTTCTTCCCGAACAGTTCGCCATTTTTCCTATAAGCGCCGATGACGACATGCTGTTGATGTTACGGGCAACGGATTTTGCCTTTGCCGCACTCTCTCTAGCCTTTGCCGCAACTTTAGCTTTTTCGAAAATAGCGTCGATAGTATCTTTTTTGGCTTTATTGAGAAAATCTTTTATTCCGTCTGTAAGAAGATTTTCCACAAGAGGTTTTACTTCGGGGTTGCCGAGTTTTGTCTTTGTCTGTCCTTCAAACTGCATATCCTGCATTTTGATCGTAAGGACTGCCGTCAGACCTTCTCTGTAATCTTCGCCGTTGAAATTCTGCTGTTTGTCTTTGATGATGTTTTTTGCTCTTCCGAAGTCGTTGAGCGCTCTTGTCAAAGCCGAACGGAATCCCGTCTCGTGAGTTCCGCCCTCTGTAGTAGGAATGTTGTTGACGTAACTGAATACGTCTTCGGTATATGTATCCGTATGCTGGAACGCAAGTTGAACCACAAAAAGTCCCTGTTTTTTCTCTATAAACGCAGGAGGAGCGTATTTTACGGTTTTTCCCTCATTGAGATGCACGACAAAGTCGCTTATGCCTCCGCTGTAACAATAATTGCGGACTTTGGGTCTGCCGCTTTCCGTAAGCTGTCTGTGATCGGTAAGCGAAAGTTTTACGCCTCCGTTGAGAAAAGCCAGCTCTCTCAATCTCTTTGAGATTGTATCGAACGAATATTCCTCTTTTCCGAATACTCTGGGATCGGGCTTGAACGTAACTTTCGTACCTTTAAGCTTTTTGTCGCAAGGCTTGGACGTGAGATCTTCGAGTTTTCTTCCGCTGGCGATTTCGCCGTTAGGAAGTTGATAAGAATGGAATTTCATCGTGTACTGCGTTCCGCTTTTGAAGACGTCCACAGTGAGCCATTCGGACAATGCGTTCGTAACAGACGCACCTACGCCGTGCAAGCCGCCCGAAACCGAATAATTTTTGTTATTGAATTTTCCGCCTGCATGCAAAACCGTGAATATCAGTTCTACCGCAGGAATTTTTTTCTGCGGGTGAATATCTACGGGAATACCTCTGCCGTTGTCGTAGACACTGATAACGTTGTCGGGGAAAATCTCTATTTCTATCGCATTGCCGTAGCCGTTGAGAATTTCGTCCATACCGTTGTCTACGATTTCCCACAGAATATGATGAAGTCCTTTGACCCCCGTAGTACCTATATACATACCGGGTCTTTTTCTTACCGCATCGAGTCCCTCGATGACGTCAATGTCTTTTGCGCCGTAATCGTTTGCCATATCCTTTCCTATAAAAATGCCCTTAAGGGTGCGCCGCTATTTCATTTTGCGGCTATGCCGATAATTTATGCATAGCATAAGTCTATTTTGATTCGATAATTTTAATTCAATTGCTTTTATTTTTGAATAAAGTTTTTCCGTTAAATAGTATTTTACTTTTGAAAATTATTCTCTTTCAAAAATTTTTCCGCAAAAAACCAAGTCTTGCCGTACGCAAAGACCGGGTTTAATGTCCGAAGGATTACTCTTTGACAGCTTTTTTCGATTCGGATTTTTTCGCAGTTTTAGAAGCTGTCGGTGTTTTGCCTTCAGAGGTTGACTTCTTTACGGTTTTTGAAGGGGTAGTATTTTCCGCAACTGATTTCTTTGCAGTCTTTGTAGCCGACTTGATATCTTTTTCCTCGGTTTTAGGACCGATTATCCCGTCCATCCAGTCGCTTACGTCCTGATATACTTCTTTTTTGTTGATTTCGTTGAGAATTTCGTGACGTGCGTTGTTATACAGCTTGAGTTTTACGCTCTCTATTCCTGTATTGTTGTACAAATCGTAAAGCTCTTTGACGAGTTTGCCCATATCTCCTACGGGGTCCTTGTCTCCGCTTATGATGAATATCGGCAAATCTTTTCTGATTGCTTGCAATCTGTCATTTGCATAAATTTTCAAAAGTCCGTCGAAAAAGTACTTGTAAAAACCTATCGACATAGTATAATTGCAGAACTTGTCATTGTTGTATTTCTCGCAGGCGTCCACATCTCTGTTGAGCCATGCGTTGGCACGTTTCTCGTGTTTGAAAGGTTTGTCATAACCTCCGAAAGAGAGTTTTCTTATAAGATTCGCAGGCTTGTCCTTGCCGTATAGTCTGAATTGCAAATCCGCAACCTTTTTCCCCATTTTGACGTCTTTTGTATCCATTCTTGCCGAGCCGCACAAAACACATCCTTTAATCTTCGAACTGTTTTGCTGGATATATCCCTGTGCAAGAAAGGATCCGTAACTGTGCCCGAAAATAAATATCGGAGCTTTGGGATATTTTCCCTGAAGATAATCCGTGAGCACGATAGCGTCGTCTATCGTATCGAAATAGGTATGTCCGCCAGGAACTTTACCGAGATTTTCCTCTCCTGCGGTAAGTCCGTGTCCCCTGTGATCGTCACCGGCAACCGCATAGCCCAGATTACAAAGATATTGAGCAAAATCGTCGTATCTCTCGATATGCTCTACCATGCCGTGCAAAATTTGCACAATACCTTTCGGCGAGCCGTCGGGCAACCAAAAGCAGACGCTGAATTCGTAGCCGTCTTTGCCCTTGAGCGTTTCTCTGAATTTTTTCATAACTCCTCCTAAGTGCCTATGCATAAAACGCAATGTGCGCAACCCTTATATTTGCATATAACATATACATTATATAGTATATTCTGAATTTTTTCAACCCCGATTGTTGTGTTTTCTCGAAAATTATCTTAAATTTTTATATATTATTGCAAACGCAATTTTATAACCGCAACAAAGTTTTGTCCCGCCGTATCGACTTATACATAAGTTAGTCATTCGACAGCAAAATATAAGTTTACAAATTCCGCATAATTCAACTTATGAAAACCGCTCCTCTCGTCATGCACAAAAGACGAATAATATTAAACTATTGCCGTTTCTGTTGCCGCAATAATATAATTTGAACACTGTTCAGTTTGATTGAATGTTATAAAATCGGTCACTTAATATCATCTATTCGCTTCCCCCGCCCTGTTACATTATTTATTAATCATAATCGCATAAACACTACACTATTTAAGCCTTTTTTGTTACATAGATTAATATTCGCACTATAATTTAGAACATTGTGCATATGTGACAAGATATATATACTTATATATAATTAAAATGACTTCCCCTCATTTCACCCTTCCCAGGTTCTAACAATAAACTGCGTTTTAACTTTAATATCCGCGAATTGAACGTTGTTCAAATTAAAACTTTTGATGCCAACCGGCATTCAATACGTCAATCAATTTGTAACACCATTCTTTGAAAACTCATAGTATGATTTAGACTTTTGATAAAAAATACGTTTTTACAAACACTATTAAAAATATTTCGGAGGTAGATTATGAATATTGCTCTTACCGGCGGAGGCACAGCGGGACACGTCATGCCAAATATCGCATTATATGACGAATTACAAAAAAGATTCGATAATATCATATATATCGGCAACAGACAAAAAATCGAATACGACCTTTGCAATAAAAACAATATAGATTTTTTCGAATGTGAAAGCATTAAGTTTGACAGGACTAAACTTTTTTCAAATCTTGCAATACCATTCAAAATGCCTGCCTTTATCCGTCAAGCGCAATCTATCCTCAAAAACAACTCTATTGATATAGTATTCTCTAAAGGCGGCTACGTGGCACTTCCTGTGGTATATGCCGCAAAAAGACTTAATATACCCGTAATTTGCCATGAAAGCGACTATTCTATGGGAATCGCCAACAAACTTACGGCAAAATTCGCCAAAGGCATCATAACTTGTTTTAAAGAAACTTACCGCAAGTCAAACGTAACGACTTTTCCCAACCCCGTGCGCACGTCGTTTTTTGACGGCAATGCAAAAAACGTCTATCGCAAATTCAATCTCAACGCCTCAATCCCCGTGCTCCTCATTGTAGGCGGCTCAATGGGCGCAAAAGCCGTAAACGAGGCTATATACAAAGCAATCGAACCGCTTACGCAGCGCTATCAGGTAATTCATATTTGCGGCAACGCCTTGCAACCTCTTGAACATAAAAACTATTATCAGCTTAAATTTGCCGACAATATTCAGGACTACATTGCCGCCGCAGACCTTATAGTATCGAGATGCGGAGCAGGAGCATCGACTGAAATCAATGCAATGAATAAAAAAGCGTTGTATATCCCACTTGAAAACAAAGCGACAAGAGGCGATCAGGTACTCAATGCACAGTATCAGCAAGACAACGGCTACGCACTTATGTTGCACGAAAAAGATCTCAATACCTTAACCATCGTCTCTATGCTCGACAAGCTTATGACTTTTGATAAAAAACCGTATTTCTACGACCGCAACAACAACGCTAAAATCGCAGAATATATCTATTCTGTCGCAAAAGAATATTCACCGCTAAAATCAAACGATAAGATTGCAAGAGCGCTATCCTTGTAATTTCTATCAGCCTATATCCGAATAATCGACATATATGCTAATTAATATACAAAACCTATCAGCTAAAGATCATATCAACGCATTTATTATACAAAAAGCGGCACTCTCATGCCGCTTTTATTCTTTCCATATCAATACAAAATTTATTCTGCAAAAGACCTAATGAAAAGTCAAATTATATTCTAAATTCAGCACACGCTTTTAAGATAATCGTATTCCTGCACATCTGCTTATTCTGCCGTTTTATTTGAAGAATCTTCTTTTTCGCTATCTTCTTGCAGTTTCTTAAAATCAACCTTGCCTATCTGCGTCAAAGGTAAATAGTCAACCTTTTTAACAACTCTGGGCACGCTGTATTTCAAAAGGTTAGCCCCTATATATTTCTTCAAATTTTCAATATAAGCATCGTCTGCGTTTACTCCGTCCTTTGTCATTATATAGAGTTTGAGATACGTTTTTCCGTCCTTTTCAGCCGATATTACACAACTTCTCAATATTCCGTCATACTTATCGACATAGTCTTCGATCTCCTGCGGAAATACGTTTACTCCGCTTATTTTCACCATACGTTTGAGCCTGTCGACAAAATATACGTATCCGTCTTCATCCATATAGCCTATATCGCCTGTTTTGAGCCATTTTTCACCTTTTGAATCGTAAAAAATCGTCTCTTTTGTCAATTCTTCATCATTATAGTAACCCGTCATCATGCTGTTTGTAGACAACACCAACATGCCTTTTTGCATAGGCGGCAAGAAATTGTTATTCTCGTCCACAACGGCAAATTTATTGTTTTTCGTAGGCTTTCCGAGAGTACCTTCCTTATGAATATCCATGGTATTGACACAGCATATTCCGCCTTCCGTCAATCCGTAGCCGGCACAGAGTTTTATAGGATTACCGCTTTTTGCCATAGCGTCTTCAAAGCCTTTTTTGATCGCATTCGAAAGTTTATCTCCTCCGCAATAACAGTTTTTAAGCTTTTTAAGATATTTGCCCTTAAATTTGCCGCAATTCACCATTTTGGCATACATATTGGGTACTCCTGCGATATAGGTCACATTTCGTCTCTTAACAAGCTCGCAAGCCGCTTTCGGATTGAATTTCGGCATCATTATAGCTTGTCCGCCGCCTGAAATAACAGTATGCATGCATATTCCCAAGCCGTAGGTATGGAAAAGCGGCAAAACCATAAGCATGCCGTCTTTATCGTCAACGCCGCCACCCACAAGATCAATGGTATTATCCGCCAAATGATTGAACGCCGCATTGCTGAGCATTACCGTCTTTGACTTGCCGGTAGTACCTCCGCTGTGCATATATATAGCAATATCTTCGCCTTTTATATCCACATTTCGATACTCGTATTTTCCGATAGTATCCTTGAATTTGACTATTCTCGAATCGAATTTAACATTCTTTTTAAAACGGTATGAATACATTTCATAAGGGATTTTGTACAGTGAAGGCAAATAATCGCTTGCCGCACACAAAATTACCGGCTTATCGCTATCCTTCAACCATTCGTATTTTTCAAAAAACTCGTCAAAAAGAATAAACGCTTTCGTATTCATATCATCGGCGATTTTTTTCAATGCCTGCGAGGGAATAAGCGGATGAACTATATTTGCCACAGCGCCTGTATTATTTATTGCATAAAAGCTCAATACAGCATCGGGAATATTGCCCAGGCACAAAATCACATTGTCTCCTTTGCCGATTCCGAGATGTTGCAAATAACCGCTCAAACTCTCGATAGTATCTATAAACTCACCGAGTCTGATATATGCTCCGTAAAAACAAAGAGTCTTATTTGAACGAGGCAGACGCTTTGTTTCGTCTACCACGTATCTGAACATTGATTTATCGAATTTTGTCATTTCATTCCATTTTTGCTATCGCTTCGTCTGCACAAGCAAAATTAGTTCCTTTTCTGAAGTACAAATATTTGAGAAGTCTGTATATTCCGTAAGAAAGCATACTGCTGAATACTACGTCCGACAAGAAATGCGCATCGTCGCAAATTCTCGATATCGCAGTAAGCACTACAAACAGAAAACAGCCTGCGTTGAGCACGTATAAAAGCCATTTTTTCTCTTTCCATTTAGGCAAGCACTCCCACAACGCACACAAGAGGAAAATATGCGTCGCCGAATTCGCATGACCCGAAGGGAAAGACTTATATTCATAATCGGGGCTAAGCTCGATTTTTGACGTATCAGGTGCATACCAAGGCGTAAAATAGCTGTAACCGTCGTTACCCAAAGCGTTTTCCTTGAGCATATCTCTGAATCTCATTCTATGCCACAGCATCTTAAGCCCCTGATTAACGACCAAAGCAACAAGTAAATACGTAATAGCTAAAAGGGCAAACTTAAAGAGTCTGTATCTCGTCTCTTTTGGTATATATCTTCCGAGGAATACGCTCAAACATGCGCAAATCACAGAAACGATGCCCATTACTATATAAAAAGCAATTCCGTCAAAGCCTGCCTCATTGATCATATCGATAACTTCACTCTTAAAGCACAATATGATCCAACCGCCGAAAGTCAACACGACCATAGCTATTTTGAAAAGCGTTCTGTATTTTTTTTCAATCAGATCGCTGCAATAAAATAGCATAGGTCCGAATATCGGCAAGATAACGTACGCAGGATACTCTGCAATAATAGAAAATAAAGTTGCAAAAGCCGTCTTTGCCCAGTTTCCGTTGATGGATTTAGAAAGGGCTTTATTTATTAAAAGGTCATAATACTCGCCGTTGCTATTCTTAAAAGCAAGGAAAACCAACAGCGCTACCGCCACAGCAATCACAACGCTGTGCAATACGACAGATATTATTTTGTCTCTTTTTTGTTGTTCCATATTAATCCCCTTGGAAAACTCTTTTTAATATTGTACAATATTTAATGCTTGTTTGCAATACGTTTTTTATATTTATATATAAATAAAAAGAAGATTATGACGAACTTTGACGATATATCGCTCATCGACAACGCAAATCACCGCAAAACCACTTGTTTTTAGCGGTTGTAAACACTCTTTTTTAATATTGTCAAAAATATATTCAAGCATAACAAAGATGCGACATTAAAAAAAGGAAGCTTATGCTTCCTTTTTATAAATATGTACAAATTATTGTTGCATTGATTTTATCATAGTAAGCTTATCTGCGGCGCTGTCTCCGTAAGGCTTGATATACAACGCATTCGAATCGTAAAACATATCCTCAAAATTAGCTATACTATATCCCTCCTCGCTTGAATCGTAAGAGAATTGCACTTCCGTATCGAGCGTTACGGTACTGTTGATAAGACCGCCGAGCTTCATATTGTAAGCTTCTGTGATAAACATATTACGAAGCATACCGTTTTCCCACAGCACAACTCTTATTCTCAACTGCAAAAACTCTATTTTTTCAACCTTCATATTCGCATTTGCTTCGAGTTGTTGTTTCATTGTCTTGACATATTCAGTCGTAGCCTTGTCAGGATTGAATATCAACGAAAATCTGTAAGTCTTTGTGTCTTCGTCGTATATCGGGTCTGAATATTCAACAACGTTTTCTTCAGAGGTATCGTACATCCATATCATAGTAGGATTGTTGGCTTTTTTGCTTACGTAATCTTCAATATTCTTAAAGTCCGTAGAAATACCGTTCCAAGACTTGATATCAATAGTATCGTTTCGCCTGTTATACTTGGTATTGGCATTGCGATAGTAAATCGTATCGTCCTTTATAATAGTCTTTTCATAAAGGCTTGCGGCAGAGGAATAAGAGATACTGTCCGCATAATACGAAGCATTGTTTGAGTTGAGTCCTTGAGAATCGCCTTTACCGACTCTTATTCTCGCAACGTCGACGACTTGCGAAGTCTTGACAGCGCTAACTCTCGTAAGAGCCGTGCCGTATTGTTGACTTATGACAAAATCCGTATCGTAGTAATTAGCAATTGCCGTGCTGAACATTTCATAGGTAGACATGTCTTCATTGACGGGATTAGGCTCCGTCCATGCAGGCATATTCTTTCCTATATTCATATCAATAATATCAAAATCCTCGACGGTAAGTTTTTCAACTTTATTACTGCAACCGCCAAGCGTTGTAATCATTACAGCCAATACCATAGCTATTTCTATAAAGGCGAGCAAAAACTTTCTCATAGTTTTCTCCTGACAGATATATTTAGTTTTTCACTCCCGTATTTCAGCGAACCGATCGCTTTTTACAAACCCTTTGTAAATGTAATATCTATGTAAAATCCTTATACATTGTACAATATAAAAAACAAATTTTCAATACTTTTTAAGGCAAAATCATGCAAAATTTTCAAAACGCCAAAATTCCTTTAATCATTTTTTAAGAAAACTGAATTTTAATAGGCATTTTATTACTTTAATAAGTAAAATAACATTAAAATGAATACTAAAATGAATATAAATGTTTGAATGATTGTCACAGTAGTGCAAAAAAATCAGAACATAACAGCTATTTCAAAAGCACGTTGTCATGTCGGAAATTCAATTTTACTATTAAATAAATCTTCGGCTATCACTTATAATACGTTTTCCGCCGCATAAATTTTAATAAAAAAAGAGGAGAGAAAACTCTCCTCTTTATATTTACGGTTTCTGATGATTAAGCTTCTGTGTAAGGCTTTGTATAAGTCTTATCGTCGCTGTCGATAGATGCGATATTCTTGTCGATATCATAGCCTGCTTCGTTAGGATCGAAGGAGTACTGAACATCGGAGTTAAGAGTAATAACGCTATCGATAACTCCTGCAAGCTTCATCTGGTAAGACTCGGTGATGTACATATTTCTGATCATACCGTTTTCCCAAAGAACTACACGCAATCTGAGCTGCAAGAATTCAAGACCTTCAACCTTCATGCCTGCGTTTACTTCGAGCTGCTGCTGCATGGTCTTCTTATATTCGACAGTAGACTTTTCAGGATCAAAGATTATAGCGAATCTGTAAGTCTTTGTAGCTTCGTCATATTTAGGATCCGACTTTTCCTGGATAAAATCTTCCTGCAAATCATACATCCACAAAATTGTAGGGTTGTTGGACTTTTTAGCTGTAAAATCTGCTACATCTTCAAAATTTGTGTCGATGCCGTTCCAGCTCTTAATTTCAACAGTATCCTGTCTTCTTCTATACTTCGTGTCTGCGTTTCTGTACTTGATAGTATCGGGCGTGATAACAATCTTTTCGTAAAGACTTGCAAACTGTGAATAAGAAATACTGTCTGCGAAGTATTTAGCGCCGTTTGCATTGTTGCCGTTTGCATCGCCCTTACCGCTTCTGATCTTTGCAGCGTCTACCATCTGAGTAACCTTGATAGGTCCGATAGATGTAACAACTGAACCGAGAAGCTGGGAAATAGCATATTCAGCATTATAATAGTTGGCTACTGCGGTCTGAAGCATCTCATAGCTTGACATAGAAGAATCAAGAGGCGTAGCACCTTCGACCGTAGGCATTTCCTTACCGATATTCATTTCGATGATTTCGAAATCGTCAACCGTCAAAGGAGGAAGGTCGGGAGCACATCCTGCAAAAGCACAGAGAGCAACTGTAACCATCATTACGATAACTACAATAGAAATCAAAACTTTTTTCATAGTTTTCTCCTCAAAATTGTTTTTACTATAACTATAATATCTCAATTTTTCGGGTATGGCAAGTAAATTCATATTATTTTTACAATTTTACTTTTCATATATTTTACATTACAACAATACAGACATTTTTCAGATATATCGACCGAAGCAACGCAATATTATAAGGATAAGAATATAATAATGACTTTTTAATAATAACCTCGCTGTCTGTCGTATAAAAAGTTCTTGTAATTTTTTCAATATACGCTTGATTGATATACTGCCCGATATATCCTTTCTTTTCAAGCGCAAATTCAGTTCACCGTCATATTCTCCGACAAAATTCTTCTTTTTTATATATAAATACTTATTGTTACATATGTCCGAATAAAAAATATATTGACAATAACGCTATCGAGAATATATAATATCTTTGTTAATTTATAAACGTAATTTTACGTTTCCAAAATTCAAAAATATTAAGGACGGATTATTTTATGAAAATTATGATCACCGCAGAGGCAACAAGCGATTTGCCCGAGAGCCTCGTTACCCCCAATATCACGATATTCCCTATGGGATATACCGTCAAAGGAAAAGCGTATGACGGTGTAGAAACAAAACTTACCCCCAAAGAATTCTACGACATCTGTCGCACGGCAAAGACAAAAGAAGATTTGCCCCAGACCACTATGATAACGGCTTATCAGGCAGAAGAATATTTCCGCCCCATTCTCAAAGCGGGCTATGACGTAATCCATATCGGATTTACCAAGGCTTTGAGCGGCACATATGACCAGATGTGTATGGCGGCAGAAACCATGCGCAAGGAATTCCCCGACCGAAAAATCACCGTTATCGAATCTTATGCGGCATCATTCGTACAGGGACTTTTAGTATATCTCGTCGATCAAAAACTTCAGGAAGGCGCAAGCTATGACGAACTTGTCGACTATGCCAACGAGATAAAGCATCACTGCGGCGGATATTTCACCATCGACGATATGAAACATCTTTACCGCACAGGCAGAGCTTCGAAGACCCAGGCATTCCTCGGAGATGCGCTTCAGATCAAGCCTATACTCTACATCAACAAAGTAGGCAAACTCGTTCCCGTAAGCAAACAGATCTCTCATAAAAAAGCTATGAAAACCATGCTCGAGTATTACGATAAGCAAGCTTTGCCCGCAGAGGAGCAAAAGCTTGTAGGTATCGTACATGCCGATGCAACCGAAGATGCTCTTATGATTGAAAAAATCATCAAAGAGAAATACGGCGTAAAAAACACAATGCTTGTTGACGTCGGTCCCGTAATCGGTTCACACGTAGGCGCAGGCATGGTAGCTTTTGTTGCTTTGCTCAAAGAAAAAGTTGAGCCCAACGACAAGTCGATACAAGAATAACTATAAATTAAAAAAGAGTTGATAAAAGTCCGCCAAAAGCGGACTTTTTCAATTTATGCCGATATTAAGAAGCGTCGGGATCATATCTCTTACAAAATGATTCCTGTGTGATACGAATTATAATGTATCGCAAACATTTATAAACAACACCCACCCCTTCACTCTGCCCCGCCTATAAAAAAGAGCCTGCTATCGCAAGCTCTTTTAATTATTTATTATCAATAATAGATAGCCATTATTTAACTTCGGTTACCCAGCCGAATTCATCGGGATATCTCTCGGACTGAATACCCGTGATTTTGTCATAAAGGAAGGAAGTGATCTCACCCATCTTTCCGTCGTTTACAACCATATCTTTGCCTTGATAGGTAATGAGTCCTACGGGAGATATTACAGCAGCGGTACCCGAACCGAAACATTCTTTAAGTTCGCCTTTGTCGTATGCGGCAACTATCTCATCCATAGAAATTCTTCTTTCGCTTATCTTGTAACCGTACTTTTTAAGAACCTGTATGCAGGAATTTCTCGTGATACCGGGAAGAATGCTGCCTACGAGTTGAGGAGTTACGACTTCGTCTCCGATAACGAAGAAGATGTTCATAGATCCGACTTCTTCGACATACTTGTGTTCTTTAGCGTCCAACCAAAGAGCCTGATCGTAACCCTTTTTGTTGGCAAGTTCGCCGCCCATGAGAGAAGCTGCATAGTTACCCATACATTTAGCTTCGCCCGTACCGCCGATAGCCGTTCTTACATAATGTTCTTCGACGAGAATCTTTGTAGGTTGAAGTCCGTGTGCATAATATGAACCTACGGGAGAAAGAATAATAAAGAATCTGTACTTATGGCTTGCATGTACGCCGAGAACTTCTTCGTTGGCGATCATTGTAGGTCTGATATAGAGGGCTGTACCGGGTTCGGTAGGTATCCAATCTTTTTCGAGTTTGAGAAGTTCAAACAAAGCCGCTTTGACCACTTTTGCGTCAAAAGTAGGCATGCACATACGAGTAGCAGAATTGTTCATACGAATGAAATTGTCGTCGATTCTGAATACTGTAATCTTGCCTTCTTTGGTCCTGTAGGCTTTTGCGCCCTCGAAAATACCCTGTGCGTAATGAAGCACGTTTGTAGCGGGATACATTTCAAAAGGTGCATAAGGCACGATTTCGGGTTCTTTCCATGCGCCGTTTTCATAATCCATAACGAGCATGTGGTCGGTAAAATATTTACCGAAACCGAGCTTTGAAGAATCGGGTTTTTGCTTAGGGTTGGTTGTTAAAGTAACGTTCATTTTTCACCTCATATATTCACCAAGCAAGCTGTTTGGCATTATCTGAATTTATGATATTTTTGTTCTATCAAAGATATTTTCGCCTTATCCAAAGACATATCGACTATGCTCAAGCAAAACTTTTCGCCGTTTTCTCTGGGCAGTGCAATCGTGAGCATAACGTCATTGCCGTATTGTCTGGCAAGTATCTCTCCCTCCAACGAAATCGCACAATCCTCGACTTTTTTGTAAAGTCCGTAAGATATCGTGACTTCGTATATGTTTGCAGGTCTGTTTTTTACAAGCCTTGCTTTATCGAGCGCCTCCGCCACTGACGAAGAATAAGCGCTTACCAATCCGTTGGCGCCGAGTTTAATTCCGCCGAAATATCTCGTAACCACTGCCAACGTCATATATACATTACGTTTTTTCAGCACTTCCAGCATAGGTATACCTGCCGTGCCCTGCGGCTCCCCGTCATCGCCGAATCGTTGTTCGGTCGCTTGAAAATTGGAGATGAAAGCATAGCAGTTATGCGTGGCGTCAGAATATTTTTTGCTTATTTGTTTATATTTTTCTATCGCATCGTCGTAATTGTCAATCGGCACAAGCGTTGTGATAAAGCGTGATTTATTGATTACGACCGTATTTTCCGACAGCTCCGTAACGCAAAAAAACATCTCGTGCATTATTCGACGCTGACTTTGACGTGCATTTTCTTGCCCTTGTGCAATACAAAGCCGTTAGCCTTTTGACTGTCGCTTATATTGTAAGCTATATCGTCGATCTTTTCTTCGTCGATTTTAACTCCGCCGCCTGCAATAAGATTTCTGGCTTCGCTCTTGGACTTGCATGCTCCTACGGCTATCATGATATCGAGTATATTTACACAGTCGCTCTTAATTGTTTTCGAAGGCATATTCTCGCTATCGCCGCCGAATGCCGCAAGCGCCTGCTTTTGAGCAAGTTCCGCTTTCTCCTCACCGTGTACGATTTTAGTGAGTTCGTATGCAAGACGCATCTTTGCCTGATTGATTCTTTCGTCTTTATGAGCGCAAAGCTCCTCGATTTCCTCGATAGGCATGTATGTCAAAAGCTTCATACACTTCTCGACATCGGCATCTGCGGTATTTCTCCAATACTGATAGAATTCGTAAGGAGAAGTCTTTTTCTCGTCGAGCCATACGGCGCCCTTTTGAGTCTTGCCCATCTTCTTTCCTTCGCTTGTAGTAAGAAGTTGGAAAGTCATTGCATATGCGTCTTGTCCTTTTTTACGTCTTATGAGATCTGCGCCCGCAAGGATATTAGACCACTGGTCGTCTCCTCCGCACTCGAGTTTGCAACCGTATGTCTCGTAAAGATGCAAGAAGTCGTATGCCTGCATAAGCATATAGTTGAACTCCAGGAAAGACAATCCTCTTTCCATTCTCGTCTTAAAACATTCTGCCGTCAACATCTGGTTTACGGAAAAATGAACGCCGATATCTCTGATAAATTTAATATAGTTGAGATTATCCAGCCAATCTGCATTGTTGACCATGACAGCGGCATTTTCTCCTTCAAAAGAGAAAAACCTCGACATCTGTTTCTTAAAACATTCGCAGTTATGCTTTATAGTCTCGTCGGTCATCATCTGACGCATATCGCTTCTGCCCGAAGGATCGCCGATTTTACCTGTGCCGCCTCCGATGAGAACGATAGGCTTATGACCTGCCTTTTGCATATAACTCATTACCATAAGTTGCATAAAGTGTCCGACATGGAGACTGTCTGCGGTAGGGTCAAAACCGATATAGAAAGGTACGCTTTCGCTTCCCAAAAGTTTGTACAAATCTTCTTCCCTTACCACTTGTTTGATAAATCCTCTCTCACGAAGGACATCCATTATGTTTCTTGTGATTTCCATTTTTATTTCCTTATTAACGTTGATTAATGACATTATAACACCACTTAAGCGCATTGTAAATAAAAAAATTCTCACTTTGACAATATTTTTAAGCTAAATCGGGCTTTTTGAATATTGAGCATACACCTTACGTCCGACTTATAGAAATATGTACTCAAACTATCGGCAAACATATTCTACATACGCTTCGCTCTTTCTTCATAAAAACATCGGTATAATATAACAGTTTTTGCTTACACTAGGACAAAAGGGAGGATGATATGACTAAAAAAATCATTATAATTACGATTGTCGTGCTTACGCTCGGATTATTGATTTTCGCATCATGCGACAAAAAAGGCGAAGCCGGCGACAACGAATATTGTACGATACAGGACTTTCTCAATCTCGACAATTTTACGCTCCAAAACTCAACAGAGAAAAACTCTGTTTGCAAATACGTTATCAAAGACGGCAGAGTAATGTTTGAAAGCAAATCTTCAAGCGAAGAATACGGCGAAAATACAGTATATTACGTATTCGAGACAACAGCAAGCAAAGCTTATATCGGTTCTGAATGGCAATCTATCGGAACAGATGACGTAGACGACTATCTTTCGTCGATAGATGACAGAACGGGACTTGTTTACAACAATTTGCAAGCCAACTATTTTGAAAAAACAAAAGAAAACGTTTACACGATACAAAACGGACATTTCTTCAAAGAACTCTTCAGACAAAAATACGAAAAGTTTTTCGGCAAAGACTATGACGAAGGCGACTTTATGACCGAATACGAAAAACAAAAAGAGGATCTCTTCGGCAACATCGACGCATACAACGTACAACTCGATTGTTCCGAAAAAGGTAAAATGACGCTTTCTATAGAAAAACCGACTGACGACGGCAGAGAATACACTTCATATACCTATTCCGATATAGGCAAAACTGAAATCACTCTGCCCGAGGAATAATAATCAATAAGAATGTGCCAAAGCATAAGACAGTTTTATGCCCGCACGTCAAAACGGAATAAATATCTATAGGATACAGCCTATAAAGCATCCGATATAAAAAACGCAACCCGAAAAGGTTGCGTTTTTCTTTATTTGCTCTGATACGATTTTTGCTATCATAATGCTCTTATGCTTTCGACAGGTTTTTTCTTTGCGTAATTAAATACAGGTATAAATGTCGATACGAAAGCCGTCACAACGGCAATTGCTATTATCGTGATTATCGACTCGAATCCGAAAATAAACATCTGGAATTCTATTCCCATGCCTTCGGATATCGAATTATTGATATATACGCTCATAATGCCTGTGATCAATATCGAAAGAATCACGCATACGATTACTACTATTGCCGCTTCGACAAAGAATATCTTGAATACGTCCGTACCTCTTGCGCCGACAGCTCTCAAGATACCTATTTCCTTTTTCTTTGCAGAGATAGACGCAGCAATAAAGTTGAACAACAGCAACATCGAGAATACCGCAAGCACGAGACCTACCCAAAGGAATATTTCAGACAAGGTGCTTACCATATCGCTGTAACCGTCAATATTACTCTTGAGAGAGTTGTTTATAGTGAATTTACTGTCGTCTTCGTATTTTTGTTCAGAATAATCGATCATATCCAAAATACTTTCGGGAGATCCGCCCGAAGGAACAAATACGCAAGAATATCTATTTTGCTCGATTTTATCCATATCGTATTTACAGCTTCTTATTTCGTAATAATCGTTTTCGTAACAATAATCGCAGTAATCGTTAAAATAACTTTCCGACATCAGACAGCTGGGGAGATATTGACCGAAAGAGAATCCCGCAATCTTCACATTGTCCTTAAAATCTTCGATTTCCATGTAATAACCGATTTGCAATTCAGTATTTTTGCATTCGTCAATATATCCGGAGAAAATCTCATCTATGATCGGTACGGCAGTTTTAATCATTTCAATCAGCTCCGTAGCGCCCACCTCGTCCGTGAATCCGTTGCTTATTGTATAGACGAGATTATAGCATGTCATATTTTTGTATGAAGTTTCTTCGCTATAATATTTGTTATTCAAATCGTAATCGGTCGACGCATTGATTAAATCAGAAATTCCCGAATCGATCTTACTGAACAAACTTCTGGTCAGATTTTCGTTTATCAATATTTCGTTTTCTGCCAAAGTATTTGTATTCTTCAAGTTGCCGTTCCAATCGTAATAGCTTTCGACCAACGATGTTTTATAGATATTGCCTACAGCAGTACTTGAATCTTCCGACAGTTGCAGCCATAAATCCGCTCCCCTTGCAGACATATTATCGGTCGTAGCATAATATATCGATCCGAATATTTTTTTGAATGTATCGTATGAGTCGCTCGGAATTGCGACGTAAGAATAAAATCTTTCTTCCTTAAGTGCGTCAAACTTATCTACCAATTTTTTGTCAGAGGTTGTTTTGAGTGCGTCAAATTCAGAAGGCACATCGTCACACTTAAAGACGCCGCTTACTCTAAAATACGCATCGAAAATATCGTAATAAGCCGAATTTTCATTCTCAAATTTTAGTATAATGTCGCCGTAATCGTTTACGGTGATTTCGCTTCCGTCTGAAGGATTGCTCAATTTACCCTCAACTATACTGTTATACAGAAATTCAGATATAGCAACTTCGTTTTCGTTTTGAGGCGCACCTCCTTTTATATATTCGAGTGCCGACGAACTTTCTACGAAACCGTAGACTTTATCAGTGTAGTAATCGTCGCTTTCGAGATGCAGATTATCAACGTCAACAGAGAAAATTTTTGTAACTTTTATGATTTTATCTCCGAATTTTTGACTAAGGAGCTCTATATCCTCATCGCCGAGAGGAGTATTTTCGTAATACGTGCTCTTATAACTGTAATCTTTGCTGTGCCAGTCCGCAGTCGACATATACTCTTTCTTGAAATTGTAATACTGTGCTCCGTCCTCATAAAGACTTTGCGCAACGGTTTTATCCGCATCGTAATACATAAGACACGACAAAAGACCGAACATTATAAATGCCACCGTAGACAAAAACAACGTGAGAATAAACCTAAAAGGTTTAGTCTTGATGCCGCTTGCTCCTATCTTGAAAGCATGCTTGAATTTAAGCTTTGATTTTATAAATTTTCCGCCGTCCTGCGACTCGCTTATCTCGGGTTGTTTGTCAATTTCGACAAAACATTCTTTAGAATTGTCATCTTTTATCTTTGCGCTTTTTTTGTACAGCGAAATATCCTCTTTGTTCGTACTGATAAGCACGTCTTCTTTTGAAGACGATATTATCTTTTTTATCTTTGCGATATCTTTATCCGAAAGTTCAACGCCGCTCTTAATGAGCAACGTATTGTCTTCGAGATAACTTACGTTTTCGCTCTCTTTCTTTGCCGTTATGCTGGATTTGACGACATCGCTTATGACCTTGCCGTCTTTGAGTTCGATTATTCTGTCGCCGTATTCCTCGGCAAATTCTCTGTCGTGAGACACTACGATTACTAGTTTGTCTTCGGACAACTTCTTGAGCGTATCCAACACTTGTTTTCCCGTATTCGAATCGAGCGCTCCCGTAGGTTCGTCCGCCATTATTATTTCGGGATTCTTGACAAGCGCTCTGGCTATTGCCACACGCTGTTTTTGTCCGCCCGAAAGCGTATTGGGCTTGCGCTTTGCAAAGTCCGTCAAATCCACTTGTTCGAGTAATTTTGCAATCTCTTGCTTGTTTTTAGGCTTGCCTTGAAGTTCGAGCGCAAGCGCAATATTATCCTCTACCGAAAATTCATTGAGAATATTGTATTCCTGAAAAATAAAGCCTACGTACGTATTGCGGTAGCTGTCGAAATCGCCGGCAGAAAAATCTTTACTGCTCTTGCCTTTGACTATGATTTCGCCGCTGTCGGGTGCGTCGAGACCTCCGCATACGTTGAGGAGCGTTGATTTGCCGCTTCCGCTTCGTCCGAGCAAAAATACCATGCCTTTTTCTTCAAATCGAAGAGAAACGCCGTCAAGCGCACGTACTTCGGCTCCGCCTTTAGTCTTGTAGACTTTTACTAAATCCTTTACTTCTAACATCGTCCGAGTTTCCCCTTTAATATTTCAATCATCTTCTATCACGACATATATGCACAATAGAAAATATACTGCTATCGTTATAATACCATACAAATCAATGTTTTGCAATACCGTTTTTTTGTTTTTATATTTATTTTCGGTTAAGCCATAATTATATACAAAGTATATATAAAAACCGCATATTGCCGTTTTTTGTTAATTTTTAAGCAAAAATACTTTGACAACCGCGCACTGCGTGTTATATAATTTTCGTGTTAATTAAATTTATTATTACTCAAGGAGGATTTCCTAATGGAATATTCACATGAAGTCATGAATATGTGCAAGGTTACCAAAGGCGCTGACCACGGTCCTGCTCCTATTCCCGAAGAAGGCAAGTGGGTTCAATCCAAGCAAATCAAAGATATCAGCGGTTTGACTCACGGTGTAGGCTGGTGCGCTCCTCAACAAGGTGCCTGCAAGCTTACTCTCAACGTTAAAGAAGGTATCATCGAAGAAGCTTTGGTTGAAACTCTCGGTTGTTCCGGTATGACTCACTCCGCAGCAATGGCTGCAGAAATTCTGCCCGGCAAAACCATTCTCGAAGCTCTCAACACCGACCTCGTATGCGATGCTATCAACACTGCTATGAGAGAATTGTTCCTTCAGATAGTTTACGGCCGTACGCAGTCCGCATTCTCCGAAAACGGTTTGCCTATCGGCGCAGGTCTCGAAGACCTCGGTAAAGGTTTGCGTTCGCAAGTCGGCACGATGTACTCTACCGGCGCAAAGGGCGTAAGATACCTCGAGATGGCAGAAGGCTATGTTACACACATCGGTCTTGACAAGGACAATCAGGTTATCGGTTACGAATTCGTAAACCTCGGCAAAATGATGGAAGCTATCAAAGGCGGTATGTCCGCTAACGACGCTCTCGTTAAGTTTACCGGCAGCTACGGCAGATATAAGGAAGCCGTTAAGGTCATCGACCCCAGAAAGGAATAAGGAGGTACATTATAATGGCAGTTACATTCGAAAGCTATGAAAGAAGAATAGACAAAATCACAAAGTGCCTCAAAGAGTACGGCATTTCCTCTCTTGAAGAAGCAAGACAAATTTGCCTTGACAAGGGTATCGACGTAGAAGCAATCGTAAAGGGCGTACAACCTATCGCATTCGAAAATGCAGTATGGGCTTACACCGTAGGTTGCGCAGTAGCAATCAAGAAGAATTGCAAAAAGGCAGCTGACGCCGCAGAAGCAATCGGTATCGGTCTTCAGAGTTTCTGTATCCCCGGCTCCGTTGCTGAACAGAGAAAAGTAGGTCTCGGCCACGGCAACCTCGCAGCTATGCTTTTGAGAGAAGAAACCAAGTGTTTCGCATTCCTCGCAGGTCACGAATCCTTTGCTGCTGCTGAAGGCGCTATCGGTATCGCTATGAAAGCTAACAAAGTAAGAAAACAACCTTTGCAAGTTATCCTCAACGGTCTCGGCAAGGACGCTGCAAAGATCATCAGCCGTATCAACGGATTTACCTATGTACAGACCAAACTCGACTACTTCACAGGTGAACTCAAAGTCGTAGATACCATTTCTTACAGCACAGGCGAAAGAAGCAAAGTAAGAGTTTACGGCGCTGACGACGTTGTTGAAGGCGTTGCAATCATGCACCATGAAAACGTAGACGTTTCCATCACCGGTAACTCTACCAACCCTACCCGTTTCCAACACCCCGTTGCAGGTACCTATAAGAAAGAGTGTATCGAGAAAGGCAAGAAGTACTTCTCCGTTGCATCCGGCGGCGGTACAGGTCGTACCCTTCACCCCGACAATATGGCTGCAGGTCCCGCAAGCTACGGCATGACCGACACCATGGGCAGAATGCACTCCGACGCACAGTTTGCAGGTTCTTCTTCCGTTCCTGCTCACGTAGAAATGATGGGTCTTATCGGTATGGGTAACAACCCTATGGTAGGCGCATCTGTTTCTTGTGCTGTTGCTGTTGAAGAAGCTCTTAAATAAAGGCGAGCGCATATAGCGGCGCGCCTTAGCGAATTTTCTCAAGCAGTTACGCTCGGTCACATACGCCAAGTATGCTCCGCTTGCGAACTCTCTTAAAATTCGCAAAATCACACCACTCTCCGTGCTCGCACGAAGTGGGGAAATAAAAGAAAAACGACCACTCTCCGTACTAACGTGAGGGTGGTTTTTTTATACCTTTCTTTATGTGAGTTACCCACTCTCGGTTAGGTGAGGTAGTACGCTCCTGTCGCAGTCGGTCTGGAAAAAGTAAAAATCGCACCAATCTCCAAGTGCTCGGCGATGAGAAATCACACCGCTCTCCGTGCTCGCACGAAGTGGGGTAATAAAAGAAAAACGACCACTCTCCGTACTAACGTGAGGGTGGTTTTTTTATACCTTTCTTTATGTGAGTTACCCACTCTCGGTTAGGTGAGGTAGTACGCTCCTGTCGCAGTCGGTCTGGAAAAAGTAAAAATCGCACCATTCTCCAAGTGCTTGGGTATAAGAAATTACACCGCTCTACGTGCTCGCACAAGAGTAAGTAACAAAAACTAACCGCTCCTTTAAGGGGCGGTTTTTACATATCTCTTTTATACATATCATTGATATTAAATACAAACTGCATGCCGCAATCGATTTTTCATATCGTTTCAAATTAATGCAATACTTATCATGTCAAATAAAAACCGCAAAATAAATTAGCCGCCCATAAACGGAGCGGCTATTCACTGCGCATTATTAAAATCTAAATTGTTCTTATCTCATTGCAGCATATCCTGTCTGTCTTCTTCGACAATTGCTTCGGATTGTTTTAATTCGTTTAATTGATTTACCAGTTGTGCATGTTTCCATGTTTCTATATCTCTAGCCAAATTGTCTGCATTTAATATGCTGTGGTAATACAATCTTTCGCCGTTTGTCAATGCAACCATGACTGACCCGTAACATATATTCCGTCTGTCGACTATGCTGGTCGCAGATACAACATCTTGTGCTTTTACCCTCAAAGGCTCGTTTTTAGCTCTGTAAAGGATAAGTTCGTCACCGTCGATTTCCGCTATTATTTTAGGCGTTTTATTATAGGCCTTCGAGCCTAAAACAACTCCTACAATAATTATTATCATTACTACAATGCCAAAAAACCATATTTCGGTAAAACACGATAATATCAATATTGCCAATCCGATGATAGGAGATATGATCATAGCTATCAATCCGACATGTGACCTTTTAGCTAAAATTTTACGTTGGTTTATGTTTTTACATTCTTTATTATTTGACATTTCTCTAACCTTAAATATTTACGCTTATATTATAAATACTATTCAAAACGCAAAATCATTTCACTTTTTATGAAAAATTTTTACTATTGTCTTCCCCGTCAAGCTGTTGCGTCTTCAACTCATCTATTTGCTTGTTCAAGTTGTATGCTCTCCATGCGTCAAATTCTTTTCCGCAATTATGCAAATTACCTACCAGCCTATAACGCAATAACGTACCGTCTTTAAGATAGAAGTCAGCACTTCCTATACCTCTGTACATATATTGAGAAAAGTTGGTTACATCGTTTGCTTTGACAGTAATAGGCTCTTGTTTACGACGGTAAAAAGTCACGGCATCACCCTTTACATGCACCATGACGTTCGGTATTCTCAAATAAAGCACCAAACCGGCTATGCTTATACCGAGAATAATCATACTGAAAAATATGATACCGAAATTATCTTTCACCACGCCCAATATGAAAAATATCAATCCGGAAATTAAAAATACAAGTATGTACAATAAATAATATACAGAGCGTTTGAAAAGAATTTCACTGCTATAGCCGCCTTTTTCATTGAAGTCGGCTTCAAATTTTTCTTGCAAATTATTATCTTCCATAATCTCCCCTTTCTCCCATGGTTTTATATATAATAACACGCTAGAAGTTTTTTGTCAACATAAATATCTGTTCGTTATTCTGTTAAAAATCTCATTTATTTATCTCTATATATTTTTCAAAATATCTCTCGCCTAATGTTTTGAGTGATTTGCGACAAAAGTGAATTTCATCGGGTACCGGATTTCCTTGCAAACCGTCCGTACAGACGTATCCCCCGTTTTTTATCGAGGTTACGTATTTTTCTGTCGCTTTGGCAATTACATTTGAATATTCAACTTCTTTTTTCCATTCGGGAACATAGTCTCCTGCTATAAACGGCAAATCGCATACCCCTATTTGTCTGCGGTAATCTTCGATTAAAGTCGCAAGCTTGTTCACATAGTATTCCTCTGCGGCATTATTTACTATATCTGCCTCGCCCTGATGCCAAAGAATACATTTCAATCTGGACTTTGGTAATCCTGACATTATTTTATTTGTCATTTTCAAAAGATTTTTATATAAATCTTCGCCTATACCCCACCTGTGATCACTGAATCCCGTACCGCCTACGGCTGCTCCGATCAACATTATCTTGCGGCCGCTTTCAAGACATTGCTCCTTATATTTTTTAGCAAAGTAAAGAGCGAAAACAGCTCTTTTGTCATGATTGTTTATTCTTCTTTCCGTTGCTGTATAAATTTTACCTTTGAAGTACATCATGATATCTTCATCAGGGACATAGCACAATTCCTCGTTACCTACTCCGAATCCCATAGAATTTGATTGACCTGCATAAACAATCACGTCAAAGGCTTCATCTTTAAGCTTTTTTAATTTTTTATTGAGAAAAAATAATTTTATCAGTGAACACATACTTTTCTATTTATAACACAGGGCACGGTTTCCCGTACCCTGACTATTACTGTTATATTATTTATTGAGATTGTTTGCGATATCGTCCGCAAGATTTTGCAAATCCTCAAAAGTCGCATTGTCCAATGCGGATTTAATAGTTACCTTCTTTTCGAGAATAACGTTGTTTTTGAGTTTTGACAAAGCTTCAGTCATAAGATTTACTGTCGCAGGAGTCCAAGTGCCGTTTTCTATGAGAGCTATCGTGCGCTTTTGCAAGTTATGTTCTGCAATCTCATGCAATACGACTTGCATAGGAGGGAAAATCGACATATTGTATGTTGCGCATGCAAATACAATGTGCGAATATTTGAATGCGTCTGCAATCACTTCCGAGAAATGTGCAGTAGAAGCATTGACAAGCTTAATATTCTTGACTCCTCTGTCAGCAAGCATATTTGCCAATATATCTGCGGCGTTTTCCGTATGTCCGTGCACAGATCCGTAAACAATCAGCACACTCTTTTCCTCGGGAGTATAAGTGCTCCACTTATTATATTTTTCGACTATCCAGCCAATATTTTCTCTCCATACGGGACCGTGCAAGGGACAAATAAGCTTGATATCGAGTGCGCTTGCCTTCTTAAGAAGCGCTTGTACCTGAACGCCGTATTTACCGACTATATTTGTATAATATCTTCTTGCCTCGTCTACCCATCTTATCTCAAAATCGGTTTCGTCGGCAAAGATATTTCCGCTCAAAGCCCCGAATGTACCGAATGCGTCCGCCGAATAAAGCACTTTATCCGTTGTATCGTAAGTAACCATCGCTTCGGGCCAATGCACCATAGGAGCCATGGCAAAAGTAAATGTGTGTCTGCCCGTACAAAGAGTATCGCCTTCTTTGACAACGATTTTTCTTGACTCGACGTCAAAATCAAAGAATTGAGAAATCATAACAAAAGTCTTGAAATTGCCTACGATTTTGACTTCGGGGTACTTGTCCACGATTGCGCCTATACAAGCACAATGATCGGGCTCCATATGATTTACTACGAGATAGTCGAGTTTTCTGCCTGCAAGCACATGCTCGATATTTTCAAAAAACTGAAGACTTGCCACACTGTCTACCGTATCCATAAGCACGGTTTTGTCATCGAGAACAAGATAGGAATTGTAACTTACGCCGTTTTTGACGGGATATACGTTTTCAAACAAAGAAATTTTTCTGTCGTTGACGCCAACCCAATACATATCATCGGTAATTTTCTTTACGCTGTACATAAATACTCCTTTGGTAAAAGCCTGAATTTAATTCAATTTATTTTAACACAAGCATAAGTTTTTTTCAATTATATTATATTTAAATTATAAAATAGTTTGTATTTACAATAAGTAAGACCGTTGGTCAAAACGCAATATAAAATTTTATGGTCGATACAATCGCATATCGCAGCCTAATAATGCTGTATTGCTTGTATTTTTCCGTATATTAAGTACAGCAATAATCACATTATCCGTATGCGATATTAATGTCAAAGAATTATACCTTTGTGATACTTTGTGTATTTGTCTATATATTTGTCAAGATATTTTATGACGTCTTCGGGCGTCGATACGGCATATATTTTATCTTCGGGAATTTCTTCATAACGGATTTTGTTGTCCAGTCTCGTACCTGCGACTTTACTGCTCCAACCGTCTACGTTATCGTAAGCGAGAATAAGTCGGAGCATTGGCCATGCAAAAGCCATTTCACTCAACGTACCTGCACCGCCGCCTATCGCAACGACAGCGTCGGCATTTGCAACGATAGCGTTTCGCATCATGTCCAAACCCGTGGATATTACGATATCCGCATGAGGATTGTGACGCGAGCGGTCAAAAGACGGAATTATTGCGATAGTATCGCCCTCTTTATAATTTTTTGACGCTCTCGCCCCCTCAAAAGCCGCTTCCATAACGCCTGCAAGTCCGCCCGACTGCAGTCTGTATCCGTTGTCGACAAGCGCCTTGCCCGTCTCAAAAGCAATTCTGTATTTATCACCGTCTTTATCTATTCTGCTATCACCTACGATAGCTACGATTTTTCTCATAAAATTCTCCTTATCAATAAGTTTCACAACTATTATATTGTCCAAAAATGCTATATGTGATAATTTTTTTATTATTTTTATTTTACCATATCGAACATTTTTGTCAATACGCAAAATTTTATCGAAACATCTATTAAGATATGCTTGTGTATTTTTATTATTAATTAAAATCGCATCCTTATTATAATTTATTTAATATAACGATCTTTCAAATTATCAATAATGCTACAGCAGATTACAGCAAAATACCGCCTATGATCTAGGCGGTATTTAGATATTTAATATAATTCTTTTATGACGGCGACACACTTGTCTATTCCCAACACCTCGCTGTTCAATGTAATATGATAATTCTTCGAGTCGCCCCATTTACTGTTGGTATAAAACTTATGATACGCAGTTCGACGTTTGTCTTTCTCCTTAAGACGGTGTTCGGGAGACTCCTCTCTTTCGCCGTAAACCCTGACTATTCTGTCCGCACGGTAGTCCGTATCGGCATGAATAAACACTTTGAGCAAATCCGCCTTATCTTTTAATATGTAATCGGCGCATCTTCCGACTATTACGCAAGGACCTTTTTGTGCAAGTTCGGTTATGATTTTATACTGTATTTCCCAAAGATAATCCTCGTTTGTCGGTCCGAACGCTCTGCTTGCCAACGTCGACAAATAACCGCCCGAAGCCGTATAAACAATTTCATATTTTTTTATTATTCTATCGTTAATTCGGGATAGACCAAATAATTGACGGAATAAACATTGGATGCGTCTTCCCCTACTTCAACGGGCTTCAGAAGTATATATCCGTTGTTAGAAGGGTTTGCCTCTAAAAACAAATTGTCAACATTATCCCAAGGTATAATGAAAATCAAAGACTCTTTACCGTCAAAATTATTTACCGTATCTATACTGCCTGCAACAAAATTGCAGGTGTTTCCGCCTAGCAGAACCGAATACGAAAATCTTGCGCTGGTACCTTCGCCCAAAGCCATACTTTCATTTATTTTGTCTATGGTAATAGCCTCTCCGAACCCCCTGTCTTCGGGATACGTAATCGTTATTGTAAGGTTATCTTTGGTGCCGACTTTGATTTGCAACCCTTTCATATAATTGTGAAATTCAGGAATAACTTCGGCTTCGAGATAGCTTATCAATCCGTCAACGTCTTTTGGAATTTCCGTAATACCGTTTGCTTCCCAATCAATGTCGTCCCAATACTTTTTCAACAATTCACGGGTACTGTAATTATCCACTTTTTCTTCCGGGCTATACGATACCATAGGGTCAACCCAAATTTTAGCGTCCCAATCTACCGCAAGTCCTGCCCCCGTAGCTGTATATGTTTTTCCATAATAAGTGGGCTGTGGCTTCTGGCAAGCCGCAAAAGAAAACACAGTCATCAAAACACACAGCAGTACACATACCGCAACAATCGTCCTCTTCTTCATAGTTTTCTCTCCTTAAATCCATAGTACAGAAAAACTTTCTCTGCGATTATATTTTACCAAATTTTACGCATATGTGTCAATAGCGTATTTTGGCTGACTGCAATTAATACAAAAGCTGTATTTTAGTTCTATTAAAAATCTTACTACAAAGTTTTTTGAATAAAAAACGGAGCAAAGTTTCCTTTGCCGTGAGATACATATCCGATTGACTTTTGCGAACGTAGTGAGCACCCTCGCAAAAAGTTGGTAGCGACAGTGAGACGTCGCGAGGGCGTTTACAACCGAGCAGTCGAACCGAGCGTGACTTTTTGTGATAGCGAAGGAGCAAGGATTCGGGCGGAGTTTTTTTTGACAAAAAAAACGGAGCAAAGTTTCCTTTGCTCCTGAGCTGGAGCTACTAGCCAGATTCGAACTGGCGACCTGTTCATTACGAGTGAACTGCTCTACCTGCTGAGCCATAGTAGCATATTTATCGGTGCTTAATTATAATAGCAACTTTTTTGAGATTAAACAACTGTTTTTAGATATTTTTTTATATAATTTTGCGGACGTACCGCAAAATTATATAAATATACCATAGTCGTTTTTATATCCGCAATGCGGACAGTAACAGGTTTTAGAAATCTGCGTTGCCCGTAGTACGAGGGAAAGGTATTACGTCTCTTATGTTCTGCATACCTGTCAAGTACATAATAAGTCTCTCGAATCCGAGTCCGTAACCTGCGTGCTTAACGCCGCCGAATCTTCTCAAGTCGAGATACCACCAGTAATCTTCCTCTTTGAGTCCGAGTTCTTTAAGACGTGCAAGCAAGAGATCGAGACGCTCTTCTCTTTGGCTGCCTCCGATAATCTCGCCAACTCCGGGAACAAGCAAATCGACTGCCGCAACAGTTTTGCCGTCGTCGTTGAGACGCATATAGAAAGCCTTGATTTCCTTGGGGTAATTGGTGACGAATACAGGCTTATTGAATACCTTTTCGGTAAGGTATCTTTCATGCTCTGTCTGCAAATCCGCACCCCAATAAACAGGATATTGGAATTCGTCCTTATGCTTTTCGAGAATTTCGATAGCCTCTGTATAAGTCACGGTAGCAAAATCGCTGTTTACGATATTGTTGAGTCTCTCGATAAGACCTTTGTCCATAAAGTTGTTGAAGAATTGCATCTCTTGAGGACATTTTTCAAGCACGTCTTTAATGACGTATTTGACCATATCTCTAGCAAGGTTCATATCATCCTGAATGTCGGCAAAAGCAATTTCGGGTTCGATCATCCAAAACTCTGCTGCATGGCGGTTTGTATAACTCTTCTCTGCTCTGAAAGTAGGTCCGAAAGTATAGACATTTCTGAAAGCAAGTGCAAAACATTCTGCGTTAAGCTGACCGCTTACGGTGAGGTTTGCAGACTTGCCGAAAAAGTCGGAAGAATAGTCAACTTTACCGTCCTTTGTCTTGGGTACGTTTTCAAGGTCAAGAGTCGTAACTCTGAACATTTCGCCTGCGCCCTCGCAATCGCTTGCGGTGATTAAAGGGGTATTGACATACACAAAGTTTCTCGAAGCGAAGAAAGCGTGAATAGCCTGCGCCGCAACCGAACGTACTCTGAAGACTGCCTGGAACGTATTTGCTCTGGGTCTTAAGTGAGCTATTTCTCTCAAATACTCCATAGTATGTCTTTTTTTCTGAAGGGGGTATGTGGGAGTTGAAGTAGCCTCAACCTCGATTTTATTAGCTTTGATTTCATAGGGCTGTTGATTTTGGGGAGTCAGTACGACAGTACCCTCAACAGAAATACCTGCGCCGACATTTTGCGATACTGCAAGTTTGTAATTTTCCATATTTGCGTCTGCAATAATCTGTGTAGACTTGAAGTAAGTACCGTCGTTAAGCTCGATGAAAGCAAAATTCTTGCTGTCTCTTATCGTTCTTACCCAACCGCAAACTTTTATCTCTTTGTCGCCGTATTTTTCGTAGCTCTGCGCCAACTGTTTTAATGTTAAAGTTTCCATCAAATTGCCTCTTTTTGCTATATTCTATTAGAGTATATCACAATGAAGTGTAAATTACAAATATTTTTGCTTACATCTTTACACAAATTAAGCCATTGAGCGGCGTCAATTTATGCAATATTTTGCATTGATTTTAGCCATAAATCTGATAATCATACAAAAACCAAAAACTTTTCGTAAATTTTAACAAAATTTACCGTTTTGGAATAATCGACACATAGTTCATATTTTTTAAGATTTTTACAAGTCAAAACAGCCTTTATGTATTTTTTTTGACAAAAAGGTATTGCAATTGAGTATCTTATGGAGTATAATATAGATACACATACGAGGAGCACATTGTACCGCACCTATTTATAGGGAATCCGGAGTTGGGAGTCGGCTGGCGTGCCTTGCCATATGGCTGAGGATTACAAAAAACTTTCACAGGATACCCACCCTGCTACAAAGCGGGTTCAGAATTGCACTCGTATGCGTGAAAAGCCTTGCCGTTGAGCAAGGCTCTTTTTATATCCCCTATTAATTATATTTATATAAATATAATTTTATCTCATTATTAGTAAAGCATAAATGCTCATTGATTAATACGTCCATAAACAAAAAAGCGCCCTGTCGGACGCTTTTATTATTCTGTAAATATCTGAATATTATTGAAGACTTTCGGCAATCTTTTTGAGTTTTTCTATCTGATCCTTATCGGTAAAGAAATCGGTAATGTCTATCTCCTGATCGTAGTTGCCGTAATAGAATTTGTTGTCTTTCATAAGGATATATCCGTAGACCATACCGTACTCACCGTCTTCTTCGTAATTAAACTGTTTTTCGCCAAGTACGATTGCGAAAGTAACGTCGGCATCTTCCAAATCCTTACGGGTTGACACGCAAGTAGGATATAGCGCATTGTATGCCTTAAGATGCTGATAATTGAAGCTGAATTTTATGTTGGTAGCAAAAACATTGTAAATACTGCTGTTGATTACGGCTTCCGCTTTGTTTATAGCAATGATATCTATGTTTCTGTCTCCGTCATCGTCAATATATTTATCAAAATCGACTACCGACAAATTTGAAGCTTTTTGATAATAAGCGGATATCTTACCTTTGAGGTGTATAAAGTTTTGAGCTTCATCGTTGATATCTCTGTAAAGATAAGTACCGAATATGATTTTATTAAGCCAACCGCTGTATTCGTTGACATAGCCTACAGGTTCTCCTCCGGTAGCTTTATCGTCAAAAGGCTTAAAGAAAACGGGATAATACAGTTCGTCATTATAAGCAACCGCACTGTACTTGCTCTCGCCGCATACGGTATAGGCAACCGTCTCGTATTTTCCTGAAAAAGCCTCCGATCCGCCTATAACTCTGACCGTAATAAGTCCGGCTACCATTAGCAAAATTACGGGGACGATTACGCAAACGCTGATGACGATTTTCATTTTAACAGACATACGCACCTCCCGAAATCAATTATTTTTTATAGGATTATCCATAACGGCGTCTTTATATCTCTTTGTAGGATCGACAACGTTCTGGGCGTCTTTATAATATTTCTTACCGCAAAAATGATAATAGTTTACAAGATCGTAAGCCTGTGCGTAAACCGTGCAAAGCGATACTACTATCATAAATCCTATGCCTAGCGTGAGTATTCCCACAACGGTTGAAAGAATGAGCGCAATGAGATAAACCATAAAGTACATACCGAGTGCGTCTTTGAAATATTTTTGCGCTATTTTGAAGTTTGCGACCAGACTTTCTTTAAGAGTCATATCCGATACGACGTATGCAGGCATCCAACCGGCAAACAGCGCTCTCTTTATTGACAAAGTAAGAATAAGCGTAAAATATGCTACCATTATACCGGCAAGGTTATTCCAAGCCGAAAAGAGGAATCCGATACCTAAACTCAATCCGAATATAAATGCAAGAAACAGCAAAGACAATCCAACATAGGCAAAAGCAAATTTAATGGATTTAGGGAGATTTGCCACAAGATTTGACGTAAAGCCGTACTCACTGTCCGAGGACATAAACGCTTTCATGATATCGGTAACGGTATAAAGACATATATAGTAAAATACCGCAAACAAGATGACGAGCAATATTATCGCAACTATACCGCCCCAGATAGCGCCGAGGTTATTTTTGAAAATCTCCACTGCCGCTTTTAATCCGTTGACGAGATTCTGATATTCCTGCGTCATACCGCCTTCGGTATCGGTAATGGTACCGCCTATATCGTCGCTATTCTGAACACCTTTGAATATTGACGAAAGATATTCTCTTATGGTATCGTCCAAATGCAACGTTTTGATTTCGTCGAAAAACGAACTCAATGTAGGCGCAAGTATGGCGTATCCGATAATGCAGAAAACGATAAGTGCGATAATGAGTGCTATCGCAATCTTATACACCAGCGAATATTTTGAAATCAATATACTGAAGGAATTTTTTGCTATCATCTTTTCACTCTCCCTTTTGATCCTCTCTTTCTATTTCCTCAACGTCGAAATAGACAACATACATGAGGATAACAATATAATTTATCAATACCCAATAAAACAATACCGAAAATACTCCGAGAAGAATGTTCATATGTTTAAACGGGAAAATTATAAGCAAAACCATCGGTGCGGCAAGAATAATAAAAATCCAGATCATTGCAAAAAAGACCTTAAAACTTCTTGCGCTCAATTCGTATATCGACATACCGATTGACTTGGATATTCCGTAGCCTTTCATCGTCATATTGGGGATAGCAAGGCTCGTCATAGCCAAAAACCACAATGCGCACAGCGTAAACAATACCGTGGAAACAATGCAGGCCGGCAATGCGTTTTTGAAGAGTTTCACGGACGTATAAAGGAAAGTCGACAGGAGTATAGATATTATTTCAAGTGCTACAAACAACAAAATCACATACTTGAATACAGCGGTAAAGTTGTCATTGATATGTCCGAGAAAGTTTCTTGTCTTTCCCGTCATATACGAACCGTAACGCATCTTCTGTCGTGTCGAACCGACCAATATACTCACAAACAATACCGACAAAACCATTATAAAAAGTATAAATATAAAGTGTAAAGGTTTGTCGACATAGTTGATTTTCCTAAATATTTCTATAAAAGACGTATATGTCTGTTCTTTTCTGCCTATGCTGACGATGACGTACATCATAGAGAAAGGTTGAGCGAAAATACCCAGCAAAAGCGCAGGTATAAGCGTAAAGCCCATACATCTGAAGAAATTTCTTTTGTAAAACTTCAATGTAGCCAACGAATAAGTCATAGCTCTCCTTGTACGTTAAACAATTTTGCCAACTGATTTATTGGTTATTCGACGTAGCGCGAGAATAATTTTTTCTTACGAAATCGGTAACATCCTCGGGTTTTGCCGCTCTGAAAACGACGTTTGAATTATGGATATCATCGTAATCGCCGAATCCCCACAGACAGAGGATACAATCCATTCCGAGTTTTTCGGCGCCCTCGACGTCATAGATAGTATCGCCTACCATTACGCAATCTTCCGCTTTGATGCCGAGACTGTCGATAGCATATTGCAAAATCGACTCTTTGCTCTCTCTTTTATTATATACCAACCCCGACAGACAATCAATATATTCTCTTACGTTAAAATATTTGAGCAAATCGTCCGCATCCTCGTGTTTTTTACAGGTAGCGACTCCCGTAAATATCCCGGGCATTTCGTGGCACTCTTTAAGCATATCGTAAACGCCGTCATAAAGGCTTGATTTGTAGATAGCTTTTTCTCCGACGTAAAGCTGTCTGAAATAAGCAACTGCCTCGTAAGCCTTGTCTCTGTCTTTGAGAAGTTTTGTAAAACTGTCTGACAGAGGCGGTCCGATATATCTCGTATATTGGCTTTTAGGTACGTCCAATCCGAACTTTTTGAAAGTGCGTTCGAGAATATCCGCTACACCTTCGTAAGTATCGCTTATAGTACCGTCAAAATCAAAGAATACATATTTCATAATATTGTATTATTAACAGTTTTTGCCTACTGTATTATATGATTTACATCAACAATTTTTGAGATTGTTGAGTTCGGCGAGAAGTTTTGCCTCCTGTTCTTTATAGGATACGAGTTTCGCCTGTTCTTTGTCGATAAGCGCCTTGGGTGCCTTTGCGACAAATCCCTGATTTGACAAAAGTTTTGTACTTCTCTCCACTTCTTTGACGATTCTTTCGTGTTCAGAAGTAAGTCTTTCTATCTCTTTGGAAATATCGACGAGTTCACCGAGAGGTACTGCTATTTCTCCGAAACTACCGAACAGCGAAACGAGTTTTTGATTTATACCGTTTTTGTCTTCGACAAACTCTGCCTTATCTACGCTCGCAAGTCTCTGAATATATGCCACGTCTTTGGGATTTACATTGCTTGCTACAAGGTAAATATTTACCTTTTTCGAAGGAGCGACTCCCTTCTCCGCCTTCATGTTACGGATAGCTTTTATTGCCTCCATAGCGTTTGCAAATTCAGCGCTTTCCTTGTTGTAATTATATTTTTTATTGACCTGCGGCCAGGAAGCTATAACAACGCTCTTGCTCTTTTTGGAGAGAGGCAGACTCTTGTAAATTTCATCGGTGATGAAAGGTACGAAAGGATGCATGAGTCTCAAAATATTTTCAAGTACGTAAACGAGCACGGTAAGCGTATTAGCCTTTTTATCCGCATTGTCGCCGTAAAGCGATGATTTTGTAAGCTCTATGTACCAATCGCAGAACTCCGTCCATACGAAATCGTAAAGTTTTGCCGCAGCGTTGCCGAGTTCGTACTTTTCGAGATTTGCGCTTACTTCTTTGATTGCCTTGTTAAGGCGCGAAAGAATCCACTTGTCGGCGTTTGTAAGTCTGAAGCTTCCCATTTCCTTGAGACGTACGCCCTTGGAATTGAGAAGAACGAATCTCGAAGCGTTCCAGAGTTTGTTCATAAAGTTACGGGCAAATTCAGTCTTTTGATCCGTATATCTCGTATCGTTGCCGGGAGCGAGACCCTGTACGAGAGAAAATCTCAAACTGTCGGCGCCGTAATTCTCTATAATTTCGAGAGGGTCGATACCGTTGCCGAGAGATTTACTCATCTTTCTGCCCTGATTATCTCTTACGATACCGTGGATAAGCACTTCGGGGAAAGGAATTTCGCCCATATGCTCGATACCCGAGAATATCATTCTGGCAACCCAGAAGAAGATAATATCGTATGCCGTAACAAGCAAACTGTTGGGATAGAAGTATTTAAGATCGTCCGTTTTGTCGGGATATCCGAGCGTTGAGAAAGGCCACAGCGCACTAGAGAACCACGTATCGAGTACGTCCTCATCCTGATGCATGTGTTTACCGCCGCACTTGGGACAAACGCTGACTTCCTGTTTGCTTACGCACATTTCGCCGCAGTCTTCGCAATAATATGCGGGTATTCTGTGTCCCCACCAGAGCTGACGTGATATACACCAGTCTTTGATATTTTCCATCCAATTGAAATAAACTTTGCTGAATCTGTCGGGAATGAATTCTACTTTTTTCTTCTTAACGACGTCGATAGCGGGTTTTGCAAGAGGTTGCATTTTTACAAACCACTGTTTGCTGACGATAGGCTCAACCGTGGAATGACAACGGTAACACTCGCCTACGTTGTGAGCATAGTCCTCTATTCTGACCATATAGCCTTGCTCCTGCAAATCTTTGCAGATAGCTTCTCTTGCGGCAAGTCTGTCGAGTCCTTGGTATTTTCCCGCTTTTTCGTTCATACTGCCGTCGTCGTTCATAACCTTGATAACTTCGAGATTATGTCTCAATCCGACTTCGAAGTCGTTGGGGTCGTGGGCAGGAGTAATCTTAACCGCACCGCTACCGAAATCAGTCTCTACGTATTCGTCTGCGATAACGGGGATTTCTTTGTTGATTAAAGGCAGGATAAGCATTTTGCCTACCATATCTTTGTATCTTTCGTCCTTGGGATTTACAGCTACCGCAGTATCTCCGAGCATTGTTTCGGGACGGGTCGTAGCAACGACAATTTCACCGCTGCCGTCTGCAAGAGGATATCTGATATGCCACAGATGACTAGCCTGTTCTTTATATTCTACCTCGGCGTCGCTTAATGCGGTTTTGCAGCAAGGACACCAGTTGATTATTCTGTCGCCCTTATAGATAAGTCCTTTGTTATAAAGATTTACAAAGACTTCCTTTACGGCTCTCGAGCATTTTTCGTCCATCGTGAAAGCTTCTCTCGACCAATCGCAGGAAGCGCCCAGCTTTTTAAGCTGTTCGACTATTCTGCCGCCGTACTTATTTTTCCATGCCCATGCACGTTCGAGAAAACCGTCTCTGCCTACGTCCTGTTTAGTCAGTCCCTCTTTCTTCATCTGCTCAACGATTTTGACTTCTGTTGCGATAGAAGCGTGATCGGTGCCGGGAAGCCACAATGTGCTGTAACCCTGCATTCTCTTGAATCTGATGATGACATCCTGTATGGTGTCGTTGAGTGCATGTCCCATATGCAACTGACCCGTTATGTTGGGAGGGGGAATAACGATAGTAAAAGGATCCTTTTTGGGATCGACTTTAGCTTTGAAGTAGCCCTTGTCTACCCATTCCTTATAGAGTTTATCCTCGAATTCTTTGGGATTGTAAGTCTTTGCCATTTCCATAATAATTTCCTCTTTCCTTTATATACCTCTGAAAATCTTTTACTTATCAATACTGCATTTTTATTATCGCCACAAGCATACCTATGAGCATAACGCCGAGCGAAACGTACTTGAAAGCCATGTAAAGCATTTCGACATTGCCGTCCTCGCCTTTTTCTTTGCGTTTTTTGCCTATCGCATCGGCAATAGGTCTGCTGCAAAAGCTCATAACGAGTCCTACCAACATCAGGCACAGTCCCACTATTACCGCAGGTTGAGTAAATCTGTCCCAGTGAAATTCAAATGCCATTGTCAAAAGTGTGTTCATATCTTCTCCGATTCAATAAAATACAGTTCAAATTAATCTTCAGTCACTCGTGCAATATCGCAAATCAGACAGCGTGTGTAATTATTTATGTCTTATTCGGTTATTGCTTTGTCGTACGTTATGACCGTCTTTAGCGATTTAGCGACTTTTCTCAAACGTTTTGAGATGCGTCATTATTGTTTTCGTCTTTCATACCGTCATTGTCGTCGGATTTTTCTTCCCCGTCGGCAGTAGCTTTTTCGCTGACTGAAGGGAGAGGATTACCGTAACGGTCGAGAGTCTCGAGTATTCCGCTCTCTCTTATTTTTTTCAATTGTCCGTTGTATATAACGGTATATTGAATTGCCGCAATTATCGCAAGAATGCTTCCTATCGTCAAAATAGCCGTATCGATATAATAGACGACTTTGTGCAGTCCTGCAAAAAACGCAAGCGCAATGCCGATAAAATAAATAGCTGCACCGGCTTTTCCGACTTTGTTGGATTTTTGTTCGACTTGTCTTTTGCTGGCTCTCATATAGTACTTTGACGAAGCACCCATATATATCTCTTTTACTATTATCACGACAGCAAATATCCAATGCAAGTTGCCGCAAATACAAAGCATAAGCATGGCAATACACTGAAGAAGCTTGTCCGCAATAGGGTCGAGAATTTTGCCTATGTCGCTGACTTGATTAAAATGTCTTGCGATATAACCGTCGCATACGTCGGTGATTTCTGCAAAGACAAAAATGCCTATACCTGCCCACAGATACTTGAGCGCCTCTTTATTGACGGCGTACTCTGCCATCATCCATACAAAGAAAGGCATAGCTATAAGTCTTATATACGTCAATATATTGGGAATCGTAAACAATTCTTCTTTTTTGAATTTCATAACTACCTCAAAACCGTATATTGGTACTTTATTATAGCACATACGAAAAATATATACAATAATTTTAATACAAAATACAGATATATTTATTTTAGATTATATAATGCACGTGTTTTATATACGCAACGCAAAAAAAAATAAGTTCTAGTCTTATTTACAAAACTTATTAATTGAGATATTTTTTCATAACAAACACTGTGTTTCAGGCTCTTTCCCCTATGGACTTCCTCTTTTCCTCTACCCCTATGCTAACACTTAATGTCCCGCTCTCATATAATGTATTGACCAAAATCAGGAGGTAATAATGAAAAAAAGTATATGCATTATATTGTGTCTCGCACTCATATTCGTAACGTGCATAGGCATAATGAGCGGTTGTGAAAAAGACGACCCCAATACGATAAAACTCATAGAAGTAACGCACTCGGTATTTTATGCTCCCCTTTACGTAGCGCTTGACGGCGGATACTTCGAAGAACAAGGGCTTACGGTAGAACTGACCAACGGCGGCGGCGCCGACAAATGTATGACCTCTGTAATAGCAGGTCAATCCGACATAGGACTTATGGGCCCCGAAGCCGCAATATATATTTACAACGAAGGCAGAAGCGATTATCCCGTCATATTTTCCCAGCTTACCAAAAAAGACGGATCGTTCCTGATGGCAAGAACACAAATGTCCGATTTCGATTGGAGCGATATTGCAGGTAAAGAAGTGATCGGCGGCAGAAAAGGCGGCGTACCTGCCATGGCGCTCGAATACGCAATCAAAAAAGCAGGACTTATCGACGGCAAGGATTATACGATGAATTATGACGTGCAGTACGATCTCATAGGACCTGCGTTTGAGGGAGGTACGGGCGATTTCTGTACCATGTTCGAACCTGCGGCTTCGAATATGCAAAAGGCAGGAAGCGCTTATATCGTAGCGTCGGTAGGAGAACAAGCGGGAGATATGCCCTTTACCGCATTCATGGCAACGCAGAGTTACATCAAAGAAAACCGTGAACAAGTCGATAAATTCGTCACGGCAATAATCAAAGCCATGGATTTCGTAAACAACTCCACTGCCGAAGACATTGCAAAGGTACTCGCACCTTCGTTTGACGGTACCGACCTTGCGACGCTTACCAATTCGATACAAGCCTACAAGGATATCGGCGCATACTCAACAACGCCCGTAATGGAAAAAGCCGACTTCGAACTTCTTCAGGACGTAATCGTTGACGCAGGAGTAATGACAAAGCGTGCGGACTTCGACAAACTCATTGACAACACGATAGCGGAGGCTTTGCTCAAAACGCAATAATCTCAACAAAGAGGTAAATATGAATACGATTTTACAAATGCGAAACGTATCTTTGACCTACCACACGCTTAAAAACGAAACGCAGGCGGTCAAAGATTTGAGTTTTGAGGGATACGAAGGCGAACTTTTGGGAATCGTAGGTCCCAGCGGCTGCGGCAAAACGACAATACTTTCGTTGATGTCGGGAATACTCTCCCCTACAAGGGGAGAGGTACTGATATACGGCGAAAAGGCAAATTGCCAATCCGACCTCACGGGATATATGCTCCAAAGAGACGAACTCCTCTCATGGCGAACAATACTCAACAACGTGCTTTTAGGTCTCGAAATCAAAAAGATTAAGACGCCTGAAAAAATCGAATATGCACGCAAGTTGCTCGAAAAATACAATCTCGGAGACTTCAGGGACTTCTATCCTTCTCAACTTTCCGGAGGCATGAAACAACGTGTTGCGCTCATACGTACTCTCGTGCTTCAGCCCAAACTGCTTCTTCTCGACGAACCTTTTTCTGCTCTCGATTTCCAGACGAGGCTCAACGTAGTGGAAGATGTATATTCGATATTAAAAAGCGAAGGAAAAAGCGCTGTATTCGTTACACACGACATAAGCGAAGCCATATCGATGTGCGACAGAGTCATAGTCCTTACAAAACGTCCCTGTTGCGTCAAGACAGAAATAGACCTCTCGCCGCTCAAACAATACTCGCCTCTCAAACGCAGAGAATTACCCGTATTCAGCGGTTACTTCGACAGCATATGGCGCAGTCTTCAGGATACAAAGGAGAAAGAAAATGAAAAAGAGATTACGCAAAACTGAACTTCCGACATATTCCCCCGAACATGCGGCATTCCTCAAAGGCGAGAAAAAACGCAATCTTATCATAACTCTTTCGAGAGTCGGAATTCTCGTCTTTGTCATACTTCTGTGGGAAATACTTGCACGTACGGGCGCAATAGACAGTTTTATATCTTCGTCTCCGTCGAGAATGATAGCTTGTTTCGGCGAACTCGTGAAAGGCGGCGAACTCGGCAGACATATAGGGATAACGTTGTGGGAAACGGTCGTCAGCTTTTTCCTCGCAACCACTCTCGGAACGCTTGTCGCAATAATTCTCTGGTGGTTTGAAAGCGTGCGCAAAGTCCTCGAACCTTATATCGTCGTACTCAACGCCCTGCCCAAAATCGCCTTGGGTCCGATAATAATCATATGGATGGGTACGGATCAGCCGGCAATCATAACCATGGCGTTGGCAATATCGCTGTTTATCACCATTCTCAACACATTAAGCGGATTTCTGGGCGTGGAAAAAAGCAAACTCATGCTCATGAAAACTTTGGGCGCCAACAAATGGCAGATACTCACAAAACTCGTACTGCCCTCTAATCTGCCTAACATCATAGACGCACTCAAGATAAACGTCGGAATGTGTTGGGTAGGCACTATAATGGGCGAATACCTCGTATCTCACGCAGGACTCGGCTATCTTATAATATACGGCGGACAGATATTCAAACTCGATCTTGTCATGACCAGCACGGTAATACTGTGCATACTTGCGGGGCTTATGTACTATGCCGTAGCACTCGTGCAAAAACTTGTAAGCAAAAAACTCAATCTCGATTAAAATATGCCAAAGACTTTTAGTCTTTGGCATCTCTCTGTCTGAAAGCATTCTCCGCATGATTAAAAAACGGCAATTCATGTAGCCGAATTATTGACCTCTGAAGAGTTTTCTCCTTGTAAAGTCTTGTCCTCGCCCCTCTTTGATATCGTCTTTGCACCGCTATTAAATTTTGTTTTTCTGTAAGCAAAATACCTCTTTAATTCCCTTAAGTATTTTTTCCTGTTAAAAACCGAACTTTTATCGGCTTTTGCGGTTTGTTCGTCGCGATAACCGCCAATTGCAACGACACGGTCTTCGGCGTCGCTCGATACATTTGCGGTTAAGGCAACTGTTTGAGATTTCTGTTTTCTTATGTGATCTGCTATAGCATAGGCTGTCGGCAAAATAAGCATAAAACACAAATATACAACACCTACGTATCCGATAATCGGATAGACAAAGCCTACAGATTTACCGAAATCAAGTCTTACTCCGATAAATGTTGTGACAACCAGCATCGTTACGCTCACGGCTTTGGGTATCTTTACGCTTTCGTTGCTCTGACAGAGAAGTTTCGCACATCCAATAAGAGTTGTGAATATCGCAAGATATATTATTGCCCCGCTTACGCCTTTGAGGTCGTAAAGCTTTGAAAACTCGTATATCGGCATGGAAAAATTCTTATATTCATGAGATACGGAATAAACAAACCCTACCGCTGCCGCAAATGCCGCTGCCGTAAGCACCCCGACGAAAAGACATTCTTTCCAATTAAATTCTTCCTCTTGTTCGACAAGAAGGTAGCCGCCCGTCATTACATTCATTGCGGCATAAGTGATCACGGGAAACAGTAAAAAACTACCCGCATCGGGAGAATTGCTTTTGCTTGCGAGAACGAGCAACAACAAGATTATTACGGGGACTATCGCAAGGTTGAATTTGCGCATGACGCCCATATCCAAAATTCCCAAAAAACTTACGAAAAGTCCCGTCCAAATTCCCACGTTAGCAATGTCGTAACTTTGAGATATTATTTCTTCACAGCCGCTCAACATGCACAAAAAAGTGGCGTATGTGCTGATATAAAGGCAAATTTTTATTGACACACAAATAGCTTTTGCGATCTTCGACGTAGACTTCGACAGTCTTTTGAAACTTCTTGCCGAATACAAAAAAACGCCCGCCAAAAGTCCCATAAGCACTCCGCCTGCCAATGCGCTTACAAGTCCGCTTTTGCCGAAATACAACATAACTTCTCTGCCCGTGGCAAAACCTGCGCCTATTACCGCGCCTATGTACGTAAAACTTACAGAAAAACATTTTGACAATCGCATATCATAATATATGTACTTAAAAGCACGTATATGAAAGCATAAAAACGCCTTATGCAAAAATATTGGATATTTCATAATCTGTCAACTTTTCCGATAAAAAAGACGCACTGCAAATGCGTCTTAACATAGATTTGAAATAATGTATTCGCCCTGAATCTGCATACTCAATGCTCTCGGATGATCTTTTCCATTTTCGCCGCATGATAATATGCCGATTGACAGAATTTTTCTTCAATGTTTTCTTCGAGATTATTGACCATATCCTCTTTGAAATCGTACAAAAACTGCAAAGTTCCGTTTTTGTCGCTGCAAAAACTGTATATTTCGGGAGAATCGTTCATACCTTCCATCTTAAGCAAAAGCCAGAAAAAGGCAAGCGAAGGAGCCTTCGAATAGTCCTTTCTCAACAATGAATACATCTTTTTGATAAAGCGTGATTTTGTCTTTCCTTCACGCAGGACAGATTGCGCAAAGTACAACGCAAGCACAAACACGATTTTTTCTCTGCCGCCCGACTTGTCCAGGTCTGCGATAGGATTTTTATATTCGTTGCCCTCGAAGATAAAATGTTTTTTACCCGAAAGCGCTGCAAAACATGCGAGCGCTATTATCCTGACTATATAATAATACTCGTCGTCGACAATTGCGTTCTTTATCACAGACGATACCGGCTGATAGCCTATATCGTAAAGTTTGTACATGATCTCAGCTGTCTCTTCCAAAGAAGGAAGTGTATTGGTAAGAATGCTGTTGAGTGCGATAACGGCTTCTTTCGCACAAAGCGCAAGCTCCTCTTTAGTATTGCAGTTTTTCAATTTTTCCGTAAGCGTAACTCTCAACAAATCGTCCATTGCCGATTGTCTTTCGAGAGTGAGTTTTAGCTGACTTTTATCTATACCGCCAAACTTTTCGAGAAAATAAAGGTAACTTTTTGCTCTGCTGAAAATACCGTAAAGGCTGTCGGCTTTGTACCAGCAATCCTCTGCCTTTTCGCTTTCACCCTCATTATAATATATTATACCCTCGAGCAAATACCTCTCTTCCGAACAGTCCTTTTCGTCAAACGGGTTATTCTTGCAAAGCGTATGCCACAGTTCGTCCTCGTCCTCTTTGATGAGTACGGAAAGTTCGACCAAGTCATCTGTACCGAGGTCTTTTTTTGAGGACAAAAATTCTTTGATGGTATTGTATTCTCGCATATTGCCCTTGCTCTTTTCTATGAGCATAAGATCGACCATAGCCTGAATATAAAGATTTTGCCCAATCAGTTTTTCGCAATATTCAAAGGCTTTTTCGTAATCTCCCAGATTCATATACGCTTTTACATAAGTCACGTTTATCGACATGAGAGTATGTTCTTTGATATGTCGTCTTTGAATTTTATCGAGAATTTTCACGCTGTTTTGCGCCATACCCGCATTGAGTTCGCCCGTAGCCTGAATATTTGCGACGAAAGTTCGGTAATCGTTATCCTCGAGACTGTACAGAAGTTCGCCGTCTCTGAAATATCTGACCTGACCGTTGGAATATTCTGCGTAATCTCCTTCCTCGTCGATATCGCCGAAATCGACATTTTCGGACTCTCGCAAAAATTTTGCAAAACGCTTTTCTTCGTCCTTGTCGTATTTGCTCATGAGTCTGAAAGCTTCGCTAACGCCCTTTGCGTCTCTCATCTGTATGTAATCTTTTTCTAAAAGTCTGATAATATCCTGAATATTATCCATATCGAGAAGAAGTTCTCTCAAAATCTTTGCCGACAAAAAGTAACTTCCCTTATCTGCATAAAAATGTGCAAGATAAAGTTTTCTGTCCGCAAGTTCTTTTTTATCGTCGATTGCATACAAATTGTAGAGTATGCGTTTTGCTATACTCTCCTCCGTCTTACCGTGCCAGAGTTTTCCGTCTGTATATTCGCTTAAAGTATTGGGAAACTTTATCATTCAAACAACCTTTTGACGTCCTCTTTATTAAAGACGTATTTTGTATTGCAGAATTCGCATCCGACTTCTATTCTGCCTTCTTTTTCTGCTATATCCTCTGCTTCCTTTTTGCCGAGAGTAAGAAGCATTGCGGCAATTCTCTCTCTCGAACAATTGCATCTGTATTCTTCCTCTATATCGGGAAGCTGTTTGATTTCGAAATGTCCGAAATAATAATCTATTATACCCTGTGCGCCCTTTTCCTCAAGAAGCGTAGGTACGTCTGTAAAGTTGCGTGCGATATCCTGAAGTATGACTATCTCGTCTTCCGAACAATTGGGCATAGGCTGAATGATAACGCCGCCCGCCTTAATGCATTTGCCGTCCTGAATGTCCACACCGAGAGCGACCGCCGAAGGGAGCTGTTCGGACACCGTAAAATAATAGGCAAAATCTTCGTCTATATTACCGTTGACGAGATGAGAAAGACCGTTGTAAGGTTCTTTAAGTCCGAAATCTTTGATAATATTGAGATAACCTTCTTTGCCTACTATCTCACTGACCGTAACGTCTTTATCGAGAGAAGCACGGGGATTTTCAATATATCCTCTGACCTTTGCGCCGTAATCGCCGCAAAGTACCATTTTACCGCCGAGCCCGTCGCCCTGTATGATTATCGTCAGTCTGTTGCCGACGCCTTTGAAATTTCCGCTCATAAAAGCCGTCATTGTCAGCGCCTTGCCCATAGCTCTTGCAACGCTGTCAGAAAATCCGTGTATATCGCAGGCGGCATTGACCAGCTTTGTAGTATCGAGTACGCTTACGATAGCTTTTCCGCTGAATAAAATTGCTCTTTTTATCATATATGTATCTCCTGTCGTCTCAATAGACCTTCAGCTTGTCATATGGCGTATCTGACATATCTGAAGAATGAAAGCATTTCAAAATTTGTCTTATATTTATGATATATTTATCGTGCGTGCGTTTGTTTTGCGTGCGCGTATCATAATCAATATAAATGACGCATTTTTAACTTTGCTCGCACAAACCGTTATATTACAGCTTACAAAAGTTGTTGTCCTCAAAATAAAAATAATTTTATATTCGGGCGAATATAAAATTATTTTGAACGACATACAAACAAAAGTCTTTTCGATTTTGCCGAGGGCTTTGAAAACTTCTCTCCGTCATATATCTCATAGTCCCAATTTTCTTTGAGAATACTCTCGATAAAGTCTTGAGTATGGATATACTGTCTGTGAGTTTCCTCGACTCTGCGATACATATCGCCCGTCGTCCTCTCGAAAAAATCTATTTCCATATCCACGCAGTTGCGTTTTAATTTGTTTTGCCAGATATAAGTGATGTCGTCGTAATCTTCGCAGAATAAATTGTCGCCCAACACGTTTTTGAGTTTATATTCGGACGAAACGTCAAACACGAGCGTACCGCCGATTTTGATATTGTCATGTATTCTTGCGAGAAGTTTTGCCGCTTTGTCAGTCGGCACGTAATTGAATCCGTCGCATACAGATACCATAAAATCGACCTTATGATTGAGTTCGACTTCAGACATATCCTGACATATCCACTTTATATCGAGACCCGACTGTCTTGCTTTTTCTCTTGCGACGTTGAGCATCTCGACGCTTATGTCAATACCCGTCATTGAGCATCCAGCCTTTGCAAGTCTTACAGTGATTTCGCCTGAACCGCACGCAAGGTCTACGCCTTCGCCGTTGAGCCGCTTTTTTACAAACGACACATAGCCGTCATAGTCAAAGTCGCCCATAAGCCTGTCATAATATTTTGCAAGTATGCTGTATGACAACATGATCAGTTTTTCTTCTTCTTTTTAGAAGATTTACGGTTTTTGGAAATTTGCTGTTGAGCCTGTTTTTTCTTTGCCTGATTTCTTTCTCTTGCAAGTCTTTCCTGCTCTTTTTGTTTTGCCTTAACGTCTTCCTGATAGAGATATCCTATCATATTGTCGCACACATACTGACTGTATGCGATGTTGAGAACAACATATACGCTGACACCCAGCAAAGCCATATATATAAGCATAAACATGCCGATAAGCGATACGAAGGAAAGCGCAATAAAACCTGCAAATACTGCCGTCACAAACAATGTAGGAACTACCATCACCATGACGAGGATAGACGTATTCTTGATATAGTCCTTCATCTTGAAGCGGTAACATACGTACATACCCTGTCCGATGAGCATATACATAGCGCTCAACAAAGCGACGATTCCGATAAATATCGTCAATACCCACCAACCTGCATTTGCAGCACCGTATATAGCCGTATTTTTAAGTATCATTATAAGACTGCAAGTAAAGCCCGTTGCGAGTATGCCGAGCCATGCAAACGAAAGCAAAAACTTATACCAATGCATTTTGATGCCTCTGAAGAAGTGCTTCCAGATTTTCACCTGTGCGCCCCAGAGCATGTTTCTGCAACAGTAATATACGCCCGATGCAAAAAGACCTACGAGAAGGAGACAAGGGATCAGCGAAGCGCCGAATAACTTGAGTCTGAAATCGTAAATTGCCGCAGTAGCTTCGGGAGTGTTGTCCACAATGCCGTAACCTATACCTATGCCCGAACTGAAGTTCATCTCGGCAAGTATAGCGTTTTCCTGTACCTGCATATAATAGCCAAAGAGTACGATCATAGGCACGCACGCAATGACCAGGAAAATATTGAGCAAAACGAGCTTGGTCATATTCTGCGATACGACGCCCATAGCTTGTCTTATTCTGCCCTTATAGTTAATTTCTCTGCCTTCCGGAGACAAGTCTCTTGCAAGAGTAAGTTTGCCTGCCAGGGTATTCAAAATCTTTCCCATATTAACTCCAAAATTAAAATCTTTTATATTATAAACTATTTTTTTGTATTAATCAATAATATTGACCAATTTTTCTTAAACCTTGCTACAATGCTTTATACTTTACAGAAATAAGCCTTATAAAAATATATAATTCAATTCATGTATTGCATTTTTTAGGAATGTATGTCGGATTTTTCTTTCTCTGCTCAAGGGTTTTGTCTGCAATTCTTTTATAGCGCAAATGTGCATAACAAAACTCAAAAACATGCAAAAATCGCTTTACACATAAAAATATTTATGCTATCATATTCGTAAGTTTATAGAGGCGCAGAATATATCAGTATCGGGGTCACAGCGACAAGACGCTCCCGTGAAAGGATATTTTGCCGAAATCGTAAGTATCTCTTGTACGACTTGCGGTTGGTTACTACGGTGAACAACCCTGTAACTGTCACCTTAAAATGCAAGGTGGAGCACTTAAACTGACAACTATATCTTGTCATTTATGTATGCTTTACACCTGTAAAGCATTTTTTATTGTCCTCTGTATTCCGATTACTAACCGACATCAATTTTATGAGTTCAACTCACAAGGAGAATAAAATGAAAAAATATAATGTAGCCGTTGTAGGCGCAACGGGTATGGTAGGCAACAAGTTTCTTGAGGTATTGACCGAAAAACAACTCCCCGTAGAAAACTATTATCTTTTCGCATCCGCAAAGAGTGCGGGCAAAGTCATCGATTTCATGGGCAAACCTCATACCGTAATCGAATTGACAGAAGAAAACGTAAAAGCTCACAAGGTTGACATCGCTCTCTTCAGTGCAGGCGGCTCTACGAGTGCAAAGTTCGCTCCCGTATTCGCTAAAGAAGGCGCAGTCGTAATCGACAACTCCAGCCAATGGAGAATGGATCCCAACGTACCTTTGGTAGTTCCCGAAGTTAATCCCCAGGATATCGACTGGCACCACGGAATTATCGCCAACCCCAACTGCTCTACCATTCAGGCTATGGTAGCTCTCAAACCCCTTTACGATAAGTACGGCATCAAGAGAGTCGTATACAGCACTTATCAGGCTGTCAGCGGTGCAGGCGTCGCAGGATACAACGATCTTCTCGAAGGTCTCAAGTCCTTTGTAAAAGACGAAAAATACGAGACAAAGAAGTTCCCCTATCAGATAGCTAACAACTGTCTGCCCCACATCGACGTATTCCTTGATAACGGTTATACTAAAGAAGAAGAAAAGATGATAAAGGAGACAAAGAAGATTCTCGGAGACGACTCTATCAAAGTTACGGCTACTACCGTCAGAGTCCCCGTCCTCAACTCTCACTCCGAATCCATCAACGTTGAGTTCAACAAACCTTGCACCAAAGAAGGCATTGTCGAAGCTCTCAAGAACCAAAAAGGTATCGTCGTTGTTGACGATGTAGCAAACAACAAATACCCTATGCCTATCGACGCAACGGGTCACGACGAAGTTTACGTCGGTCGTATCCGTATCGATGACACCGTAGAAAGCGGTTGCAATCTGTGGGTAGTTGCCGACAATATCCGTAAGGGTGCCGCAAGCAACGCCGTACAAATTGCAGAATACATGATCAAAAACAACAAAATCTGATACTATCAAGGGGTATCTCCCCTAAAAGGAAATAAAAATGTTTGAAGGAACATATACCGCTATAATCACTCCTTTTGACGAAAAAGGAATAGACTACAAGAGCTTTGAAAAACTGATCGACAGCCAGATAAACGGCGGTATCAACGGTATCGTCTTTATCGGAACGACGGGCGAACCCGCCACTATGACCGAAGAAGAAAAAAAGGAATTGAGAAAATTTGCGCTTGAAAAAGTCGCAAAAAGAGTTCCCGTAATATTCGGTACAGGCAGCAACTGTACTCTGTCCGCTGTAAAAAATTCAGTGTGTGCACAAGAAGAAGGTGCCGACGGAATTTTGGTTGTTTCGCCCTATTACAACAAATGTACGCAGGAAGGACTCTATCTTCACTATGACGCAATAGCAAAAGAGTGTTCTCTGCCCATGATCATCTACAACGTTCCCGGACGTACGGGCGTAAACATCCTTCCCGAGACGGCAGGTAAAATCGCTCACTCAATCCCCTCCGTCGTAGGTATCAAAGAGGCATGCGGCAATCTTGACCAGATTGCAAAGACTGCAAAAGCTATCGAAGGTACTCAACTTCAGCTTATGAGCGGCGACGATAAACTTGCTGTGGATATAGCACGACTCGGCGGCACTACTCTCATATCTGTCGCAAGCAATGCTTTGCCCGCAGAATTCTCTCGTCTCATGGCACTCGCAAGAGCAAAAGAATACGACAAAGCCGACGCACTTATGACAAAGTACTCTACTTTTGTAGACCTTCTTTTCAGCGAAGTCAATCCCATTCCCGTCAAGTACGCTTGTTCGCTTTTGGGACTTTGCAAAAACGTATTGAGACTTCCCCTTACTCCTATGAGCGAGGCAAAAGCAAAACTTCTGCGTGAAGAAATGCAAAGACTGCAAATTATTTGAGGTGTGATATGACAAACGTACTTATCTGCGGAATAGGCGGAAAAATGGGACAACACGTTCTTGAATGTGCGTCTTCTAGAGACGATATGCATATCGTGGGCGGTATAGACAAATTCGCAAATGCAAGCGACTTCAAAGTCCCCGTATATAAGAGTGTATTCGATGTAAAAGATAAAGTTGACGTAATAATCGACTTTTCCCGTCCCGAAGCTCTTGACGATCTGTTGAGTTACGGCACATCCAACGGCGTTGCACTCGTTCTTGCCACTACAGGTTATTCTGCCGAGCAGCAGCAAGCCGTAGAAAAAGCCTCTGAAAAGACGGCAATCTTCCAGTCTAGCAATATGTCTTTGGGCGTAAATCTTTTGATCGAACTCTGCCGCAAAGCCACAGAATTTTTAGGCGACGCTTTCGAAGTGGAGATAATCGAACAACATCACAACCGTAAAGTCGACGCTCCTTCGGGTACTGCCTTGTCCATAGCAAAAGCAATCAACGAAGAGTTTGACAATTCAAAAGAATTTGTCTACGGCAGATACGGCAAAGATTGCAAACGCACTCCAAAGGAGATAGGAATACACGCAGTAAGAGGCGGCACGATAGTCGGCAAACACGACGTGCTTTTTATTGGTAAAGACGAAATAATTACCCTTGCCCACGAAGCTCAATCCCGTATGGTATTTGCTCAAGGCGCCGTCAAAGCGGCAGCATTCGTGGCAAACAAAAAGAGCGGCATGTATTCCATGAAAGAAATGCTTGCCGAAATCATGGACTGACAAAAAAATAAAAGGTCGTACGTTATGTACGAAAGTTTGTCCTTATAGGACGAAGAGTCGCATAAGCGACTCTTTTTTTATGCAAATATATTGCTTTTACAGCTCATGTTTTTATGTAGTTCTGCTTTTAGCAAATTACACTCTTACACATTATCAAATCCCGTAAAAACATTTTCTAAACGTATATATGATATTTACAATTTATTCTACTTTTGAGTTGAACTCATAAAATTTATACCGATTTCTGACACCCCGATAAGTTCTCTGTTGTTTCATTTCATATTTCAGACAATACAAAAGGCACGTCGCTGGACGTGCCTTTTGTATTGTATCTTTTTTAATTTTTTCCTTTGTCTCTCATAAGTTCTTCGAGAGCAACTTCGTATTTTCTGTTGAGCTCTGCCACCTTTTCTCTGTGCTCCATCTGCATTTTAAGAAGATCGCAATCGAGAATACGGTTTTCTTTATAAACCTTAATATCGAATTCCTCTGCGGCTTTGAGAGTAAGCACTTCATACCACGTAAACATACTCGGACTTTTTACCATATAGGTTTTTCCGTCCTTCTCGTATGAATATTCGACATAATATACGGCTACTTTCCCCACGGATTTTTCAGTGCCGTAAGAGAGAAATTTAGCCTTGCATTTTTCGCCGTTTATTACAGTCTTTTCGTCTTTTTTGATCTTCGCAAGTCTGAAAAGCGACGAGATTGCAAGCGCCACTCCCACAATAAGGGTAATTGCAGATACGAGATAACTCGCCGCCCACTTTTCCTTGGCGAAATAGCGGTAATATACCAACAATACAATGCCCATTACGGCAACTATTGCTCCGATTACTGCCGGTCTTATAACGTTATTTTTGACGCTGAGTCTTTTCATGTCAATCCTTGATATATATCAGTCGTCCGCAGTTGGGACATTCCTGAATCTTTTTCTCCTGAAGTTTGTTGAGCGTATCGCTGGCAATCTCCATGCCGCAACCTCCGCAGCCGTTGGGCTTGACGAGAGGCACGAATACAGGCACACGCTTGTTTGCTCTAACCTTCATGTATCTTTCCATAAGTTGAGGAGCAATATCCGAAGAAATAGCTTTCATTTCTTTGGAAAGCGCACCGGCCTCAACCGACATCTTCTTTTTAAGCTCGTTGAATGCGTCAGTTGCCGCACGATAAGCCTTTGCGGCTTTTGCGGCCTGTTCGAAGTCCTTTTTCTGATTTACGGAGATTTCGCCAAGTTCCTTGTTTCCTCTCGAAACTTCTCTCTCGAGTTCGTCGAGTTTCTGTTCGAGTTTTTCGAGTTGCTTTGCAAAATAATCGAGTTGTTTTTCGTCGCAGTCTTTGAGTTCGCTGTTGTTGATTTCGTCTATCTGTTTGCTGGTTTCTTCCAAAGAAGCCATACTCTTTTTGAGACTTTCCATAGTATGGTCAGCCACATCGTTCATTCTCGTAAGATTATCGATAGACTGCTGTCCTGCCTGCTTGTAAGCCATAACCTTTTTGGCTTCCTGCGAGGACTTGAGTTCGTTCTCGAGCTTGATATATTTCATATCGTACTCCTGATACTGCAAAATCTTATCTATACTCATTTTATACTCCTTTGCGCCTTTAGGCGTTTGTAGTTTAGTTATGCCCTTACGCCTTTGCGTAGGGGTCTTTGTCGCATTTACTTATCTGAATCAAATCTCCGAATTTTTCTTCCAGCCACGATACAAAAATATCTATGCAGAAAATTTCGCTGTTATAATGTCCGAAGTCGACAAGCGACAAACCGTAATCTATTATCTTGAGCGCAATCGAAATCTTGCTTTCTCCGCCGACAATGCAATCGACGCCGTTGTCATGAGCGTATTCGACAAGTTCGTCGTCTCTTGCTCCCGCTCCCGTGCAAACGGCAACTTTTGTGATGATTTTGTCGGCATCTCCCGCATACTTAACGTTGTTATCGCTAAACACCTCTGCGACTTTTTGAGCAAAATCTTTGAGTTTTTGCGGTTTGTCAAGCACACCTTCTCTGGCGCAACCGTCTATTATTTTCACCTTCTTCAAACCTAGAAGGTTTGCCGCATAATCGTTAAGTCCGCCTTTGCAGCAATCGAGATTTGTGTGACAGCTATACAGATTTATTCCGTATTCTTTAGCTCTTAAGAGGATTTTTTCCGAATAAATATCTCTCTCCTCTCCGAATACCGACGGATGATGCGTTATCAAAAGATTACATGCCTTGTTTTTACATTCTTCGAGAGTGGCAAAAGTCACATTTTCGGCAAGCATTATGCCTTTCAGAGAATCGTCCTTATTGCCGCAATTGAGACCTGCACTGTCAAAATCCAGCATAAGTTCAAGCGGCGCATGCTTTTCTATCTCTTCTGTTACATCTTTTATCTTGAAATCGTCTTTTTTCATACAATAGAGGTAAATCTTTTTAAGAGTTTCGTCGGCATACTCTCCCAAAGATGTGTACTTTTGACGGATATGTCTGCTGTACTTGACAAAATCGGGATTTTGAGGTGTATTCAATCCTGAATAAATCTGTCTCTCGTCTAACTTGCAATCCCTGTCCGTATCTGCAAGCGCAACGATGATATCGTAAAACTTTCCTCCTTCGGCAACCGTATAATCCTTGTCGATAAATAGATTGTTTTTTGAAAGGAATCTTCTCAATTCCACGACGTTTCGGTGTGCGACAAGTATAAATTTCTTTACGCCTTTGAGTCCCTTGGACAATATGGACATTATTTCATTGCCGCCCATTCCTGCAATTACGGCGCAATCCGCTTCCCCGTTTTCTATCGGAGCGAGACCGTCGCCCAATCTGCACTGCATATTATCTAGTGAATATGTATCGGCTAGCTTCTTTGCCTTGTCGAGCGAGCCTTCGGAAATATCGCACGCAATGACCTTTTTGACTCTTTTTTCGATGAGAGACATTGCGCTGACTTTGCCGTGGTCGCAGCCTACATCCGCAAGCGTTTCGCCGCTTACTTCATTGACTACGGCTCTCAGTCTTTTGTCAAGTTTCAACATATCAGACCTTGCCGATATAATCTTTGAGCTTCTTCGTACGGTTAGGGTGACGGAGCTTTCTCAATGCCTTTGCTTCGATCTGACGTATACGCTCTCTGGTTACGTTGAATTCTCTGCCGACTTCTTCGAGAGTCTTGGGACGGGCATCGTCGAGTCCGTATCTCTTGCGGATAACTTCGTTTTCTCTGGGGGTAAGCGAACTCAAAACCTCAAGCAAATGTTCTTTGAGCATCTTTGTCTCCGCTTTTTCGGCAGGAGAAGCCGAGGTATTGTCCTCAATGAAGTCGCCGAGGTGACTGTCTTCCTCTTCGCCGATAGGCTTTTCGAGAGAAACGGGATCTTGGGCAATCTTTTGAATTTCGATGACCTTTTCTTCGGTTATGCCCATCTTATCGGCAATTTCCTTTGTAGTAGGTTCTCTGCCGAGAGTCTGCAAAAGCTGTCTTGAAACTCTGCCTGTTTTGTTGATAGTCTCTACCATGTGTACGGGGATTCTTATTGTTCTTGCCTGGTCTGCGATAGCTCTTGTAATGGACTGTTTGATCCACCATGTAGCATACGTCGAAAACTTAAATCCCTTGGTATGATCGAACTTTTCTACCGCTTTCATAAGTCCGAGATTGCCTTCTTGTATAAGGTCGAGGAATTGCATACCTCTGCCCACGTATCTCTTCGCAATAGAAACGACGAGACGAAGGTTTGCTTCGCTGAGTCTGTTTTTCGCAGCAACGTCGCCCTCGCTCATTCTTTTGGCGAGTTCTATTTCCTCGTCGGGTTTGAGAAGAGGAACTTGACCTATGTCTTTGAGATACATCTTAACGGAGTCGTCTGTGGTAGCGTCTATGTTATCAAAGACGATACCTTTCATATCCTCGTCGGTGTCTTCCTCGATTTCCACTCCTTTTACTCTCAATATCTCATATACGAGACTGAGCTCATCGGGCTGAAGCGAAAGCTTGTCCGTGAGTTTTTCGAATTCAGACATAGTAAGAGTCTTATTTTTGTAGTTGTTGGCAATTTTCTTGGCTTCGTTGCGGACTTTTTCTTCTCTTTGAGCCGTCTTATCGCTAACTTCTGCTTTTTCTTTTTTGTCTTCCATACATCCTCCAAATATATTAGCTTTTGTGAAGTCTTTATTGTTTTTTTGTCTGTGCAAGCTGGCTTATCATTATGTATCTGGCTTCCTCATCGGTTTCGTTGTCGATAGCCTTCGTCAAAGCACGCTTGCGCAGTTTGTCGCCCTCTTTGATTATTGTTTTTACGCAGTCGGCAAAATACTGATTTGCTATTTCGTCGCCTATTTTACTGCCCTCGTCGAGTACATAACGTACCTCGGGGTTGTTTTCTTCTTCCTTTACGAGTTCGTCGAGTGTGTTCTGTCCCGAGTCTTTTTTTGCTCTGTAAAGATTATAAAGCGCAGCTTGGTTTTTATCTACGATATACTGTGACAAATCCGTCTCGCAGTTTGCGTTTTCCACGCCCCCGAACAATGCATACAACACATATCTTACCGCTCTGTCAAATGCCGTCATTCCGACTTTAGCCTGCGGTTTAGCAATCTGAATCACAGGGGTTTCGCTCATATCGAACTGACGTCTCAACGTCTCTACGCTCAATCCCGTTTTCTTTGCGACGAAGCCCATATACGCTTCTACCATTGCAGGATCTTCCAACACTTTGATCGCATTCATCGCTTCAACGGCATACTTACCCTTTTCCTGCGGAGAAGTAAGATCGTATTTAGAAGCTATTACGTTGAGTTTGTGTTCGAAAAGCGGTTTAGCTTCTACGAGAAGTTTGAGATAACTGTCTTTGCCGTACTTGCGCACGTATTCGTCGGGATCGAGATTGTCGGGAAGGCTAACGACTCTGACGTCTAGTCCCTCGTTATAAAGAATATCGAGGCCTCTCATAGTAGCTTTCTGTCCTGCGCTGTCGCCGTCATAACAGATAATAACCTTGTTGACGTATCTTTTGATAAGCCTTGCCTGTTCGACGGTAAGTGCCGTACCCATAGAAGCGACGGCGTTTTTGACTCCTCTCTGGAAAAGTGAGATTACGTCCATATAGCCCTCGACCATAATAAGTTCGTTGACAGGTCCCTCGAGCTTGAGTTTTTTTACGGAATGCTGTCCGAATATCTCTTTCGACTTGTTAAAAAGTATCGTCTCACGGGTATTTTTATATTTAGGCAAGCTGTCGTCGAGTACACGACCGCCGAAAGCGATGACCTGCTTAATATTGTTGATGATAGGAACGATAAGTCTTCCCGCCATAGTGTCATAACAACCGTTTTGCGACTTATCCACAAGTCCTGCTTCCTGCATTTGTTCGCCAGAGTAACCCTTTGAGGAAAGATACGAGACGAGTTGCTGTTTTCCTATCGAATATCCAAGACCGAATATACGTGCAGTCTGTGCGCTTATACCTCTTTTTGCGAGATACTCTCTTGCGGGTTTGCCCGCATCACCCATCAAATTCTGATGGAAGTATGCGGCGGCGTCACGCATCATTTCGTAAAGCTTGTCCTTATGTTTTTTGAGAGTGGCATTGCTGTCCTTACGGGAAAAATCGGGGATTTCGACATGATATTTATCGGCAAGAATCTTGACCGCACCCATAAAATCGGTGTGTTCGATTTCCTGCACGAAAGTAATCACGTCACCGCCGACATGACAGCCGAAACAATAGTATGTCTGAGTCTGGGAATGAATACAAAAAGAAGGGGTTTTTTCGTGATGAAAGGGACAACAAGCCCACTTTCTGCTACCCTTTTCTTCAAGATGTACATAAGAAGAAACGACCTCTGCTATATCAATCTTGGATTTTAACTTTTCCAGCCACTCGGAAAAAACTTCCGCCATCTTATACCTCTAAAATATTTTACACTTAATTATACGTTAAGTTATGTATATTTTCCTATCATACATAATAAATTTTTTAATATTTTTACATTATTTTGACCTCCGAATGCAAATTTATACTTTTCAAGGGCGTATAAAATGCAAAAGCGGAGAGTTTTTGAAGATATTTTGTCACGTATGTGTGTATAATTTATATATAATATTGACAAAACACGCAATTTTTTATAAAATAAAATTATGGAAAACGTCAGACTTCACATATGCGAATTAGAGAGACAAACCTTGAGCAAATACGCTACTCTGTCCGAAAACACCAAGGGCAGACTGCACGATTGCAAACCTTGCGATTTGAGAAGCGAATTTCAGCGAGACCGTGACAGAATACTTCACTGCAAATCGTTCAGACGACTCAAGCACAAAACACAGGTTTTTCTTTCTCCCGAAGGAGACCATTACCGTACACGCCTTACTCATACTCTCGAAGTATCGCAGATAGGACGTACGATAGCAAGGGCTTTACGTCTTAACGAAGATCTTGTAGAAGCAATATCGTTGGGACACGACCTCGGACACACGCCTTTCGGACACGCCGGCGAACGCAAACTCAACGAACTTGTAAACGGAGGTTTCGTACACAGTCTTCAATCGAGACGAGTCGTCGACCTTCTCGAAAACAACGGCAAAGGACTCAATCTTACTTTTGAAGTGAGAGACGGCATAGCTAATCACAAATATACTGATAAACCTGCCACTTTAGAGGGCGAAATCGTCAAATATGCCGACAGATTCGCTTACATCAATCACGACATCGAAGATGCCGTAAGAGGCAACGTGATAAGCGACGATTGCCTTCCTAAAGATTGCATAAAGGTACTCGGAGATACCAAATCGGGGCGCATAAACAATATGATAAGAGATATTGTCGAGTACAGCTGGGATAAACCTTATATCAAACAATCCCCCGAATTCGAGAAAGCGACGGAAAAGCTTCATTCTTTTATGTTTGAAGAAGTATATCTCAATCCCAAAGCAAAGAGTCAGGAAGTAAAAGCCGTCAAAATGATTGAGCTTATCTTTGATTTTTATCTCAAAAATCCCGACAAACTGCCCGACTTTTACAAATCGCTTTTACAGGAATATCCCGCCGACAGAGTCGTATGCGACTACATCGCATCGTTTACTGACAGATATTGCATTAAAGTATTTCAAAGACTGTTTATTCCCGATGAGTGGAATATTTGATTTTTCTTGCTGCAATTATCCCTTGAACGGATACTTCCGTAGTTTGCAAAAAATACTAACGTTTAATCAACGACAAAAGCCTGCATGCTATTGCAGGTTTTTGCATTTAGGAAGTTATTGCTTATGTTTCAAGTCACTTTCACAAACAATGTGGTTGTTCCGTCGTAAGAGATTATCATAGCATTCTCCCCGAAACTTACATCCAACAAAATGTCGATATAGTAATTATTCATATAAATCTTGACTTTGCCGTCGATTATGGTAGGATAATAATTGTCCGATCCGCCGTCCATCGTTATGACCATCACGTCGGAGAATACTTCCATAGTGACAGACGGATTATTTTGATCCACATATAATCCGTGATACGTTTGAGGAATTTCGTAGTCAGGATAATTGGGTCCGCCCGACCACTTTGCTACCACGGTAATATCCGATACCATGGTCACACTGTCTCCTACGCTTATTTCTCTGCCTTTTTGATGCAATAATTTATTGTCATGTTTGTAAATGTCTTACAAAGATACGCAAACGCATTGGTATTGAAACGGTATTTTGATGCAATCACGAAAATCTCCGCCCAAAAATCCTGAACGAGGTCTTCTGAATCATGCAAATTGCCGAGATATCTCAATGCGATATGTCTGAATACTCCGCCGGTCAACTCGTGCAAGCGGCACACGCTTTGCATATCCTGATTGTCTTTTATAGACGATACGCAAGTATTGATTTATTTTTTTTATTTTATTATCCATTTGCAAATCCTTAAGGTTTTTATGCTCCAGCTTTCGGCTTTCGTAAATATAACAATTCAGCTTGGGGATTTGTCCCGCAAAATTATAAAAAAGCGGTCTGTTTTTTATACAAGCCGCTTATTCGATAATCAATCTTCTTGTTCTGACTCAATGTTTTCAGTCTTCTTTTGCAATCTTGTCTTTATCATTCTTTGGGTCACTTTCAGACATATTTTGTTTTTTGGAGGCGTTGTCTTTAGACTGCTTTTGTCTCTTTCCGTCTTCTTCCCAAAGTTCCTTTTCTTTATCGGCAAAACTTTTCTCGACTTTTTCTTCGACAAAATAGGGGTTGACGTGAATGGCAATGTGTTTTACTTCTTTGAATTCGCTCTCTATTTTGTCGTGTACCCGCTCTGCGATTTCGTGTGCGTCAACGATATTCAGCGAACTGTCTACGGCTATCTCGGCGTCGACATAAATTATCGAACCTGAAATTCTGGTTTTCAAAACGTCGATATTTTTTACGTCCTGATCCTCATCTATCGTCTTGTATATTCTGCTTACGAGTTCTTCGGGAGCGGCATGGTCCGTAAGCTGTTTTATTACCACTTTTACTATATCGTATGAAACCTTGATAATCAAAACCGCAATAAGAAGCGTTGCGATACCTTCGAGGACGAATACTCCGAGGATAGCGCCCAGAATACCCGCAAAGCTGGCGATTGACGAAAAAGCGTCCGAACGGTGATGCCATGCGTCCGCTTTAAGTGCCTGCGAATCGAGCTTTTTAGCGTAATAAATAGTGTACCAATACATTCCTTCTTTTACTACGATTGATACGATTGCGGCAACGAGCGCAATATACGAGGGTTTGACAAACTCGCCTTTCGTCGCCGAAATTATGCTCTGAATACCTGCATATCCGAGCGCAAGCGCCGTGGCAAACAACATCATAGCGAGAATTATAGACGCAATGTTTTCGAATTTGTCGTGACCGTAATTGTGATCTCTGTCTTCGCTCTTGACGGCTATACGTGCGCCGATAAGCACTATAAAAGTGGACAGCACGTCGCTGCCCGAGTGTACGGCGTCTGAAATCATTGCGGTACTGTTGCCCACAATACCCGCAATTAATTTTCCTATTGAAAGAATAAGGTTGACAACGATCGTAACGATTGCAACCTTATTTATGATTTTTACTGCATTTGTCTTATCATTTATCAACATAATTTTTCTCTGTATCAAATCAAAGCATAGCTTTCGAGATTTTTCTTTACTTCACGCATAAAAGACTGAATCGGCTTATAATTTTTTGCTACCGCAGACAAACCTATCCAACACACCTTGACCATTTTTGACCTCGAGAGTTCGAAGGAATAATAAAACCCGTCCAACAGCGTAAGAAGTTCGTCTTTCAATTTGTCGGATATGTGAGCGTCTGCTTCGACGATTTCAGTCATTTTCGATATGCAAGGCATTATGCTTTCTTTTGCATAGTCGTCTACAGGTTTTTCTTCTTCTGCGTCAAGAACCGTTTCCTTATAATCGAGAATACCGCCGAAAGCCCTCGCATAACCTGCAAGTACTGTAAAACAGAATCTCTGATAACAAGCCTCATAGTCATCCATCTTATAATACTTTATCAAGAATCTGTCCATGTCTATATTCCCTCTGTCGAAGTCGTACAAAAGTGCGGTAACCACTGCAACGACCGCCATAGGGTTTGTCGGAAGATTTATAGTATCGTCGCCGATGAATTTATAATATTCGTCCTTAAACTTAATGCTTTGATTACATTTTGCTATGTAATTATAAAGGCAAGGAGTATTTGCTATAAACCGCAAAAGATTCTTTATCGCAGTAGTAGACAAAATATATTTTGACCTTGCGATCTTGTCACAATAGTCTATCAATATATTATATGCTTTCTGCGGTGCAAGTTCTGCCATAACGCATTCTCCTTAACTTTTTTAATATTATACAACACAAGAGAGAAAATAGCAAGTTAATATATAATATTAAAACAACAATGTCTGTTAATCGACAAAATAGCGTCAAGTGCTTGAAAATAGCATAAAAATGTTATATAATAAATTAAAATTGGTCAAAAATTGCAAAATTGTTAAATATAAATTTAATTTACAAGAAGGAGTTAAGATGAAATCAATAACCTTGTTGCTCAACACAACTGAAAGCGTAAAATCCTTTGTCAACATTATATCCAGATTTGATTACGATATGGATTTGAGATGCGGCAGATATGTTGTAGACGCAAAATCCATACTCGGAATATTCTCTCTCGATCTTAACCGTCCCGTCGTTCTCGAAGTTCATTGCGACGAATGCGATGACTTGATCGAAAGCATCAAAAAATATATTTCCGATGCGGAGTAAAAGCGGTATGTTGGACAGCGCGACCGTAAACAAACTCATATTATTGTACGTCCTCGACAAAATGGAAGTCGCACTTCAGGAGGGCGTCATTTTGGATATGGTCACGGAAAACAACTGGCTCAATTACATGGATTGTCAGGTTGCGCTTTGCGACCTCATAAAAAGCAATTTGATCACAAACGTAGCCACAAAAGGTTGCAATCCCCGATACACTATCACAAGCGATTCGAGAGAGGGGCTCAAACATTATTACATAAATATCCCCTCTTCTTTGAGAGAAAATATCGCAGAAGTGATCAAACAAAACAAATTCAAGTACAGAAAAAAACAAGACTATTTTTCCGACTACTTCAAAAACAATGACGGAACTTATACCGTAATCCTTAAAATCGAAAGTGCGACCGCTACTCTTATGGAACTTAAACTCACAGTCCAGAATCCCACAAAAGCCAAATGGCTCTATAAGACATGGGGCGACAAAGCGTCGACGATATACGAATTCTTACTTGAAAATCTCATCGACTGACGCTATCCGATATTCAATCGACAACTACGGCGGCACTGCTCTGTGCCGTCTTTTTATTGTCGCTTTAAGACTTGCGAATTTATAAATCTTTATAAAACTTTGACGAAATTGAATTTTATATCTGAATACTGTAGCAGACTAAACAAAAAGCCGACATTCGTCGGCTTTTTTATATAGTTATTTATCATATTATATTTTCAAAAAAGATTATGCAACTGCTGTTTCTTTATCGTCTTTTTTGTTCTTTTTGTTTGCCTTTGATTTGGAAGCATCGATATTCACGACGATTTCAGAGTTTTTATCCGCAAGATTCTTTGCCGCAAGTTCCTGCTCGTTGACTATCTCCATTACTGCAAACATCATTGTCATTATAAGCATAAAAGGCAAGGGACAGAAATCTCCGGGATTTACGCATGCCATGAGTTCAAATCCGATAAATGCGATAAGCATCGTATCGTTGAAATTACTGCGGTATTTCTTTGCACGCATAGTGTACATACGCATGACAAACTGATACGTATAAGCAATCATGCCTACCATTCCCAACGAACCTAAAACTTGGAAAGGCGTAGAATGATACCAGTACATACCGCCCTCTTTGGGATGATATCCCACTCCGCCGTCATACGCAAGACCTGTACCGAATATAGGATATTTACTGAAACATTCTATTGCATGCGCAAACAGTTTGACTCTGGCTTCGTCTTTGCTTATATGCAAAATCGAACTTAACGCACTCCACATCGCAACAACTAAACCGACACCCGCTACCACACAGCAAACGGTTACGGCAATAACGATTTTTTTCATTTTACCTTTGCATACTACGCAAAGATATATGAGGCTTATACCCATTTCGATAGTGCCCACAAAAATACCGCCTCTTGAAAGTATCAGCATCAAAAAGACGTATTGCACCATCATAAACAAAAACATCAAAACAGGACGTCTGTTTTTGCGGATATAGTACATAGGAAAAGGCATAGTCCAAAGCATTATTGCTGACAGATTATTACTGAGTCCCTGTGCAAATTTACTGTATTGATATTGTTCGAGTTCTTTTCCTATGCCGTGAGTTTTGATCACGTCAATAAATCCGCCGATATTTTCCAGATACTGACAAAACATCATAATTACGGCAAAAAGACCTATATACAACATAAGCTGTACAAAGTACTCTTTAAGATCGTATTTTCTTCTGGCGTTGATATAGGATCTGAAAAGCACGTAAAGCAAAAGCTGACCGAATCCGAGACCTATAACGTAGTACATTGCCATGCCGCTGAAATACTGTTTGAAAGAAAGCGAAAAAGCTCCGCCCAACGTAATTGCAATGGATACGGCAAGAATAGGCCAAAACATCGAATCCATAACGATTTTTTTACGATAGAAAATAAAATGGAAGATTACCGCAGCGACAACGGGCAACACAAACGGAAACAGCGGAGCCCAACCGCTAAAGCTGTCATACAAGCGCAGAATATGCATTATCATAAGCATAAAAGGCAAAGTAGACGGCATGATATCATCGCTGAAAATCATTACAAAACCGATAAGGTACGCCAAAAACAGCGCACCTATTATTTCAAAGTGAAATATATAGCTTATCGTAGCGACAGCTATTACGAATAACGAATAATATTTGGAAAACAGAAAGTTTCTTATATCCAGGACGATCTGTTTTGTCTCTTTGGTATTTTCCTTGAGCATAACCTGTTCCCTTAAATTCACCAATCTTCTCTACGGTCGATTTTAATGTCCGTATAAAATTCTTTATATTTTCTTTTGAAGATTTCGTTGTCCGTATCGTAATTTTGTGCGGCAAGCAAATCTTCTTCGTCATACATCTCCGAACAATCTTCGTCGTACTGTTCGGCTTTTTTCATTTTCTCGTAATTATTCATTGAGATTTGTCCTCTTTTTCAAATCTCCCAAAGCGTCGTATCCCAGCTTTTTAAGGAGAAAGTTTCTTGTAGCCACTTCGACGATAACCGCAATGTTTCTGCCCGGCATAACGGGAATATTTATCTGCGGTAAAGCAATACCTAGAATATCGCAAGTGTTATCCGTCGAGCCTAGTCTGTCATAGTCGGCAAGGTTGCTGATTTTATCGAGTTTGATGACAAGATCTATATATTCGCTCTCGAGTACTGCGCCTACGCCGTACATGTTCTTAATATCTATTATTCCCAGCCCTCTTACTTCCATAAAATATTTTATGTTTTCGGGAGCTTTTCCTACGAGTTCGTTTCTCACTCTTTTTACGCAAACCGCATCGTCGGCAATAATTCTGTGTCCCCTGTTGATAAGTTCGATAGCTGTCTCGCTCTTACCCATACCGCTGTGCCCCGTAAGCAATACGCCTACGCCGTTTATATCGAGCAAAGTGCCGTGTACCATTTGTGTAGGAGCAAGCAAATTGTCGAGATAATTGCCGAGTTCGTGCATGAGCCAAGTTGTCGTCATTTCGGACCTCAACAAAGGCACGTTGTATTGTCTGGCAAGTTCGGTCTCCATCTGCGAAGGCTTGATTCCTCTTGCATATATTATGCAAGGTATTTTTTGCACGAGAAGTCTTTTGAGCGCTTTTTGTTTTTCTTCGTACTGCAATGAAGCCAGATAATAATGTTCGGCATTGCCCACTACCTGTACTCTGCTGTTGCCGAAGTAATTCTCAAATCCAGCAAGTAAAAGACCGGGTCTGTTGACCAGTACGGATTTGAAAATTATATCGTCATCGCTTTTACCGCACAAAAGTTCGAGGTCCAATTCTTTACAGAATTCGCCCAGCTTTACTGCCTGCGATATAGCTTCTTCGTTCTGGTCAAAATATTTATTCATCGTCCTTTCCTTGGAGACAGAATTTCTCTATAACTTTTGCTACGCCATCGTTATCGTTGGTATCGGCAATATAATCTGCGGCAAGTTTTACTTTAGGCATTGCGTTTGCCATAGCTACTCCGAGTCCTGCGGCTTCGATCATTGCGATATCGTTTTCGCTGTCGCCGAGGGCAATGGTATCTTTTATATCGACGCCGTATTTATCGCAAAGCCATTTTACTCCTGCACCCTTGTCGATGCCTTTCGTCATAATCTCAACGATAAACGTATGCGAACGCATAAACGCAAGATCGGGGAATCTCTTTGCTCCCTCCTCCGTAAACTTATCGCAACATTCTCCCTGCATAAGCACGAGAACTTTTACAGGAAGGTGCTCGCTTTCTCTGACGTATTGAGAAAGAGGTATTTTCGTCTCTTTGTAACCAATATTGCAAATCGTGACGAATTCTTTTACGTATTCGTTGAAATATCTGCAATGACACGTATCGTCAATATAGACGAGAGGCACGAATTCGTCGCCCATTGCTTCTACGTATTCAAGCGCCCGGACAGCCATTTCTCTCTCGAAGAATTTGCCGTAAATCTGCTTTTTGCTTTTTATATCGTATACTCCGGCGCCTTGATAAACTATTACGTCTCCGTCAAGATTGAGTTCGACGAGTTTGGGATAAATCGCCGAAAACAGTCTTCCCGTCGAAACTACGAATTTACCGCCTGCGGCGATATATTTTGCTATTGTATCCTTATTTGTCTGCGATATTCTGTGATCCTCTGTATAGATGGTTCCGTCGAAATCGCAAAAGATTGCCTTATATTTCATATATAATATATTAGTATAAACGCATAAAAATGTAAAGCGTTTTAATCTCAACAAAGATTAATGCGGCTCCGTGGCCCGGTTTAGATACCGCTAAAACGTTGAAAAACTTGTTTGTTTTGTCAATCTGTCGCAAGTGCCGTTACAACAACTTATGCTGTAAATTCTGTTTTGCCGTTATTCTTCGCTATGGAAATGAGAATAAATATTCTGTGCGCTGCGTCTGTCAATCCCTTTGACAAGGCACAAATCGTCTACGCTGGCATTTCTTATATTTTCTATGTTCTTAAATGCTTCGAAAAGCAATTTAACTCTTTTTTCTCCCACGCCTTCGATTGCTAAAAGCTTACTGTGAGTCTGACGTTTTTGTCTCAATTCCCTATGGAAAGTTATGGCAAATCTGTGCGCCTCGTCTCTTATGCGCTGCAAAACTTTGAGCGCATAACTGTTTCTCGGCAAAATAACGGGTTGAGAATTGCCCGGCAAAAATACTTCTTCTTCTCTTTTCGCAAGACCTATGACGTCTATATCCTTGACGCCTTTTGCCTCGAGAATTTCGACAACGCTGCTCAACTGTCCTTTTCCTCCGTCGATTACCAGCAAATCTGGGCGACTTGCAAAGCTTTCGTCTTTAGCTTCGTTGAGCTCGTCGATACGTCTCGTAAGCGCTTCTTGCAATCCTGCAAAGTCATCGTTTCCCAGCGCATATTTCATCTTGAATTTGCGGTAATGCGCACGGTAAGGACTTCCGTTTGAAAATACCACCATAGACGCAACCTTGTCCGTACCCTGTATATGCGAAATGTCGTAACATTCCATACGCATAGGCAAACGTGACAAATGCAAATACTCCTGGAGCTGAATGATTGCACCTGTGGTCATATTGTCTTGTCTTTCCTTGACGGAAAGCGATTTTTCGAGATAGTCTGTCGCATTGCCTGCCGCCATGTCTGCAAGCTGACGTCTTACGCCCTGATGAGGAGTAAGCACGTTGACTCTACTTCCCTTTTTATAAGAAAGATATTCTGCCAAAAGCGCAGGATCGTCCACAGGCGAAGCGGTGATAACTTCGCTTGCAACATAATTTATTTTGTCATAGTATGCGGTAATGAAATTTTCCAGGACAATACCGTTTTCGGGGGCTAAATCGCTGACGACCTGTTTGTCTCCTCCGACGAGTTTTCCTCCTCTTACGAAAAGTACTGCGACAACGGTATTCAGTCCGTTGCTGGCTATTGCAAAAATATCGAGATCGAAGTCTTTGGGAAGCGCCGTGACCTGTCGTCTTACGAGTTTATCGAGTATCTCGAGTTTCTTCCGATAGAATATCGCAAGTTCGAAATCCTCGTTTTCTGCGGCAGAATTCATCTTTTCCGTGAGAAGCGACGATACTTTTTTGTCGTTGCCCGACAAGAAAGAAATAACGTTGTCAATTTGTTTTGCATACTCTTCTTTGCTGCAAAGTCCCGCACACGGCGCCAGACATCTCTTGATATGATAATTGAGACAAGGTCTGTGATTTTTTGAGAGTTTTTTGAAATCGTGATTACAGCTACGGAGACAAAACGCACTCTCTACGAGTTCTGTTATGTCTTTACTCGTAATCCCCTGCATATACGGTCCGAAATACTTGGATCCGTCGTTTTTCAATTTTCTTACAACTTCGACTTTGGGAAAATCCTGCTTTAAGTTGATTCTGACAAAAGGATAGGACTTGTCGTCCTTTAACAAAATATTATAAGGCGGCATGTGCTTTTTTATAAGATTGTTTTCCAGCACGAGCGCCTCTATTTCGTTTCGGGTAATGATATATTCGAAATCGTAAATTTTTTCTACGAGTTTAATGGTTTTTTCCGTCTTGTTTGCGGAGTTTGCAAAATACTGACTTACTCTGTTTTTAAGGTTTTTAGCCTTGCCTACATAGAGTATTTGTCCGCTTTGAGACTTCATGATATATACACCGCTGTTTTGCGGCAAATCTTTCAATTTTTGTTTTATATTGCTCATACGATAATTATATCACACACATTAAGCTATCGCAAGTCAATTAATTACGGACAATCGGCTCATAAGTCCTTACTATTAATTATGTCCCAAAGTAAAATCCCAATCCGTCAAAAATCAAAGACAACGACGGCTTGCATGCAAGCCGTTACCGCTAAATAAACATAAATTCAAGTCACTGATTATACGGCGTTTTCTACACCGAGCGTAATTGCACTCTCAACACTCTGGTTGACTATACGGTAAAATACGATTTTTCCGTATCTTCTGCAACCCACTATACCGTTGTCGCGCAGAAGTTTAAGTTGATGAGAAATCGTAGTCTGATTGAGTCCGAGAATATAACTCAAATCTCCCACACACAATTCCATACTGCACAATGCGCACAATATTTTGAGTCTGGTCCTGTCCGAAAATATAAAGAAATAATCGGCGGCGCTTGCAAGTATTCCGTTGGGCGGAACGCAACCTCTGACAAAACTTTCCTGTTGTTCGTTTACCGTAAGACAAATCATAAAAAATCTCCTTTTAATCAGTATAAACTTGTCACATCTGAAGATTTTCAGACATATTGTAGATTGATAGGGCTTTTTGACAATAAGGAGGTAAACTATGATAAATAATTGTTCAGGACTTCTTCTTTTAGTAGCGCTTTTGAGCTACAACAACCGTTGCTATTCGCAAAATTCGTTTACGGGCAACTCATGCAACTGTAATTCTTGCAATTGCAATTGCGGATGCAACAAAACCTGCAACTTCGGATATTCCGCTTCGTCCCCCACTTCGCTGGGAATGGATGCCGGAATGCTCTGTTTGTTGTTGGCATTTCTCACATGCGGATGCGGCACTTCGACGACGTCGTGCTGACAGAACAACAATGAAAAAAGACTTCCGATCGGAAGTCTTTTTTCGTATTGTAATTTATTTTAACATGCGACGCTATTTATAATCGCTATAATCAATTTTTACTCTCGGGACGGAACTTCTTTATTTGCGGATATTGATTTGCAGCAAGGCTGTCCTCAAAATCCTTGAGAAGTTTTATCTGTTTTGCATTGAGGCCTTTAGGCGTCTCGACTTTTATTATTACATAAAGATCGCCGTAACTCTCTTTTTGCAAGACTTTCATACCGTAACCTTTAAGGCGTATTTTCGTACCCGACTGCGTGCTTTCGGGAATCTTGCACTTCGCTTCTCCCTTCATTGTCTGAATCGTAATAGTGTTACCGCAAGCCGCATCGTAAAATCCTACAGGCAAATCCATATACAAATCGTTGCCTACACGTCTGAATTTTTCGCTGGGCATTACTCCGATTGCTATCACGAGATTACCTTTACCGCCGCCGTTACGACCGCAGTTACCCTCATTTCTGATGGTCATCGTAACTCCGTTGTCGACACCTGCCGGAATATTGATTTTTATGCTTGCTTCCTTGCGCATATATCCGTTGCCGCGACACATAGCGCATTTTTCGCCTATTACTTTACCCGTACCGCCGCAGTTTGAACAAACTGTCTGCACGACTTGTTGACCGAAAAGCGTCTGTTGAGTTTTGCGGATACTGCCCGTACCTTTACAGTAAGGACAAACTTTTATAGAAGAAGCGTCCTTTGCTCCGCTTCCTCCGCAAGTAGAACAAGTCTCGTCACGGTTGAGTTTTACGGTTTTGCTTGCGCCGTTGTAAGCTTCCTCGAAGGTAAGATTGATTTTTATATGAATATCTTCACCCTGTCTGGGCGCATTGGGGTTTTTCCTGCCGAAACTTCCGCCGAAGAAGGATGACAGAATATCTTCAAAGCCGCCGAAACCGCCGCCCGAAGATTCGTATCCTCCGCCGAAACCGCCAAAGCCCTGCGGTCCGTCTTCACTGCCGTACTGATCGTAATTCGCACGCTTGTTCTTGTCGCTCAAGACCTCGTAAGCGTGATTGATTTCCTTAAATTTTTCCTCGGCATCTTTCTTTTCTTGTTCGCTAGCCGTAGCAAAACGGTCGGGGTGCAGTTTGATAGCCAGCTTTCTGTAAGCCTTTTTGATTTCCTCGTCGGTAGCCGTCTTGGGCACTCCCAGAATTTCGTATAAATCTTTTGCCATAAAATTTCAGTCCTTGTCCCCTCTACCTGGTTTTTGCCATTAGCCTATATAGGCTAATGGCATCATCCAGAAGGTTATCAGAATTTCCAAACAAATCGGATATTAGTTTTCGTTGTTGTCGATGATGATATCGTCGGGATTTACTCCGCCGTCGCCCTTGGGAGCGTCTTGTGCGTTATCCTGCTTTGCCTGTGCTTCAGCCTGCGCTGCCTGATAGAGTTTTGTGAAGATAGGAGCGTTTGCTTTTGTCATCTCGTCGATGATGCTTCTTACCTTTTCTGCATCGGTAGCTTCTGCAAGATCTTTCTTTGCTTTTTCGACAGCTTCTTTAAGAGTATTCTTATCCTCTTCCGTCAACTTGTCAGCGCTTTCTTCGAGTGCTTTTTCGGTAGCGTAGATCATCTGATCGGCATCGTTTCTTGCGTCAACGAGGTCTTTACGCTTCTTGTCTTCCTCTGCATACTTCTCTGCTTCCTTGACAGCAGCGTCGATTTGATCGTCGGAGAGGTTGGTAGAAGAAGTAATCGTTACGGATTGCTTTTTGCCAGTTCCCTTATCAACCGCTGTTACGTTGACGATACCGTTTGCGTCGATATCGAAAGTAACTTCGATTTGAGGGATACCTCTGGGTGCCGGGGGAATACCGTCGAGCTGGAATCTTCCGAGTTCCTTGTTGTCGTTTGCCATAGGTCTCTCACCTTGCAATACTCTGATATCTACGGCAGTCTGATTGTTTGCTGCGGTAGAGAATATCTGCGATTTGGAGGTAGGAATAGTAGTATTTCTTTCGATAAGCTTGGTGAATACGCCGCCCATTGTTTCGATACCCAAAGACAAAGGTGTTACGTCGAGAAGGACTACGTCCTTTACGTCGCCTGCGAGAACGCCGCCTTGAATTGCAGCACCGAGAGCTACGCACTCATCGGGGTTGATACCCTTAAAAGGTTCCTTGCCCGTAATATTTCTTACAGCGTCAACGACTGCGGGGATTCTGGTAGATCCGCCTACGAGAATAACCTTGGACAAATCGCTTGCGGAGAGATGTGCGTCGGCAAGAGCTTTCTTGAGAGGGATAAGCGTCTTGGATACGAGATCGCTCGTCAAAGCGTCGAATTTAGCCTTTGTAAGTTCCATATCGATGTGTTTAGGCACACCGTCAACCATTGTGATATAAGGCAGGTTGATAGAAGTCTTCGTAACGCCTGAAAGTTCGATTTTAGCTTTTTCTGCAGCTTCTTTGATTCTCTGCATTGTAGCGCTGTCCTTGGAGAGGTCGATACCTTCTTTTGCCTTAAAGTCGGCTACGATATAATCCATGATCTTTTTATCGAAGTCGTCGCCGCCGAGCATATTGTCGCCGCTTGTAGCCAAAACTTCGAATACGCCGTCTTCGATTTCGAGTACGGATACGTCGAACGTACCGCCGCCGAGGTCGTAAATCAATACTTTCTGACCTTTGTTATCGCCCTTGTCGAGACCGTAAGCCAAAGCCGCAGCAGTAGGCTCGTTGATGATTCTCAATACTTCGAGACCTGCGATTTTACCTGCGTCCTTTGTAGCCTGTCTCTGTGAGTCGGTGAAGTATGCAGGTACGGTGATAACCGCTTGAGTAACCTTTTCACCGAGATATGCTTCAGCATCCTGTTTGAGTTTCGTCAAAATCATTGCGCTGATTTCTTGAGGGCTGTATGCCTTGCCGTCGATAGTAACTTTGTAGTCGCTACCCATATGTCTCTTAATTGACGAAACAGTTCTGTTTGCATTTGCAACTGCCTGTCTCTTTGCAACCTGACCGACGAGTCTTTCGCCGTCCTTTGCAAAACCTACTACCGAAGGGGTAGTTCTCGCACCTTCGGGGTTGGGAATAACGGTAGCTTCGCCGCCTTCCATAATTGCAACACAGGAGTTTGTTGTTCCCAAATCAATACCTATAATTTTGCTCATATTTATATCTCCTTTCGAAATTTCTTATTTATATACGCCTATAAGGCGGGTTTGACTTTTTGTTATTCGGCTACGATTACGAGAGGATGTCTCAATATCTTTCCGTCTCTAATGTAACCTTTTTTGACGACCTCAACGATCTTTCCTGAATTTTCGCTGTCTTCTCTCTTCATTACGGCTTCGTGTTTGTTGGGGTCAAATACCTCTCCTAAACATTGCACTTCCTGCACGCCGTGCTTGGAAAGTATAGTGACAAAAGCGTTTTTGACGAGTTCGATGCCTTTACGCTGTTCTTCGTCCTTTTGCGCCGCAATCGCCATATCGAGATAATCGAGTACGGGAAACACTTCCGTTATCGTATCGGATACGCCCTGCGAATACATTGTTATCGAAGTAGCCTGATTACGTTTTTTGAAATTTTCGAAGTCAGCCTGAAGTCTGATGTATCTGTCATAGAGAGCGTTGTACTTTTCGTCCTCTTGAGGTTTTTCCTCGACTATTTCTTCCTGAGGCTTGAATTCTAAAACCTTTTCTTCCTCTTGCTTCTTGTTTGCCATTATTTCCTCCGACCCCGACGCTCAATCGTCAAGGTTATCTATTATTTTTCCCAGCTGTTTGAGTACGCTGAGCACTTTTTTATAGTCCATTCTTTCAGGTCCGATAACGCCTAACTGTCCGACTTCTTTGCCCTTGATGTGGTATTTTGCGCTCACCAGCGCCATATTGTCTAGACCTTCTGCGTCTTCCTTGCCTATCTTGACTGAAAACTCAATATCCGTATCGTCGCTCAAAAGTTCTTTAAGTTTTTCTTTCTTGCCCACGATAGTCATGAAGTTTTTGACGTTATCTACGTTTTTAGCTTCGGGATACTCGAAAATCTTATCCGCACCCTCTACGTACAACTGACCTTCTCTGCTCTTTTTGTATTCGCTCAAGAGTTCGAATACGTCCTCGAAAATCTGTCTGAACTCTTTGAGTTCGCTGTCGAGATCGACTTGCGCCGCAAGTATTTGCGAAAGCGTCTTTCCCGCAAAACTCTTGGCAAGAAGCGAATTTGCGACTTCTATATAATTGCCTTCGATTTTGGGAAGTTTGATTTCCTTATCCTTGATTACGCCGCTGTCGGTAATTATAAGCACCAATGCATTTCCGTCATACATATCGAGAAGTTTGATATCCTTTATAGTCAACGTATCGCTGTTTGCAATCATAAGCATTGACGTATAATTTGTTGCGTCGCTGACGATTTTTGCACCGTTTTTGACTATTTCTATGACGTTGTCGCACTTCTCCGTGATATCTTTTTTTATCTGTTCGAGATCGATATCGTCGTCATTGATAAAATTTTCGACATAATACTTGTACGCTTTTGAAGAAGGTACTCTGCCTGCACTGATATGCGGCTGAATAAGATATCCCATCTCTTCGAGATGCGAAAGTTCGCTTCTTATCGTCGCCGTAGAGACATCGGGCAAATACTTTGCTTGTATAGCGCTGGACGAAATAGGTTCAACGCTCGTGATATAACTGTCTACCAGCGCTTGCAACACTTTTCTTTTTCTTTCGGTAAGTTTATCGTCCATATAGTCACCTGTTGGCAATCGTGAATTATGTTTGTTAGCACTCACATCTCTCGACTGCTAAATCTATTATACTATATTGTAGCCAAAAGTCAAGGGGTTTATGTAAAGATTTGATAAATTTTGATATATTTTTAATAAAATATTTTTTATTATATTATCTGAACAATATTTCGAATATCTGAACAAAGTGTCGCAGATACAACTACAATAATTATAAATCGTCCGTCTAGCGCTATAAACATAAAAGACCTGCCCCGAAAGGTAGGTCTTTATAAACTCAAAAATCGTAAGTATGTTATATTTTGCGAGCTTTATTCTTCTTTATTTTATCGGCTATCGCCGCACCTATAAGCGCAATCGCAATCACTCCCGGAATAATCAGTATATAATAAAGCGCATTGGTATTTTTGACGGGATTCTCCTGCTCGACAGGTATATAAGTAATATAGTCGAGATTGATTTTGTCGTCTTTTCCCTTGGGCATGATCTTTACGCTGTGTTCTCTCGAAGTATCGAAGTCGATAGCGAATATAAGCGTATTTGTGATAGGCGTAGGATTATAAAGGTCTATCGTCGTATAAAGCGAACCGTCGACATATACGTCCATTTCGCCGTAAACGCTGTCCTTTACTCCGTAAAGACATATCTGTCTGCATACGGCGGTAAACGATATTATGGAATTGTTATCCACGCTTTGGCTGACGCTGCCGTTGAGGCTGACGTAGCCGAATATGTTACTCCAACCGCCCATATAGGCAAGCGATGACGAGGTGTTTGCGACAATCTGACTTTTTTCGAAATGCTGACCTATCTTAAAATCCGTGAAAGCGCATTCGAAACCTTCTTCTTTGGAAATAACTATTTTGACGTATCTGTTTGTAGAGGGCGAATATTCAACGACATTCTCTCCCGCTTTCAACACATAATCTACATCCGTCAATGAAAGTTCAACGTATTTATCCTGCTCGTTTTTATGTGCGGTATATATTTTTATATTCGCGCCTGCCATACTGTCTTTTGCGATAAAGGACAGATATTCTGTACGCTTATCGTCTCCAAGATCTATTATGAACGAATATTCATTAAGTTTGTCGTATGCGACATAATAGCTTGTAGACAATTTGTCGAAAGCCTGATGCAATCCGCTCGTGACAACGGCTTCGGGATAGCTTACGAAGTTTTTCTCGCTGATATCGTAACTCTGATAAAATTCATCCTTTTCCGTATATCCGTCGGGATAAATGCTGGGCGGCTGATATTCGACGATATCGTTTCTTTCTAGACCCCTGTATATCAAATATTTAGAGTCTATATCGTAAGGTCTCTCGTCGCTGTCTTTGTATTTTATTCCCAAAGTTGCGCTGCCCTCGCCTTTCGTGGAAAGCATATATATTTTGAATTCGTATATCTTATCGTCGTCAAGATGAATATCGTAAGACAGATAATCTGTGTAATTCTCTACGGGAAGGGCATTCGTAAACATATCGAACATATACTTCTGCACTCCGAAAGATACCTGACACAGTCCCGTATTTTTAAGATAAATAGTATAGTCTCCGCTTTGAGGGACGCTCATACAGCCTTCCGTAACCGTAAGGACGTAAGTATCGTCCTCCTCTTCGGTATATTCGTACACACCCGCAACGTCTATGCTTCCGACATGGTCGGGAGTTCTTTTGGAATATTTGTCGATCGCTTCTTCGAGCGCTGTTGCCATATTACTGAAAGTCCAGCCTTCGTAGACCTTATAAGTTGCCGTGCAGATATTCACGTTTATTCTGCCGTAAAGAGTTGTCGAATATTCGCCGTTACGAAGTTGGAGAGTAAAATTGTCAACGAGCTTACTTGTAGAAGGACTGTAATAGAATATACCGTCCTTTTGCGTCCAACGAGTACTGTCGCTTTCGACTTTTACGACTTTCCAGCCGTCGACAAATGAAATTATACTCTCTCCGAAGTCAAATTCGGCAGTTTCTCCCATAGGTACGGTGTATCCTATATCATAGAAATCTTCGCATCCGCCCACTGCGTATTTTGATTGCACGGGGATATAGATTTGCTTGCCTTTCATTATGTTTATGGTTTCCTGGGACAACTCCATTCTGAATTTTTCAAAATAATATCCCATATCTCTGTTGAGAATATTGCTCATAGTAAGCGCAAATTCGTCTATACTCATCTCTCCTTCCGTATTCTCTTTTGAAGCATGCGAATATTCGATGATGATTTCCATTGTCTTGTCTACGCCGAAACTGTGAAGCACGTTTATGAAAAACGCGCGCATTACGTCGATGCTGTAATTTTCGTCTCTCTGACTCTCGGGCAAATCGAGAAGCTGAATTGTCCTTTCAAGGCACGTGTATGCGTTATTGAGCCAATATTTACCGTTGTTATCCGCCGAATTCGTCATCATGACGTAATCGATATTAGCAAGAATATCCACTATCATATCGATTGCAAAAACGCCATCGAAACCGTTTGAAATGCTGACTTTGCGATTGCAAATCTGATACAGCAAATCCCAAGACGAACCTGCTTTGAGGTTTTCGAAGTTGAGTGCGTTGTCAAAATACGAACGGTCGACATTGATAGCGCCCGTATTAACATTATACGCAGGAGCGGTACCGTAATCGCCTACGCTGACTCTTATAGCATAATTGCTGTTGAGATTTACGAGATTGGTTGCCTTGTTTATGAATGTTACGGCTGACTGCCACCACAAAAGCGCATTGTAAAGATCGTCTACGACACATTCGCCTTCTTGATTAAACAAAATATCCGTGGGAACGTAAAATCTTATGTTTTCGCCGTCAAGGATAGCGTATTTTCCTTCGCCGACATTGATGCGTTCAATAGTGTCTCTGCCCATTCTGTAATAGGGCATGACAATTCCGCCCTCTATAATAACGTCAAAAGAGTTTTGCGATGTACCTGAAGTAGGAACGTAGAGTTCGACGACTCCGCCCGCAGCACTTGTTATCTTTTTTTGCGTGGAATCAATTACTTCGGATTTACCTGTTTCAAACGAATTGATTCTTATTCTGTAACCTACCTGTGAAATTTCATTGGAAACATTGACCGTAAGCGTTTCTCCTGCAGGAAGATATACTCCCGTGAGATGATATCCGCCCACTCTTGCGTCTACGTTAACTCTCATTTTGACTCTTTCCGCATCGACGTATTCGACTGCTTCTGCGGGTGCAGAATAACTGTTGAGCACGCTTATTCCGTCGCCGAAACGAGAGACGATATTATCCTCTATTCTCAAGTCGTTCTCAAGAGTCGAACATGCCGTAAGACCTGCGACAAAAACCGCAAGCAGACACACCGTCAAAATTGTAAGAAAAACTCTTTTGGTCATTTTTTCTCCTGGATACACACAATTGTATATTTAGTTTACTACAAAATAAAAAAAAATACAATAAAAAAGCCCGATTTGTTTCGGGCTTTCTCAATGAGTTTTTTATCAATATTCTGCTTCTATGCAACCGAGGTTTCCTGCCTTTCTCTTATAGAGCACGTTGACCTTGCCTGTCTTATTGTTCAAAAATACATAGAAGTCGTGGTCCGTAAGTTCCATTTCTGCGACAGCCTCTTCGAGATCGATCTTTTTGAGTGCCATGGATTTGGTACGAATGATCTCCATTTTAGGCTGTTCTGTCTGGGGATAAAGGCTTGCTTCGTCCAATGCTCCTTTCTTGAGTTTGCCGAGTTTTGTGCGGTATTTTCTTATCTGACCTTCTATCTTCGGCAAAGCAATGTCGATATTGTTGTACATATTATCTGAAGCCACTTCACTTCTTACCATATTATTGCCGAAGAAGATGGTGATTTCCATTACATATCTTTCTTTTCCGGTTTCTTTGAGGAAAATTTTTGCGACGGCGTCATCTTCGAAATATCTGGAAAATTTTTCCATTTTCTTGTTGATGATTTCCTCGAGCCTGTCGGTGAGTTTATAATTTCTTGCAATTATTTCTATCTTCATATAATTGCCCTCCTTATATAATTTGAGATATGAAATATATCCCTAAACTTGGAAAAACTTTTTACACTCATATTATATCATATCCGAAAAACAAAAAAAAGGGGGTTTTGTAAAATTTACCGCAAAATTGGCTATATTTTTCCTATAATGTTTTTCAACCGACACCCGCAGCAAAAAAAAAGTTTTTTACAAAGTCTTCCAAAATTGACAATACGCCAGCAAATGTCTTATCGACAAAAAAACTTTATTATCACTAATCATATCAATAAGATACAAATTGTCGGTTAGTTGATTTATGTTTACGCTAATACCGCTTTTGCCTTCGCTTTACTGTCCAGTATACTTTTATGCAAAAACAATTCTTTTATATAGACATAAGAAAAAGACAAACAGACGGAAGAATTTTCTCCCGTCTGTTGTCAATAGCGTCAAGCTTTATTTATTGTCAGAGTCTTTTTTATCAGACTTTTTGTCATCGGCTTTTTTGATTTCGATGTCTTCGTCTTTGATTTCTTTGACTTGCGAATCCTGCGCTTTTTTATCCGCATTTTCACTCTTTTGCGCATTCGACTTGTCGTCAACGCCCTTCTTTGCAAAGGTCAATACTCCGTCTTTTTCGTCGACTTCGATACTGTCGCCTATTGCAAACTCTCCTTTAAGGATTCTTTCGCTGAGCTCGTCCTCAACCATTCTCTGCAAAGCCCTTCTCAAAGGTCTTGCGCCGTACTCTTTATTCGAACCTTTCTCCACGATAAGTTTCTTTGCATTTTCGCTTACGTCGATAATGATATTCTTTTCTTTGAGACGTTTCTTAAGCGAATCGGTCATGATAGAGATGATCTTTGACATATCCTTGTCTTCAAGCGCACGGAATATGATTATATCGTCTATACGGTTGATAAACTCGGGTTTGAGAGTTCTCTTGAGCGCTTCCATCTGCACTTCTCTCATGCGTTCATAATTATCCGCTTCTGCCTGCGTACCGAATCCGAGCGAAGGCATAGCCTTGATTTCGCTTGCGCCGATATTCGAAGTCATGATTATGATAGTATTCTTGAAGTCAACTTTTCTGCCGTGCGAATCGGTAAGAATACCGTCGTCGAGGATTTGCAAAAGTATATTGAATACTTCGGGGTGAGCTTTTTCGATTTCGTCGAACAACACTACCGAATAAGGTTTTCTTCTTACCTTTTCCGTAAGCTGACCGCCCTCGTCGAAACCTACGTAACCGGGTGCGGAACCTATAAGTTTGGATACGCTGATCTTATCCATATATTCGGACATATCCACTCTTATCATAAGGTTTTCGTCACCGAACATGGCTTCTGCAAGTGCCTTTGACAATTCTGTCTTACCTACGCCCGTAGGTCCGAGGAATATAAACGAACCGATAGGTCTCTTGGGATCCTTGATACCGACTCTTGCACGTCTTACGGCTCTCGCAACCGCCTCGACGGCTTCGTCCTGACCTACGACTCTCTTTTTGAGGATTTCTTCCATACCGAGAAGCTTTTCGCTTTCAGTCTGCGTGATTTTGGTAACAGGTATCTTTGTCCAGGAAGATACGATATTGGCAATATCGGTATCGTCGATAGAGAGTTCCTGCTTTGTCTTCTCCTTCGTCCAGCCGCTCTTCATGTCTTTGAGTTGTTTCTTCTTTTTGTCGAGTTCGTCGTTGAGTTCTTTAGCCTTATCGAACTCTCTCATCTTCGAATAGCTGTCGATAGCCTCGTCGAGACGTTTGATATCGTCTTCGATAGCTTTTATATCGGTAGGCATTACCGAACCGCTTATTCTCTTTCTCGAAGCTGCTTCGTCAATAAGGTCGATAGCCTTATCTGGCAAGAATCTGTCGTTGATATATCTGTCGCTCATTACAGCCGCTGCTTCGATTGCCGAATCGAGGATTTTTACGCCGTGGTGCTCCTCGTATTTACTCTTAAGACCCTGCAAGATTACGATAGTATCTTTAACAGAAGGGGGATCTACCGCAACTGTCTGGAATCTTCTCTCGAGTGCGCTGTCCTTTTCAAAGTACTTTCTGTACTCCTCGAGCGTAGTAGCGCCTATGGTCTGCAATTCGCCTCTTGCAAGTTGAGGTTTGAGGATGTTTGCCGCATCCATACTGCCGCCCTCGCTGCTGCCTGCGCCGACAATGGTATGAATTTCGTCGATAAACAATATGGTATTGCCCTCTTTATTGAGGTATTCGAGCGCCTTTTTAAGTCTCTCCTCGAAATCGCCTCTGTATTTTGTACCTGCAAGAAGACTGGCCATATCGAGACTGAATACTTTCTTGTTTTTGAGTTGTTCGGGCACCTTGCCGTCAACGATAGCTTGCGCAAGTCCTTCTACGACTGCGCTTTTACCTACGCCGGGTTCGCCAATGAGAATAGGATTGTTTTTCTTTCTTCTAGAAAGAATTTCAATGATACGTTCGATCTCGCTGTCTCTGCCGATAACAGGGTCGAGTTTACCCTCTTTTGCTTTTTTGGTAAGATCCTCGCCGAGTCCCGTCAAAGGATTTTCCTGATCGTCATAGTTATTGCCTGACGAAGATTTTTTACCGCCGTAACTTTCGCCTTGCGCTTCACTCGTAAGCAAATCGATAGCTTTTTCACCGATTTCTTCAGGATTTATTCCCGCATGTCTCAATCCTCTGCATGCATAAGAATTACCGTCCGAAAGACAACATATGAGAAGAGCAAGCGAATTTATCTCCTTGAAACCGAAAGTCGTACATATATTCCAAGCGTTTGCACCTGCGGCAATTACTCTTTCGCTGTATTTGAATCCCGAAGCTATTTCTCCGTTTGTAGATATGAGAAGATCGACAATACTCTCATCGACACCGAATTTTGCAAGAAGTTTGCCCGCCTTTGTTTTGGGATTCATTGCCATAGCGCAAATTATATGCTCTGTGCCTACTATACCTCCGCTTTTTACCGCAAGATGTTGAGCGGTCTCTATAATTTTGTTACATTCGTCATCCATTCTGTTAATCATAATACACCTCACTTTGACACATTAGTGTCACGCCTTTTTAGTCAGAGTTTCTCTGACAAGTCTTGATCTTAATATATCTCTGTCGCTTACCGACAGTTCTTTGCCCGCATTGAAACACAAAGTGTTTTTCTGCGTATCCGTTACGAGTTTGTTTAATACTCTAATATCCTGCTTGATAAATCCGTAATCAACGCCGAGCTTTACCATTGCTATATTTCGCATAAATTCTTGCGAAGATATCTTTTTAGCAAACAACAGCGTTCCGTACGCTCTCATTATCTCGTCTTCGAGGTCGACTCCTCGTCTTGAAAGCAAAGTTTTTCTGTTTTGTTCTTCCATATCGCAAAGCTTTTCCACTACGCTCTTTACGATATTGAGAATTTCCTGTTCGCTTCTTCCCACAGCCGCCTGATTGCTGACCTGATACATATATCCGTCTGCAGTCGAGCCTTCGCCGTAAACGCCTCTGATAGCCACGCCGTGGTCGTTCATCTTGCGTATAATGGCGTCAATCGTGTGCGTCATCGTCAAAGCAGGCAAAAACATCATTACCGAAGCTCTCATGCCTGCGCCGAGATTTGTAGGACATGCCGTAAGATGTCCGAATCCTTCCTTGAAAGCGATATCGAGTTTTGAACGGAGCGCCTTGTCGATATCGAGCAATTTCGCATAAGCCGCATCGAGAACGTATCCTTCGAGAATACACTGTTCTCTCAAATGGTCTTCTTCGTTTATCATCACGGATATCGTTTTATCTGCACTGATTACCACGCCGCCGTACTCGCTCTTGCACAACAACGGACTTATAAGGTGATTTTCGATAAGCACGTTTGCCTGAAGATTATTGAGCTTGGGGATATAGTACATATTGTTTTTGAATTTTGAATCGCAAACTTCTTTTACCGTATCGTAAAGCTCTTTGAGCTTGGGTTCGTTGCCTACGAGTTTTTGAGGAAAAGGAAGATTGTTGATATTTCTTGCAAAACGTATTCTGCTTGAAATTACTATGTTATCGGTTTTAGCCATTGGTTTTACCTCCTTCCAATTCTCTTATTTTTGCGTCGATAGCCTTTGCCTTGTCAAAGTCTCTCGCCTTTACCGCTTCGGTAAGCAACCTGTTGAGCGCAGGCAAATCGTCCTTTGTCATCTCGCTGAGACGTTTTTTCTTGGACGCAGTCTGACTAGGCTTTTCGCTTCCTGCAAATTCGCCCTTGTATTCCTGACCTCTTAAGTCGTTGAAAAATTCTTTTACTCTGTCCGCAAACACGTTATAACACTCGCTGCAACCGAATTTGTATTTTGATATAAGTTCGCTTTCTCTCATGCCGCATTTGGGACAAACCCTTTCTTTTATCTTGTTGTAACCGATCCTTGCAGGCGAAAAATCGTCGAAATCAAAATCCATATCGAAAAGATTAGCCATATTACCGAAAATGGAATTTGCCGCACTGTAAAGATTGTACTTTTCGGCACAATCGTTGCAGACATTGATAGTATCGTTGTCAATTTTTATAAATATTGTTGCAGGTTTTTTATTGCAAACCTCACACATCTTATCTGCCATTGTTACCTCCTCATCAAACCGATTACGATTTCCTTAAAAATATTTTTTCTCAATTTTCCGACATGTGTAGGAAAGTTGAGCGCTTTGTCGCTTATTGCACTCTTGATGATATCTGCTTCCTCTTTTTTTATGACATCGTCTCTCACGAGTCTGTCGATAAAATTGCTTGCTCTGTTGTATGTCAGAACGTCTATATTATCGAGTTCCTGTACGAGTTCGGGCAAGATATCTTCTTTGTTGTCGCTTATCCTTACGAGAGTGATACATCCTCCGCCACCTCTTTTGGATTCGATAATATAACCTTTATCAAAATTAAACCTCGTGGCAAGCACGTAATTTATCTGACTTGGAGCGACAGAAAAATAATGAGCCAAATCGTTTCTCGACAGCTTTACAGACTCGTCATCGCTGAGTACAGACAGTATAAACTGTTCGATCTCATCTGATATATTAGCCATTTTTCTCTCCTCCTTTGATTTTTGTTATTACTTTAATTCGATACTTATGTTGAAGATTTATCCTTATTATCTCTTGATTTATCTTTTTGCTCTTGTACTGTTAGACTTTTGTTACTACTCGACTGTTAGCACTCTACTTGACTTTGTTTTAGCTTTAGTCTTTCGTTACTTGTGTCTTATTCGCTACTTTGTCTTACTCGCCTCTTCTGTTGTCACATCTTTAGCAAGTAAGAATAATAGGATATAATCAAATATAAATATCAAATCGTTCGGCATCCTTCGGCAGCCAATACTTGAACATTGTTCAATACATACTCTTCCGGAACCGATTGCCCTAGAAAGCACTTCTGATCTAACACCCGATTCCATATAGGCCTTTGATAGATCTTTAAGTTTGACTTTCTTTGACCTTTCGGCTACATTATAGCACTTGAGCGCAGCTTGTCAATACTTTTTTGCAAGATTTTTTGTAAAAACAATGTAAAATTTTGTCATATTTTACCTGTTTTACTTCTAAAGTTGCCGTTTTAGTATCTTTTTGAGTATATTTACAATAATATTAAACATTGTTCAATTACAATCACATCCCCACATCCGATCGCAATTAAAACGCAATAATAAGTTTGACCTTTGATTTTACTTTTCAAGATACTGCACCTAAAAAATGTCAACAATCATTTAACTCACTATACCCAATCCTTACTCCGACTACAGTTTTCCTCTTTTATAAAAATATTTGAAGACATCATTTTATCTATAAATCTATCTTCAATCACTTTTCACACTTGCAACAAGCATCATTCCTTAAGCATGCGGCAATCACTCTTATTTAATACGCTTTCAATTTTCATTCCTTTTTTTTCACAATATCAATACCACATCTCTCAATCGATATTCGATTTTACCCCGTTTATTTTATACTGAATGATTACAAGAATATTTATTATCATTCTGATAGAATGCAATGACATATAAACAATCTTTGCATATCAAAGCATTATAATATCGACGTATATTTATATATTTCATCCCAGCTGCCTTATTCTCCGTCGCTTTTTATTTACCTTACTGCAGTGATTATTATTTATCACCCTGCATCTCATTGTCATATAAAAAATAAGTTAAAAGACCTAAGATTATTTAATCTTTCTAATTATTACCATATTTTGAACAATGTTCAATTTAGCAAAAACATTTATCCATTGCCAATTATTTTTCAATAAGCATTGATTTATAATCAACAATGGTATATAATGGAATATATACATATAATATATATGTATTCCACAATCAGCAACCTATTCAGGAGTATATATGACAAAAATTAGAAAAGCGGTTATTCCCGCAGCTGGTTTCGGCACAAGATTTCTGCCCGTAACCAAGGCTATTCCCAAGGAGATGTTGCCCATTGTTGACACTCCTACTCTTCAATACGTAGTCGAAGAAGCCGTAAAAAGCGGCATCAACGAAATTCTCATAATTCTTGGAAAAAATAAAAAATGCATAGAGGATCACTTCGACATATCCGTCGAACTCGAACAACTTCTTCAACGCACAGGCAAAAACGATTACTTAAAGCAAGTACGTGACATAAGCAATATGGCTCACATATACTATGTTCGACAAAAAGAAATGAACGGCAGCGGTATGGCTGTTCTCGAAGCCGAAGCATTTGTCGGCAACGAACCTTTTGCAGTACTGTACGGTGACGATATCATCTATAATCCCGAAAAACCTTGTCTCAAACAGCTTATGGACGCTTATGACACAACCGGCAAAATTATTCTCGGATGTCAGAACGTTCCTCGTGAAGAAGCCCCTAAATACGGCATTATTCAACCGGGCAACTCCAAAGGCAACTATACCGAAATCAAGCGTTTGGTTGAAAAACCCCCTATTGACAAACTTCCCTCAACGCTTGCAAGCATAGGCAGATATATTCTTACCCCCGATGTATTCGATATTCTTAAGCATACACCGCCTATGCCCAACGGAGAAGTCTGTCTTACAGACGCAATCCAAACAATCGCAGATACAACAGGCGCATACGCATATACCTTTGAAGGCAGACGCTACGACGTAGGCGACAAGCTGGGTTACATTCAAGCAACTATTGAATACGGTCTTCGCGACGAGCACTTAAAAGACGGACTTAAAAAATATTTAAAAAATCTCGATCTCTAATTATATATCGAGAAAATAAATTTACATTGCATAAAAAACCAATACAGACGAAGCCTTTCGGCTTCGTCTTTTATCTATAAAAATTTTATATTGCCCCAATAATGCCTTTTGCCTTTTATTTGTCTGACACAGCCTTAAACTATTAAATATATAAATCGGTTTCAAAAACTAAATGCAAACAATTGTTTGCTTTTTACAATTTCTTATGTTATACTTTGAATATGAGAAGAATTTTACACTGCGACGCCAACAATTTTTACGCATCGGTAGAATGTATGCTTGACGAGTCCTTAAAGGATAAATACGTAGCCGTTTCGGGCAATCCCGACAAACGGCACGGCATTATTCTTGCCAAAAACCAAAAAGCAAAGGCTTGCGGCGTAAAAACGGGAGAAACTATTTGGGAAGCAAAAAAGAAATGTCCCCAACTTGTTTTGGTACCTCCTCAATTCGACGAGTACGTAAAAATTTCTCAAAAGATATTCGATATTTATTGCGAATATACCGACCGTGTAGAGCCTTTTGGAATCGACGAATGCTGGCTTGACGTAACAGGCTCGACAAAACTCTTTCAAAGCGCTGAAAACATTGCAGAAACTCTGCGCAACAGAATTAAAAACGAGATAGGAATTACCATATCCGTAGGCGTATCTTTCAATAAAATTTTTGCAAAACTAGGTTCAGACATGAAAAAGCCCGATGCCGTAACCATCATAGACGAAGACAACTACAAGCAAAAGGTGTGGCCTTTGGACGTGGGAGACTTATTAATGATAGGAAGGCATACTCAAGAGAAATTAAGAAAAATCGGTATAAATACCATAGGCGATCTGGCAAATGCGCCTCTAAAAATTCTCAAAGACAAATTCGGCATAGTAGGTATAAAAATGCACGAAAACGCAAACGGGCAAAACGACGAACCCGTGCGTTATTATTATGAGCACCCGATTCCCAAAAGCGTAGGCAACTCAACTACGCTTCCAAAAGATGTAACTCGGCGCGAAGAAGCAAAAGCCGTCATAATGGCGCTATGCGAAATGGTTGCAATACGTTTGAGACGTCACGGATTTATCGCCGCAGGGCTTCATTTAGGCGTTAAATACAACGATCTCACTTACATTGGAAAACAGATAAAGCTTCCCGAAAAAATCAATTCTGCGGGCAAATTATGCGACTACGCAATGAGTATCTATGACGAGATACCTCCGCACTTACCGATAAGAGCCTTTTCCGTATCTACTTTCGATTTGTCTGACGGCGAAGAAAACGTACAACTTTCCCTTCTCGAAGACGTCGAAAAGACAGAAAAACTTCAACGTCTCGACAAATCCCTCGACGATATCCGCAAAAAATACGGTTACGGCGCTTTGAAGTCCGCCGCCGTGCTAGAGTTCCCGCATATTACCGACGATTTGGAAGACAGCGATTTTAAGCCTTTCAAAAAGTGATTTCGTCATACGTTACCACAACTTCTTTAGATCCTCAATAAAATTTATATCGCAACAATAAAAATACCTGCCCTAAAGGACAGGTATTTTGTTTTTGATTATCCTAATAATCCTCTGCGATAAATCACTATATTAGTCTTCCTCGAGATATCTTGTCTCTGCAGGAGCAGGCTTAATTCTAGGATTGATGATATTAGCCTGTGCAGCTGCAAGTCTTGCTATAGGTACTCTGAAAGGAGAGCAAGATACGTAAGTGAGACCTACATTGTGACAGAATTCGATAGTCGAAGGATCTCCGCCTTGTTCGCCGCAGATACCGAGTTTGATGTCGGGTCTGGTGGACTTACCGCCTTCGATAGCGATCTTCATAAGCTTACCTACGCCTACCTGGTCGAGTCTTGCAAAAGGATCGGATTCGAATATCTTCTTCATATAGTATTCGTCGAGGAACTTACCGGCATCGTCTCTCGAGAAGCCGAAAGTCATCTGCGTCAAGTCGTTGGTACCGAAGGAGAAGAACTCTGCTTCTTTAGCGATTTCGTCAGCCGTCAAAGCTGCTCTGGGAATCTCGATCATTGTACCGATGTGATATTCCATAGTAGTGTTGTTTGCCTTGAGAATCTTGTCTGCAGTTTCAACAACAACGCCCTTGACGTACTTCAATTCCTTTACGTCTCCTACGAGAGGAATCATGATTTCAGGAATTACGTTGAAGCCTTTCTTTCTAACCTCCAAAGCTGCTTCGATGACAGCCTGTGTCTGCATTTCTGCGATTTCGGGATATGTTACTGCAAGACGGCAACCTCTGTGACCCATCATAGGGTTGAATTCGTGCAAACCTTCTACGGTAGCCTTGAGCTCTTCGAAAGTCAAGCCCATAGTCTTTGCAAGATCTCTGATTTCTTCGTCCTTATGAGGTACAAACTCATGGAGAGGAGGATCGAGGAAACGGATAGTAACAGGTCTGTCGCCCATAGCCTCGTAAAGACCGATAAAGTCTTCTCTCTGCATAGGCAAAATCTTTGCGAGAGCCTTCTTTCTCTCCTCAACAGTCTTGGAAACGATCATTTCTCTTACTGCAGGAATTCTGTCCTCTGCAAAGAACATATGCTCGGTACGGCAAAGACCGATACCTTCTGCGCCGAACTTAACTGCAGTAGCAGCATCGTTGGGAGTGTCAGCATTTGTTCTGACCTTGAGTGCGCGATACTTGTCAGCCCACTCCATAATAGTAGCGAAGTCGCCGCTTACGCTTGCGTTTTCGCTGGCAATCTGTTCGCCGTAAACGTTACCTGTGGAACCGTCAAGCGAGAGATAATCCTGATCGGTATATTCCTTGCCGTCGATATAGATAACTCTCTTTTCTTCATCTATTCTGACAGCGCCGCAACCTGCTACGCAGCAAGCGCCCATACCTCTTGCAACAACGGCTGCGTGGGAAGTCATACCGCCTCTTACGGTCAATACGCCTTGAGCCGCATACATACCTTCGATATCTTCAGGAGAAGTCTCGAGTCTTACGAGAACAACCTTTTCACCGTTTTTAGCTCTTTCGACAGCTTCTTCAGCCGTAAAGCTTATTTTACCGCAAGCTGCACCGGGAGAAGCAGGCAAGCCCTTTGCGATAACTTTTGCCTTCTTGAGTGCCTTGGGTTCAAACTGGGGATGGAGCAAAGAGTCGAGTTGCTTGGGTTCGATCTTAAGAAGTGCTTCTTTTTCGGTGATCATGCCTTCTTTAACGAGGTCGCAAGCGATTTTGATAGCTGCACGAGCGGTACGCTTACCGTTTCTTGTCTGCAACATATAAAGTCTTCCTTCTTCGATGGTAAACTCCATATCCTGCATATCCTTGTTAGCTTTTTCAAGTCTTTCTGCGATTTCTACAAACTGATCGTAAACAGCCTTGTTTGTCTTTGCAAGCTGATCGATAGTCTGGGGAGTACGGATACCTGCAACGACGTCTTCGCCCTGTGCGTTCATAAGATACTCGCCGTAGAGTCTCTTTTCACCTGTCGAAGGGTCTCTCGTAAATGCAACGCCCGTACCGGAAGTGTCGCCCATATTACCGAATACCATTGACTGTACGTTTACAGCGGTACCCCAGCTTCCGGGAATATCGTTCATACGACGATATACGATAGCACGAGGATTGTTCCAGCTTCTGAATACGGCTTTTACAGCCTCGATGAGCTGAACCTTGGGATCCTGAGGGAATTCGCTGCCCTGATCCTTAAAGTAAACTTCCTTGAAGAGTTTGATAAGCTGTTGCAAATCTTCTGCGGTAAGTTCTGTATCGGACTTGATACCTTTTTCTTCCTTTACCTTGTCGATGATCTTTTCGAATTCGCTCTTGGGCGTACCCATAACGACGTCAGAGAACATCTGAATAAATCTTCTGTAACAGTCATAAGCGAATCTGGGGTTGCCGGTCTTTGCAGCAAGACCCTTTACGGAAACGTCGTTAAGACCGAGGTTAAGGATAGTATCCATCATACCGGGCATTGATGCTCTTGCACCCGAACGAACGGATACGAGGAAAGGATTTTTCTCATCGCCGAATTTTTTGCCTGCATCTGCTTCAACTTTAGCGAGAGCCTCAAAAATTTCTGCAACTATTTCGTCGGCAATCTTTTCGCCGTCGTCATAATACTTTGTACAAGCCTCTGTGGTAATGGTGAAACCTTGAGGTACAGGCATACCCCAAGAGGTCATTTTAGCAAGGTTGGCGCCCTTTCCGCCAAACAAATCTTTTCTGTCGCCGTCAGCTTCTTTGAAAAGATATACGTACTTTGTCATACACTTCCTCCTTTTTGACAAATCAAAGTTAATTCTCTATTATAAAACAAAAGATATTGTTAATCTGTGGATATTTTACAATAAACAGGCTTAAATTTCAACTATATTAACGCACAATATTAATAAAAAATGTAAAACTTTTCAATTCTTTGCGAATACGAAGAGCTTTTGGAAGTATTTTTTCCTTATTGCCCGATTTCTTTTGAATTCATTTATAGATAGGGTGAAAATTTTATGCACAAAACGGACATTTTATCGCAAAATCAAATTGATATAAAATTATGTCAGATCTGTTTTGAGAAGTTCGGCAAGCGAATTGATTTTCACTCCGTGAGTGTGAAGAAAATAATTGTAAAAGTCTCTGAAAGTTATTGCTTTTACTTCGTAACCGAGTGCCGACGTCATTTCCTTAAGATGTTCAAAAAGACATACTTTTGGATATTGCGTTTTATAGCAAAGTTCGTTGAGACATTCGAGCATTGACACGAAAAGCCTGTGATTGTATTCACCTTCGAGCGTCATTTTATCCACGACTTCGAGTACCGCCGCAGCACAATAATATTTCAAAGGGTCTGTTGCAAGATTGAAAAAATTATCTATGCAGTCGCAACCCGTCAGCACGTACCTGTTTTTTTTCGCAAGATAATATTTGCCGAAACACAACGGCGTAACGGCATACTTGAGTTTTGACTTTGCACTCTTACAGCCTTTTGCGCACACGCCGATTTTACCGTGCTCTGCAAGGTAGAGTGTGATGATTTTATCGTTTTCTTTATAGTCGGTACTTCTTAAGCAAATGCCTTCTTCGACGAGGAGTTCCACACTCCCTCCTTTTATCTTTTGTCCTCCTTGTCCTGCAAGTCGTGCCACATAAGATAATAATTTATATTTCCGGTTTTACCGAAAAGTTGCCACAAAGTTTGTCTGATGTCCATAGCCGCCTCCCGAGAATATGTAAGTAAAAAAATACGGGCACGGCTTTTTATTAGTATGTCAATCTTTAAGGTCTTTTATGTTGTATCCCAATTGATTGAGAAGAAAATCGCTTTCTCTCCAATCCTCTTTTACTCTCACGTAAAGATTGAGATATACCTGCGTATCGACGAGTTGTTCTATATCCTGTCTTGCCTGCGTGGAGATCTTTTTTATCATGGCGCCGCCTTTGCCTATTACCATGGCTTTATGCGACTGCTTTTCGCATACGATGTCGGCGTCGATCTCTATTATACCGTCATTGCGCTGAACAAATTTATTGACGGCGACGCCTATTCCGTAAGGTATCTCTTTATCGAGATTGCGAAGCGCCTTTTCTCTGACGATTTCGCTGACCATGAATCTTACCGACTTATCGGTATACATATCCTCGTCAAAGTATCTCTCGCCCTCGGGCAGAAGCTGTAAAAATCTCTCTGTCAGCATATTCACGTTCTTACCAGTAAGCGCACTCACGGGAATTATGCTGTCGACTCCGTCGATATCCTTCAATTCGTTGATTCTCTCGACTATAGCTTCTCTCTCAACTTCGTCACACTTGTTGAGAACAATAATGAACGGAGTTTTTTTACCTGCGTACTTTGCTATATATTCTCTGTCTGTGTCGTCGACTTTCTTATCCATCGCCGATACGTAGACGATTATTTCGGTGCCTTCCTGCCCCTTTTCCACGCTTTTCATCATGTATTTGGAAAGAGCGTTTTTGGCTTTGTGTACACCCGGGGTATCGACAATTACTATCTGATAATCGTCGCCGTTCATAATTCCCAGAATTTTATTGCGTGTAGTCTGCGGCTTCCAGCTTACGATAGACACTTTCTCACCCACCAAAGTATTGGTGAGAGTCGATTTCCCCGCATTAGGCTTGCCTATCAAAGATACAAAACCCGTCTTCATATATTGTTACCCTCTGAATATTATTTAGTCTTGAATTGCGTATTAAGCATTCTTTTTCAAATACCGCATATTGCGATTTACTACAAATTGCAAAATTTAATTTGTCGACTTTTCGAAAACTTTCGCCGTCGGCATATATTGGCCGTCGATGTCAATCCCTGGTTATTCCCATTGACGAAAGTATCTTTTCCTCCATGGCACGCATCTCGACTTTGTCGTCCTCTTCCATATGGTCATATCCCAAAAGATGCAGCAAACCGTGCAACACGAGATATGCGCATTCTCTTTCGACAGAATGTCCGTATTCTTTACTCTGTTCTACCGCCCTGTCGTAACAAAGCATTATCTCTCCGAGAAGAATTTCGCCGGTCGCCATATCCACGTCGTCGGGATAATCTTCTGCCTTAAAAGGCAGTTTTACTTCAAGATTGGGAAAGGACAATACGTCTGTAACGCTATCCACGTTGCGGTATTCTCTGTTGACTTCCCTTATTGTTTCTCCGTCAGCCACGGTAAGCTCGGCGTAAACGTTGTCTGGCAAGGAAAATTCTTTGCAAACCTCGTCGAAAACTTTTTTTATAAGTTCGGTATCAAGACCGCTTTGCGTATCGTCAAAAATCTCGATCATCTCTTTTCCTTCGCTTTGTCGTAGTCTATTCTCTTATGCATAGTATAGGGTACGACTTCGCATATAGTATCTTTTATTCTTGCAAAATCTCTTATCGTGAGCGCACACTCGTCAAGCTGTCCTTCGTTCATTTTGGTACGTATAACGCCGTCAACCACTTGTCTCAGCTGTTCGTAATCGTCGGTAGGTTTTGCTCTCAATAATGCCTCGCATATATCGCATATCATAATGAGCGCACTGTATCTCGTTGTGGGTTTATGAGCGTTATAGCGATAAGTATAGTTGCTCAATTCTCCCTCTGTGATTCCCTGCGCTTTATAGTAGAAATAAGCAATAGTCGAGTCGCCGTGATGCTCGTATGCCGCTTTGATTATGGTATCGGGCATACGGTTTGCTTTGAGAATTTCAACGCCGTCTTTGACATGTCCCGTAATAACGTTTACGCTTACTTCGGGAATCAAATCGTCGTGAGGGTTCTTTCCGTCAGCCTGATTCTCTACAAAGTATTCAGGATTGTTCATCTTGCCTATATCGTGGAAGTATGCGCATGCTCTCGCCATATAAGGATTGAGATCGATTGCATTCGCACAACTCTCTGCAAGATTGGCCACGCTTGCGCTGTGATTATATGTGCCGGGCGCTTTTTCTTTAAGTTCCTTGAGAAGGGGCTGTGTAGGAGAACATACTTCAGCAAGTTTGAAGTTTGTCCACACAGAAAACAGCGTCTCGTAAAGAGGCAGGAAAATCAGGAAAATAGCCACAGAAAGCATGTTGCCTATAAGGCTGCCGAACATAGCAGCGCCTACGCTGGCAGCGTTTCCGCCCTCTCCGAAGAAGTTATACAATCCGGCAAGAGGAGTCATGGCAAGTCCCAGCAAAATAGTTCCCCAAGTCAGTCGCAAACGGCTGTATTCTCTGCCTACGAGAATGTTCATAAACATACTCGTGATCATAGAGATGATGAGACTTCCGACTATTGCAGTACTGAATTCATCGGGTTGCAGTACGTATGTACTTGTCATAAATACCGCCATCATAGTACCCATCGTAACAAACGTCGTAACGATACCGAGTTTCTTATTGGAAAGCACCGTAACCATCATAGTAACGGACGACATTACGATAGCGTAAGGAGTAAAAAAGCTGTACAACACAGACGAAACGACGACTGAAATAAAAATTATAGAATAACAAATGAGACATCTTTTTCCTACGGAGATGTATTCCTCTGCGTGTTTGTCGTATTTTACAATATAGGTGTACAGCGTAACCATAAGCAGATAGACAATGACCGTAAGCGGCAAATAAACTTTGTAAAAAGAAAACATTGCAAAGTCTTTTGCTATACAAGCTACGGAAACAAGCATCATAAAGAATGTCAGCACGAAAATTGCCGCCAATCTGCCCACAGTCACCAAAATCTGATGTTTGTCAGTTTTCATCTTAAGTTACCTATTCCTCGTTGTTTATACTGTTTTCGTACGCTTTGACGATAGCCTGAACAAGATCGTTACGTACGATATCTTTAGCTTTCAAATTTACGATAGCGATACCCTCGATATCCTTGAGAATCGCCGAAGCGTGCAGCAATCCCGATTTTTTATTATCGGGCAAATCTATCTGCGTGGCGTCGCCCGTGACTACTATACGGCTGCCTTCACCCATTCTGGTAAGAAACATCTTCATCTGTTCTCTTGTGGTATTCTGCGCTTCGTCGAGAATTATAAAAGCATTGGAGAGCGTGCGACCGCGCATGTATGCAAGCGGAGCGATTTCGATAATACCTTTTTCGATAAGTCTGGAATACACTTCAAGCCCGAACATTTCCTGAAGGGCGTCGTAAAGCGGTCTCAAATAAGGGTCAACCTTTGCCCCGAGATCGCCGGGTAAAAAGCCGAGTTTTTCACCTGCTTCGACTGCAGGTCTGGTGAGAATTATTTTATCTACGGCTTTGTTTTTATACATTGTTACGGCTTCTGCAACGGCGAGGTACGTCTTACCCGTACCGGCAGGACCGATTCCGAAAACTATTGGATTATTACGGATAGCTTCGATATATTTGGCTTGTCCGTAAGTCTTGCATTTTATTGGTTTGCCTTTTGCCGTAACGGCTATTACTCTGAAAAGTTCGTCAAATTTTTCTTCTTCGCCGTTTTCGGTTATTTCAGCGCAAAATCTTATAAAAGATTTATTGATCGTGTTGGTCTTGCTTTTTTCAAGCAAGAGCGTGACCAAGTCAGCGCATTTGCCAACCTTGTCTTCTTCGCCTTCTATGACTACCGCACCGTCAAACAGATTTATGTTTACTCCGTAACGTTTGCGCAGATAATTTGCATTTTCGTCATGATTGCCGAAAAGAGCAATTGCGTCCTGCAAATCTTTGACTTCGATATTGACCTTTATAATAATTACACTCCTTGGCAAATAGCTTGTTCTACAATATAGTATATATCTATTATGTGCAAATTGTCTACCCTTTTGCGCAAAGTATAATTTTTTAGAAGTTTTGCTTGTGGAGGCAATTCCTGCCACAATTGCATCTCATATACGCTTATCTGTGCGTCGATTTGCTCATCAGACAGCGTTATTTCTCTGTTTTCTACCTCATAATACGTAGTCGTGACCGCCTTTACTGGTATTACCGAACCGAAAGTTTTTGTCTCGGTGACGCTCTCGAAAAACTCGTATTCTTGAGTATGAGTTTTGCCTATCGGCTTGCCGAAAAGATATATTGCAGTATTTTCATAGCTCTTGCCCGTCCTGACTTTTTCCACGGATTTTGAAGAGAGTGTAACTCTTTGCGTATATGCACATTCTGCATATACTTCGCCTGCGGCTTCGACAGCGATACGTTCGTTGTCCTCTGTATCGGGATAAGTATCCACATATCCTGCGATAAGCACGTCTCCGGCTTTTACCACATCGCCCGCTTGAACCATAGCCGTACCCGAATATACCAGCACTCTTGTTATTATTCCGTCGCGCGCAGCAACGATTTGCGAGTATTCGCTTTCCTCTTTGTCGGTATGCACCTGTTTTACATCGATTTTGAGAATACCGCCGTCAAAATAGCAATTCGCAAATCCCGCACCATCTATTCTGGAAGTAATTTCCATTGACAAGGCTTTTGTATCGAGAGAGGATTTTTGCATGAATTTTTTATATTGAAACTCCTCGAGTATTGTCTCGATCTGCGCTTTTTGCGTACCGTTCAGACACTCTATCTCTACGCCTAAACACAATCCCGATCCCAAACATATCGCCGTAATAGTCAATATTGCCGCAATAACCAGCGACGAATATCTCAATACGAGTTTTTTTGTAAGATAACTGCCGCCACGTCTTTTTACCGTATATTGCACACGACATGCTTTCAATGTCTTTTCAACTTGTTCGAGATAACAATCTTCTATGGAAAAGGTAATTTTTCCGTCTTTTCTGATTACCTTTCTGACAGCGATGTTTTTATCGAGAAAAGTATTGAGAAGTCTTTGGGAATTTCTGTCCTCGCTCTCGACGACGGTAAGAATTTTCATTTTTTCTCCTCCCCTATATCGACTCCCGTCACTCTTCCTTTGATTACGATTTCCCCTCTTTGACTGCTGACAATGGAGAGCGATTGTCCTAAAAGAGTTGCGTTGCCGGATTTGAGCTTCAATATTATTTTATCGTCTCCGAAATACAATACGCCCTTGTGTCCTTCAACCACGGCATAATCTTTTGCGATACTTATTTTATAGATGTTGCCGACAGCGTCTGTCTTTTTACCTAATTTCTGCACTATTTCTTTGTCATAACTCATATATGCTTTTCTCCTACGCTATTATATGCTTAAGCAAACTGCGTTATGAAAAGCAAAAAGGACCGCTGATGCAGTCCTCGATTTGTTTATATTTATTATTTGTTTATCAATTATTATTCTCAAACGGCGCAATGCGCATTTACTATCTAAACTACTACACCGTATAAAATAAGCTCGGTTATCCCAATTCGCTCAAATCCACATAAGCGTCTGCGCCGGGATCGTCGGGCGGAGCTTCGAATCCCGACATAGCTTCGGCAACGTTTTCTTCCAAAGCGTTTGAGGATTGAGTGTTTTGAGGAATAATTCTGTTTGCGACGGTAGGTTTGAATCTCATCTGACTCTTATCCCACTCGTAATACAATTCACCCGTCGAGCCGTTTCTGTGTTTTGCAAGCATGAGAGTAATAGCCGTTTTTCCGTTATCGACGGCAAATTCTCCGTCAACGAGAAAGGCTACGATATCTGCGTCCTGCTCGATGCTTCCCGATTCTCTCAAGTCGCTGAGCTTGGGGGTTTTGTCCTCTCTGTCTCTGTTTTCTATGCTACGGGACATCTGCGAAAGAATAAGTACGGGGACTTTGAGTTCTTTTGCGAGAAGTTTTATAAAACGTGAAATTTCTCCGACTTGTTCGTTTTTGCTTCTTGAAGCGGTAGCGGCACTGGGCGAGATAAGCTGCAAATAGTCGATAACGACAAAGTCGAGTCTGCCCTTTTGCGCCTTTAGTCTGCGGCACTTGGACATGATCTGTTCGCATGTTATCATTGCCGAATCGTCTATGTATACGTTACTGTTTTTAAGCACGTCCTGTGCAAGCCATACTTTATCGAGTCCCTCTTTGTTTTCGAGACCGTTCTGAATATCTCTCGAGTCTATACCAGCCACGTTGGACATCATTCTGAATACTAGTTCGACGGCAGACATTTCGAGGTCGAATACCGCAACTACTTCTTTGCTGTCCTTGCGAGAAGCGATATTGGTTACCATGTTCATGGCAAACGAAGTTTTACCGCAACCGGGTCGTGCGGCAAGTACTATCATCTGACCGGGCATAAATCCGTTGGTAGCTTCGTCAAGATTCTTAAATCCGACTTTAAGACCGCCCTGGCTGCCGTTTTCACTGTAAGCCTTCTCTATTCTCTCCATTACTTCTACGGTAGCGTTGGAGATATGCGCAAGTTCGGACGACTCGTTGTTTTCGGAAATTTTATATATAAGCGCTTCCGCAACTGCAAGCACTTTTTCCGCATCGTCCTCTTTGTATGCCGTGTCGATAATGTCTCGGCAATTGGTGATGACCTTTCTCAAAGTGGAGTTTTTCTTGAGGATGTTGACATAATAGTCTATATTCGCCGTCGAAGGAATACTGTCAAGCAATTCGTCGAGGGTCGTTACGCCGCCGACTTCCTGGAGTATGCCCTCTCTCTCGAGACTGCTTGCAAGCATAACGAGATCCACAGGCTTATTCTGATTGATAAGTTTTTTTATCTGTGCGAAAATCTTCTTGTATATGCTTGTGTAAAAATCGTCTTCATGAATATTGCATGCAATACGGTTGGCAACGTCGTTGTCACTTATTATTGCACCGAGAACGGCTTGTTCCGCCTCGATAGAACAGGGATAATCTCTTATAGTCTTTTGTTTTGTTTTTTCTGCCATATTAACTCCTATATTCTATCTTAATATAAAAGCGTTTTTTCGTCAAGGCATTTGACTCAACCGATAAATGGTCAGCCAAGCTTTTCGAGTTGATTAAGCGTTTCTTCAAACACTTTCATAGCCTGTTTATAAGGTTTGTCGTCTGTAAGGTCAACTCCTGCAAGCTTAAGAATTTCCACGGGAGACATGCTGCCGCCGGCTTTGAGGAAGTTTTTATATTTTTGCACGGCTTCATCGCCTTTTGTAAGAATATCGTCTGCGATACATATAGCGCTTATCATTCCGGTAGAATATTTGTACACGTAAAACGCATTGTAAAAGTGAGGTATGCGTGCCCACTCGTACTGTATAAGTTCGTCGTCGGCGACTCCGTCGGTCATATAGTATTTGTCGTTGAGTTTTTTATAGATAGCATTGAGCGTCTGCGCATTGAGAGCTTCTCCTTTTTCCGCAAGCGTATGCGCCTCGTATTCAAACTCTGCAAACTGCGTCTGACGGAATATTGTCGTTCTGAACATGTCGAGAAGATAAGACAAGAGATATTTTTTATCGTTGCCTTCGGCGGATTTGAGAAGATGTCTCAAAAGAAGCACTTCGTTGACAGTTGACGCCACTTCCGCTACAAAAATCTTATATTCGGCTTTTGCAAAAGGTTGAGCGGAATTGGAATAATAGCTGTGCATTGCGTGTCCGAGTTCATGCGCTATCGTAAAGACGTCGTGCGTGGTTTTCTGATAATTGAGAAGTACGTAGGGATGCACTCCGTAACAGCCCCAGCTATAAGCTCCGCTTCTCTTTCCTTTGTTTTCGTATACGTCGATCCAACCTTCGTTAAAGGCTTTGTCGAGAAGTTCTTCATACTCTTTGCCCATAGGAGCAAGAGCTTCTTTTACCATGCGGCAAGCCTCGGGGTATTCGACTGCTTTTTCACTTCCGCTCACGATAGGCACATGCAAGTCATACATATGCAGTTTGTCATAGCCGAGAGCCTTTCTTCTGTAACGCATATATCTGTGCAAGCCGCCGAGCGCACCGTCGATACATTCGGTAAGTTTGCGGTATACGTCCGAAGGAACGTCCTCTCCGCAAGTAGCCCTATCGAGACAGCTGTCGTATTTTCTCACCTGCGTATAAAAAACGTTCTTTTTCACATTGCCGATATACAGCATGGATACGGTATTTATCATATCTTTATAGGCGTTGAACATACTCTCAAAAGCCTTTTTTCTGTCCTCTCTGTCAGGCGATTGCATATACAGACCGTATAGTCCGTGCGAGAGTTTTACTTCTTCGCCGTCAGAATCTACAAACGGTTGAAATTTAACGTCGAGATTGTCAAACATGCCGAATGCGTCTTTGAATATTCCGCTGAAAAGTCCTGTCTTTGCGAGAATGGTTTCTTCGGCTGTCGAAAGCGAATGCTCCTTGCGCTTTGCTATGAGTTCGAGATTGTAGGAATAGTCCTCGAATTCTTTTTTCTTGGAGAGTTCGAGCAAAAACTCTTTGCTGTTTTGAGCAAGTTGAGGGCTTATGAAAGCCGACAGCGTAGAAAGTTCGACGCAAAGATTTTCTATTTTGTCGCTCATGGCAAGATATTTCTCTACCGAACAATCCTCATCCTTGCGCATTTTAGTATATACATACAGTCTTTCGAGTTTTTTACTGAGTTCATCGTCCGCACGGAAACATTCGAGAATTGATTTTTCCTCGTTCAGTTTGTCCTTGAAACGCACGATATCCTTTCCCTCTTTCAAAATCTCGTCATAGAGTCTTTTCCATTCATTGTCATCTGCAACCATATCTTCGAGTCGCCATTTATATCTGTCGTCTATCTGATCTCTGTTCTTTACCTGCATATAAGCCTCCGCTGATAATTATGAATCTATTATACTACAATAATACGAAAAAGGCACTTATAAAAAGCACCTTTTTTAACGTTATTCCGCCAAGCTCCGCAATTTCTCTTGTAAACAGGGCATAAAGCTATATTTTGCGTTGTACGATAGCGGTATGTATTTTCAATTTATTGATATATTATATCAATCGGGCAAAGTAAGATCGCCGGGTTTGATCCAGTTGAGTTTTCTGAACAAAAGACAGAATGCCCAGCTCAACAGTCCGGGGAGCACAAACATAAGAAGTATGAGTCCTATTACCATTACCCATATACTGTCGCCCTGCTGCTTTGTAGTCGTTATTATGTCGATGACTCCTACAAGTCCGCTGGTACCCATACCGCCGCCTGAAGCGCCGCACTTTAATTTGAAAAGACATGTAGACAACGGACCGCATATTGCGCTTGCTATCGTAGGAGGCAAAAGCACACGGGGATTTTTCATCACGTTGGGTATCTGAAGCATAGAAGTACCTATACCCTGCGATACGAGACCGCCCCATTTGTTTTCTCTGAAAGACATTACGGCAAAACCTACCATGTGACACGCACAGCCTACCGTTGCCGCACCGCCCGCAATATACATAGCCGATATCTGTGCGGGATCTGTACCTGCAAGCACGGGGGTTGCGATAGCTACCCAAATTGCCGCACTCGACGTAGGCAAAGTGAGCAATATTCCCATAATCACGGCTATTACGATACCCATAAAGAAGGGGGTGAAGTCTGTCGCTATGGCTATTCCCTTACCGAGCATATTTATCAGCCAGATAAACGGATAGGATACGTATGCACCGACAATAGATACCACAAGACACACTACGGGTATAAGAATGATATCGAGTTTTGTTTTACCTGCAACAAGTCCCGACAATTCGCATGCCATAAGTGCCGTTACGTATGCACCGATAGGGTTGCCGGGTTTTGTTACGCCCGTAGCCGACGAAAGTCCGGACACGAGAGTATATACTGCGTTTGAAGTCGTACCGGCAGTAATAAACACGTCTGCCCACGCACCTATAAAGCCTGCAACTATCGTGGCAAGCACAACAAGAGGGGGCATTTTGAGCCTGTATGCAATGCCTGCACCAATGCCTGCACCCATAAGGAGCGAAGCGATACGGCCTGCCATGACAAGCAATCTGCCTATTGCGTTGTTTTCCGTGAAGATGTATTGACCCAGCGTAGTAAAAATCGTACCTGCGATCAATGTGACAAAGAGGCCTTGCGCCATACCCGTAAAGGCGTCGATAAACCATCTTTTAGAAAGTTTTTTTGTAATTTGCCAAAACTTATTTTGCGCTTTAGGCGCTTCTTGATTTTTGTCGTCTTGGCTTTGTGGGTTTGTAACTACTTCTTCCACTTGGGCTGTTTTCTGCTCTTCTTCGGCAGTAGAATGGAATTGATCTTCCATACCAACCTCCCAAATATATGATTGTTACCATTATATTGATAAATGAATTTTATGTCAAACAAATGCAAACAAAAAAGACGGTTTAACAAAATTTCAGCCGTCTTTTCCAGAAAATGTCGCTATTGATTGCGTTTGACTTTAGGTTTGGCAGTGTTTTCTTTGGTATCGTAAAGCTCTTTGTCTATATCTGCCTTTTGAACTTTTATAATGTGAGGATTGACATAAATGTCCTTTTCACTGTTGATTTTTTCTCTTTTTCGTATTTTGAATCCCTTTGTTTTTGTAAAGAAAAAGAATATGACAAAAAATACCACTACGAGTATGCTCGCTATGATATAAAACTTTATATCGCCTACCGACACGTTTTGATATGCCGAATTTTTGCAAAGCAAAAAGTACATATTATCCCTCCAATGCATTGAGATAATCAATGAGTTTTTTTGTGGTTTCTTCGCTTATATCGTGTTCGATTTTACATGCGTCCTTTTCAGCCGTTTCCTGCTCTACTCCCAAGACTTCTGTGAGAAGTCTAGTAAGAGCCTTGTGTTTTAGCGCTACTGTCTGCGCTTTTTTTCTGCCTTCGTCGGTAATTGTCACATCGCCGTAATCAGGCTTATTGACATATCCCATTTCCTGCAAAATAGAAAGCGCTTTATTTACGCTGGGTTTGGAAACGCCGAGATACTTTGCTATATCTACCGAACGGACTCTTCCCTTTTGCTGTTCTATGAACAGCACTGCCTCGAGATAGTCTTCTCCGCTTTTGTATAAACTTGCCATATCACTCTCCGCTTATTGTTGGTCGGCGTCACTGCCGTCCTGATTTTTACTTACGTTGTCGTCGTTGTTTTCTTTGGACGCATCGTCCTTTTTTTTATCGGGCTTTATCTTCGATTTGACTTTATGGTAAGCTTTTTTGATGTTATCGGTGATTTTATTTCCCGCTTCGTCTACCCTGTCTCCGAAATCTCCGAGTTTTTTCTTGATATCCTCAACGTTTTCTTTGCGTTTTTCCGCCTTTTGTCTTTTATATCTTTCGACATACTCTTCGTCTACGGAAATACTGATACTGTCCTCATCGGGCTCTATAACATTGGCATCGTCGGCGGCGCACTCCTCTTCCTGATGATTTTTTGCGTAATCGCTCTCGAATCTTTCCGTATCGTCAGAGGAATTGTCATTAGAAGAGTTGTATTCTTCTTCCTTTTCCTTCATAGCCTCGTCCGCTTCTTTGTCGGTCAAAGACAGCGCAGCGAGCGTGCGGAGAAAACGGCTTTTGATTTTGCCGAGTTTCTGCGCTATAGTGGTTTTGGGTTTATTCTTCTTTTCCATAACTTCGTTATCTCCGATCTGTGTAATTTGAGTTTCCTGCACTGAAGGACCGTTTTCTTCAACTTTTACTTGTTGGGTATTATCTTCTATCGACTCTTGAGAATTGCTTGTTTGAGCAGTTGTCTGGAGACGTCTACCGCGTCTAATCGAAGGCGATATGTATCTGCTTACGACATAGCCGACTCCGCTGACTTTTTGTTTGTAGTCCTTGTATCTTTTCTTTATCTTCGACGTTATTACCCATGTAGCTATCGACAAAGCTATCTGTATCAACGCAAACAACAACGAAAATACTGAAATGATAAAAGTAAATTTATCGCCTGCACGTGCGCTGTCGTCAGAAGTCATTCTTGCAGTATTGATAAGGACGACGAGCGTAAGCGCTATATTGATCACTTTAAGAAATTTTCTCGCAAGCGAAAAACTCTTTTTGAAGTACTTGAAAGTCTTTTTGCTTCTGGGCGAAAATCTTGCGAATATTATAAAAAAGACTATCGCATATACGAGCAAAAACACCAGCAGCGTAACAGTGTACCAATCGAATATCGCTTTGAGAGTCTCGCCCCACAGTGATGTGTCCGATGCGGCTTTTAACCAGCCGATAAAAGAATTTACGCCTTTTGAGCGATAATATTCCGCCGCTCTCGTAAAGATTCTTACGGTACAGTTGACATAATAAACCAAAAAGGAAAGCAAAGAGAAAAACTTATAAAACTTTGCCGACCATTTTGAATTATAGTCTTTTGACTGACTCTCTTTAGGCTTTTCGTCGGGATTGAGTACGGGCTCTTGTCCTTTTTCCATGTCTACATTATACAACACCAAAGGATTGTTTGTCCATAGATTTTGCAAAAAGTTATCCTGCGACTAACTTTTGTAAAAATTGGGTAATCGAATTTTTATCAAAAACCCGTATATCATTTTTTAATTTGAAAATACTTTTAATACCAACACAAGGAGGTAGTACAGATGAACGCAAAGTTTAGCACCGGCGAAAAGCCCGGCAAGGGTTGTTATACCTGCACCAACTGCGGTTTTGATCTCAGATTGGGTAGCGATGACAAGATGCCCCCCTGCCCCAACTGCAACAACACCACTTTTGTAAAAAACAACTAATCAAACAAGGAGGAAGGTTAAAAAAACCTTCCTCCTTGCCTATACATAACTTATTTGATACGATAATTTATCTATATTGATTTTCCAAAAATTTATAATTTATTTAAGAAAATCGACTATCAGCGAATTCATGACTGACAAATACTCGTCTTTTATTGCCACTCTTTCGTCGCTTATATCGAGATATTTTGCATCCTTCAGCAATGCGTAACGGTATTCTTTTTTGAAGTCTGAACCGAAGATTTCATTATATTTTTTAATATCGATACCCTCTTTAAGACGCAAAGCAAGCATGATATATTCTTCTTCCTGTTCGTTTATATCGAGATTTATTATATCGTTTTGAGGCAACTTTCCGCCATCCAATGACTTATAGTATTCTTCAAAAGTATCCGGATTTTGCCATCTGCTGTTCATTATTAAAGAATGTGCGGCAAGTCCCAATCCGAGATAATCTTTTCGCAGCCAATATCTCATATTATGAAGACTTACTTTTCCGTTTTTGCAGAAGTTGGATATCTCGTATCTTTGGAAATCCTTTTCTCTCAAAGCTTTGCACGCAACGTCGTAAAGGTCTGCGACTTCGTCGTCCGTCTTTGCGACAAGCACGCCCTCTTCTATGAGTTTTTGAAGTTTTGTACCTTCTTCCACACTCAACATATATACGGAAATATGATCGACATTCAGCCCCTCGGCAACGTCAATAAAATCCTTTATATCTTCTGCGCTCTGTCCGGGAAGTCCCGTCATACAATCTACGCTTACCTCGAATCCGTAACTTTTTGCAAGTTTTACGGCTTCCTTTGCGCATGCGCAATCGTGCGCTCTCCCCAACATTTTAAGTAAATTGTCATTAAAGGACTGAACGCCTATGCTGATTCTAGTTACGCCGCATTTTGTGAAAGCGTTGAATTTTTGCTTATTCGCAGTGCACGGATTTACTTCTACCGAAAATTCCTTTAATCTGCAATCGAAGTTATCCTTCACGCACTTTACTATATCGCAAAAGTTCTTTTCCGAAAGCAACGAAGGAGTGCCGCCGCCGAAGTACAGCGTATCTACAGTATAATCTTTTGAATATTTTTGTGCAGCAAGACATATTTCTTTTTGAAGATAAGAGCAATACTTTTCTTTTGCCCTCTCGTCGCCCACGCAAGACGTGAAGTCGCAGTAAATGCACCTCGACTTGCAAAAAGGTATGTGTATATAGATTCCGAGACTTTTTTTATCTTCCATTCAAACTCCCCGTCTCTAAAATATTTTATCCTGAATAATTTCCAAAGCGCTTATACATCGCCACTCTCACGCCGACGGATTACCAAACTGCGGCTTCACGTCTTGCACGGTCATCGCACGCTAAATATCATTCGCCCGTCAAAACAAAAAGGGACTTTGTCCCTTTTATTTTTGTCAATTGTCGATTTTGAGGATAGTCATAAACGCTTCGCTGGGAACCTCTACGGATCCTACCTGACGCATTCTCTTTTTACCTTCTTTCTGTTTTTCGAGCAACTTCTTTTTACGGGTTATGTCACCGCCGTAACACTTGGCAAGTACGTCTTTTCGCATTGCTTTTACGGTTTCTCTTGCGATGACCTTACCGCCTACCGCTGCCTGAATAGGTATTTCGAAAAGCTGTCTGGGAATTACGTCTTTGAGTTTTTCGGCAATACCTCTGCCCCTTGCGTAAGCCTTGTCCTTATGCACGATCAGACTCAAAGCGTCGCATATCTCGCCGTTCAGGAGAATATCGAGTTTGACAAGGTCGCTTTTCTTATATCCCGAAATCTCATAGTCAAGACTTGCGTATCCTCTGGTACGGGATTTGAGCGAATCGAAAAAGTCATAAATTATTTCGTTGAGAGGCATTACGTAGTCTATGCGCACTCTTGTAGGTTCGAGATAAGTCAGATTTACAAACTCGCCTCTCTTATCCTGACAAAGCTCCATGATAGAGCCTACGTATTCGGGAGGAGTATATATGAAGGCATTGACGACAGGTTCTTCCATATGATCGATTTCACCTTGAGGAGGAAGATTGGACGGATTGGAGACAACCTCGACTTCTCCCGACGTCTTTACTACTTTATACGAAACGCTCGGAGCAGTGGTAACAAGATCGAGATCGAATTCTCTCTCAAGTCTCTCCTGTATTATCTCCATATGCAAAAGTCCCAAAAATCCGCATCTGAAGCCGAATCCGAGCGCTGTGGATACTTCGGGTTCGTACATAAGAGAAGCGTCGTTGAGCTTGAGTTTTTCGAGTGCGTCTTTAAGGTCGTTGTATTTTGAGCCGTCGGCGGGATATATACCCGAAAATACCATAGGTGACGCCTCTTTATATCCTTCGAGAGGTTTTGTGATTCTGTCGTCAGCCATGAGTATGGTATCGCCTACTTTGGTATCGCTTACGTTTTTGATACTAGCGCACAGATAACCTACTTCGCCTGCCGAGAGACTTTCTTTTGCCTGCATCTTGGGTACGAATATACCGACTTCCGTAACTTCGAATTCCTTTCCCGTAACGCACATTCTTATCTTGTCGCCTGGCTTAACTTCGCCGTCAAAGACTCTGATAAAAGAGATAGCTCCCTTATAGCTGTCATAATACGAATCGAATATCAGTGCCTTGAAAGGTTTGTCGAAATCGCCTTTGGGCGGCGGCAGAATTTCTATTACTTGTTTAAGAAGTTCTTCTATGCCGATACACTCTTTAGCGGAAATCAAAGGCGCATTTTCTGCGTCGAGACCTATTACTTCCTCGATTTCTTTTCTTACTTCTTCGGGACGTGCCGAAGGCAAATCGATTTTATTTATTACGGGCAATATCTCGAGATCGTTGTCAAGAGCGAGATATACGTTTGTCAAAGTCTGTGCCTCGATACCCTGCGACGCATCTACGATAAGAATCGCCCCCTCGCATGCCTTGAGCGAACGTGATACTTCATACGTAAAGTCCACGTGTCCGGGAGTATCTATAAGGTTGAGGGTATATTCCTTGCCTTCGTAAGTGTATTTCATAGTTACGGGGGTAAGTTTTATGGTAATACCTCTCTCCCTCTCAATGTCCATACTGTCGAGAAGTTGTTCTTTGGCGTCACGCTTGGCAACCGTCTTCGTAACGTCCATAATACAGTCCGCAAGCGTGCTTTTACCGTGGTCTATATGCGCAACTATGCAAAAATTTCTTATATTTTCCTGATTTTTGGGCATAACCTTCCTCAAAAACTCTTTTTGTTTTATTATATAAAAAAATATAGATTTTAGCAAATATATTTAGTATAATATTTATAAGACGAATCTGGAGGCAATTATGGATATACAAAAAGTACTGGGCAATCTCTCACGACGAGGCTTCACTCCTTTATATTTCGAAACCGGCAAAGAAGCGTGCGATTACATTCTCGACCTTATTCCCAAAGGTCAGAGCGTAGGCATAGGCGGCAGCATGACAATCAGTCAGCTGTCTCTCGACAAACAGCTTCAGTCGGGCGGAGTAACCGTTTACAGTCATGCGCTTGTCGCACCCGAACTTAAAGACAGAGCTTATCAGCTTGCAGCTTCTGCCGACTGGTACATGTCTTCGACAAATGCCCTCACCGAAGACGGCGATTTAGTAAATATCGACGGTTCTGCCAACAGAATATCTTCGCTGTGTTTCGGTGTGAAAAAGATAATCTACGTACTCGGTACAAACAAAATCACAAAAGATCTCGATAGCGCTATTTACCGTGTGCGTAACGTCGCTGCTCCGCTCAATACCAGAAGGCTCGGCAGAAACACACCCTGCGCAACTTCGGGAGAATGCTGTTATTGCGACAGCCCTGACTGCATATGCAATGCGACTCTCATATCGCATCATCCCACTAAATTTCAGGAAAAAGTCTACGTGGTTATTATCAACGAAAGTCTCGGATATTAATCCGATAAGCTATTTTAATGCAAACGGATTATATAATAATATCAATAATCTCAAACCGACACTTTATAGACAGCGGCGACAAATGATTATGCAAAAACAAATACATTCGACGTAATGTAAATATGCTTATAATTTACGTTTTACTAGCATGGAGGACAATATGCAAAAAGAAAAACAATGGCTTACTAAAACTTTAATCACCCACAGAGGTTTGCACGACAACAAGGTCTACCCCGAAAACAGTCTCGGAGCTTTTGAACAAGCGATAGAACACGGTTACGGAATAGAATTCGATCTGTACCTTACCAAAGACGGCGAAGTGATCGTTCATCACGATCTTTTCATAAAACGCACCTGCGGAAAAAAAGGCGTCGTCACAAAAATCGACACTTCAAAACTCGAAGATTACAAGCTTTACGGAACCGAATATTCCATACCCCGTTTCAAAGACGTTCTTAAGCTCGTCGACGGCAAAGTCAATCTTGTAATAGAAATCAAACGCACGCACCGAGTTAAAGCCACTTGCGAAAAAATTTGGGATATACTTAAAGACTACAAAGGAAAGTATTGCATAGAATCGTTTGATATCAACATAGTAAAATGGTGGCACAAGCATCATCCCGAAATCATACTCGGTCAACTTTGCGACACTTATTTGTTGCACAAACTCGAAGTAAGAGCTTGCCGTCATTACAGATTTGCAGACTTTTATGCGGTGGGCATAAAAAATTTACCTTCAAAGTACTACCAAAAAATTTGCAATAAAAATAAGGATCTTACGATACTGACTTGGACGGTACGCACTCCTCAAGACCTCGAACTTGCCTCTCACAATGCTGACAACTTTATTTTTGAGACCAATCGCAAGAATCCCGATTATATACCTCTGCCCGACAAAGAAAATACCTATTGTCATCGAAACTATTGATTTAAGCATTTTCTTTTGAAGTATTTCAGCCATAAATGCCTACATAATATTGATTTACTTCTTATATTTTATATCGGATTAATTACAAACTCATAAAAAAACATGCCGCATATAGCGGCATGCTTTTTTACTGTCAGTCAAGAATTTTAATAATCTTATCCTTAAGCATCTTTCTTCCTCTGTTGAGGACGCTGTGCTTCATTCTGACACCGGCAAGTACGGCAGTCATAACGCCTGCGCCGAAACCTACCATAAGAGCAAGTTTTTTCATACTGTCACCTCCCGGCAATAGTATGTGCGTACACAAGCTTTTGTGTCTCGATAAGAAATGTTTGGGTATGGTAATTTTTGCCTTATTTGTTTTTACTCTGATAATCCTTGATAGCTTCTTTGATAGCTTCCTCTGCAAGTACGCTGCAATGTATCTTTTGAGGAGGCAAGCCCTCGAGTTTCTCTACAACCTGCGAATTCGTAAGTTTGAGAGCTTCGTCGATAGTCATACCTTTGACCATTTCCGTTGCAGTCGAACTCGTTGCGATTGCGGCAGCGCAACCGAAAGTTCTGAATTTTGCGTCAACGATAACGTTGTCTTTTATTTTAAGACTTATCTCCATTATGTCTCCGCAAGTAGGGTTACCTACTTTTCCTACGCCGTCTGCATCCTCTATAAATCCCACGTTTTTGGGGTTGGCAAAAGCCTCTCTGACTTTTTCGTTATACATATTTATCTTCTCCTTTTACTTGTTTGAAAAGCGGTGACATCTCTCGAAGTCTGTTTACAGTCTCGACGAGCTTATCAACCGTATATTGAGCTTCTTCCATAGTATTGTTTTTGCCGAAAGAAAATCTTATTGTACCGTGAGCCACTTCGATAGGTACTCCTATTGAGAGAAGCACATACGAAGGTTCAAGCGAACCCGACGAACATGCCGAACCGCTCGACACGGCGATTCCGGCCATATCCAACAGCATGAGGATGGATTCGCCCTCTATAAACTCAAAACTGAAATTTGCATTGGACGGAAGTCTTTTGTCCATATCCTTGGGGCCGTTGAAGTAAATATCGCTTATTCTGGACTGCACTTCTTTGACAAACCAATCTCTGACTTCTCTGACGTGAGCGTTGTTTTTATCCATATTCTCAACGGCGCTCTCGATAGCTTTTCCGAGTCCGACGATTGCGGGAGTATTGATTGTGGAAGCACGCATATTTCTTTCCTGCTCGCCGCCATCCATAAATCTGCCGATTTTGAGTCCGTTGCGCTTATAGAGTACGCCTACGCCCTTGGGGCCGTAAAACTTATGACCGCTCATAGACAAAAGGTCTATATTGTCCTCGGATACGTTGATAGGTACGTTGCCTATTGCCTGCACTGCGTCGGTGTGGAAGATTACTCTGTGTTTATGAGCGATCTCACCGATTTTGCGAATAGGTTCTATCGTGCCGACTTCATTGTTCGCTGTCATTATACTGATAAGTATCGTATCTTCACGTATGCTCTTTTCGAGTTCGTCCAAAGATATAAATCCTTCATTGTCGACCTTGAGATACGTTACTTCGAAACCCTGTTTTTCCAAAGCCTTGCAAGTCTTTATGACCGCAGGGTGTTCGATACACGATGTTATGATGTGTTTGCCTTTGTTTTGATGAGCAAGGGCTATGCCCTTGATTGCCCAGTTGTCGCTCTCTGTACCGCCCGACGTAAAATATACTTCGTTGGGATTGCAACCTATTGCTTTAGCGACTTGCTGTCTTGCTTTATCCACGGCTTTGAGCGCCTCTCTGCCGAAAGCGTGTTGAGAAGAAGCATTGCCGAAAACTTCAGTAAAATAAGGCAACATCTCTTTCAATACTTCGGGATCGGTGTAAGTCGTAGCCGAATTATCCAAATATATACTTTTCATATTCATACCTCTTGTTTTATAAGGCTGTCAAGACTCATCTCGTCCAGACAGGAGTTGATTGCTTTATAAAGTTTGTTCCATACGTTGTAGGTACTGCACATACATTTGTTGTCGCAATTGCCGGATATACAATCGACAATGACAAGTCCGTCTTCGAGCACTCTCAATATCTCCCCGACGTTGATATCTTTGGGGTCTCTTGCGAGACAATATCCGCCGCTTGCGCCTCTCGTAGCTTCCACAAGCCCTGCTTTACGCAATGTAGCGATAAGCTGTTCGAGATATTTTTCGCTCAACTCTGTATCTACTGCCATTGTCGGCAAGCTGACCACACCCTTTCCGTAGTTGGCTGCCATATAGCACATAGCTTTGAGACCGTATCTTGCTTTTGATGACAATTTCATATCTAATACCTACTAATTTACTAGGTATTATTTTATACCATTGTTATTTGCTTGTCAATAGAATTTATACATATTTTATAAGGATAAAAAAGGAAGTAAAAATATAAAATAAATAAATAGCTGAAAACAGAAAAAATCTTAATTATACTTATAAGCGCATAATAGGACAGCAAAACACCGTGCCGCATTAATCGGTCTAAATCCCTCTGGTTAAATTTCGGAAAGTCCTAAAATGTAGTCGGCGGATACGTCAAAAATTTTGCAGAGTTTGATGACTGATTCGACATCCGGCAAAGCCTTGTCGAGTTCCCATATAGATACGGTATCCTGTGAAGTCGACAGCATGTCCGCTAGCTGCGTCTGCGTATATTTTGCATCTTTCCTCAACTGTCTTATTGTGCTTCCTATACTTCTCATAAATTTATTTTACGAAAAATTTCCGTATTTATGTTGACATACGAAAAATATTCGTATATACTTAAGTTATCAAAAATACAAAGGAGATATTATATTTATGCCTTATTGTCGTGATTGTATCTATTTTCATTATGACTCTTCAAAACTTCTATTCAAATATAGATGTAGTCTAACAGATGAAAGTGTAAGCGAAACCGGCTGTTGCAACAGGTTTGTTGCCCGTCCCACAAAATCAAATACCAACTACTCTTCAGGAAGCTCGAGCAGCGGTTGTTTTTTAACTTCGGCATGCGTTGATTATTTAGGAAAAGCAGATGACTGCAAAGAACTTACACTGTTGCGCAAATATCGTGACGAACAAATGAAAAAGTTACCTGACGGAGATACCCTGATCAAAGAATATTACGATGTTGCACCTAAAATAGTAGATCGCATAGATGCTTCGTCCGAAAAATCCAAGTATTATGACAAGATATATTCTGTCATATCGACATGTGCGTACCTTATTGAAAAAGAAGAGTATGAAGAGGTGTTGAGTCTGTATAAAAATATGGTGTTAGATTTGAAAAATGAGTTTAATTTATAATTTTACTTTCTTTTACTTTCACTGAAACTTATTTTCAATCAAAAAAGGACAAGTTCAAAACTTGTCCTTTTTCTATTAGATTGACTGAGTTATCTGATAATATCGTTTGCGTATATAGGATATTTTTTGCAAAGTGCCGCAACTTTTTGACTGCAACGCTCGACAGCTTCTTCTCTGTTATCTACGAGATCGGCTATGCAATCTGCGATAACAAGCATATCCTCTTCCTTCATGCCTCTTGAAGTAACGGCAGGGGTACCTATTCTTACGCCTGAAGTAACAAAAGGTTTCTGTGTGTCGAAAGGAATAGCGTTTTTATTTGCAGTGATATGAGCCTTATCGAGAAGTGCTTCGAGTTCTTTACCCGTCATGCCCTTGGAAGTAAGGTCGATAAGCATAAGGTGATTATCCGTACCGCCGGAAACAAGATTGATACCCTTGTCGAGAAGCGCCTTTGCGAGAACTTGCGCATTCTTTACGATTTGTTGCTGATATGCCTTGAATTCGGGACTCATAGCTTCTTTGAGTGCAACTGCCTTTGCTGCGATAACGTGCATCAAAGGACCGCCCTGTGTACCGGGGAATATAGCCTTATTGATTTTTGTAGCGATTTCTTCATCGTTCGTAAGGATAAGTCCGCCTCTGGGTCCTCTCAAAGTCTTGTGAGTGGTAGTAGTAACTACATGAGCGTAAGGTACGGGACTTTCGTGACATCCTGCGGCTACGAGACCTGCGATATGAGCCATATCTACCATGAGGTATGCGCCTACGCTGTCAGCGATTTGTCTGAATCTCTTGAAATCGAGAGCTCTGGGATATGCGCTTGCACCTGCGAGAATGAGTTTGGGCTTGCATTCTTTAGCGAGGGATTCTACCTTGTCGTAATCGAGAGTGCAAGTGTCCTCTTCTACGCCGTAAGGTACGATATTGAAATATTTACCGGAGATATTTACGGGAGAACCATGTGAGAGGTGTCCGCCGTGAGCAAGACTCATGCTGAATACTGTGTCGCCGGGTTGAAGCAAAGCAAAGAAAGTAGCAAGGTTTGCATTTGCGCCGCTGTGAGCCTGAACGTTGGCAAACTTTGCGCCAAACAATTCGCATGCTCTTTCGATAGCTAGTTTTTCTACTATATCTACGTATTCGCATCCGCCGTAATATCTCTTTGCAGGATAACCTTCTGCATATTTATTGGTGAGGTGCGAGCCTGCAGCTGCCATAACTGCGGGGCTTACGATGTTTTCGCTTGCGATGAGTTCGATATTACCCTGCTGACGAGCCAGTTCGAGTTCGAGTGCCTGACATACTTCAGGGTCTGTGTCGTTGATAACCTTAAAATCTATCATATGTATCTCCTGTGATGTTGATATGTTAACCGCTATAATTTTACCATACCGCCGATATTTTATCAACAAATTTTTTATTATTATATTAATATTTTAATTATTAATCAATATAATTAACGACAAGGGTCTTTCGGCGGGTTTTTATTTGCGATTTATTTATTCTCATTTGAAGAATAAAAGTCAGATTCTTTTCACAAAATAAAAAACTTTATGTATTCATGCGAACTGTACGGTAAACAAAAAACGCCTTTCTGCTTATTCAACAGAAAAGCGTTTGAGCCGTTTATTTTTCAATCAAGCTATACATAAGATTTTCCCGACCACAATAAAACAAATCAGCTTTTATAGGCAAATTTGCAATGTTGATTTGTTATAATTCCAATATGACCGCAAATCAGACAATAGCTTATTTATTCGTTATTTTATCTCGAGAAGCTTGTTGACGACATAACCTGCAATCTTTATACCGCATTGCGCCACAACATAACTTACACTGCCCACGCCCTCTTTGACGGTTAATGGAGGCTGTTTGGTATAGCATACGTCAAGACGGTCAATTCCTTTTTCCTTTAGCGTCTTGCGCAATTTCTTTGCCAACGCATCGTAGCTTGTCTTGTATATATCGGTAATTTCAAAGTCGCAAAGCTCAAATCTGTTGCCTGCGCCCATTGCGCTTATGATATTAAGCCCTTTTTGTCTTGCAAGACATATAAGCAAAACTTTATCTTCGAAGCTGTCGATAGCGTCTACCACATAGTCCCATTTTTTGTCGAGAATATCTGCGCTGTGAGCGTCAAATCTTTCTTTTATATCTATGACGTTGCAATCGGGATTGATATCGAGTATGCGATTTTTGAACATATCTGTCTTATACTCGCCTATGTCGGAATTGAGCGCTATTATCTGACGGTTGATATTACTTTTGTCAACTCTGTCAAAATCCATTATCCCAAGAGTACCTATGCCGCATCTTGCAAGCATTTCGACGATATAACCGCCTACTCCGCCCACTCCGACTACGAGTACTCTTTTACCGACAAGTTTTTCAAGGCCGTCTTCGCCTATAAGCCGTATCAATCTCGACCACATAATATTTACTCTTTGATGTCAAACTTGATTGCAAGTTCTTTAAGCTGTTTGTCTTCGACCGCTGCGGGTGCGCCCGTCATAAGACAAGAAGCGTTCTGAACCTTGGGGAACGCAATAACGTCTTTGATGTTATCCGTACCCGTAACGAGCATTGTCAATCTGTCAAGACCGAAAGCCAGACCGCCGTGAGGAGGTGCGCCGTACTTAAATGCGTCAACGAAGAATCCGAATCTGTCCTCGATATCCTTTTGAGAGAAACCGAGAAGTCCGAAAATCTTTTCCTGCATATGCCAGTCGTGAATTCTTATGCTTCCGCCGCCTGCTTCCTGGCCGTTGATTACCATGTCGTAAGCGTTGCTTCTAACCTTAAGCGGATCGGTATCGAGAAGAGGAATATCCTCTACGATTGCGCTCGTGAAGGGATGATGTACCGCAACGTATCTCTTTTCTTCCTCATCGTATTCGAGAAGAGGGAAATCAACTACCCACAGGAAGTCGAATTTACTCTTGTCATAGAGATTATATTTATCTGCAAGATAACATCTCAATGCTCCGAGGCTGTCATAGACAACTTTGTTTTTGTCTGCGACAAAGAATACGATATCGCCCTTTTGAGCATCCATTTCGTTGATTACGGCTTGCTTTTCCTCCTCGCTCAAGAACTTGAATACAGAAGAAGTTATCGAACCGTCCTCTCTGAACATTGCGTAAGCAAGACCCTTTGCGCCGTAACTCTTTACGAATTCGCCGCAAGCGTCGACTTCTTTTCTCGTCATCTTATCGCAAAGTCCTTTTCCGTTTATGGCTCTTACGCTACCGCCGTTTGCGATTGCTCCCGAGAATACGGAGAACGAACAATTCTTGAGTATGTCGGACAAATCGTGAAGCTGAAGATCAAAACGGGTATCGGGCTTATCGCTACCCCACTTATCCATTGCTTCGCTGTAAGGAATACGTCTGAATTTTTCTTCGAGATTCATGCCGAGACATTCCTTGAAAACTTTTTTGATAAGACCTTCGGCAATTTCCATAACTTGCTCGTTGTCCTCGACATAGCTCATTTCCATATCGATTTGCGAAAATTCAGGCTGACGGTTTGCTCTCAAGTCCTCGTCACGGAAACATCTTGCAACTTGATAATATCTGTCCATTCCTGCAATCATCAAAAGCTGTTTGTACAATTGAGGAGATTGAGGGAGCGCATAGAATTCGCCGTTGTGCACTCTTGAGGGAACAAGATAATCTCTTGCGCCTTCGGGAGTAGACTTACCGAGAAAGGGGGTCTCGATTTCGAGGAAACCGTTGTCTGCAAGATAATTTCTTACGACTCTGGTGATTTTATCTCTCATGATAAGTTTTTGCTGGAGATAGCTTCTTCTCAAATCGAGATATCTGTATTTAAGACGGAGTTGCTCTCCTACCTTCATATCCTCTGTTATGACAAAAGGCGTAACCTCGGCTTCGGAAAGTATCTTCAAATCGTTTGCAAGAATTTCGACTTCACCCGTAGGCATGTTTTTGTTGATGTTTGCGCCACGGCTTCTTACGACACCGGTAACGGCAATTACATACTCGTTGCGGACAGTGTTTGCCTTGTCGAATACGGCTTTGTCTACCTGATCGTCAAAAGCTACCTGAACAACGCCGCCTATGTCTCTCAAATCTATAAAAAGCAGATTACCGAGATTGCGGTATTTTGCTACAAAACCCATTACGGTAACGGTCTTGCCTATATCGCTGCCTCTCAATTCTCCGCATTTGCAAGTTCTCTTTGCGCCATTAAGAAAATCTACCATATTTACCTCTTTCCGTATGTACGGATAAAATTTTATCGTTTATTTTTATTTAATCAGTATCTGTTCGTCTGTTGACTTCCCGTTAAAAATCTTTGAAATCAGAAACCGTATTTCTCTTTGAAAAATTCTTCGAGTTTTTGTATAGTGACTTCGACTTGTTCGCCGCTCTGCATATCCTTGACAGAAGCTGAATTTTTAGCAATTTCGTCCTCGCCGAGGATGACGAGATATTTGACGCCCGTCTTGTTGGCGTACTTAAGTTGAGGTTTGAAACCTCTGTCCATAATATCGTAATCCACCGCAAGACCTTTGCTTCTCAAATTAAGAGCAAGTGCAGGAGTAATTTCTCTCGCCTTGTCGCATACGGGAGCAAAGTATATATCGGGCACATACGCTTTGCCGACTTCGAGTCCCAGACTCTCCAAAACAAGCAAAAGTCTCTCGATCCCCATACCGAAACCGACTGCGGGACAGGATTTGCCGCCGACTTGCTCAACAAGATTGTTATATCTGCCGCCTGCGCAAACGGTACCTTGAGCACCGATGTTGGAGGATATAAATTCAAATACGGTGCGTGTATAATAATCGAGTCCTCTCACTATGTGAGGATTGACGACATAGTTTACGCCGAGTGCGTCAAGCTGACGGCACACGCTTTCGTGGTGAGCCTTGCAGTCGTCACAAAGAAAATCTATCACGCTGGGAGCGTCTTTGGTAATTGCTCTGCAACCTTCCTCTTTACAGTCAAGAATTCTCAAAGGATTCTTTTCAAATCTTTCTCTGCAAGTAGGACACATATCGTTAAGACGTGAACCGAGATAACTCTTAAGCGCCGAATTGTATTCCTTACGGCAATTAGGACAACCGATAGAATTGATGTTGAGTACGAGATTACCCACGCCGAATTTATCGAATATTGCCTTTGCAAGCATCATGACTTCCACATCAGCCGAGGGAGAATATGCACCGTAATATTCGATACCGAACTGGTGATGCTCTCTGAGTCTGCCCGCCTGAGGTTTTTCATAGCGGAATACGGGCGTAATATAATACATTTTAGTAGGCTGTGCATTGCCGTAGAGAGAATTTTCGATAAAAGCTCTCGCAACGCCTGCCGTACCTTCGGGCTTGAGGGTAATGCTTCTGCCTCCCTTGTCCTCGAAAGTGTACATCTCTTTGTTTACTATATCCGTGGTATCGCCTACGCCTCTCAAAAAGAGTTCGGTATGTTCAAACGAAGGCGTGCGAATTTCGTTGACGCAAAAAGTGCGTGCAACTTCTCTCACGGTTTTTTCGACGTAATGCCACTTATAGCTTTCCTCGGGCAAAACGTCTTTTGTACCTTTAGGTATGTTGATCATTCTTTTCTCCTTGATATATATTGCTTACCGCACAAGCGATAAGAATTATTGCAATCCTCTCGATTTCAACCATTCGTAGCTCTTTTTCAGACACTCGAAAGGGTCTTTGCCGTAGCAAAAATCCTGCTCTACAAGCAAATATTCGCTTTCGGCTTTTTGTGCGCTTGACAGTATTCTGTCAAAATCCATAATACCGCTTCCGACAGACGCCATTGTACGGAAAAAAAGTTTTTTTGCCATGTCTTTAAGGTGCAGACAAGGCACTCTCCCTTTAAGTTTCTCAATCCATTCGCACGGATCGTAACCCGCATACTTTATCCAATAAGTATCGAGAGTAAAACCCATTTCGTCGTCGGCGAAATCTTCAGCAAGTTTTTCTATATAAATTTTGCCGTCGTGTTTTTTGAATTCTTTGGCGTGATTATGATAGCAAAACAGCTTGCCTGCGTTTTTTATCTTTTGAGAGGCGTCCTTATAGTTCAAAACAAAATTTTTTATATTCTGCTCGCTGACGCCGCCGGGCATGCTGCCTATGCCTATATATTTGCACTTGAATATGTCATGCTCGGCAATAACCGACATTGTATCTTTTGCTATGCGTTCACTGTCGTAGTGAGTAAGCGCGCAAGTAAGCGAATTTGCCTTCAGCTGAATGTCAAGCCATTCGGGCTCATACTTGCAAGTTCCCGAAATCTGCACGGTAGTGTATCCGATATCGGCTACTCTTTTCAATGTTTGTGCAAGACCATCCGTTGTTTTGCAGTATTCTCGCAAAGTATATAATTGCGCGCCGACTTTCATATTGCCTCCGTTCTTTCAAACCGTCAAAGAATATATTTGTTGAGATTCATTCTCTTTATAATACTGTCGAAATGGTTGTCAACGAATTTTTTATCGATGACGACGTCAACGGGCTCTTCGCTGTTGCCTGCATCGAATGATATCTGTTCGAGAAGGCTCTCCATCATCGTATGCAATCTTCTTGCTCCGATATCCTCGTTGTTTTCGTTTTCAACGGCGCATATTTTAGCTATCTGCTTGATTGCCTCATCGGTAAATTTGAGGTTGACTTTATCGACGCCCAAAAGTGCGGTATATTGCATGAGAATTGCATTGTCGGGCTTGGTGAGGATTTCTTCGAAATCCTTTTCCGTAAGGCTGTCGAGTTTTACGTTTATAGGAAAACGTCCCTGAAGTTCGGGAATAAGGTCGCTCACGCTCGCAATATGGAATGCGCCTGCCGCAATAAACAGTATGTGATCGGTATTGATTTGTCCGTATTTCGTATTGACGGTGCATCCCTCTACTATAGGCAAAATATCCCTCTGCACGCCCTCTCTGGAAACGTCGTGTCCTTGCGTGCCGTTGCCCTTGTTGGCAATCTTATCTATTTCGTCGATAAAGATGATACCTTCGTTTTCTGCCCTCTTTATAGCTTCCTGATTTACGTTGTCGGGATCAATAAGTTTTTCTTCTTCGAGTTCGAGAAGATATTTTGTAGCTTCTTTTACAGTCAAAGTCTTTTGTTTTACTTTGCCGTTGTTTCCGCCTACCATCGAACCGAAAATTTCGTTGATGTTGATTTCCATATTGCCCTGACCTATGGTCTGTTGTTTGGGCTTGACGGGAAGCGCAATATCTATAACGAGATCGTCGAGTTTGCCTTCACGCAGTTCTTGCAAAATATATCCTCTCATCTGTCCGTCGGACATATCGGGATAAGCTTCTTTTCTCTTTTTGGTAATAGCGGGAACGAGTTTTTCCTCTACGCTCTCTCTGGCACGGAGTTCCACTTCCTGCGATTTTTCTTCTTTTACCATTCTGATGGACGCTTCGACGAGATCTCTGACCATGGATTCAACGTCTCTGCCCACATAGCCTACTTCCGTAAACTTCGTCGCTTCGACTTTTACGAAAGGCGCTTTTACGAGTTTTGCAAGTCTTCTTGCGATTTCTGTCTTACCTACACCCGTAGGTCCCTGCATAATAATGTTTTTAGGAGTGATTTCCTCACGGAGATTCTGGGGCAGTCTGCTTCTTCTGTATCTGTTGCGAAGCGCTACCGCAACCGCTCTTTTTGCGCTCTTCTGACCGATGATGTATCTGTCGAGTTCCTGTACTATCTGTGCGGGAGTAAAATTATTCATATCACACCTCCTCTACTATTATGCTGTTGTTGGTGAATACACACAATTCGCTGGCAATTTCCAAAGCCTTGCGTGCAATGTCTTTAGCTTCGAGATTTGTCTCCTTGAGCATTGCTCTTGCGGCTGCGAGCGCATAATTACCGCCCGAACCTATTGCGCAGCAATCACCGTCGGGATCGATCACTTCGCCGCTTCCCGAAACGATAAGAAGATTGTTTTTATCTGCAACAATCATCATAGCTTCGAGCTTTCTGGGAAGTTTGTCGTCTCTCCAAAGTTCAGTGAGTTCAACGGCGCTTCTCATAAGGTTACCGCTGTATTTTTGCAACATTTTTTCAAACTTTTCGCTGAGCGAAATAGCGTCGGAAACACTGCCCGCAAAACCGATAACGACTTTATCGTCGTAAATTCTCTTTACTTTTTTTGCAGTGCCTTTGAGTATTACGCTCTGACCCATAGTAATCTGTCCGTCGCCGGCAACGGCAATTTTACCGTTTCTTCTGACGGCGCATATTGTAGTTCCCATCATTTCCATAATCAGTACTCCTTGTCTTTGAGATAACTCTCCATATCGCCTACGGCACGTGAAGAGTATTTGAATTTTCTTGCTTTTTTATCTCTTGGCGGCTTGTCCAAAACGGGCAATACGCCGAAATTTGCATTCATAGGCTGATAATCGTCAACCAAAGTCGATATATGTCTTTGCAACGCTCCCGTAACCGTGGTAGGCGGCAGGATTATATCAGTCTTTCCTTTGAGACGGGCTGCAAGGTTTATTCCTGCCATAAGTCCGCTTATCGTGCTTTCCATATATCCTTCTACTCCCGTCATCTGTCCTGCGAAGAACACGAGAGGATATTTTTTCATAGACCAACAACTGTCAAGAACTTTAGGCGCATTGATAAAAGTATTGCGGTGCATGACCCCGTATCTGGCAAATTCGGCATTCTCAAGTCCCGGTATGAGTCTGAACACTCTTTTCTGTTCGCCGAATTTGAGGTTTGTCTGAAATCCCACGATATTGTATGCGCTTCCCTCGGCATTTTCCTTGCGAAGCTGTACTACTGCATAGGGGCGTTCGTCCTTGTAAGGATTTTTGATTCCTACGGGACGCAAAGGTCCGAACCTCATTGTATCCTCACCTCTTGCAGCCATGATTTCTATAGGCATACATCTCTCGAATACGTTGACCTCGAAGTCTTTGAGTCGGGCACGCTCTGCGTTTACGAGTTCGTTATAGAAGTTGAGATATTCCTCTTTGTTCATTGCACAGTTGAGATAATCCGCCTCGCCTTTGCCGTATCTTGCGGCGAAGAAAGCCTTATCGTAATCTATGCTGTCCGCTTCTACGATAGGCGCAACTGCATCGAAAAAGTGTAGATATTCTCCTCCTAAAAGTTTAGCGATACACTTGCTCATGGCGTCCGACGTCAGAGGTCCCGTAGCTATTACGGTAGGCGTCGAAGGGTCTATGTCCTTGACCTCCTCCCTAATGAGTCTGAATCCGTCAAAAGCTTTCAGGCTATTCTCTATGAGAACAGAAAATTTTTCTCTGTCCACTGCCAGCGCTCCGCCTGCGGGCACGTCGCTTTTATATGCACACTTGAGAAGCAAGCTGTCAAGCCTTGCGAGTTCGTACTTGAGAAGTCCCGAAGCGTTGTCCATACTCTGGGCTTTCAAGGAATTGGAACATACAAGTTCGGCAAGTCTTTCTGTCGAATGACAAGGCGTCATATTGACTCCTCTCATCTCGTACATATCCACTTCGAAACCACGCTTGAGAAGCTGATAGGCACATTCGCTTCCTGCCAGTCCTCCGCCTATAACCTTAACTCTCATGTTTTTCTTCGATAACCTCGGTATGTCTGCACGACTTGTTGGTACATACATACTTTGTCGAATCCTTTGTCTTGACTATTTTCATGGTGCTTTTGCACTCGGGACAGAAGTAAGGCGCAGGTATATCCCACGATATGAATTTGCAATCGGGATAGTTCATGCACGAGTAGTATTCAGTCCCCTTTTTTGAAAACTTTTTTGCGACTCCGCCGCCACATTGCGGACATTTGGCGACAGCTTCGCCGTAGGGTTTTGTATTGCGGCACTTGGGGAAGTTGGGACATGCAAGGAATTTTCCGAATTTAGAATCCTTGACAACCATATGTGCACCGCACTTCTCGCAAATAACATCCGTTTCCTCGCTCTTGGGTTTAACTTTACCCTGATATTTGACTTCCATGACCTTGTTGTGGAAATCGGTATAGAAGTCGGCTATAACGTCGTACCATTTTATATTGCCTTCCTCTATCTTATCGAGATTGTTTTCCATATCTGCGGTAAACTTGGTATTCATTATCTCGGGGAAGTTTTTGACCAACTGATCGCATACGAGTTCGCCGAGTTCTGTAGGTTTCATGTTTTTACCGTCTTTTTCGATATAGGTACGCTTATACAACACCGTAATTGTTTTTTCGAAAGTAGAAGGTCTTCCGATTCCGTTTTCTTCCATGGCTTTGATAAACGAACCGTCAGTATATCTTTGAGGAGGTTTGGTAAATTTCTGCTCGCCTGCAATATCCTTGAGAATAAGTTCTTCACCTGTTTGCAGATTAGGCAATTCCTTGGTATTTTCCTTATCGGGATTGCTCTGATATGCCGAAGTATAGCCGGGGAATGCGCAAACTTTTCCCTTGAGAGTATAGCCGTAATTCTTGTCGCTTTGCGAAACGATATGCACGGTAAGCGTATCGTATACGGCATTTGCCATCTGGCTTGCGACAAATCTGTCATAGATGAGCTTATAAAGTTTATAATCGTTGCGGCTTATCTTGTCTTTGAGCGACTCGGGAGTACGCTCGAGCGTAATCGGACGTATAGCCTCGTGCGCATCTTGTGCACCTGCACCCGTAGCATAGACATTGGGCTTTGCAGGACAATAATCCTTTCCGTAATTTGCTTCGATAAACGAAAGTGCTTCTCTTTGTGCGTCCTCGGAAACTCTTACGCTGTCGGTACGTATATAAGTAACGAGTGCGATCTGACCTTCGCCGTCAACTTCGACGCCTTCATAGAGTTTCTGCGCTGTCTGCGTAACCATCGACGCACTGAATCCCAACTTAGATATAGCATCCTGCTGCATCGTAGAAGTCGTAAAAGGAGGTGCGGGTTTGGATACCGATTGCGCACGTTTGACGTCGTCGACTTTCCATACGCCATTCTTGCTTCCTTCTATGACCTGATCGGCGGTTTCCTTGTTTTCTACCTTGAGTTTTTTGTTGTCTATATCGACGAATTCACACTTGAAAGAATTTGCGTTTGCGCTTTCGTCTTTTACGAGTTGAGCGGTAATGGTCCAATATTCCTGCGGAACGAAACTTCTGATTTCTCTCTCTTTGTCCACTACCATTTTGAGCGCTACCGACTGTACTCTTCCTGCCGAGAGACCGCTCTTTATCTGATGCGAAATTATAGGTGAAAGTTCATATCCCATGAGTCTGTCCAAAACTCTTCTCGCCTGTTGTGCGTCAACAAGACCCATGTTGATTTCTCTGGGATTTTCGAGTGCCTTTTGTACTGCTTTTTTGGAGATTTCATTGAAGACGATTCTCACCTTTTTATCCTTGATACCGCATACGTTTGCAAGGTGCCAGGATATAGCTTCTCCTTCACGGTCGGGATCGGCGGCAAGATAAACGGTATCGCATTTTGCGATATCTTTCTTTATCATCTCGATAGTTGACTTCTTTTCCTCGGATATGACGTATTCGGGCTTGAAGTTATTCTTTACGTCAATACCCAGACTCTTTTGAGGAAGGTCGCTGACATGACCTTTTGAAGCCACTACTTTGTAGCCGCTACCGAGGTATTTGGAGATTGTCTTTGCCTTGTGAGGCGACTCTACAATAATAAGTTTCATATTTCTCCTTAAAGCGTAGGCACAATTTCATAAAAATTGCCCTGTATTTTTCTGATTAATCCCATAATTTCCAACTCGGTCAACACTGACGGAAGCTGTCCCATAGACATTCCCGTCTTTGCTATTATATCGTAAAAATGCATACAACCGTCCTTGAGCGTCTCCATTACGGATTGTTGTTCGATATTGAGTTGTATGTATTTTTTATCAGACGACTGTGCAAACACGCCCAACGCATCCGTAACGTCTTGAGGCGTAAGCACGCACGTAGCCTGAAGTTCTTTTATTTTTGCGTTGCAACCTTTGCTTTGTTGAGAGAATATACTGCCGGGAACGACAAATACTTCTCTGCCCTGTTCCACAGCACAATCCGCCGTAATAAGCGAACCGCTGTTTTCTCCCGCCTCGGGTATGAACACGCCGTCGGACAAAGCGCTTATTATTCTGTTGCGTTCGGGAAAGTGATACTGCAACGACTTTGAACCGAGAGGATATTCGCTGATTACCAGTCCTCTTTGAGCAATCTCATTCTCGAGCGAAAGGTTTTCGGGAGGATAACATATATCCAATCCGTTTGCAACGACTGCGATCGTTTCTCCGCCCAGATCGAGACACATTCTGTGTCCCAAGCTGTCCACGCCTCTTGCAAGTCCGCTGACTATTACCAGACCGCTTTCAACGAATTCGGGAATAAAATTGGCAAGTACGTTTTTGCCGTACACCGTCATCCTTCTCGTACCTACGACGGCAAGCTTTCTCGGTCTGTTGAGAAGATTGACGTTGCCTTTGTAATAAAGCACAAAAGGCGGATCGTAGATATTCTTCAACTTCTCGGGATATTCCTTGTCGAGAATAGTCAGGATACCGACGTTTGTTTTGTTGCACTTTTCTATTATCTCGTCTGCGGCAGAATAGTCTGAATAAAGCGCACGTGGGTTTTCAACGCTTTCAAACGCCTTCTTTCTCGCATTGTAACTCTGCATGCAGGATATTATTATAAGTGTTTTGCGGTCGTCGTCGTATTCTCTGAACATCTTTCAATCTTTAATCCCGATATTTTCTGTCAAGCGAACGGTACTGAACCGCCTCGCCTATGTGTTTTGCCTGTATATTCTTTGAGCCTTCGAGATCTGCGATAGTACGTGCGACTTTCAGAACTCTGCTGGTCGCTCTTGCCGTTAGATTTAGTCTGGTAAAAGCATTCTTGAGCAATCTTTCGCTGTCCGAATCTAGAGCGCAAAACTCTTTGAGCTGCGCGTTTGACATTTCGTCGTTTGTTCTTGTATTCGTACCCTTATATCTTTCACGCTGAACTGCACGTGCCTTTTCGACTCTTGCTTTTATAGTTGCGCTGTCCTCATCGGGAAGCGTGTTTCTCAACTGCTCGAAAGAAACGCCGTCCACTTCGACTTGCAAATCTATTCTGTCAAGGAGCGGTCCCGAAAGTTTGGAAAGATATCTGTGTATCTCGCCGGGGGTGCATTTACATTGTTGCGTAGACGAACCGAGATTGCCGCAGGGGCAAGGATTCATGCTTGCAACCAACATAAATCTCGCAGGATATTCGAGAGTATGTTTTGCTCTCGATACCACGGCAATTCCGTCCTCGAGAGGTTGACGCAAAGTTTCGAGAGTACGTCTTTGGTATTCGGGCATTTCGTCAAGGAACAAAACTCCGTTGTGTGCCAGACTGATTTCTCCTGGTCTTGCGTTTGAGCCTCCTCCCATAAGTGCGGGAATAGTTGCCGTGTGGTGAGGAGTGCGAAAAGGTCTCGTCAATACTATGCCCACATTGCTGTCGAGAATACCTGCGACGGAATGTATTTTTGTTACTTCTATCGCCTCGTCAAACGTCATGTCGGGCATGATTGTAGGCACGCATTTTGCCATCATCGTCTTACCTGCGCCCGGAGGCCCTATCATAAGTACGTTGTGTCCGCCTGCTACCGCTATCTCGAGAGCACGTTTTGCAACGTACTGCCCTTTGACTTCGCTGAAATCAACGCCGTATTTATTGTTTGCCTTGACGGCGGAAAACTCACTTGTCTCAAGAGGACTGACTTCTTCCTGTCCCGAAAGAAAATCTACTACCGACTTGAGTTTGTCAAAGGCATATACTTCGATTCCCGAGATAAAACTTGCCTCTTTTGCGTTGGCTTTGGGGATAATGAACTTTTTATGTCCGTCCTGAAGCGCCGCAATTATAAGCGGCATTACGCCTTTTACGTGATTTACCGTTCCGTCGAGAGACAGTTCGCCGAGGATTATATAGTCTTTATAATTCTTGCAATCTACCGCCTCGCTTGCTATAAGTATGCCGAGCGCAATCGCAAGGTCAAAATGCGATCCTTCCTTTTTGACGTCGGCAGGCGCAAGATTGATAGTGATTTTGCGTACGGGATATGTATAAAGACTGTTCTTTATGGCGGAGCGCACTCTCTCTTTGGATTCCTTTACGGCGGTATCCGCAAGTCCTACCGTATCGTAGGACGGCAATCCCGCATTGAGGTCGACTTCTATCAAAACCTCGTATCCGTCTATTCCGTTGAGAGCATAACTCCTTGTCTTTGCCAGCATATTTCCCCCGCGCCGCATATTCAGTATTAATTTTTGAGCCGTTTTGTCTTTAATCGTCTTATTGTAATTCATACGTTTACAACAAGACTTACATATACAACTGATATAAAATCGACTTGCGACTCTTTTTACGAATACAACCCGACTTGCAAAATGCAAGCCGAGTTTTAACGATTATTTTGCTTCTGATTAATTTTTAGACACCTTTGTCTTTTTTTGTTTTGCCGTTTTTTTAGAATCGGGTTTCTTTATTTCGACTGATTCTTCGACAACTGTTACGTTTTCTGTCTGCTCGTCATTCGCACTGCCTACTGCGATAGGCTTGACATATGAGTTGAAAAGTATATCTACAAGCACATACAACATATAGAACACTACACCCACCGTAATTATGCTGAATATGATCATGAATGCACTCTTGGGAACAAATGACAGCCAGCTTGCATTGTCGACACCCGAGATAAATCCGCTTTGAGAAATGTATTGCGCTATGTTGAGGAACGAAAGCGTCATAAGCGCCGACATTCCTATATAAAGTCTCATATCGGGAGTAAGCATTACATAGAGCAACAAGAGCAACAATCCTATAGGCATGGTCACAAGCGTAGCCTGGGTACCGAGTGCCGAATAGGTAATAAAGGTCATTGCCGAGAGCAATACGAGGTCGAGTCTGTTTGCTGTACGGATATAATGGAAGATAGCAAGTCCGCCCATGGCGATTACGAGCAACCAACCGCCCATCTCGAAGAAGACATTGGAGCTTCTCGCCTTGTCTGCCGATGCGAAAATACCATAGAGATTGAAGGTATTGTCAGAGAGCAAGGGATTTGCTGCGCTGAAGAAACCGTACATTTTCTTGAATACGAAGAGTACGTTTCCGCCTGCAACTTCTGCCCAGCAAAGCGGCAACGAAAGGAGATAGAAAGCTACAAAACAGCACACCATCGTCACTACAGACTTTGCGATAGATTCCTTATCGGTAAACATTGCGTATATCTGATAAAGGAGAATTACGGGAAGGAGCAAAAGCGCATAGTTACTGAAGAAAAGCGCAAGTGTGTAATATATACCCGTGGATACGTATTTTTTATTGAGCATGCTTACAGCCATCAGCAGTAAAAACGCCATTGCGATATTTTCCATACTTCCGTAAAGCGTACCCAAAATGAAGAATACGGGCATTACTGCATAGATGAATCCGTAAGCCGTAGCCATACGTTCTTTCTGATATTTTGCAGTAACGTTATAAATCGTATAGCATATTACGAGGTCGGCTATGAGCGCAGGCATTCTTACTAGAATTGCGTAACCGACTTCCTGAAGATTGAGCGCTTTGCCGATATAACCTATAATTCCGAGAATCCATATAATGCCCTGTGCCTCGTAAGTCGAGTTGGAATAATAGGACTTGTAGCCGTTGGAAGCGATACCCTTTGCGAGTTCTACCCAGCTTGATACAAGGTCGTTTCCTTCTGCGGTAGCAAGTACGATGATAAATCTTATTGCAAATGCCGCAAGCAAAACGTAAAGGAAAAGCGCAGTATTACTCGTCATGGCATTGAGGAACTTGTCGGCTTTGGTAGTTCCGTTATTAGGAGCAAGGGGTTTGTCTTTGATAATCGATCTGATGAGGAAATACATTCCTGCCGCAAAGCCTGCCGAAATAAGAGTAAAGAATATTACGAAAGTTGTCGAACCGCCGTCTGACATCGTATATCCCTCTTTCATCTGAAGTATAGCTACCTGCGTATCTTCGTTTACGCCGTCAACTTTTTGCAACGAAATGTTGTCGAAATAAACTACGCCCGTAGCATTTACATCGGGGAGACCAACTGCTGCGACGATACGTACCTCACCGCTTACAGTGGACATGAAATACACTTCTTGTTCTTCCCAACCCGAAGTCGTGTCGCTGCATACTATACCCGTGGTCTCGATAGCGCCGTCGATATATACGCCTGCTTTGCCCGACAACGAATCGATCTTCATGTCTGCCTTAAGTCTATAGACTGCATTCTTTTCGAGTTTTACGGTCTGATAGATGTACTGGTAAGAAGACGTCGAATTGTTGAGATAAAAATAATATTTACCCAAAGACGAATCGTATTCGTTAGAACCGTCGTTGACGTTTCTGCCCCAGTTTGCCTTGGTGCCTGCCTGAACGGTCCAAACAGAAGCTTTTGACGCTTCGCTGTCAAAAGTCTCGAAGTTGCCGTTGGCAAGAATTTCGGTATCGTAATCTGCTTTGTAGGAGTCGCAAGCTGCCAACATAACAAAAGCGATAGCCGCAATTAATAAAATTATTACTAATTTTTTCTTCATTGTTATCCCCTTGCAAGATAGTCTTTTATAATTATAATAAATGATTATCGCCGATTTGACAAGTACTTATTATATAATTTTATTAAAAGTATAAATTTAATTATATAAATATAATAAAAAAACTAAAACTTGACTCCTCAAACGACAGTCTGCAACTTTCTCGATTGTATGCTTGTTTACATTTATGCGGGTGAAGTTTTTATTCAGGCAAAGCTGTATTCTGCGATAACGTCGAATCAAATAATTTGCACAGATATTATTTATACGCTTGTGCGCCCACGCTCAAAATGTTATACGCATATACGGCTGCAATATAAAAAATTGTACATGACTTTATACGCTTGCATATTAAGCGTGCGTCGTTTAGAAAACAAAACACAAAAAAAACAGACCCGTTACCGAGTCTGTAAAAAATTGCGTTTTTTGAATCAGTTTGCAGCGTTTGCACTCTTGTTGGTGATTTCTCTGAGTCTTGCTGCCTTGCCGAACTTATTTCTGAGATAGTAAAGTTTAGCTCTTCTGACACGACCGCGACGTACTACTACGATGCTATCGATTTTGGGAGAATGCAAAGGGAAAGTTCTCTCAACGCCTACGCCGAAAGATACTCTTCTTACCGTAAATGTTTCTCTGATGCTGCCGTTTTTGAAAGAAATGATAACGCCTTCATAAGCCTGAATTCTTTCCTTGTCGCCTTCCTTGATCTTAACGTTTACTCTTACGGTGTAACCTACTTTGAGTTCGGGAAGATCGGTACGCATACCCTCTTTTTCTACTACATCAACTATGTTCATTTGACTTACCTCCATATTTTCACAAGATATTCGTATTCGTTTTGGGATTTTGTACGACAGAGGAATATCCGAAGTCATTGTTGCTAAAATATTCTATCACCAAAAATCGTATTACGCAAGCGATTTATCTATCTTTTTTACGATTTTTGCATATTTCCGAGCATATTTTTTGAAAAATCCTTGATTTATATGTTTTTCAGTCGTCAATTGTCTTCTAAGGTCTGAAAGCGTCCTCGATATGATTTACCTCTCCACGCAACACTTCGACAACATCGAATCTGCAAGGACTGTTGATTCTTCTTTTCTTAAGAAGATAAGCCTCGGCAGTCTTGACGATACTTCTTATTTTTGACGACGTTACAGCTTCGCACGGCATGCCGTAATTAGTGTTTTCACGGGCTTTTACCTCCACAAAAACCAGCATGTTTTCACGCTCGCATATTATATCGATTTCGCCTGTTTTGCAAGCAAAATTGCGATCCAAAATCTTGTATCCGTGTCGTTTAAGATATTCAACGGCGATATTTTCGCCCTCTATGCCCGACTTTCTGTTATTCATTGACGAAATGCTTTATAAAGCTTCTTCTGTGTATCGGACAAGGTCCCGTGCTTTTTAGTGCTTCTATGTGCTTTTGCGAGCCGTAACCTTTGTTATCCGCAAAACCGTATTGAGGATAAATTTTGTCCATATTGCGCATATATCTGTCTCTCGTAACTTTTGCGAGAATAGATGCGCATGCTATCGTATAACTCTTTGCGTCGCCCTTGATTATTGCTTCGACGGGATATTTGCAATCGGGATTTACAGCATCGATAAGCACTATATCGGGAGCCACTTCGAGATTATTAACGGCATTAGTCATACATCTTTTCGTAGCCTGAAGAATGTTGATTTCATCTATAATTTTTTCGTCCGCCCACTCTATTCTGTAAGCAATCGCTTTCTCTTTGATTTTTTCAAAAAAAAGTTCTCTGTTTTTCTGCGAAACTTTCTTCGAATCGTTGACGCCCTGAATGATATCTTCGTTGTTCAAAGGCATTATAACGCTGGCAACGACTACGGGACCGGCAAGCGGACCTCTGCCCACCTCATCGACACCGGCTATGTATTTTGCGCCTTCCGCAAGGTATTTTTTTTCATACTCGAGCATTGTGAAAGTATCGTGTTTTGACTTTGCCACGGCTTATGCCTCCTTAATATCATCGGGGTAATCCAACATGATTTTACCCAGTTTTTGCGAGCGGAAATCGCTTATAAGCGCCTTTGCCGTACGCTCATAGTCATACCCTCTTTTACCCAAAAGATAACCCCTGTTTTGTGCTATACTGTCAAAAGCCTCGATGTTGTCTTCAGGAATATTTTGCAGCTTGTAACGGCCGCAAAAAACTTGTGTATTGTTTTGTCTGAAATAGTTTATGATCTCTATCGCAAGCTCGTCATAAGGCACTATCTCATCCTTTATCGAACCTATGAATGCAAGGTGCAATGCCCTTGTCTGGTCTTCAAACGCAGGAGGAACCGCACCCGGTGTATCAAGGAGTTCGACACCCTCTGCAAGGCTTACCCACTGTTTTCCCCTGGTCACTCCGGGACGGTTGCCCGTAACCGTCTTTTTGCTGAGACACAGACTGTTTATAAGCGTTGATTTACCGGTATTAGGCACGCCTACAACCATTGCCCTTATACTCTTTTTTGCGCCCTTTTGAGCATATTTTTCTATCACTTCGGCATTGATTTTTTTGAGCTTGTCTATAATTATTCCTCTCTGTTTTCCTGACAAATTGTCTGCGATGACAAAGTTTTTGCCCTGTGCCGAAAATGTTTTAGCCCACTTCTTTATATCGTCTTGTTCGACCATATCGCTCTTGCCGAAAATATAGAGTACGGGTTTGTTTTTAATCAGTTCGTCGAATTTGGGATTTATGCAAGAATAAACGGCTCTCGAATCCAATACGTAAATTATGCAATCGACTTGTTTTACCGCCTCTTGCATCATGCGCATAGCTTTCGTCATATGTCCCGGGTACCATTGTATATGCATCAATTATACCCCTCTTCAAACATTCTGTCGTATATATCGAATACTTCGTAGATAACGTTGTCGTCTTCTACAAGGTCAACTTTTTGTCTTTTTTCATCGATTTTGAAGACCATGCCGCCATTCTCGAAATTGCCGTTGTCATAGTCTTCTTTTCTCATAAGGATGGCATACAAAGAGTTGTCGAAAGGAACGAGTGCCATCTGCTCGAACGCCTGAATTTCGCCTGTCTCGTCGCTTTTAAGATATATAGTCTCGTCGTTTTCTTCATCGAGAAGTTGTTCTATTGCGTTTTTGTATTCCATAATCACTCCTTTGCAGCTTTGTCATCCTTGCGTTTTGACGGTTTCTTTTTTGATTTTTTCTTTTCGCAATCGGTAAGAGGATCGCTGTCAGGAAAAAGTTTTTCATAAAGGTCGGGTCTTCTCGTCTTGGTGATCTCCAATTGTTTTTTATACCGCCACTCTTTTATATCCTTGTGATTGCCTCCTAAAAGCACGTCAGGCACTTCCAATCCGCAAAAACTCTTGGGACGGGTGTACTGCGGGTATTCGAGAAGTCCGTTGGCAAAACTTTCCTCGCTTGTCGATTCGCTGCTTCCGAGTACGCCGTCTACATATCTCGAAACGGCGTTGATAAGCACCATTGCAGGAAGTTCGCCGCCCGTAAGCACGTAATCTCCTATGGAGATTTCTTCGTCGATATCGAGTTCGATAATTCTCTCGTCTATTCCCTCGTAACTTCCGCATACAAGCAAAAGACTTTGTTCTTTTGCCAGTCTTTCTACCGTCTCCTGATCGAGAGTTTTCCCTTTAGGAGACATATAAATCCTTTTTGCCGTATGGTCGGGGTCAAGTGCGTTTATCGTATCGTGCAGAGGTTGAGGAGTCATGACCATACCCGCTCCGCCGCCGAAAGGCGTATCGTCGGTCTTATGGTGTTTGTCGAGAGTAAAGTCTCTGATGTTGACAGCCTGCACGCTGATAAGCCCTCTTTGAAGGGCTTTTCCGAGAATACCTATATCCAATCCCTTGAACATCTCGGGAAAAATAGTCGCCACTTGAATTTTCATACGCTTAAAAAATAAGGGAGCTGTCGCTCCCGTTGTATCTACTCCTCATAAACTGCGAGGTCGTCGAAAGCCTCTTTGTCGAGTATAATCTTTTTTTGAGTGATATCGACATCAATCAATATCCTCTTGATTGCAGGTATCATAGCTCTGCCCTTTGAAGTAGATATGACGTAGACGTCTGCCGCACCGTATTGCAGGACGTCGACGAGTTTGCCTATCCTCTCGTCTCCCTTAAACACTTCACAGCCTATCACGTCCACTATAAAATATCTGTCTTTGGGCAATTTTACGGCGTCATCTCTGTCAATCTCTATATCTTTGCCTCTCAAAAGCTCGGCGGCGTTTCTGTCGTCGACTCCTTTGAATTTGACAAATACTCCTCCCGGCAAAACCTTTGCAGACTGTACTTCGTACATCACGGAGCCGATATAGACTTTTTTGAGACGGTTGAAGCGTGCCGTATCGTCGGTAAGAGGAGAAATTTTCACTTCGCCTCTTATCCCTTGCGGCTTTGCTATATTACCTATGACCAGCCTTTCCATTATCTTTCGATTATCTCTACGGATACTTTCTTGCTGTCTTTTCCGCTTCCTGCCTTGACAATTGTACGGATAGCCTTGGCGATTCTGCCCTGCTTGCCGATAATCTTGCCTATTTCGTCCTTGTCTGCATAAATATTGATTACGGTAATTCCGTCTTCGACCTGTGACGAAACTTCAAAAGCGTCCTTATTGTCGACGAGTTCGCCGACGATAAATCTGACCAATTCTTCCATAAAAGCCTCTGTTACTTAATGATTTCTTGTTTCTTGAGAAGGCTTCTGACGGTATCTGTGGGTTGTGCGCCTACTTTGAGCCAGTAATTAGCTTTTTCGCTGTCGATTTTGATTTCAGCGGGTTGCTTGGTAGCGTCATAGTAACCGATGTTGTCAAGATACTGTCCGTCTCTTGCCTTTCTGCTGTCGATAGCAACGATACGGTAAAAAGGTGCCTTCTTTGCGCCCATTCTTGTAAGTCTGAGTTTTACTGCCATAATATTTTTCTCCTTTGCTCCCTTACGGGAAAATTTTATTCCGTTATTATATATTGATTAATATTTTAATCTTTATATTGCGTGAGTATATGCACACTCGGCACGCACTGACAAGACTCGCTCATTCGTCTTGTCAAAAGACATGTATTTTTATCTTCTTTGCACTGTCTGCCGATTATTGCATTTGATAAGTTGTCAGAAAGGAAGTTTCATTCCTCTCATGCCTCGCTTGCCCATATTTGCCATCTTTTGCATCATTTCCTGCGTCTGCGAGAATTGTTTGAGAAGCGAATTTATATCCTGCACGGTAGTACCGCTGCCGGCTGCGATTCTCTTCTTTTGAGAAGATTTTATCATATCGGGATTTTGTCTTTCCTTGGGAGTCATGGACTGTATTATCGCTTTTGATTTAGCTATTTTAGTCTCGTCGACTTCCATGTTTTTGCCGTTGAGTTTACCCGCAAGCCCGGGTATCATTGACAGCATTTGCGACATGTCTCCCATGCTCTTCATCTTGTCAATCTGCAAGAGATAATCCTCGAGAGTAAAAGAATTTGTCTTCATCTTCTTTTGCATCGCAAGGGCTTCTTCTTCACTGAATGCCGCCTGTGCTTTTTCTATCAAAGTCAGCACGTCTCCCATTCCGAGAATTCTCGACGCCATTCTGTCCGGATAGAAAATCTCTATATCGCTCAACTTTTCGCCTATACCGCAAAACTTGATAGGCTTACCCGTCACGGCTCTTATCGACAACGCCGCACCGCCTCTCGTATCGCCGTCCAACTTCGTAAGCACTACGCCCGTAACATCCATTACTTCGTTGAATTTGCTTGCTACGTTGACTGCATCCTGACCCGTCATAGCGTCTACTACCAAGAGTATTTCGCTGGGATTGAAACTCTTTTTGAGTCCCTTTATCTCGTCCATCAACTCGTCGTCGATGTGAAGTCTGCCCGCCGTATCTACGATAACTACGTCGTTGCCGTTGTGCTCGGCTTCCTTAAGCGCTTCTTTGACGATCTTTTGAGGATTTATCTGTCCTTTTTCGAATACGGGTACGTTTGCGTTTTTACCGACAACCTGCAACTGTTTTATAGCTGCGGGACGATAGATGTCACACGCTACAAGCAAAGGGTTTTTACCCTGCTTTCGAAGCATTACGGCAAGCTTGCCGCACATCGTCGTCTTTCCGCTACCCTGAAGACCGCACATAAGTATTATTGTAGGGGGCTTGTCGGCAATATTGATTTTGCTGTGCGTGCCGCCCATGATTCTTATGAGTTCCTCATTGACTATCTTGATAACCTGTTGAGTAGGATTGAGTCCTTTGAGTATGTCGTCGCCAACCGCTTTCTGGCTGACGTTGTTGATAAATTCTTTAACTACCGTAAGGTTGACGTCCGCTTCTAGCAAAGCGATACGCACTTCTCTCATAGCCTGTTTGACTTCGAGTTCGGTCAGTTTGCCTTTATTTTTCATCTTGGAAAAGATGTGATTGAGTTTTTCGCTCAGTCCGCTGAAAGCTCCCATTTTTCCTCCTTGCTATTCGACAAGCACGTCGATAGCTTCCAATATTTTTTTGCGTTGATCGGGCGTGACTTCTCCGCTCAATTCATCGAGGATAGCTTTGACTTGTTGAGTCTTTTTGACAAGTCCCAGTTTTTCCTCGTAAAGCTGAAGTTGTTTTTCTGCTCTCTTTAATGCATCTCTCACACCCTGAGGAGAAATGTTGTGTTCTTCTGCAAGTTCGCTTAAGGACATATCGAGATTGTAATATCCGTCTACAAGTTCCCTTTGATAATCAGTCAAAAGGCTGCCGTAATAATCGTTGTACAAACTTATAAACAGTTTCTCTCTCTTTTCCATAGCTATAAAGTATTTTTACTTGTTAAAGTATTTTGCCTTTACATACTATCACAACATTATCTTTGTGTCAACGGTTTTTAAGAGACATTTTATTGTTATACAGTCAATTTTGTATCAGTTTTATCGATATCGGAATCAAAACGCATATTGAGTTTTTACAATTGATATCTCAAGGCATTTTATATCTGCATGCTTTGCACAATGCCGTATTTGTCCGCTTTTGACGCAATATTTGTTATCAGAACAATTCTTCGATAAAGAATTTAGCGTCGAATTCAAGCAAATCGTCTATTCCCTCGCCCACACCGATAAAGCATACGGGCAATTCTTTTTCTACGGAAATCGCAAATACTACGCCGCCCTTTGCCGTACCGTCGAGTTTGTTGAGAATGATACCGTCCATATCGATTATCTCGTCAAAAGCTTCTACTTGAGAAAGCGCATTTTGTCCCGTCGTAGCGTCTATTACGATATAAGTGCGGTAATCGCATTCGGGGAATTCTCTGCCGACGACTTTGTTGATTTTGCCGAGTTCGTTCATAAGATTTTTCTTATTCTGAAGTCTGCCCGCCGTGTCTATGAGAAGTACGTCTGTACCCTTTGCCTTTACCGACTTGATAGCATCGAATACTACTGCCGCAGGGTCGCTGCCTTCTTCGTGCTTAATGATACGGACTTTTGCTCTTTCCGCCCATACCTCGAGCTGTTCGCTTGCAGCCGCTCTGAAAGTATCTGCCGCCGCAACAACAACGCTTTTACCTTTGTTGACAAAGTACTTTGCAAGTTTACCCACAGCCGTGGTCTTACCTACGCCGTTGACTCCTGCCACAAGAATGACCAGCGGATAACTGTATTCCTGTATATCGTAATTGATAGCGTCGATCATTATGTTTTTGAGAAGTTGTTTAGCTTCTTCGGGCTTTTTTATTTTCCTTTTGAAGCATTCGTCCTTGAATTCCTCTATGATCTGTTCTGTCGCTTCCACTCCCAAGTCGGAAGAAATAAGCGTATTTTCAAGGTCTTCGTAAAATTCTTCGTTGAGTTCTCTTCCCGTAAAAAGCTGATACATTTTCTTTGAAAACGCTTCTTTAGTACGTTTGAGTCCTGCGATAAGTTTTTCTAAAAATCCCATAATTTCTCCTTTACGATTAAGGTTATATTCTTTTATTTATTTGAGTCTTTGTTTGAATAAGACTTATTCTGACATTATACCGATATTCCTAAATCACCCGTCAATCGGTCTTTGAATGCTTGACTGCGTCGGCGAGATTTACCGCTACGACTTTGGATACGCCTTTTTCCTGCATGGTTACGCCGTAAAGTCTGTCGGCAAGTTCCATCGTAGGCTTACGGTGAGTGATGACGATAAACTGCGTTTCGTCGCTGAATCTCTTGAGATACTGCGCAAACAACCCTACGTTTGCATCGTCTAGCGCTGCCTCGATTTCGTCGAGTACGCAGAAAGGCATAGCCTTGAGTTTGAGTATAGCAAACAGAATGGCTATTGCCGTCAAAGCCTTTTCGCCACCGCTCATGAGTGTGATGGACTGCAATTTCTTGCCGGGAGGCTCCGCCATTATTTCTATACCTGCGTCGAGCTCTGACTGTCCTTCTTCGGGAGGAAGTATAACGAGTTTACCCGTACCGCCGCCGAAGAGTTCCTTGAATATGATTTCAAAGTTTTTGTTTATCTTTTCAAATTCCGTCGTAAACTGTTCGAGCATTTGTTTCGACAAATCCTCAATAAGTTTTTTAAGGTCTTCGGAAGTCTGTTGCAAGTCGTCTATCTGTCCGACGTACTCCTGATACATGCCGTCTACTTCTCTGAAAGTCTCGATAGCGCTGATATTGACGTTGCCCATCTCTTTCTGTTCTTTTTGCAGACGTCTTATTTCTTGTTTGCATTCCTGATAATCGAAGTCTTCCATTCTCAATGCGAGTGCACTCTCGTAATCGAGATCGTATTCTTCTTTTATCTTGTTTTGAAGCGCAAGCATGTTTTCCTCGACTTTTTCGAGTTCGTTCTTACACTTGACTTTATTCTCGTTGATATAAATCAAAGCGCCGCTGATTGCGTCTTTTTTGCTGACAAGTTCGTTAATAGTTTCGTTCAGTTTTACTTTGTATGCGTCCGCTTCTTCGATTTGCTTGTTGATTTCGTCGAGTTGCTTTTGATACTTCTCGGGAAGTTCGACACTCTTGTCATTGGTCAACTTATATATAATATCTTCGAGATTGTGAAGGTTGTTTCTTTGATCGCTCTTTTCGCTCTCGAGAGTCTCAACTTCGCTTTTAAGTCTGTCGATGTTTTCTTTAAGATTTTCGAGGTTTTGCTCCAAAGTGCTGCATTGCACTCTCAAATTTGACAACTCTTCGCCAAGCTTGTCCTTAAGCTGACTCTTTTGGTCGAATTCCTCTTTGGTCTTGCTTGCGATGCTGTCAACGTTTTCTTTGAGCGCATTCACGTCTTTACCCTTTTCGCCCAAAAGATTGAGTGCGTTTTCAATGGCTTCGAGTTGATTCTCGTAATCAGATTTGCCCTTTTGTCTCTCCTGTATTGCATTGAGATTTTCCTGAATATTTGCCATGACCTTGTCGAGTTTTCCGTTTTCGGTAGCAATCTGGACCTGACTGTTTTTGATATCCTCGTCATATCCTTCTAGTTGCGCCTGATAATCCGCAAGGTCTTCTTCTGCGGTAGAAAGAAGTTTTTCTATTTTTTGTCTCTCCGCCGTCATATCTTTGAGCCTTTGCTCGTCTTCGGCAATCATTCTTTCGTATGACAATACTCTAGTTGACGACTCTTTTTTGGAACCGCCGGTCATTGAACCCGTTGTGCTCAAAATATCGCCCTGAAGCGTAACTATTCTGATTGCATATCTGTATTTTCTCGCAATCAACGTTGCGTTGTCGATATTGTCGACTATAAGCGTTCTACCGAGAATGGAAGAAAATACATTGTCGTATTTAGAATCGTATTTTATAAGTTTGCTGGCAATACCGAGACAGCCGTGTTCACGCAGTATAGGTAAAAACTCTCTTTCGAGTTCTCTGGGCTTGACGCTGGTCAAAGGCAAGAACGTCAATCGTCCGTATCTCCTTTCACGGATATATGCAATTATGTATTTTGCGTCTTCTTCGTCTGCGACAACTACGTTCTGAAGCGCTGCACCCATAGCGATTTCTATTGCCATTTCGTATTCTTTAGGAACGTTTACGAGATCGGATACCACTCCCAGAATTCTCTTTTTGAGTTGAGAATCGTACTCTGCATCGTTCATGAGCAGTTTGAGCGCATAATTGCCGTACTCCTTGCGCAAACTCTTGTTTGTTTCGATACGCTGTCTGCATACTGACATATCCGCATTGAGTTCGCTTGAGCGGCTTCTTGCCCTGTCCTGTTCTTCCTGCAACTGACGGATTTCGCTCACAACCTCGTTTCTGCTTATTACAAGTCTGTTGAGGTCGTTTTTCATATTTACGACGTTCTTTTCGTACTCTCTCTTTGTCTCCTCGTGAGACTTTATAGCTTCGTCGTAATGTTGGATTTCACCGTTAAGTTCGGCTATACGTGTGAGAATAAACTCTCTCTGCGTAGTAAACTTTCCGATGTCGACTTTGTTTTCGCCTTCTCGCTGAAGCGCATTGAGCAAATCCTGATTGGCGCTCTTGATTTTTTGATCTCTGTCAACTATTTCGTTTACAAGCGCTATGTAATTATTGTTGAACTCTGCAAATTTCTTGTCTGCGGCTTTCTTGTCCTCCGCAGTCATATTGTACTGTTCGTTGAGGGTCTTGAGTTCGTTGTTCTTTTCTTCGAGAGTCTTTTCGCTTTGAGTAAGTCTTTGCAAGCACTGCGTTTTCTGTTCCTGCAAGTTGCTTATTCTCTCTTTCATCGTAAGTCCCTGACCCTTGATGTTTTCGGCTTTTACCGCTATATCAGTACGCTTGTCTCTCAAACGGGTTATCATAACGTCGATGTTATTGAGTTCCATTTGTTTGAGATCGTATTCTTTGTTATTTTGTTCTGCCTCTACGCTCTTTGCCTCGAATTCTTGAGTAAATCCCTCGAGTCTGGTCTGTATCTTAACTTTTACACCCTCGTGATTTTCAAATTGATATACGTACTCGTTGGCTTCGAGAACTTTGAGTCTGTCTCTCGTCTCGAGGTATTTGCGTGCGTCTCTGCTTTGTCTTTCGAGAAGATTGCGTTGTCCCTCAAGGCTGTCTTTTGCAATACGTATTTTATCTATATTGTCATCGGTAGCGGCAAGTTTTTTCTCCGCTTCGATTTTGTTCTTTTTGTACGTTAATATACCTGCAGCGTCTTCGAAGATATTACGTCTGTTTTCGGGTTTTGCATTGATAATTTCGTCGATACGGCCCTGACCTACTATGCTGTAACCGTCTCTGCCGAGACCTGTATCTCTGATCAGCGCCTGAATATCTTTAAGACGGCAAGGCGTATTGTTGATAAGATAGTTACTTTCGCCCGAGCGGTAAAGTTTTCTTGTAATGACGACTTCGTCGAGATCGATATCGAAAATACGTGTGGTATTGTCAAAGGTCAGCGAAACTTCACAGAAAGAAAGCTGTTTTCTGATAGCCGTACCGTTGAAGATAACGTCCTGCATGCTTTTACCACGCAAGTTTTTGGCACTCTGTTCGCCAAGTACCCAACGTATAGCATCGGAGACGTTACTCTTTCCGCAGCCGTTAGGACCGACGATAGCCGTAATACCCTCATTGAGCGGCACTTCTATTTTGTCTGCAAAGGATTTGAAGCCAAAGGCTTCCATCTTTTTGAACTTCATAATTCCTCACTTAAAAAGCATAGATTTGAGCAATTTTACTTATAAATTATATCATAACGCAAGCGCTTTTGCAATAGTTATTTATAATATTATAATAATTACTGTAAAAGCCGTTTAAGTTGCCTGAAAAAGATAACTACGGTTATTTCAACACCTTATTTAAGCCTTTATGCAAATATTTGCAATATGTTTGAGGTATCGACTTTTTTCGCATTAAAAACACCGTTATAAGCGGAATATTTTTAGTTTTAGACATATTATATTGACAATTTTTATACTTTAGTATAAACTGTAAATGCAAACATATGGAGGTGTAACTATGATTAGTAACAAACAACACGAACTCGATTTGAGAAAATGGTATGACAGTGAAGCTACCGGACACGATACATGCGGTTCATACGATTATTGCGCATATTGCAAAAACGAGGACGAAAACCCTTGCGACAAAGCATACGAAGCTATGATGGCAAGTCAAAAGGCTATGGCAGCCGCTGAAGTCGTCGAAGAAGTTGTCGAGGAGAAAAAGCCCGAAACAAAAAAGACCGCAGCAAAGAAAGCAGCTTCCGAAAAGAAGCCTGCCGCAAAGAAAACCACGACCAAAAAAGCTACCGCTAAAAAGCCTGCCGTAAAGAAAGAGGAGGAAACATTGAAGGCAACCGCAGTCGTAGTACCCGAAAGCGAAAAGAAACCCGCCGCTAAAAAGACCACGGCTAAATCTACCGCAAAAAAAGCTACTGCCGGTGCAGAAAAGAAACCTGCCGCTAAAAAGACCACGGCTAAATCTACCACAAAAAAAGCTACTGACAGTGCAGAAAAGAAACCTGCCGCAAAGAAGACTTCGACAGCTAAAAAGCCCGCTGCAAAGAAAGCAGAAAAAGCAGAATGATCCAAATGAATTTTATATAAACATAAAAGGCAGCCTACAGGCTGTCTTTTATTTACCGTTTTTTTTATTTCCGATTGAGATAACCAGCTATACGTTTATCTCAATTTTTTATTGTTTATTGCCATTTGCGCACACTTTTGTTCAGCATGTTTTTTGCTGTCGCCTTTCGCTTTAGCGACAAGTTTGCCGTCAATAAAAAGACCCATCTCAAACGTAGGAGAATGTTCTGGACCGCTTTTTGAAAGTTCTTCAAACTTTACCCTGTCCCCGAATTTTTCAAAAAGACAGGATTTGTAATCCATATTGTAATTTTTGTGCGCTTCGTCCAAAAGCCCTTTGAGATGCGAAGTCACATATTCCCTTGCCTTCTCTATACCTCCGTCAAGATATATTGCTCCGCATAAAGACTCAAAGATATCCGAATAAGTTTTTTCGCTTATAGTGCCGTATCCTACTCGCAGATACTTGTCATATCTTTTTTCTTTTACTACCTGACCGAGAGGAGAAGACGATACTATCGCTCCTCGCATTTTGGTAAGCACACCCTCGTCGGCATGAGGATATCTTTTGTATAATTCGTCGGCTACGACAAAGTCGACTATACTGTCGCCGAGGTACTCGAGACGCTGATAGTCTTCTTCCCCATATTTATAAGAATAAGACGAATGAGTCAGCGCCATTTCAAGCAAGCTTTTATCTTTGAATGTATAACCCAGAATTTCTTGTATGTCTTTCATTATTCTTCGACCTGAATTGAATTTTGCTTGAGTGCGTTTTCGATTTTTGCAGGCAAATCGGCTTTTGCCATTTCATATGCACGGATAAGCGCATTCTTAAAAGCTACCGCATTACTTGCACCGTGCGCTTTGACTACGACTTTCTTGACTCCGAGAAAAACTCCGCCGCCAACGCTGTCCGACGACATTATTTTTTTAAGTTTTCTCAATGAAGGCTTGAGCAAGAGATATCCGAGTTTTGCCTTGAGTCCCCCTTCCATGATATAGCGCTTGAGCAAAGTGAATACGGCTTTACCCATGCCTTCTGCGGTTTTGAGACACATATTACCGTCGAAACCGTCGGCAACGATTACGTCGGCAACTCCGAATAGCAAATCTCTGGCTTCTATATTCCCTATAAAATTGATGTCGGTATTTTTCAGAAGCGCATGCGCTTCTTTTGTCAATGAATTGCCCTTTTCCTCCTCGGCACCGTTGTTGAGCAAAGCTACTTTAGGATTTTCTATACCTTTGACAGCACTCATATAAGCTCCGCCCATGATAGCAAATTCTCTCAACATGCTGGGCTTGCAATCGACGTTTGCGCCTCCGTCTACGAGTATTGTATTTTTATCGTCAAAAATCGTAGGCAATAAAGGTGAAAGCGAAGCACGCTGTACGCCGTCTATAAGTTTTACCAAAAGCGTCGCACCTACAAGCAAAGCGCCCGTATTGCCTGACGAAACCATACCGTCGTATTCACCGTTGGCAAGAGCTTTAAGCGCAACAACCATAGACGAATCCTTTTTTCTTCTTATAGCAAGTACGGGAGCGTCGTCGTTTGTAATAACTTCGCTTGCATGACGCACCGTAATTTTTTCTTTATCGTAAATCTTATCTTTGAGAAGTTCGTTAATAATCTTTTCGTCACCGCAAAGCACGACTTCGAGATCTTTTATCTCCTGCACTGCGGCAACTGCGCCTTCAACGGCGCTGTCTGGGCAAAGGTCGCCGCCGAAACAATCCAATACAATTTTCATAATATTTCTCCTATCGTTTATATACATTATAACACAATGACAGCCAAAATCAACATCAGATTTATAAATTAGAACAATTTTTGATAAGCAAAACAGAATAATTAGACAAAAAAAGTACCGCCGAAGATCATTCTCTTCAGCGGTATGCTAATTTTGAATTTTCGTTGAACAAGTCACTCAATCAGTTGGACTTTTTCTCTTTCTTTTCTACAACGAGTTCGCCGCCGTAGTAACCACAGTTAGGGCAAGCCTTGTGATTTTCCTTGAGCTCGTGGCACTGAGGACATTCAGAAAGATTAGGAGTAGTCAACTTCCAATTAGCTGAACGAGTATGCTTTCTCTGTTTCGAAGTTTTCGCCTTAGGTACTGCCATTTCCAACACCTCCATTAAGTGTACTAAAATTAATTGCTATTGCATTATAGATGATTTTTTCACCTTTGTCAAACAAAATTCGATTATTTTACTATTTTTATAACGGTCTTTTCGACCTATTTGCATCAAAGGGAATTTACGACGTCCTTTGTCTCTCTCGCAATGACGAGTTCTTCGTTTGTAGGGATAACGAGAATTTTGACTTTGGAGTTCTTTGCACTGACGTCAACAAGCTGATTTCTGGGAATATCTGCATTGTATTCCTTGTCTATTTCGATACCCATAAACTGGAGATCGTCGCAGATAGCTTCTCTTATCGTAGGACCGTTTTCGCCGATACCGCCTGTAAATACGATACAGTCGAGACCGCCCATAGCAACAGAATAGCTACCGAGATATTTGCGGATCTGATAAGCAAACATATCGAATGCGAGTTTTGCTCTTTCGTTGCCGGCGTCGATAGCTCCGCAAAGTTTTCTGAAGTCCGAACTTACGCCGCTTACGCCGAGGAAACCGCACTGTTTATTGAGATATTGAGTCATTTCTTTGGTAGACAAATTCTTGTATTCCGCAAGCATCTCGACTGCTGCCGCATCTATACAACCGCAACGTGTACCCATGATGAGACCGTCGAGAGGAGTCATACCCATAGAAGTATCTATACATTTGCCGTCCTTAACAGCGGTAACAGACGAACCGTTGCCGAGGTGGCAAGTGATGATGTTGGAATAAGGAAGTTTTTTATCCTTAAGATATGCGATAGCTTCCTGTGATACGAATTTATGAGAAGTACCGTGGAATCCGTACTTTCTGATTTGAGTTGCTTCGTAATCCTCATAAGGGATCGCATAAAGCTTTGCCTTGGGAGGCATAGTGCTATGGAAGCCCGTGTCAAAAACGCAGACGTTGGGACAACTCATGATGGACATGCAAGACTTAAGACAAGCAAGGCTTGCGGGATTGTGCAAAGGAGCGAGATGAGCGATACTCTCGAGTTTTTTGAGAGCTTCGTCGTCGATATAAGTCGAAGACGTAAAGGCTTCGCCCGAATGCACTACTCTGTGTCCGATTGCTTTTATTTCGTCAGGAGAAGAAATGCTGCCGTATTCTTTGTTTGTAAGGCACTCCATAACGAGATTGAACGCGTCGGTATGATTTGTCAAAGGCTTTTCGATAACGTGTTCGGCACCGTTGACTTTGTGGGAGATTTTAGAACCTTCTATGCCGATGCACTCCACGCCGCCTTTGCAAATGACTTCTTCGTTGTCCATCTCAATGAGTTGGTATTTCAAGGACGAACTACCTGCGTTTACAACCAAAATTTTCATACGATTAACTCCTTTAATATATGCGATAGATTATGATAACAAATTGAACTATGTAGCGTCAGTTCTGACTTGCCTGAACGGAAGTGATAGCGACAACCGCTACGATATCGTCGCTCGTACAACCTCTTGAAAGGTCGTTGATAGGTTTAGCAAATCCCTGGCAGATAGGTCCGATAGCGGTTGCTCCGCTGAATCTCTGGGTGAGTTTGTAACCTATATTGCCTGATTGCAAATCGGGGAATATGAATACGTTTGCTTTACCGGCAACGTCACTGTTGGGAGCCTTGAGTCTTCCTACGGAAGGAACGATTGCGGCGTCAACCTGAAGTTCGCCGTCAACGTCTATTTCGGGAGCCTTTTCTTTTACGAGAGCGGTAGCTTCTACTACTTTATCGACAAACTCGTGTTTTGCGCTGCCCTTTGTCGAGAAGGAAAGCATTGCAACTTTGGGATCCTCGATACCTGCAAGGTCTTTTGCGGTAGCAACCGACGAAATAGCAATGTCTGCAAGTTGTTCTGCCGTAGGATTGATATTTACTGCGCAGTCGCCGAATACCATGATATCTCTGTCCTTATAAGGTGTACCTTCGAATGCCATAAGGAAACAGCTGGATACTGTCTTGATGCCGGGCTTGGTCTTAACGATGGTAAGTCCTGCTCTCAAAACGTTGCCTGTGGAGTTGATAGCGCCTGCAACCATACCGTCGGCGTCGCCTTTCTTGATCATCATAGCGCCGTAGTTGAGATATTTTCTTATTTCTTTGTGAGCGTCTTCGAGGGTCATACCCTTTGCCTTTCTCAATTCATAGAGAGTATTTGCGTAGTCTTCGATATCTGCCGTCAAAGGATTAACGATTTTGATATTATCAAAGTTTGCATAAGGATACATCGTCTTGAGTTTTTCTTCGTCGCCCAACAGAATTACGTTGGCAATCTTGTTTTTAACGATAGTCTGTGCGGCTTCGACCGTTCTGGGTTCTTCGCCTTCAGCCAAAACGATAGTCTTGTTGAGGGTCTTTGCTTTGTCAATGATGCTGTCAATAATTTTGCTCATTATACTTCCTCCGAAACGCTTTATTTTTTGCGTGGTATAAATTATAATAATCTTAACAAATATGTTACGGACAAATATAACCTATGCCCGAACACATAAATTATACTATTGTACAAAATAATTGTAAAGAGTTTTGAGGGTCAAAATATGAAAATAGCCGTCATAATTTGCGAATACAACCCCCTGCAAAAGGGACACGTCTACCACATACAAAAGACTAAAGCCGATTGTATGTGCGACAGAGTCGTATGCATCATGAGCGGCAATTTCGTACAACGGGGCGAGGCGGCAATAGCCGACAAATATACCCGCGCCAAATGGGCTGTGCAAAACGGTGCGGACATGGTAGTCGAACTCTCTCCCGAATACGTACTCACGACAGCCAAGTATTTTGCCCTCGGCGCCGTCAAAACCGCAAACACGTTAAAAGGCGAAAAGATACTTTCTTTCGGCAGCGAAAACGGCAATATCGACGAACTCAAAAAAGCTTTGCACTTTCAAGAAAATGCTGATTTTCAAAAACTTTTCGAATCTTATATGAAAAGCGGAAAAGGTTATGCGGCAAGTTATTCGCTTGCATTGAGACAACTCGACAGCCGACTTGCCGACATTTTGTCTTCCCCCAACAACATCCTGGCGACTGAATATCTGCGCGCTTTAGACTACACTTCGAGCGACATGGTCCCCTATACGTTAAAGCGTATAGGCGACTATAATGACGCTTCGCTCAAAAACGGTTTCGCTTCTGCCAGCGCAATACGGAGCGTTGTTGCAAACGGAAATATCGACAGCGCAAAGGACTGCATACCGCAAGAAGTTTACGAATACATCGCTTCTCTTTCCGCAAATTATTGGAATACCGCTCACGACAAACTGCTTGCCGTACTTAAATATAATTTCTCAAAACTCAATGCGGCAAAAGCTCACGGCGTAAAAGAAGGCATCGAAAACAGAATAGCCGAACACCTTAAGACATCTTCGACATTTGCTTCACTCGTGTCAAGCGTTGCTACAAAAAGATATACAGACGCATATATAAGACGCACGCTTTTGAATATCGTGCTTGACAACGAATATTCCGCCCGACAACTTGCCGATTCCCCTGTCGATCACGTCAACGTTCTGGCAATCGCAGATGACGCAAAAGATCTCCTTTCGCAATTTGCTTGCCGTGTTATCACAAAAGGATCCCAAACCGACGGAAATTCACTCTCATCAAAGTGCGATAATCTCTATGCCGGAATGTTCAAAAGTTCATGCGACTGTATGCAGATAGTTAAAAAACTCCGCTGACCTTATCGGATTTTTCTTATTTAAGCAAAAAAATATTCTATGCGACAAATTTAAGCACCCCACACCTTTTGATCTCTCATAAGAGAGATTTTTCAAGCATATATTTTGGTATGCTTACGCTGTCAAAAAACGCTCGGAAAGTTTTACCCTTTTCACTTATAATATTCTTTTTCGTATGCTGTCTCGTACTCAATCCGCAACGGTATATCGAAAGCGTATTCAACGGCATGCTTCTTTTTGCGAGGAATGTCGCTCCCGCATTATTTCCGTTTTTCTTCTTCACAAAACTACTCACGGGATTGGGCACCGCAAGCACTCTGGGCAAAATATTAAAAAAACCTGTTTCAAAGCTTTACAACGCCCCTTACGAAAGCGGCTATATATTGATAATGAGTCTTATATCCGGCTACCCCGTCGGCGCAAAACTCATAAGCGACTTTTACAACGAAAAAACTTTTACCCTCAAAGACTGCAAAAGAGTGTCTACTTTTACGTCGACTTCCGGTCCTTTGTTTGTCGTAGGAACTGTAGGAACACTTATGTTTTCGTCTCCCAAAGCAGGTTATATACTGTTCGCCTGCCATGCGCTCGGCGCCGTAATCAACGGACTTATTTACAGAGGAAAATCTTCTCTGATAACAATTACTCCCACTCCCGAGATAAAACGTGACGACAATTTTCTCAACACCTCCATTACGTCATCGATATTGTCCGTACTCGTAGTCGGCGGATATATCGCAATATTCAGTATGGTCATAGACGTTGCGCTCGACTTGAAAATCGTAGATTTTTTTGCAAAAATTTTATCCCCTTTATTTTCTGTTTGCGGCATACCCGTCGAAACGGCACAACCCGTAATAATCTCTCTCGTAGAGATTACACGTGGCTGTCAAGCCTTTGCCCAAAGCGGTGCGGATATAAAAATAATCCTGCCTTTTGTGGCAGGATTGCTATCTTTCGGAGGACTGTCCATAACTTTTCAGTCGCTGACTTTTTTAAGACAATGCAAAATAAGCACGCTTTTCTATTTTCTCGCCAAAAGCACCCAAGCAATAATAAGTTTTTTGCTTACGCTTGCGGCTTGTGCGATATTCTATTGATTAAGATAAAACCGCTATAAATTCTGTTTATCTGTTTTGAGGCATATTGGAAGGCATTTGAGGCATATCCTGCGAAGACTGTCCCTGACCGTCGTCCGATACAAAAAGACTGTCTCTGCTTTCCATGACTTGCTGAAGCATGTTTCTCATTACGTTTTCGACTTCGAGATACATGTTGTTTACTTGATTGTAACTCTGCTCCACAAGGCCGTCGGCATACGCTCCCGCTTTTTTGACGAGTTCTTCCGCTTGTCTTTCGCTTTCCTGACGAATAGCGTTTTCGTCGACAAGAGTACGTGCATGCTCCTGCGCCGCAGCAATTATACCGTCGGCTTCGATTGCCGCTTCTTCTTTAAGTTTTTCGCAGTTGCGCAAAATAACCTTGGCTTCGGCAAGATCCTGCGGAAGTTCCGATTTTATCTGCTGTATGATTGCAAGACATTTGTTTACGTCTATGAGATACATATTTGAAAACATCTGCTTTTTTCCGCTTAAAAGCGTAGTCTCGAGTTTTTCCAGCAATCTGTCCACATTCGTACCGTTCATAATTTCTCCTTGTATGCCTTTATTACTGCTTTGACGCAATTCTGCGGCAAATACTTTTTTATATCGTTGCCGTTTGCCAGATTTTCTCTTATAAGAGACGACGAAACCTCTCTCACTCCCTCTACGAGTACGGTTTTAAGCCCGTGATCCTCGTTGAATTTTTGCATATCCTTTTCGTATGCAAGATCCTTTTCGTCGCGGTAGCCTCTGTAAACAGTATCGATTTTGTGATTTTTGCAATATTCGTACACGTATCCGTCGCACACATCGACTTTTACGTTGAGATAATCCTTTACGGCAAGAATACAAAATTCTTTTCTCTCGTCGAGAGAAAACAGATATTTTTTATCCTCGTTTACCGCAAGGAGTACAGTTACCTCGTCGTAGTCTTTCAGTGCGGCGTCGAGTATATCGAGATGTCCTTTAGTTATTGGATCGTAACTGCCCGCAATTGCCGTCCTGCCTCTCGAATAAGCGATATAATCGACAATGACTATTCCGAATTGTTTGCGTTTTGCGATGCACATTCCGTCGGGCAAAGAGTACGATTCTTTATCCTCGCTGTGTTCGTATATAATATATCCTTCTTTTGCAAGCAAATCTTTTTCTTTGACTATACGGCATATATCTTCAATATAATCCGTTTTATAAGGAGGATCCGCAAAGATAAAATCCCATTTGCCGCTTGCAGAATAGAGTACGTCTCTGTAATCTCTGTTGAGCACCTTGAAGTTGCCTTCGATACCTTTGAGATTGGAATTTATAAGACGTACGGATTCTCTGTCATTGTCCGCAAAAAGCACTTCTTTCGCACCTCTGCTCAAAGCCTCGATACCCATACCGCCGCTTCCTGCGAAAAGGTCTATGAATGAGCTGTCTTCGACGTCAAACTGTATGACGTTGAAAATACTCTCCTTGACCTTATCCGCCGTAGGTCTTACATTGTCGTTGAGAGGAGAATTGAGACGTCTACCTCTGTATTTTCCGCTGATTACTCTCATTTTATTATCCTGTCTGGAAGTATAAGCATATCCAGCTTTTTATCCCATTTATCGCAAGGCACTTCATCAATGAGTTGTTCTGAAAACGCTACACCGATTCTGTAAGTATTCACCTTGTCGAAATATCTGTCGTAATATCCCTTGCCTTTTCCGAGTCTGTTGCGCTCGCCGTCTGCGCCCAGAAGGGGCGTAACCGTTACAGACGGATTGACGTCTTCGGGCTTGAGTCTTTCGCCTGTCGGCTCGTCGATATTGAAAGCGCCTTTTTCAAAGCGTGTATTCATATCTATCCTAACAAGCATCATATCCTCTCCTTGGACTACGGGAAGATAAACTTCCCTTGTCTTAAGAAAATATTCTATAATGCCGTCAGTATCGACCTCGCTTGACAAAGCCTTATATACGCATACCGCACCGCTCGGCAAATCACACTCTTTGAGCCTGGCAAGAATTTTTTGACTCTGTTCGCTTTTATCGGAAATTTCTGCTATCTTCTTGCGAAGTTCTTTTCTCAAAAGACTTTTGTCCATTATCTGCTCTTATAGTAGTTGATGAGACAGCCTCTCGAGATAATTTCTCTCTCGTCGTTTGTCAAAGCATCCACACGGAGCACTCTGTCTATTATCTCGTCGCCTCTTACGACTTTAGTCTTGAATTCCGTGCCGCCTTCGTCAATAACCTTCTTGACGTCGTAAACGATCACGATATCGCCGAGTTTGAATTCTTCGTCGGAGAGGAAAGGCAACATACCCCAGTTGATAAGGTTAGAACGGTATCTCTTTGTTGCGTATTCCTTTGCAATATTGCATACGCCGCCGAGAACTCTCTGACAACTTGCGGCTTGCTCTCTCGCACTGCCGTCGCCGGGTTTAACCGCATACACGCCGCTGCCTATCGAAATACTTCCCTTTACGCCGCCGGCTTTCTTAACTGCATTTGCGTACTCTTCGGGCAACGCCTTTTCTCTTCTTGCGAGTTCGTCTGCATAAATATTTTTTGCTCTGCCGACATACTCGGGCACTTTTCTCGAAAGTGCGAATTCCGCCAACTTAAGAGGGTTAGAACGGTAACTCGACGTCTCTCCCGAAGGGATAAGTTCGTCAGTAGTAGTTACGGGATCGTTGATGACTGCCGCCAATTTTACTACGATGTTGTCCGTAAGTTCGATTACTTCGGGCCAGTCGCAAATATTGGGACCGTATTGCAAAGGAGCGTCCTTCTGCGCTTTGCCCCAGCCGTTGTAAACTCTCTTTTCGTAAATACTCTTATCGTAAGAGAATTGAGGAATCGTATTGTCGTAATCGAGATCCAATGCACTTGTCAATACACCGCCGTTTGCCGCAGTAGCCGCAATCGAACGAGCGTCCATGAGCGCAACGGAAGCAATCTGATTGTTTGCAGGTTTGCTGCCCTCTCTGGACTCGAAGTTTCTCGTCGTATGTCTTATAGACAAAGCGTTGTTGGCAGGTACGTCGCCTGCACCGAAACAAGGTCCGCAGAAACAGCTCTTGATATTTGCGCCGCTCTTTACGAGGTTTGCGATAGCGCCCTTTGAAAGCAAATCGTAATAGATAGGAGTAGACGAAGGATAAACGCTCAAAGTGAACTTGTCGTCTCCTACGCTTCTGCCCTCGAGAATACGGCTTGCTTCAATGATATTGTCGTAAGTACCGCCTGCGCAACCGGCGATGATACCCTGTTCGACACAGACTTTGCCGTCCTTGATTTTGTCGGTAAGTCTGAAATCTATATTCTTGTTGTTGAGAAGTTTGTTGCATTCTTTTTCGACTGTCGAAAGAATATCTTCGGGGTTGTCGATAACGTCTTGCAGATTATAGACGTTGGAGGGATGGAAAGGAAGTGCGATTTGAGGTACGATTTTTGACAAATCGACTTCAACCACGCCGTCGTAATAAGCGAGTTCGGCAGGTTTGATAGCCTTGTAATCGTCAAGTCTTCCTCTTACTCCGTAATAATTCTTTACTTCATCGTCGTCCGTGGTCCAGATAGACGAAAGACAAGTCGTCTCGGTAGTCATGACGTCGATACCGTTACGGTATTCGATAGGCAGATTTTTGATGCCTTCACCCACAAACTCCATAACTTTGTTCTTGACGAAACCGCATTTGAACACAGCTCCGATGATTGCAAGAGCTACGTCTTGAGGTCCTACGCCCTTACGAGGTTTACCCGTAAGATTGATTGCGATTACGTCGGGATATTTGATATCGTAAGTACGGCTTAAAAGTTGTTTTACGAGTTCGGGACCGCCCTCGCCCATAGCCATGGTACCGAGTGCACCGTATCTCGTGTGCGAATCGGAGCCGAGCAACATCTTGCCGCAACCCGACATGCACTCTCTCATATAAGTATGAATAACCGCCTGATGAGGAGGCACGAAAATACCGCCGTACTTTTTAGCGGCAGAAAGACCGAATACATGATCATCTTCGTTGATAGTACCGCCGACTGCGCAAAGAGAGTTGTGGCAGTTGGTAAGTACGTAAGGAATAGGAAACTCTTTGAGTCCGCTTGCCTTTGCAGTCTGAATTATGCCCACGTATGTAATATCGTGAGAAGCCAATGCGTCGAATTTGATTTTGAGGGGTTCACCCTTTGCCGTAACGCCCGTGGTATTGTGAGCGGCGAGGATTCCGTACGCCATAGTACCCTTGTAAGCGTCTTCGATAGCCTTGGGAGCAACGCCTGCGGCTTTGAGTTGTTCTTCAGAGACGAATTTGTCCTGATAACGGTATGCTCCTTGTTTAAGTTGAATCATATTTATCTCCGTAAAAATTTTTTCGATTTGTTTTATCTCTTAAATGCGCCCGACAAAATATAAATTTATACGTCAAAACGCACATGAGAATATTTGAAAACTGCGGACAAAAAATTCGCCACAATCCTTATTTGACTTAATTATATAATAATTACGATTATTTTGCAAGTCATTGAAGCTTACAAAACACAACGCAAAACTTCGACTTTATTGCTCTAATTTACTTTCGACAGCGTTTTTTCGGCTGAATGCGACGGGATAATAGGACTGCTTTGATTTTCTCAAGCCTTCAAGCCCCATATCCTCCTGACGGTTGATAAAGCGAACGTTTGCGAAATGCTTTTGCGCAACTCTCTGATTGATAAACGGATATACGCCGTCGTAAGCGATATCGCCCTTTTCGAAATGCACTAATCCCACATTTGACGGAGTGATCTCTCCGAAGCAAAAAGCGATTATCTTGTCGTTGTATTCGACGACGTCCGCAAAACATCTCTGACAGCCTTTGTAAATCATATCGAGTCCGAGTTCGATTACTTTGAATTCGTCGTTTTTCATCTCGTCAAAAGATTCTCTGTCAAACTCTTTTTGCTCGTCCCATCCGGCGATAAGCGCCATTACTTTTTTATAGTCTTCCTCTTTGTAACTTCTGAAACAGCACTGACTACCCTCGGCATCAGGCGCATAAAGTTTGATAAAGTTGTTGATATGATTGCGCTTTCCGTGATACTTTTTGCCTGTAAGATTTATAAGATTTTCGGGAAGATAAAGATACTCGTCGTAATCTTCGTTATGTTTGTAAAGATACTCGTCGCCCAAAATCTCCACATACTCGTCAGGCGTTGCCATAACATACATAAGATCGTTGTCAGCCTTGCTCTGTTTTTGGATCTTTGCATAAGCGCTTTTTACTTTGTCGAGCGTGCAAAGAGGAGGAAGATAGATATATTTTGTCGTATCGAATTCTTCTTTGTATTTGTCGTGCGGCATGAATCTGATATAAATCACACCGTCTTCGAATGCGATCTGCATCTCTTTGTAGTTAAAAAATTCCCAGCCTTTGAGATAAAGCATGGAATATTCGCTGCCGTTGTATTGCGTTTTGCTCTGCATATCGGCTATAATTTCGAAATCGTCGTCCTGAATTTGTCTGAATTGCATAATTTCCTTGTATTTTGTTGTGTACTTCACGTTAGTTGTGTATAATATTAAGTATGAAAAAATTTTATTCTTTCAAACAAAAAACGTGGATATACGTCGCGTCTATACTAACAATAATTATATTGTTTGTTTGTATGCTTGTCAATATTTTAAGAGTATGTGAAGTGGGAAATTTGGTCTCATACCACCATACTCAAGACATTCTTTCAACGATAATTATGGGCTTCGTGATAATTATTTTGAGTCTGTCCGTTTTTCTCAACGGCATACTCGTCAAAGACGATCATATCACCTATATACTCGGATTTCTTGCGTCTAAAATCAAATACGAAGACGTCATTCTGATAAGACAAGACACTGAAAACAAATTTTTATTGATATATTACAAGGCAAAAGGTAAAGGCATGGTTCAGGACAAAAAAACGGGTATCTCTGCAGACGTCATACACGTCAACTGCAACAACAAGTATTTTGACTCCATACTCGACAAAATCAAGCAAGCCAATTCGCAAATCGTCATCGAATTCGTGACCTATCAGCCTCCCGTAAAGAAAAAAGGAAAATAGAATATGAAAGCAGTATTAGCCAGCAACAACAAGCACAAACTCGTCGAAATCAAGACTATGCTCAAAGACAAGATCGAAGAAATCTATACTCTTAAAGATATGGGCATAGAAATCGAGATCGAAGAAAACGGAACGACTTTTGAGGAAAACGCTTACATAAAAGCAAGCACGATTGCCAAACTGACGGGACTACCCGCAATAGGCGACGACAGCGGCATATGCGTAGAAGCGCTCGGCGGCGAACCCAACATCTATTCTGCACGCTATGCAGGCGAACCCTGCAACGATGCAAACAACAACAAAAAACTTCTCGACAAACTCCACGCTCTCGAACAAAAGACGGGAGTCGTCAACAGAAATGCTTATTTCCAAAGCGTTGTGGTACTCTGCTATCCCGACGGCAGCTATATAAGCGGAACAGGAAGAACTTACGGTCAGATTATCGACGAATACAGAGGCTCCAACGGTTTCGGATATGACCCTATCTTTTTGAGCGACGAACTCGGCAAGACTTTCGGCGAAGCCGTAATGGAAGAAAAAAACACTATCTCCCACAGAAGCCGTGCTCTTAAGGACTTACTGTCAAAACTCTCTGACAAAGTCTGACAGAAATAATCAAATCAAACATATGAAAATCGAATTCGATTACCCGCCTTTGAAAGGCGGGCTTTTTGTTATACTTGCCTTGAGTGAATATTCAATATTACGCAAAACTTTGTACGCCGATCATAAGTTATAGATAAATGTGGAGATATTTTATTTATTTTCTTTACGTTGTTTGTTACGGAAAACCCGAGAATATTATAAAAATATTCTCTCCCACGCCGCAAATATTTGACATATTGACCCAAAAGGAGTAATTTTATATACGCTTATGAAAAATATTATAATCATATCGGACACGCACGGGAGATTGCCCAAAAGCTTCGAATTCTGGGACATTCTCCAAAACGCCGACTTAATAATTCATCTTGGCGACGGCTATAAGGACATACAAACATTAAAGGAAGCATTCGCCGACAAATTTATATACGTCTACGGCAACTGCGACTTCGTGTCTTCGCCAAAAGAACAACTACTCGAGATAGAAGACGCAAAGATTTTTATTACGCACGGACACGAATACAAAGTCAAATCTCACCTTATGGACTTGCAGATGAGAGGTCTCGAACTAGGTGCAGACTGTTGTCTGTACGGTCATACCCACAGATCGGAGATTACCGACTACGGCAACATCAAGCTTATAAATCCCGGCTCTTTGGGCGCAGGAAAAACATACTGCTATATGACGGTCATAGGCAAAAAGATACTTGCCAAAATAGTGGATTTGCGCTCCGCCGAATAATATTAGCCGACTGCACGTTGAATACAAACAGCATTTGAATGCATATCTTGCGGCATATATTTCGTTGAGGCTCTCGACAATACATCAAGTATTGTCTCTTACCTCGCCTCATAACTGCCGTAATCTCCGCACTCAATATGCTAATTGAACAATACGACAATACTCCGCTTGTCTTGTAGACAAGTCGGACAGAATAACCAAAAATACATAGATAAAAACCTAAAAATATAAAATACAGTACCGCCGAGAAGGGGTGCGAGCTAGGCTGTAAACAGCAAATTTTCCTATAATTTGCTTCGAGAAGGACGAAGTAATACTTGCCGTATTACGATGACGACGAAATGCAAAGTGTAGAACATTCAAATATAAATAACTATAAACTACTCCACTTGTCTTTGTAAGCAAGTCGGACACAATAACCAAAAATACATAGATAATAACCTAAAAAAATATATATAGTACCGCCGAGAATGGGTGCGAACTAGAATGTAAGCTGCGGATTTTGCGAAAATTTTTGTTGAGAAGGAAGAAGTAATACTTGCCGTATTACGATGACGACGAAATAAAAAGAGCGCAAAAGCCACACTTATATACAGTGAGCATCCCCTTCGAGGCGGTACAAAAAAAGGACAAAATGAAAAGACAAGACGTTAGAAACATTGCTATCATCGCTCACGTCGACCACGGTAAAACCACCCTCGTCGACCAACTGCTCCGCCAAAACGGCATCTTCAGAACAAACGAAGCTGTAGTTGACAGAGTTATGGACAACGGCGATATAGAGAGAGAAAGAGGAATCACCATTCTTGCAAAAAACACCGCCGTACACTACAAGGGTACTAAAATCAACATAATCGACACCCCCGGACACGCAGACTTCGGCGGCGAAGTAGAACGTATCCTCTCCATGGTAGACGGCGTACTTTTGCTTGTTGACGCAGTAGAAGGTTGTATGCCGCAGACGAGATACGTACTTAAAAAAGCGTTGGGTCTCAACAAAAAAGCTGTTGTCGTAATCAACAAGGTAGACAGAGGCGGCGACCCTAACCAGGTAATTGACCAGCTTATCGACCTGTTTATCGAACTCGGCGCAAATGACGAACAGCTTGATTTCGTAACTGTTATGGCAAGCGGAAAGCAAGGCTGGGCAAGTCTCAAAGTCGGAGAAGTCGGCAAAGACATGACTCCCCTTCTCGATACGATACTCAAGGAAATCCCCTGTCCCGAAGGCGATCCCGACGATGCGCTTCAGACAATAATTTGCAACATAGACTATGACGAATATATCGGCAGAATAGGAATAGGCAGAATCGTAAGAGGTACTATTCACAGCGGACAGCAAGCAATCATCTGCCATACCGACGGCACGACTTCGCAAGCAAAGATAACAAAACTCTATCAGTTTGAAGGATTAAAACGTGTCGAGTGCGAAACAGGAAGCGTAGGAGATATTGTCGCTATAAGCGGTGTCGAAGACCTCAATATCGGCGAGACGATTTGCGACCTCACAAAAGTCGAAGCATTGCCTTTCGTCAAGATAGACGAGCCTACCCTCTCGATGCTCTTTATGGTCAATGACTCTCCTTTTGCAGGTAAAGAAGGCAAATACGTTACGTCCAGACACCTAAGAGCAAGACTCTTCAAGGAAGTACAGACCAACGTATCTATGAGAGTGGAAGAGACTGACTCCGCCGACTGCTTCAAGGTCTACGGAAGAGGCGAATTGCATCTCTCAATTCTTATCGAAACAATGAGAAGAGAGGGCTACGAATTTCAGGTATCCCGTCCTAAAGTTATCTTCAAGACAATAGACGGCGTAAAGTGCGAGCCTGTCGAAGAACTCGTCGTAGACGTACCCGAAGATTACGTGGGCGTTGTAATGAACAAAATCGGCGCACGTAAAGGCGACCTCAAAAATATGACTCCCGACGGCAGAGGCGGTACAAAACTCGAATTCGATATCCCTGCAAGATGCCTTATCGGTTACAGAAGCGAAATGCTTACCGACACTAGAGGTTTCGGCGTAATGACGCACGTATTCAAAGGTTATGAGCCTTACAAGGGCGATATCCAGGAGCGCAACAGAGGTTCTCTCGTAGCATGGGAAGACGGTACGACAACTTCTTACGGACTATTCAACGCACAGGAACGTGCTACCCTCTTTGTAGGCGCAGGCGTCAACGTTTATCAAGGAATGATCGTAGGCGTCAACTCCCGTGAAGACGACCTCGTCGTCAACGTCTGCAAGAAAAAGCAGCTCACCAACAACCGTGCAAGCGGAAGCGAAGACGCTCTTAAACTTATACCCCCCACGGTATTGTCTCTCGAACAGTGTCTTGAGTTTATCGCCGACGACGAACTTGTCGAAGTAACGCCCAAGAGCATAAGATTGAGAAAAACTATTCTCTCAAAAGAACAGCGTGCAAAACTTGCGGCAAGAGAAAAGAAAAACGCTTAAATTAAACATTATAAAACAACGAGAGACCGTCCTCAAAAACGGTCTCTCGTTGTTTTATAATGGTAAAACTTTTAATTTGATTATTTATTAAAATAAAAAATTAAATAAATGCTTCCATATCTTCATCTATCGCCTCTTTTATTCTATGCTTATTTAAATATTTTTCTAATACAGTAGGCAAAATATAAGTTAAATAGGTTGAGTCAGTTTTTAAGAAATTTGAATAGCTAGTAGTTTTACCAGCTTCTTCTGCCTTATCGTAACAATCTGCTACTATATCTAAAAATTCATATATTAAGTCTTCTATTTTTTGCACATAATTGTCATCAAAAGAAAATAATCTACCCACTATCGAATCTTGCTCAATAGCCTCTTTGACTTCTTTTGATTTTTCAATATTAAGTATATTTTTTTTCGTTTCTTCATTTATTTTATGACGTTTTAATTTTATAAAAAAGCCTATTAATGCTAAAATACAAAATTTACCATTATTAGCAATTCCTTTTAGCGTTTTTTGAAAGTTTTCTATTTTTGAATTAATATAATTCTCATATATGTTTTTAAGACGCAATATATCAATTAAAGTATCTATATCGTGTTGTCTTCTAAAAACAATATCATACGTACTTTCTACACCAAAAATAGCTTTTTTATTACTTCTCGCCGTACCAGGCCTTTGAAAAATAATAGAAAGTAATAATTGTCCGATATCTTCATTCTTAATCCTCTGCCAAGATTCAGGAAATTTCGATTTTGGAGGTTTTTTCTCACCTCTTTTTACTTCCATATATACGGAAGGAGTATTTTCTAATAATATCTTTTTCAAATTTCTTTGCTCATACCTATTTGCAATTAAATCACGCTCATTAATAGGCTTTTGTGAGTTAGAAGCTTCAGCCACATCATTAATGAATTGGTCATCAGTATATCTAATTATTTTACATACTACTGGAAAATCTGTAGTTGTATCAACATATGCACTTTCACCTATTAAAGAAGTCGTTTGCGCACCATTAATAATAGAAAAATTTTCAAGCTTAATATTATCGCCATCAACACTGAAATTCTCACAGCCTATTATTATTCCGTTATTCATATACCAAAACTGATCTCTACTCGATTTTAATGTTGATATGATGCCATCGTCTACTTTTTTCTGTTTTATATAAAATCTTAAATTCCTATTAAAAAGCCCCTTTGTTTTATACTTCACATACAGACGTTTTAAATCTACTGCAGAAATATTAATAACCATACCCTGCCCATTTTCCAACATTACTCTTCCATTTGTTTTATAATATCTTATTTTATCGTATTCGATATAATCTTTCGGATCTTTTATTGAATTAATTTGCGATTCAATATCATCCCCATAAAGAATTATAATTTTATATTTTTTAAGACTAGAATTTCTATTAATTTCAGATTCTATTTCCTTTTTTATTTTATCTTTTGGATTGAAAATCGTCACTAATACTAAATAATCATTTGCAGCCTCACCTTTTTCGTCATTTCCATTAACAAAAGCCTCTTTAACTCTATTATTATATTTTTCATAATGTCCCTTTCTCAAATCTTCGCAAGTACGATTCATTTTGTCAAAGATTGCTAGAATGCCATTTTTATCTAGATTTTCACTAAATTTACTCTGCACCATTATTAAATCATTATCATCTGATTGTTCATCAACAAATAATAAATCTAATTCCCCATCTCTAGTACCATCTACAAAAATCTTTTCAAATTGACTTTGCTTTATATCTCCATCAAAATAATAAAACGCTGTACTCATTACTGCGAATAAATGTTGCTCTGATAAGTCTTTCAAAAATCTATGTGCATCACGGAATTTCTGCATTTCTTCTTTTATAAAGTCTAAAGCCATAACCAACCTCTATAATATTTTTATTAATTATATTTTATCATAAAATATTATACATTTCAAGCAATGTAAAAAAAAGCATTAAAAAAACCTAATCTATAAAGATTAGGTTTCTGGTGCACCTTCAGAGACTCGAACTCTGGACCCAATGATTAAGAGTCATTTGCTCTACCAACTGAGCTAAAGGTGCATACTGGAGCGGGAGACGAGATTCGAACTCGCGACATTTGCCTTGGCAAGGCAACGCTCTACCACTGAGCCACTCCCGCATATTCAGTATTAAGTTGTTATGTGGTGCGGATGAAGAGACTCGAACTCCCATGTCGTTGACACTAGATCCTAAGTCTAGCGCGTCTGCCAATTCCGCCACATCCGCATCATAAGATGCTTGGTGACCCATCCGGGATTTGAACCCGGGACACCATGATTAAAAGTCATGTGCTCTACCGACTGAGCTAATGGGTCAAACCTTTGTTATCATATATCATTATTGCTCAAAATGCAAGCGTTTTGATATATTTTATTAAATTTTTAACTCATTACGCTCTCGGTACTGTAATGGCTAATGGCTGGGGTGGAAGGATTTGAACCCTCAAGTGCTGGAGTCAGAGTCCAGTGCCTTAACCATTTGGCGACACCCCAATGATTTTTATTGTGGCAGGGGTAGCAGGATTTGAACCTACGAATACCAGAGTCAAAGTCTGGTGCCTTACCGCTTGGCGATACCCCTAAATTAGGTGGGGTGAGTAAAGGGAGTCGAACCCTTGGCCTCAAGAGCCACAATCTTGCGCTCTAGCCAACTGAGCTATACCCACCACCTGTGGCGAGCCTGAAGGGATTTGAACCCCCGACCCACGGCTTAGAAGGCCGTTGCTCTATCCAGCTGAGCTACAGACTCACAAGTGGAGCGAGTGATGGGAATCGAACCCACACGACCAGCTTGGAAGGCTGGGATTCTACCATTGAACTACACTCGCATACGGACACCTAGAAAAACTCTACATCTAAATGCCTACAAATTTTACCATAGTATATTTGTGATGTCAACAAATTTCAAATCATTTGCTAAAAATTTTTGTCGCCATCGCTTTATATTGCGCTTATATTATACCCTGACGGCTGACTTATGCATACGCAAACCGTTTGAGCACTTTCAATCGCTTTTGATGAATAGTTATGAATTTGCAATTTACAAACAAAACTATTTGAATATTATTAAGTTTGCACGATTTTACATTTATTTAAGCAAGTCTCTGAAATAAGATTTTTGGTTACTGTCAATTCTGAAAGAATCTCTTATTTTCCCTGCCGTCATTTTTTTAACGTCTTCTGAAAGTCGGAGATTTTTTATGAGAAATTCTGCTTTATCCCGATACTTTGCGGCTAAAACTTGCAACAACCACGCAAGCGCCATATCGACGTAATATTTACCCTGTTCGACTTTTTCAAGCACGGACAAAAGCGTATTTACGTCCTTATCGCAAAAGTTTGTCATTATACCGACAAGTCCCCACCTGACACGCCATTCGTCATTGCTTGCCGCATAATCTTTGCACTTATAAAAATATTCGTCGTCTTTACGTTTGACTGCACAGCAAGCACCGTCACACAAAGACCAATCGTCTATTCTTTTGATATAGATATCTACAAGTTCAAAAAAATCGTTTCGCCGTGATAGTGCCCCGAGTAAATATCCCTGAATTGCGACTTGTTCGTAACATTCGCATTCCCAATCTAAAACATCTCTCGCGTTGTCGCACTTGGATATTAACTTTGCCTGCGACTTGATAAGAGGCATGCGCACTCCGTTGAGTTTATACGAAGTCCTGACGTTTTTTTTGATAAAATCCCGATACTTTTCCTCTCTGTTTTTATTTATAAATTTTTGAAGATCATCAAGCGTATATAACATTTATTTCCTCAAACCAGATTATTTTTTTGTCATCTTAAGCGTTGCGCTAATTCCATCGTAAGTCTCTACCGAATATTTGTATTGACTCACCTCTCCGTAATCCAATGACGAGATATATCTGGTAAGGTCTGTTATGCTGCAACCGAGATCAATCATGATATATCTTCCCGAATTCATCGAACTGCCGTATTTTTGTTTGTAATAATTGACAAGCGTTTGCAATTCCCGTGCGTTGTCGATAACGTAATCGTTCAGTTTACCTTCAAAATCAAAGAAGGTATTTGCATATATATTATAGTTTTCGCCCGCATAGTATCCGCTGTAAAGTCCCGTGTACTGTTCATAGTGTTGACCGCCGTTGTAATTTCCGCTTGAAGCTTCACTAATGAACAGCAGATTGTGTTTGAGCACTTCGTATATCGAATTTTTATCGGGATAGCGTTTTACCGCCCAGGTAGCGTCAACAATATACCACACTCCTTCGGCGCAAACCTTGTTCCAAGCATGCTGTCCGCTACCGCTTTTACCCTTTATCTTATAGCAAGGTATTCCCTCTATTCCGCACATTAAACTCATGGCTTTTGCGTATCCGTTGCATACTGCCACGCCGTCGACAAAAACGCCCTCGAGATATAGCGAACGGCAAGAATAGAATTTATCGTATTCGGGATCGGTTGAGCTTACGTTTGACAAATCTTCTTCGAGCTTATAGTCGTATGCAACGTTGTCCGCCAACCAATCGCTCATGGCATGCACTTTTTGATAATCGGTCATAGAATCGTCTATAATTGTCCTCAAGACGTCCTTTGCCTTTTCGTATATCACATAAGCTGTTGATCCCTCAACGGGAACAGGACGTACCCCGCGCTCAAGGGCAAGATAGAGTTCTTCGCTGTAATTTACCACTGCCGAAACGCTTGCGGAATTAATAGCGAAACCTTCGTAGTTATCATCCCTGCCCGTCGGGCTGTAATGCACGTCATTGATATTTTTTATCATATCAGTAGTACGGATTTCGTCATCCGCAATACAAGTGGAATCTATATCACCGCAGATATAATACTCTCCCGTATTTTCGCCTTTAAGCACGACAAACGAACCTTTGATAGCCTCATTCAGCTGCAAAGACAATCTGTTTATTTCGTTTTCAAGTCCTGATATCGTTGCGACATATCCCGTGTACATATGGACCTTAACGGCATTATCGTAACTTTCCGTACCAGATTTCATTATGTCCGTAGCAGGCAAAGAGTCATAGTATATGAGAAGATAATAGACAAAGTCTCTCAACTCATCTTCGTTGCGAATATAATAATTGTGTTTTTTGCCCAAAAATTCAAAACTGTTTTCATACGATAAATACGATTTGACGTTTTCGTCGGATATATCGACATCGAGTTTGCAAGTGCTTATATTTTCATAGCCCTTTCCGCCAAACTCTGCAATGATTTTTACTTCGTCTCCGTACTTTATTTTTCCCGTTGCGTCAAAACTGCAACCGTCAAACAATTCGGGAGATTTATACGAGTAATACTTTTGATCTGCAATCTCCACAATATAATTCGAAGGAGTTGAATCTATATCCCAATTTACAATTATTTGAGGATATGAAGAGTCGTAGTCTATATCGATATTATAAGGATATCTGTCGTTGTATTTAGTAAGTGTACGTATATCCATGTAAAATACAGTCTTGCCCCAAGAGGTATAGACTTCTACAAGGTGCGTACCTACATAATTATTGAAAAAGGAATAATTGAATTTGATTTTCGATGAAGACTGATATACGGTATAATAGATTTGACTCAATTCTTTTTTGTCAATACAAATTTGTTTGAAACTCAAATTCGTCAACTCTACCGTTGAATTGCCATTGAAAAAAATCAATTCTCTCGAAAGATACTTCAAATCGGCAGATGAGGGATCGTATATGAACGTATCGTCAACCAAACCTTCTATCTTCAAGGGCAAATCTTTGCAAATCTCGATATAAGTATAATCGTCAGTTCCGCTTTCATAAGTGATTTTTAACTGCGTTCTGAAGCCTGCGGAAAATCTGTTAAAGTAGCTCTTTTTTATGACCAGCGTATTACTTTCGTAATCGTAAGAATACATATCGCTTTGAATAAGCCCGTAAGCGTCGACCGACTCAACTCCGCTGCTATCTGTCAAAGGAAGTGTCAATTCTGCGTTGCCGCTGCGATAATAATATACGGGCAAAAGTCGATCGACGACTTTGCTGTAAGATTGAGGAGGTTGAGTTTCGTCCTCGTCTCCTGTCGAAGGAAGCTGTTCGTCTCCTATTGCAAACTGTATGCTCTTTTGGTAAGTTTTGTCTCCCGCATGCACGGTAAGCGTGGCGGTATAGACGTCATCCTGAAGATTTTGCAGTGTGATATAAGTGCGTTGAATGACGTTTTCGGTTTTGAAATACGTCTCACCGTCAGAACGCAAAATTTCCAGCTCATAACCGCTTGCGCCCTTATACGACCAACTCAAAACGCCTGTCGATTCGTTATATTCAAAAACGATCTCAGATTGTTGCTCGTTTGTTGTTCCTTCGCCTTGCTTGTCACAAGCGATAAAAGCAACGGACAGTGCCAATAAAATAACAACAATCAACACGATACTGCTTTTAGCTCTCATATTTCTCCACCTTATATTGATTATAACATGCGGAAGTTAAGATTTCAATACAAAAAAGGCACAAACTCAAAGAGTTTGCACCTTTTTGCTTTTCAATTCAATTAGTCGTTAAGCTTTATATTCAGCCGCTTGATTATTTAATTATTTGTTTTCTTCCGCATCGCTTTTCGTGCCGCTATCTGTTGAATCGGTTACCTGTTGTGAAGAACTTTCATCTACGGCATTCTTCGACGTTTCAGCAGAATTGTTTACGTCTGAAACATTGCCGACCTCATTGTTTTCTGCTTCTGCCATAACTACGTCCTGCGCAAGATTTTCCATTCCTGCTCCCATCTCGGGAACTTCGATGTGAGGATACTTCTTATAAAGGAGTTTGAGACACAAAGGAGTAAGGATAGACGATACTATGATGAGCAATATTATAGCGGGATAATATTCTTCGGAAATGAGTCCCATGGACTTACCGGTATTCGCAACGATAAGGCACACCTCACCTCTTACCATCATACCGATACCGACCTTGCAGCTGTCAGGCCAATTGTACTTGCAGATCCTCGCACCGGCACCGCAACCGACAAACTTTGCTGCCATACCGAACAATACGAAAGCGAGACAGCACAAAACTATATAAACCGCATTGCCGCTCTTGAACATAGATCCTATCTGATTATAGTCAAGCGATATACCGATGTTTGCAAAGAACATAGGCGAAAACAGCATATATGCACTCATGTCGATTCTGCGTTCAACATAATGACTTTCCTTCATGTTTGCGAACATCATACCTGCCATGAACGAACCCGTGATAGCAGCCACGCCGAACAAAGTTTCAGCGATTGCGGCATAGAGGAAACAGATCGCAAGACTGAATATCGAAAGTCTTCTGGTATGAGGGAATTTGTCGCTCATCTTCTTGAAAGCAAAATGTACGAGGAAGCCCACGCCGATAGCAACTGCAAAGAAAAGTATTACGTTGAGAGTCGTTACGAGTGCGGAATTGGGATTTTCCGTAAACAGACCGACGAATGCTTTACCGATGCTGAAGCTTGTAGTATTTGCAGTAAATATAGCAAGAATAATGATACCAATGATATCGTCAAGGATTGCGGCGGTAACTATAGACGCTCCTACTTTACCGTGCAGCACGTTGAGTTCCTTGAGTACGGCAACGGTAATACCTACCGAAGTTGCAGTAAGGATAACGCCGAAGAAGAATCTCTGTTTGAGAATTGATATTTCCTGATTAAAGAGTCTGTCAGGAAGAATAAGCGATACCAAAAATCCTACGATAAAAGGCACAAGCACGCCAAGGCTGGTAATTATTACCGATGCAATACCGTTTTTCTTGATTTCCTTGAGGTTGGTTTCCATACCTGCAGAAAACATAATAAGGTTTACACCGATAGTGGCAAGAGTCGATATGACAACGCTATGACTGTCCACCAAGAACAATTCGGAATTGATTTTAGAGAGCAAAAGATTTACGAGTCCTATCAAAACGCCAGCCAACAATGCACCTAAAACCTGTGGCAAACCCAGCTTTTTAAGAATAATACCAAAAAATTTGGTAGTCAGCAATACAATTGCGATTTCAAAGAATATCCAGTTACTGTTGTGGATAATTTCAATTAAAGTTTGCATAACCTGTCCTCCAATTTTTTCCCCCGTTCAAATCAACTAATTATATGCCACGCAAATTACATAAGTCAACACATTTTTTCAAATTTTTTGCATAACGGGACATATGACAAATATACTATATATTATTTATAATATATATTTTTAGAGTTTTACATATCTTATACATTCTTTGTTAAAAATTACAACAATTAAGATTAAAGCTTATGCCCTGATAATCGCCTTTTGAAGGTTTATTATACTGCGATACGGCGCTTTTATGAATTTATTATGATTAAAAACCTATAAACGGTAGAAAACTATCGTTTGTCGCAAAGCGAAAAATTTCGCAATACAGATTCAAAATTATTGACTCTCCCTTTATTCCTCCCATTTCCACGTAAAATATTAAGCAAATCAGACAAAAAAAAGAGCGTCCAAAAACAGGACGCTCATAATTTGTGCGTTTAACGAAAAAATTGCTCTCGATCAAAGATCCATTGAATTCAGCAAATCTCTCAAATTGATAATCTCTTCCTTGCTCAAAGTAACGCCTTTGCCCATCTTTTCGCCATCGGGAGACCATTCTCTGATGTCGTATTTAGCTTCTTTCTGATTCCAACTGATGAGTTTGATTTCTTTTTTCCAACCCTTACTGGACTCGGAAAGGCTGCCGTACGTCTTAACAATGTCGAATTTGAATTCTGCCATTTTTGTTCCTCCTGTGAACAATTTTCTCTAACTTAAGTTAATTATAACATAATATTTTTTCAAATACAATACTTTTTTTAATATTTTAATAATTATTTTTTAATATTATAATTATTATATCATTAATATATAAGTATTATATTTTATTTGCGCACTATTTTTGCGCATGCGCACTGTCTTTTGAAGGCGTCTCGCTTGCAAATATAGGAGTCATTCTGAATTCATAGACGATATCTTCGTCAGACGTATGTCTGAACTCTGCTCTCGTATCGGGACCGCAGCTGTTACTTCCTACGCCTCTAACGAATCCGTCTATTCTTACGATGCTTTTATCAGAAGGCTTAAGTTCAAAATCGTGTTTTGCCTCGGCAATAGCTTTATCGGTATAATTGTTTACGTTAAAGTTAAATGCCTCTCCGCTTGCGGCAAACTTGAGTCCGTCCCCGTGCTCGTTTGTGATTTTTACCCATCTTACGTCACAGCGGTTGCCGTTATCCTGCGGTTTGATATAATGCTCGAACATATCTTCGACGCTCGATTTATAAATACCCATGATCGCATGCGCCGACATATCGCTGTAATTTTCCTTATCGCCTCTGCCGTAATATTCTACCTGCGTATATTCTGAAGGCAATTCTATGTTGAGACCGAATTTAGGGATATCGTATGCCTTTAATTTTTCAAGACAAGGGCGGATATCTATTTCACCGTTGTCATAAATTTTATATTGCGTATAAACGTTGAAAAGCGCCTTTCCTTTGCCCGAAAGTCTTTCCTCGGTATTGACTTCGACGCAGTTGCAATTCTTCTTGTATTCAAAATTTACGAGTTCAGTCTTTATATCGTCAAAGCCAAGCTTTTTCCAGCCTTTGACAACATACATATAGTTGTCGATCGGTGCTCTGTAAATATTGGGAACGAATATTTGGGCGTTTTTGTCGTTTCCGAAAAACTCTCTGCCACCCGCCTCGTAACTGCACATCTTGCCTTTTCTGATATTGAACACGACTTTTGCGCTGTTGGTAAGAATCTTAAGAAAACCGTTTTCTTCTACGCACACGATATCTTTACCTTCGGGTTTTTCGCCTTTTTTGATAAATTTACACAAAGACAACTGTTCTTTAGCGATGACTTTTTTAGTCTTTTTGTCTATATAGACAAAATTGATGTAGCAATCTTTTGTGGTATCGAGTGCAGGATGTTTGATAGTAACTTCGCACGAATCCATAGGCAAAATTTCGTTTTCGATTTCGCCTTCGGTAATGATTTCTCCGCTTCTTACGTACTGCCATTTTATCTGCATATAAGACGTCGATAAGAATCGGTTCGTATTGCAAAGAAGATATTTGTTGTTTGATATATAATCCGCTCTTACGGGACGATAAACCGCCTGCATATTAATAGCGCTAGGCGAAGGTCTGCGATCGGGATATACGAGTCCGTCTACGCAGAAGTTACCGTCATGAGCATATTCTCCGTGATCTCCGCCGTACAGATATCCCTTCTTTGTCTTTACGGCATGGTCAGCCCATTCCCATATACAGCCGCCCATTGCCGTGGGAACTTTTTCGAATAAACGCATATACAAATCCAACGAACCTGGTCCTACGCCCATAGAATGCGCATACTCGCACTGGAAATAAGGTGCTCTGTAAAACTTTTTCGGAGCCTTTCCTTCAGCGTATTTCTCATAAAATTCCGTAGACGCATACATCTGCGAAATAACGTCGTAATTAAATTTGGGACATCTCGAAACTCCCTCATAATGTATAGGAGTGCCGCCGTCCAACTCTTTGAGACGAGCATAGCAATAATCCTGATTTTTCCAACCGCCTGACTCGTTTCCGAGAGACCACATGGTTACGCAAGCATTGTTCTTGTCTCGCATATACATTCTGTACACTCTGTCCCAAAAATGATTGCACCACTTCTTGTTGTTGGAAATAAGGTTTGGTCTGGGCAAAGGGAAATACGTCGCATAACAGCCGTGCGTCTCTATATCCGCTTCGTCTATTATATATATCCCCAGATGGTTAGCTATTTTGAGAAATACGGGATCGGGAGGATAGTGCGATGTACGGACTGCGTTAACGTTGAGTTCTTTCATCAAAACGACCTCGTTGTAAAGTTCTTCCGCAGTAACGGTATAGCCGTTGCTTTCATGAGTATCGTGGTGATTTACGCCCTTGATTTTTATAGGCTTGTCATTGAAAAGGAAGACGCAATTTTTTATTGCGATTTCTTTTATACCGACTTCCTGACGGATACATTGGACTGTCTTGCCGTCCTTTATTATTTCTATGAACAATGTATATAAATCGGGAATTTCGGCACTCCACGTCTTGGGTTGAGAAAGCGTAAATTCAACAGAGTCGCCCTCTTTGACATCAAGCTGTTTTTTGCCGTCAAAAAGCGTCGCTACAATCTTTGCATCGTCGCTTTTTACGCTCTTTGTGTCTACCTTAACAAGATATTGTTCTTTGGCGCTTCTTACTACCTTGACATGATAATCCCATACATAATCGTCACCGTATGACGTAATGTAAACGTCTCTGAATATGCCGTTGTTTCTGAACATATCCTGACATTCGAGATAAGTACCGTTGCACCACTTGTAGACAAGTGCGACGAGTTCGTTTTTACCGTCCTCTGCAAGGTACTCCGTAATATCGAATTCGTGAGTATTGTGACTTCCCTCTCCGTAGCCGATATAATAGCCGTTTACATAAAGCTGTATGCACGAACTTACACCGAGGAAAGTAATGACGTTGCGAGTTGATTTTTTGAGAGTAAAAGTCTTGCGGTATATACCTACGCTGTTGTAAACCTCGACCGTTTTCTGACCGTTGTCCGTTTTGAAATTCTTACCGTAAATTCCTTTATCTGCGGGCACATAGGGTCTTGTATTGAGATCGAACATATATCTAGTATTTATATAAAAAGGCGCTTCGTATCCTTGGAACTGCCAGCAACCGGGCACCTTTACGCTGTCAAACTTCAATTCGTCCGTATCGATTTGCAAAGGCATGTCGCTGATTTTGGAATAAAACGCAAAGTCCCATTTACCGTTTAACACTTTGACCATACCGGACTCGTATCTTTCGTCGAGATAGGTAGTATTCTGACATGTCACTCTGTCCTTAAAGGGTATAAAATACGATCTGGGGGGCAAAGCGTTGTCTGCAAAGCACGAAAATTCGTTGTAAAAATCATTGGAAAGATTGTAAATCATATATGTCTCCGAAATTCTTTTTTAATATTATAACATTATAATAATTAATAAGCAATACGTATTTAAGATTTATGAATATAATTGTATGAATTTTCACATCTGAAGCTTTAATCTTTTGAATTGTTTATGCGATATTATTTTCAGTACCGAGAAATAACAAACAAAAAAATAACAACATAGAGATGAAAAATTATTTCCATATTGCGCAAAAAGGAAAAAACGCAAGTCTGCAAATCTTAAACCACTGTCCTGCAAGAGGAAAACCCACTAAAGTCGCACAGGATACAATGGCATTCAAAATACAGACAGTACCTATAATCCACCCGAAAGTTATCAGCCAAAAAAACGACGCCAACGGTCTGTTGACGATTAATACAACGTCCTTACCGAACGGCTTATAAACAAGCCAACCGATACGGAAACATTGCAATGACAGAGGAAAACCTACAACGGAAAACATCAACACCAGTCCGACAAAAATCCACACAGAAGCCAAGAAAATTCCTCCGAAAAATTTCCAATAAAAATTCCCTGCTATCCTCAAAGATTTTTTGATTATCCACTTCATATACCTAGTATGCGACACAAAAAAACATTTAATCTTTAATGATAAATTTTAATGTCAATATCTTTTGACGCGTAAAAAATCTCGGCTATGTGCTTTTACAATAAAAAAGGACTTGTCAAGTTTTAACCGACAAATCCTTTGTTTATCAAAATATTTATATTCAGAGTTTTACATTACAGTTCAAACGACAAAATATCCCGTTGATTTCTTAATTTCAACCTCCCAATTCAAGATAATCGTTGAGAATTTCAATACTGTCCGTAACAAACTTTACGCAAGGTCTGACTCTGTAATATTCATCGTCCCTGACCTGCGGCTCATAGCCCGCTGTAAGGTTTTTGACGTTTTTGAGAAGCTCGCCGCAATTATCGCTGCCGTTACGCTCCTTGAACTTGGCAACAAGATATTGAACTTCTTTGTATATTGCGGCTTTATCCTTATGAGGATCGCTGTCATGATTACGGTATAATCCCAATACTATTGCGTAAGCGCTGACAGCGCCGCAAAGATTTCTCGTTCTGCCGAATCCTCCACCGAATCCCACGGATACTGCCAGTAAAGTTTTTTTATCCAGTCCCAAAATATCAGCGAATGCCAGCACTACGGACTGACAACAGTTATATCCCTTTTTGAAGTTTTCATAACCGTTTTGTATTCTTTCGGATTTTTGCATAAACTCTACCTCCGTCAAAATTATATCACTTTGCATAAATATTGTCTATCAGAGAGCGGATTTTACTCGTATAATTGTCGCTTTATATTATAATCAATAAAATAATCGCAAAATAAAAAAATATATGCCGTCCGAAGACGGCATATAATCTTTCTTAAAATTCAATATTTTGTCTTACAAAGAATCCTTGTTAGACTTCGATGCCTTAAAGTTGATAACTTTGGACTCGGGAATATCGATCTTTGCACCGGTAGCGGGGTTGATACCCTGACGAGCGGCACGCGTCTTTACTTCAAAAGTACCAAATCCAAGCAAAGCAACCTTATCGCCAGCTTTCATTGCGTCCATGATAGCTTCAATCATTGCATCGCAGCACTTTGCAGCGTCTGCTTTGGAGCAGCCGGACTTCTCGGCCATAGCATCAATGAGTTGTGTTTTGTTCATAATTTTCTCTCCTTATCTCGTATATAAAATATACGTTTTTTATCACATTGAATACCGTAGTAGTTTTCAGCCAATAATTTTCTCTGTCCGGACAAATCAAAATTATCGACTTCCCGCTCTACATCTACGATTATATCATATTTGGAGGGGCATTGCAATATCAAATTTGAATTTTTTTGCAGATTTTGAAAATTTGTGCTCTGTGGCGTTTTTAAGAGATATCCGAAGTCATATTTACCCCCCATACTCCACACTCCTCTGAGCTCAAATCCGTGAGAAAAAAATGTAGTCATGCTTGCCGTATTGCATATCTGAACAACACCGCAAATATTGATGTTGCGACGAGCGGCTTCGGCACATATTTCGTCCATAAGAAAATTGGCGATGCCCTGTCCTCTGTAATCCGCATCTACCATAAGTCCCGAGCTCTCGTACGCCTTGTCTATTCCTATATTGTTGCAACCGTTTATGACGTCGGCAATCTGTTTTGCGTATTCTTCGTCAAAGTCTATTCCGAAAGTCGCAATGAGTTTTTCTTTATCGAAAAGCCCGAGAAAATACCCCTTGTCCAAGACCTCGGCAAGTTCATTGTCCTTATAAGGATAAAAGAACTCTATCCTGTCAAGTTTGAGACGTGATTCGTCCAAAAAACCTTTGACAAGATCAAAGTCCTTTTTCTCCATTCTGTAAAGATCGTAATTCTTATAAGTGCTTTGCTTTGAGTACATCTTTATCCGCCATGAGTTTTACCATTACGGCTTTCTGTGCGTGCAAACGGTTTTCTGCTTCATCGAAAATTTCGGGATGCGCTTTAATGATATCAGCCGTAATTTCTTCGCCTCTGTGTGCGGGAAGACAATGCAAAACCATAGCGTCTTTCTTTGCCACGCTCATCGTTTCGGCATTGACCTGATAGCCTTTGAATGCCTGTTTTCTCTTTTCGGCTTCGCCTTCCTGTCCCATGGATGCCCATACGTCGGTATATACGACATCTGCGTTTTCGCATGCTTTGAGAACGTCGTCGGTAATCATAAATTTATCTTTATATTTCTTTGCAAACTCGAGAATCTGTTTATCGGGTGCATACTCGTTAGGGCAAGCTATTGCCACGTGCATACCCACTTTGAGACAACCTACAATAAGGGAGTTTGCCATATTGTTTCCGTCGCCTACAAACGTGAGTTTAAGTCCGTCGAATTCGCCCTTGTATTCTCTTATTGTCATCAAATCGGCAAGTACCTGACAAGGATGCGCAAAATCGGTCAGTCCGTTGATTATAGGAATAGAACCGTATTTCGCAAGGTCTTCTACTTCCTGCTGTGCAAAAGTACGGATCATGATACCGTCAAGATATCTCGATAATACTCTCGCCGTATCTTCGATAGGTTCGCCTCTTCCTATCTGCAAATCTCTGGGGCTCAAGAAAAGCGCCTGACCGCCGAGTTGATACATACCCGTTTCAAAGGATACTCTCGTACGTGTAGAGGACTTCTGGAATATCATACCCAGACTTTTACCCTCGAGGTATTTATGTTCAATATTGTTCTTTTTCTCATACTTGAGCTGATCTGCAAGATTGAGAATATCGAGAATTTCACTCTCTTTGAGGTCAAGTAATTTAAGTAAATGTTTCATATCGTCTCTCCGTTTAGATTTATGCTAGCAATTTAGTGAGAATACTCATTGCCTTGTCAATGTCGTTGTAGCTTATTACGAGCGGAGGAAGGAGTCTGACCTTGTCCTTTGCCGTAAGCATGATAAGTCCCTTTTTGATACCTTCTTTTACCACTTCGGAAGCTATTTGGTTTTTAAGCTTGAGACCTATCATAAGTCCCAGACCGCTGACGCTCTCCACTTCGGGAAGCTCAACAAGCTTTTCTCTGAAATAACGTGCCTTTTCTCTCACGTCTTTAAGAAAAGCGTCGTCAATCGTATCGATTACGTAATTTGCACCTGCACACACGATAGGATTGCCTCCGAAAGTCGTGCCGTGCATGGAAAATCCGAGTACGCCCGAACACTTTTCGTTTGCAAGCACTGCTCCTATCGGCAGTCCGCCTCCGAGTCCTTTTGCTAGCGTAGTAATATCAGGCAAAATACCGTAATGACTGCTTGCGAGAAGTTCGCCCGTTCTGCCGATACCCGTCTGTACTTCGTCTGCGATAAAGAGTATGTCGTTTTTATCGCACAACTCTTTGAGTTGAGTTACAAAATCCTTGTCAAGTGCGATAACTCCGCCTTCACCCTGAACCATCTCCGCCATAACGGCGCATACGCTTCCGTCCATGAGGTTTTTTACGCTTTCGATATCGTTGGCTTTAGCATAGGCAAATCCTTCCGTAAAAGGAAAGAAATAATTATGAAATACATCTTGTCCCGTTGCGGCAAGCGTGGTAACCGTTCTGCCGTGGAAAGAATTGACGAGAGTAATTATCTTATCCCTGTCCCTGCCGTACTTATCAAAGGAATATTTACGTGCAATCTTAATTGCGCCTTCGTTTGCTTCGGCACCCGAATTGCAGAAAAATACCTTCTCATAGCCCGTACGCTTGCACAGTTTTTCTGCAAGAAGCGCACAAGGTTGAGAATAATAGAGATTGCTGGTATGGTTGAGTTTGCATACCTGTTGAGTAACGCTGTCAACCCAGCCCATATCGCAAAATCCCAGACTGTTTACGCCTATTCCCGACGAGAGGTCGAGATACTCTTTGCCGTCAACGTCATAACAATTACAACCCATACCTTCGACGATTTCGAGGTCATAACGGTTGTAGGTATTCATAACGTATTTCTTATCTGTTTCTTTAACGCTTTTTGCCATAATTTCCTCATTTGATAAGCGTACCGATACCCTTGTCGGTAAGCATATCCATTATGATTGAATGTTTTATTCTTCCGTCGATAATAACGGCTTGCTGCACGCCGCGTCTTACGGCTTCGACAACGCAGTCGATTTTGGGAATCATACCGCCGCTGATAACGCCTTTCTTTTTAAGTTTGGGAACTTCGCTGACTTTTATTTCGCTGATGAGAGTGTTTTCGTCATCCTTATCCATAAGAAGACCTCTTATATCCGTCATAAGAACAAGGTTTTCTGCATGAAGCGCAGCTGCGATACCTGCCGCCGCAGTGTCGGCATTGATATTGTATATAGTGCCGTCTTCGCCGCTTGCTACCGTTGCGATAACGGGAATATAATCGTTTTCAAGAGTAACAAGAATAGGGTCGACGTCGATATTTATTATCTCGCCTACGTTGCCGAGATCGACTTCGCTCTCTTTTTTGCACGCCGTAATGATATTTCCGTCGATTCCGCAAAACCCTATCGCCTTGCCGCCGACTTTTGAGATGAGTTTGACGAGGTCTTTGTTTACTTTACCCGCAAGCACCATCTGCACTATCTCGGCAGTTTCGTCGTCCGTATATCTCAAGCCGTTGACGAATTTGCTTTCTTTGCCGACTCTCTTGAGCATATCGCTTATTTCGGGTCCGCCGCCGTGTACGAGTACGACTTTTACGCCTACAAGGCTTAAAAGCACGATATCGTTCATAACGGCTTCTTTGAGTTCGTCGTTGAGCATAGCATTGCCGCCGTACTTGACCACAATGATCTTATCGTTGTATTTTTGAATATAAGGCAAAGCTCCTACGAGGAGTTCCGCTTCTTTTTTAAGTTCGTTAGCGTCCAACATTTTTCTCTCCTTAATCAGGTGCGGTATTCTGCATTGATCTTGACGTATTCGTATGTCAGATCACAGCCCCAACCCGTTGCTTTCGCTCTGCCTTCGTGGCAGTCGATATATATTGTTATTTCGTCTTCGAGCAAAATCGAGTGTGCGGCATCTTCGTCGAATTCCACACCTACACCGTTGCGGCAAACTGCGATTTTACCGACTTTAGAGATAAGATCGACGTCGATTTTATCTATGTCGAAATCAGCGTCGGTATAGCCTATCGCACAGAGTATTCTGCCCCAATTTGCATCCGCTGCAAATAATGCGGCTTTGGTAAGCGAAGACGTAATGACCGACTTTGCGATTGCTCTTGCTATCTTTGACGACTTTGCACCGACGACGCTGCACTCTATGAGTTTTGTAGCGCCCTCGCCGTCTTTTGCGATTGCTCTCGACAGCGTCTCCAACATCTTCTTGAGCACTTTGCAGAATGTGTTATAATCCTTTCCCTTTTCAGAAATAAGAGTATTTTCTGCAAGTCCCGAAGCCATGACGGTAAGCATGTCGTTGGTTGAAGTATCGCCGTCCACGCTTATCATGTTGAATGTATCGACAACTACTTTATGCAAAGCCTTGTCAAGCATTTCGCTCGTGATATTGACGTCGGTAGTTACAAAACAAAGCATCGTAGCCATGTTGGGATGAATCATGCCGCTGCCCTTTGCTATACCGCCTATATGACATTCTTTTCCGTCGACAACAAACGAATACGCATATTCTTTGACAACGGTATCTGTAGTCATAATGGCAAGTGCGGCATTTCTGCTTCCGTCAGAATTAAGACCGTCTACAAGCTGTTGCATTCCATTTGCGATAGGAGTAATGTCGAGAGGCTGTCCGATTACGCCGGTAGAAGCTACGACAACGTCGCTTGCGGGTATTCCCGTATGCTTTTCGACGAGAGAGCACATAGCCTGCGCCTTTTCTACTCCGTCGAAATTGCAGGTATTAGCGTTGCCGCTGTTGCAGACGATAGCCCTTGCCTTGCCGTCAGAGATATTTTTCTTTGTCACGGCAATAGGAGCGCCTTTTACCTTGTTTTGCGTATATACGCTTGCTACTGCGCAATCCTTGTCCGCAACTATGAGCGCAAGGTCACGCTTGTCCTTATTTTTTCTTATACCGCAATGTATGCCGTTGGCCTTAAATCCCTTTGCCGCACACACGCCGCCTTTTATCTTTTTCATACTCACCTCTAAAATGCGGGGGGAATGTAATCCAATCCCGTATCCTCTTTAAGATTAAACATAATATTCATATTCTGTATTGCCTGTCCTGCCGCACCTTTGACCATATTGTCGATAACCGATACGATGACCGCTCTTTGAGTATGAGCGTCGTAGTGCACGGAAATATCGCAGTAGTTGGAATACTTTACGTTGCGGAGATTTGCCACGTTTCCCTCATCCAAAACTCTGACAAACTTTTCGTTCTTGTAAAATTCCCTGTATATTTCAAGAAGTTTTTCAGCCGTAAGCGGCGAAGTCGTATTGAAATATACGGTAGACTCGATACCTCTGTTGAGGGGCAAAAGATGAGGAACAAACGTCACTGCGACTTTCTTGTCTGCAAGCTTTGACAAGGTCTGTTCTATCTCGGGCGTATGTCTGTGACTTGCAACCTTATAGGGAGAAAAAGCCTCATTGCAATTGGGATAATGAGTAGTGTCACTGAGTCCTCTTCCCGAACCCGTAACGCCCGATTTGGAGTCGATGATTATACTGTTGTCGACTACCAAACCCGCTTTTATAGCAGGTGCAAGCGCAAGTGATATGCTTGTCGGATAACAACCCGGATTGCCTATAATAGGTTGATTTTTGTAATTTTGCCTGTGAAGTTCGGGGATACAATATACCGAGAGTTTGTGCAAATCTTCGTGTTCGTAAGTCTTGCCGTACCATTTGGTATATTCCTCTGCGCTGTCAAGTCTGAAATCAGCTCCGAGGTCAATGAGTTTTACGTTTTTTTCGAGACACTTTTTTGCAAACTTTTCACTGAGTCCGTGCGGCAGAGATGTAAATACTACGTCGCATTTATCAATAATATCCTCGTTTTCCAAAGTAAAGTCGCATATATCTTTGAGGTTGGGATATACGTCGCTTATCTTTTTCCCTTCGTAACTTACCGACGAAACCGCCGCAAGATTCACCTCGGGGTGAAGGAGCAAAAGTCTTACGAGTTCCACACCTGCATAGCCCGTGGCGCCTATTATTCCTACGTTAATCTTCTTCATTTTCTTCCTTTAATACGGTATCTTTTATTTTTTGTATATGTTCTGCCACTCTTTTGGGAGCGGGTCCGCCTACGGCATTTCTGCCTTCGACGCAAGTTTTGAGAGAAATAGCATCATAAATATCTTCTTCAAACAATTCGCTCAACTTCTTATATTCTTCTAGCGGCAAACTGTCAAGTACGGTATTTTTATCTATACACAATGCTACGAGAGTGCCCGTTATCTTGTAAGCGTCTCTGAAAGGCATACCTTTCTTGACGAGATAGTCTGCGCAATCGGTAGCGTTGATAAAGCCCTTCTTGCCTGCATTGAGCATATTCTCTTTGTTGACTGTCATGGTTTCAAGCATAGGTGCAATGGTCGAAAGACAGAGCTTGATCGTATCCACGCTGTCGAAAATCGCTTCTTTATCTTCCTGCATATCCTTGTTGTATGCAAGAGGCAAACCCTTCATCATGCTGAGTAGCGTCGTAAGATTGCCTATCGTCCTGCCCGTCTTACCTCTTATGAGTTCGCATATATCGGGATTTTTCTTCTGCGGCATAATGCTCGATCCCGTGGAATAAGCGTCGTCGAGTTCGACGAATTTGAACTCCCAGCTGCACCACAGTACGACTTCTTCGCTGAGTCTTGACATGTGCACCATACAGATAGCTATGGCATTTGCAAGTTCCATGCAGTAATCTCTGTCGCTAACTCCGTCAAGGCTGTTGAGCATAGCGTTGTCAAATCCCAAATATTCCGCCGTATAGTCTCTGTCGATAGGATAAGTGGTAGTCGCCAAAGCGCCGCTGCCCAAAGGGCATTCGTTCATAAGCCAGAAACAATTGTACAATCTTGTCATATCGCGTTTGAACATCTCGACGTACGCCATAAGATGATGTGCGAAAGTGATAGGTTGAGCTCTCTGCAAATGAGTGTAGCCGGGCATAACGGTGTCGAGATTTTGCTCTGCCTTGTCAACAAGTACGCCTATGAGTTTCTTTATAAGACCGATTATACCGTCGATTTCCGTTTTAAGATATAGTCTAAGATCTACGGCAACCTGATCGTTACGGCTTCTTGCGGTATGCAGACGTTTACCCACGTCGCCGAGTCTTTTTGTAAGCTCCGCTTCGATAAACATATGGATATCCTCTGCGTCAGGATTGAACTGTACTTTTCCCGCATCTGTGTCATCGAGAATTTTAGCAAGTTCTTTAGCGATAGTCTTACTGTCTTCGAGCGGAATTATTCCCTGCTTTCCGAGCATATTGACATGCACGATACTTCCCACGATATCGTCTTTATACATTCGGCTGTCAAAGGATATGGAAGAATTGAAATCGTTCACCTTGCTGTCCAATTCCTTTTTGAATCTGCCTTGCCACATTTTTGCCATAATTTCTTATTTCCTTTTTGTAGGCTTAAAGATAGTTATCGCACGACAACTATCTTTAAGTACCGCTTTTGTTGATTTTAGAGTATTTCAACCGATCATCAAGACTAATTCATTATCGGTCGATTATTTTTTGCTTTTGTTTTTAGCGTCCATTATAGCCTTTACTTTGATAGGCAATCCGAACAAATTGATAAATCCTTGCGAATCCATCTGATTATAAACGTCGTCTTCGGCAAACGTTGCGATATCCTCGTCATAGAGAGAATAAGGACTCGTTACGCCGGCATTGATGATATTACCTTTGTAAAGTTTGAGTTTTACATCGCCGGTAACATTCTGTTGAGTGCTGTCAACGAATGCGCTCAAAGCTTCTCTCAAAGGAGTAAACCACTGACCGTTGTAGACAAGATCTGCAAATTTGATTGCAACTTGTTGTTTATAGTGAGATGTCTCCTTGTCAAGACAGAGTGTCTCGAGTACTTCGTGAGCGTGATAGAGAATAGCGCCGCCGGGTGTCTCATATACGCCACGGCTCTTCATTCCTACAAGTCTGTTCTCTACGATATCTGCAAGACCGATACCGTTGGCACCGCCGAGTTCGTTGAGTTTACGTACAATGTCGCTTCCCTTCATCTTCTTGCCGTCCACTGCGACAGGCACGCCCTTTTCAAAGGAGATGGTTACGTATGTTGCCTTATCGGGAGCTTTTTCGGGAGTAACACCCATTTCGAGAATTTTATCGTATTGAGGCTCGTTTGCAGGATCTTCGAGGTCAAGACCTTCGTGAGAAAGGTGCCAGATGTTCTTATCCTTGCTGTAATTTGTTTCTCTGTTGATTTTGAGAGGAATATTGTGCGCCTCTGCATAATCTATTTCTTCGTCACGGGACTTAATGTTCCAAATTCTCCAAGGAGCTATAATCTTCATATTAGGAGCAAACGCTTTGATAGCGAGTTCGAATCTTACCTGATCGTTACCCTTGCCGGTACAGCCGTGACAAATAGCGTCAGCGCCTTCTTTAAGAGCGATTTCAACAATTCTCTTTGCGATTATAGGACGGGCAAAGGATGTGCCGAGCATATATCTGTTCTCATAAATAGCGCCTGCCTTGACGGTAGGAAAAACATAATCGTCTACAAATTCGTCCGTCAAATCTTCAATATAAAGTTTGCTAGCGCCGGTCTTGATAGCCTTTTCTTCAAGTCCGTCGAGTTCGGTACCCTGACCTACGTCACCGCTGACAGCGATAACTTCGCAATTGTCGTAATTTTCCTTGAGCCAAGGTATAATGATAGAGGTGTCCAAGCCACCGCTGTATGCCAAAACAACCTTTTTGATTTCACCCATTTCGGTAATCTCCTTTTGCATAAACTTATTACATACATATAATACAACGATGCAAAAATAAATGCAAGTATTTTTTAATAATTATTCACAAATTTTCTTATTTTTTTTAATTTTTTACAAAAATACATGATTTGAATGTATAAATATTCATATGTATTGAATAATTATACAAATATACGCATTTATTTGCATAACATTGTAAAAATATTAATCATAATAAAGCTTATCGTTTAGGCATATCGGATTTATCTCGCTTTTTGATTAAAAAAACTTACATTCAAAAGCACAAAGCCCGCATTGATTGCAGGCTTTGTTTTTATTTTTATAAACTATTAAAATTAATACTCCGTAGCCAATCTGTCTACAAGGATAAGAGAATCTCTTGACAAATCGAGTTTTGTATTGACTTGATTGTAACACTTTCCTCTCATTGCCTTTATTTCCTCGTTGCTCGCAGCAGCAGTAGGTCCTACGTCATTATTCTGATCGTAAAGTTTTACGTTGTTTACGAGAGAGAGAAGCAACCAATCTCTTACGATATTATGTACATCGGTTGAACTTATGCTTTCGAGTCCTCTGCATTTTGTGAATACGCAGTTTTCAGATAACTTTTCAAAGTCCTCATCGCTTCCGTCATAATCGTAATAGTCGTAAGCAATGAGCATACCTCCGTAAATATCGAATGCAACGTCGTTTTTATCGACTATATACTCTATCGTATCAGCCATGAGCGTTTTGGGCGCACGTTCGTTTATAGGCTCGTTGCTGTATGCAATCGTGCCTGTTTTTATAGTTTTCCATCCGCCTATCAAGGCAGGTGCACCGATATAAGGGTCGGCAAGAGTTACTCTGTCGGGTATAATGTTAGCATTGGATATAACTCCGTCTTCCTTGAATTTAGTAAGCTGATAAGTAGTAGCAACTGCCACTTGAGCGCCGTAACTGTGTCCCATCATCTTGACTTCCTTATCGTAATCGTTGCCAAGCACGAGAGCAAGTTCTTCTGCGAATCTTACGCTGAGTGCGTATCCTCCGTCAAACTCAACCCAAATGTATTTGAAAAGATTTGTCAGCGACGACGCATAGCCGAACCACCCGAGACAAGCCACATTGTAGCCTTGTTCCTTGAGCAAAACCGCATAATCAACCACCTCGACATCACAAGAATTCAATGTCGCCGAATGAGTTTTCAAATCTTCTACGAGTCCGTTTGAAGAATTATTTTGATCGGGTTCCCAGCCGTGTGCGAAAATAAATGTAGGTTTAGAAGCGTCGAAGTACTTTGCATCCATACTCTCGCTGCTTCTTACATATTCGCCGTCTGCGTACCAATACACGCCGTAATCGGTAGAAACATCGTATGTAAGCGTAATATCATCGCTTTTGTAGCCGTCAGGTTCCATACAGCTTGCAAAAGAAACAACGCATACCAATGCAATTAAAAGCACAATAGAAATCAAAACTTTTTTCATATATTTTCCTGCCTTTATAAATATACATATATTTTAATACATTATCACTTTGCAGTCAACATGCGGCATATATCTTTTGTCATAAAATCTGCATAATTGACAAAATACGCATAAATACGTAAATCATTATATGCAATTTGTTTGAATTTAGACAAAATTTCGAAAAGCGTCTAAAATTATACCGCTACATTATCGATATAAATATATATACATATTAATATAAAAATTTAAATCAATATAACAGTTCGTCTGTAATAACGTTTTTATAACACAAAAAAGAGAGACCCGAGGGTCTCTCTTTTATTGTTTGCCTAAAGGCTTATTTGATAATCTCAAACTTAACGAGTGCGCCGTCAGCTACTGCTGCATTTGCACATCCAACGTTATAATCTGCATTGCCGTCAACCTTAATGGTTACGTTTGCGATATCAAACTGCGATATAGCGTTGATCGTTACGTTAGCTTCGCCGCCTACTGCTGCGTTGCCGTTTGCAACTACGCTCATAACTTTGATTTCAACAAATGCGTTGAGGCTGGTAGAAGTCATCGTTACGGTGCCGTTTACATTTACATCGGTAACGCTACCGTTGTTTTCTGCTACTGCACCTGCAACATAGTAATCTTTATTATCGGTCTTTGCAGCGATTTCTGCATTGACATTGCCGTTCAAAGTGAGGTTCTTGATTTCGCCCTTGTTGATTCCGATGAATGCAACCTTCTTGCCGCTGCCTGCAACTGTGTAGTTGGAGATAGTATAGCCTGCGCCGTCGAGTACACCTGCGAATTCAACAACGGGAGCAATTACTGCACCGCCCATATCGACGTTGTCTGTAAGGATGAAGTTTTCACCTGCAAAGTTCTCGCCTGCGTTAGATCTGTTGACCATATCGATGATCTGATCAGCGGTGAAGATTTCATTCTTATTGCCGTACTTGAATCCGTCAACTGCAGCTTTACCGGTTACGTTTACGGTGAGGTAAGCCTCGATGCCGTTTACGTTGATGGTAACTACGTTAGCGCCTTCCTTCATGTCAGCAAGAGTCTTATAAGGGATGGTAACCGTCTTCTGGCTCAAGTTGAAAGATGCATTCTTTGCATCAATCGTAACTTGATCTGCACTGGTAAGCTTATCTACAGCGGAGCCCTTGAGATTTACCACTATGTCCTTCATTTTATCTACGCCGGCTTTGTCGTAATTTACATCAGACTTATCGAGGATTACGCTTCCGTCATATCTGATATTAACGTCTACGCTGATCGTGCCGTATTCGGTAGGATATTCCAAAGTAATTGTTTCGTTGATTGTGCAAATTTCGTTGAATACGGTAACTACGCCGTTTTCGATCTTATAGAGATTGGTCTCATAAGGCAAAGCGTCTGCCATAGATACGGTTGTATCGAATTCAAACATTCCCTTGAGATCGTAAGCCTTTGCTTCGAATTCGGGAAGTTGAGTTTCAAGAGACGTGAGCTCGATTTCTTTACCGTCATAGATGTCGGTAACTACAGTAGGCTCGCCTGCGCTGTAAAGCACGATTTCGTCGTTAGCTATATCAATGTTTTTGCCGATGTTTGCAATGCTTCCGATAGAGATTGCAACAGCAAGGTCTACGTCATAATAGAAGCCGCCTTCGAAGTAAATTGCTCCGGAGATTGCAACGTCTTCGATATTCTCAACGCCGACGAGGTTATCGGTAGAAGCAAAGCCGTACAAACCGTTGAAGTTGCCGAGTTCTGCCTGGATACCGAGTTTAGCTACGCCTGCAAGGATATCGAGAGACAAAGAGTTTTTGATACCGAGTTTGATCTTTGCACTGCCTTCGATGTCGATATTGACATTCTTAAGACCGGATTCAGGAAGCTGTTCATGATAAGTGATAACACCTTCGACCTTATCATATGTAGCACCTATTTTGTAGTTGAATTCGGAGTTAGCTTCGATACCGAGTCTGCCTGCAAAACTGAATTGGAAAGTGAGATCGCACTGATAAGTAACTGCAACCGCACCGCCGCCTACGGGAATACTCCATGTGAACATAGGAACGTCTACGCCGCCTTCAGCATTGGTCTCGTCTTGCATTTTAACAGTCTTTTCGATAAGTTCTGTAAGATTTGTTACGCCGGAATAGTTGTAACCCGTCTTGATATCTACTTTGGTATCGATAACGTTGTAAACGTTGGCAATAACACCGCAATCTACTGCATTTCCGTCCATATCCGCATTGATGATAGCGTCAGCGCTCATAACTGCGTTTACGGTAACGATAAGGTCAGTACTTGCAGCGTCTACCTTAACAACTCCGGGGATAGTCATCGTGATAGCTACTTTTACAGAGCCGTCTTCGAGTCTTTCGGGTTTAACGTCAAAAGTAGGAGCGGTACCGAATACGGAAACAGCTGCCATAGCGAGAGTGCTGCTTTCGAGATCTTCTTCAACCTTTTCTACATCGAAATCGACTTTGCTGTCGCTGTCGAGAACTTCGGTAGCGTCTACGCTGAATTCTTCATAAACTTCGTTGATTTGAGGTTTAACATAGCTTACGAACGTAACGGAGTTCATATCGGTCTTACCTACGCTTTCTACCTTGTAAGCTTCGATAATGCCCGCATCCTTGTTCTCGACCATGATAACGTCACCGGTGTTTACATCAACGCCTTTGGTCTGAATCTGGAGTTGACCGCGATACTGAAGCTGTTCTTCTCCGTCTTCAAGGCTCAATACAGGATCCTGAATCGACTTAACCTGTTGGCTATCGAAAGTAATAAGACCGTCAACAAACTTAATATTGCTCAAAGCGTCAGATGTAATCTTGAAGATAATGCTCTTGACTTTGGTGTCATAGCCGCTGAAAGACAATGATTTGTCAATGGTAATTTTGTAAATTGTGCCCATTTCATAGTAGCCGTCAGGTGCAAATACCGTAAAGATAGTTTTACCGTCAGAAGCCTTGCCTGCCGAAATAGTTACATTTACTTTTTGGTTACCTGCTACTGCAACGACGGTAACTTTGTCGCTTATATCGGTAACACCTGCGTCAGCAACGATATTAAACGTCGTATTTCTGTCGGCATTGTCAATCGTTGTAGTAGTGCCTTGTTGGTCGCTATCGATAGTAGTGGTTCCGCCGTTTTTAGCACAACCTGCTGCCATCGCCATAACCATAGCGACGATAAGAATAATGCCTATCAAGATAAGCGATTTATTCTTTCTCATAATTATAGTCCTCCCTCTTAAAATTTTAGTATTTATACTAAATGCAAGTATATTCTATAATATTTTAAGAGGGATTTCAATAGTAAGTTGAAAAGTTTTATTAAAAGTTTATTAAAATTGATTAAAATTTTTATAATATAGTAGTTATATTTCTATATTTTGTATCAACTTTGTGAAATCATTAACAATTTCTTTAATTCTATTTTCATCTTTGTATTCGAGAGTAATTCTCAATTTATTCTCCGTGCCCGAAGGTCTGACAAAAACTCTGCCCTCGTCTTTGAATTCGGATTTAATCTTTTCCACAGCCTCGGCAACCTTGGGATTTTGAGCGATTTTTTCTTTATCTTCGACCTTTATAGACTTGGTGATCTGAGGCACCAGATCAGCTTTCGCCAACACGGATAAAGGGTTTTTGCTTTCTTTGAATATCTTCGCAATCACTACTGCGGTCTGCACTCCGTCACCCGTCGTGCTCTCCGAAAGAATGAGCGTATGCCCCGAACCTTCGCCTCCGAGAATACCGCCTTTTGCGAGCAAATTTCTCAAAACATACTTATCTCCTACGTCCGCCCTGTCGAACTCTATTCCCTGTTCTTCTATCTCTCTTTGAATGCCTATATTGGTCATGACCGTACCGGTGATAAGATTGCCTTTTAACAAATTGCGGGCTTTGAGGTACTTGCCTATCACAAGCAAATTTTTGTCGCCGTCCACTATTTCGCCTTTTTCGTCAAGTGCGATAAGTCTGTCGCCGTCTCCGTCAAAGCTGAATGTGATATCGTAATTTTTTGCTCTGTCCGAAAGCAATTCCGCACATACGGCGCCGCAGTCCTTGTTGATTACACTTCCGTCAAGACTGTCGTTTACCACCGTAATGTCTGCACCCAGTTTTTTGAATACTTTAGGCGCAACTTGAGAGGTTGCTCCGTTGGAACAATCGAGCAAGATTTTTACTCCGTCCAGATTTACACCCTTTGCCGCAAGAAAATCTACGTATTCATCACAGCCGTTGTCATAAACCGACATACTTCCGCTCTTTCTCATAACGAGTTTTCCTGCAATACGGTCTTCGATTTCTCTCTCAAGACTCTCGCTTATTTTATAGCCTTTACCGTCAAAAACTTTTATACCGTTGTATTCGGGCGGATTATGCGATGCGCTTATCACTATGCCGTAGTCGCACCTGTGTTTAATCGCAAGATACGCAACGCCTGCCGTGGGCATTAATCCGCAATCCATAATTTCACCGCCTGCGTCGGTAAATCCCTTGCAAAACGCTCTCGTAAGATTCTCTCCCGATAAGCGCGTGTCTCTGCCGATAATCGCTCTGGTGTTTTCCGCAAGTCCGCCGATAGCGTTGCCCGTCTTGTATGCTACATCCTCGCTGAGTTCTTCGTATGCTATGCCTCTTATACCGTCTGTACCGAATTTCATACGCACCTCAAGCTCTGGGATTTCTGGACTCTTTGATTATCTGTCTCGATCTGCCGATTACAAAACTGTCGCTGGGAGTTTCGTCCGTAACAGTCGTACCTGCCGCAATATAGCTGTTTTCTCTCAAAGTAACGGGAGCAATTATATTACAATTCGAACCGATAAAGCAATTGTCTTCTACCGTGCTTCTGTGCTTTGTCTTTCCGTCATAGTTTACGAAAATTACTCCGCAACCTACGTTACACTTTTCGCCTACCGTCACGTCTCCGACATAAGCAAGGTGCGACGCCTTCGTATAATCTCCGATTACTGAATTTTTGACCTCTACAAAGTCGCCGATTCGGCAATGATTGCCTATGCAAGCTCCTTTACGCAGATATGCAAAAGGTCCTACCGTGGTATTATCTCCAACTCTTGCTTCCTCCATGACAGCGGCGGTCACTTTTGTATTCTCGCCTATTATGCTGTCGGTAATTATACAATTGGGCATAATTACCGTTCCTTTACCTATAATCGTGTTTCCTATAATATTGTTATTGGGATAAATCACCACATCTTCCGCTATTTGCGCCTCGGGTGAAATGTAAGTCGTATTTTTGTCAATTAAAATCATAATGCCTCCTTTATAAACAATAAGCACTACATATTATGCGTATGTATATTTGCCAGTTACATAAAACACTCGATATATTAGTGTGTAATAAAATGATTAATATACATTGATAATATATAGAAGAATAAATATATAATAATTATAAATATATATAAAAAATAAAGTCAATAAAGAATGATAATTCAACAATTATTTTTTATAATTTATCAATATTCAGAGGCGAATTTTAGCGTAATTTTTATAATATATACAAATATACGCTATATTTACGGCTAAAATCGGGCTACGATTTACAATATATCTACAACATCGAAAAAAGAGAAGTGAATTTTCTACACTTCTCTTTTTTTTGATATATTAAAAACGCTTTTTAATATTATTTTAACAAAACCTTTTCTATCTCGGCAACATACATCTCGTGATAGTCGTTTTGCGGATAAAAAGTTTTCGTAAGCGTTTTGTCGTAAAAGCCTTTTTCGGTCAACGCTTGCGAATAAAGTTTTTTACATACAAGCGTCATTTGAGCCTGTTCGAAAACCGGTGCCTTATCTTGTATGATTGTAAGCCCCGATTTTTCAATCTTATCCTCGTCTTTTCCGGAAGCTTTGCCCATATAAGTCAACATATTTCTATAACTCTCATCAAAAAAGCTTATCGACATATACTCACCTGCGTCAATAAGTTTCTTGGTATATCTCTGCGGACGAATAAAAACAAAGACGACGTTTTTGTTCCACATAATACCCATTCCGCCCCAAGACGCAGTCATGGCATTTACTTTGCCGTCAGCTTGCGCTCCGACAAGCATCCACTCTTTTCCGATTGCTTCAAATACGTTTTTATCGATTTTATCGGGAGTAATCTCTCTCATACACACCTCACAACCTGTCTGCGATATCGTAAATCAATCTTTCGCTCTTTTCCCATCCGAGACACGAATCGGTAACAGACTTACCGTAGACGTTTTCGGTAATCTTTTGGTTACCGTCTTCGATATAGGATTCTATAAGCAATCCTTTGACTATATTGCGAATTGTTTCGCTGTAATGCATATTATTGACGATTTCATGCGCAATTCTTATCTGTTCGATATAGTTTTTATTGGAATTGGAATGGTTGGTATCTATTATTATTGCGGGATTTTGCAATCCTTGCGATTCATACATGGCGCTGAACTTGACAATATCTTCGTAGTGATAATTCTGATGATTGTTTCCGTAAACGTCGACGCTTCCTCTCAAGATTGCATGTGCGAAGGGATTGCCCTTCGTTTTGACCTGATAATCGAGATATTTGAACTCGTTAGGGATTTGAGCGGCATAAATCGAATTGAGAGTAACGCTCATGCTTCCGTTCATAGGATTTTTTATTCCGACAGGAACTTCAACTCCGCTGGCTACGAGTCTGTGCTGTTGATTTTCCGAAGATCTTGCGCCTACAGCTACATAGGTCAACAAGTCGTCGAGATAGTGATAATTGTCGGGATAAAGCATTTCGTCCGCCGCACTCAAACCGCTTTCGCTTATAGCCTTGATATGCATATCTCTTATAGCCATAATTCCGGCAAGAATATCCGTAACGTTTTTATGCGGATCGGGGTTATGTAAAATACCCTTGTATCCTTCTCCTCTCGTACGGGGCTTGTTTGTATATATTCTGGGAACGATAAATATTTTATCCTTTACCTTTTCCGCAACTTTAGCAAGACGTGAAACGTAGTCGCAAACTGCGTCTTCGTTGTCTGCCGAACAAGGTCCTATGATTATCATCATTCTTTTATCCTTGCCCGCAATGATATTTCTTGCCGTTTCGTCACGCTCGTTTTTAAGCTGCTGATATTCGGGTTTAAGGTAGCTGATTGCCTTTACTTCCTCTTCGCTCCAGATTTTCTTGACTTTTTCAAACATTTCTAACACCTTTTATAAAGAATTAAGTACATTATATTACAAATCTTTTGTTTTTCCAACTGTTTTTACTCTTAAAAGATGTTATTCTGTTTCGTAACCTTCATCGACGATTTTCGCTTTGATTTCTTCAAGCGTTACTTTTTGAGCATCGAATTGCACTTCAACGCTTTCGGTAGTACGGTCAGCTTTTACGTAACTTACCCCGTCCATATTGCCTATGCTTTTGTTGATTCTGTTTTCGCAATGTTCGCACATCATGCCTTTAACGGTTATTTTCATATCTATCTCCTTAATTATGTTTTGTTGTTTCGATATTTCGGTTTTTTCGACGTCAGCGGATTTTTCTTGAGTCTGCATAACAATATCGTCTCGACTACAAACGGCGTCTTTCTGCAAGATATCGGCACCGCTCATATCGTCCATGCACTCGCTTCCGCATTTTGATACGCCCGAACAACATTGTTTATCGGTTTTGCTATTTTCTTCTCCGTCCTTAAACTTATAGAAATTAAGCCTTAAGGCATTGCTTACGACCGACACAGACGAAAGACTCATAGCTGCACCGCCTATCATCGGATTCATTATTATACCCGTGAGCGGATAAAGAATTCCGCAAGCTATAGGAATACCTATGATATTGTATATGAATGCCCAGAAAAGATTCTCTTTGACGTTTCGCATTGTAGCTTTTGCAAGTTTAATGCTTCTCACCACTCCAGAAGGATTGCCGCCCACGACGACTACCTGACCGCTTTCGAGCGCAATATCGCTTCCTCCGCCCATGGCTATGCCGACATCTGCCATAGCAAGTGCGGGAGCGTCGTTTATACCGTCGCCTACCATAGCGACTTTTGCCCCATCTTTTGCAAGCTTTTCGATAACCATACTCTTTTCTTCGGGCAACACGTCGGCGATAACGTCGTCGATACCTACGCTTTTTGCGACATACCTTGCAGTAAGCGAATTATCTCCGCTCAAAAGTACGACTTTGATATTCATCTTTTTAAGTTCGCTTACGGCGTATGCCGCATCGTCTTTGAGAGTATCCGCTACGGCAAGTACCCCGACTGCCTTCGAATTGACGGCCATCAAAACTACGCTTTTACCTTGCTCCGCATACTCTTGGGCTTTCAAGGCAAATTGCGACGAAGTGAAATTATCGCTCACCTCGCTCATGAGTGCCGCATTTCCCAAATATACTTTGTCTTTACCTATTTTTGCAAAAACTCCCTTTCCCGACAAAACTTGTATATCTTTTGCTATGACATCTGTCTCCTCTATACCTTCCGCCACGGCATACGCTATAGGATGTTCGCTCATAGTTTCCACAGCTTTGGCATATGCGAGATACTTTTGAGCATTTTCGGGGACGAATACGTCGGTAAGTACGGGTTTTCCCTTTGTAATTGTACCCGTTTTGTCAAACACAACAATGTTTACGCCGCTTAATTTTTCCAATCCTTCGGCATTCTTAAATAATATACCGCCCTTTGCGCCCCTGCCTATACCTGTAATTATAGCCGTAGGCGTCGCTAGTCCCAATGCGCACGGACAAGCAATAACAAGCACTCCGACAAATACTTTTACCGCCATTGAAAAGCTTTCGGCAATCGTCCAGATCACACCGGCAAGCACTGCGATTGCAATTACCGAAGGCACAAAGACGGCTGATACCTTATCGGCTATACGTGCGATAGGAGCCTTGGAATTCTGCGCTTCTTCGACAAGTCGTATTATTCCCGAAAGTCTCGTCTTATCCCCGACGTTTTCCGCCAAAAACTCTATGACTCCCGTGCCGTTGACAGTTCCGCCGTAAACCTTATCCCCGACGTTTTTATCAACTGGCAAACTTTCGCCTGTAAGCATACTTTCGTTTACCGAAGTTGCGCCCGATACAATTTTGCCGTCGCAACAAAAACTTTCGCCTGCTTTGACAAGCACCCTGTCGCCTTCTAAGACATCTTTACTGTTTATTTCCACCCACTCTCCGTTTTTATAGACCGTAGCTGTATCGGGAGTAAGCATGGTCAGTTTCTTTATTGCATCGCCTGTTTTTTTAAGAGATCTGCTCTCAAGAAATTTGCCCAGACATATGATTGCAATTATTACCGCCGCACTCTCAAAATATAAATCGTGCACAGCATGTGAGTTTCCCATACAAATACGCACAAAACCGTACATGCTGTATATAAAAGCCGTTGTGGTACTTACTGCCACCAAGCTATCCATATTGGGGTGCAACTTAATAAGATTCTTGAATCCTCTGACATAAAAGCCTGCGCCCATAATCATTACCGGGACACACAAAGCTATCTGTATTGCCGCAAATACAATCGGATTTCCTTCAGGCGAAATAAAAGAAGGATATTTTACACCCAGCATAGCCGCCATAGAAAATACCAGCAGACAAAAAGCAAGCACAAGCATTGCAATCAATTTTTTATCAGTCGGCTTTTTCTCGTCTTTTTCTGTATCTTGGACTTTATAGCCGGCTTTTTCCACGGCGCTTACGATATCTTCTTTTTTCACGATATCGGAATCGTATTCCACTATTGCTTTTCCGCTTGCGAAATTAACGTCGCATGCACTTACGCCGTACAGTTTTTGAATAGCTTTTCTGCAAGTTGCGGCGCATACCACGCATGTCATACCGCTTATGGAAAACTTGAATTTCTGCGTCATTTCTATCCTCTTTTTGAGCTCCCGTCAAATCCCTACCAAATTACTAGGGTATTGTTATAATACAATAATTTTTCTCACTTGTCAATTCATTGCAACGAATTAAATCAAAAGATAGCGATTGATTGTTGATTTATCGTATTTTTAACATATTGACAAGATAATATAATCCTCACGATTTGAACGCATAAGAATTGAATTTATTATAATCCGACTTTTTCCAAATGTTGCAATTAAAAGTAGAATATACAGCTAAAAAAATACGCTCCTTTTGTCGGAGCGTATTTTATATGAATGCGTTGATTATTCGTACATTTATTATTCGTAGTCGAATTCAACTACCATTTCCTCAAATGCCACAACGTCGGCTTTGAGTACGAGACTCTTATCTACCTTATTGTTTTCGGTATAATAAGCGAGAATGTTTTCGTTGTAAATCTCCACGGAATCCACTTTTTGACTTCCCTTTGTATAAAGTACCGTCAGACGGTTGTTATCCATAGAGTAAACATTGTTCCAGTTGTAGCTGATATCTTCGCCGTAACCGCTCCAATATTTTTTACCCGAAGCAACATTGTCGTCTCTAGTTACGGTATTACCTTCACCGTCATATACGGCTCTGGTCTCAATTCTCATAAAGTGATTGGACAATTTGAAGCTATCGTTGAGATAAAGTCTGAAATTGTCGCTTGCAGTCAAACCGTTTGCGGTAATATACTCTGCGTTAATATTAGCCAGAATGTATGCGATAGGATTGAATCCTTCGTACAACTCACCGCTTGCTACGCCTTGACTAACGGCATATTCAAGAGTTTTTTCCTGTTCGAACTTTTCTCTATACTTTTTGCTGTCGATATTCTTGACATAATCTTCTCTGGATACTTCCTTGAAAACGATAGTCTTAATTGTGTAGTTTTCAGCATCGGTATAATCGACATCGAAAGCCATGAACTTTGTTCTTTCTTCGTTATCTTCGGGCCAGCCCGCACTTTGAGTGCTGCCTCTCACGATTTCTTTGGAATAATAAGTATATGCGTAAACAAAGCTGGACTTCCAGTTGGTAGCGAATACCTTATCCATGAGAGAAGTGAGTTTTTGGGTATTTTCTTTTACGGCAGCAGTGTTTTCTGCGTAATAATCGTTTTCTTTTTCTTCTGCGCTCTTACAACCGACAAAGGCAGTAGCCAGAATACATACCATCAATACAAGAGATACAATCAATATAAGTTTTTTCTTCATATTACTTGTCCTCCTTTTCGTCTGCAGCCTTTTTGGACTTTGAAGTTCTCTTGGGTTTTGCTTCAACTTCCGAAACTTCGGTAACAGTTGCTTCCGCCATATTCTTGGCAGTTTCCACTTCTTTTTCTATGTCTTCGACAACGGCTTGTTCTGCAACAACAGAATATATATCCGTTTCAGCCTCGACAGCCATGCCTTCGAGTTTCTTTGCGTCTTCGAGACGCTTTACTGCAAGTCTGCCCTGAATTTCTGCCATCTTCTTACCGCTGAGCTTATAGAAGAGTATAGGAACGATAGATACAAGGTTGAGAACTGCAGGTATGATCGTGTAGATAGCGAACAAACCGAACTTTGTGAAATCTGACTGAACAGGGGTATGATCGCTCAAGAAAGGAAGTGCTTGCGAGAAGCCGAAGTAAACGAGCAAGTAGCTCATTACGTAGTCCTTGAAACCTGAGGAAACTTTAGAACGCAAGCTCATAAGCGAGAAGGTAATACCTTCGCATCTGTCACCCGTCTTGTCTTCCCAGTAGTCGAGCGTATCGGTAGCCATAAGGTGAGGTATTACGTTGAGGATACCTACAGGAATCATCGCCGCAAACATCATTATAGCAATCAACCACCACCAAGTACCGCCTATCAAGTAGATAAAGAATATGACCGCAAGCGCAACGGAGTGCCATATAGTAGCGAATACAAAGAGTTTTTTACTGTCCATCATCTTGCGGAGTTTAGGAGCAATCATCATACCTATCATGGAAGCGATAGCACCGGGCAGAGCGAATATAATCTGCAAGGAACCGTTGTTGTATATGTAAGATACGACGTAAATAATCATTGCGGAAACAAAGTTTCTGAAGAACGTCAGCAAGTTTGAACATATCAACAACAGGAACTGTTTGTTTTTGAACAGATATTTGAATCCTTCGAGAGTGCTGGGCGTACGGTCGGTAGGCTCGAGTCTTTCTTTGATGAACTTTGCACCCAAAAGCATGAATATAGGTCCGAGAACACCGATAACGAGTGCCATCAACATATAAGAGTTGGGATAATCGTTATTGGTAATGAGCAAGAACAACGTAATGAGTACAAGTGCTGACTGCTCACCTATACTACCCAAAATACGGCTTATGGAAATGATCTTTGCTCTTTCGTCGGTATTAGGGGAAGCAACGGCAGGCAAACCTTGGAGAGGAATACCGACGACTGAACCCAAAATACTGTAAAGAAGATATGTGATCCACATGAACGCTACCTTTGCGGTAGTTGAACCCATTGCCGAATAAATGCCGGGCATAAACATGATGATTGTCAAAACACCCCAAGGTATAGCACCGAAGAACAAGAAAGGACGCATTTTACCCCACTTACTTCTCGTCTTGTCGACGATAACGCCCATTGTAGGGTCATCGAGACCGTCGAAAACCTTGGAGACCAAGAACATTACGCCGACTTGCGTAGCAGGAATACCTACGCAGACGGTGTAGAAAAACAGCAAATAGCCTTGTACAAGACCCGTTACTGCACTAGAAGCAAACTGTGCCAGAGAGAAAAATACGTAATCTCTGGGCTTCAGATACTTCTTGTTGGCAAGTTCCTCGTCGGACATGCCGCCTGAAGTTTCTTCCTGAATAGGCATAACCTCTTCAGCAAGGCCTTCTTGTTGAATATTCTCTTCCACTCAAAACCTCCCCTTGCAATAAAATTGCATTGATAAAATGATATTGGTTTATAGGTATTTACCTACAAAATTAACATAAACTTTACATGTCGTGTACATTATATCAAAATATTTGTATTATATCAAATAATAGCAAATCGTTTTTCGTAAAATATTATAATATTTGATTATATATTTATAAAATATAATATACAACTTTAATATGATATTAAATTACTGCTTCTTCAAAGTTTTCCTGAAGAAATCTCCGTCGGGATAACTGAGTACGAACGCACCCGTACTGCTCCACGCCTGAAGCATCGATCCGTCGGGATGAACGGGACTGAAAAACTCTATAGGAGTATAATTGCCTTTTTGAATATTGTACTCGAACCATCTCGTAAGAGGATACATGTAATCCATGCCGTGCATAAGTTTTGCATAAGCGTAAACGCATGACAGATAAGGCCAGTCTCCGCCGTTGTGATAATAATAAGGAAGCGAAGATTTTTGAACTATGTCTCTCGTATTCTTATAGAAAGGATATACGCTCAAAGTACCGAAGTCTCCTGCACCCTGTTCTTTATTGTTTTTACTTTCGAGAAGTCTTTCCATATTTTCGAGAATACGTTTTGCCCTGTTGTCATCGGCAATACCGTAAAGGACTGTCACTACGGTATCTATGGAGAGATTGTCTTCTGTAAAGTTATCGCTCTTATAGTTGACGTACCAGCCTTTTTCCTCGTCCCAAAGCAAATTGTTGATAGACTTGACTACTTTATCGTAAAGCTGCTTGTATTCTTGCGCTTTCTGTTCTGCTTTTGGCTCGTTGGAAAGACAGTTTTTGTAAATCTCGCTCATAGCAAACAAAGCTCTCGCATAAAGTGCCTCGTCGTATGTGCAATAAGTCGATCTGAAAACGTTGTCGCACCAGTCGCGTCTGTTGTATTCTCCGCCCTTTACCAAAAGACCCGTAGAATCGGTTTCTTTCATAAGTCTCTTGAGTACGAGATTTGCGCTGTCGATAACCTTACCTGCTTTAACCTTCTCTTTGAGCACCGAATAGTCGCCCGTATGCACAAGATAATCGTACAACATAAGCACGAAGAAAGAAGGCGAATCGTAGTGATCTCCCCAGTAATTCTTGAAATTGAATTTTACAGCCGAAGGACACTGACCTTTTTTACTGATGCCGTTTGCAAGCGTAATGATTTCGTTTCTTACAAGCTCGGGCTTGACGGGCAATACACTGAGCACCGTCCAGTAAGCGTCACGGTAATATGTACGTGCGGGGAACTGATATACGATACCTGCGAGAAATCCTTTGAATTTGCCGAGTTCTTTATAGTTTGACAAAGACGTGTTGAGCAATGATTTATAGTATGCTCCGAGAAATTTGTCTTCGATTTTATGAGGACATTCGAGTTCGTTTGCGTATTTATCGCAATCTGCAAGCGCCTTGTCGAAGTCCTTGATCGCAGCCTTAACGTCGCAGAATGTAAAGTCGCTTCTTGTACCTGCGCTCAATACATATCTGAAAACTTTGGTTTGACCTTTTTTGATTTCGCCGCCGTAAGAGAATTGATTGTAAAATCCTCTTTCGCTTTCGAGACCTACCAAAGGACAGTTTGCCGCAACGTCAAGATAAAAGTCACCCATTACATCGCCTTTCATATAGCTGAACGTTTCGCTGCTTTCGACAGACTTTTTGTTTTTCTTGAGAAGACCTCCTATGATCTTTGCGATATTGCCCGCCGAAAGACGGTTGGCAAGAAGCTGTTGAACATAGGACGCAAAGTCTATACCGAAATTGGTAACATTGTCGAAATAGAGATCTTCGCCTGCAGTGATTTTATTCTCAACGTAAATGCAGTTGTGAGTCGTATCGAGAAACTGCGTAATAACGAAATCGGCATTTTTTTCGCTGAAAGACGTAATCTGTTTTTTACCGAGCATCTTGACGGTTTTGTCGCTCATATACTCGATAGGTTGATGATTTATGGAAAAAAGAGGATAAAAAGCGGTGAATACGGAAAATTTGTTCATAACCGCATACTTGGAAATACCGCCTCTTCCGTCAAATTGAGCCGTAATAAGATTGTTGGCTACGTCGTAGCAAACTTTCTTGTGGAACTTTTCTGCGGCTACTATTTCTCCTGCCGCACTGTATTTAACTGACATAAATTTCCTTCCTTAATGTGTTTTGAATATTGATTTGTATTACCTTTTCGAGCTGAGACTTTTCAGGACAAATTACTTGAAAGATTTGCCAAGTATTCAACCCGATTTGTATTTATCAAAGCATAGCAGCTGCCCGTGCGCATGCGGCATGGCGCATACGCATAGGCTGATTTGTTATTTAACTTCTTTTACGCTGTTTTTCTTTTCTTCTTCGATACGCTTCTGAAGTTCGCTGTAATAGAGATCTTCAAAGCCCTTCTCGTCGGGGCAAACGGTTCTGCCGAGCCAGCCCGAAAGATGAATAGCGTTGGAGAACGTAAGTCCGTTGAGACCTTCTTCATAATTTCCGATAAGTTTATCCTCGAGACCGAGTACTACTTTGGAGAAGTTGCGGATAACGTTGATATGCTGTCCCTTATCTATGAGAAGTCCCTTGATAATTTCACCGAGCGTGAATTTTACTGTAATTTTCTTATTCTTGGGCTTGCCCATGAATACCGTGTTTACTTTGGAGAATTCAGGTTCGGGCATCTCGAGTTTGGTAAATTCGAGTTTCATTCCGAAGTCGCTGCCGCCCGAAATAACCATTTTACCGCCGTCGCCGGATATCTCGAGTCTGTTGGTACCGGGAGCGTCGTGCGTGGAGGTAATGAACACACCCGTAGCGCCGTTTTCGAAAGTACACATTGCAGTAACGTCGTTTTCAACGTTGATCTGTCTGCCTACCGTCTTTGCAACAGCGTTTACGCTTGTGATCTTGCTGCCTGCAAGCCATGTGAACAAGTCAAGTTGGTGAGGGTCCTGATTGATAAGAACGCCGCCGCCTTCGCCTGCCCATGTGCCTCTCCAGCCGCCCTGCGAATAATATGCCTGGGGTCTGTACCAGTTGGTGATTATCCATACGATTCTCTTGAGTTTTCCGAGTTCGCCTGCATCGATAATAGCCTTTGCAGCCTTGTAAATCTTGCTTGTTCTCTGGTTATAAAGCAAACCGAACTTTACGTTGGGTCTTTCTTTCTTTGCGTATTCTGCGACTTCTCTTACAGCCTTTGTATAAACGCCTGCAGGCTTGTCGCTCAAAGTATTGATGTTGAGTTCGAGAGCGCGTTTAGCGATCACGGGGTGAGCGTAGTGAGGAGTATCTATGATAACAGCGTCGATAAGACCGCTGATAAGCATATCCTCGTAGTTATCGAATATCTTTACTTTGTCCTGGAATTTTTGTTTTGCCCACTCTCTTCTGTCCGCTGCGATATCGCATACAGCGGTGAGTACGGCGTTTTTATCCATACCTGCAAACAGTTTGCTAGCATAACCGCTTCCCTGTTTACCGATACCTACTATACCGTATCTTACCTTTTCCATAATTAAGCCTCCTTTTGTGCCTTTTCGGCGTTTGCAATCATTTCTTTAAGAGCTTCGTACTGCCAATCCATCATCTGACGTCTGGAAACGGGTTGAGTATGTCCGATTCCCTTTGCCTCGTCTATTCTGTGGAAAATCTTTCTCCACTTGTCGATATGTTCAAATTTGATGCCGAAGAACAACCAACCTATACGGTGGAAGAGTTTTTTATTGTCGGCATACTTACCTGTATGAGGTTCCATGGTCATAAAGCCGTCGTAACCTCTCTTGACAAGGTCGTCGATAATATTCTGATAGTCACCGATACCGAGCCCCAAAGGCACTTCTACCTTTTCGGGAGAGCAGTCTTTTACGTGATAATAAACCGTCTTGTCCTTGAGCTTTTCATATGCGGAAGGAACGTCAACTCCGCATTGCACATAGTTGGAAGCGTCAAAGCAAAGCTGGAATTGAGGATCGTTGATTTCGTTGTAAAGCTTTTCAACTCTTTCGGGGATATCAGCCCATATTCTCTTTTCGTTTTCGTGCAACAAAACGACGTTTGTGCCCTTGACTTTTTCGAGGAAGCCTCTGATTCTCTTTACTACAACGGGGAAATCGAGATCATACTTACCGCTCAATCCTCTGAAAGAGAACATACGGATGTATTTACAGTCCATAAGCTGACATATTTTTACGAGTTCTTCGAGCTTTTTGAGTTGAGACTCATAAGCCTTATCGTCATAAAGACCTATCTTGCCGATAGGCGAGCCGATAGAAGAAAACTTTACTCCGTACTCGTCAAGCATAGGCTTGACGTCTTTTTCAAACTCTTCCAATGTGTAGTCGGCAATATTTTTACCGTTTATTTTTCTGGGGCAAAGATAACTCTCGCCGTATGCTTTGATAGTCTCGAGCTGAGTTTTCAAATCTCCGCTGACTTCGTCGTAAAATCCTGAAATTTTGATATTAGCCATAATATCCTCCGATTTGATTTGTATAATTCGCTTTAAGCGTTTTTGTCTTTTTTCTCTTGAGCTATCTTCTTCTCAAGCGCCTTGACATATTCGTCGTTATCCACGGGAACGTCGACGCATTTGTTGAGCCATGACGACATATTGATAGCGTTGATTATAGAAAGTCCTCTTATGCCGTCGCCTATATCTGCAATGAGTCGCAACTTATCTCTTGTCGATATCACCTCGACAAAGTTGTTGAGTATTCTCGCCTGCTGTCCGTTGATACCGTCGTATATAAGTCTTGTCAATCCGTAGGAATAAGAATATTTTTTACATTTCTTATCCTCTTTGTTGCCGTAATCTCTCGTAGCTCTTTCGTTGACAACCGGTTCGGGATATTTATTGAGATAGTATTTCATCTTAAAACGGTCTATTACTATCTTTCCGTTTTCGCCCGCTATCTCAAGTCTGTTTGTGCCGGGAAGTTCGTGCGTACTTGCCGTAAACACTCCTTCGAATCCGTCATAACTCATAATCGCCGTAACATCGTTTTCCGTAGTGATATCTCTGCCCACCGTCTTGCATACGGCATAGATTTGTTTGGGCATACCGACAAGCCATTGCCATATATCTAATTGATGTACGCATTGATTGATGAGAGTTCCGCCGCCCTCTCCCGACCAGCTTGCTCTCCAGCCGCCCATATTGTAATAATACTGCGAGCGGTACCAGTCCGTAACGATAAAGTTGACTCTCTTTACGGGTCCTATCTTTCCCGATTCGATGAGTTCCTTTGCTTTCTTATACATTCTGTTGGTACGCTGATTGAGCATCATTGCACCTACAACGTCAGGCTTTTTGTCCAATAAATCTTTTAATTCCTGCGCTTCCTTGACGGTAACGCTTACGGGTTTTTCCACGAGAAAATCCACATTGTTCGCCAAGCAGTCTTTAGCTATTTCCACGTGCGAATAGTGAGGAGTAGCGATTATCACGCCGTCGGGTTTTTCCTTGTCTAGCATTTCCCGTCTGTCGGTATATCCGTTGACTTTGTACTTTGCGCAAAACTCGTCAAGCACCTTTTTATCGGTATCGCATACAGCGACAAGCAAAGCGTTTTTTACCACGCCTTTGAGAATATTGCGCGCATGTCGTCCGCCCATTCTGCCTATGCCGATTACCGCAAGTCTTTTCATATCTTCTCCCGGATTTAGGATTATTTTTCCTCTGCGTATTTTCTTACGTCCAACGGTCTGTTGGTAGTGATATTTCCGTCAATCTTCTTTGCGTACTTTTTCATGACTTCTTCGTCGTCGATAGTAAATACGCTGAGCTTCAAGTCATACTTTTTGCACTCTGCCAAAAATTCGTCGCTTATCTTGGTATATTTAAGGTTTAGTCCTGCAAAATGAGGATTGCCGAAGCTGTCCAAAAGTTCCTTGAGCGCCTTTACGTTTTGCGTGACGTATTTCATACCCATACGGTTGAACCATACCTGTCCGCAGTCAACATACTGACTGTCGCTCAATCTCGCTTCTCCCGTAAATATAAGATAATCTTCGACGCCTATTTCCTTTGCGAGTGCGATGACGTCACGGATTATACCCGTCTGTTTGAGATCGCAGTTGATTTTAATTTTCTTTTCCTTGACGATTTCAAAAGCGTATCTCAAAGTGAGTTTATTTTTGTAACCGAACGGAGAAGGCATATGAGAAAGATAAAGCAAATCGCCCTTCTTCCAAATATCAACCTCGATAGCGTCGGCTTTATATTTGTCGATATTGTCAAAATATGCCTGCGTATTTCTGCCCGTATTCATGGCTCCGCCGTGTGCCGTAATCATCATACTTTAATCTCCTTGACATATACGGGACTGGTAAGCAATACGTCCGCATACTTTCCCTCTGTAAACCCCGTACCTTCCGCTCTGATATAGCCTTCTTTTGCGATGTATATTTCTTCTTCGATCGTACCCTCGTCGCCTGCGCACGCAAAGTAATATTCCTTACATGCGTTGCCCGTGAGCGTAAGCGTTTCGAGTTTGCTCTCGAAAGGATAATCCTCTGCCTTTTTATACGACAAAGATACTTTGTATCTTCCCGGTGCGACGGTATCGCCTATCGAGTATTTTTTTTCGCCGTCCGTCAATACGACTTCTATTTCCCAACCCATGGTGATATAAGTTCTTCCGTCTTCGACGGCTTGCAGTATCGACTCTTTGTCAAGCACTCCGTCGATGCCCAGATAAGTGTATGCGTACGAAGGTCCTCCCTCGTCGGGAGCGTGCCAGTCATAACCGTACAAAGCCGCAAGTCTGTACCCCTTGTCCAAAAGCGATATCCACTCTTTTTTTGCCCACAAATCCGCAGGAGATATATTAGGGTTGTAGTGCGACCACACTTCGTATGAAGTGAGATAGTCCCAATTCGTTATTTGAAAGTCGTTGTGGCAACCTGCGCACAGCGGCCAGCCTATACGTTTGGGGTGTGCGAGCGTGATTATATCGCCGCTCTGTCTTGCCTTTACGATACAGGCATTTATATTTTGAGGTGTGATGTCCAACCAGTTTACGGGACAGTTTCCGCCTATTACGGTGAGATGTCCCCAGAAGGTTGTCCACTCTATTCCTCTTGCGACTGCAAGATTATATTTTTTACCCCACTCCTCGACGGCGCTTACGTTGCTTGTCGTGTTGTGGTCTGTGAGACATATTGCCTTATAGCCTCGCTTTACAGCATTTTGCACGAGCTCTTTGGGAATCATGTCCCCGTCTGACGCAACGGTATGACAGTGCATTTCCACTCTTTGCCAGGTACGTTTTCCCGCTTGGGAGTTATTGACCGCATACAATTCGCCATCGTATTTTTCACAAGGAAACTCGCCTTTCTCCTTATATCCGTCAACTTTTATATCAATATCTATATAGTCGGTGACGATACTGTTGATACTTGCAAAAAGCGTCCATTTCCCTGCATGTATTTTTGTTTTTGCAAAACCGTTTGAAGAATATTCCTCGCTAATGACATGTATCTGATCGGGTTTGTGCCTGTGCTCCGTTCCGAGAAGTTTTTCTCCGTCGTGAAGCGACCATGCAATATGATTTGCAAGCGGGAAATTTCTTCTTATCTCGTCATACGAAAACTCTTTGTAAGGAGCGTCTTTTTTGAGACACTCTCCCACAAACGCCGCGCACTTTTTCTCGTCGTACTCGTACTTTGGAGAATAGAAAGTGGCAACGGTGAGATATTCCATTCCGTCCGGTACGTCAAACTGTACTTTGACGTGCGATCTCAAATCGTCGGGCGTCACTCTTATTTTCGTATGAAAAATCTGCATTATTATTTCCTTATATCGGGTATTTCGCTCATTTCCACAAGTCTTCCGTTTTCGTGTCTAGACAACTCTGCCGCCGTAACGATTCTGTGACTTTCGATAGTATCCTTGATCCAGGTATACTGCATGTTAGGATCCTGATTGTTGGTCAGCATGCCGACGGTAGCTTTTACGATACCTTGATCTCCGCCGAAATGGCCTTTGATAACGGGGATAATGTTGACAACGATCTTCTTGGGTTTTTGACCGAAAAGCTGAAGCTTTATCACGCTTCCTCTGTCGTCGGCAATCAAAATACCCTTGCTTCCTCTTATCTCGGTATGTCTGTGGTCTTTTTCGTTGAAAGCGTTTGCCGTCACGACGATTTTCGTACCGTTTTCCATAAGCATGTTTACTGTCTGGCAATCGACTACGTCGTTATCGCAAGCAAATACGCATCTTGCCCACTGCTTTGCTCTGGCATCCGTCTTAAGCGCATTGAGTACGTCTTTTTTCTTTGACGAAGTACAGAAAGCGTATGTACCCCAAAGGAATTTTTTCTTACCTCTGCCGATTGCTTTCTTTCTTCCGAGATACTGGTGTTCTACCTCGAAATTACAAGTCATTCTGTGAGGACAGTCAAAACAGTTGTCCGTAGCACCTTCGGGTCTGTGTTCGTGATTGAAGAAAGTCAAGCCGCCGTAAGAATTAAGGCTCTTGCATTTACTTCCCGTAAACCAATACATAAGGTCCATATCGTGACAACACTTTGCAAGGAGCATAGGAGATGTCTCTTCTTCGCTTCTCCAGTTGCCTCTCACATAACTGTGACAGAAGTGCCAATACGAGACATTTTCGTCGTGCTTTATAAGCTCTATTTCGCCGAGAACTCCCGTGTCGATGAGTTCCTTTATTTTTCTGTAATAGTTAGCATATCTCAACACATGACATACAAGTACTTTTCTGCCGTGCTTTCTTGCGTACTCCTCAATGTCGAGACACTCCTCGATATTGGGACTCAAGGGCTTTTCGACGAGAATATCGTAGCCGAGTTCAAGCGCCTTCATGGCGTGCTTGTAGTGATCTCTGTCCTGCGTAGCGATAAGCATGCAGTCAGCTACCTTTCCGAGTGCGAAAAAGTCTTTTTCGTCGGTAAAGCACTTGTCTTCAGGCACTCTCCAAAGATTTTTGACCTTGTCTATTTTGGATTGGTACTTATCGCATATCGCAACGATTTGAACGTCACTTCTCTTTGCAAAGTGCGTGCCGTAATTCTTACCTCTGCTGCCAAGTCCCAATACTGCTATCTTTAACATACTTTTCTCCCTGATATAAACTTATTTTGAGTATCTTTCGAAGATATGCTTTTTCTCTTGTTAAGTCTTATTTTGAGTACAAAGACTCAAAACGTATTCAGATTTATAATCTGCAAGGTATGCTCAAGCGGCAGAAACCAAATTCTTATCCGATTGCAAAATCTTATTGTTTCTTAACCGACTAGCAAACGCTTTTTATCGGCTTGTCCTTGATCAGACTCCCGAATATGCGGAAAATCCGCCGTCGATAGGCACAACGATACCTGTGACGAATCCCGAAGCGTTGTTGTCGGAAAGCCACATAACAGTACCGATAAGTTCTTCGGGTTCACCGAATCTTCTCATAGGAGTACCTGCAAGGATCTTATTTGTTCTGGGCGTAGGATTACCGTCAGCGTCAAACAGCAAAGCTCTGTTTTGGTTGGTTACGAAGAAACCGGGAGCGATAGCATTTACTCTGATACCTTCTTGTGCGAAGTGTACGGCAAGCCATTGCGTAAAATTGGATACGCTCGCCTTTGCGCCCGAATATGCGGGGATCTTGGTGAGAGGTCTGAAAGCGTTCATGCTCGAAATGTTGAGGATGATGCCGCCTCTGCCTACCATATCCTTTGCAAATACCTGTGTTGTCAAGAAAGTTGCAAGGAAGTTGAGTTTGAATACGAAATCCACGCCTTTTTCGTCAAGATCGAAGAAAGATATCTTTGCTTCGTCGTCCACATCTGCAGCGTTGAAATATTCGCTCGTAGTCGTTCCCTTGGGGTGATTTCCGCCGGCGCCGTTTACAAGAATATCGCACTTGCCGAGTTCCTTGTTTATCTTTTCTTTAGCTTCTTCCATCGTAGCTTTTTCGAGACAGTTTACGGCATAAGCCTTTGCTATACCGCCGTTTTTGACGATATCGTCTACAACTGCCTGCGCACTCTCGAGTCTCAAATCGAGAACAGCGACTTTTGCGCCCTGCTTTGCGTATGCCTTTGCGATAGTACTGCAAAGAACTCCGCCTGCACCTGTAATAACTACTACTTTATCTTTCATAATTTACTCACTTCCTCACTATTATTTTTATATTATTTATCAATACTATATTAATATTAATAGAATTGACGATTTTTGTCCACAAAAAATCAGCTCTTAACGATAAATTCCTTATTAAGGAAATTTATCGAATGCGAGGCGGATTATTTATCCGCCTTTTCGACTGCTTCGATAATGCCTTGCAAATACATTGCACCGAGCGCTCTGTCATAGAGTCCGTAACCGCCTCTGCCGGTTTCGCCCCAAATCATTCTGCCGTGATCGGGTCTTACGTAACCGTCAAATCCGTCGTCGTGAAGCGCCTTGATGATGGCGTACATATCGAGACTGCCTTCGCTTGAAAGGTGTCCGCTCTCTTCAAAGCAATGGTCGCCCGTAATCTTGATGTTTCTCAAATGTACAAAAGGCATTCTGCCCTTGCAGGTATGAATCATATGTACGAGATCGTTTGTCGTAGCTACGCCCAGCGAACCTGTGCAGAACGTGATACCGTTGGCAGGGCTGTCGACAATCTTAAGAAATCTCTTGAGATTTTCCTCGTTGGTGATTACTCTGGGCAAACCGAAAATGTCCCAAGGGGGATCGTCGGGATGAATTGCCATCTTGATACCGCTCTCCTCGGCTACGGGAATTACTTCCTTGAGGAATACGGTCATATTTTCCCACAATTTTTCTTCGTCAACCGCTTTGTATTGATTGAGAAGATCCTTGAGTCCTTCTTTTGTATAGCTTGCGTCCCAACCGGGAAGGGAAAGTTCGCTTGTAAGAGGGTTGAGATTGAGCACCGTCTCATGGTCGTATGCCAAAGCGTTGGAGCCGTCCTTGAGAGGGAGTGCGAGATTGCTTCTCAACCAGTCGAATACAGGCATGAAGTTGTAACATATACACTTTACTCCCGCCTTGCCGAGACGTCTTACGTTTTCTTTGTAATTCTCTATAAGTCCGGGTGCGTTGGCGTTACCGAGTTTGATATCCTCGTGTACGGGTACGCTTTCGACAACTTCGAAAGTCAAACCTTTTGCCTCTATCTTTTTCTTCATGGCAAGTATGGATTCGTTGCTCCAAACTTCGCCGACGGGGGTGTCGTAAATCGCAGATACTATGCCTTGAATACAAGGAACTTGTCTTATGTAATCAAGCGTAACCTTGTCGTCGTCGCCGTACCAACGGAAAGTCATTTTGAAACTCATATTTATTCCTCCACTAGATTTTTTGCATTCTGGTAGCAAAGAGCCTTTGCTACATTGACAGCGTATTTATCTTCGTCGTCTCTCACGAGTCCGCCGAGAAAATCGCATACGATTTGTCTGTAATAGTCGTGTCTTGTGTACGACAGGAAACTTCTGCTGTCGGTCAGCATTCCCACAAGCGATGAGATATGACTAAGTTCGGAGAGAGTTTCGAGAGTCTCGTACATACCTCTCTTATGATCGCAGAACCACCAGCTTATGCCGAGTACTACGTTTCTGAATGCACCGCACATCGTAACCAAAGGATAATACATCGTAGGATTGAGCGTATAGATTATCGTCTTCGGCAAAGAGTTTTCGCTGTTGAGATTGTCGATATATCTTCTTATCCTTGCAACGTCGAAGCTGTCGCCTACGCAATCGAAACCTGCGTCTTTTCCGCACTGCTTAAACATCGCGCTGTTGGAATTTCTCGTAACGGCAAGGTGCAATTGCATGACCATTTTGCGCTTTGCGTACTCTTTTCCGAAGAAAGTATAAAGATAACCGAGAAAACCGTCGTATTCTTTATCTTCGACTTCTTTTGATTTAAGCAAGGATTTGAAAGTCTTGTCTGCCTCCTTGAAGTCAGAAATTGACTCGGGAAATCCCTGAACGCCTATATCCGAGAACTTGCAGCCGCGGGCAACAAAATAATCCATTCTCTTTGCCACTGCTTGTTCGAGATCTTCAAGTCCCTTTATTTTTATGCCGCTTGCTTCGCCCAAGCGTGCGATATAATCAGTATAATTTTTGTCTTTCGCAAGAACGATATTGTCCACTCTGAACGAAGGCACGACTTTTGCTTTTATACTGTCGTCTTTTGCGATAAGTTCGTGATATTCGAGGCTGTCGCAAGGATCGTCGGTAGTAGCGATATACTCTACATTCGCCATTGCGATGAGTTTTCGGGGAGAAAGCTGTTTTTGAACAATGACTTCGTTTGCCTTATCCCAGATTTGTTGTGCGGTATCCTCGTTGAGAGGGAGGGATATTCCGAAGAAAAACTCCAATTCGAGAGCTACCCAGTCATTGATAGGATTGCCGTAAGCTTCGCCTACCGCTTTTGCGAAATACATAAACTTTTCATGCATATCCGCATCGCCCGTAATATACTTTTCGTCAATGCCGTAAGCACGCATGAGACGCCATTTGTAATGATCTCCCGCAAGCCACATTTCGCCTATGTCCGTAAAAGGCTTATCTTCGTAAATCTCCTTGGGACAGAGATGACAGTGATAGTCGATTATAGGCAAATCCTTGACTGAATCGTAAAGTTTGCGAGCGTACTTTGTCTTAAGCACGTCAACTGCCTTTGTGCAATCGGGTTTTGCTTGAACTTTCTTTGCCGCAACGGTTTTAGTCGTCTTTGCTGCAACCTTTTTGGTATCGGCAGTTTTTACCGTCTTTACGGTTTTTGCCGTGCCTTGCGTCTTTTTATCTTTGGACTCTGCCACTTCCGTCTCCTCCGGCAAGTTTATTTACTTCGTCTACGCTGACGATATTGAAGTCTCCTTCAACGGTATGTTTGAGACAAGATGCCGCAACGGCAAATTCTATGGTATTCTGCGCTCCGAGATTATTGTGCAATCCATAGATGAGACCTGCTCCGAAACTGTCGCCGCCTCCTACTCTGTCCACTATATCTATCATATACTTTTTGGATTTATAAACCTGATTTTTGTCGATGAGGATAGCCGACCAACCGTTTCTAGATGCAGAGACCGATTCTCTCAAAGTAAACGCTACGTATTTGACGTCGGGGAATTTTTTCATGAGCTGTCTTCCTATGCTCTCGTATCCTTCGACAGACAAAACGCCAGCATTGATATCGGTATTCTGTGCTTCTATGCCGAATACGTCTTTGCTGTCTTCCTCGTTGGAGATAAGTACGTCAACGTATTTGACAAGCTTGGACATGACTTTGTTGGCTTTTTCTTTCGTCCACAATTTTTTGCGGTAATTGAGATCACACGAAACGGTAATATTCTTTTTCTTCGCAGCCTTCAAAAACATTTCCGTGATATCTGCAAGATTGTCGCTTACCGCAGGAGTTATGCCTGTCCAATGCAACCACTCTACGCCTTCGAGAATTTTATCCACGTCGAAATCTTTTTTGTCGGCGGTAGCTATACTGCTGCCTGCACGGTCGTATATAACGTTGCTGCCTCTTTGCGAACAACCCTTTTCGCAGAAATAGATACCTATTCTGTCTCCGCCTCTTGCTATGTAATCTGTATTTACTCCCCAACCTTTGAGTTCACGGATACATTTGTCTCCGAGAGTGTTTTTGGGAAGTTTGGTAACGTATGCTACGTCCTCGCCGAACTGTGCAAGCGAAACCGCAACGTTGGCTTCTCCTCCGCCGAAAACTATCTCAAAGGTATCGGCTTGCAAAAAACGCTTATATCCTACGGGCTGCAAACGCATCATTATTTCGCCCAAAGTAATTATCTTTGCCATTATTTTCTGCCTCCGATCACGGATTGAACTTTTTCGACAAACGCCTTACATACGGCTGTAACCTTGTCGTAATCTCCCGTCTTTGCGTCTTTAGTGAGGAAAGAACCTGCTCCTACGGCAAATGCACCGGCTTTGAACCATTCTTCAACGTTTTCGAGACTTACGCCGCCTGTGGGCATTATGTTTGCATAAGGGAATGGACCTTTGAGCGCCTTGAGACCTGCGGGCTTTGCGACGTCTCCGGGGAACAGCTTGAGTATGTCAACGCCGTACTCCATAGCGGTCTGTGCTTCGGTAGGAGTCATAACTCCCGTCATTACGGGCACGCCGTAACGGTTGCACAATTTTACAGTCTCTATATTGAGCGAAGGACTGACGACGAATTTCGCACCTGCAAGAATAGCTATTCTCGCAGTTTCGGGATCGAGCACCGTACCTGCGCCGATAATCATATCGGTACCTTTGTATTTCTCTGTAAGACTCCTGATGAGTTCGTCTGCTCTGGGAACCGTAAACGTCAATTCTATGATTTTGATGCCGCCCTTGTAACAAGCGTCAACCGTCTTGACAGCCTTATCGAGACTTTCGCCTCTGATTACGGCTACGATTCCTTGCTTTTCCATTGTTTCATAAATACGATATTTTTCCATATTACTCCTCTTTGCAAGACATGACAGAACAAAAATTCCGCCCAACCTCGCAGTCTATAATTATTATAATATGGTCATACAAAAAAAACAATACTATTTTTACATCAAAATTATGGACAAAATAGGTTTGATGGTTTATAATATAACTATTCTGATACACAAAAGCGCAAAGGCGGAGGTTTGTTATGCCGATAATCAATTACATAGGCAAAAATATGAAGACGTACGACGTCAAACAACATAAGCATAATTTCTGGGAAATCATCTATTGCACCAACGGTTCGGGCAAAATCACATTCGAAAGCGGCAAGCCTCTCGAATACACTCAAAACGAACTCGTGGTCATTCCCCCCAACACCCTGCACAGCAATTCTTCGCAGAGCGGATTCAAAAATATACATATGACTGTGGCAGGCTGGACGCCTACCTTCAAAAGCGCTGTCGTGATAAAAGACAACCAGCAAAAAGATCTCTACACCACGATGAACATGTGTTTCCGCCACTTTTCGCAGACAAAATCATGCTCGTCTAATATTATAATGTCTTTTACAGACCTTATACTCGGCTTTATCATGCAGTTTGACGGCACATTGCAGACCAGTCATCACATCGAGACTATCGCCAATGCCATTATCGAGAACTACGCCGACCCCAACTTCAACATAGATTCGGTATACGGCGAATTCGATTTGTCGAAGGACTATATCAGAAGACAGTTTATAAAGGAAAAAGGCATATCTCCCCTTCAGTTTCTCAACAACACACGTATAAACTGCGCACAAAAGCTTTTGTTGTCCCGTAACATTAACAATTTGAAGATTTACGAGATTGCGGAAAGATGCGGTTTCAACGACCAACTCTATTTCTCGAGAGTATTCAAAAAAATCGTGGGAGTAAGTCCCAAAGAATATATCGGAGAGCCCACCAACGACAAATACAACAGCTGATGTCTTGTATGGACAATTAAGTTCTGTTCAAGCCTGCAAAAGCGTTTTGACCGGATAATACAAAACAAAGCCGATTTTGTGCTTAAACTTGCATATTCGCAAAGTTTTTTATAATAAAGGCACTCGTAAATTAAACGTTTGATTGCACGCAACATATCGCCAAAAAGTCAAAGGTTTTCAGAATATAAACACTTTATCATAAAACGCTAACATAAATTTCCGTAATCAAAAAGGGAAGCAAAGCTTCCCTTCTTTTTATTGTTTAATTTGCATAATGCTTTTACTTTGCATAATCCTGCGATTTCAAAGCGCACCGAAATGCTGTTTTAAAATGTTACAATTCCCGTGCGATTCAAATATTTTTGCAGGTTGCAATTACACTCTTTGACAAAACCGATACGGTAATGCGATATATTATAATAAAATATATTTATCAGTATTTGTCTTTGAGAATATTTATTGCAGGATTCTTGCAGGCTTTGTTTTACAACTCGAAATACAATGTCTTGACTTCGTACTTTCCGAATTTGAGAATCAACTTATCGAGCTTTTGAGCGTTATCCTCTATCATATCCGTCTCGTAAACTGCCTTATATTCAAACGAAGGCGTGACGTTTACTTTCGTCTCTTTGCCGTATCTCTCTACAAGTCTCAATACGATACCCTTATTGTTTTCGGATACTTTGACCGTTTCTGCGATAACGTCTCCTTTTATATCAAAAAGATTTTTTATGTCAGGCACTTTGCCTACGATAAGCGGATTGTTATAGCAGTATCCTCTCTTCACGACATCGCTCTCCTGCCATGCTCCCTTGTGAGGATAGAAAGCGTAATTGAAAGTATGTCTGCACATATCGCAAGTGGGATCGGGATATTTAGGAGATCTCAACAGATTGAGGGAAATTATTCCTTCTTTTACTCTGTGTCCGTACTTACAGTCGTTGATGACAGCCACTCCGTAGCCGTCTTTGTCCACGTTGACGAATTTGTGAGCGCATATTTCAAACTGTGCACGACGCACGGGAGTATCGTCCAAAGTGCTTCTGTCGACATTGCCGAACTGTATATCGCAGTTGACCGTATCTCCGTAAACGGTAGGACAGAAATCTGCTCTCAACATCTTATAACTTTCTTTCCAATCGACTTCTGTCTCGAAGTTTACAAGCATATCGTCTTCTTTGAGGGTAACTTTCTGTTCGAGCACGCTTCCCTTAAAGGTATAGAGTGTCTGCATGACAACTTGCTTGCCGTCCACATAACTCTTGTGCGATACAGGCTTGAATTGCCACTTTTTCATCTTGGGGTAATCTATATTTATATCCCACGCATTATAATGCATTCTGGGATCGCTGTAAACGGTGAGTCTGTTGAGATATCCGTTGCACAATTCTTTTTTGTTTTTCTTGTCATACATTGAATTAATGCTGCCGTCGGGCGCAAATGTAATTCTCAACAAACGGTTTTCGATTGCATTGTCTTCGGCAATAAGCTGTCCGGATGTTTCGACCTTTTTAAGGGGCGCAACAGAATAAGCTTTGACATCCGCCTCATACCATTCTCCGTCTTTTTGCACAAATTCTTTTCTGTCGAATCCGGTAGGATTTACTACTCCGTCGGCTACTTGTTTTGACAAAAGCGAAAGAAGTTCGTCTCGCATAGAGGTAACTTCGGCATAAAGTTTTTCGTATCTTTCTATTGACTCATCGTAAACTCTCTTTATCGACGAACCGGGAATAATATCGTGGAATTGATACAAAAGCACTTCTTTCCAAATCTTTTCAAGTCTGTTTGCGTCGTACTTGACTTTATTTACCTTTGTGACAGCAAGCAACCACTCGAGATTATGAAGTTCTCTCTCCATGAGTCTGTTGTATTTTTTATTTCTTGCTTGCGAAGTGTAAGTTCCCTGATGTTTTTCGAGATAGAGTTCGCCGTCGTATTGAGGTATGACCTCTCTGTATTCCTTGTCGAGGTCCTCGAAAAACTCAACCGCATGACGTCTTACCACTTTGTCGAGACCCTTGCAGTTTTTCTCTCTTTCGGTAAATTCGATATGCGCTTCGCCGGGTCCGCCGCCGCCGTCGCCTATACCGAATACGAGTAAAGCCTTGTCGATGTCTTTTTCTTGGGGATTACCTTTATCGGACTTAATAAGCGCCACGGGAGAAGCCGAAGAATTGTATGTTCCTTGAGGAGCCATGTGCGACAAAACTTCCGAGCCGTCGATACCCTTCCAGATAAAAGTCTTGTAAGGGAACTTGTTTTGCATATTCCATGTGAGCTTTATGGTCATAAAGTATTCTCTGCCGCATTTTCTTATAATTTGCGGCAACGAAGCGGGATATCCGAATACGTCGGGAAGCCATACGACTTTGCAATGTTTGCCGAACTCATCCATGAAATATTTTTCGCCGTAAAGGAATTGTCTTATTATGGATTCGCCGCAAGGAATGTTGCAATCGTTTTCCGTCCACATTCCGCCCTGTACTTCGACATTGCCTTTTTCAATCTCTTTTTTGAATCTTGCATAAAGTTCGGGAGACTCTTCTTTTACCCATTCGAAAAGCTGTGCTTGAGAAGCACCGAATTTATATCCGGGGTACTTCTCTATATTGTAAAGAGCATTGGCAAAAGTTCTTACGCCCTTGCGCTTTGTCTCTCTTATCGGCCATAGCCATGCAAGATCGATGTGTGCGTGACCTATCGCCGTATATTCGGTGCACTTATCTTCCATAGGTACCGCAATTGCAGCCGCCAGCACTTCGTGAGCGTCTTTGATGTTTTTAAGACTCAATCTGTAACTTACGTTGAGTGCTTTGTTTATCTCCTTGCATCTTTCCTTTGTAAGATGTTTGTTTTGTCCGTAAGTCAGAAGCAACATCGTCAAAGTAAGATAGTCGTAATAATATCTCAACGCCTCGTCGTTGCATACGGCAATATCCTTGCGCACGAGTTTGGCACGTGTGCCTTTGTTGAAACCTCCGTCAACAAGAATGTCCACTTCTTCGCCGCCCTCTGCCTTTTGAAACAGTTCGACGACTTGTTTGCCTTTGAGTGCCTGAACAATATCCACGGTATCGAGGACTCTCGTGATACCTTGAGTGATCTTACCGTCAATATATACTGCGCCTTCACCCGTAATATTGATAAGCGCAACGACGTGTTTTCCTGCGCACTTTTCGGGTACTTTTCCCTTGAATCTGAACCAAGCGCAATCGAATTTCTCGCCCCATACAGCGCCTTTGTTCATCGTAGTAAAAGTCGCTTTGGACAAGTCTGATTCCTTAATAGGTTCTTTACTCAAAGCCGCTTCGCACGTCATCTTGCCCACGACTTTGTAAATTCTGTTGCTTATCTCCATAAGTCTTGCAAGATGTTGGGGATATAAAGCAAGTCTTTCTATCATAATTCAATCCTCTTTCATAAGGCTGTCCGCCCATAGTAATTATTTATATTATAGACTATATAATGCTTGATTGTCAATGTCATTGTTAATCGTCATAAAGAGTGCAAGTCTGAAAAATTATCCCGTTTTGTCCATATATTTTTTATATTGTGCTATAAAAACTATCCCGACAAGAAAAGTTATGTCAAAAGCATGACTTTTTTACAAAATATACCTTGACAACGCTTTAATTTTAACTATATACTTTAGGTATCAAACCAACAAATTGGGAGAAGAATTATGAAGAAATCTTTAATTGTCTTTGCCGTTTTGGCAATAGTTTTGACGACTTGCGTGGCATTTACCGCATGCGCAGATCCTATCGAAGCAACCGTTACAACGATTGACTATTCTTTGGTACTCAACGATTATCTTAAATACCCCGATGCTGCAAACGTAGCCAGCATGGATGCGATTGAGAGAAACGTAGCCGACATATATGCAGATTCGTCTTTGAGCGATGCAGAAAAAGTCGCACAAATGATGGACAGAGCTACCCTCAACGAGATCGATTGCGAATATTTCGCTTATTTTATGGATAAGGTAGGTACAACCAACATGGGTAGCAACTCCGGAACATTGATTTACCAGAGAACAAGAAAACAGAGCGATACTCTTAAAGACGATATGACTTTGAAACTTCCGGTAAATCACACTTTCCCCGGTTACATTGCTTCGCAAGTTACAACCGCAGATATCAGATATACTTCTGACGGCCAACTTAAGAGAATGTCTGCAAAGAAGACCGGCGATATTACCTATAACGAAAAAACGGGTTTGATTGAGGTAGCAAACTGGAAAAAAGCTCCTAAAATCGGCGAATCTTGGCCTAAAAACGAAAATGCGAAAGATTCAAGAAGCTATGACGAAGCAAGAAAATCGGCTATAAATTGGTCTGCAAAGGATATCGTTTCATCTGAAGGAATCACTATTGTAGAAAAAACCGACGAATCGACGGGAAAAAATTATTACGAACTTACTTTTTCAATTAACATTACCGCTGCAAACTCCGACGATACTACAATATCCAGATTGGAAAACGACAATACCGCTTCTTCTATGAAATACGAATATTGCAACTTCGTAGTAGAAATTTGGGATTGCGGTCTTGCTAAAAAATATGTTATCGAAGAAAGCTGGAACGGAAAAATCATTACCTTCTCCGGCAGCGCAGAATCTTTGACGACTGTTATCTTCAGTTATTCAGAAGCTGACGTTACCAACAACACTGCTACCGAAGCGATTTATCAATCCTTAATATAATATTGACATTTTATCCAATACAAAAAAAAGTCGCTCTTTAAAAAGCGACTTTTTTTATTGCTTTTAATCAAAATCTTCAATTCCGTGTTTCCCTTTCGGATAAAGGAGTGCTTTGTATACAAGCGCACAAAAACAAAATCGTTACTCCTTTACTCCCAATTCTTCAAGCTGTTCGAGCCATACTCTGGGGCTTGCGTCGCTGGGCATTCTCCAATCCCCTCTAGGAGAAAGCGTTACGCTTCCCACTTTAGGTCCGTCGGGTATGCATGATCTTTTGAACTGTTGCGTAAAGAATCTCTTGTAGAAAGATTTCAGCCACTTGAGTATTGTTTCCTTATCGTATTTGCCTGCGAATGCGCAATTAGCTATTCTGTATATCTTTTTAGGCTCAAATCCCCAACGTACTGCATAATAGATAAAGAAATCGTGAAGTTCGTAAGGTCCTACGATATTCTCCGTGCACTGCGATATTTCTCCGTCCTTTGCGGGCAACAATTCGGGACTTACGGGAGTATCGAGTATATCGTACAGCGCCTTCTTTACCTTTTCTTCCTTTGCGGTATCCGCATAGTATTTGACAAGATATCTCACAAGTGTTTTGGGAATAGAAGCGTTGACTCCGTACATCGACATGTGATCTCCATTGTATGTCGCCCAGCCTAATGCCAATTCGGACAAATCTCCCGTACCGATTACGAGACCGCCCGACTTGTTGGCAATATCCATAAGCACTTGCGTACGTTCTCTTGCCTGTGCGTTCTCAAACGTAACGTCATATTTATCTTTTGGTTGTCCGATATCTTCGAAGTGCTGATTTACGGCTTTTGATATATTGACTTCTTTGAAATCGACACTCAAACCCTCTGCAAGTATCTGCGCATTTGATTTCGTACGTTTTGTCGTTCCGAAACAAGGAAGCGTAACCGCAAGCACGCTTTTTCTGTCAAGACCTGACATATCTGCCGCCTTGACCATTACGAGAAGCGCAAGCGCACTGTCGAGACCGCCCGACAATCCCACCACGAGTTTTTGCGTGCCTGTATGGAGAATTCTCTTGAGCAATCCTTTCGCCTGCATCGTAAGAATAAGTTCGCATCTCTCTTGTCTTTCTTCTTCGGACGAGGGAACAAAAGGAGTGGGAGAAAACTTGCGGGTCAGTTCGCATTCTGCGGGTTTTTGATCGAAATACACTACTGCGTCTTCTTCAGACGTAAGCGACGTATTGTTTTTTCTTATTTCGTAAGAAAGCTTTTTGACGTCGATTTCGCTTATCGCAACGCCGTCACCGAACGGCTTGCTTTCCTGAAGAATCGTTCCGCCCTCTGCAATGATATTGTGTCCTGCAAAAACCATATCGGTCGTGGACTCTCCCTCTCCGGCGTCCGCATATACATAACCGCAATTGAGCCTTCCAGATGCGGATTGAACCAAAAGACGTCTGTAACCGCTCTTGCCTACCACTTCGTCGCTTGCAGACAGATTGAGAATTATTCTGGCGCCCTTTGCGACGAGTTCGCAAGAAGGAGGATTTGCCACCCACATATCCTCGCATATTTCCACGCCGAAAGAATAATCGCTGTCATAAGTATTTGTAAATACGATCTGACCGAAAGGACAGCTTCTGCCGGCAACGGTTATCTGCGAGAGAATTATTCCCTCTCCCGAAGTGAAATATCTTCCCTCGTAAAATTCAGAATAGTTGGGTATATTGGTCTTGGGTACGACGCCGAGTATTTCGCCTTTGTAAATTACTATAGCACAGTTGAAAATCTTACCGTATTTTATAATCGGCGCACCGACTGCAAATACCACATCTGAAGACGCAGTCTTTTGAAGGATATAGGCAACAGCCTCATCTGCACTTGCAAGAAGTCTGTCCTGCAAAAACAAGTCCCCCGCAGTATAGCCCGTAATGCACAGTTCGGGAAACACGAGAAGTTTGACTCCTTTTTTCGCTGCATCCTTAACCGCTTCAACGATTTTTTGCGCATTAGAGGCCGTATCTCCAACCGTTATTTGCGTACTGATTGCTCCGCATTTTATAAATCCGTCTTTCATAAATTACTCCGTCAGGCAAGCTTTGCCTCAAAAAAATATACTAAATTGTGCTCATTTAATTGCATAATCATACGTATAAATATATAATATTTTATAATAATTCCAGCAGATAGTCAATTAAGGATAACAATTTTATGTCAAATCTCTACAAATATCTGAAAAAATACAAAAAACAATTTATCCTCGGTCCCATGTTCAAATTGCTAGAAGCGATATTTGAACTTATCGTACCCGTCGTAATGGCAGAGATAATTGACGTAGGTATAGCAAACAGTGACAAACGCTATATCCTTATCATGGGCGGCGTACTCGTGCTTCTTGCCGTGGTAGGTCTTGCGTCTGCTCTCGTTTGTCAGTATCTCGCTACCGTATGTTCGCAGGGATTCGGCACGGAAGTGAGAAGCGTACTTTTCGATCACATAAATTCCTTGTCGATGAACGAAATGGACAAATTCGGCGTATCTTCGATGGTTACCCGTTTTAACAGCGACATCAATCAGATGCAACTCGGCGTAGCAATGCTCATACGTCTTGCTATACGTGCGCCTTTCCTCGTAATCGGCGCAACTATCTCGGCAATCATTCTCAAACCTTCGATAAGCTGGATATTCCTGGTTACGGCTCCTCTCGTAGCATTGGTGCTGTACGTGATAATGTCAAAAACAATTCCCGTATATACTAAAAACCAGGCAAAACTCGATAAAATAACTTCAATCGCAAGAGAAAATTTCAGCGGCATGAGAGTCGTAAGAGCTTTCACCGAACAGGACAGAGAACAAGAAAAGTTTGAAAAGTCAACCGAACAGTATTCAAGAAGCGTGATTGCGATAGGCAGAGTGTCTGCGCTTCTCAATCCTCTCACCTTTTTGATAATCAACCTCGCTATGGTAGCCATTCTCTATTTCGGCGGTAAAAAAATAAACGTCAACTACATGACTCAAGGCGAACTTATAGCTTTCGTCAACTACATGACGCAAATCTCGCTCGCACTCGTCGTAGTGGCTAATATGGTAGTGCTTTTCTCAAAATCTTACGCTTCCGCAAAGCGTGTGAGCGAACTTCTTGCTACCGAACCCAAGGTTACGGACGACGGCAATACTTCCGTAGAACTTGATAATGACGCCCCCGTAATATCTTTCAAAAACGTATCTTTCAGATATAACAACGGCGGCTGTGCTCTCAAAAATCTTTCCGTAGACATAATGAGCGGACAGACTGTAGGTATTATAGGCGGCACGGGAAGCGGTAAATCGACTATAATCAATCTTCTTCCCCGCTTTTACGACGTATCCGAAGGCGAACTTCTCATAGCCGGTACGGATATAAAGAAATATCCTTTCGGACAATTGAGAAGTCTTATAGGTCTTGTACCTCAACAATCCATTTTGTTTGCAGGCACAATAAGAAGCAATATGCTGTGGCAAAAACCCGACGCAACGGACGAAGAAATAACCGAAGCTCTCAAAATCGCACAGGCGTATGACTTCGTAATGCAGAAAAAAGACAAACTCGACAGCGTAGTGCAGCAAAAAGGCAAAAACTTTTCGGGCGGACAAAGACAACGCTTGTGCATAGCGCGCGCAGTAGTAGGTAAACCCAAAATTCTAATACTCGACGACAGCATGAGCGCATTGGACTTTGCCACAGACCTTGCATTGAGACGAGCCATAAACAACTCTCTCCCCAAAGACACGACAAAGATAATAATCTCACAGCGTGCCACATCAATCAAAAACGCCGACACGATCATTGTTATGGATAAAGGCGAACCCGTAGGCATAGGCAAACATGCCCAACTTCTCAAATCGTGCGAAGTTTACAGAGAGATATACGAATCTCAACAGAAAGCTCCCCACGAAAAGGATGTAAAAAATGAAAAGTAAGCATACTCTCGTAAGACTCGTATCATATACAAAACCTTATGCTTTTCTGCTGTTTGTTTCTCTTTTGAGCGCAGTGGTTTCGGTAGCGGTAACACTGCTTATTCCCATACTTACGGGCGACGCTATCGACTATATGGTAGAAGGCAACGTCGATTTTGCAAGCGTATTCAAATATATCTATATCCTTATCGCTTTGATCGCCGCAGGCACACTCTTCCAATGGTTGCTCACGGCATGCACCAACTCGCTTACGTTCAGAACCGTAAGAGACTTGAGAAATCAACTTTTCTCTCACATCAACAAACTGCCCCTCAAATACCTCGATTCTCAACAACAAGGCGACATTACCGCACGCATATCGAGCGATATGGATCAGGTGAGCGAAGGTCTTTTGCAAGGTTTCACACAGCTTTTCAGCGGCGTACTGACTATTGTCGCTACAATAGGAATTTTGTTTTACCTCAACTGGATAATCGCTCTCGTAGTGCTTGTCCTCACTCCTCTGTCGCTGTTTGTCGCTTCCTTCATCACCAAAAGATCGCATTCGACTTTTGCCGCACAAGCAGTAAAAAGAGGCGAAGTGAGCGGTTATGTCGAAGAAATATTTGCCGGACACAAACTCGTGCAGGCTTTCTGTCAGGAACAAAACCAAAAAGAAATTTTTGCCGTGCATAACAACGAACTTTACCGTACGGGATTCAAGTCTCAATTCTACGGCGCACTCGTCAATCCCTGTACCCGATTCGTCAACAACCTCGTTTATGCAAGCGTAGGCGTTGTGGGCGCTCTCATCGCTCTTTGGGCTGACGCTCCCATGGCACTCACCCCCGGCATGCTCTTTACTTTCCTTATGTATGCCAACCAATACACAAAACCTTTCAACGAAATCACCGGCGTCATCACCGAAATACAGTCGGCGTCCGCTGCGGCGAAAAGAATTTTCAGAGTATTGGACGAGGAGCAGGAAGCAAGCGACGAAAACAACGAAGTTCTTGAAAATTGCGACGGCAGTCTTAAAATTGACAATGTCTACTTCAGTTATATCGCAGACAGACCGCTTATACAAGGACTCAATCTCGACGTAAAACAAGGTCAACGCATAGCAATCGTAGGTCCTACGGGTTGCGGCAAGACCACTTTGATAAATCTCCTTATGAGATTTTACGACGTGAACAGCGGTTCGATATCCATGTCCGGCAAAGACATACGCAATATCACAAGAAAAAGTTTAAGGGACAATTACGGAATGGTTCTTCAGGACAGCTGGTTGTTCGAAGGAACTATAAAAGAAAATATCGCATACGGCAAATACGACGCAAGCGACGATGATATAATCAATGCCGCCAAACTCGCCAATGCTCACGACTTTATAGATAAATTCCCCGATAAGTACGACACCATGCTTACCGAAAACGGCGACAACCTCTCCCAAGGACAAAAACAGCTTTTGTGTATTGCACGCATAATGCTTACTCACCCGCCCATGCTTATTCTCGACGAAGCGACGTCGTCAATAGATACCCGTACTGAAATGAAAATTCAGGACGCTTTCTACAACCTTATGCAAGGCAGAACGTCGTTTATCGTAGCACACCGTTTGTCGACCATAAGAGAATGCGACGTCATACTCGTTATGAAAGACGGTAACATCATCGAACAAGGCAATCACAACGAATTGCTTGCAAAGAAAGGTTTCTATTATACTCTCTACAACAGCCAGTTCGAAAACAGCTGACAGACATAAGTTTGCAATTTGCTGAAATCTATTGATTTTTGTAATGAATTTATGTATAATTATTATAATTTAATGCGAAGAAGGTAAAAAATGAAAAACATTATTTCCATAGTAGTCAAAAATAATTCGGGTGTACTCGCAAGAGTATCTTCTCTGTTCGGCAGAAGAGGTTTCAATATCGACTCCCTTTCCGTCAGCACGACCGACGATCCTCAAATCTCGAGAATTACCGTTGTTGCCGAGAGTGACGACTACGGTCTCGCTCAAATCGTCAATCAATCCAAAAAACTCGAAGAAACAATAAGCGTCAAGGTTCTTGCCGAAAACGACAGCGTATGCAGAGAATTGATTTTGGTAAAAGTCATCACTTCAAGTTCGTTTGATAACGGTATCGTACAGCTTGCCGACGAATTCGGTGCGCTTATCCTCGATATAACCGCAAAATCAATGATTCTCGAACTTACGGGTACGAGTCAGAAAGTCGACAAGTTTATGGATTCCATCTCCAAACTTTGCGAAGGCAAAGACATGCAAATCAAAAACGTATGCCGTACAGGTATCACCGCTATCGACAGAGGTGTGTAATTAATACTGAAAAGCAATGTGAATTTTGATTTGGTCATTCACAATGACTTATATTGATTAAAAGAAAGATTTATTAAAATAAGGCGGATAGATATCCGCCTTATTTGTTTTTATCAATTGAAATCAAAAATACTTTTTGAGCAAGTCGTCAAGTCCCAGCACACTCTGCCCCATCTCTATTTCGCTTTTGGCGTTCAGTTTTCTGTCTATCATATCCTGAAGATCGCTTCTGACTTTTTTCATTTCGTCTACTTTTTTGCTCTCTATTCCCGTATAAGGCAAAAAGTCCTCGTCTTCGTGCTCGTCAACATTCGAAGGCGCTACACGTTCCATAATAATATAACTGTCGCATTGTTCTGCCACAAAACTAGGAGATTGAATTCCCATTACCACACGTTTACCGAGTTTCTTGAGTGCGTTTATCATGGCTATACTGTCAAGCTCGCTGCATATTATAAAAAACGCATCCACGTTTTTATATGTACATGCAATCGTAACCGCATCGATAACCTGACGTATATCCACACGTATTTTTTTGCGATTGCTCACGGGCAAGGCAACCTCTACCCCGTAAGTCTTGATGAAATTGTTGAAATCATTGTTGCGTTTGTTGTTGTAACCGTAAAGTTTTGCGTAGGCAATCTTGCCGTCGATTTTGTCCATCGCTTTGACAAAGCTGTCATAAGACAGACGCATACTGTTGAGGTCTACTAATACTGCGTAATTCATGTTATACCGCTCCCGTAATTTTTATTTGTCCTCTTCAGTATATTCTACCGCTCCTGCAATATATTAATGTTTGCAAGGTGCGTGCTTTACGTATGTATAAATGCTTGGCTGTTAAAGCTTTTTAAAATGTTGTTTATTACCGCTCCGCACAAGTGCGGAGATAAGTCGAAATTATTTTTCCCACTTCGTGCAAGTGCGGAGAGTTAATCCAATGCGAGTATTAATATTTTACTAACTCTGTGCGACCGCAGATATTAGTGCAGATTTTTCTTTTTCGAGGTCGCTCGCAAAGGCGCATGCTTGTCGTATGTGACTGCAATGGATACACCGTTTCTTACTCACTTCGTGCGAACGCAGATAGTGGTGTGATTTTGTGAATTTCTAGCGGTTGTCCAGAGTCCCGAGCGTACTAAACGTACGTGACGGCGAGGGACGTTCCTAAAATTCGCAAAGGCGCGCCGATATATGCGGTCGCCTCCCTATCCTCGTTTATTAAAAAACAGATACTGCTGCGCATACCCGGCCATATCGTCTCCGTAAATATCGAGGAGTTCTTTTCTGATAGTCTTTGCGTCGTCGCTGACTTTTCCCGTAATGTCGGTATATACCTTTTTTATCCAGGTATCGACGGGGAAAACGTCTTGTTTATGATAGGCAAAGAGAAGAATGCAGTCCGCTACTTTGCTTCCGACTCCCATCAGAGTACAGAGTTTTTTATTGGCTTGAATTCCGTCAAGAGCTGATATTGACTCGAGGTCAAAACCGTCCGCCACTTTTCTTGCAGTACATGCCAGATATTTAGCTCTGTAACCTGCGCCGAGTTTGGCATAGAATTCCTCATCCACGCTTGCCATGGCCTGCGGAGTAGGAAAAGCGTGATAATCGCCTTTATCTTCCCCCAAAGCGTCGCACAGTCTGTGAATTATTCCCTTTATGCGAGGAATATGGTTGTTGGCGGAGATAATAAAACTTATCAACGTTTCCCACTTATCCTGATTCAGGATTCTTATCCCGTGTCCGTAATCTATTGCTTGCGACAAAAGAGGTTTATTCTTGAGCGCATTTTTTATTGCGGAATAATCGTTGTCGAGATCGAAAAACTTCCAAAAATACTCTTTTTCTCCCTCTCCGAAGGTAATTATTGCCTCATTGGCGGATTGTTGTACGATACAACGCTTGTCACGGGTATGTACAACGTATTTTCCTTCGTCGATTGCATAATATCTGAATATCTGTCCGCAATCCAGGATATGACGTATATCGAAATCCTTCAAATCCGTTATTATTATACTATTCGTTTTGTCCGACATTTTTGTACCTTTTAGAGCTTTTTGTCTAATTTTATCATATATCTTCGCTTTTTTCAAATAATCGTTAAAACGTTTTATATTTTCATAAAGCATTGACGTTTTGTAGACATTGCATGCAAATCACACGTACAGAAGACAGTATTTGATTTATTAAAGCCTGCCTTTTTGACAAAAAAGCACGTTTGAGGCTTATATTTATATAAAACCCGCAATTTTTTGTTGACATTTATATTATAAATATGCTAACATAATCGTCGAGCCGCATGAGTAGGGTCTGAAAGTGTCTATGACCACCCGATCAGCGAGACTGGTAAGAGGAGGTATTTCAATGTACGCAATCGTTTTGACAGGTGGCAAGCAATACAAAGTTGCCGAAGGCGAAACCATCAAGGTTGAAAAGCTCGACGCAGAAGTCGGCGCAAACGTTGATTTGGAAGTAGTTATGGTAAGCAACGACGGTAAGGTTTCTTGCGGCAAAGACGCTGCCAAGGCAAAGGTAGTTGCCAAGGTTGTAGCTCAGGACAAGGCAAAGAAGGTCGTAGTCTTCAAGTACAAGTCCAAGAAGAATGAGCGTAAGCGTCAGGGTCACAGACAGCCCTTTACTGCTTTGAAGATTGAATCTATTAAGGCATAATGACCAAAGTTATCGTAACAAAACACGGCAATAGCATCGTAGAGATAGAATGCGACGGACATACGGGTTACGGAGTACACGGCGAAGACGTGGTATGCTCTGCCCTCTCGTCGATAGTACAGACAGCAGTCCTCGGATTGTTTCAGGTAGTCGGCGTAAACGTGGATTACAAAGTCAACGACAAAAAAGGCTATCTCAAGGCTTCCCTCCCCAGGGATTTGGACGATGCCACAAGGCATGACTGTGACGTAATACTCAATACAATGTTTTTGGGAATAACGGACTTACACGAAGGCTTTTCTGATTTTATAGAATTGGAGGTAAGATAATATGTTTATTAATATTCAGTTATTTGCTCACAAGAAGGGTGTTGGTAGCTCGAGAAACGGTAGAGATTCTGAATCCAAAAGACTCGGACCCAAGAGAGCTGACGGTCAATACGTATTGGCAGGCAACATTCTCGTAAGACAAAGAGGAACGAAGTTCCACGTTGGCAACAACGTAGGCATCGGCAAGGACGATACCCTCTATGCTCTTATTAACGGCGAAGTAAGATTCGAACACAAGGGCAAGGACAAAAAGCAAGTCAGCGTTTATCCTAGATAACCGCAAACAAAAGAAATCAAGGGACTCGAAAGAGTCCCTTTTTTATTTATATTCATTGTTTTGTAATATTGATTCTGAATATAGATTGCAAGAAAGCATTATTGATTTTCACAAAGGAGCCTTCCTCTTTTACGAAATACACACGACTTTGAAAAAATTAAAAACACCACCCTCATGCGACCGCAGAGATTGGTGCGATTTTTCTTTTTCAAGACCGACTACGACAGGAGCGTACTAGCCGTACGTGACTTAGTAATAGCGCTAAAGACAAAAGAAAAAGGTGCGCAGCTAATATTACCGACTCTGTGCGACCGCAGAGATTGGTGCAGAGTTGCGATTTTGAAAAGAGTTTGCGACTAGCTCAAAACCGCAAATATGTTTCGTTATCTTCCCTACTCTGTGCGAACGTCGCAGACAAAGGCAAAATATGCGCCGCTATATTACTAACTGCGTGCGACCTTGGAGAAGGGTGTGATTTTTTCTTTTTCTAGGTCGTCCGCAAAGGAGCGTACTTGCCGTACGTAACTGAAGCGGGTGTACCGCTGACAAAAGGAAAAGGCGCTCCCTTATACAAGGTCGCCTAATAAAGCATTTTAGCATTATTAGGCAAATCCAACACCGCACCGTGCAATACCTTTACTTCAAATTTCTCTATGTGCATATTCTCATCGCTTCTGATGTAAATACGTCTGTCACGCCACTCGCCAGCACACTCTTTTTCAAGAAGTCGATAGGCAAAAAGTTTGTGACTGACACTGGGAGCGAGAGTAACGAGGACCGCTTTGTTATCCTTGCAAGCAAAGACATCGTTGAGATAGTTTTTAAGTCTGGACGCCATTACCTCGTCACTCAATACATATCCGTCGCCGTTGCAATAAGGACAAGTCTGAAGCATTACGCTTTCAAGCATGCTTCTGGTCTTTTTTCTCGTAAGCTCCACAAGTCCTAAAGGAGTCATGCCGATAAGCGAAGTTTTAGTCCTGTCTTTTGAGAGGTATTCCTGAAGTATCTCAAGCACTTTTTGAGAGTGTTCGGGATTTTCCATATCTATAAAATCTATTACTACGATACCGCCGATATTGCGCACTCTCAATTGTCTGGCAATCTCTTTTGCGGCAATACAATTGGTGTCGAATACAGTCTGTTCGAGATTTTTCTCTCCTACATACTTACCTGTATTTACATCTATTACGGTCAACGCTTCTGTACGGTCTATTATAAGATATGCACCGTTGGCAAGCACGACTTTTCTTTGCAAAAGCGCCGATATCTGTTTTGTGATACCGTACTTCTTCTGCATATTCTCTTTTCCCTCGTACAAAACGAACAAATCGGGTTTCTTTTCGTTGAGAGAAGAAAATGCCGTTTTGAATTCCTCGAGAAGCTTTTTGTCATTGATAACTATGTGATCGACATCGTCTCTCAACATATCTCTTACGGCACGTATAGCCACGCCTTCTTCCTTATACAAGAGCGAACCGGCAGGCTTTGTCTGATTGAGTTGTTTTATTTTATTCCATTTCGCAACAAGATCGTCGATTTCTTCCTTTATCTCTTCTTTGCTGCAATCTACCGACTGCGTACGGAAGATAAGACCGTATCCTTCGGGTTTAACGGTTGCGGCAAAGTCAAGGAGTTGTTGCTTGATTTTTTCGTCCGTTATCTTTCTGCTTACGCCCACATAGTCGATTTGCGGCATAAGCACAACTCCTCTGCCCGGCAAAGTAATGTTCATCGTTATACGTGCGCCCTTCGAACCGAATTGCTCTTTTGTGACTTGACACATAATCGTATCGCCGGATTTCAGATTTAGCTTTTTGTCGGTAACGTCCTTGAGTATTTCGCCGTACTCAAGCGTATCACCTGCATACAAAAAAGCGTTTTTCTCCAGCCCGATATTGACAAAAGCCGCCTGCATACCGTTGAGCACGTTTTGAACTTTGCCCTTATAGATATTGCCGACGAGTCTCGTCATATTTTTTCTCTCTACCCAAAATTCGACAAGTTCGCCGTCGGCGACTATACAAACCTGTGTATCGCTGGGATTGACGCTTATAAGTATGTCTTTCATTTAAGCACTTCCTCCACATCCTTAAAACTTCCCGACTCTCCTATAAGTTGAGCCGTACGGAAGATATCGTTGATCTTTATATCGCAAGCAAATTTTTCATTGATATGTTGCACCACGTTGTCGCATCGCAAATTCGTATTACCCGACGCCAAACGCATGTATAAATCATTGCCGTCTACTTTTACGGAATAAATCATAGGAGCAATATCCTTTTCCAGAATTTCGCCTTTTTTGCTGATTTTTATGATATAACTCGACTCTTTTGCAATATCCTCTATCTCTTTAGGCAGAGGCTTACTGCATTTTGCCATATAGTCGCTTGCGGTAACTATGGCGGCGATATTAGGATTTTTTTCTTTATAATAAGAAGCAACCGCACGCATTCCCGTAGGCATTGATTGGTTGTAACGCTTTAAGAATTCGTCCTTATCTATATTGTTGCACTCAACGGCAAAGTATTCGGCAAGAGATTGAACTCCGAGCGGAACGGGCGTCGACGTATATGTCAGCATATGCGGAATAAATCCCTGCGAATATTTTACGTCTATCTTTGCTCTTTTGAGTCCTCTTTGCAAAACTCGCAATATGTCTTTTTGCGATACGTAACTTACGTCGTCGACTTTATAATGTTTTAATATTATCATCTAAAGCACCTCGCAAATTTATTTGCGCCGCAACCGTTGCACTTGCCTATGCAATTGGGAGTAGTCTTACCTTCGTAAGCAAGATGACGTTCCTTGAGGAGATAACTCTTTTTTACGCCGTTGTCGATTATATCCCACGGCAAAGTCTCGTCTTCTGAAAATCCCTTGAGGAATTTATCATAATCGACGTTTGTCTCTTCAAAAGCCTTTATCCATTTGTCGTAATCGAAATTTTCGCTCCAGCTGTCGAATACACAACCGAGTTCGTATGCCCTCACTACGGCGCGCGCAATAGATTCGTCGCCCCTTGCAAGCACAGCTTCGATGACTGAAGCTTTTGCGTCATGCCAACTGTATTTGACATTCTTTATGCGCAAATTATCTTTGAGAAAATCTTGTCTTCTGTACATCTCCTCAATAGGTATCTGTGCTTCCCATTGAAAAGGCGTAAGCGGCTTGGGAATAAACACAGAAGTTGATACTACAATGTTGAGCAATTTGGATTTTCCGTATTTATAATGCAGTTGTTTTACGAGTTTAACGATATCGACAATACCCTGCAAATCCTCGTCCGTCTCTGTAGGCAGACCTGTGATAAAATAAAGTTTTACGTTTTTGACTCCGTACTTCAAAGCCGCAGTCAAAGAAGAAAGTATGTCTTCTTCGGATATGTTTTTGTTTATTACGTTGCGCAATCTCTGCGTACCCGCTTCGGGCGCAAACGTCAGAGACGAACCTTGCATATCTTCATATATTTCCGCCTCAAAACTGTCAAGACGCAAGGACGGTAATGCTAGTTTGACTTTACGCTTATCCGCCTCTATTTTGATTTTGGCAACAAGTTCTTTCAACTGCGAATAATCGCTCGTACTCAAACTCGAAAGACTGAGCTCGTCATATCCCGTATTGTCCATGAGTTCTGTTGCGTATCTCACAAGGGTATCGACTTTTCTTTCTCTTATAGGACGGTAATAAAATCCTGCCTGACAAAACCTGCAGCCGTTGGCACAACCTCTGAACAATTCTATCGTCGAACGGTCATGTACTATCTCACAGTTGGGCACAAGAATTTTTGTGGGAAAATATGCCTTATCGAGATCTTCGAGTACGGCACGCTTCACGGGATTTTTGAGTGCAGGCACATAAACGCCGTCAAGTTTTGAAGCACGCTCGAGAAATTCTTTTTTGCTCAACTTCTGCTGTTTGCACTGCATATGCAAATCGACGAGTTCTTTGAGATTTTTCTCTCCTTCTCCGATAAGCACTGCATCGAAAAAGGGAGCAAAAGGCATAGGATTGACTACGCACGGACCTCCTGCAACCACAGGCGGATATTCTTCGCCTCTATCCTTCGCATAATAAGGAATACCCATAAGGTCAAGCATATATACAATGTTCGTAAATTGCAATTCGAACTGGACAGAAAACCCGATAAGATCGAATTCTTTTACGTCTTTCTTGGTTTCAATGGAAAAAAGCGGAAGGTTGTTGAGTTTGAGTTGCTCCGCCATATCCACGTCGGGAGCATAACATCTCTCACATACCACACCGTCGGTATCGTTGAGCATGTGATAGAGGATTCTCGTGCCTATATTGGACATTCCTACTTCGTATTTGTCGCTGAAGCAAAGACACACTCTCTCTTTGCAGGGCTTGTCCATATCGGGAAGATTATATTCTCCGCCTACGTATCTGGCGGGCTTTTGTACTTTTAGCAAAATGTCTTTCAGTTTATCCTGCATATCCCACCTACATTACAAGCGCAGCCGCACCCATAAAGCCGGCACTGTCGCCGAGTTTTGCGCTGACAACGTCCACGTAAGGATAAAATCCGTTGTTGTCGATGTATTCGTTGAGTTTCTTTTTTATGGGAATGGTGAGCAATGCGCCTTCGTTGGCTATACCTCCGCCGATAATAAATGCCTGCGGATGAAGAATATTTGTAAGACCTATAATTCCGTAGGTCACGTAATCGATATATTTGTCAATGAGTTTTTTTGCGACTTTATCGCCGCGCTTTGCAGCTATGAATGCGGATTTTCCGCTTATTCCGTCCTTGCACACCTCTGCAAGAATACTGTCGGGATTTTTCTGCACGGCTTCTTTTGTCTGCTTGATGAATGCCTTGGATGAAGCAAACGTTTCCCAACATCCTCTGTTGCCGCAATCACAGATTTCGCCGTCTACGGAAATACCCATATGTCCGGCTTCTGCGCCTGCACAACCCAATCCTTCAAAGAGTTTGCCGTCAATGACTATGCCCGAGCCGATACCGGTGCCCAATGTGATGAAAACAAGGTTTTTATAGTTTCGACCGCTTCCGAAACGCTGTTCGCCCAAAGCTGCACAGTTTGCGTCATTGCAAACCTTGCAGGGCTTACCGGTAAGATTTGTTACGTCGTGAGCAAGATCAACGCCCTTCCATTTGAGCGTAGAACAAGACATCACGAGGCCTGCCCTCGAATTGCATATTCCGGGAACGCCTATACCGATACCAGATATATCGTCGGTATAAATTCCTGCCTGCTCGCACAGTTTGCCTATATTGGAGATTATCTCCAACAGCAATGCGTCATATCCTCTCTCTTGTTGAGTCTTATAGGTCATTGATGAAAGGATCTTTCCGAAATCGTCGACAATGCCCATCTTGATATTTTTCCCGCCTATATCAACTCCGACGTAATTCATCGCTTACCTCTTTAGCAAAATTATTTATAAATATAAAATCAGTATAGCAAAATCGGCAGGTATTTGCAAGATATTTATATATAAATATAGCTCTTATGTCAATTAATCGTCTCTTTTTTGTTCGTCATGCAAACAGCGGAGCGCTTCGAGCGCATTTGTATCGAGAGTGTTGTTGACGCACAGTTTGCCTAAAGTCTTTTCGTTGAGACAGTCCACTTCCTCACCCTTTTCGTCTACCAATACAAAAAAACTCAAAGAATCTTTGTCAACGTGAGATAAAAGTTTCAATAGACATGCGTCTGAAGAGATATAGACCGTCCTCTCTATAAGACCCCCGCTGTAATTTTTTACGAAAGGCGCATTTTTGGTAATATGATAATAACTCTCCGTGCCGCCTTTGACTATCCCTCCGAAGATGAGAAACAATCCGAAAACAGTCAAAGTTACGTTGAGCGTAACCACAGCAAGAACAATGCCGGTTATGACGGCGATAACCCCGGCTATAACGGTAACAATTCGTATGATTTTTACCGCTTTGATTTTGTTTTTTGCAAAACTGACCACAACCCTGCTGCCGTCAAGAGGATAAAAAGGCAAAAGATTTACAAGTCCTAATGCAAGACTCGCAAGACATATGTCTTGCGTATAGTTGTAAATTTCGGGAATTACCCACCACGCCGCAACGATAAACGTAGCAAAAGCGAGATTAAAAAAAGGAGCCGACAGCGCTATAAGTATATTGTCGCTGTCGCTGTACTCCTCCTGGCAATCGACCACTCCGCCGTAAGGCATCACGGTTATTACTCCTGCGGCATAACCTCTCAATTTTGCCATTCTGTTGTGCGCAATCTCATGTGCGACTACTCCTATGAGATAGCCGCACAAAAGTTCGAATCTTCCGAGCACGATAAAAAATCCTGCCAGAAGAAAAAACAAAGGATGAAATTTTACTTTCAATTAAAGACCCATCTGAATAATTCTGGATATCATTACGCCGCAGCTTATGCCTATACAGATAATCGTCTGCACGATAAGAAGGTCAAGCACTCCTGCCTTTTTCTTTTTCGTAAAAGGCTTACGCGTAATGTTTTCGTTGGGAAAAGAAACGCTTTCGGTAATTTTGCAATCGTCGTATTTCATAGTTACACTCCTACTTCACAAGATTAGTATATCTTATTAAGCAGATTTGCTACTTATGACAAAATAAAGTCTAAAATAATTGAGCCGCATTATATAACTTGCGGCGCATTGATATTGTCGGCTTTGGCAAATATATTGACCTGATATTCTCCGCTGTCGAGAATATCTATGTTGATGCTTACGTCTCCGACGACGTTCATATAATATCCCAGCAACATTTTTATATCGCCTTCCAATGCCTTTGACAGCCCTTCGTAGGCATAAATTTTATCTTGCAACAAGACTTTTTTGAGTCTTTTGGCAATCTGTTTACTCTCGTTCATAAACACCTCTTTTTAATATCGGTCAAATCAATATCTTGACACAATTCTTTTTAATCTTCCGAAAAATCCTCTGTAGCCTCTCTCTACGTCGTAGATTCTAAAACTGTTGTTGATAATGTTGGAAGCGATCATGTCAATTGCGTCGCGCGAAGACGAACGGTTGAGTCCTATGCGTCCTAATTGCGAATATACCGTGACGGCGTCGTCTTCGGGTACTGCACCTATAAGAGGGGTACGCAATATTCTTGCGATTTCGCTAGCGCTCATCATCTTACCTCTCGAAACGAAGTCGCCTCTGACTCGGTTGATGACCAAACTGATACTGTTGAGTTTATAGCTTCTCAATAATCCCAAAACCTTGTCCCCGTCTCTTATGGCAGGGATATGCGGAGTTGTTACGACGATAGCTTCGTCCGAACAGCTTACCGCTCTGTGAAAGCCTGCGTCTATTCCGGCAGGACAATCTATAAGTATAAAATCGAAAAGGTGCTCGATTCTGCCTATCATTTCCTTGAACGCCTGTGCGGTTATCTTTTGGTTGTCGTAAGCGTGCGCCGAAGGCAAAAGATACAGGCTGCTTCCCTCCTCTTGCAAAAGAGCCTGATTGATGTGACATTTGTTTTCAATAACGTCGGACATATCGTAAACGACTCTGCTCTCCATACCCATTACGACATCCAGATTATTCAGTCCGACGTCGCCGTCTATCATGAGTACGTTTTTACCTCTGTTTGCAAGACAAATACCGAGACTTGCGAGAATACTCGTCTTACCTACGCCGCCTTTGCCCGACGTCAATACTATTTTGCGTGCCATTTTTATCTCCTTGTCAAACCGACAAAGGTATTATAATCTAACACAAACAATATAATATGGGTATTTTTGTAGACCGTCTGCGATATTTGTCAAAAACGGTTTTTATTTTGACTACGTTTTGATATTGCAAAATAAAAAACGGATTCTTTTTTTGAGAACCCGTTTTTGTCTGAACTGTTTTGTATTTGACTGTTGTGCACATAATTTTCTCGTGCATATTCAATGAATGCTTTATTTATAATTTACGACATTGAGCAATTTTGCAAAGTCTGTACTGTTTTCGAGAAAATAAAGACCTCCTCTCGATACTACAGTTGTCGGGTCGTCGACTTTATAACAGTGAAGTTGCATAAACTTGGCAATGTAATCGCTCAATCCCTGCAAACACGAACCGCCGCCGCAAAGTACGATACCTTCCTGCCATACGTCCTCGGCAAGATTTTCGGGAATCTGGAAGGACATATTATAGATGATGTGCAACAAATCTATCACGTGCGGCTCGATAACGCTTCTTATTTCTCTCGAACTTATGATTTCGCTTTCCGCTCTCTGACTGCCGACTTTACGCACATTGACCCTCATGGTCATATTGTTGTTGTCATACATGGTACCTAGATCTCTCTTGATTTTTTCGGCTACGTTGAAAGATATTGTCGATCCAAGCTCCGTAACCATAAAATCCGCTATTGCTTTAGTGAGTTTGTCTCCGCCTATATCGACTGAACAGCCTGCGACTATACCGTCTCTTCCCACGATTGCTATTTCCGTCTTCGAACTTCCTATATCTACTATGAAATGTCCTCTGCCGAAACCTAATGCCCCTGCCACGGCAAGAGGAGATTCGATAATGCTTACTTCGTTTACTCCTGCCATATTGAGAGCTTTTTCGATATCTTTTTTCTCGGTAAGACTTATGCCGCAACCAACGCACGCAAGCGCCTTTATTCTGGGCTTGAATACGGCGTTTCCGGGCAGACATCTGGAAATATAGTCTTTGAGCATACACACGCAAGCTCTTTCGTTGGTGATAACACCGCCGTCAATAGTATTGAGTATCTGACAGCCCTGAACAGGTTGACGGACATATCTTTCAGCGCCTTTACCGCTCTCGATCAAGGTCATCTTGTTGTTTTTTGTGGCAACAACAACCTTGGACTCGTCGTTTACAACAAGTCCGCTTCCTCTCTTGTGAATACTGGTTTTTGTACTGCCCAAATCTATTGCCAGCTCTATCGCTTTCATAATATCTCCTGATTTAGTATATGATTGACAAGTTTTTCCAATTTTTCAACAGGCAAACCGACTATGTTAGAATAGCTGCCTTCATAGCTGTCTACGACTTGTTTATCCTGTATTCCGTACGCTCCGGCTTTATCCATAGGACTACCCGATTCAACATAATCGTCAATGGCTTTTTCGTCAAGTTTTACGAATCTCACAGTCGATTTATCGTAAATCGTATAAGTTTTCCCCTTGTAATACACGGCTACGCCGGTATATACGGAGTGTTTTTTGCCGCTGAGCTCTCTCAAAAAGCATTTAGCCTGCGCCTCGTCGTGCGGTTTGCCGTAGACCTTACCCGCCATATACACGAGCGTGTCCGCCGATATAATAAGGCTGTCTTTCTCTTTTTGAGGCAAATCTCCTAGTTTCAAAAGCGCCAGCGCAACGACTTTTTTCGAGGGACGGATTTTATTGCAAATTTCCTCGACGTTTTGCGGAATAACTTCAAAAGAAGGAAAAATAAGAGATAAAAGCTTTTTTCTTCTCGGGGAATTTGATGCCAATATAACTCTCATATCAACTTTTGCCGTCTCCTTGTAAGTATTTTATCACAAAAATACGGCGGTTTCAACAGTTTTCAATATAAAAAGAACAAGGCGGAACATTGTTCCGCCTTGCAACATAAGCGTTTATATTCGATGCTTGTCCTATCAAAGAATCTGAAGATTCTTCTTGTATGCTCTTCTGAAATCCTGAACTGCCGTCATAGCGTCCTTGATTTCAAGCGAACAGTCATGTCCTTCGCTGTCGGTTTTCATGATAACGCTGTCGCCGAGCACGTCGCAATCTATGCTCTTTATTACGCTCGACATGCTTCTGTCAAAGCTTTCTGCTATTCTTACGATTACGCCGAGTTTGAGAATTGCGTCGAAATCCTCCTCGGTAAGCATATCTTTGTATCTCATGAATTCTACCGTATTGATATCGCCCTTTCTGTGCATGGACGCTACAAAAGCCGCCATTACGAGATCTTTGTGCGATATACCGTAAAGGTTTGAGTTGAGAATTACGTAGCTGGAATGCTTATGGTGGTCATAATACTTAATTCTGTTGCCCGTATCGTGAAGCATAGCCGCAGTACGCAAAACTTTTACGTAAGCTCTGGGCAGTTTGTGCAATACTTTGAGTTGCTTGAACAACTGAATGGAAAGATTATATACCTGCTCTGCGTGCTGGATGTTTTCTCCGAAGAAATTGAGAAGCGAATAGATGCTGTGTCCGAGTACGTCGGAGATAGGCTTTTCGTTGGTCGAAGGCACTGCATATTTGAACATCGCACCTTCTCTCAAACCGCTACCGGAAATAACTATTTCCTCCGCATTTATTGCCTTGATAACTTCGCTTATAGCCGCAAGCGCCGCAGGGAATATATCCGCTCTCACGCTTGAGAGACCTTTTATCTTCATCGTCTTATCGAGTTCGAGCGAACGGATATTGCTGTAAATGCTGTTGAATTCGTTCTTTCCTACGACATAATTGTGCGCCATAGAAAGAGGATATTTTTTGAGCATTCTGCTTATCTTTCCTATGTTTCTGAACGAACCGCCAACGCCGATAAGTTTTGTGTCGGGCATGATATCCTTGAGCCAATCGAGTTTATTGAGTTCGTCGCGTACGTATTTTTCGATCATCTGCGACTTCTCTGCGGGAGAAAGACCTTCCTGCTTGACCATATCGGTAAGAACTACCGATCCGAAAGGCAAAGTTACGGTATTGAGAATACTCTTTCTGTTGTAATAAATAAGTTGAGTACTGCCGCCGCCGATATCCATGATAAGTCCTCTGGGAATATCCATGGAGTTGATAACGCCCTGATATACGAGTTGAGCTTCTTCCTCGTTGGTGAGGACTTTAAGATCTATACCCGTATAAGCGTGAATTTCATCGAGAAAACTTCTTTGGTTTTTAGCTTTTCTGACCGCCGCCGTAGCATAAGCGTATATGTGGCTTACGTTGTTGGCGTCGCAAAGGCGTCTGAACATAATCAACGTCTTTTTAGTCTGATCTATTCTGGCAGGCTGAAGACAACGGTCCACTTCCATATCCTGCGCAAGTCTTACCGTCTCTTTTATATCGTCTACAACCTGGAAATAACCGCCTTTGAGTATGTCAACCAACACGAGACGAGTTGAGTTGGAACCCAAGTCGATTATTGCAATTTTATCCATATCTTTTTCCATATTATCATCCTTATGTTTTAAATTCTTTACCGCCACCATTATAGCATACAAAAACTTCTTTTACAATACCCATTTTTCAAATTCTATGCAAAAAAAGAGTGATTTTATATAGCTTTTACATTATATACATATATAGCCGTATTTTTATAAAATATGTATGCACAATGACATGCGGGATTTGTTATATATCCCGATAAGCAAAATTTATTTTTTTGCGTGCCGAAAGTCAATGAGTAGCTTTTTGAGAAAATTTTTCTTTCAAAATTTGTGCGTAATCTTGGAGATATTCTTTTATTTTGTCCATAGCTTTATGGTATTTGTCCTGATCTTTGATAAGCACGGGATCGGGTATCGCAACATAACTGCCCGTCGCCAGTTCAGATAAAAGCGCAAATTTCTTGTGATATCTCAAAGGTAAAAAAACCTTGTTGGACCATGTCATTCCTATAATAATGTCGGCTTCTTTGAAAAGTTTTCTGCCCTTTCCGTACTTAAACAACGGCACGTGTGCGTCAATTTCCGCTTCCGAAAACCCCTCTCTCAAAAGCGCAGTCTTTGCCTTCGAGTTTATATGAAAGGACTTATTGAAAACGGCCGCACTCCTTATCCATTCTATGTTTTCGGACAATACCCCGTCACCTTGTACGATACGTTTGAATACGTATTCGCAATAAGGGCTTCGACATATATTCGACATGCATATAAACAAAATCTTCATATACTATATTCTAGCATACAAAGATTTCGCTTTCAATATAAAATATCACGATTTAGCCGTTTTCCTTACTGTTTTTATCTCAAATCAAAACACTTTTTCAAGAAAAAGCATACTCCGTGAGCAGATTTTTTATATCCTTCAGCAAGGCTCTTATCTTTTCTTCGTCTCTGTCACTGCATTTCTGGGCTATGCACAAAGTCGGTGCGCCGTCAAAAGTAGTGGACGTAAGCTGAATATAAGGCTTGAATTTTGTAGCGCCCGTCATAAAAGCGTCATAACATTTAAGCCCCGTATATCCGCTTATTTCCTGCCCTATTATGCCTATATTCGACATTCCTATAAGAGGATTCTCATAGCCTATTCTGATGACCGCTTCCGCTATACCGTAGGGGAAAAGTCTGAAAGCAAGCGCCATGAGAGGCAACCCGTAAAGTCCGCAGAATTTATCGTTTTTGGCTTTTGTCGTAATATCGCTTACAGCTTTGAGAATATCTTCAAAACTTCCGTCCGCACTTTCCAACACGCACGGCATGAAACCCGTAAGGTTTGTAATATTCTCCGTATCCTGATCCGCCATGTGATATCGGAGGTTTTTCATATTAGTGACGGCAAGTCGCTTGTCTTTTCCGTCGATATACTTATAGATACACTTTGCGTAAGCTGCCAAAAATATGTCGTTGACGGTTGCTCCTACACTCTTTGCCTTTACTCTCATAGCCGCAAATTCGTCGGCTGTAAATTTGACAAAATTGAATCTTGTCGTGCAATCTTTATCGTCTGTAAAAGCAAACTTATTCTTAATGCCTGTACGCGACACGTTGACATACAATCCTTTTGCTTTTTTTCTGTCTTCTTCGGACATATCTCTGTAAAGCTGGGTGTAACTTCTCGTACCTTTTTTAAGTTCTAGAGTCTCCAAAGCTTTGCCTTCTGCAAGCATGTTGTAAGCTTCTTTTACCTTTGACAAAAAGTACTTTAGATCGCCTCCGTCGAGACACATATGATTTACAATCACCGACAATGCGCATTGATTGCCGCAAGTGTGCAAAACTATCTCAAACTGTTTTTTTGCCTTGGGCGAAATTTCCTTTGCAAGGGCTGCAGTCACGCTTTTATGCAAATCGTCGCATATTACGTGTTGTACGGTCTCATCCTCGCTGATCTCGTTGATTTTCCAATAGGGATTGAAAATATTACTCTTAAAGCTCGATCTCAATACGGGATATTGCTGTGCGATATACCATACTGCCTTTTTTAGATGTCCGAGATTTGCATTGCCGTTGAAATAAAGCGCCGCATGTACCATTCTGTCATAATAATTTCTGAAAATAAATTGAACTTTGTCCCAAATTTCTGCTTTTAATTTTTTCATCTTTCCTCTTAACAATGATTTTTTTCACAACCTTTTCCACTTACACGCTATTCCGTGCATCTTTAATATATTTTATAGATATTAAAAAAAGCTAAAAAAATCATTATCTTTATAATATATTAAGATTTACAATTACTCTTTTTACCGTGAATCGGTCTCGTTTTTAACTGACTTTGCGGATATTATATTAATAGATTATTATGGATACGCTATTCTCATTCGCTTCGTTTTTTGCATTTTAAGTGCGACTTTTTTAATTTTTTGACAAAAAAAAGAAGGACTTCCGTCCTTCCGTCTGTGTTTTTTTAATTTTTATTCTTCCTGAATACCGTCCGGCACAAGAAATCTTACGGCTTGCTTTAAGATTTCTACCTCGAATTTTTCGCCTTCGATAACCTCACCGTCCAGACTGACAGGAAAATCGGGTTTATCTGCAATGATTTCTACTTTTTTTGCCTGTCTGTATTTAAGAACGTTTACAAGCGACTTATCGTCGAGGTGCAAACCGTTTTTATATGTATTGATAAGTTTAATAAACTTGAATCTGGATACGGGATTAATACAACAAACTTCCATAAGTCCGTCGTTGTTCAAAGACCTCGGAGCGCATTTGTATGAACCGCCTACGTATTTGCCGTTGGTTACCGTACAGAGAAGAATGCATTTTTTATTGAGTTCTTCACCGTCGGCAATTACTCTGCACTTGTTTTTCATTGCAGTAAAGAGTGCTACCAATACGCCCGTGTTGTAAGCGTTTTTACCGCCGATGACTTTCTTATACTTGACTTTCGTCATCGTCTTTGCAACTTTACTGTCAAAGCCGAAGTGACAAGCGTTTACCGCATATCTGTCGCCTACCTTGATCATGTCAATCTTGTCTTCCTTGCCGCCGAGCAATCTCTTAATATCGAGAAAATAGCTCTTGTCGCCGTAATACTTAACGTAATCGTTTCCGCTACCGCAAGGATAAACCGTCAAAACGGCATTGGGATGACCTACGCAACCGCTCGCTACCTCATTGAGAGTACCGTCGCCGCCGCATGCTATAAACAACAAATCTTCTTTCGTCTCTTCGCAACGTTTTGCTACATATTGAGTTGCGTCGCCTTTGCTCTTTGTAACATAGATCTCGTAATCCTGTACATCGTTGTCCGAAAGTTTTTTCTGAATATCCTTCTCGGAGTTTCTTGCTCCTGCCGAAGGGTTGATGATAAATATTCTCTTCATGTTCTTCTATTCCACATTTATTGCGTGCAAACTCGGGAACGCACTATAATATAATCTTATACTATTGTGCGCCCCGTGTCAACTAAATTATTTTACAGCTTTATTGATTGGCTTTTTCCATGTCGATTGCTATTGCCAAAAGCATTACGTCAAGTGCGTTTTCGGGATTGTTGATATTCAATGTATATACGTCGAAAAGATTGATAACGTGTTTGCTGAGCGTAGCAATAATATTTTGGTTTTCGTCAACTACCGTATAATTCCAACCGAAATAATCGCCGTCGACTTTCCAATTGTTGAAGTTGACCTTAAACTTATCTCCGAAAATCTTTATGCCTTTCTTGACATGTCCGACTTCTTTTCCGCCTTTGAAAATTCTGAACGTAGGAAAAATATCAATAAGTTTACCTTTGATTGCGCCGAGTTCGTTGCCGGACGCATCGCATACCACAAATTTTTTGGGTATCGTAAATTTACCTTTTACGTCATAAACTTCATTGTTGTTTTCGTCGTAAACTTTGTACCTTCCCAAAAATGTAAGTGCTTTTTGCTTGAATGTCAAAATCATAAATTTCCCTCCTTTATGTTATATAATTTCGTGATTTTTCACTCAACTTTTTCTCCGGTATTTATCATAAATATAGCCGATCGTATTTTATGAGTCTTGTAAACAATTAAGTACAGACGTCAATCTATCTATATTCTTCAAGTGCGGTTTCTATGCCTTTGCGGCGGTTTCTGTCCTTCGAGTTCGAGTTTTGATCTCGTAAATCCGTCAAGCTTTACGTCTACGCTTCCAAGCTCTACGTTTCTGTTTGCCCCGTGATAGTCGGTACCGCCCGTCGCAATCAATCCGTATTGTTTTGCAAGTCGGAGAATCTGCTTCGACGTCGCCTCGTCATGTACGGGATAATATGCTTCGATACCCTGCAATCCGAACGGTTTGAGTCCTTCGATAAGAGGTTTGATTTTACCTTGTTGCAAAAACCTCAACGGGTGAGCTATTACCGGCAATCCTCCCGCCTGACTTATCAGTTGTACGCCCTGCATAGGCGTAATTCTCTTGGACGGATAGTAAGCTTTGCCGTTTGCACCGAGGTATTTGTCAAACGCTTCGGGAATGCTTGCCGAATACCCCTGTTCGACCATGAGTTTCGCTATGTGCAATCTGCCCACGCTTGCACTACTGACAGGCAACTTATCTCTGTCGAGTTTTATTCCCAACTGATAAAGTCTGTCAAGTATAAGTCCCGCCCTCTCTTTACGTTTTTTCTCAAAATAATCGAGTTTTTCGAGAAGTTGTGCGTTCTGACTGTCAAAACAGTATCCCAGAATATGTATTTCGTTTACGCCGAATGTAGACAATTCCACTCCGTTGATATACTTTATACCGTTTTGTGCGGCATAATCCGAAGCTTCTTTTGCAGCACCTATACAGTCATGGTCGGTGATAGACATAAGGCGGATACCCAACGTCTTTGCCTTGTCGACAATTTCTTTGGGGGTATCCGTTCCGTCACTCAATATGCTGTGTATGTGCAAATCTATATTCAATCTTCTTCCTCCGTAGCCGCTACCTGGTCTATGAGTTTATCCTCTTGCACTGGTGCGGGCAATTCGTCTCCTACCTTTTTGAGTCTGCCTATAATCTTTTCGTTTTTCTTTTCTACGTCTTCGACTGTGTCGACAACGATTTTTGCGTTACGTTTTATCTTGGTAATCAAATCGGTATATCTTTCGAAGTCCTTTCTGAACCTCTGAAGTTCTTTAACTATCTCGCCGCTCTTCTTCTGTATTTTAAGAGTCGTGAATCCCGTCTGCAAGCTGTTGAGAAGCGCCGTAATGGTCGTAGGTCCGCAGACAGTAACTTTGTAGTCGTTCTGCAAGCTGTTTGTAAACACGTTGTCTTTGATAATCTCCGCATAAAGTCCTTCTGTGGGAAGATACATTATTGCAAAGTTTGTAGTAACAGGAGGCTTGACGTATTTTGAAGATATACTCTTCGCCTCTTTTTTAACTTCGTCAAACAATGCTTTTCTTGCCTTTTCGACAGTTTCGACATTTCCTTCTTCGCTCTCCTCAACGAGTTGAGTATATTTGTCGAGCGGGAATTTGGAATCTATAGGCAGATATACTTTTTCTTCGCCGCCGCTTCCCGGCATAACTATTACGAAATCCACTGCTTCTTGCGACGTACGGCTGAGCTGAACCTGTTTTTGATACTGCTCGGGGGAAAGTATCTGATCGAGTAAACTCTCGAGAGCGACTTCACCCCATCCGCCCCTCGTCTTGACATTGGAAAATACTTTGTTAAGATTGGTCACCTTTGTGGACAAATCTTTCATTTCGCCAAAGCCCTGCTGCACTTTATCGAGTCTGTCGTTGACGATTTCGAATGCGTTTTTTATACGAGTATCGAGAGTCGACGTGAGCTTTTCGTCTACCGTGTTGCGCATGAGTTCGAGCTGTTTGTCGTTGTTTTCTCTGACGCTGGAAAGTTGCTTTTCGTTGTCCGAACGCATATCCTTGAGTGACTTGTCGATTTCCTCTTTCATACTCTTGAGCGACTTATCGGTATCCTCTCTCATCATACTCGTGGCATATTTCATTTCGCTTCTGATAGCTTCAAGCTGTTCTTTGGTCGTCTTCAGATTGTCGTCCAGTGTCATCTTAAAACTTTTCATATAGCTTTCCAACATCGGTATAAGCGTGTTGTTGGACGCATTGAATGCCGAAGTAAACGTATTGGCAAGATTATCTCTTTCGCGCGTCGTATGTTCGTTGACAAGATTCTTAACTTCGTTGAGATTGTTGTTGAGATTGTCAATCTCCTCGAGAAGTTCGCCGTTGTTGTTCGTGCCTCTGCCGGCTACGATTTTAGAAAGGACTATTGCGCCTATTATAAGCGAAACAAATCCGCATACGCACGCAATAATCGCAATTATCAATTCAATCATTTTCTTTCTCCGTTTTCACTCTTAAGACGCTGTTTTTGCGCCTCTTTCAACAAACTCCGTCTTTCGTTAGCAATCGTTCCGTCCACGCTCATACCTACAAGTCTTTTGAGTTCTTCGCCCAATTCCTTGCCGCTGTAACCCAATTCCTTGAGATCCTCGCCCCTCACGGCAAGCATACTTGTGTTGAATGCGACTTTTTCTTTGAGCATCTGTCGGTAAATATCCCTCATCTTACTCGCAGTGCGTGAATAATCGTAATAGCCCGTTCCTATGCTGTCTGCATCGAACAGTGCCGTCATATCGTCTATTATATCATAGTTTTTTGCTATGAACCGTCTGTACTTGATGTCTCTTGCATTGCCGTTGACGTCGAACATGTGTCCGCCTACAAGCCTTGCAATCCTTTCTGTCTGCTTTATAGGATATCTGTATTTCTTCATTATCCGTCTCGTCATCTCCTCACCCACGCAAGCGTGCATATAAGTGTTACCGTCGTCTTGCATGCACTTTGCTTTGGCTATATCGTGAAAGAGTCCCGCAAGTCTTATGTCGGGAGGACAATTTTCCACGACTTTGAAGATATGTTCGAGTACGTCGTATTTATGGAATTGAGGTTTCTGCGCTACTTTGTCGTTGAGCGCCAATTCGGGAAGTATTATTTTAAGTACACCCGATTGATTCATGAGCTTCAAAGCCTCGTAACAATGCTCACCGACAAGAAGCTTGTCCAACTCGTCTCGTATGCGCTCGACGGATATGTCTCGAAGATTATCCGCAAGCTTTACCGCCCAATCGTAAGTATCGTCCTGTATTTTATAGCCGAGTACCGATACGAATCTCATCATGCGCATTATTCGCAAACCGTCTTCGCCGAGTACTTTTTTAGGGTCCACGGTCGTCGATAAAATTTTATCTTCTATATCCTTTCTGCCGTCCAACGGATCTATTATTTCGTCTTTAAGTATATCATAATACAATGCGTTGCACTTAAAATCTCTTCTGCATGCATCAGTATAAAGATCGTCCGTAAATTCCACTTTACTGGGGGTATGTTCGCCGCTGCCGGCAGGATAACTGTCTATCCTGAAAGTGGTATATTCGTAATGTCTGTCTCCGCCTTTGATAACAACGGTACCCAGTCTCAATGACGCACTGTGCACTTGAAAGGGCGTGCCGTCGAGTAAATCCTTAAGTTGCTCGGGCAACAACGCTCCCGCAAGGTCTATATCGTAAAACTCCACTCCTCTCAAGCCGTCTCTCACACAGCCGCCGACTGCGTAAAGAGGTTTGTCTTTGGGGAAAAGTCCCGCAAGAGTCTTTAATTCTTCACTTCTCAACAGAGAAAACAATTGCCACCTCTCAATCTATTTCGAGTACACCCACGTAAGGAAGATTTCTGTACTTCTCATCGTAATCCAATCCGTAACCGACTACAAACTCGTCGGGTATAGAATAGCCGATATAATCTGCCTTAAAGTCTACCTGCCTTCTCGAAGGCTTGTCCAAAAAAGCACATACTTTGATACTCTTTGCCCCTCTGTGTTCGAGAAGCGACGTGAGCGCCTTCATTGTATTACCGCTGTCTATTATATCCTCTATGATGAGTACGTCTTCGCCGCTTATGTCGCGCGACAAATCTTTTTTGATTTTGACGTTACCGCTCGATTGAGTACCCGACCCGTAACTCGACACTGCCATGGTATCGAATCTCATAGGAAGTTTGATTTTTCTTACAAGGTCTCCGTAAAATATTATCGAACCTTTGAGAATTGCTACAACGACAGGTTCCTTTCCCTGATAGTCTTTTTCTATCTGTTCGCCGAGTTCCTGTACTCTTTTTTCTATTTTTTGTTCGTCAATCAATACTTTCTTTATTCTTTCCATTTTGTTCCTCAAAATCGGATTTTTTCACTTGTATATATGCAATATTTGTCGTATTTTCATCGACTTTTATATTATCGCTTATTTCGTATTCGGGAAGCAAATACACCGTATTGCCCTTTGCAATCACTATTGCGTTATCCCTGTGTCTCTTGGCGACTTTTATATCCGTAAAATAATCTCCGAGACTTTTGCTTGCGCCTTTATACCGTCTGAAGGAATCGCCTTCTTGTCTGTTGCGTATCGTCGCACCCGTGAGCTTGTCGAGATCGCAGCGCAGACTGCCTTTTATCTCTTTTTCGGACAATATGAGAACTTTGTCATTCAGAGGATATTCTCCGTAACCCGTAATAATTCCGCTGTAAGTACTGTGATTTTCAAGTGCGAGAGTTATGCCCTTGTTATCCCTGTGCGCCGTCAATCCGAAAGGAAGATTTATGCTGGCTCCGTTGTGTTTATCCGACAGTGCGATTATTTCGTCGATATGTTTAGACGTAAGATCTACTCTCGTCGTGATTGCGTCTACGGCGTTGATTACCGTCTGCGACGCAATTATTTTCTCCTGTCTGAAAACTTCGTCAGGAATAAACACTTCGTCTTTTATCAATTCGAAATCCTTGCTCTTTGAATCTATATACGCAAAAATCTCTTTTGCTCTGTCTCCGAGTTTTACGATATTGCGCTGAAATCCCGGATAGGCTTGCGCTATCAACGGCACGATCTCTCTTCTGACCTTATTCCTCGTGTAATCAACGCAAAAATTCGTGCTGTCATCGACGTAAGGAATATTCTTTACTTTGACGTATTCGTCTATGTCCTCTCTCAATACTTTCAGATAAGGTCTCAACAAAATACCGTCGTCAAACTCCATACCGCACAGCCCCCTTATGCCGCTTCCTCTGAATATGTGCATAAGTATGCTTTCGATTTGATCGTCGCAATGGTGTGCCGTAACGACTCTCTGCGCCTTCCCTTGGGCGACAAGCCTTGCGAAAATTTCTCTGCGCCGTATGCGTGCGCCCTGCTCGACTGTGTAGTTGTTTTGTCTGCAAAACGAGGGAATGTCCTCTTCAAATACAAGACACTCGATGCCGTGCTTACCGCAAAAGTCAACCACGAAATCCCTGTCTCTCTCTCCCTCTTTGCCTCTTAAGTTGTGATGAACGGTAACAACAAAAAATTGTTTCTTATCGAAATTCTCAATAAAATAATACAACAGCGACATTGAATCTTTGCCCCCGCTGATTGCAAGAGCCAACCTGTCAAATTTGGTCAATCCGTCACACTCGATACCGTCTACCATAGTTGTATTATAATATAAAATATACAATAAATCAATATCTTTGATAAATCTTTGTTTTCTAAAAACTGTTTTATATTCCCTCTCAATAAATAAATCGGCCATAATACATCAAAACCATCACAAAAATAAAATTAAATAAAATGCGGTATAATATTTGAAAAAATAAAAGTATTGTGTTATACTCATAACTGTTGACTGCATTGAAAGCATTTCAACCATAATACGGAGACGTATCGAAGTGGTCGTAACGGGACTGACTCGAAATCAGTTGTACCGTTTTCGGTACCGTGGGTTCGAATCCCACCGTCTCCGCCACATCAAGGCAGTTTGCCTATATACAAACAAAAAGACGAGAGAAAACCTCTCGCCTTTTTTTGTTTTACTTCTTGGCAACTGCCTTGCCAGCTTCACGGCTGGACAGTCCGAAATAGTGACGCTCGCTTTCTCCGCTCCACTAGCTCGCTATTCCGTCGCTTCGCTCCTTACGAATCCCACCGTCTCCGCCACATCAAGGCAGTTTGCCTATATACAAACAAAAAGACGAGAGAAAACCTCTCGCCTT
>CALWBV010000002.1 GCA_944376205.1 uncultured Christensenellaceae bacterium
ATTGCGAGTTGAATCCGTCTCAATAAAAAACCTGCTATCTTACGATAACAGGTTTTTGGCAGGGGAGACGCGATTCGCAAGGAGCTTGCGACGGAATAGTGAGTGTGCGAACGTCACACGGAACTGCTACGAAGTAGCATTGCGAGTTGAATCCGTCTCAATAAAAAACCTGCTATCTTACGATAACAGGTTTTTGGCAGGGGAGACGCGATTCGAACACGCAACCAATGGTTTTGGAGACCACTACTCTACCGTTGAGCCACTCCCCTAAATGAATTCAAACTTCTTAAATATTATATATAATCTTTTAAGAAGTGTCAACAAATTAATAATATTTTTGGAGCGTTTTTATGAATTATAAATACAAACTAGGTTTTATAGGTTGCGGCAACATGGCAAAGGCAATCATCAATGGTATCATAGATGCCAAATTTTTGAGTTCAAAAGACTTGTTTATCTCAACTCCTCATATAAGTGAAAACTATCTCGGCATAGATTTTACAAATAATAACAAGGAAATATTGGATAATTGCGAATATGTTGTCATTGCTGTAAAACCCCAAATATACAGATCAATCGAGAGCGAATTTTCCAATGCCAAAGCAAAGTGTCTTATATCCATTATGGCCGGCGTAAATACGGCCACAATTCAAAAAGCGAGCGGATGCAGGGAAATTATAAGAATAATGCCAAACACTCCTTGTTCGATAAAAGAGGGCGTCAGCGCAATGACATCGGCAGGAGCAAGTAAGGAGAGTTTTGAATTTATAGAGAATGTGTTCAAAACCATATCTTCAACTGTTGTCGTAGACGAATCATATTTCGATGCAGTTACTTCTGTAAGCGGAAGCGGACCTGCTTATGTATATTATTTCATAAAATCAGTAATCGACGCGGGTATCGAAGGCGGATTGAGCTATGAGCAAAGCAAAGAGCTTACGTTAAAGACATTCATCGGTGCCAGCAAAATGGTAGAAAAGAGTACAGATTCGCTTGATACCCTTATTGATAAGGTATGTTCAAAAGGCGGCACGACAATTCAGGCTATTGACACATTCAGGCAGACAAATATATACGAAAATATTAAACTCGGTGTGGAAAAATGCCGCAAAAGAAGCGAGGAGTTAAGCAAATAATGAAAAAAGTAATACTTTACACTGACGGGGCATGTTCGGGAAATCCGGGTGTCGGCGGATGGGCGGCGATTCTGATGTACAACGGACATGAAAAAGAACTTGTCGGTTATAATAAAGACACTACCAACAACCGTATGGAAATGTTTGCCATCATACAAGGATTGTCTGCGCTCAAAGAATCCTGTGAAGTCGATGTTTACAGCGATTCAGCGTATGTTTGCAACGCTTTTCTTGAAGGTTGGGTAGAAGAATGGAGCAAAAATAACTGGAAAACAGCCGGCAAAAGTCCCGTCAAAAACGACGATTTGTGGAAATTGATGATTATTCAGATAAAAAAACACAAAGTTACTTTTCATAAAGTTAAGGGGCATGCCGACAACGAATACAACAATAGATGCGACAAACTTGCTACCGACGAAATAAAACGCGTAAAAAAGAATATGCTTTGATAAAAGGAAGAAATCTCGCTTTTTTGTAAGTAATTTTTTTATATAGGATTGCTTATACTATTTGTGAGATGACGGCGAAATCAAGGGTAGTATCAGCAATAATAATAATTCTGTCTTTGACGGTGTACAATACGGTATTGTTGTATACCGACATATTATTTGACGTCAATTTTTATGTAAAGCTTATTGCCTATATTTTGAACATTCCTATTATCGTAGCAAGTTCTATAGGATTATGGGGTAATTACCGAAGACTTGTGCGCTGGATGCTGTGTTTTGCGGTATTTTTTGCAATAAGCGGTATATTATATTACATTATAGTAAAATATAAACTTATTTCCCGATTCAATAGTGCCGAAAAAATTCAAGCCTTTTTGTCAAAATACGGCATATATGCAGGACTGATTTATATTCTGATACAGTTTTTACAAGTCACTTTTATACCTATACCCGCAGCGATTACAACAATGGCGGGAGTAGCTTTATTCGGCGTATGGAAGACCTTTTTTTACAGCGTTGTCGGAATTATACTTGGATCTATGCTTGCATTTTATTTAGGCAGAAAATACGGAACAAAATTGTTCGTATGGCTTATGGGAGAAAAAACATATACAAAATATCTGAAGATGACAAAAGGTAAGGATAAAATCGTCCTGACAATGATGTTTTTGTTTCCGCTTTTTCCCGACGACTTACTTTGCATTGCGGCAGGGCTTACCAATATGACTTATTTTCAATTTTTTATGATAATGCTGATAGCACGTCCTCTCAATATACTTGCTATGGAAGGTACCTTCAAAGGCATAAGCGCAATTCCTCTCACAGGATACGGAATTCCTATATGGATAGCATTAATATCCATAACGCTCCTTGTCGTTATACTTGCATTCAAGTACAGTAGCAAACTCGAAGCGGCTTTTATGAAAATCTTTGATAAAATATCTCTTAAACTACGAAAAGACAAAAAGACTGAAAAGGAAAGCCGAAAAATTTACGCCCCGTCGGTATATGATTGCAAAAGACTGACTTCAGAAATCGACACTAAAGAAAAATCTAATAATTTGACTCATTAGACAATAAGATTTTCACCTGATATTAATTGTATTTTAATAAAAAAGGAAGACATAAAGTCTTCCTTTTGCTTTGAATCTCTATATTGATTAATTTATATGATACTTATTCGTGCAATACTTAAGCGCAAATACAAAGAAATAAAAAGGTATATTGAACAAAAGCACGCAGGGAAGTATAATCGTTCGCTCCATAGAAGAATAGTCATTGATATTCGCACCGAATTGTACAAATCCAAGCAGTGCTATCACTATAGGGAGAGTAATTACCGGTAAAAGCGAAATCAACAGTGTTGTTTTTGGGTTAAAATTCGCCAAAGATTTTTTGTTTGGTTCAATAGCGTACATCACGCCTCGGATTATCGGATATACCGCTACAAACAAGATAGAAAACAACCAATAATTACTGATCGGATTGGTACGGTTGCAAATAAAATGCGAAACAACTAATTCCAAAGCGATTATAAAGAACATGATCAGTGCAGTGTGAAAATGCAGTTTGTTGGAATAATAATATCTGTTGACATAAAATTCCATTGTATTTTTCTTGTTATAGGGTTTAATCGCAATACCTTTTGCCTGAAATTTGAAGACCATCTCATTCATACTCATGAAATCGTATTCGGGAGCGGCTTGGACAGGCTGTTCGTCTTCGACTTTGAACAAATCGGCAAACGAAGAAACGTAATTCACCTCATTATTTTCATCGAAATAATTATTTGACTGATAAAGAGGAGAGGGTTTCTCTTGCGATTGCACTTCTTGTTGATAATTGATATTTGCGTATTGATAATTATCAGTATTATTATATACAGGCTGTTGATTGTTTTGTACGGGTTGATTGATAGGATAATTATTTACGATATTATCCTGCGAGTATGACTGCACGGTGCCGTTCGGCAAAGACGATTCTTTTTGTTCAACATTTGATTGAGTATTTGTGTCCGTATCAGTATAAGAAGGCTTCTCATATGTTTGTTGTGGTGCAGAATACTGCGAATCGGCGCCATTCGACAATTCACCGTTTACGTCAATAAACGTACTTTGAACATATTCTTCGGGCTCTTCGACGATATCTTGATGAAGTGCTTCTTGAGATTGATTTTGAGCAATCACGTTATCTGAACTTTGTATATTTTCTTCAGAATTACGTTCAGAAATCAAATCGTTTTGAATATTATTTCCTTCGACGTCATTGATTTGAGCGTTTTGCTGAATATCAGCCTGATTTGTCGAATTATCGTTTGCATAATTTTGAACAGGGGAATTTGAAGAAGCAAAAGAAGTCTGGTTTGCCTCAACTATTTCAGGGGATTGTACTTCTCTCAAAATAGCTCCGTCTTCGACGGGTTTATCACTCAAAACATATTGTTGAGAAGAATTCATATTCTGACGTTGTTGCATTTCCTCGGGAGTACGAACAACTTCGATATATTTTATAATGACTTCCTTTTCTTTTTCCTGTTCGGGCTTATTTCTTCTTGTAAGAGGTCTGAATTCGGTAGGATCGAACGGTTTTTCTTCTGTTTCGGGGTCGAATTTCGTATCGGAAACAAGATTTGACATAAGGAAATTGCAAAATTCCCAATACGATTTATCGTCATTGAGATGTTTACGTCCTTCATCGGTCAATCCGTAATAAACTCTCTTTGCGCCGTTGGATACATCTCCGTCGTATGATGTAACATAGCCGCTTTTTTCCAGTCGTTTAAGGCTGTTATAAAGAGTAGCTTGTTTTAAGGTATAAGTACCTTTACTTCTTTCTTGGATAGTATTAAGAATTTCAAGTCCGTATTTGTCTTTATCGGCAAGAGCAGACAAAACTATAATATCTGCCTGACCGCGCACAAAATCGACATTAGCATTGAAATTATCTTTTTCCAAAATTGCATCCTCCGATTAAACAATTATATTTTACAATATTAATATAAAAAAAGCAAGAAATACTTCTCAAAAATTACATTATATAAAACTATCTGACCGATCAGATAGGAAAAATAGGGAAGTGTAGAACATCTGTTCATATTTTTACATAAAACTGAACACCTAATTTTTTAATTGATTTACGATAAATTTTATAATTTTTTTAACCGTAAACCGTATCTGCAGTAAACTTGAAAACCCAATCGTATAAAATGAATAAGCTTAAAAGTTGATGTGATTATGCTTAATACATATTGGTTATTTATTTGATTAGATAATTCATCAAGCCGGATATAGAGCATAATATACTGTCAATTCAAGAGATTTTCTTGTGGTAAGATCGATTTCCTTATCAGCCTCATCCTTATTAGACTTGAATTGATTTGACAATTAGAGACAATTAAATAAGCTTTTTACTATTTTGCCGATTGCTTTTCCATACATGCTGATTAATAATCAGAATTAGATTTGATGATATGATATTCTTAACTTTTAAATTGAAGAATAAATTCAGTTGATCTTCCAAAAAGGCAGCTAAATTTCCTCTATTCAGAAGCGGAGCACACATATATTTATCACTTCGCAAAACGATAGCTTTGCGAATAGTTACCATGCAAATAGAATATATAGTTCTTGAATAGTTCTGTTTTTTGACTTTTTTTATAAATATCTTAAAATTTCAATTTTTTAGGCATTTCGAACTTAAGATTAAAAATTATTCATTTTTGCATCTATTTTATTTCACTCGATAAAATCCTAAAAATCTTGTCATCGAAATACCATGGCTGATTTATGCATCGGTCAACTTTTATCGCATAATGCTTAAATTTAGTTTTTTGCTGCAATATATTATATTCTCATTACTATTTTGTTGGATATAAAATATAAAAATATAAATATAACCCGCATTTAATACCGTGTTTAATCCATGATTTCATTTTCTATCATTCGCATTATTATAATATACATCGATACCATACTGCTATCAAATCAATTGTATAACCTAAAGAGATTTTACCTTAGTACATCTTTTTATTTAAGATTTTTTCAATTTATGTATAAAGTTTTATTTGAGCGTCAATAATTATATAATTGACTTATTGTTTATTGTCTTTTTTCGGCAAATATGATATAATTAATATATGGCTGATAAGACGTATTTTGAGCAACGTAATTACGATAATACCTTAAAATTGAGACAATTACTTAAGGAATTGCCCTACATTTGCAACGACTATTTTATGGGCATCGAAAATCGTACTTCCATATTGACAAGGCTCGGATATGCGCAAGACCTAAAGATATTCTTTAATTTTCTTGTGACTCAATGTGCCGAATTCGTAAATATCAAGGATATACGTCAATTCGGATACGAACAGCTTGAAAAGGTTGAGACTTTTCATATCGAAATGTTCCTGACATATCTTACGGCATTTGAGCATGACGGTATCGAATATACAAATACCGAAAAAACAAAAGCTCGAAAACTTGCCACAGTCAAATCATTTTTTAAGTACAACTACAATAAGAACAGAATCTCGGCTGATCCTGCTTCAAAGGTGTTAAGCCTTAAATTGCATGACAAAGCCATAATCAGACTCGAAGTTGACGAAGTAAGCAAACTTTTGGACAACGTCGAAAGCGGCGAAGGATTATCTCCCAAGCAACTTGCGCTTCAGAAGAAGACTCGAAAGCGTGATATTGCCATACTTACGCTTTTTTTGGGAACTGGCATAAGAATAAGCGAACTTGTCGGTATAGATCTGGACGATATAGATTTCAATATAAACGGCTTCAAAATTACGAGAAAAGGCGGAAATCAGACAATATTATATTTTTCGCAAGAAGTTGCCGACACATTGCAGGACTATATATTTGAGCGTAATTCTAACGAAAAACTTGCAAAAGAACCTGCTCTTTTCGTATCCTTGCAAGATAAACGTATAACTGTACGTGCGGTTCAAAACCTTGTAAAAAAATACGCAAGTATTACAACACCTCTGAAGCATATCACGCCGCACAAATTAAGGAGTACCTACGGCACTAATTTATATAAAGAAACAAATGATATATACGTAGTTGCTGAAGTTTTAGGTCATAAAGACATCAATACTACCAAGAAGCACTATGCGGCAATAAGCGACGAAATCAAGCGAAATGCGGCTACAAAAGTGGTACTTCGCAATCATGACGAAAACAATTGATTAATCGGCATATATAAATATTGATAAATTTCCATACGCCTTTCATATTGAAACGGCGTATTTTTAATAAGCAAATAATAAAAGATTTTGAATATAACCGATATATCAGCAAACGCTTTTCAAACATATGTTTTTTATAGATTTTGCTTTAATACTAAAACGGTTTAATATGCTTGCGTCGTAACTATTTATATTAAAATCATTCAAAACAATCAAATCTATACTATAAATATGACATAAACCTTAAAATTTATAAACCGATATATAAGGAAAATTACTCAATATTGACAATAAGTAATTGATACAAAATGTCAAGTATTTTTATGTAAAATGCAATCTCTTAAGTTTATAGTCGCACATCTAATTAAGAGGTATAATTATATTTATCAATTAGGTCTTTAGATAGGATTTATCAAATAGGAGCAAGAATAATTATACAAAAATATGTTTATATTTTCAATTTTTTTTGAAAATTGTTTGATATAAGATGCTTATTCAATGTGAGTTTTTGTATAAATTTGTAAAAAAATATAAACAAATATTCAAATTTTATTAAAAATCAGTTGCAATATATGAACATTTGTGCTAAAATTTGTTTGTAAATCAAATTATAATTTTGAGGAAAATCTTATGGCAAAAAGCAAAACTATCGAAAAAACCGCCGAAAAATGTGCGATTACTCTTAAATTTATCAAAAAATTTGTCGACGACAACGGATATCCCCCTACAGTCAGAGAAATTTGCAGTCAGGTAGGCTTCAAATCCACTGCATCGGCAAAATATTATCTTGACAAACTCGAGGAGCAAGGCGCAATAAAGAAAGGCGGAAATAAAAACCGAGCCATCGAAGTCGTGGAAAAATCCGAAAATCTCTCCCCTTCGCTCAAATCAGATAATATCAAAGACGTTAAATCGATATTTGGCGATAATCTAATAAACGTCCCCATGTTGGGAAACGTAGCAGCCGGCGCCCCTCTCTATGCCGATGTAGAAAATGATTCAAGTTATACTATCCCCGGCGACTATTTTAACTGTAAAGGTCAGATGTTTTTGCTCAACGTCAAAGGCGAAAGCATGAAGAATATCGGCATTCTCAACGGAGATATGGTGCTTGTACGTCAACAGGAAGTTGCAAGAGACGGTGACGTAATAGTTGCACAAATCGACAACAACGAAGTTACTCTCAAAAGATTTTATAATTGCGGCACATACATAAGACTTCGCCCCGAAAATGACGATATGAGCGATATTATCGTTACATCCGACCGTGAATTCAGAATATTAGGTGTTGCGGCAGGTCTTATGCGAAACAAGATTTTCTGATAGTTGGCTATCATAATAAACATTATTAACTAAAAGACGGCTCAAAAAGCCGTCTTTTATAATTTCGTTGTTAATCAATTGCGATTATTAAAAGATAATACCCTATTTCAGATATTTTCAGTTATTGAGCACAAGTTTTTCTACGCAATACATACAAGCGATTTTTACGTGCTCATATGTAAGACCGCCCTGCATATACGCAATATAAGGCTCTCTTATAGGAGCATCCGCTGACAGCTCGATAGATGCGCCTGCGACAAACGTGCCGGCTGCCATTATAACCTGATCTTCATATCCCGGCATATCCCAAGGGAAAGGTACGACATTGCTGTCGATAGGAGAAGCTTGCTGAATTGCTCTGCAAAAATCAATAAGCTGTTCTTTTGTATCGAATTTTACCGATCTTATTATATCTCTGCACTTTTCTCCGGGTAAAGGCATTGTTTCGAATCCTAAATCGTGGAAAACCTGTCCCAGAAGCATCGAGCCTTTGACCGCATTAGACACAATATGCGGCGCCATGAACAATCCTTGATAGAAATCTTTGTATCCGTAAGCGTATGAACCTACTTCCATACCTATAGAAGGAGAAGTCAGTCTTCCTGCCACAAGATCTGTATATTTCTTTTTTCCGAGAATATATCCGCCCGTAGGAGCAAGTCCGCCACCCGGATTTTTTATTAGAGACCCGGCCATCAAATCGGCGCCTACTTCGGTTGGCTCCATATAGTCCATAAATTCGCCGTAACAATTGTCTATCATTATACAGACGTCGTTTTTAATCGCCCTGACCGCTTTTATAGCTTCGCCTATTTCTTCAACAGACAAAGCGTCTCTCCATTCATAACCTCTCGATCTTCCTATAAAAACAAGCTTGGTTTTTGATTTGATATTGTCTTTAAGACTCTGTATATCGATTTTGCCGTTTTTCAACTCCTGCTGTCTGTAACTCACACGAAAATCTTTAAGAGAACCGTTACCTTCTCCCGTTATTACTTCTTTAAGGGTATCGTAAGGGCTTCCCGTTATGGCAAGCATTTCGTCATCGGGACGCAAAACTCCGTATAATGCCAAAGTCAACGCATGCGTACCGCTGACTATCAAAGGAGATACGATAGCGCTTTCACACTTGAACACGTCTGCAAATATTTTGCAAAGAGTGTCTCTTCCGATATCGTCATAGCCGTAGCCATTTGTTTGAGACAAATGTCTCAATCCGACATTATTATTCTGAAAAGCGTTGAGAACTTTTAACTGATTGAATGTAGCTATTTCTTCGACTTCGGCGAATTGTTCCTTGAGCTTATCCTGCGCCGCATTTATTATATCTTTTGTCTTCTGACTAAATTCCATTTCTAACTCCTTCTTATACTGTCTGAAACATAATCTATACAACTCTGCCTTTCTGTCAAAGGGTCAAACCACTTGGCAAAATTATATTTTTTAAGCCAAGTAATCTGTCTTTTTGCATAGTTACGTGAATTTTGTTTTATCTTTTCTTTTAATTGTTCCAACGTTATCAAACCGTCAAAATATTCAGAAAATTCTTTATATCCGATAGCCTGCATGCTTTGACAGTCAAATCCGACTCCGTTTTGCACAAGCGTTTTAACTTCTTTCTCAAGTCCTTCGGTAAACATTTTATCTACTCTCGAGTTTATTCTTTGATAAAGAATTTCCCTCGGAGGATTGAGCACAACCATACAAGGGTCATATCTCAATTGTCTTTCTTTTGATACCAAATCGCTTTTAATTTCTCCTGTCGAATAGTAAATCTCCAGTGCCCTCAAAACTCTTTTTGTATTGTTAGGATGTATTTTTGCGGCATCGACAGGATCTATGGCTTTCAGTTTGTTATACATATGCTCTTTCCCGAACTTTTCAAGTTCGTCAAAAAGATCCTTACGCAGTTTTTCGTCTCTTTCTCCGCCGAAACTCATAGGATAAAGTATTGCGTCAAGATAAAGTCCCGTACCGCCGACCAATACGGGAATCTTTCCTTTTGTAAGTATTTCAGATATCTTCTCATCGGCTTCTTTTGCAAATTCTCCGACGCTGTATTCGCAGTTAGGTTCGACTACGTCAATCATATAATGTTTTATTCCGTGACTTTCTTCTGCCGTAACTTTAGCCGTACCTATGTCCATGTGTCTGTAAATCTGCATGCTGTCGCAGGATATTATTTCGCTATCCAGCATTTTTGCAATTTCTACACCCAATGACGTCTTACCGCTTGCAGTCGCACCGCCGATTATTACGATTTTATTCATACTATCCTTTTGAAAAGCTTGTCAAAGTCTTTTCTCGTATATTTTAGTACTGCAGGTCTGCCGTGAGGACATTGCAAAGGAATACCGCCTTTCATCGAATCGAGAAGCTGTCTTATCTGCTTGTCGTCAAGTTTTGCTCCAGCTTTAATTGCAGATTTACATGCTTTTTGTGCAAGTTTATCTTTGATAATATCGCTGTTTTTAAGTGCCTGTACCGATTGTCTTTCTTCGAAAAGATTAGCGAAAAAGACTCCGAGATTTATGTCTCTCAATACATACGGTACGCTGTTTATCTTAAAGCTCAAATCACCGAATTCTTCTATATCGAATCCCAGTTGCCTTAAATTGTCTGACATCTGCAACATGAATTCGTACTGATTGTTATTGCACTCCACTATATAAGGAATCAGCATATATTGAGTATCAACCGATTTTGCATTGACCTGCTCTAAAAGAGTGTCATAAATATATCTTTCATGACAAGCGTGCTGATCGATAAAATATACAATGCCGTCACTCTCAACAATTAGATAAGTATCGAAAATCTGACCGATTACTCTGTAAGAAGTCTCAAGTTGACTGTCAATCATTTCCAAAAGACTTGATTGAACTTTTTCTTTACCGTCTTTTGAAAAGTCGTATTTCATATCACCGTTTTTGGGAATTTGCTTTTGTTCGGGAGCAATCGGCAAAATTTTCAATCCGTCCTCAACGGTAGCGAATTTAGATTTCGGCAGATCCTTTTCGTATTTCATCTCCTCGATGACTTTTCTTTGTTTTTCTATGAGCTTTTCATAGTCGGTATTCTCTTTTTCTTCAAACAATTTATCAAAAATACTGCTATTTTCAGTTTTTTCAGATTTTTTTGACAAAGAGATATTTTCTTCTTTATTATCTACAGCGACAGTTTTCGATTTATCGTCTTCTTTATTAATAATTTGAGAATTTTGAGCCTCTGAAGCAATTCCGTTGTTATTTGATTTGTCTGATTGGGCGGCTTTACCGAATACGATATTATGTTCGTTCTCCGCTAATGCCGAAGATATTGCCTTATATACACAAGAAAAGACTTTGTGAGTATCTTCGAATCGGACATCTGTCTTTGTCGGATGAACGTTCACGTCAACTTGGTCGAACGGCATAATAATATTGAGCACAAACACGGGAAAAGTTCTGGTCATAAGTCTGTTACCGTATGCCTGCGCTACAGCGGTAGAAATAGTGGCGTTTGTGATAATTCTTCCGTTGATAATGATCGTCTGGTAATTTCTGTTATGTTTGGATACGGCAGGCGTCCCTGTATAGCCGTATACTCTGTAATTATCAAAAGTGTAATCGAAAGGAATCAAACCGTTTGCAAGATCGTTGGGATATATCGAATAAATAGCTTCCTCAAATCCGCCGTTTGTCTGAAATACCGTTTTGCAATCCACTACATACTTAAATTTAATATCGGGATTTGCCAATGCCAGTTGCATCATGACTTGCGTCACGGTGGCTTCTTCTTGTTTAGGCTTTTTGAGAAACTTTTTTCTGACGGGCGTATTAAAAAACAGATTATCAACTACGATAGAAGTGCTTTGAGCAATAGCTTTTTTACCCTCGTCTATTATTTTACCGGCATGCAGCACGATATAATTGCCCACGTCCTCTTGACAAGTTTTACTTGTCATGGTAACTTGCGCCACTGCCGCTACCGAAGCAAGCGCCTCTCCTCTGAAACCTAATGTTGCAATGTTATCGAGGTCTTCGGATTTAGAAAGTTTTGAAGTAGCATGCGGCAAGAATGCAAGCCTCATATTTTCTTTATCTATACCCGAACCGTCGTCTGTAACGGATATCGACGATATTCCGCCCTCTTTAATTTCTACGGCAATAGAAGTAGCTCCTGCGTCGATACTGTTTTCGACGAGTTCTTTGACTACAGAAGCGGGACGTTCTACCACCTCTCCTGCGGATATAAGATTGAATATACTTGAATCGAGTACATTGATTTTTGCCATATCAGTTCCTCTTTGCGATTTCTATAAGTTCTGCAAGCTTACCTATTGCCTGCATTGGAGTGATATTTTCTATATCTATCTTGGATATGACGTCTTTCAGTTCGGCGTCTTTGCTCATTTCAAAAAGATTATTATCGTCAATTTGCGTCTTTTTCTGCGTAGTCAAAGGATTGCTTTCAAGAAGTTTGCTGATTTCTTTTGCTCTTTTTATGACGTTTTGGGGAATACCCGCATACTTTGCAACTTCGATACCGAAACTCTTATTTGTTCCGCCTCGTGCAATTTTATGTAAAAATACCACGCCCTTATCCACTTCGCTTGCTAGTATTTTGAAGTTCTTGACTCCGTCAAGGCAATCTTCCATTTCCGTAAGTTCGTGATAATGCGTAGAAAACAAAGTTTTGCATCTGATTCTGTTGTTTACGTCTTCGAGAACGGCCCTTGCAATCGACATACCGTCAAACGTTGAAGTTCCTCTGCCTATTTCGTCAAGGATAAGAAGACTTCTGAAAGTGGCATTTTGCAAAATCGTCGCAACTTCCACCATCTCAACCATAAACGTACTTTGTCCGTATGCTAAATCGTCGCTTGCCCCTATTCTAGTAAATATTCTGTCTGTAATAGAAATACTTGCGCTTTTTGCAGGAACAAAGCTGCCGACATGCGCCATAAGAGTGATAAGCGCAACCTGACGCATATAGGTGCTTTTACCGCTCATATTGGGACCTGTAATAATCATAGTACGGTTCTGGCAACAGTCAAGTTCGGTATCGTTGGGAACAAACTCGTTGTTTTTCATAAGACTCTCAACAACGGGATGTCTTCCCGACTTGATGGTAATGCCTTCTATCGTATCGTTTATTGTGGGCTTGACGTAATTATTGGATATAGCCACAACAGCTAATGACAACAAGCTGTCGCAATACGCTATGGCTTTGGATGTAGACTGAAGCTGTGCGATAACCTTGAGAAGATCGAGTTTCAACTCTTCGAATATTCGGCTTTCTATCTCAAGTGCGTTTTCTTTTGCGCCGAGAAGCTTTTCTTCGATTTCTTTAAGCTCTTGCGTAATATAACGCTCACCCGTCGTCAATGTCTGTTTGCGTTGATAACGGTAAGGCACTTTATCTACATTGGTTTTGCTTACTTCGATATAATATCCGAATACTTTGTTATATCCGACTTTTAAGTTTTTGATTCCCGTAGATTCTTTTTCCTGCGTCTCGAGATTGGCAAGCCACTGTTTACCGAGAGAACCGGCATGACGCAATTCGTCAAGTTCTTTACAATACCCTTCTTTTATGTAACCTCCGTCCTTCATAAGCGCAGGCGGATTGTCGTCAATTGCGTCTACAAGTTTTTGCGCCGTATCTTCGAGAAGATAGATATTGTCTCGAATTTCGCACAACATACTACTCTTTGCGTTGGATAAAAGCTGTTTGACGGGAGGTAAAGCCTTAAGAGACAGTCCAAGCGCAAGCAAATCTTTCGGAGTGGGATTGCCGTAAGCGACTTTTGACGTAAGTCTTTCTATATCCCTTATGTCCGCAAGCATCTCGTAAAGATTAGTGCGCATACGTGTATTGCCGACAAGTTCCTCCACGCTGTCAAGACGTGCATTGATTGCTTTCGAATCACGCAGAGGCTGCTCCAGCCAACGTCTCAAATTACGTGCGCCCATATTCGTGCGGGTTTTGTCAAGTACCCATAAAAGCGTAGCTTTCTTGGAAGAATCACGTGTATTCTCGCAGATTTCGAGATTTCTGCGGCAATTGTTGTCCATTATAAGATATTTGTTGTTTTGAACGTATCTTATCGAAGATATATGCGCCAGCGATCTCTTTTGCGTATCGTTGACATAATTCATAAGCGCACCTGCGGCGCATACTGCATATTTTTTGTCTTCAAATTCGAATTTAGATAAAGTGGTCAATCCGAATTGCTTTAACAAAGCATTTCGTGCAGTGTCGTAATCAAAAGCCCACTCGTAATATTTCTGAAATTTAGGCAGTCTTCCCACTCTAATGGAAGACAAATCTTTTGCCTGCTCCGATGCATACTCGTTTGCAATGATCTCCCTAGGCGAAAAAGTTGCAAGCACGTCTTCTATAGACGAAAAATCGCTGTATTCGGATTGAAAAGTATTGAATTCTCCCGTAGATACGTCAATCCACGAAAGCGCATAACATTTATCGCACGCAAATATGCACGCAAGATAGTTATTCTTTTTATCATCAAGAATATTATCTTCAATTACGGTACCGGGAGTCACTACTCTGACGACGTCACGTTCGACGAGTTTACCTTGTTCGGGTTCTGTAAGCTGTTCGCATATAGCGACTTTATATCCTTTCTGAACGAGTTTTGCGATATAGCCGTCTGCGGCGTGAAAAGGGACTCCGCACATAGGCGCTCTTTCTTCGAGTCCGCAGTCTCTGCCCGTAAGCGTAAGATCAAGTTCTTTACTTGCGATTTTAGCGTCTTCGAAAAACATCTCGTAAAAATCGCCCAATCTGAAAAATAACAACGCATCGCTGTATTTTTCTTTAAGCGTAAGATAAAATTTCATCATTGGTGAAAGTGCCATAACTATTCCTCCGCTATATCGCCGAATAACGACGCTGACTGCGATTTATTGATCTTCACATTGACAAACGAACCGATAAGACTTTCGTCTCCCTTGAAAGTAACTAATCTGCCGCTATCCGTTCGTCCGCAAACGAAGCCTTCCTTTTTAGGCGCTTTGTCTTCGCACAAAACTTCGAATATTTTGCCTTCATAGGTCTTTGAGAGTTCTTTTGTTATCTTATTTTGTTCTGCTATAAGTCTTGTAATCCTGTCTTTGGAAACTTCGGGCGGAATTTGCGGCATCAAAGCAGCTTTCGTACCTCTTCTGACCGAATAAACAAAAGTAAAGGCACTTGAATATTTGACTTTACGCACAATATCGAGCGTATCTTCAAAATCTTCCTCTGTCTCATAGGGGAAACCTACCATAAGGTCTGTGGTAATACCGCAATCGGGAATTTTTGATTTGATTGCGTCAATAGTATCAAGATAATATTCTCTGGTGTAATGCCTGTTCATCAGCTGCAAAATCTTGTTGGAACCTGACTGTATCGGCAAATGTATATTATTGCAGATAGTCGGACTTTGAGCAATGATGTCAATCACTTCTCTGTTGAGGTCTTTCGGATGCGAAGTCATAAAACGCACTCTGTGTTTGCCCTCGATTTTTGCTATTTCTTCCAAAAGTTTTGCAAAACTGCTTCCGTCGGCAAGGTCGTGTCCGTACGAATTGACGTTTTGACCCAAAAGCGTAATTTCCTTATAGCCCTCGTCCAGCAATCTCTTGAATTCATCGAGAATGTTGACCATTTTTCTGCTTCGCTCACGTCCGCGCACATAAGGAACAATACAATACGTACAGAAGTTATTGCATCCGTACATGATATTGAGCCAAGCGTTCGTACCGCTTGTACGGTAAACTTTTTCGCCCTCTCTGACTTCGGGACGTTCGTTAGGATCTATCAGAACGCTCTTCTTTTTACTGTTTCTCAATTTATTGATACAGTTTTCGAGTTCGAAAAGATTGTTTGTACCCAATACTATATCGACATACGGATATTTCTGTCTCAAAGTAAGGCCTGCGTCTTCCTGTTGAGTCATGCAACCCACGACGGCAAGTATCAATTGAGGATTTATTTTTTTGAGATGTTTAACAGCGCCGATATTGCCTAAAGCACGTTTTTCGGCGTTGTCTCTGATACAACAAGTGTTGAAAACTATAATATCGGCTTGACTTTCATCGGCGCATTCGCTGTATCCCATATCTTCGAGAATACCGGCAATCTTCTCCGATTCGTGAATATTCATTTGGCAGCCGTATGTAATAATTTTATATTTTTGCATATAACAATTATAACGAAAAACCCTAAAAAAGACAAGCAATAATATTATAATGAAAAAAAATAATAAACCTAAAAAATCTTTATCAAAACTTACCTGCGCATTTCTCGCATTTACTCTGACTTTAGTATTACTCGTCAGCGTAGGTACGTTATGTTTTTTCGGAGTTCTCTATCTGGGCGGAGAAAATCCTGACATTGATATTTTAGAGAATTCGACTTCTATCATCGGATTTTATGACGAAGAGGACAAACCTGTCGGAAATAGCGATGAAAACGATTATGCCGAAATATCGCAAATTCCTTCTCTTTTGCGCAACGCTTTTGTTGCAGTAGAAGACAAAAGGTTTTATTCGCATCACGGCATAGACTATAAAAGAATATTCGGCGCCGTATGGAACAATATGAAAGGCAACCGAACTCAAGGCGCATCGACCATCACTCAACAACTTGTAAAAAACGTTTATCTTTCCAGCGAACAGACTTTTGACAGAAAGTTAAAAGAAATGCAACTTGCCATAAAACTCGAGAAGCAATTATCCAAAGAAGAGATATTGGAAAAATACCTCAATATGCTTTATTTCGGCAGCGGTGAATACGGCGTTAAAAACGCAAGCAAAAGATTTTTCGACAAACAACTCAATGCTCTGAATCCCTTGGAATGCGCTATGCTCGCAGGCATTGTAAAGAGTCCGACAAAATATAATCCAATAAATTATTATGACAATTCAATCGAAAGGGCAAAGCTTGTTCTTCGACTAATGTATGAACAAGGATACGTTAGCGAAGAAGACTATTTTAAGTACAAAAATCAAGATATTACTATAAAAAACGCTTTAATTGAGAATAATATAGAAGATATTTATCTAAAAAATGCTATTCACGAAGCATGCAATATTCTCGGTTGCGATGAAGTTTCAATACGGAAAAGCGGAAATAAAATATTTACTTTTTATTCTCCGTCAGCTCAAAAAGCTCTCTGCTCCACAGTTTCAGACAGCGCATATTATCAAGACGACAACATCAATTCACTTGCAATTGTTTGCGACAATTATTCAAGAGGTATCCGAGCCTTGTCTTGCAGATTCGATATAGATATATACGATTATAACAGACAAGTTGGCTCAACGATAAAACCTCTCGCTTGTTATGCACCCGCACTCGATCAGGGATTGATTTCTCCTCTGTCAAAGACGCTGGACGAACCCGCATCTTTCGGAGAATATTCTCCTTCAAATTATAAAGATATATATTACGGATGGACAAGCATGCAAGACGCCGTGGCAAAATCTCTGAATATTCCCGCTGTCAAAGTAATGCAGGATCTGTCGGTATCGACGGCAAGAGACTATCTTGCGAAAATGGGAATAAATACTTCTGACGATGACAATCTTGCACTCGCATTGGGCGGAACGACATACGGCATAAAAATGATAGACCTTTTAGGCGGATACACTACTCTGTCAAATTACGGAGCATATCGACGTCCCGGTTTTATAAGAAAGATTACCGATGCCGAAGGAAATGTTTTATATGATTATAACACGGAAGTTCCCACAAGAGTTTTTGACGAACAAAGCGCATACCTCATGACAACTATGCTTCAGGAATGCGCCCGTACGGGAACGGGCAAAAAACTTGCCGACTGCAAATACGATATAGCATGCAAAACAGGCACCGTATCTATGAGCGATAAAAATTTCAACAGCGATATCTACACAATGAGCTACACTTCGTCTGACACTTTCCTGTTCTGGCAAGGAGGCTCTAGTATGAGTGCCGACAATACAGGCGGCGGAGTGACTGCACTTATGACAAAAAACTTCCTCGGCAAATATTATGCCGACATAACGCCTATTGATTTCGCTATTCCTCAAGGAATATCCAGAATATCCATCGATAAATATTCATACGATAATCTCAATGAAATCGTATTGGCAAGCAATAATGCACCCGACTATGCGGTAATAAAAACTTACGCTTCCGACAAGTGCATGCCTAAATCAAAAGACTTGACATACGACAGAATTACGATAGACAATCTGGAGATTAAAGAAAATAGCGGAGATGTATCCATAACTTTTGAATACAATCCCCGACTTAATTACAAAATATATAAAAGGACTTTCTCCGAAGGAGAACATCTTTTGTATGATTTGCACGATAAAACAGGTCAAGCTTCTTTTACCGTCAAAACCGATTCTTTATTAGGCACTAAAATCACACTGTTGCCGTACTACGTCGATGACGACGGCAAAGAAATAATAGGCACTCCTAGCAAATATTACAGCGGATTTTTAGCGCGAAAAATCTTGCAATAAATCAAGCTTCGGGAGTAATTGTCATTACTTCCACGCTATCAACGGCCTCTTCGATCATTTTTTCGAGATTGACTATTTTTGCCTGCTCCTTCTTTGCAACCTCGAGAGAAGGTTTGATTACAGGATTTTTAGGCAAGAATACAGTACAGCAATCCTCATAAGGCAATTGCGATATATCGTAAGTATCTATTGCAGTTGCCGTATCCATAATTTCATATTTATCCATTCCGATAAGCGGACGGAAAACAGGCAAAAGTTTTACGGCTTCGTTGGTTACCGTTATGCTCTGCGTTGTCTGACTAGCGACTTGTCCGAGGCTTTCTCCTGTTATCAATGCGACGCAACCGTTTTTGTTGGCGAGTTTTTCTGCAATCTCAACCATTATTCTTCTCATAATGGTGATCATAAAATCTTCTCTGCAATATTCGTGAATCGCCTGCTGAATTTCTGTGAATCTCACTATAAAAAGTTTGATATTTCCGCAGTATTCCGTCAGTTTTCCTGCCAAATCTATGACTTTTTGCTGCGCCAACTCGCTTGTATGAGGATAACTGTGGAAATGTACGGCATAAATCTCCATACCTCGTCTTGCCATTCTGTATCCTGCCACAGGACTGTCGAAGCCTCCGCTCAACAAAAGCAATCCTCTTCCTGCGCTACCGACAGGCATACCTTGCGCACAATCGATTTTATCTCTGAAAAGATACGAATAACCGCTTTCTCTTATGTCCACGAAAATTTCACTTTGAGGATAATACAAATCAACGCTCAAAGCCTTATTTTTGGACAATATATATCCTCCCAACATTGCACCGATCTGCGGACTTGTCATATCGAGACTCTTATCCGCTCTTTTTACGCTGACTCTGAACGTTCCTTCGGAAGGCATATATCCAAGTATTGCTTTTTTGAGATTCTCATAGTCGGTTTTGACTTTCGTTGCCACGGACAGCGAATGAAGGCCGAATACCTTTGTAAGTCTTTCTATTATCCCGTCCTGCAATATCTCATCGTAATCTTCGATATAATATCTGTTTTGTGTACGGATAAATTTATATTCAAATCCCGTAAGAGCCGTTTTGATATTGTCAATAAGACGTCTTTCGAAAATGTTTTTATTTTTTCCTTTAAGGAAAATTTCGCCGTATCTCAATAAAATTACTTTCTTTTCTTCCATACCTACCTCGTTTATCTCAATTTAAGACGCGATAATATACAATCGTTTTTATCAGACTTATTCTGATATTTTATCAGTTCGCTCACACTGTCTTTAAGCGCAGTTATAAAACAATCAACATCCTCTTTTGTATTTTTCTCGTTGAAACTTACTCTTATCATACCCTGTGCATAATCGTCATTTATTCCCAACGCCGCAGGTATGCGTTTTGTAGATTTTTGAGAGTTACAAGCCGATCCGGTACCGACAATTACGCATTTGTCTTCAAGACAATGAACAAGCACTTCACCTCTTACGCTGTTGAGTGCAAAAGAAAAGACGTATGGTGAAGAATTTTTGAGATCGGTATTGATTTTTATATTCTCAAAAGCACTATTCAGCGAATCGTAGAGGTAATCTCTCAATTCTTTTACTTTTGTATAATTTGCGGCAATATTGGCAAAGTTCTTTTCCACCACATAGCCCAAAGCCATAATCGAAGGCAAATTTTCCGTAGCCGAACGGACATTGTTTTCCTGACCGCCTCCGAATATAAAGGTCTTAAGATACAAGCCGCTCCTGCAATAAAGTGCACCTATTCCCTTGGGGGCGTGTATTTTATGTCCGCTTATACTGTATAAATCAACCTCGAGAGACTTAAGATTAACGGGAATTTTGCCGTATGCCTGTACTCCGTCGGAATGGAAAACCGCCCTCGGAGCTTTTGCTTTAACCATTTTTGAAATGGCAGCCAAATCGTTAAGCGCACCCGTTTCGTTGCAAACATGCATGATTGACACCAAAACAACCGTATTGTCAAGGAGTTTTTCAAGTTGAGTCAAATCAGTCCTGCCGCAAGAATCGCAAGGCGCAAAAACCACGTCATATCCTCTCACTTTCAATTCAAGCGCAGTATTGTAAATTGCACTGTGTTCGCTCGATCCTACTATGATTTTACCGTTTTTTGCTCTTATCGAACACATTAAGGCAATATTGTCAGCCTCGCTTCCCGAAGCCGTAAAAATAATCTCTTCGCCTTTTACTCCGAGAGATTTCGCTATGACGTTTCGTGCGCGTTTTATAGAATTAGCGCTTTCCATAGCCTTTCTGTATAATGCCGACGGATTGTAAAACTTGTCGATATTATACTCCTTTATTATGTCAAAACATTTTTCGTCAAGTGCAGTGGTTGCCGCATTGTCAAGATAAATCATCGCTTTTCCTCTGTTTTTGCGTACAGATAATCATCAAGATTAATCAGATATTTTTTACCCGATAATTCTAGCACATATATCGCATACGGGCAAGTATTAACGCATAATGTAACGGTATTTTTATCCGCAGATAAAGTTTTCATCTCGCTTGAGTTGCCTTCAAAAGCTTTTAGCGAAACTCCTCCTGCATTCGTTTTTACTATTTCGCATTTTTTAAGCGGATAAATCTTATAAATTGAAAAGTTATCGTCATCAATTTGATATTTTATTTTATAAGTCAAAAAAGTTGCACCGCATTGAACAGCCAAAACAGCCAGCATTATTACCGCACAGATTGCAATATCGGCATATCTTTTCGATGACAGCGCTCCGACTATTCCGGCAATAGCTACTAAATCCGCTATAAGACATAATGCAAGAACGATTATCTTAAGCACACCGTATTTATTCTGACTTACTTCTATAGAATATCTCATATTTGCCTACTTAAGCGTAACTATTGTTACGCCGCTTTCGCCCTCTCCGTATTTTCCCTGTCTGAAAGAATCGACGTAAGGACTTTGTTTAAGATAATTCTGTACGGCTTTTCGCAATATCCCCGTACCTTTTCCGTGAACTACCCTTATTTCCGTACAATTATGCAAAAGCGCCTCGCTCATGTAATTGTCGAGATTATAAAGCGCCTCATCCACTCTCTGACCGATGAGATTGATTTCAAAGGAAAAAGGTTTGTTTGAAAACTCCTTTGTTACGGTAACTTTCGCTTGTTCTTTAGGTTTTTCGCAAAGAATACGTTTGCAGTCTTTGAGTTTTATGTTGGACGTCATAATTCCGACTCTGACCTGACATTCTTGCTTCTTTTCGTTTACAGATACAACTTCGCCTATACAATCCAACGACTGAATATATACGTTGTCTCCTTTGCATATCTTTCCTGCAATTTCTTTGTGCGAACTTGCAGGCTTATCGGCAAAAATTTCGATATCCTTTAGTTTACTCTTGAGTTTTCTAGCCTCGAAAAGCGCTTGTTCGTCACCTTTTTTTACAAGTTCTTTCAACTCATCGACTATCTCTTCCGCTTCGTCTATATAATCTCCCAGCAATTCTTTTGCCGATTTTCTCATTTTTTCTTCAAGTTTTTGTTTTTGAATATTGAGTTCGTTTTGAGTTTTTTTGACTTCGTCAAGCGCATTTTTCGCCTCTAAATAGTCGGCTTTAGTTAATTCTTCGTATTCTTTTGCTTGTCTTCTCGCTCTTTCTGCACCTTTGATGATATTGTCAAAAGCGACCTTTTCCTGCGAAAGTCTTCCTCTGGCGTCTTCGACTATCTCCTTCTTAAGCCCCAATACAGTGGCGATTTCCAATGCGTTTGACGACGACGTGTGCCCCATAATGAGTTTATAAGTCGGCGCAAATGTAATAGGATCGAAATCCATACCCGCCGTAGCTATATCGTTATGCACGAACGAATATTCTTTGAGTTCGTTGTAGTGCGTACTTGTAACAGTCTTACACCCCTTACTCTTAAAGTATTCGATAAGACTTATTGCGAGAGCGCTGCCTTCGGCAGGATCTGTTCCTCCGCCAAGCTCATCGAGAAGCAAGAGACAATTTTTGCTTACGTGATTGCATATATAAATCAAATTGGTCATATGCGAAGAAAAAGTCGACAGACTCTGTTCGATATTCTGTTCGTCTCCTATATCGCAAAATACATTGTCAAAAACCGCAATTTCGCTTTCAGGATCGCAAGGCGGGAAAATACCGCTCGCCGCCATAAGGGAAAGAATGCCTACAAGCTTAAGACAAACCGTTTTACCGCCCGTATTAGGTCCCGTAATCAGCAAAGTATTATAGTCGCCTCCTACGCTAATTGACACGGGTACGACTTTTTGCTTATCTATAAGCGGATGTCTTCCTGCGATTATGTTTACATAACCGTCTTTGTTTACTTTTACTTTCGCACCTTTGATCTCCTGCGCATATCTTGCTTTTGCAAAAATGCCGTCAAGTTTTGCTACGGTATCGTATGATTCTTTGAGCCTATCGCATTCGTAAGCTATTTTTTGAGAGAAAAACGTAAGAATACGTTCGATTTCATTATTTTCTTCTGCCACAAGCGTACGTAATTCGTTGTTCATCTCTACGATTGCCATAGGCTCGACGTAAACCGTTGCACCGGAAGCGGACTGATCGTGAACAAGTCCTTTAATTTGACGGGAATATTCGCTTTTCAGAGGAATAACATATCTGTTATTACGCATTGTGATGAGCGAATCCTGCAAATAATTGCTGTAATCAGATGAAGTAATATAAGACATGAGCTTCTGTCTTATTCTGTCATTACAGTTTTTTATGCTTTGTCTGACAGATCTTAACGCAGGCGAAGCGTTATCGCTTATTTCATTTTCGCCTAAAATACTTTCGTAAATGTTTTTTTCAAGTTCTGTGTCGATAAAAAGCGTAGAAGCCAGCGCTTTAATATCACCGAGATTATCGTCGTTTACCTCATTGATATTGTTGTATATTACCCTTGCTGTCTTCAGAATCCTTCCGATTTTGAGGATATCTCCCGCCGAAAGAACGGCATGTTTTTCAGCCGCAGCAAGTATATCTTCAACCTCGTCTACCGAAAATGACGGCGATACGCAAAATTCAAACATTATTCTGTATGCCTGATGAGTAAGATCTAGAAGATATTGCGTTTCACCTAAATCGAGAGAAGGTCTCAATTCCGTAATATATTCTCTGGCATGACTAGACGAAGCATAGTTTGCGACTGCTCCTAGTATTTTGTCGTATTCGAGAACCTTCAAGCTCTTTCTGTTTATAAAGTTATATTTATTTGCCATATTTCACATATCCGTATCGAAAATTCATATTTTTTCAGATAATCTGTATCGAAATTTATTTTACACCTCTGAACAGATGTCCGTATGTACTGTTCTCTTCGCTTGTTCCTGTTTTGTTTGAATATTTTGCTACGACTTCAGATACCTTATCTTTGTCACAATCTGTAAGATTGAGATAAACATGATAATCCCAACCGCTTGTTTTGCCGATAATATCGAGCTTCTGCTGATTATAAAGGCTGAATTGGCAATAGTTGAGTTTTAGTCTCTTTATCAAATATTTACCTCTTCTATCGTAATAATAGAAATCTCCGTCATACCTGCAATCGGCACAGCTGCAACCTGTATTTACTTGCACGGGACAATGCAAAAGAGTCATGACGGGAAGCAACCCGTAAGCGTAAATTATACCGCCTTTCAACAACTCTTTTGAATTGAGTTCAACCGACATAATGTGCTCATCAAGCCCCAAAACATTTTGAATGTTGTCGTTGTAAATATTAAGACCTATTCCGCCCACAAATTTCAAACCGTATTTACGTGCAAGATATACTCCGTAAAGATTATCCGCAACAATTCCTTTATATTTTTTTGATGATTTTGACAGATAATCGTCAATATCGTCATAATCTTTACCTCTTGCTACACGTGGCAATTTTAGATAAATATCTTCTACTTTATTCTGAATTAAGTCGTTTTTTAGAATTATTTCTATAAATTGACCTATTTTAGAAGAATAATTAATCACAAGATTTATTTTATTTCCCAATTTATCGAGACAATCAAAGTTTTGAGATCCACTATCTATTTCGCACCATATCCCGCATTTCGATTTTAGTGTATCGTGAGCATAAAAGCATTCTTTTGCGGCTTTATACTCTACCCTTTGCATACGCTTTTCGTACTGCAAAAGCATATCGGATTCGAGCTTCCGGGCAAGCTCTCTTCTCAATAAATTAAGCGTAGACGAAGGTATAAAAATATCGTTTGAATCATCAATATCTATACTGCAATTTTTAATTTCAAAATTGCTTTCGCCAAATCTCAAAAGCTGCTTTTTTACACCGTCTTCGGCAGCGGCATATTTTTGAGACGACTCGACAATATCGCCTTCAACCCGAGTAACAACCTCCCCACAATAAGCCGTGAGTTTCAATCTTTCCCCCAATTTAGCTGTAAGAGATATATCAATTGTTATTTTCGGACGAATATCCGCAAATTTATCTATCTGCGTTTTATCGGACGTAACGCATATCTCGCTACCTATCGGATATTGATTCGTCACAGCCAAATTCGCAGTATCGCCTTTAATATTAATATTATTTATACTGAATCCGCCGATTTCTTCACCGTCATAAATAACTTTAACTCCGTCACCACGATTTATACGACCATTCAGTTTTACGGTTATTTCGCCTTTTCGCACCGATATTATTTTTCCCACGCTTTCGCCGATAGTACCGTTGACTTTATCGTACATTATACCCTTTGTGGTATCAAAATTATATCCACGAGTAAAATTACCTCTGTTATACGCACGTTTTAATGCAGATTTATCGGCTTTGAAGGTTTTATCTGCATAGAAAGCGTCAACAGCTTGCCTGTATTGCCCCACAACCTCTCCGACATAATGAGGCTGTTTGAGTCTGCCCTCTATTTTCAAGCTATCCACTCCGACAGAAAGCAATTTCGCCAAATCCGCAATAAAACATTGATCTTTAGGAGATAAAAGGTATTTCACCTTGCGACTAAAAGACGACGAATACTTGAGTCTGCACGGCTGATTGCATCTTCCCCTGTTTCCGCTGTCTCCGCTCATCATGCTGGACATCAGACACGCGCCTGAAAAACTTACACATAAAGCTCCATGCACGAAATACTCTATTTCCAAGGAAGTATTTTGCCTTATTTTCTTTATATCGTCAAACAGCGTCTCTCTTGCGAGCACAACTCTTGTAAATCCCAATTCTTCAAGAACTTTTGCTCCGGCAAGATTATGCACTCCTATCTGCGTACTGCCATGCAAAGGAACATTGTATTTTTTCAGTATATCAAGACAACCCAAATCCGTTACGATAAACGCATCGACTCCTGCTTTTGCAGCAATATCGACATATTGCTCAAATTCCTGTTTTTCGCCCTGTTTTACCGAAGTATTAAAAGCAACATAGACTTTTACGCCAAACAAATGGCAATAATCAGTCCATTCTTTAATATTGTCTTTATTAAAATTATCGGCTTTTATGCGGGCATTAAACAAATCCAGTCCGAGATAGACTGCGTCGGCGCCGGAATATATCGCCGCTTTAAGTGCTTGTATTGAACCAACAGGTGCCAAAACTTCAACCATAGTCTTATTATAGCACATAACGAAATTGTTTTGTAGTGTTTTGCATAACAAATTACGCCGCATAAGAATACGGTAATTTTCAATATGCCAAATAATTCAAAAGTGACATAAATCCTGTCAATATAATAAGGAATGCAAAATTGAACAACGAAAACAGCAAAACGTAATATTTACCTTTTCCGGGATTAAGCTTCACATATTCTCTGAAAGTAATAAGACTTGCCAAAGACGATATAAGCGTGCCTACTCCGCCGATATTTACGCCCACGAGCAAATCTCTGTAATTACCCGTAAACTGCGAAAGAAGTATTGCAGAAGGCACATTGCTTATTATCTGACACGATAAAACGCTTACAAGCAAGGTATTTTTCTCCAATAACCCCGAAAATACTTCTCTTACTGCGTCTATCCTGGCCATATTACCGGCAAATATAAAGAAAAATACAAATGTGAGCAACAACGAATAATCGACCATCAGCAATGCTTTTCTATCAACGATAAGAAGCACTACAGGTATAATAATCAAGCCTATCCAATAAGGAATTACTCTGAATACAATGATTATGGACAATGCAAACAGTATAAGATATAATACCGTACACTTGGGATCGAGTTTAACGTCGTCCTTTTGAAGCTCCAAAGGTTCAGGCTTGACAAAAATTATGCAACAAATCGTTATGAGCAATATCGACAATATAAAAGGCGGAGCCATTATCGACATAAACTCAAGCGTTGGAATTTCGAATTTGGTATAAAGATAAATGTTTTGCGGATTTCCGAAAGGCGTAAGCATACCGCCAAGATTCGCCGCAATATTTTGCAAAATGAAAGTTACCGCCATATATTTTCTCTTACCTGTAGTAGTAAGGACAAGATATCCGAGCGGTAAAAATGTCAAAAGCGCCATATCGTTGGCTATCAACATCGATCCGATAAACGTTATATATACCAACGCCAACACACTGATACGGGCATTTTTGAATATCTGAACGATTTTCAAAGCGAGAATATAAAAAAACTTTATGTTTTTAAGAGCGCAAACCACGGCAAGCACACAAAACAGACAAGTCAATGTCTTAAAATCGAAATATCCTATATACTCTTTGTCAGGAGGAACTATACAACTGGTAACTATGGCCGCAAGCAACGCAATAAGCATAACTATGTTTTGTTTTACAAACGCCCATACTTTTGACATAAACCGATTAAACTTTTCTTTTGCCGTCATACGTGCCTCGATGCTTCAGCGCATTGTGCAAACGCACTGAAAAATCTACATTTTTCGATATTCTATAATAATATATTTTATGCGTGCGTGTTTGTCAAGTTGATTGAAGCAATATCGGCATAATATTTTTGATTCTCAAAGCATTGCGACACAAATCTTTATATTAGTATACTAATATAAAACTTCTTCAACTCGATACCTACATCGATTAAAAAGGAAAACGGCACCTTATAGGTGCCGTATCGCTTTTATTTATCTTTGAACTGCTCCGAATTCACTTGTAAGTTTTGCGAGTATTCTGTTCATTTTGGCATTGACCTCGTCATCGGTCAACGTTCTGTCATTAAGTCTGAACACAAGATTTATAGCCACGCTCTTTTTATCCTTTCCAAGAACGTCCTTATTGCGATAAATATCGAATATCGAAGCTTCAGTCAAGAGATTACCGCCGCCCTTTCTTACGCATGCAAGCAAGTCGCCGGCTGCAACGCTTTCGTCAACAACAACCGCAATATCTCTCTCCATGGGAGGATATTTTGCTATAGCCACAAATGTATAGCTGTAATCGGCAAGGGAATTGAGCATATCCACATTGATTTCTGCAATATACATTCTTTCACCGACGTCAAAAGAATCGGCAACCTGGGGATGAACCTCTCCGAAATAGCCAAGCACTTGTTTTCCAACATTGATTTGCGCACTTCTGCCCTTATGCAAATAGCTTACATCAGCCCTTGTATAATCGGCTTTGATTCCGAATTTTTTGAGAAGCACTTCGATTGCACCCTTCATCGTATAAAAATCGATACCGGGTCCGTACATACCCATAGCAAGCATATTGACTTCTTCAGGCAATTCTTTCATATCCTTGTCTTTAGGCAAATAAACTTTTGCAACTTCAAAGAGTTTAGCCGTTTTATTACTCTTGATAAAATTACTTGCCAACATAGAAATCATGCTGTATGCAAGCGTAGTACGCATGACCGACAAATCTTCACCGAGAGGCTTGAGAAGTTTTACGCAATTTCTTCTTGAATCATCTTCGCTCATACGAAGTATATCGAAACATTTAGGCGTAGTAAAAGAATACGTAAGAGTTTCGCTCATACCCTGGCTTACGCAGATTTCTTTGATAATATCGGTATTTTGTTGTTCGCGAGTCTTGCCGCCGAGAGTTTGATGCGCCTTATCGAGAAGCGTACATTCGATCTTGTCATAGCCGTAAAGTCTTATAACTTCTTCTGCAAGATCGTTTGCATTTTCTATATCGTCTCTGAATGCAGGACATTTGCAAGTCAATACTCCGTCTTTAAGCACGCTTTCAATCTGCAGACTGTTGAGTATGTCGAGAATTGTCTTTTCGGGCACCCGAATACCGAGAATGCCGTTTATTTCCTCTACACTCGTAACAACGACCTTTTGAGTCAAATCACCGCTCAATCTGTCGATAATGCCGTCTGCGATTTTACCCCAACCGTATTTGTCGATTAAAGTAAGCGCACGCATGATACCGAGTCTCTGGCTGTCAAAATCTATACCTCTTTCATATCTGAAAGAAGAATCAGAACGCAAATTGAGTTTTCTCGACGTTCTTCTGATATTATCTCTCAAGAATTTTGCCGACTCAAAGATTATGGTATTCGTATTGTCGTTTATACCGCTGTTGAGTCCGCCCATAACGCCACCCACAGCACAGGGCTTTTCTGCGTCGCAGATAACTATCATGCTGTCGTCGAGCGTATATTTCTTTTCGTCGAGGCATACGATTTTTTCGCCGTTTTTAGCACGTCTGGGAACAATTTTTCCGCCGCCGAGATTATTTTTATCGAACGCATGCATAGGCTGGCCGATTTCAACCAACACATAGTTTGTAATATCGACGATATTGTTGATTGGTCTCAAACCTACCGACTTGAGTCTTTTTTGAATTATTTCGGGGCTCTTCGTTATCTTGATATCTTTTACTGCGGCAGCCATGTATCTGGGACACAAGTCGGGAGCCTGAACGTCTACATCGACAAAATCTTCTACTTTTATACTCTTATCGGTCTTAAATGAGATTTCGGGCATTTTAAGCGGTTTTTTAAGTACTGTGGCAATTTCTCTTGCAATTCCGAGAACGCTGTTGCAATCGGGTCTGTTTGCCGTAACCGCAACATCGAGGATTACTTCATCGTTGCCGAGAATAACGTTCATGTCAGTACCTAAAGGATACTTTTCTTTGTTCATTATAAGTATGCCGTAAACGCTAGCGCCTTGATAATCGTCTTCGGTGAGTTTCAATTCCTCACCCGAACAAAGCATACCGTTGGAAGCAACTCCTCTCAACTTTCCCTTTTTAATCTCCTGACCTGTGGGCAAAAGCGAATTATCCAAAGCAACAGGAACGAAATCTCCTTCTTTGACATTTTGCGCACCCGTGACTATTTGTACGAGATCGCTCTTGCCTACATCTATCTGACATATCTGCAATTTATCTGCGTCGGGATGCTTTTCGAGTTTTACTATCTTGCCGAGCACAACGTTTTTCATGTTAGCAGCAGAGTCGATAATTTCTTCAACTTCAAATCCTGCGCTGACAAGCTTGTCCGCAAGAGTATTTACGTCTACGTCTATATCTACAAAATCTTTTAACCAACTTAACGAAACTTTCATTTTCTTTCCTCCTTATTTGAATTCCTTCAAAAATCTTACGTCATTTTCAAAGAGAATTCTCATATCGGGAATACCGTATTTAATCATTGCGATTCTCTCTACACCGAGACCGAATGCCAAACCTTTATATTTTTTGCTGTCGATACCGCAATTATCGAAAACTTTAGGATTAACGACTCCTGCGCCGAGAATTTCTATCCAACCTGTACCTTTACAAATTCTGCAGCCCTTTCCGTGGCATACCGAACATGTTACGTCAACTTCTACGCTAGGCTCTGTAAACGGGAAGAACGAAGGTCTGAATCTGACTTTTGTTCTTTCGTCGAATAGTCTCTTTGCAAACGTTTCCAAAAGTCCTTTGAGATCGCAAAGCGTTACGTTCTCGTCTACGACGAGACCTTCGATTTGCTGGAACATAGGCGAATGCGTAGCATCGTCATCAGGTCTGTAAACCTTACCGGGACACACGATTCTGATCGGCGGTTTCGTATTTATCATAGTACGTGCCTGTACGGACGATGTCTGTGTTCTCAAAAGAATGTCGTCGGTAATATAGAAAGTATCCTGCATATCTCTTGCCGGATGGTCCATAGGAATATTGAGCATCTGGAAACAGAATTTATCGAGTTCGATTTCTGGACCGTCTCCGAGAGTAAAGCCCAAAGATTTGAAAATATCTACGATTTCGTCGGTAACGAGCGTGCAAGGATGGAGACTACCCCTTTCAGTCTTTTTACCGTCAAGAGTAACATCCACGCTTTCGGCAAGCATTTTATTATCCATTTCAGCCTGTGCGAGAACTTTTGTTTTGTTTTCGGTAAGATCTGTGATCACGTCTCTGGCTTCGTTGACATATTTACCTACAAGAGGTCTCTCCTCCTGCGGCAAATCTTTCATACCTCTCAAAAGCTGGGTCAATTCGCCGCTTTTTCCAAGGTATTTTACTTTTACGTTATTGATAGCTGCAAGAGAATCGCTTTTTTCGATAGCGTTTTTTGCTTCTTCAATAAGTTTTGCAATTTTTTCTTTCATAATTACCTCTCTGTGTATTTATAAAAAAATACGCCCTAATTCAATAGGGCGTATTAACGCTGTACCACCTAAATTCGTCAATCGATTAAATTAATTGCAATTGACCTCGTTGAGTTATAACGTAACAAACGGTTTTGCCTACTTATGTTCAACAAAACGGCTCCAAGGCGAATTCTCCCAAACTCACAAATTACCCTTTCAGCCCACCGAGGTAAAATCTCTGTCGCAAGTCATTGCGGGATACGTTCCTTTTCAACGCTTATGGTATTATATTATCATTGTTGGAATTATTTTGCAAGTATTTTAAGACATAAAGCTTAAATATAAAATGGCGCTTATTGTTTATCCTATCAAATCCAACCCGTTTCCCGAATCGAAATAAAAATCAGGGACTTTACCGACTATGAGATTCTGATATACCACCATGGAATTTTGAACCTCGATATTCTTAACGTAAAGCGGAAGCATAACGCTTATATCGACATACAAATCGATATACATACACATAAGAGTCTGATTGACTCCTGCCGATTGAAAAGTTGTTCGGTAATTGCATTGAATATTGCCCAAAAGTTCGAGATTAAAGGTATATTTACCGCCATAGTTTGCCAGCAGCGAACTTCCGAAAACAGACGAATACGGAACCTGAACGTCTTCTTTTTTGCACATCTGATTGACGTTTGTCTGCGAATACGCCGCAACATCTCGCATAAGTGCGTTAATAACTACCATATCTGCGCTTATGAGCGTAACGTTTCCTTCGTTATCGTATCTTATTTCATAAAAATTGGATTTATCCTGAAACCATTCACCCTCTAGCGCCTGCGTAGTCGAATTATTGAGGACGTCGACAACTCTTGTCGTAATAAGACCGGCTGCATATTTATTCGTATACTCTATAAGATTTTTGCGTACGTAAACGAAACCTGCGGTAAATATTACAGCTATTACCGCAAGAATGACAAAAGCCTTGAATTTTCTCCTCTTTCTCCGCATATTATATTATATGCATCAGTATTTAGGAGTTTGACAATATTCAAATCCGACTCGCAACATGCAAATTCAAAGAAACAATACGAGAAAGTATTTCTTTTTCAGGCTTTTTTGGAATGAGACTTGAATATCAGCGCAAAAAAGAAACCAAAGAAGATTGCCGCAGTTAATCCGCCTGCCATATTTTTGAATCCGTACGTAACAGCTTCCAACAGACCGATTTTAGCGCCTTCTTTAGCACCCTTTATCAGTACGCTTCCAAAACCTGTAATCGGTACCGTAATTCCGGCTCCGGCAAACTTTTGTATATATCCGAAAACGCCGATTCCTTCCAGAAAAATACCTATAAGCAAAAACAATACAAGTATTCTTGCTGATGACATTTTTGTACGATTGATCAATATTTGTGCTATTGCGCAAACGAGTCCTCCGACTGCAAAAGCTTTTAGATAATCCAAAAATATACTCATATTACTCCTTCTCCACAACTATTGCATGCGCAATACCCGGTATGCTTTCGCCTTGAAGTGCCGAATCTTTTGAAAGCATAGCCCCGGTAGGCACAAACAAAACTTTTTTAAGAGAGCCTTCCAGCATTTTTTTGTATATATACGAAGTGAACACCAGCGAACAACAGCCTGCACCAGAACCGCCTTGACCCGCTTTTTGTTTTTCGCTGTAAATCATACTTCCGCAATCGTTAAGGTTGTCGAGGTTATATCCTTCCTTTTTGCATAAATAATGCAAAGTATCTCTACCGAATCTTCCCAAATCACCCGTAATAATCAAATCGTAATAATCGGGACTTCTTCCTGTATCCTTAAAATGCGTAACAATCGTCTTTGCTGCCGCAGGAGCCATTGCTCCGCCCATATTGTTAGCGTCGCATAAACCGAAGTCTATAACCTCACCTACGGTGAACCCTTTTATTTTAGGTGCGTCACATTTTTTCTTGCTCAACATTACAGCGCCGCAACCCGTAACAGTCCATTGAGATTCGGGGGTAGGTTGTGTCCCCAATTCCAAAGGAAATCTGTACTGTCTTTCTGCCGTAGCATAGTGTGAACTCGTACAACACACTACTCTTTCAAAGTCTCCGCCGACTAAAGAGGAGCCGATTGCCAAAGCTTCGCCGAATGTTGCACAGGCATTATAAAGCCCCATAAACGGCGTATTGAAATCTCTCGCCGAAAAGGATGTCGGCACTATCTGATTGAGCAAATCTCCGCCAAGAATAAGGTCGCAATCCATAGGATTGACTTTAGCTCTGTCGAGACATTCCGCTATCGTGAATCTCTGCATCTCTATCTCAGTCAGTTCGTGAGATTTACACTTCCATTCGTCGTCTTCCATAACAGTATCGAAATATTCTCTGAAAGCCCCCTTTGACTCGTAAGGTCCTGCCAAAGAGTACGCCGAAGCAATATAGATGTCTTTGTCTGAAAGATATGTTTGTTTGCCGACTTTCATTATTACCTCGCCACTTCTATAATTCTGTAAATTATACCGAATACGACTGACGCCACTGTTCCGGTAACTATTATCGGTCCTGCAATGACGAACATTTTTGCCATCATTCCGAGAACGATTCCCTCTTTATTAAATTCCATTGCAGGAGACACTACGGAGTTTGCAAATCCTGTAATAGGTACAATCGAACCTCCTCCCGCTTTTATACCTATCTTATCATATACGCCTATCGCCGTAAGAAACGCTCCTAAAAAAATAAGGGTCATACTAGTGAGCATGGCAATTCTGTCATCAGCCCAATCTGAAAGAAGATATTTATACAAATCTCCTATCGCCTGTCCTATACAGCAAATCAATCCTCCTACGCAAAATGCCCACAAAAGAGTAACGAATTCATTGCTTTTTTGCGCATGTGCATGCACATACTCCTGATATTCCTTATCTTCCATTATTACCTCCGCATTTATCGGCCGAATTACGGTTTACCACAAGAAACAATTCTTCGGGTTGTTTGAATCTTATTTCATTGTCTTCGACATTATCTTTGAATATCTGATTTTTCATAAAAATTACCCCCAATCGGAGTTTAACCAATCGGGGGATTATTATACTTCAACATTTATTTCTTTTATGCAAGCGCTTGTTTGAGCGCACTTATAACTTTACTTTCGATTCTGGAAATCTGCACCTGCGAAACTCCAAGCATTTGCGCAATTTCGCTTTGAGTTTTATCTCTGTAATACCTCAATATTATTACTTTTCTTTCACGTTCGGGCAAAGCATTGATATAATCTTTGAGAAGAATTTTATCGATCAGATCGTCGTTATTTTCTCCTGAAGGCAGTTTGTCCAATACGCATTGATTATTATCGTCATCAAATTTTTCAAACAACGATACAGGATATTTGTTGCTGTCCATGGCAAACACAACTTCCTGCTCGTCTATCCCGAAATGCTCCGCAATCTCTTTAATACTCGGAGATTTATCTTCGAGAGTACAATCATTGATATATGTCTGAATTTTATTGCATAGACTTTTCATCGCGCGGGATACTTTGATTGCGCCGTCGTCTCTGATAAATCTTTTGATTTCACCGGCAATCATCGGCACCGCATATGTTGAAAACTTTACATTGAAATTCAAGTCAAAATTATTGATAGCCTTAACAAGTCCAAGCGCTCCCAATTGCAACAAATCGTCGTACTCTACCTGCTTGTTACGATAACGTTTTGCAATGCTCTTTATAAGAGGCATATTGTTGGTGATCAGAAGCCCTTTTGCTTCCTCGCTTCCCTCTTTGGCTTTTTTCAACAACTCTACCGTCGTCTGATAATCAAGCATATCAATCCTTCTTAATAATTTTTTGCATAACGACTTTGGTACCTTTGCCTTTTTGAGAGGTTACTTCCACACTGTCCATAAAAGTTTGCATCAACGTAAATCCCATACCGCTTCGCTCTTGTTCGGGCTTTGTTGTATAGAATGGCTGCTTTGCTTTTTCTACGTCGTCTATACCGCAACCGTTATCCTCTATAATTATTTCCACCTTGCGCTCGTCCAAACTGACTATTATGTCGATAAATTTGTCATTTTGTCCGTTATAGGCGTGTACTATGCAGTTTGTTACTGCTTCGGATACTGCGGTTTTGATATCGTTTATCTGTTCGACTGAAGGCTCGAGTTCTACGCAAAAAGCCGAGATACAACTTCTTGCAAAACCTTCGTTACCCAATTTTGATAAAAGTTTCATACTGAATTTATTCATAAATACCTCTTTTTAACTGATTTTCTGCATTATGGTATAAATACCTGCCGTGTTAAGGATAAAATCCACATGTCCGCTGGCTTTTGCAATATATACGGGAACATTTTTTTGTTTGAGTTTTTTATATCTTCCAAGCAACATTCCTATACCCGTACTATCCATAAACGAAAGCCTTGAAAAATCGAAAACAAATTGCAAAATATTGTTTGAATCTATAAATGTGTCTATTTTTTTTCTGATTTCACTTACACATCCCTCGTCGAGTTCGCCTTCGAGTTTTGCCACGCCGCAATTTGAATTATTGTAAAGTTCTAATCGCATAAACTCCTCCTTGTATCTTTTACACCTAATTTTAACATCGTACTGATAGCTAAAAGAGAGAATAATCGTCGTTTTTTGAAAGATTAAGACGAAAATAAAATATAAAAAAACGACGCCTTTCGACGTCGTTTTTATTTATTGTTCAAAAATATTATCAGTAATTTACTTTCTTTACCTCAAAATATGCCTTGGGATGAGCGCATACAGGGCAAATTTCAGGAGCTTTTGTGCCAACAACGATGTGTCCGCAGTTTCTGCATTCCCAGATCTTTACTTCGCTCTTCTCGAATACCTGATTTGTTTCTACGTTTTTGAGAAGCGCTCTGTATCTTTCTTCGTGCTCTTTTTCGATTGCAGCAACAGCTCTGAATTTAATTGCCAACTCTTTGAAGCCCTCTTCTTCTGCGGTCTTCGCAAAGCTTTCGTACATATCAGTCCACTCGTAGTTTTCGCCATTAGCAGCTTCTTCGAGATTTTGCGCAGTATTGCCTATTCCGTTAAGCTCTTTGAACCAAATCTTTGCGTGTTCTTTTTCATTGTCAGCCGTCTTTGTAAACAATTCGCTTATTTGCTCATAACCTTCTTTTTTAGCTACACTTGCAAAATAAGTATATTTGTTTCTTGCCTGTGATTCTCCTGCAAAAGCCGCAAGCAAGTTCTGCTCTGTCTTTGTTCCGCTGTATTTGTTTGCCATATTAATACCTCCAAAGTAATTAAAATTTATATCGTAGATATTATACCATTTTAATTATAGTAAAATCAATAGTCAAATTACAATTTACAAAGAATTTATAAATTCTTTGTAAATGCCATTAATATTTAGATATGCAAAGGTATATTTTTCAAATAACTTTTCTTTACTTTAGCAATTTTTACTCCGTATTTAATCATTTCATTCCATGATTTATCTTTTTTTAAGCGGCAACTCAAAATACTCACCTTTAAGCACCACAATAAGAGAAGATTCGTTAAATGCATGAATATACCACGTCTCTTTGACTGTATTTTTTTAATATATCAGCAACTTCAATAATCTTTTTATCATCGATATGATATTCGCAAATATGCCAATGCGGACATTCATCGTCTTCTACATACTTTTCTCTCTGCGAAAATATATATGGACGCAGTTTTTCAAGAACATCTTTATCACTAATACTTTCTTGTATGATACCCAGTCTAAACATGGAATCATCTTAACATAAGCCATTATAATTGTCAATATTTCTTATTTTTGATAAGTAAACTATAATATTTTTTTAATTGTTGACAATTAAATATATGCAGTAGTATAATATAGAAAATTATCTATATGACAGGAACGTTAAATGGATTCTGAACAAATAACCAAATGCATGAAAGCTTTATGCGACCCCAAAAGAATGGAAATTTTCAGGATGCTTGCAAACGGCAAATTATGCGCATGCAAAATATTAGAAAAATTCGATATGACACAGCCTACTCTGTCATATCATATGAAATTACTCTCTGATGCAAAACTTATAGTCGTCGAAAAAGACTGGAAATGGAGCTATTACAGTATAGACAAAAACACCTTCGATTCAATGATACAATACTTTCAAGACTTCAACTTTTAATATATGATGCCTATGACTTACTCTTTAGACGAAAAATACGAATTTATCAAAAACAGCGTTATCAATAGCACTTCCACCAATCCTGTAGAAATAGCAAAATCTCTAATGAATACCGATTATATTAATATACACGGACCGGAGCATCATTTTCTCGACGGCGCCGCTTTTCTCACTGCGTATAAAAACGCAGGCGGAAATATTGATTTGCCTCTATGTCTAGACGAATTGGCAAAAAGGGCTTTGACAATGCCCGGAGCAATGTGCGGATATTGGGGAGTATGCGGGTCTGTCGCATCCGTAGGAGCGGCACTTTCGATTATTCACAACACAGGACCTTTAAGCACAGACAATCACTATAAAGAGCATATGGAATATACCTCTGAAGTTATTCAAGCAATGAGCAAAATAGGAGGCGCAAGATGTTGTAAGCGCAATGCTTTTCTCTCCCTTTTAATTGCAGCAAACTTTGTAAAGAAAAAATACGGAATTAATATGGATACCGATAAAATATCGTGTGATTTTTCTAATAAAAACGCTCAATGTCTTAAATACAAATGTCCCTTTCACGTAGAATGAAACAAAAAAAGCCGCAATAAAGCGGCTTTTTTATCAATTACAAATTAATATTTATTAATTTGTAAGTAATCTTCCTACTGTGAAATTTGCCAATAAATACTGCAATTTATCGATAAGGTATAAGACATATCTCCCTGGTTAGGAAGGCTTAAAGGTATATCCAAGTAAACTTGACTAGGTATAACCGTTACCAATTCGTCACCCTCTTCATACATGATACTAATTAAGAATTCAGGTACTTCTACATAATAGCCTTCTGACGTAAGAATGTATGAAGGACAAGATATTGTTCCGATTTGATTTTCATAAACTTTTTCGCTTCCTTCATGGTAGATATTCAATTGATTATAAGGATAATTTTCCGATTCAATTCCTTCATAATCAAAAGTTTGATCATTGTAGGTAATCTTTTTACTTTCCTTATCTCCAACTACTACTTCACCTAAAGATGAAAGATTATTCGACAATTTCATATTTATCTCTTCTTTAAGCGCTCTATACATAGTCGGCTTCTCAATACCTAAAGCCTCGTAGTTTATATAATCATTCTCAAAACATAACACAAGAAAATCATTATAAGTCATACTGCTCGGCAAAGTTATGTCAACAGCTGAAGCATAAGCGTCAGTATAAATTAAAGCGGAATAGGCACTATCCGTATCTATTCTTTTTACGGTAAATGTTGTATTGCTTAAGTCCGCTTTAATGCCTATTCCTTTGGGATTGTCACAAGCCGAAAATGCAAAAACTGTTGTGATAATAATCAATAAAGTTGTAATAAATATAGTCAATCTTTTCTTCATTTTTATATCCCCCCGTTTGAATATTATAATAAGTTTTATAACCTATCTACAAATTTATAATAACACAAAATTTATAATTATACAATATTAAAATTTATTTATTACCGCAACTATCGTGTAAATCCTACAAAATTACATCTTATACCTCGTATAAAATTTACTAGAATTAGGAAAAATACTACTATTCTTAAACACACTAAAATTATAAAGTGCAGAAGGATTGCTATAACAATAGATATATCTGTATTTTACATATTTGTATTAGAAATGAAAATCAATCGGTAATTATTTGTTAATAAAAAAATACTCGCCCCTTTGACGAACATATAATATCTTATCAAATAGTACCTACAACGGATTATATCTTTGATATATACACGTTCGTTTGGTCGGTATAGCGAGCGACTGACAACTAAAGTTGAGTATTTTACAAAAAAAATACTCGCTCCCTTTGTCAGAAAGCGAGCTGGTGGGCAGGGATGGATTCGAACCATCGAAGACAGAGTCGGCAGATTTACAGTCTGCTCCCTTTGGCCACTCGGGAACCTACCCATATTTTTGTTGTGGAGCTGGTGATCGGAATCGAACCAACAACCTGCTGATTACAAATCAGCTGCTCTGCCTATTGAGCTACACCAGCGCGATATAACGTCACCATTTTTATATGGTGCCTCGGGGCGGAATCGAACCACCGACACGGGGATTTTCAGTCCCCTGCTCTACCGACTGAGCTACCGAGGCATAAATTTGGAGATTTATACAAATCTCCGAAACTTCTATAAATTGGCGACTCGGAAGGGATTCGAACCCTCGACCTCTAGCGTGACAGGCTAGCGTTCTAACCAACTGAACTACCGAGCCAAATGTATTTTATGTGGTGGGCCATCAAGGACTCGAACCTTGGACCGACCGGTTATGAGCCGGTTGCTCTAACCAACTGAGCTAATGGCCCACATTGAACACAGATAATAAAAAAAACTGATATTTAATTTATCTTTTGTTATCGTATCCTGCCACTCTTGCGACTACTCAAATATACTATATATAAAGCGATTTGTCAAGAGTTTTTCTTATATTTTGCGATATTTTTTTCGGGGCTTTTATCAAGCCCCGAAAGGTCTTAACAAGTTATTATCAGTCCTTAATATCGAGCTTAAGTCCCTTGAAGAGATCTGCCATAGTTGCAGTAGCGTTTTCATCGCTGGTCCAAGAAGAAATTTCTTCTTCCTCTTCCTTTTTAGCAACTCTGGTCTTCTTAACGGGAGCGGCAGTAACAGCGCTTGCGTCAAACTTTTTAGCGTTCTTTTTAGCGCGTTTCTCTTTAGCTTCCTGATAATCGTCTTCGCTTACAACAGTATCGTCAACAGGCTTTTCTTCTTTGGGGATAAGAGCCTTCATGGACAATGTGATTCTGTTGTCTTCAAATCTGATAATCTGTGCGGTAACCTGATCGCCGACTTTGAGTACGTCAGCGGGATTCTTGGTATAGCTGTGAGAAATTTCGGATACAGGAACAAGTCCGTCGATGTTGTCTTCGATAAGAACAAATGCGCCGTAATCCTTAACATCTCTTACAGTACCTGTAATTACGCTGCCAACAGGATATTTTTCAAAAGCGATTTCATAAGGTTTTTTCTGAAGTTGCTTATATCCGAGTTTAACCTTGTTGTTTTCTCTGCTTACATAACGAACGATAAATTCGTATGTCTTACCGATTTCGAAAACTTCGCTTGCAGGAGTATTCTTGTTGTAAGAAGCATCGCTGTTGTGTACGAGGCAATCAAAGCCGTTAACGCTTACGAAAGCACCGAATTCAGCAAATCTCTTTACTTTACCCTTTACGATTTTGTCCTTTTCAAAGAAAGCCCACATTTCGTCTTCTCTCTTCTTCTGTTCTTCTTCGAGAATAACTTTTTGAGAAGCAATAAGAGATTTTCTTGTGGTAAGATCGATTTCCTTATCAGCCTCATCCTTATTGGACTTGATAAGACGAAGTCTCAAAGTTTTGCCGACATATTTGGGTAAATCAGCTTCTGTAACATAAGCAATCTTAATTTGGGATGCAGGAACGAAAATCGTATAGCCGCCGTAGTAGCCCTTAAGACCATTCTTAACGCATTCCTTCATTTCCAACTTGAATTCGGGTTGAGAGAGCATTTCGATAGCGTCACTCTTCTCTTTGTTGAATCTGTCGATTTCTTTCTTCGAGAAATATATATACTCCTTAGGCAAGGATTTATTGGAATTCTTATCAACAACCTTAGCTTTGAATACGTCGCCCATCTTGTAGTTTTCGGGATTGTACTCTACGCCGTCCATTTCTGCATCGTCTTTGCAAACAAAACCGTCTTTCTTACCCTGGAAGTCTACCGTGATACCGTCTTCGTTAGCGGAAATAACCTTACACTCAACAGTCATACCGGGCTTCAGGTTCATAGCCTTGGTGTTTTGTGCAGCAAGAAGCTCGCCGAAAGTCTCCTCCTTTGCAGTTTCGTTCTCAATTTTTACATTTTCTTGAGATTCATTCATTAGATTTTTTACCTCCTCAATCAACTCCGGCGGAGTTGATGCACCGGCTACTATGCCGATTTTTGTATTTTTTGCTACTTTTACCGATTGTAAATCGGATATTGTCTCTATAAGATGCGTATTCGGGCAATTCTTAATACTGATATCAAAAAGTTTTGAAGTATTAGAGCTATTTTTGCTACCCAAAACAAGCATTAAATCGCAGTTTTTACTGAGGGAATCGCACTCCTCTTGTCTGCATAGTGTAGTATAGCATATTGTATTATTTCTATCAAGCATTTTTATATTATTTTGTAAAAAATTGATAAATTGCTCGACTTTGTTATGGTCATAAGTTGTCTGAACTACCAAGCAATAATGTTTTTGTTGATCAAAGACCATATTTGTCTCACCGTTATATATTAATGCGGTATTTTCACACCAACCGTTTATACCTTTTACTTCGGGATGATTGGGATTTCCAATTATAATAATTTGTTTGCCCTGTTTGTAGTTTTCATATACGATATCGTGTATTTTCTTTACAAAAACACATGTACAGTCTATATATTCGATACCGTTTGAATCAAGATAATCATATACATCTTTACCTACGCCGTGCGAACGTATGATAAGTTTTCTTTTGCCGACATCTTTCAGATCGTCAATATAATCTATGCCCTTTTCCTTAAGTTTTTCCAGCACGCTTTCGTTGTGAATGAGTTTTCCGTAAACCACAGCAGGCTCATTCATGTTCATGGCAACGTTTACCGCCTTTTTAACTCCCTGACAAAAGCCGCTGCTTTTGGCTACCGTTACGCTCATTTTACATCAGCTCCTTGCTGTGTTCTTTGACATATTTGAAATATTTCTTCTTGTTTCCTCTGCATTTTTCCACAAGAATATCGAGTTCTGCCCTCAATTGTTTCATCTTATCTTCAATGAGTTGAGTGGCTTCTTCTTTTACAGAATTTGCTTTCTTGTCATAGAATTCATCCAGATAAAAAGGTGCACCGACTATTAATTTATTACGTTTGAAAGGTCCTGTTTTTTTGTAATACAAGAGTGGAACGATAGGAGCTTTTGCTTTTATGGCGAATGTGGCTACACCTTGTTTTAAGGGCAACATTTCCTTACTGCCGCTTCTGTTTCTCGTACCTTCGGGGAAAATCAAAACGGGTTGATTTTTAGACAAAGCCGAAAGAATATTCTTAACTGCCGCGATATCGGCTTCCCCTCTTTTTACGGGAATACAACCGAGTTCAGTAGCAACTTTTGCGACCACTGGATTTTTCATTATTTCGTCTTTCATCAATACTTTGCCGTTTTTACCGAGAAGTTTAGAAATAATTACGCAAGGATCAAGCGCCGTATAGTGATTGCACACAACGATTGCTTTGGTATTTTGAGGAAAATTATCCTTAAAATAGATTTTTGTAGGCCATATAATACCCATAACCTTTCTTACAAAAGCTGCTAAAAATCTATAAAAACCGCCCTTCTTTTTTGTTTTTTTCTTAATTTCTTTGTTGGCGTCGATGTTCAATTCTTTCGCTTCTTTTCTCAATACTTGCAAGGAAGCGTTTTTCGTATCCGGCAATTTATCTCGATTGTTAATACTGTCTATATATGACATTATGGTGTCCGCAACCTCTTCGAGAGACATTTTTGTACTGTCTATTTCCACGGAATCAGGAGTTTTTACTAGAGGAGAAACTTTACGGTTCATATCGTTGTAATCTCTGTCTTTTATATCCGTAAGTATTTTTTCATATTCTACCTGTTGTCCTTTCTGAACAAGTTCAGAATATCTTCTTTTTGCCCTTTCTTCGGGAGATGCGGTGAGATAAAACTTGTATTTTGTATCAGGCAAAACGTGACTCGTAATGTCTCTACCGTCAAGCACGACGTCGTTATTTTTTGCGATTTCACGTTGTTTTTCCACTAAAAAAGCTCTGACTTCGGGAATTTTGGAAACTTCTGAAGCGTATTTTGATATTTCATGATGACGAATGTCTTCCGAAACGTCTTTTCCGTTGAGACATATACGATTGTCGTCGCCGACCTTTATATAGCTGATTTGAATTTCTTTCAAAAGCGGCACAACGTCTTCTTCCGAAGAAGGATTTTTCCCTTGATTGACAACATACAAAGCAACGGTACGGTACATTGCACCCGTATCCAGATAAGTAATCCCCATTTTTTTAGCAATTATTTTTGCAATTGTGCTTTTGCCGGCACCTGAAGGTCCGTCTATCGCTATATTTATCATCATAACCTCTCAAACAATTATCAATATTTTATCCTATATTTATAAATTTTGCAATCTATTAAACAAAATTTATAATCGCATAATTGCCGAACTTGTCTGGTGAGCCGTGCAAAATGCGATTTGAAGATTGAATCCGCCTGTCAAAGCATCCACATCTAGCACCTCTCCGATAAAATATAGATTTTTAACAAGCTTACTTGACATATCTTTAGGGTTGATTTGTTTGCAATCTACTCCGCCGCTGGTGATAATTCCCGCATTAAGGTTTTCCAATCCTGTAATATCGAAGGAAAGATTCTTTATTGCTTTTATAAGTTTTTCCCTTTGTTCTTTAGTAATACTGTTGGCAACTTGCGACATTTTGATTTGAGCCGCCTGAAGCACAGGCTGAATTAGCGCTTTGGGCATCAACTCTGGCAAAATATTTTTAATTTCGCAATTTATATGTTGCGAAAATTCTCTCAATAATCTGTTTTGAAGAACTTCACTCGTCAAAGCCGGCTTCAAATCGATTGAAAGGATGTATTTTCCGTCAAACGTCTTTCCGTCATAATATTTATTGATAAGACTCGACAGAGAAAGAATAATAGGACCGCTTACGCCGTTGTGAGTAAAAAGCATTTCGCCAAACTGCGAAAATAAAACTTTTCCGTCTCTTACGATACTTGCCGTTACGTTTTTAAGACTTAAGCCCTGAAGTTCAAAATTGTTTTTCAACAGAATAGGTACAAGCGCAGGACGAGGTTTTACGATATTGTGTCCCGACTCTCTCGCCCACTTGTATCCGTCGCCGGTGCTGCCTGTAGACGAATAGGACATTCCACCCGTGGCGATCACAACATTGTCACCCAAAATTTTCTCACCCGTGTTTGTTATCACACCTTTAGCCTGTCCGTCCTCGATAATTATATCTTTAATAGCTGTATTGAGACGCACCTCTGCATTGTTTCTTTTGATTACGTTTTCAAGACATTTAATTACGTCGCTGGACTTATCGCTTTGAGGAAATACTCTGTTTCCTCTCTCTACCTTCAATCTTAAAGAATTGTCCTCAAAAAACTTCATTGTATCCTGCGGAGTAAAGCCGTGAATCGCAGACATTACGAATTTAGAATTCACAACAACGTTTGACAAAAAATCTTCAACCGAGCAGTCGTTTGTAAGATTACATCTTCCTTTTCCTGTAATAAACAGTTTTTTGCCAAGCTTCTCATTTTTTTCTATAAGTACAACTTCCTGACCTTGTCCGGAAAGTAAAGCTGCACACATCATTCCGCTTGCTCCGCCGCCGACTATAAGAGTCCTCATATCTTAAACTCCTCTTTTTTTATAGTCGTATAGATTTTCTGATCGTTCCAATCGTTTTTGACGGGAGATATCGTAATATATCCGTTGTCATAGAGCCACACGTCGTCCTCGTCTGTCGTGTTGTCGGCAAGCGTAGTACGACAATGCGCCCTGAAACCGAGATTTTCTTCAAAAGCGTAATTTTCCTTGAACAACTTTCTGCCGATTTTTGCGATTTTAACGCCTTTAATGGTATTAACGTCGTCAGAAGGAATGTTTATATTGAGAACAGTTTGCGCATCATCAGGCAAAAGAGAAAAGAGTTTTTGCAAATTTTTCACAACAAACTCCGATGAAAATTCAAAATCTTTTATACCGTATTCTTGCGATACTGCAATAGCCTTTATGCCATGCACTGCTCCTTCGAGCGCACTGTTGACTGTGCCCGAATAAACTATATCCGTACCTAGATTGAATCCCTTGTTTATTCCGCTGATAATCAAATCGGGCTTTTCTGTCAATATCAAGTTTACGGCGACTTTCACGCAATCGGCAGGCGTACCGCTAACGATATAACACTCTATCCCGTTGAGAATATTGATTTTGCTAAAATTAACATAGCCGTACAGAGTCATAGAATGACCTGTACCCGACATCTGATTTTGCGGTGCAACGACGGTCACGTTATGCATTTTTGCCAATTTTTCGGCAAGTCGCAAAATACCGTTGCTATATATTCCGTCATCGTTTACAAGTAAAATATTCATACAATTATCTTATCAAATATTTTTGTAAATGTAAATTGTTATTTTATATATGCTATAATATCATAAAGTCTTAAAGATTTATTATATAAAACCTATCCGCTTTAACACTTGTCATTAATAAAATATCCGATAACGTAATTTAGCGATTTTTTTAATATAATTTTATTTAGCAATAAAAAACGGCAACCTTTCGGCTGCCGTTTTACTTTTTCGTTAATTATACGGGTTGAATTCCCTTTGTCGTATCTCCGACTTCTCTGTCGACATGCTTCTGATGAGCCTGACGATATTTGAAGAAGTTGAGTGCAACCTGAGGGAACAAAGCGTAAGACAATACGTCTTCGGGCTGTTGGATATACTCTTTGATTTCCTCGCGGTATTTATCGAGTTCGGGCTTGAGCAAATCTGCAGGTCTGCAAGTAATTCTCTTTTCGTTACCCAAAACCTTCTTGACGATAGCGGGATCGGGTTCTGCGGGCAATTTACCGTATTCGCCTCTCAATACACCCTTTGTTTCTGCAGATACCATCTTGTATCTCTCTCCTGCAAGTACGTTAAATACTGCCTGCGTACCGACTATCTGGCTGGTAGGAGTTACAAGAGGAGGATATCCGAGGTCCTTTCTTACGTTGGGCACTTCTGCAAGAACCTGATCGTATTTATCGAGAGCGTTAGCCTTTTTGAGCTGACCTACGAGGTTGGAAAGCATACCGCCGGGAACTTGATAAATAAGAGCGTTTACGTCGGTTGCGAGAGACTTCTCTGTCAACCAGCCGTCAGCCTTAAGTCTTGCTGCAACAGTCTTGAAGTAGTTGGAAATCTCGTTGAGATAAGCAACGTCAAGACCTGTATCGTATTGCGTACCTTTAAGAATAGCGACCATAGGTTCTGTCGCAGGTTGCGAAGTACCGTTACCCAAAGCACTGAGTGCGCAGTCGATAATGTCGACGCCTGCTTCGATAGCTTTAAGATATGTCTGGTTACCTGTACCTGCAGTCTGGTGAGTATGCAAGTGAATCAAAGTCTTGGGTTTCAAAACTTTCTTCATACCCTTGACGAGATCGTATGCCGTATAAGGAAGGAGAATACCTGCCATATCCTTAATACAGATATTGTCTGCACCCATATCCTCGAGTTGTTTAGCAAGTTTGATAAAATATTCGTTTGTATGAACAGGGCTGGTCGTATAGGATATAGTAGCTTCACATATACCGCCGTACTTCTTACAAGAATTAATTGCCTGCTCCATATTTCTGGGGTCATTGAGCGCATCGAAGATACGGAGAATATTGCAACCGTTGTCTATAGTCTTGTGAACGAATTCGTCTACTACGTCATCGGCATAGTGCTTGTATCCGAGAATATTCTGTCCTCTGAAAAGCATCTGGAGCGGAGTTTTAGGCATAGCCTTTTTCAAAGCTCTGAGTCTCTCCCAAGGATCTTCGTTGAGGAATCTGAGACATGCGTCGAAAGTAGCGCCGCCCCAACATTCTATTGAATAATAACCTGCGTTGTCGAGCTGTTCGCACATAGGCAACATTTCGTCGAGTCTCATACGAGTAGCTGCCTGCGATTGGTGAGCGTCACGCAAAATAGTTTCTGTAATCTTAACCATAATTTACCTCTTTTAATGATATTGTCTTTGATTATGCACCGAAAATAGCCAGCAAAACGCCTGCTGCGACTGCCGAGCCGATAACGCCGGCAACGTTAGGTCCCATAGCGTGCATGAGCAGATAGTTTCCGGGATTTTCTTCCTGACCTAGGTTGTGAGAAATTCTCGCAGCCATAGGTACTGCGGAAACGCCTGCCGAGCCGATAAGAGGATTGATCTTGCCTTTTGAAAGTGCACACATAACCTTACCGATAAGCAATCCGCCTGCGGTACCGAATGCGAATGCAAATACACCGATGATGATAATCAACAAAGTATCCGTGTTAAGGAATACGTCGGCAGTTGCTTTCGAACCAACGATAACACCGAGCAAAATAGTAATTATATTGATAAGTTCGTTTTTAGCCGTATTGGTAAGTCTGGGAACGACTTCGGATTCTTTCATGAGGTTTCCGAGCATGAGCATACCGAGAAGAGGTATAGCCGAAGGAAGTACGAGACCTACGATGCCCGTAACAGCAATAGGGAAAACGACTTTCTCTGCTTTGGATACGGGACGGAGCTGTTCCATTATGATACCTCTCTCCTTCTTTGTGGTGAGAAGTCTCATAATAGGCGGCTGAATAAGTTTTATCAGAGCCATATACGAATAAGCCGCTACGGAAATTGCAGGAAGCAAGTGAGCCGCAAGTTTTACGGTAACGTAAATTGCAGTAGGACCGTCCGCACCGCCGATAATACCGATAGCGGAAGCTTCCTCACCCGTAAAGCCTATATTGATAGCAATAATAAACGTTACGAAAATACCGAGCTGTGCCGCAGCACCCATGATCAATGACTTGGGGTTTGCGATTAGCGGACCGAAGTCGGTCATTGCACCTATTCCGAGGAATATCAACGGAGGATAAATTACCCATTCAACACCCTTGTAGAGATAGAAGAAAAGACCTTGGTCAGCAACTACCTCGTGAGTAATTTGCAAATCCGTTACGTTGGGATAAAGACTTCTTACGGCATTTTCGACAGCGGCAGTCTTGTCAAGAAGACTCATTGACGAATCTATATTGAAGATTTGAGTAAGTTCTTTGATGGTTTTGCCTGCAAGCTGAACGAGTTCACCGTTATAAGTTGCGGTCAGCACCTGCATAGTGCCGTCGATCGTACCCTCAATCGTATATCCGTATGTTCCGTACAAAATGTTATATGCACCCGGAATATTGATAATAAACATACCGAATCCGATAGCAAGAAGAAGGTTAGGCTCAAACTCTTTTACAACTGCAAGGTAAATAAGCACACAAGCAATTGCCATCATGACGAAGTTTTGCCAAAGCGGCGTAAGCGACGTCATAAATCCGGTACTGAGCCACAAATTCTTGAGTGATTCTACTATCGAAAAGGATTGTAGAGTTGTAACTAAGTTAAACATTTTGCCTCCAATTCAAATGAGATTATGCAATAGTGCAAAGTACGGCACCGGTATCTACGTTAGCACCGGCAGAAGTAGAATAAGTGATTACACCGGAAGCAGGAGCAGATATAGGTGTATCCATTTTCATAGCTTCGAGAATAATGATTGTGTCTCCCTCTTTAACGGTATCGCCGTTTGCAAAACAAAGCTTCTTTACAAGACCGGGCATGGGGGAATTTACAGGCTTACCTGCACCTTGAGGAGCTGCAGCAGGTGCAGCAACGGGAGCTGCAGCAGGTGCAGCAACGGGAGCTGCAGCCACAGGAACGCTTTTTACGGGAACAGAAGCAACGGCATCTCCGCCGATTTCTTCTACTTCAACTGCATAAGATTTTCCGTTTACATTGATATTGAATTTACGCATAATTATTTCTCCTAACTTGTTAGTTTGTTAAATTTCCTTGATTGAACGAACTCTGAACTTGAGATTTGACATATAAACAGGTTCTTGAGTTTCGTAATATGCTGCGATTGCCGCTGTTATTGCCGCAACAACTTCTTCCTCCGTATCGCCTTCGATCTGTAAAACGGTTTCGGGGGCAGGCAATTTGGTAACTTTCTTTTCAGCCTTATTTTCGCTCATCTTTTTGATACTTTCCATGAGATAACGCAAGATATTTACAAAGAGGATAAGGATAATCAGCATTATAAATACCGTACCCATACCGAGGAGGGCTACCAGTAATCCTATCCACAATCTTCCGCCGAAACTGTTGTTGGCAATACCGAGTTTATCGGGAGAGCCGTAAGACTGATCTGTTACCATCAGATAAATAAGTCCGGCAAGCAATGCAAGCGCGATTACCAAAAAGATGACAAGCTTTACGACTTTTTTCTTTGACATAGGTTGTTTCATTTCTCACCTCACGTCAGATACCGAGAACCATCAACAATGCAGATGCGAGATAAGGTCTGATGTTTGTAGCTTCGATAACATTGTCGATATAACCGTCTTTTGCAGCAAGCAAAGGATTGGTCTGCATTTCTGCATAGACTTCTTCTTTCGTTTTGCCTTTAACTTCAAGACCTTCTTCGACTTTCTTGAGATAAGCAAGTGCTTTCTCGAGAGCGTTTGCGTCTATACCTTCTTTAGCGGCAAGTTCTTTAGCTGTCTTTTTAGCTTCCTTGAGCTGATCGGTAGCAATGATCTTCGTAACGTCCATACCTACGGGAGCAACAACTGCACCTGCGGTAGCCAAAGTATAATCGAATCCGATAGCCTTGCTCATAAGTGCGCTGTATGCATAACCTACTGCATTACCTACAGCAACACCGATCTTTGCGATAGTGCTTGTAGCGATAGTCTTCATAAGAGCGCTTGTCTTCTTTGCAAAACCGCCGATTTCCTGTTGAAGATCAGCATTTGCACCGAGAGAATCTACAAGAGTAATCAAAGGAATATTGTATGCTTCGAGTTTTTGAATAAATCCGTTTGCTTTATCCAATCCCTTTTCGGTCATATAATCGCCTTGTGTAGCGACTACGCCTACGGAAAGTCCGTTGAGTTTTGCGAGTGCGCATACTACATCGCCGGCATATGCGGGACAGTATTCAACAACACTCTTTTTATCGCAAATGCTTTCGATTCTTTGAATAGCGGTAAGCTTCTTTTCGAGTTTGGGGTCTACTCTGTTGGGATCGTCTTCGCCTTCAGATTCGTCTGTGAGCAAAGTGCTCATAAGAGCCTGCAACTTCTGCTGCAAATCCTTATCGTTGTTATATACGAACTGTGCCATATCGCTGTTTTCGCTGTAAGCTGCATATCCCAGTTTAGCCTTGTAGTCTACAGGGAAAGACTTTGCTTCGGATACGAGATACATAGGCGAATTGACGGACATAACTGCGTCTTTTGACATAAATACGAAATCCGCACCTGCAACGAAAGTAGCCATCATACCGACAGCAACGCCTTTAACGATACAGATATGAGGAACTTCGTCAGCAAGTTCAAAGCCGCCGGCTATAATCTTTGCATAACCTTCCATAACGCTTGCGCCTTCACCGACTCTTGCGCCGCAACTGTCAATAACAGAAATCAGCGGAGTACCGGCTTTTACGGCTCTTTGCATGCATTTGTAAATCTTATTCGCATGAGCTTCGCTGAGGCTGCCCTTAAGAACGTCTGCATTTTGAGCAAAAATATGGACGGGATTACCATTTATCGTAGCATATCCGGTAACCACGCCCTCACCCAACGCTTCGGTAGCACTGTCAAAGCTCTTGCCAGTAAGAAAAACATCAGTCTCGACAAAACTTTCGCAATCAACGATAATTTCCAAAAACGACTTCGTGCCAGAAGTAGCTTTGTCAATTGCTTTAACGTTAGCCAAGAGTTTATTGTTCTCCATAAAAACCTCCAAAATGTTGTATATATAATTGAATTTATAACAATATATTACGATTGCATAATTAGATACTTTTTTAACAATCATTATAATTATATTGGTTATTGCAATTTTTTGCAAGCAATTTACGCACAAAATTACAATTAATTTGATAAAAATTATAACTATTATAATATTTTAGACAATACAACATATTATCAAAACAAAAACACTCTTTTAGCGCTTAAAATTCATAAATCAAAGATTGCAAAACGTTTCGATGTTATCCAAGTATTAATTAATGCAAAAGTATTAAATAAGGACCCGAGTTTTCTCAAGTCCTTTATTTTTAATTAATCAATATTATATACAGTGTATTCAATACATCTCTTAAAATTTGAATGCTTTAACAAAAGCCCTATCCGGTCGGCTATAATTATCAAAGCCTTTTGAGATATTCAACTTCAAAGTCATTGAGAAATCTGTATCCGCCTCTTGCCAAACCGCCCAATCTCAAATCGCCTATAGCAATACGTTTCAAGAACAAAACTTCCTTTTCTACCGCTTCGATCATTTTTCTTATCTGACGGTTTTTACCTTCGGTAATCGTGATTTGAAGTTTTGATATCCCGTCCTTAAATTCAACGAGTTTTACACGGGCTCTTTTTGTCTTTTCTCCGTCCACAAGCACGCCTTTTCTTAATTGCGCAAGCTTATGTTCGGGCATTTCTCCGTCTACCTTAACGACATACGTCTTGGGAACCTCATAGCTAGGGTGTGTGAGTTTGTAAGCCAAATCCCCGTCATTGGTCATTAAAAGCAAACCTTCGGTATCGTAGTCCAATCTGCCTACAGGGATAAGATGAGGAATATTTACGTCTTCGAGATAATCGTATATGGTTTTTCTTCCCTTCTCGTCGCTTACAGTAGTAATACAGCCTTTAGGCTTGTAAAACATAATATAGCTGAATTTGTTTTCAGGCTTTACGACTATATCATCTACGCTTACGGTGTCATTCCCCTCATTTACCATTGTACCTAATTCGGTAACGACTTTGCCGTTTATCTTTACCTTACCTTCGGTAATCAGTTTATCCGCACCTCTTCTCGAGGCAATTCCCGTTGACGCTAAATATTTGTTTAATCTCTCCATCGGTATAACTTGCGTTCCAATTGCCGACAAGGTCTTTGAGGACACGCAACACTCCTGCATCGTTAATTTCTTCTATATTAACAATATTTACGCCAAAAAGCAAACGATTATCGTCATAAAAGCGGATTTTACCCACCGTACTGCCCTTTTTTACAGGCAATTCGAGAGATTCGTCTATATCGATATATCCTACGCAATTCAAATTATCCGATTTCTTTAACGGAACGGTAAGATCGTTTTGCAAAGCAAGCGAATAATTTCTTCCGTTTATCTCAATATTAGCCGCTACATCTCCTTTTTTACCGATATTTACGGGAGTATATTTAGCAAAAGCCTTATCCATATAATTTGCGCATGCGTTCCACATATCGTAACAATTAAGAACAACGCATACCAATTGCATTCCGTCGCGACGTGCCGCCGAAACAAGGCATCTGCCCGAAGCCGTAGTATATCCCGTCTTAATTCCGTTGGCACCTTCATATGTTGACAGCATTTTATTTTTGTTGACGAAATACTGCTTGTCCAAAGTTTCGTTTCCTTCTACGACATATGACTTCGAAGATACTATTTTGAGAAAATCTTCGTTTTGCATTGCGTAAGCCGATATTACCGCAAAATCGTACGCCGAAGTATAATGACTTTCAGAATGCAAGCCGTGCGGATTATCAAAATGAGTATTGAGCAAATTAAGCTGCTGCGCCTTTTCGTTCATCATGTCGACAAAAGCGTCAACGCTACCTGCACAAGCAATTGCCAGCGCTACCGCAGAGTCGTTGCCGCTTCTCAACATAAGACCGTACAACAAGTCCCGAATTGTCCATATTTGATTTTCCTTAAGATAAATTGACGATCCTTCTATCCCCAACGCTTCATGAGGAATTTTGAACTTCTTATCCAAATCGCAGTTTTCCAGCACGACAAGAGCAGTCATTATTTTTGTAGTGCTCGCCATCTCCATTTTTACGTCTTTATTTCCGCTATCGAGTACACGCAACGTAGTCGCTTCAAGCACGGCATAAGACGATGTTTTATTTGCAGAAAAGACATCGTCATCGCTCTCAACTATATCTCCGTCAACATATGAATTTTGATCGCTGTTTTCCTTTTGAGTAAAGAATTCATCGATTTTAGTAGTCATCTCAAAAACAGCACTTGAAGCTTGAAAAATGACAATATTTAGAATTATAACGGCTATTAAGAATAGTATAATTTTATTAATTGTCTTAATTGAGAAGTATTTACCCATCATTTTTTATCCTTAACAAGATTAAGCGTAGCGGTGATCAAATCTTTCCACTTCTCGCCTGTGGACTTTTCGTCCATTCTGATAAGCATCGGCTTATTGTTGCTGACTATGAGAAATCCGAGAGGAGAAATAGAAATTCCCCCGCCGCCTCCGCCCGCATAAGGCTCCATAGAAGATTTGCTTTCTTTTATATTTTTAATCTCTCCCCCGCCGCCTCCGCTGACGAATCCTACCGAAACTTTTGAAAGCGGTATTGCCATTGTGCTGTTATCTATATATATCGGTTTGAAAATCATATCTTCGCTTTGGACTATTCCTTTAAGATTGTCCAAAGTATTATTCATTATTTCTTGCAACGAATTGTCCATATATTTTTCTCCTGTTTTAAGCATAATTTTCTATCGTATATTTCTTTTTCAAAGCTATTATATGCAATAAATAAAAAAGTATTTTAATTAAATCTAATCCTATAACCGCTTCAGCTATCACCCCTACAAAAGGATTTTTTACCGATATGTCTTTATTAATAATTCTGTCGACTTTTATCTTATTCCCCAACAAGCTTCTGATGATATTTTCAAGCATGACAAGTCCTCCTCCGAATACGGACTTTACCATCTCGTCATCACCTGCATTGTATTGAATATATATTTCCTTTAACCTTATATTTGGCATATCGTCTAAAATTTGCCCGGCTAAAGCAAAATAATTCACTTTACGCATATCTGACTTGTCTTTACGCTTATTTGCATTTTTAGAGCCTTTGGGCGCCTTTATCTGATTTATTTCTTTTCTATTGAACGAATAATAAAATTGCCCCTGCCATTCAAACATCTTAAACGACATCACTTCTATCCAATCAAGTATATATACACGTATACAAACGCTTAAATTGTTGTAATCCATACGAATCTGCAACTTTATGCCGTATGCCGTTATTACACACGCTGCGTATATTACCAATAATACAGAATATAAAAAATAAATGCACCACATATCGCTATGTTGTGCATTTTTACAATTAATATAATATATTCTCTCTTTAATTAATACAATAAATACATATTAACATTGTTTTACAGCCTTTATTTGAATTGCCAGTTATTTTCAGATAGGCAATTCTCCCCCGTCCTCTTCGTCGTCAGTTTGCTCGGGGATTATGTCGCTTGCCACTTCCCTTTCTATGTAGCCTTCACCGTCGCCCTCGACTCTTTGAACGTCTTCTCCCTTAAGGAATTCGGGAATCTCTTCCATATCCATCATTTTATCGAGTTCTTGCGAAGTCTGTTCGTCATCGAACGTTGCGCTTATAGTTCTTTCTCTGTAAAGACCTTCAGTCTGAACATTGTAGTTACTGTACTCGACAAGTCTTCTCATAATCTCGTCATAATCAGGCAATTCGTCTATACTCTTAAGTTCGAATTTCTTAAGAAAATCGTCTGTCGTGCCATACAATAACGGTTTACCGGGAGCGTCTTTGTATCCGCATGTCTTGATCATATTGATCTTAAGAAGCACACTCAACGCATAATCTGCGCTTGCACCTCTCGAATCCTCAATTTCTCCTCTCGTAATAGGCTGTCTGTATGCTATAAGAGACAATACCTCGAGAAGTATTTTAGAAAGCTCTTTTTCTCTTACGGGACGCAACATATCGCTGACTATTTCGCCGTATTTGCTGTTGGAAGCAAATTGAACCTTATCATTAAAAACGTCCAAAATTATGCCGCTGTCGCCGCTGTACTTCTTTGCAAGCTTATCGATAACGTCATTAAGTTGTTTTCTGCTTACGTCTTCAGGCAAGCTATTGAGAATATCGCTTCTTTTAAGCGGAATACCCGCCGCAAAGATTATAGCTTCAACCGTCTCAAGCAACTTTTCCATATCAATAATTCTCCTCCGTCTTTTTCAATTCCTGAATATCGACTTTTTCCTGATCAAGTTCTTCGTTGACGGATATGTAAATATCGTCCGCAAAGTCTTTTTGAACGGCTTTGACAATCTGTTTTTTCATAAGTTCCAAAAGCGCCTGGAAAGTCGTAATGACTTCGCTTTTTGTAATATCTTCCTCAAAGAGCTTACTAAAAGCCACACTTTTGTTTTCCATGATATATTTTGATATATATTCTATCTTGTCGGCTACCGTAAATCTGTCTTTTTGTATCTTTTTGGCAACCATTCGCTGCTCTTTTTCAATTACTCGCAACAAAAGTTTTCCGTATGCTTCGATAAGCTTATCAAAGGAAAAATCATTTACCACAATTACGGCATCGGCATTAGTAAATTTAGGTTTGCGATAAAATTTATTGAGAGTTTCAAGATCCTTGAGCTTGAGTGCCTGTTCCTGACACAGTTGAAACATAAGGATCTTTCTTCTGAGTTCCTCTTCGGGATCGTCTCCTTCATCGAAGAATTCTTCCTCTTCCTCGACTCTGGGAAGACATGCTCGTGCTTTTATCTCCAACAGCGTTGCTGCGATTTTTATATATTCACTAGCTTCTTCCATATCCAACTTACCGATCTGCTCCATATGAGCCATATACTGACTCGTAATCTGCGCAAGAGGAAAAGTTCGGATATCGTATTTACCCTCAACGACGATAAGCTGATATAACAGCTCGATAGGGCCGTCAAAATCGCTTATATTGAGTATAACGTTTTCAGTAGCGTGTTTCTCAAAAAAGTTACTCATTTTCCACCTTAATCACAACCAGCCGAAGGCTCCGAACGTCAAGCCGAACACCTTATCGAACAGCCAAGTAATAATTTTTTGTACCCACACAATGTAATTTGTGAGAATATCCAACTGCGGAATTATCCTTCCCAACGTAAAACTTATCAACAAAAGTCCCAACATAACATAACTACCGTACTTATACATAAAGTTGACATATGCATTATCGGGCTTTGTGAGCGTCTCTATCACTCTGAATCCGTCAAGAGGATAGATAGGCAAAAGATTGAACGCCATAAGCGTAAGATTGAACGTAATGGAAAGTTGCAAAAGCAAACTGATAAACATCAGGAAGCAATACAACGCATTCGGTTCTGTAAATGTAAGATTCTGCGTAGCTTTAGTAAAGATTGCGTATAACAACGAACTAATGAAGGCTACAAGGAAATTAAACGTAACGCCTGCAAGAGAGGTCATTACCATTCCTTTTTTGTAATTCTTGAAATTTCTGGGATCAATAGGAACGGGTTTAGCCCAACCGAAACCGACTAAAAGCATCAGTCCGAATCCTATCAAATCAAAATGCTTTACGGGATTAAGAGTTAATCTACCCAAAAATTTTGCCGTCATATCGCCGTTTTTATATGCAATAAAACCGTGCGCAAGTTCGTGACCGACAATTGCGACCACGAGAGCGATTATATATGCGAGAATGCCCAATACCACTACGGCAAACGTAGCATTCTGATTAACCAGACTGTATATAAAATTAAACATATAGCACTTTACCTTTATAATTATATTATAATTTAACCGTTTAAGTCAACGATATACCGAATTTAATACTGCACGCAATACCTTTTACGTATTTTTTCTTTATAATATACTCCCATTTTACAATAATAATATTCAATATACAACAAAATACAAAGACAGATGAGCTGCCTTTGTATCTTGTATCTTCCGTCTTTTAGACAAAACCGTCTGAAAACCCCTATATTTTTATTTTACCACTTTGACGATATTCCCTTCAGAATATCCCAAAAACTGCTTTTCTTTGCATCCTGAAGCGCTATAAGCTCTACTTCATATTCCCTTCCGTCAAAAGAATACGTCGCTTTTCCTATGACGTCGCCTTTCTTTACGGGAGCTTTTATCTCTCCGGGAAGCTTAAGCTCTATATCTTTTTGCTCGCTGCCTGTCTTGGACAAAAAGGCAATATCGTCTTTTATCGCAACTTCTATCTGTTTTACGGGAGATTTTTTTACCGCAACGGTTCCGACATTATCGCCCTTGTGATAGTATATCTTATTGACATAGTTTGCAAATGCATAGTCAAACATACTTCTTACTTGAGAAAATCTCGATTTACTGTCAGTTCCGCCGACTATCGTCGCTACAACCTTCAAATCGTTTCTTTGGGCACATGCAGAAAGACAATGTCCTGCTTTATCGGTGTACCCCGTCTTACCGCCTATACAGCCGCTGTACTGCTTGAGAAGTTTGTTGGTATTGACAAGTTGAGTTACTCTGCCGGACGGATGCGTATAATCTTCCATCCATATGCTTGCATATTCAAAGTATTCGGGGTGAGACATAAGTTGTCTTGTCATTATATTGACGTCTTTTGCACAACTGTATTGTTCTTTATCAGTAGGAAGTCCCGTACAGTTTGCAAACAACGTATTTTGCATACCGAGCTCTTTTGCTTTGTCATTCATCATCTTCACAAAAGCATCTACGCTTCCCGCTATTCTTTCTGCCATTGCATAGGACGCATCGTTTGCAGATACTACGATAATTCCTTTGATAAGATCTCTGACGGGATATTGAGCTCCGCTATCCAAAAACATCTGACTTCCGCCCATTGCTGCCGCTTCAGGTGAAATCGTTATCTTTTCATCAAAAGTAAGATTGCCTTTGTCTACGGCTTCGAAAATTAAATTTGCCGTCATAATTTTTACCATACTGGCAATTTCGTGCTTTGCCTCTGCATTATAAGAATATAAAACTTTGCCGCTATTGTATTCAGTAAGATATTCGCCAAATCCGTTTGCTTTTATAGGAGCGCTTTCATTTTGAATCGTTTCGGCAAACGCTACTGTACCGTTTTGAAACGCAAGCGGGATCATAGCCGCAGCCAGCAAACAAACGAATATCGCAAATATAAAAATTCTCTTTTTCATATTCTCTCCTTTGTTTTCTTGTAGTGTGTATATATCGCTCAAAAATATTCTGCATACATCCCAAAAACTGCGAATATAATACAATTAAAGTCATATTAAGCGTTGTAAATAGGATAAAATATAGCCATGGAAAGATTAATTTACGAATACATGCTTGCAATAGGGCTAAAGCCTCAAAGTTTGGGATACAAATATATTTACGAACTAATTGATATGTATCTCAACGGAACGAGTATTCTGCCCCTAAAACAACGGGGATATCGCAACCTCAGCGAAAAATATCATAAAACTCAATGGAGCATAGATAAAAACATCCAAAACTGTATCTCTAAAGCATGGCTCGACGGAGACATCGACGTGCTGTATAAAGAATTCGGCAATACGATTGACATGAATAAGGGAAAGCCTACCGCAAAACAACTTATTCTGCATATATGCGATAAGATCCTTCTCAAACTGATCGAATAGCTTAAATATTAATTCTTAAATCGGCTCGACATGTCATATTTTGTCTTTTTATGTAATAGTCTTTATTACAAGGAAAAGCAAGGAATAGCCATGTTGAGAGAAAAATTTCACAACCTTAAACGGGCGCGATTTTGCAGTCGCGATATATTCGGATATCTCAAAAATTACTGTTCGTCAAACAAACTGTTTTTATTGACGTATTATTTGCTTTACCTTACTATATTTGCGATATCGCTTTTTATTGTGTTGAATTATGACAACAATATCACGCATGACAACTATTATCAATTGCTTATGCAGGGCGAATACGAATACGTAAAGGTATCATTAAAATACTCGTTATACAATCTTCTTATTGCGCTGGCGGCAATGCTTACATATCGCAAGAAGTACACTTTTGCCTGCCTGTATTTTCTCGTTACGTTTATAGCGTACAGATTAGCCGTAAACATTGTAGGAGGCTGGCAATATTCACTCATTGTCAACTTATTGAATACCCTACTTTTCTATTTCCCTATTTTTACCGTATATATTACGGTGATAGTGACTGCCGTATGTTATATCAATTCTAATTATCTGTATTGCAACGACCATTGTCCGATAACTCTCAAAAAAATGCTCTTGTTTACGCTTGCGCAGGTTTTAATAACGACAGCGATAATTCTTATACATACTCTGCTTTATCCTTATATAACGGCTAAAATACTCTTCTAACAACAAATTGGCAGTAAAGCTATCCTGTATAAAGCCGCCTATTTCAGTCAAATACCTCCAAGATAATATAAAAACCAAAGAAAAAAGGAGTACCCATAGGGTACTCCTGAAACAATTATTGCAAATTTACTTTGCATACTCGACCTGTCTGACCTCTCTGATAACATTGACTTTGATCTGACCGGGATATTCGAGTTCTGCCTCGATTTTCTTTGCGATATCTTTTGCCATGAACGTAGTAGCTTCGTCGTCAACGATTTCAGGCTTAACGATAACACGTATTTCTCTGCCTGCCTGAATTGCATAGGACTGTTCTACACCTTCAAAAGAATTAGCCACTCCTTCGAGTTTTTCGAGTCTCTTGACGTAATTCTCAAGTGACTCTCTTCTTGCGCCGGGTCTAGCGCCGGATATAGCGTCTGCCGCTTGTACGATAATAGCCTCTAAAGTTGTGGGTTCGACATCGCCGTGATGCGCTTCGATTGCGTGTATGACAGCACGTTGTTCCTTAAACTTCTTTGCTATTTCCACACCGATACTAACGTGAGTTCCTTCAACTTCGTGGTCAACAGCCTTACCTATATCGTGCAACAAACCTGCTCTTTTTGCCACCTTTACGTCTGCACCCAATTCAGCCGCCATCATTCCTGCAAGATAACTTACTTCAAGCGAGTGATTGAGTACGTTTTGTCCGTAGCTGGTACGATATTTAAGTCTGCCCAAAAGCTTGATGATTTCGGGATGCAGACCGTAAACACTTGCATCGAAAGCCGCATTCTCGCCGGCTTCTTTCATCTGCTGTTCGATTTCTCTTTTAACTTTTTCAACCGTTTCTTCGATTTTTGCAGGATGGATTCTACCGTCTGCAACCAATCTTTCGATTGTAAGTTTGGCTATTTCTCTTCTTACGGGATCAAATCCTGATACAGTAACGATATCCGGAGTATCGTCGATAATCAAATCGACACCCGTAGAATTTTCTATCGCACGTATATTTCGTCCTACACGTCCTATCAATCTGCCCTTCATATCTTCGTTGGGCAACTGTACGACGGATACGGCTATTTCAGAAGCGTGATCTGCCGCACATCTCTGTATAGCAAGTCCGATAATGTTTTTGGCTTTTTTCTCTGCTTCGTCTTTTGCTTTTTGTTCGATTTCTTTTGCAGTGACCGCAGCACTCTTTTTGACGTCGTCGATAAGTTCGTTCATAAGAATGTCTTTTGCTTCATCCTGCGTAAGTTTGGCTACTTTTTCGAGTTCCTCAAGCATCTTGGAATGCGCATTTTGCAATTCCTGTTCGATATTGTCGAGTTCTTTTTCTTTGTCTTCTAATTGTTTTTTCTTTTCGTCCACGGCATCAGACTTTTTGTCAATAGCCAATTCTCTCTTGACCAGCTGGTCTTCTCTTTGAGCAACACGTTGCTCGTTTCTGGCTATTTCTGCCTTTTGCTCCTTGGACTCTTTTTCAAACTCCTTGCGAAGTCTGTGTTGTTCTTCTTTTGCTTCGATTTTTGCTTCCTTGAGATAAGTCTTAGATTCTTCGCGAGCTTCTTTTTTCATTCTCTCGCATTCTTCTTTTACTCCACCGACTGTTTTTTTCGTATAAGCCTTGTATATCAAAATGCCTATTCCGATACCGCCGCCAATTCCTGCAATAGCAAACAGTACCGATATCAGCACTACAATACCTGCATCTACCCCAAGGAGAAAATTCAAGCAATTCATATTGAATTCCATTTTTACCTCCCTAATATTAAATTGTAAAGTTGCGACATAAAAAAATATTTATGCACTTAAATTATAGACTATAATATATAAAAAAGTCAATAGTAATTATATTAATAATTATTATAAATACATAGTAATTGTATAACCCGTATTATAAAGCCACTACATTTTGTAAATACTGCTTTTGTCGCAAATCACATATTTCGGTTTAATCTCGTTGTCAAAAAGTGTCTGTTTTCGATTCGTAAGACATGATAAATTCAATATAATTAAGCCATCAACACATTTTTAATTCTTTTATATTACATAAATCACGATATGCGCTCATACAAATTTATTAATGAATACTTATTCAAATTCAATGTATAAATATAAAAATCTAAAATACTTAAAAGGGAGCCTTGCGGCTCCCCGAAAAATTTAAAATTATTCTTCGCTGGCTTTTTGAAGAATTTTATTTTTGATTTCTTCTGCAACTTCGGGGTTATCCTCGAGATATTGCACGGTTTTGTCTCTGCCTTGACCGATTTTTTCGTCGTTGTAACTAATCCATGAACCGCTCTTTTTGAGAATATCCATAGCTACGCCGAGATCAACGAGACAACCGTTGTTGTTGATACCTTTTCCGAAAACGATATCGAATTCTGCCGTCTTGAAAGGAGGTGCGACTTTATTTTTGACTACCTTTGCTTTTGCTCTGTTGCCGACTATCTCGCTGCCATCTTTGAGGCTGTCTCCTTTTCTTACTTCTATTCTTATGCTTGAATAGAATTTAAGCGCTTTACCGCCGGGAGTTACTTCAGGATTGCCGAACATAACGCCAACCTTTTCTCTCAACTGATTTATAAAGATAACGCATGTCTTTGTCTTGTTGATAATCGCAGTAAGTTTTCTCGCTGCCTGCGACATAAGTCTTGCCTGAAGTCCGACCACGCTTTGTCCCATTTCGCCTTCGATTTCCGCTCTGGGAGTCAATGCCGCAACAGAGTCAACGACTATGATGTCCATAGCATTGCTTCTTACGAGAGTTTCAAGTATATCGAGTGCCTGCTCTCCGCTGTCAGGTTGGCTTACATACAAGTCCTTTACGTTTACGCCCAGCTTTTCGGCATAAATAGGATCGAGAGCGTGTTCTGCGTCTATGAATGCCGCCATACCGCCGTTTGCCTGGCAAGAAGCGATCGCATGCAATGCAACCGTCGTTTTACCCGAAGATTCGGGGCCGTAAATCTCTATAATTCTGCCCTTGGGCAAACCGCCTACGCCGAGCGCCATATCGAGAGTAAGACATCCTGTACTGATTACGTCGATTTGTTCTATCTCTTTATCTCCAAGTCTGATTATCGAACCTTTACCGTATTGTTTTTCGATTTTGGCAATCGCATCGGCTACAAGTTCAGCCTTTTCGTTGTCGAGACTCTTCTTTTCCTTTTCCATATTTACACCTCACGAGTATATTGTATTTTATATTTGGTTTATATTTTTAAGCGCAAGATAAAGCGCCGTATTAGTAACGCATTTTCTTATTTCGTTTCTTTCTTTATCAAAGAAAGTATCGTAAACGTTTATTACGTCTCTGCTGCCTATACCTATATAGGAGAGACCTATCGGAGTATCGTATTCGTCACTCGACGGTCCCGCACAACCTGTCGTAGCTATGGCAAAATCTATTTCGTTATTGGACAGAAGTCCCTGTATCATTTCTCTGCAAACTTCTTCGCTTACGACTCCGTTTTCCTGTATAGTAGAAAGTTTGACGTGGAGACGACGCACTTTTGCCGATGCGTCATAAGTAACAAAGCCTTCATAAAGCACCGAACTGCTTCCGGGGACGTTTACGAGTCTTGCACAAATCATTCCGCCCGTAAGAGACTCGGCAACAGCTATCTTCATACCTCTCTGACGAGCGTTTTCGATAACGCATTGTTCCAAAGTCGTATCGTAATTTGCATACAGATTATCGCTTAAAATTTCCAGAATGTCGTCAAGAATTTTCTGAAAAACAATATCGCTGGCACTCTTATTGATAAGAGTCAGTTTGCAGTCGAGATACTTTTGGAAAAATTCCAAAGATACTCCTTCCACATTGGCGAGGGATTTACACTTATTGACTATATCGGTATCGATGTCAAAAGCCTTAAGAATACAGCAATTTTTGCAAGTTTCTATCATAATTTTCCTTTTCTCCTCTAACCTGTATTTTAATCCACGACTCTGCCGAAGTAATCTTCTCCGTCAAGTTCTTCGAGTTTGACCTTATATATTTTTCCTATTTCAAGAGGTTTATCCGCTACAAAATAGACTTTAGTGTCTATCTCGGGAGCGTCATATTGACTTCTGCCGTAAAACGCCTGCAAGTCATAGTCTATGCCCTCGTATATAACGTCAACCGTGCTTCCTACACGCTTTGCAAGATTCTCGAGCATATTTTTTTCCTGCACTGCATAGAGTTCTTCCTGGCGCTTGAGTTTTACGCCCTCGTCGATTTGTCCGTCAAGTCGGCTTGCGGGAGTATTGTCCTCGCAAGAATATGCAAAGAATCCGCATCTGTCAAGTTTAGCTTCCCGTATAAACTCTTTGAGTTCCTCAAAATCCTCCTCCGTTTCTCTGGGAAATCCGACGATAAATGTAGATCTTATAGTAAAATCTCCGTATTTCCTAACGGTGCGGAAAAGATTTTCTATCTGTTCTCGCTTAACTCGTCTGTTCATGAGTTTGAGAATTTTGTCGCTTATATGTTGACAAGGTATATCGAGATAGTTGCAAACCTTGGGATTTTCAGCGATATACTTTATCAAATCTTCACTCACCAATTCGGGATACAGATACAGAAGTCTTATCCACTGCACATCGAGTTTCGACAATTCCTCGAGCAAATCTATGAGTCTAATTCTACCGTATAGATCGAGACCGTATCTCGACACGTCTTGCGCCACGATAATAAGTTCCTTGGTGCCGTATTTTTTGATAATATCCTTTGCTTCCGCAACAATATCTTCGATAGGACGAGAAGTATATTTTCCTCTTATATAAGGAATAGCGCAATAAGTACAACGGTTGTCGCAGCCCTCTGCAATCTTGAGATATGCGTAGTGATAAGGCGTAGTCAGTATTCTTTCCGAAGAAAATACTCTCACATCCTTATCGTTGGCATAACATTTCTGCGAACTGCCTTTTACCAATTCTTTTATAAGTTCAGGCAGTTTATGATAGCTTGCAGTACCTAAAAACATATCGACTTCGGGGAATCCGTCCTTGAGTTCGTCCATATATCTCTGACTCAAGCATCCCGTAACGATTAGATACTTACACTTATCTTTTTTATACTCTGCCATCTCGAGAATTGTATCGATTGCCTCTTTTTTAGCGCTGTCGATAAATCCGCAAGTATTGACGATTATTATATCCGCTTCTTTAGGGTCGGCGGTAAGTTCAAAACCGTCTTTGGCAAGATATGCCAGCATATTTTCGCTGTCTATTCTGTTTTTATCGCATCCTAGCGAAACAAGTCCTATTTTCATATGTACTCAATAAATGTTAATGTTTTATATTTTGTCCTTGTACTCGATTGACGGTTTTATTTTTCTTCTGTCTTATCCAAAGACTCGCCGTTTTGCAATTCTTCATTCTGCGAAGTCTCGTCAACTACGGCGTCTGCGCTTTTGTTTTTCTCTTCGTTTTTCTTTATATCGTCACTCAAAATAAGATCGAAATTTTTGATAAGATAATTGAGTCCTGATATAAGAGTGAAAAGCGTTGCCAAAGCAAACAATACAAAACCGACATATCTGAATACTACGAAAACTATATGGTCATTGCAAGACAAAAGCAAGAAAGTAAGCGCAAACATTGTAGTCGCCGTCTTGATTTTGCCAAGTTTATCTGCCGCCAATACGACTTTCTTAAGAGCCGCCATCTGTCTTATGACGCCTATCATAAACTCTCTGGCAATGATAATGGTAGTAAATATAAGCGCTACGTACTTGAACGGTATATAGTTACCGTCAATAAGAATAAACAGTCCCGTTGCCACAAGCACTTTATCCGCAATAGGGTCAAGCAGCTTTCCGAGATCGCTTACCATGTTGTATTTTCTTGCGATATGTCCGTCAAGATAATCCGTCATCGACGCAATGAAAAACAAAAGCGCCGTGATAATAAAAACATACTCATTGAGTCCCTGCAAACAATAACTCAAAATAACCAATGGTATCATTATAAGTCTTATCATGGTTATTTTTGTAGGAATCGTCATTGTAATTTTTTTGCCCATTTATAAACTCCTTTTGCGGAGGTCATTCTCCGTCTTCTTCTCTGTTTCTTGCATTTTCGATAATTGCTTCGACCTGCTCTGCAGTAAGTCTGCAAATCTGCTTATTGCCGTTTTTCTCGATATATCCGCTAGCTACCAGCCAGTCGAAAATCTTACCGCCTCTGGGGAATCCTATCGTAAAGGCTCTCTGCAATGCAGAAATAGTTACGTTGTCCATTGATATGATTCTTCTCAAAACATCGGGGCACAAATCGTCAGGGAAATTGTATTCTTTGACATTCTTATCAGCCGCTGTGCTTTCGGGTTTAGGAGGCTCCTGTATCTTCTGAATCTCATTGATGATGCTTTCGTCATAATAAGCTTTGTTGTGTTGAGTAAGATCAAGCATGATATTGCGCACTTCCATCTCATTGAGGAAAGGATTTTGCAATCTTTGCATATATCTTGACTTTCTGCTCAAATAGAGCATATCGCCCATGCCCAACAAGTCTTCGGCTCCGAGGCTGTCGAGAATAATTCTGCTGTTTACGCCGCTAGTAACCGCAAAAGCAAGTTTTGTGGGCAAATTTGCTTTGATCGTACCGGTAATGACGTCTGCCGAAGGTCTTTGCGTAGCAAGTATAAGATGTATGCCGCACGCACGAGCCTTTTGTGTAAGCATAATTACCAGGCTTTCAAATTCTTTGCCCTGATCGCTTATCATTATATCGCCTACCTCATCCATGATGGTAAGGATATAAGGCATTTTGTTTTCTTTGCCGATTATTTCGTTGTAAGACGCTATGTTATTGACATAGTATTTAGCCAAGATGTCGTATCTTCTGTTCATTTCCTCTACGAGCCATTTCAATATCGAAACCGCTTCTTTAGGCGTCGAGTAAATCTTTGGCGTAAGCAAATGAGGCATTTCTACAAATTTTTTCATTTCGACGACCTTGGGGTCAACGAGTATTATTCTCAAATCTTCGGGCGAATACTTGTATATCAAGCTTATGAGCATGGTATTGAGACATACGCTCTTACCGCTACCCGTTCCGCCTGCGATAAGGCAGTGAGGGAATTCGGTAAGATCTGCATAGAAACAATTGCCGTCAGTATCTTTACCCAAAGCGAAATAAAGTCCGCCTTTGTAATTCTTGAATTCGTCTCTTACGATGAAATCCTTGAGCCCTACCGTTCTTCTCTTTTTATTAGGTATTTCCACGCCGCAAAGAGGTTTACCGGGAATAGGAGCTTCTATCCTCAAAGACTCTACTGCCAACGCAAGCATCAGATTACCCTTTTTCTGGGGTATTTTTTCTACCGATACCGTAGGAGGAATCTCAAACTCAAATCTTGTAACCGTAGGTCCTACAACTACATGCTTAACTTCAACGCTTATGCCGAAATTTGCATAAGTATTTTCTATTATTTTTGCTTTTTCCTGAATATCGTCATCAGAATCGGCGTCAAAGTTTTCGTAATCTTTGAGATTGTCTATGCTGGGAGGAATATAAGGACTTCTTTGAACGATTTCCTTTTCTTCCTTAACTTCTTCTTTCTTGATATCGTTGTTGTTTGATGTTGACATATTGCTACTCTCTTTTTCCTGATTTGAATTAATGACTGGCTTTGTCTGCTGCTGGGGCTGTTGTTGTTGAGGAATTACCGGCTTTTTAGGCTCGAAGGATTTGTTGAAATATCCGTCTGTAGGCTGCCTGTATTCCTCTTTAGGCGCAATGTTGCCCAAATCGTAATTATTGATTTTATCGTACAAGTCTTGTCTCGACTTGTCTTTGTTAGTGTTTGAAATAAAGTCGTCGATGGATTCTATAGGTTTCGTCTCCGTCTTGTCTTCTACGTAATTGTTGTTGTCGCTGATATCAAAACTGAACTCGTCGGAAGAAGAAAAGTCCGTTTTTCCGCTCTGTTCGTCTTTTTTCTTATTGAGCAAACTGTTGAGTTTTTCTGCAAAACGAGAATTTGCACCGCTCTCATTGGTCACGTCTTCTTGAGGTGCGCTGCGTCTCGCTCTCGAACGCTTGTCGTTTTCTTCGATAATTCTCATCCTTTCGTTTGTCGAGAGTATATCGAATCTCGAAGTATCGCTGTTGGACTTGTCCGAACGGTTTATATTGAGAGTTTCGTCCACGGGCTTATCCTGCTTACCTTCGTTGATTACGCTCATACCCGATATGTTGTCAACGCCGAAAATATCCCTTTGAGCTTGCGATATATCGACTTCGTTATCATTCGATACGTCGTCTTTAGCAAATATAAGGTTACTCTTACCTGCCTCTTTTGCGATTTCCTGCGTATCGAGAATAAGCTGTGCGTCATCGAATCCGTCACTACCGAATTCGGGTTCGCTCTGTGCTCCGACGTCAAGTCTGTCGATAGGCACGTAATTACCGAGATTGCCGTTTCTGTTGCCCTCAAGCCTGTCTCCGAGATTTCTGCCGTCAACCGTCTGATTTATAAGCGTAACGGCATTTGCGTTTCCCGTATAATCGACGTCGAATACACCGACATTCGCATTCTGACCGTTAGCCGCTCTGCCTTTTCTCTTGCGTGAAGAAAATCTTTCGACGTTGATATCGACATTGACCTGCAAGAGAATAGCTATTATTACGAGTCCGAAAAGAAAAATTCCGTTTGCGACAAGACTTACCACATATACTTTGCCTAAAGCAAAAGGATACAAGAATATCGCAGCTAATGCGCCGCCTCCCGTAACGGGATTGTTAAAACAATTTTCTATATATCCGCCCCATCCGGCAGAAGCGTATTCGTGTGAACTCAATACATGCGCAAACGTAACCGTAAGTATTACGATCGCAAAATACAAAAGTATTATTCTGGCTGTCTGTTTGATTTTAAGATTGCAAGCACGGAGAATACCTAGCAAAGTCAAGCCGAGGCTATAACCGTATATAGCATAGCCGAAAACGCCTATAAAGAAGTCGGCAATCACATTGCCTGCCGCACCGAAAACGCCGAAAAGAATCAAATCCAAAAGTAAAAATATGCACAGCAATACTATTCCGTCTGCTATTGCACTGCTCTTTTTGCGTTGCTTCACATTTTCGTCTTTATTTTTCTTTGACATCAGAAACATCTCCTTACTTTCTCATTTTAGATTATAGCACAACGGCAAAACAAATTTCAATAAAAATATTATATTATAATAAAAATAGTAAATTTGCATATGATTAAATTTTTATAGAAAAATATACTTTTTATACCGAATAAGTCAAAAAAGCGCACATACGCACGCTTTTGACTGTATTAACGATTTCGTTATATTTTATAAATTCAACAAATAAATATTCATTCAGATATTTCCGTTTGACAATATATCATACGGTCAATATTTGTTTTTCCATTAGAAAATTAGTAAGTTTTATACCTTTTCTCACAACTTCTCTGGGCGCAATTACCTTGAACCCCCTTGCTTCAAAAAAACTTTTTGCATTTTTAGAGGCATGCACAGTCAGATTTTTTATATTTTTGCCTTTGGCAAATTTCTCAAGCGAATCGCATATAGCCTTCCCTACACCCTTTCCTTGTGCCTCTTTTGCGACATACAAATGATCTATATACCCCGTATCGTCGATATTTCCGTAACCGATCATATTTTCGTTGCCGTTTTTGTCTGTATCGACCGCAACCAAAGCATAGCCGTCGCTTACACGCCGAGAAAATTGTTCGTTATCAAATTCTGTAGGTGCCCATGCCGATTTTTGCGCTTCTGAATAATATCTTTCGTCAACGGCATGTACCGCATCAAAAAATATATCGTGAGCTTTTTGAGCATCGGTTTTATTCATTTGCCTCAATATCATATAAGTTTCTGTATATCGCAATCGGGTTTTTTACCTACGTAAGCAAGACTCGCTTTTGATAAATCGTAAGTAAAATCGATTATTTCCTTGGTTTGAGCAAGCGTAATGTTATCGATTTCTTTAATTTTAGCGTCGATATCGAACACTCTGTCTGTGAAAAGCACGTTTTTCGCATTGACTCTCATCATAACTCCCGTACTTTCCTGTCCGAGGACGTATGCACCTTTCAATTGTTCTCTACCCCTCTCCAATTCCCTTTGCGTAAGTCCGTTTTTACGCAAATTTTCAATAAGATCGAGCGTACAGTCAACTGCCTTTTTTACGGATTCGACATTTGTACCTATATAGAGAGACATGATGCCGTTGTTGATATACGACGAATTATAGGTATATACGTTGTAAGCAAGCCCGCGTTTTTCTCTGACTTCCTGAAAAAGTCTCGAACTCATTCCGCCGCCGACAACGGTATTTACAAGCATTTCAGCCATTGTGAGTTTATTGTCATAATCGAGACCGGGGAAACCTATTGCGATATTTGACTGTTCGATATCCTTGAATTTACTCGATTTCGAAGGAGAAGTCGTACATGCGACATCCTGCCATTCACGTGCGCAACCCGACGAAAATTTTCCCTCAAAATATCTTTCGACGAGATCTTTTGCTTTATCGAATTCAATGTTTCCCGCTATTGATACGACCGTTGTCTCCGCACAGTAATTTTTTGATATATAGTCGATTAAATCGTCACGGGTAAAGGATTTTATATTTTTCCTCTCACCGAGAATAGTCATTCCCAAAGAATTTTTTCCAAAATAACAACTGCTCAACATATCCATTACGAGATCGTCGTTGTCGTCTTCGCACATAGAAATTTCTTCGAGAACAACTCCTTTTTCTCTCTCCATTTCTTCTTTGTCGAATGTGGATTCAAACATGATTTCGCTCAATATCTTGGCACAATTTTCTGCCTGCGTATTTATCGACAAAGTGTAAAAACAAGTGGTTTGCTTTGACGTAAAAGCATTGATTTGCGCGCCAATTCCGTCAACATACTCCACGATTTCAAAAGAATTTTTTGTTTTTGTTCCCTTGAAAAACATATGCTCGATAAAATGCGAAATACCGTTGTTTTGGAGAGTTTCGTTGGCGCTGCCCACTCCCGTCATAACTGCTATGCCCACAGATCTTACAGAGGGCGAATATTTATATGCAAGTCGCAAACCGCTTTTGAATCTGAAAATTTCGTTCATATTAACCTCACTTACAAACATTATATATTAATTATTTACAATAGTAAAGCATAAAAATACACGGCGTGTATAATAAATAAATCAAATAAGCCTTAAACCTTTCAATCTTATAATTCGACATTCATGTTTAGATTTAAGTCGAAAATACAAAAACACATTGAATTCAATCGTAAATACGTTTTATAATACTCTTAATACAGCTTTTTACATACATAAAACTGCATACGCCGCTGCACAATAAAACGGCTTCTTTCGGCATATATCTATGATTTTAGCTATCTAAAACTTAATATCGTATAATCATAATTCGATAGAATAAATCACAGATACAAATGCAGACTGACTGAATCGTGCAGCGGAGGTATATTGTTAAATAGTCTGTTCGCTGATAATTTGCGAAACAGTGACGGGTTTGAGTCCGTTTTCCTCATAATAATCGAGAATATCCCCGAGTGCCGTAAGCGTATGAGCCGTAGGATGCATAAGTATCATATCGCCCGCTCCGATTTTGTTGGTTGCTCTCGTATATACGAGAGAGCTGTCCTTATCACGCCAATCAATAGTATCCCTGCTCCACATAATGACCGGCATACCGAGACTTGCCGCAACTTCCAAAGTGGTATTGTTGAAGCTACCGGAAGGAGGTGCAAAAAGCGTTATCTCATAATTGCACAAAGTCTTGACAAGAGTATTTGTCGATGTTATTTCCGCCTTATTTTGAGCATAGCTCAATTGTGCATGGTCTTTATGGAAATAGCCGTGATTGCCTATCTCGTGACCGTCTGCAATGATGCTTCTCAAAACGTCAGGATTGCTGTTTGCCCAGCTGCCCCCTACAAAAAAAGTAGCTTTTGCATTGTGATTTTCAAGAACCGTGAGCATATCTTCAATATACTCCGTACCCCAATATACGTTTATCATAAGAGCGACTTCGTTTCGGGAAGTATTTCCTTTATAATAAGGACGGTCGCTACCCGACGCATCTACAAAAGACGAATACTGATTGCTGAAACTGACTAAAGTAAGTCCTACAAGAATACCGATAATTAGTATGTTTGTAACCGCACTGCGCATTTTTATCATTCTGGACATAAATCACCTCAAAAAATACTATGCAAATTTATTGTGATTTATGTTTTTGATATAAGAATATACTAAATATCGCTATCTGCCATATAGTTTTTGTAAAAATCGTCAATCTTGACTTGCAGCTTTTTCATAAGTTTGTTAAATCCGACAAATTTGAACAAATATATTCTTATAATATCCACAATTATGCAGCAAACAAACATCAACAACGACTTTCCGACCATAACAAGAGCCATATAAAAAGGATTACATGTTATATACTGTTTGAATTTGTCCGTCATAAATTCCTGTGCAAAATATTTATGCGAACTTATTATATATACGCCGAAAGAAGCTGTCGACAGCAAAGTGAGCAATTTAGATTGTTTTATCTTTAATTTAGAATAGAACAAAAACAAAGATATGGCGCTCAATACATTGAATAAATAAGTATAATATATCACTCTGCCCAGCGCAAAATCAGAAATACCTAACTTGTATATAAATAAACCGAAAACCGTAAAAAATACATACATTATCAGATAGATAATTTTATTGATTTTATAATCTTTGAATTTCAAATTAAAATCGTATTTCTTAAAATACGCTCCGACTAAATATAATACGATAAGCCAAATAGTGCTATATCCGTCGCCCATAGTAAACGCATTTTTCGCATCTCCTATTACCGTAATCAGGAATAAAATCAATACGATAAAAACGGTAGCGTTGACTTTATTTGACTTCTCAATAATCAAATTTAATGCGGGAAACGTAAAAAACACAAAGAAGTATGCAGAAAAATACCAATATCTTTTTGTACTTACAGGAAGTGCATATTCTCTGAAAATCTCATTCTCAAAAGTCACGTCATCTTTTATCGCAACGCTTAATAAATATATACCCAGCGAATAAATTAACACTTGAAGCCATAATGAGAAAATGTTGGTTATCTTAAACTTTTTTCCGTAATTAACATAACCGGAAATCATTGCAAATATATTGACTGCAACTATACAAAATTGCTCTATAAAACGGGACATATACCACTGTCCTGTATTTTCTGTAACGTTGTTCAACACTCCTCCGTGTATATTCACGTGCAAAAGCACTACCATAAACATAGAAAGTATTCTCAATAAATCAAGTCCGGTATTTCTCGTATTGCCCGCTTGACTTTCTTGCGATACAGAGTCATTGACGGTTACTTTATACAGTAGTCGTGTCATATATCCCCCACTTAAATATCTTTTTATAGAAAAAAACGGAAGCACTGATGTGCTTCCGTCAACTGTTTTTGAAAATTACTTAAGCACTTCGAGAAGTCTCAATGCGATACCCTTATCGGTAATTTCAGTAACTTTTACTTTTACTCTGTCGCCCACATTTACTACGTCTTCGACTTTTTCAACTCTTTCTTTCTTGAGTTTGGAAATGTGAATCATAGCGTCCTTTCCGGGAGCGATTTCTACGAATGCGCCGAAAGACATGATTCTTACGACAGTACCTTCGAATACTTCGCCAACTTCGGGATCATTGACGATGAGGTCTATGATCTGTTTTGCTCTAGCGTTCTTTTCTTCGTCTACGCCGGATACGAGTACGTTGCCGTAGTCGTCGATATCGATCTTAACGCCGGTTTCGTCGATAATCTTGTTGATAACCTTACCGCCGCTGCCGATAACGTCCTTGATCTTGTTGGGATCGATGGAGAAAGACAAAATCTTGGGAGCGTATTTAGAAAGTGACTTTCTGGGTTCGGGCAAAACTTCAAGCATCTTGTTGAGAATGAAGAGTCTGCCTTTCTTTGCCTGTGCAAGCGCCTTTCTGAGGATTTCTTCGTTGATACCCTTGATCTTGATATCCATCTGAATTGCGGTAATACCGTCTTCGGTACCTGCAACCTTGAAGTCCATATCTCCGAAGAAGTCTTCGAGACCCTGAATATCCGTCAAAACTGAAATCTTGGACTTATCTTCGTTGCTTATAAGACCCATAGCTACACCGGCAACGGGCTTTTTGATAGGAACACCTGCGTCCATAAGAGCAAGCGTAGAACCACATACAGAAGCCTGTGACGTCGAACCGTTGGAAGATATAACTTCACTTACCGTACGGATAGCATAAGGGAAACTTTCTACCGAAGGAAGCATGGGTTCGAGTGCTCTTTCTGCCAAAGCGCCGTGTCCGATTTCTCTTCTGCCGGGGCTCTTGAGAGGTTTAGCTTCGCCCGTGCTGTAAGGGGGCATATTGTAGTGGTGAATATATCTCTTGCAAACTTCGTCGTCGAGGCCTTCGAGTTTCTGAACTTCGGAAAGGCTGCCGAGAGTACATATTGTCATAACCTGTGTCTGACCTCTGGTGAATACGCCGCTGCCGTGAACTCTGGGCAAAATACCTGCTTCACACCAGATAGGTCTGATTTCCTCGAGGCTTCTGCCGTCGGGTCTGATACCTTTATCGAGAATCTTTGCTCTTACTTTTGCTTTCTTCATAGCATACAAAGTCTCTGCAATATCTTTTTTACCGTCGGGGAACTGCTCTGCAAAGTGTTCGAATACGTCTTTATCGAGAGCGTCTTCGGCTTTTTCTCTGTCCTGTCTGTTGAAGTTTTCGAGAACGGCATCCATTTTCTTATCAGCATATTCTTTAACTGCTGTCTCGATTTCTTCTTGAGGATGATAAAGTTCGGGAACGATCTTTTCTTTGCCGATCTGCTTCTGAATATCTTCGATGAAAGCAACGATCTTCTTGATTTCCTCGTGACCGAAGAGAATTGCGCCGATCATTTCTTCTTCTGTAAGCTCGTTTGCGCCTGCTTCAACCATAAGGATAGCTTCCTTGGTGCCGCTCAACGAGAGGTGAAGTTTGGACTTTTCTCTCTGCTCGGCATTAGGATTGATAACATACTCTCCGTCTACATAACCTACGACTACCGAACCTGTAGGTCCTGCAAAAGGTATATCGGATATGCTGAGTGCGACGGAGCTACCGATCATTGCGTAAACCTCGGGCGGAATGTCGGGATCTACGGAAAGGCTTGTAGCAACTACCGCAACGTCATTGAAAAATCCCTTGGGGAAAAGAGGACGAAGAGGTCTGTCGATAAGTCTCGATACGAGAATAGCCTTGTCGCTTGCACGTCCCTCACGTTTTTTGAATCCCCCGGGTATCTTTCCAACAGCATACATCTTTTCTTCGTAATCGCATCCGAGAGGGAAAAAGTCAATGCCTTCTCTCTGCGTCTTTGCCATTGTAACGTTTACCATTACGACAGTTTCACCGCATCTTACGAAACAGCTGCCGTTGCTCATACCACAATAAGCGCCTGTTTCAATTGTAACTTCTCTGCCGCCGATAGTGGTTTTGAAAATCTTTTTATCTATCATCAAACTAACCTCCAATAATTAGTAATTTAATCTGTGAGTGTAATTTTAGCGCAAGTTTTCAAAAAATAAGGGGTGTCAAACGACAGCCCCGAATTTTTTACTTTCTGATGCCAAGTCTTGCGATAAGTTCACGATAACGTTCGATATCGGTATCTTTGAGGTACTTGAGCATACTTCTTCTCTTACCGACCATCTGCAACAAACCTCTTCTTGAGTGGAAGTCGTTTTTGTGCTCTGCGAAGTGATCGTTGAGTTGAAGAATTCTCTGTGTCAAAAGAGCGATTTGAACTTCAGGAGAACCTGTATCTCCCTCGTGCTTGGCGAATGCAGTCATAACTTCTTGCTTCGTCATATTCTTAACGTCTACAATTTCCATTTTTTATCCTCCTTTTGAAATTGTTAATTTAGCGACAGCCAAGTAATACATTGGAGATTTGCAAAACCTAGCCGCGTTAATGAAAGGTCCAAAAGACCGTTACACAAGTATCTTACCATAAATTTTACGTCTACGCAAGCAAATAGCGGTACAAAATTATTAATATTTTATATATTGTACCAACAAATACTTAAAACCGATTATTCTGTATCCTAGCCGAAAATTTTATATCCGCTGTCTTTTATCCGAAAAAATCATGAAAAAAATTCTTCTTTGTCCTTAAGAATCTTTTCTCCTCTCTCGAGATATACGTCAAGTCCCTTTGGATTGGCAAGTCTTTCGAGTCTGTCATTAGCAAACAGTCTCTTTGAAATACCTCCCGCTCCGTTGGCGATAATACCGCATATTTCTTCCATAATGTCGATATTGTATATACATGCCTTGCCTTCTTTGCAATAACCTACGTTTTCGAGATTGCCCGACATGTATTTTTGCTTATACATATAGTAAGGCGAATATCCGCCGTTCACCAAAGTATCCCTTGCATAATCTACCATTTTCGAAGCAATGTCTTCGCCGCTGTTGTCGTAGCCTTCGACTTTGAGTGTGGAGCCTTTTTTGAGCGCAAGAGTATGTACCGTTATATTCGCAGGAGCAAGTTTGAGCGCACAATCGACAGAATATCTGAAGTCGTCGAAACTTTCTCCGGGCAGCATCGCAATAAGATCGGTATTGATGTCGAAATTATATTTTTGTGCCTCGTCATATACCTTGTATATGTCCTCTACTGTGTGTTTTCTGCCTATTATGTCTAAAGTCTTCTGGTTGAACGTCTGCGGATTCACCGAAATTCGGTTTACTCCCGCATCTGCCATGATTTTGAGTTTTTGAGAATTTATCGTGTCAGGTCTGCCCGCTTCGACTGTATATTCTCTGCAATCGGTTGCCGCACATTCGACTACACGTTTGAAGTTTTCCTCGTCAAGCGAAGTAGGAGTTCCCCCTCCTATATAAACCGAACGTATTTTCAATCCGTTGGCTTTGACGATTTTTTTTGTCAATTCTATCTCTTTGATAAGTAAATCGCAATACGGGTCGACAAGTTTTCTGACCTTGTCCAGCTGTGCGGAAATAAACGAACAATATACGCATCTCGACACGCAAATAGGAATGTTTACAAATACGTCGATTTCGTCGTTTTTTACATTGTAAAAGTCCTTTTGGTTGCGGCATATTTCTGCGATAAGTTCTCTTTTTTGAGGGCTTACTCTCAACACGTCCTCAAAATAACTGTCGGCGTCTATACCCTTTCCTGCAAGTTCGTGATAGAGTTTTGTAGGGCGAATACCCGTAAGCGAACCGTACGGAAGACTTTGCCCCGTAAGTCTTACGAGAAAATCGTATAAAGCGACTTTGCTGTGTCTTTTGAGTTGAGCACGGTATTTTATATCGTAAGAATCGGATTCTTTTTTTTCGAGGAATCTCTCGTCCACGCAAAACCTTGTTTTGGATTTTTGGTCTTTATATCCGATAGTACATTCGTAAACGTCGTCTTTTATTCGCTCGAGAGACAAACAAAGTTTGTCCGCTCCTTCGCTGACAAAAACGTGTGAACTGAACGCCCTGATTATGTCCATATAGTCGTTTTCGAATTCGGGTATCGTGCAAACAAATTCAAATTGTATCATGATTTTATCCTGTTTTGTCTAAAATATCGCCTAATCCGCCAAATTGAGATTTTTCAATTCACGAATAAGGTGCCGAATTTACTCTTCGTCGCTGAATACGGGATTATGCATTCTCTCAAACGACGCTGTCGTCCCTTCGCCGTGTCCGCTCAAAAGGCAATATTCTCCATCGAGAGAAAGTATCTTTTTTACAGACTTCTGTAAAGTCGCAAAATCTCCGCCCCTCAAATCGTATCTGCCGTAGCTTGCTCTGAATATAGTATCTCCGCAAAAAACAACGTCGTCCATCACGTAGCATACTCCGCCTAAAGAGTGTCCGGGAGTTGCGATAACCTTAATTTTTTTACCGCACAATTCCAAAACGTCTCCGTCTTTAACATATACGTCAATGGCGAATTTTTCAAATTTTCTGCTTATCTGAAGAGGATTATCTATAAAATCCTCATCGTCTTTGCTCATGTATATTTTGCTACCAAACTCTCTTTTGAAATAAGCCGCTCCGCCGATATGGTCAAAATGTCCGTGTGTGATAAGAATGGCTTGGAGCCTCAAGCCGTTGGATTTAATATACTCTGCAACAGCTTCGCTGGGTGTAGAAGGGTCCACCAAAAAACACGTTTTGTTTTGCTCGTCGATTGCAAGATAAGTGTTGTTGTGCAACAGACCGAGTATAAATATCTGTATCTTCATATTTTGTCACCTATTTTTCGAGAATCATTGTAATAGGACCGTCATTCGACATATCGATGTGCATATGCGCCCCGAATACGCCCGTTGCTATCTTTCCCAATCTTTTTCTGAATTCCTCAACTGTAAAATCGTACAAAGGTTTTGCCTTGTCGAAATGAGCCGATTTTGAAAAATCGGGACGTCTGCCGCTGAATGCGTTGCCGTATAAAGTAAAATTCGATACGACCATAACTTCGCCACCCACGTCGAGAAGTGATTTGTTGAGTTTGTTGTTTTCGTCCTTAAAAATTCGCATGCCGATAATTCTGTCGACAATATATCTGCATACTTCTTCCGTATCGTCGTTGTTGTAACCGACAAATACCAAAAACCCGTCTTCAATCTGCGATACGGGCTTGTCCTCTACGCTCAATTTAGCGTAATTCACTCTTTGTACTACTGCTCTCATTTTTTACTCTTCGATGTATTTTTTGTGCTTTTTGCCGCTCTTTGAATATTTATTATACCTTTTACGGACTGTTCTATTTTATTCATAAGGATATCCAGCATATTGGTATTGGTTACCTCAACCGAAACTTTTATCGTTGCCGTAGAGTCTTTTTCGGACTTTGCGGATATACTCGTCATAGCGACTTTCATATTTGTGATCAAAGTCGCAACCTCTATTACAAGTCCCGTACGGTCATGGGCCTTAATGACGAGATTTGCAACAAACTTTTCGTCCTCAGTCACAGGCCATTGAGCTTCCACAATCCTCTCGGGTTCGAAATTCTTGCAATTGGGGCAATCCACTCTGTGGATAACTACGCCGCCGTTGCGGGATATATATCCGAGAATATCGTCTCCGGGCAAAGGTGAACAACATTGCGAAAACCTGTATTTCAATCCCTCGACGCCTTTTATCAAAACGCCGCCGTTATGACGTTTCTGCGTAGGCTTTTTGGTAAGTTTGTCAATCTCTGCACTCTCCTGCACATGGTCTTGCTTGTACAATTCTACAAGTTTGTTGATGACCTGCAACGAAGTCAGTTCGCCGTATCCGACCATTGCCATGACTTCTTCAGAGTTATTGAGATTGTATTTCGAACGTATATATTTGCCCCAACTTTCCGAAGCAATGAGGTCATTGAGCGCAAAACCTCTGTGTTTTGCCTCTTTTTCGAGAATTTCTCTGCCCCTCTTTTCGTTCTCCTCACGCATTTCTTTTTTGAAGAAAGAACGGATTTTACTCTTTGCGCTGGGGGTTATTACAAACTGCAACCAGTCTCTCGACGGACCTTTAGACGCATTGGACGTAATGACTTCGACAACGTCGCCGTTGTTGAGTTTCGTACTCACGGGCATAATTCTCGAATTGACTTTGATACCCGTACATTTTTCTCCGACTTTACTGTGTATTGCATAAGCAAAATCCACACCCGTGGAGCCGTTGGGCAAGTTGAATACGTCGCCTTTGGGAGTAAATACGAACACCTGATCGGAATACAAATCGACTTTAAGCATATCGAGATATTCCTGCGAATCGCTTGCCTCCTCCTGAAGCTGCATAACGTTTCTTATCCATGCAAGTTTGTCGTCGTCTATCTTTGAAGTGTCGGTATTCGAGCCTTGTTTATATTTCCAATGCGCAGCGATACCGTATTCAGCTATTTTATGCATTTCGTATGTACGTATCTGTATTTCGAAAGGCGCCCCGTATGCCGTCAGCACGGTAGTGTGCAGCGACTGGTACATATTGGCTTTAGGCACAGAAATGTAGTCTTTGAATCTACCGGGAAGCGGCTTCCATTTTGTATGAATCGCACCCAGTACGGCATAACAGTCCTTTACGTTATCGACAATGACTCTCAATGCAATCAAATCGTAGATTTGCTCAAAAGGTTTACCCTTTTTGAGCTTTCTGTATATGCTGTAAAAATGTTTGGGTCTGCCGTTGACCTCGCCGCTGATACCGAGTTCTTTGAGCATATCCTGAAGTTCGAGCGATATATGATTGACCAACTCTTGTCTCTCCACTCTCGTCTGCGAAACTTTTTCGGCGATATAATAATAGTCGTCGGGATAAAGATATCTCAAACACAAATCCTCGAGTTCGCCTTTTACGCTGGATATACCGAGACGTGCTGCGATTGGTGCGTAAATATCCAAAGTCTCTTGCGCTATTCGCTTCTGACCTTCTTCGTCCTTAAACGAAAGCGTACGCATGTTGTGAAGTCTGTCGGCAAGTTTTATGATAATGACTCTTATGTCATTGCTCATCGCCATGAACATACGTCTCAAGTTTTCTGCCTGTTCTTCGAGCCTCGACTTAAAATTGAGTTTACTTAATTTTGTAACGCCCTGCACAAGCGACAACACGACTCCGCCGAATGTCTGGCTTATTTCCTCCGCCGTGACAGAAGTATCTTCGATTACGTCATGCAAAAGTGCGGCTACGACGGTATCGCAGTCGAGACCCATGTCTATCAGGATTTCCGCTACGGCCTTGGGGTGCACCAAATAATCCTCACCCGACTGTCTCTTCTGACCTTGATGTGAGGTCTTTGCGAAATAATACGCCTTAATGATCTTATCGGCGTAATTTTCGCTGTAGTTCTCCTGAATTTTATTGATGAATCTGATTTCCTGTTCTTCCACTTAACGCCTCTAGCTTTGCGTATATTTTGCTTTCACCGAGTTTTGTTTTTACCGATGTATCGACATAAAACTCCGGTGACGTCCTGATAATATCGAGTTCTGCAAAAATAAGTACTGCCAATACAAATTCATTATACTCCAAAACCTCGTCTTTTGCAATAGCATAATATAAATCGGACACACCGAATATCTTTTTTATTGACAGACAGTTTTTGATTTTGATAAATATCTGTTTAAGTCTGTCGTAATCGGGAAGATACTTTGCAAGCTTCGAAAAAATATTCACGTTTTGTACCGAATACAACTTTGCAGTTTTACTCATTACCTTTCCGAAAGCCCCTGTTGACAAAGGTTCGTCCAGAAGTATTATCTTGTCATAATAGCACAGTTCTTTGAGCGATGCGGGACAAAAGACTATTTTAGTCACGGGAACAAGGCTTTCGATAACTCTGTTTTCGGTATGAATAGCAGAATGAACCGAATTGTATTTTTTGCAAAATTCTTGATATGTGTCGATATCATACGCAATATAGCATGTTCCGAACGTGCTTCCGCCCATAGCTATCGCAGTATCGGTATCTATGATTTCACACTGTGATTCACCCTTTGCAAAACCTGTAACCAGGTATTGTGAATAGTCGCCCTGACTGCTTATGTCATCGCTGGTAAACGCACTTATTTTTCCCTGTGCGTACAGCCTGTCTCTGAAGGATTGCAAAGACAGTTTGTAGTATAAATTTTTTTGCACATTTTGGGATAAAAATTCTCTGTATCTCAATCCGTTGAAAAGTACGAGTTCCCTATCTTTTTCCTTATGTACAAGATGCAAAGTTGTGCCCATCTGCACAAAATCCATACCGTAAATTTCTTCTTTGAATCTTATATCGGGATTACCTTCTCCGAAAGGTTCGAGAAGTTTTATTCCTCGTGCCATATCTAGTGAGCTTTTTACTTCTTTGATATCTATATCGTATTTCTTATGAGGTAAAAAATATTCCATAGAAAAATCTCTTTTTATCAGAGAATTGAGTCTTTCGGCAAATATACCTATGTTTTTCTCCTCAAGCGAAAGCCCGAAAGCCATTGCGTGACCGCCAAACTTCGTCAACAAGTCTTTACATTCGCTTACATACGAAAATATATTGATACCTTTTATACTTCTGCCGCTACCCTTGTAAATTTTTCCGTTTTTAGTCATCAAAACCGTAGGTCTGTTGAAAGTCTCGGCAATTCTCGAAGCCACTATACCTATTATGCCGTCATCCCAATATGCGTTGTATAAGACGATTACGGCATTGTTTTCAAAATCATAGCCTTTGAGCTTCTGCATGCACTCTTCCGTCAAATCGTCGGTAAGCTGCATACGATGCTCGTTACATTCGTTGAGGTCTTTTATAACATGTTCCAACAAAAAATTATCGGTAGTGCAAAACAAATCCAGTACGGCATTTGCATCGCCTATTCTTCCTGCCGCATTTATTCTGGGCGCAATCTTAAATCCTATATCGTATGAATTTACTTCTTTATCGACGCAGCCTTTAATGAGCATTTTTATACCGCGTGCCGCATCCATGGAATTGATGCGCTTGAGCCCTGCTTTAGCTATGATTCTGTTGTCGTCTACAAGAGGCACAACGTCGGCAATCGTAGCGATAGCGGCTATATCAAGATACTTCGTCATCTCTTCTCTGCCTGCAAGTCCTTCGACTATTCTCAAAGCTACGCCTGCACCGCATAGCTCCCTGAAAGCGCCGTTATAAGTCAATTTTGGATTGAATATAAGACAATCCGGCAATATTTCACCAGGCTCGTGGTGGTCTGTAACAATCACGTCAAAACCCAAAACTTCTCTAGCGTACTGCACTTCTTCAACGCTGGTAATACCGCAGTCAACTGTAATCAACAGGTCGCTCAAATATTTATCCGCCAGCTTTTCCAAAGCGTCAATCGAGAGTCCGTAACCGTCACTGTGTCTGTTGGGCAAAAAGCAATCGACTTTGACTCCTTTAGAGCGCAAAAAATTATTGAGTATGGAAACACCGCATATACCGTCGCAATCGTAGTCTCCGTACAATATTATGCTTTCCTTGTTATCTATGGCTTGCTTTAATCTACCGATAACATCATCAAAGCCTTCATATCTGTGCAAATCCGTGAGGTTGTCAAGCGAAGGATAGAGAAAAGCCTCGATCTTTTCTCTTGTGTCAAATCCTCTCTCCTCAAGCACTTCTATAAGTCGAGAGTCAATTTGATAATCTTTTGCAATGTTTTCTCTGTCAACAGTCGTCATTTTTACCTCTTAATATATTATATATGATTCACAATTTTTTCTCAAGAGAGTTTTGATGTAATGTGTACAAAATTTATTAAAAATATATTTATAAAATAAAACAGCGGACCGCTTTCACGGTCCGCCGAATGTCGTTTAGAATGAAGTCAAACTTCAGTTTTTCGCACCTGCGTACTTGGGCTTTTCGTTTTTCGCACCGTCACGCTTTGCGATCTTTCTCTTATCCGAAGCATTTTTCATTAGACAGTAAATCGAAGGAGCAACTACCAACGACGAATAGAAACCTGCGATAAGTCCGAAGATTACGGGAAGCGCAAATTCTCTTACGGATGCGGTACCTATGATTGCAAACAATGTGATAGCTACCATTGTTGTAATAGTCGAGTTGATACAACGTGCCATTGTCTCAACGATAGATTCGTTGACGATTTTATTGTTGTCGACAATAGCAGTTTTATTGCCTGCTTTTGCAATCTTGACGTTTTCTCTTACTCTGTCAAATACGACAATGGTATTGTTGATCGAGTAAGATACTATCGTGATTACTGCAGCGATAAATGCACTGTTTATCTGTATTCTGAAGATAGCCACAAGACAAATCATCATAGACACGTCGTGCATCAATGCGATAATTGCAGCGAGACCGCTCCAAACCTCAAATCTGAATCTGATATAAATCAATATGAGCATCAACGTTATAAAGATAGCGAGCAATGCTGTCTGAATAAGTTTTGAAGATGCGGTTGCGCCTATAAATTGAGTGGCAACGATATTGCTTCCGTAAGAAATGTAATGTCCCGAAAGTTCCTCTCTTATAAGATCGTTACGATAAGACGACAAGTCGTTCTTTTCGGTATCGAAAGCCGAAGAAATATTGTCATATTTGATGAGGAGAGACATTTCCAAATCGCTGCCCGAAGTCTGTACATAGCTTATGGAAGCCGTTGCAGCGCTCTTGGTGATGTTTATGCCGAGTTCTTTTGCATAAGCCACTACCTTTTCGGCAATCTCTTCACTCGTGAGTACGCTTTCGATATAATCGTAATTTTCGTCGTACTTTTCTTTATCGTTCAAAACGTCGGAGCCGAGTTCTACGGTCAAAATCGAACCGCCTGCAAAGTCGATACCGATATTGAGACCTTTTGAAATATCGTGATTGATGCCTGCATAAGATGCAAATACGATTACGGCAATCACGAATACAACTACGGGAGCAATTGCCCAAATGCCGTGTTTTTCTACGATTTTGGCATTCATGAGTTTACTTTTATTCATCTGGCACCTCCCTTCTTATTGTTTTTCTTTGCTTTTTTGGGAGCTTTGGGAGAAGCAACTTTTGCCTTTGCGGGCTGTTTTTGTTCAACACCCAACACAACTACGCTACCGTCAGACGAAAGCACCTGTTCGATAACTTCTTCGCTGTTTTCTTCAGCTTCTTCCTGTGCTTCTTCTTCGGCTTCGAGCTCTTTGAGCTGTTCGTCTGTAAGCACTCTCTTAAGTCCGAAAAGTTTGTTTTTCGTCTCGTCGCAGAAACTCAATATACATTCGAGTATGAGTCTCGAAAGCAACAAGGAAGACAAAAGCGAAAGAATAATACCTATCAACAATGTTATACCGAAGCTCTTTATTGTAGAAGCGCCTACGATAATAAGGACTACAGCACCGATAATGGTAGTAATGTTACCGTCGAGAATTGCGCCGAGCGAACGTTTGAAACCTGTATTGACAGCCGTACGCATAGTCTTACCTGTCGCATATTCTTCTTTGATACGTTCAAATATAATTACGTTTGCGTCAACCGCCATACCTATTGCAAGCAGTACACCTGCGATACCGGACAACGTAAGCTGTACCCAAGGGAAAATCGCAAGGAAGAAAAGATATGTCAGTGAATAATACCACAAAGACAAACTTGCCGCAACACCGAGCAATCTGTAGAAAGCGATAATATATATAAAGATGATAACAAGACCTACGACACCCGAGATAACGCCCGCTTTGATTGCAGATGCACCGAGAGTAGCCGTCAAAGTATTGCTCTCGTCGAGTTTAAGAGTCAGAGGGAAAGATCCTGCCTGAATCTTAACTGCGAGGTCATATGCCTGATCATAAGTATAATTACCGCTGATGGACGCCGAACCCGTTGTGATAGCCGAACTTACGTTGGGGGCGATTTCACGCTTGCCGTTGATCCAAATTGCAAGCTGTTTACCCGTCAAAGCCGTAGTTGCTGTCGAAAACTTTTCTGTACCCTCATCGGTAAACTGGAGCGATACTACGTAATAACCTGTTGAGCTATCGTAACTTACGCCGGCATTAGCTATATCGTCACCGGTCAGTTTGCTGTCGAGCTTTACGCTACCGTTGGGATCGTCCAAAGACAAATCCGAACTCTCGTCTTCGCTCACATATTCTTTGAATTCGAGACTTGAAGGTTTTCCGATAAGATTAAATATTCTTTCGGGGTCGTCTTCGTCAGGAATTTCTACACGAATTGTTTCGTTGGATATAGTAACCTGCGCTTCGGTGTAACCTTTGCTGAAAAGCAAGGATTCCAAACTCGAACGGGTACCTTCCAATAATGTGTCCAGGTTTTCCTTTTGCTCGTCGGTAAGCTTTGCTTCGTCGACGCTGTAAACGGCATATACGCCGCCGCTGAGGTCAAGACCCAGACTGATTGTTGTGACATAGGCATTGTAATTGTATATGCCGAGTTCACCGTTGTCCAAAGAGACAAAAGCGAATACCGAACCGAATACAATAAGTATTGCCAGTATTGTCAAAATCACAATTGACTGCCACTTTTTCACCTTGTTGTTGCCTCCCTAAATTATTAGTCATTATCTATTATATATATATAATAAAAATAAGTCAATAAAATTTTTTGTTTTTTTTGACTGTAAAAAGTAATTTTACACCGCACGCCGATCATATATACCCTTTTGCGACTCTCAAAGCCGATTTCACTTTGATTTTGCAACAAATATATTTTTAACCATGCGACGATTTTTATAATAAAGCCTTATTAACACAAAAAAAATACGCCCCCGAAACATATCGGAAGCGTAAGTTTTATCAGTCTTCGTTTTTTGCGTCCTGAAGGTCGCATTCTTTAAGATACTCTTGATAGAGTGCGTCCAACAAATCTTCGTCTTCTACGGGAGTGAACAAGTCGTTTCCGTTTTCGTCCTCCTCGATTTTGAAAATAAACATTTCATCATCGTCCATGTCTCCGAGCTCAACGGGTTGAACGTATATATACCACTCATTGTTGTAGTCAAGAGTTGCGATATGATTAAACTCAACCTCTTTGCCGTCCTCGTCGACCATAACAATGATCTCATCGTCCTGCATCTCTTCGTCTTTGATGTCTTCAGCCATTTTCATGTCCTCCTTTTTATTACAATATTATAATATCTGTACGAAGGCTTTTTGTCAAGGAATTTACCTTCGGTAAAATATTCTGTTGTATTTACACTGCTTTCAAACAAGCTTCTCTATATTTTTTATTGTCAACGCACGTCGAAAACCAACTTGTAAAGCGCCACGGAAAGACTGACCGCCGCATTGAGCGACTCCATATCTCCTTTCATCGGCAGCGAGATTGTCTGCCCCGCATTTCTGAATTCGTCGGATATTCCTCTGCTTTCGCTTCCTACGACAAGCGCAAAAGGATTTTTGATTTGTCCGATATCGTATATGTTTTTGCCATTCATATCCAAAACATACAATGAATGTGCCGAAAGCGCCTCTAAAGCCTGACTTCTCTGCATTTTCACAATACTAATTTTGAACACTCCGCCCATCGACGCCCTTATTACCTTTCCTGAAAAGCAATCAACGCTGTCAATCGCTACAAGCTGCTTTATGCCGCATGCCGCACAAGTACGTATTATCGTCCCCATGTTTCCGGGATCACTTACGCCGTCTGTTACAACTACGTTTCCCGATAAATCGAGAGTTTTCTCGACATAATCGGCCACCAACAAAATACCAGACGGGGTTACCGTCTCGCTTATTGCCTTCATGACCTTTTCGTCAACGAGATTAACGCAGTCGTTCGGATAGCGTTTGAGAATATCATTGTAATCTTCGGCAAAATTTTTTGTCGCGAAAACTTCTCTCACGGGTAAATCCGACGGTAAATCTTTGACAAGATTATAGCCTTCGACAATATACTGACCGCATTGTTTTCTGTATTGACTGTCTTTGAGTTTTCTGACGTGTTGCACCTTGGGGTTTTGCAACGAAGTAATTTCATTCATATTTTCATAATACACAATTTATCTTCTCTTGACAAGACATAAATACCCTATTTGAAAAAATAAATCAGCGTTTTTTATTTTGTCAACTCAAAACCTTCTTTCGAAGATTTATATTATTGTTTCGATATACCCTCTTTTTTAGGATAGCACAACGCCTTTACAGTTTTGTCAGAAAGTTTTGCAATAAAACACACTAACTGTAAATCCCGTTTTATCTGACAAAAAAAAGACAGCCTTGCGACTGTCTTATATCTGCAATAAAACGATTATGCTTTTGCTTTTTCGCAAAGTGCGGTGAAACCTGCGGGATCGTTGACTGCGATGTCTGCCAAAACCTTACGGTTGAGGTCGATGCCGTTTTTCTTAAGTCCGCTCATAAATCCGGAATAGTTGAGTCCGTTCATTCTTGCAGCAGCGTTGATTCTGGTTATCCACAAACTTCTGAAATCACGCTTTTTGAGCTTTCTGCCCACGTATGCATAATTCTGGGACTTCATTACAGCCTGACGAGCTACTCTGTACAACTTGGATTTAGCACCGAAGTAACCCTTTGCCGTCTTTAATATCTTTCTGCGTTTTTTAACTGCGTTAACGCCTCTTTTAATTCTCATATCTGTTTACCTCCGTGGATTAAATCATATTCTTGATGGTCTTCTCTTGTGTAGAAGAAACATAAGTAGTCTTTCTCAAGCTACGCTTTCTTTTAGGTGCTTTCTTGCTCAGAATGTGTCTTCTGTTCATCTTTGCTCTCTTAACTTTACCTGTACCGGTCAAGTGGAAACGCTTCTTTGCGCCACTGTGTGATTTTTGCTTTGGCATTTATCTATCCTCCAAATAATGTTATTGATTTTATTTTTTAGCAATGGGAGCAAGCGTCATAGCTATACTCTTACCTTCGAGAAAAGGCTTCTTTTCCATTTGCGCAATGTCTTTGAGTATCTCAAAAAAGTCATCCATGACCTTCATGGCGAGTTCGGGACGTGCCATCTGTCTGCCCCTGAGTCTTATGGAAACTCTTACTCTGTCGCCGTTGGTCAAAAACTTGTTGGCTTGTTTTGCCTTTGTATTGAGATCACCTACATCGATAGTAGCGGACAACCATACTTCTTTAAGTTCGACAACCTTTTGATTTTTCTTGTTTTCTTTTTCTTTCTTGATTGTCTCGTACTTGAATTTGCCGTAGTTCATAATTTTACATACGGGCGGCTTTGCCGTAGGAGAAATCAACACGAGGTCAAGTTCTTTCTGTTCGGCAAGTGCGTTAGCGTCGTGACTCGACATGATACCGAGTTGAGTTCCGTCGCTGTCGAGAACTCTCACTTCACACTCTCTGATTTGTCCGTTGATTAGCATCTCTTTAATAGTGGTTTCCTCCCTGCACTATGGCGAAAAAAATATGGATAACAAAGCATAAGTTACCCATACAATTAAATCGTATTTATTAACCGTGTGCGACTCTGTTGCCGACAGGTGAGTATCGTTACTGCTTTGTTTTCGTAGATATATTACCAAACTTTTTGCACTCTGTCAACAGTTTTACAACAGTTTTTCAAAGGTTTTTTCAACCGATTTTTAATATTTTTTCAAATATAGCACTATTTAAGCGACATTTCGTTTTTTACCGTACAAGTTTTTGTATCATCGAGATACAACGCTTCGTGCGTAATTAAGTTGCCGTCTCTATATAAATCGACTACTCTTCCGCCTCTGTCGAATTGATTGTATTTTCTTCTCTGTTTTTGAGAAAAAGGCGAATATTTCCATGCTTTCATGCCGTAAGACGAAAGTCTGCCGTATGCCATAATCAAATTGTAATCTTTAGTCAATTTATAATTCGCAGCAAAATTGGCGATATGGTCATGCCCTACGAAAATTCCTTTTACGTTCTTATACTCTCCCAAAAGTTTGGTCAACTTCGCATTCTGAGCGGCATCTTTTCTGGGATAATAGATTTTTCCTTTTTGCGGATTCTCGACGTCTCCTGCGTATTCTTTCACTATGTCTTTATGCATTCTGCGGTCATACGCATCCTGCATCCTTTCGGGCGGCAAATGCATAAACATTGCAATCGGAAGGTCCTTATTTTCTATACTGATTTTTTTATAAAAATCAAGTTGGCTGTCGCATAATCCTTTATGTCTTGTTATGACAGCCGTCGCACTGTCCATCAACAATATTCCGAAAAATTTTCTTTCATTCTCATCAAACACCGGGAAAAAATAATTCGTATAAGTATCGTCTTTCCCGTTCTTAAAACTATCCTCTCCCTCAACAGTGTTTTTGCCGCCTACATAGTACTTGCTTTGAGAAAATATATCGAGCATTTTGATTTTTGCATTCTTTGTCCAAAACCCGTCGTGATTACCGAAACACGTTGTCCAAGGTATTTTTTTAGCATCAAAATAATCTTTTATCTGATTGAGGACAGAATACGCTTTTTTCTTTTTTAAGCGCAAAAACTCTCCCCCTACGTTATCGCCCGTAAGTACAATAAAATCAGGATTAGTCGAAGCAATAACGGCATCTTTTACGGCTATGCTCTTCTCGTCTATATCGCTGTCATACTGCACGTCGGTAAGTTGAAGTATTCTGAATTTTTCTCTGTCTTTGACACTGAATTTTCGTTTCATAAATCTCTCCTTATTTGATTATAACAATAACGCTTAATCTTCACAATATCGAATGGGTTAATTTTATGTAATATTTTGCTTAACCGTTTGACTAAAAGCATTAAAGAAAGATTGCTTTATGAATAATTTTTTCATTTTTTCTGAAGTTGATACCTGTTTATTAAAAATTATACGGGCACACTTTTCAGTGTGCCCGCAAAATGCGTAAGTTGTCTATTCCAACAGGACATCAGTCGAGTCTCTTTGTAGCTACGTCGTCAAGTACCTTTTCGGCAAATTCGGCAAGTTTCATTTCGCCCATTACGACGCCGCCCCTTCTTCTTACCGCAACTACGCCGTTTTCGACTTCTTTGTCACCAATAATCAACATATAAGGCACTTTTTCAAGCTGCGCAGACCTTATCTTGTAACCGATAGTTTCATTTCTTGCGTCAACTTCTGCTCTGATACCCATAACACGCAATTTTTCTTTAATCTTATTGCATTCGTCAACCGTACGGTCAGTAATGCTGATTACCTTAACCTGTACAGGGCTGATCCATACGGGGAATGCGCCTGCATATTTTTCGATAAGAAGCGCCATAGTACGTTCGTAACAACCGATTGACGAACGGTGAATAATATAAGGTCTTCTCTTCTCGCCGTTTTCGTCGATATAAGTCATGTCGAAATTCTCTGCAAGGAACATGTCGACCTGCACGGTAATGATAGTATCTTCTTTGCCGTGTACGTTTTTGATCTGAATATCGAGTTTAGGTCCGTAGAAAGCCGCTTCGCCCTTTGCTTCGGTATATTTTATTCCGATATGATCGAGGATCTTTCTCATCGTATCTTCGGCAGTTGCCCAAATTTCAGGCTCATTGATATACTTTTCTGTATTTTCGGGATCCCATTTACTGAATCTGTAAGTTACGTCGTTTTTGAGACCCGTGCATTTGAGCATGTAATTGATAAGATCGACAACTCCTCTGAATTCGGCTTCGAGCTGTTCGGGAGTACAAATAATGTGTCCTTCGGAGAGAGTAAACTGTCTTACTCTTATGAGTCCGTGCATTTCGCCTGACGCTTCGTTTCTGAACAAAGTAGAGGTTTCTCCGTATCTGATAGGCAAATCTCTGTAAGATTTGATACCGTTGTTGTAAATCGTATATTGGAAAGGACAAGTCATAGGACGGAGTGCAAAAACTTCATCATCCTTTTCTTCGTCGCCCATAACAAACATACCGTCACGATAGTGATCCCAGTGTCCGGATATCTTATAGAGATTGGACTTTGCCATATAAGGAGTCTTTGTGAGTACATAACCTCTCTTTTCCTCCTCGTCCTCTACGAATCTCTGCAAAATCTGGAACATCTTTGCGCCCTTGGGCATGAGAAGGGGCAAACCTTGACCGATATTTTCGTCGGTCATAAAGATACCCATATCACGTCCCAACTTGTTGTGATCGCGCTTTTTAGCTTCTTCGACAGCTTCGAGATATGCCTGAAGATCGGCTTTTTTATCAAAAGAGGTTCCGTAAATTCTCGAAAGCATCTTATTGTTTTCGTTACCTCTCCAATATGCGCCCGTAAGACTTGTGAGCTTGAATGCCTTGACCATACCAGTAAAAGGCAAATGAGGTCCTGCGCACAAATCTACGAAATCGCCCTGCTTGTAGAACGATATTTCTTCGCCTTCGGGCAAATCGTTGATAAGTTGAACCTTATAATCTTCGCCGTATCCCGACATGAGTTTGATAGCCTCATTTTTAGGCAATACAAATCTCGTGATAGGATAGTTTGCTTTGATTATATTCTTCATTTCCTGCTCTATCTTTGCAAATTCTTCTGTGGAGATAGGTGTTTTGAAATCAAAATCATAATAAAAACCGTTTGCGATGGCAGGACCTATCGCAAGTTTTACCGTAGGAAAAATATTCTTTACAGCCTGTGCAAGAATGTGCGAACAGGTATGTCTGTAAATGAGTTTTCCTTCGTCGTCTGCAAATGTAAGGATTTCGAGTTTGCAGTCTTTGTCAACGATGTATCTCGTTTCGACAACTTTTCCGTCTACCTTTGCGCCGACAGCCACTCTAGCAAGTCCGTCAGACAACTCTTTTGCTATCTCGTAGACGCTCATTCCTTCTTGAAATTGTTTTACACTTCCGTCTTTAAGCGTAATGTTCATAAGACACCTCTTTATATCTGTATTGTTGGATTCCTGTATGATATTCAATCGTAGTTTTACGGACATAAAAAAACCGCCCTTGCATAAGGACGATATCATCGCGGTTCCACCTTAATTACGGCATATTGCCGTCACTCAATTTCCCTTGTCGCAGGGTGACGTGTTTTTCCACGGGTGGTATAATCTGTATCCTTGTACGACGCTCTCACCTGCCGCCGTTCTCTGTAACAATTTCCTACGGATTACGTGTCCCTCGGTGTGCCTTGGCACTACAATTGAATTGTATGTATATTATAATACCACACAAATCTCTTGTCAACACAAAACACAACAATTTTACACTCAAACACACCTTTTTACGTCATATACAATATATTGTATGTGCAGTTTTTCACAGCACTATAAAAAATAAAAGCGGCACAAAAGTGTCGTTTTTATAATTATTGTTTGTCGTCACAATATCTTTACGTCTACTATATGTCTCAAAGCGCTGAGGAGTTCCTTGTCTGCATTCTGTCTTTCAATCACAACCTCGCTTGCACCGTATTTCACTATCGCATTGATAATATTATGCAACTTTTCGCTGAAAATTTCAGGAACGTTTACAAGTCCGCCTTTTGTTACGTTTGTAATCAGTATTTCCTTGCTGTCTGCAATAAAGAGACTCGTTCCCTTCCTCTCTCCCAACATATAAAGCGCAAGTGAATATACATCCTTTTCTCTGAAGCCGCTGTTGACGGTATTTGCTATTACTCGTCCGAGTTCTTTCCACTCTTCGACAAGAGTACGCAGTCTGAAGTTGACTATGCCGTCTATACAATATGCGTCCAATTCCGATAATACTTTTCGGACAATGTTTTGTTCCTTTGCGTCATCGTAATACAGCATTGACGATATCAGCGTACATAGCGATGAATTAATTTTGATGTTTCCCAAAGACGAAGTAATATACTCCAACTTTACGTTGTTGAGTATTATTTCCGTAATCAAGTCAAAGACCTTGTTCATTACAGCCGGTTTGTCTCTGTCCTTTGAAGCTATGTCATAGCTGACGTATTTTCCCCATACCCCGTCTGCATAATATAACCCTTCTATCTTCTCAAGTCCTCTTTTGAGTACCCCGTCCTTATCAAAACGGCTACTGATTAATATTGAACTCTGCCACATAATTTCCTCATTAGGTATTTTATGCCGACATTTTGATTTTATGCTTTGCGGCTACCCGATTATGTAATTATATTATTATAATATTAATCAATAATATACTCAAAACTTGACCTTGTTTAACCGTTTGATAAGAATATCCTCTATATCATCATTCTTAAAAAAACATACCTATGATTAAAACCGTCATATTTGTTAAAGCAATGTATTTATTGACACGATTATCCGATAATAATATAATATTACTTGAACAATTGTTGACTTAAGGAGATTTTTTATGCAAAAAACAAAACTCAAAGCATATGCAAAACTTATAGCCCAAAAAGGCGCAAACGTACAAAAAGGACAAGTCGTATGGATAACCGCATCCCTCGACCAACCGGAATTCGTAGAAATGCTCGTCAAAGAGTGCTACGCTTTGGGAGCAAAAAGGGTTACCGTGGACTGGCAGCATCTCCCTCTTACGGTACTTGATTCTAAATACGTAACTCTCAAAAATCTTTCGCAAGTCGAAGAATGGCAAAAACAGAAGATGCAATATCAAGTAGACAATCTTCCCGTAAGAATCTATCTGGAAAGCGACGACCCTGACGGTCTTAATAAAGCCGATCAGGAAAAAATGGCAAAGGCCCGAATGGCTCAATACCCTATTCGCAAACCTTATATAGATGCAATCGACAATAAATATCAATGGTGCATCGCCGCAGTTCCCTCAATAGCCTGGGCAAAGAAAGTATTTCCCGAAGATAAGCCGAAGCTCGCCGTCGAAAGACTTTGGTCTGCAATACTATTTACGTCCCGTGCTTTGGGAAACCCTATTGAAAACTGGACAGAACACAACAAAAATCTGCACAGTAAGTGTGAATTGCTCAATGCTATGAAATTGCGTTCGCTTCACTATACTTCAGCTCAAGGCACAGATTTGAAAGTCGGACTTTTGCCCAATGCAAACTTCCTTGCCGGCAGCGAAAGCACTTTGGGAAACAATATCGAATTCAATCCAAATATCCCTAGCGAAGAAGTATTCACTACTCCTAAAGCAGGTGCGGCAGAAGGTATTGTCTATGCGACTAAACCTCTGTCCTATCAAGGAGTGCTGATTGAAGATTTCAGTATGGAATTCAAGGACGGAAAAGTCGTAAAAGTAAGTGCTCGCAAAAATCAGGCACAACTAGAACAAATGGTATCTATGGACAAAGGCGCCGCAATGCTGGGAGAATGTGCACTCGTACCCCAAGATTCTCCTATTGCCGTAAGCGATATTCTTTTCTACAACACTCTTTTTGACGAAAACGCAAGTTGTCACCTTGCTCTTGGCAGAGGTTTTTCCAACTGCGTTCAGAATTATGAAAAATATACGCAGGAAGAATTCGACGCCATGGGAGTCAACACAAGTATGATACACGTTGACTTTATGATCGGCAGCGACACTCTCGACATCGTAGGTACCACAGAGGACGGAAAAGACGTACAGATTTTCAAAAACGGACATTGGGCAATATAAATATTTTATTAAAATAATGAATTGTCAAATCAATGCAACACTTTTTGCAAAGTAAATTGAAAAGGGAGCGATTGCTCCCTTTTTCTTTTGATTTATTACAATTCGGATTGTATAATCGGCTTTTTATATTTGCGTTTGACTTGCCTTATTCTCTACCCCGTCGTTTTGCTCACTCTCAATAATATAAGCTTTTTTAGCAATGTCATTGAGTTTCGTCTGAACAAGTATGGGCGGTATTATTCCTATTATAAACGTAAGCACAACGCACAATGCCGCAATAGAACAGTAATCGCCTTGTTTCTCCGCTTTTTTCTCTATGCGCCTACAAGTTTTGTACAGCCAGTAAAGATAATAAAAAGGTATAAACATACTCAAAAGCACACATGTCAGAGGATCTCTTTCTTTGTCATACTCGTCTCTGCATTCGTTGAGCGCTTTAGTCGTACGGTATATCCATATCAGCTCCCATATTCCGCAAGTGAATATCAAATAGAATACGTGCCTATACATTTTGACATATCCGAGTTGTTTTTCTCTGTCATAAACAACGTCTTCTTGATCGTTGTAAGGCGACATCCAAAGACAAAGAAAAACCGTTCTGCCATACACCAAAACCATAATTAAAATTTCTATGACGAAAAAATACTCTATTGCAGACAAAGCTTCGTATAATTTGACTTGCGACAGCAGATAGTTGACAAATACAAGCAAATAATACACCAAATATATGATTATTACGCCAAGACACATCGCCCGCATTGTGAACGGAGATATCTTGTTTTGTTTTTCGACGCACGCAATAATGCAGTAAACCAACAACATGATAATTGCCACATAACTTAATATGTTGCATATAGTCGTAAGCGAAGTATGGCTTCTGATCTGGTCGAAATCAATGTTGGCAAAACTGTAAATCATGCTGAATCCCGTCAGTGCGACAAAAGGAATTCTGCTCTTTGCTATAAGCAAAGCAACGGTAAAAACAATTGTGTATAGCAAATCTATTATTCCCGATATTACGGATTGCCACACGTAATTCTCCGCAATATACACATTAAGCGTGTGTAAAGCGTTGATAACGAGAAAACAACTGAATGCGCCTGCAATTAACGCATATAACTTGCTCTCTTGTTTTTCACGCGAGTTGAGCATCTCCTCCATAAAAATTTCCCCTCTTATTTTATGCTTCAATTATACCAAATATTTTTATTGAAATCAATACCAATCGTTATTTATAATCAACTATTATATTTATAGTTGAAGTCGTAATCAATAAGGCTAATGCAAAGCCTCTTTTTCAATTGTACGGCTATATGAAAAAATATATAAAAAATATAAAAAAACAATTGACAATTGTCTGCAATTAAGATATTATTAGTAATGCAAATGCGGTCATGGCGGAATAGGCAGACGCGTACGTTTGAGGGGCGTATGGGCAACCATCCGGGTTCAAGTCCCGGTGACCGCACCAGCTAAAGCGACAATGCCTATGTATGGCAACAAAAAATGAGAGGAAAACCTCTCTTTTTTATTGCCTTTTTGGGCTTGTCGCTTTTTGTGCTTATACTCGTGATAGTCCGAAATAACGTGACGCTCGCACTAGACGCTATACGCTTGCTCGCTATTCCGTCGCTTTGCTCCTTACAAGTCCCCTGACCGCACCAAACTCGCTACCCGACAAGGGTTAGCGAGTATTTTTTTGTTATAAAAAAGCCTTTGGAGAGTGCTGTGATTTTTGCCTTTTCAAATCCGAGTGCGATACGAGCGTACTCTGCGTACGTGACTGAGCACGAGGGGTGCAGAAAAAGCGAATGGCGCGGCGCTATGCAAAGGCGCTTATTACCGACCAAACGAATAGGTCTATATCGAAGATATAACCTATTGTCGGTACTATTTTAATCAGAAAAATTATTATCTTGCATATGTCTGGCAACAAAAAATGAGAGGAAAAACCTCTCTTTTTTATTACTTTTTTTTGGCTTGTCGCTTTTTGTGCTTACACTCGTGATAGTCCGAAATAACGTGACGCTCGCACTAGACGCTATACGCTTGCTCGCTATTCCGTCGCTTTGCTCCTTACAAGTCCCCTGACCGCACCAAACTCGCTACCCGACAAGGGTTAGCGAGTATTTTTTTGTTATAAAAAAGCCTTTGGAGAGTGCTGTGATTTTTGCCTTTTCAAATCCGAGTGCGATACGAGCGTACTCTGCGTACGTGACTGAGCACGAGGGGTGCAGAAAAAGCGAATGGCGCGGCGCTATGCAAAGGCGCTTATTACCGACCAAACGAATAGGTCTATATCAAAGATATAACCTATTGTCGGTACTATTTTAATTAGAAAATTATTATCTTGCCTATGTATGGCAACAAAAAATGAGAGGAAAAACCTCTCTTTTTTATTACTTTTTTTTGGCTTGTCGCTTTTTTGTGCTTACACTCGTGGTAGTCCGAAATAACGTGACGCTTACTATATAATTATTAATTTATTTGTTTTCAGTTGAATTTCCGCTTATATTTTGATATGATTTAGTAAACATTCTTACTATGGAGGAAATAACATGAATTACTTGATGGCTCTGACGTTTTCGGATATATTGACCAATGTCGGTAATTGGTTGGTTACGGAAGGATTGAAAATCGTAATTGCAGTTATCGTATTTATTATATACTGCGCTGTGGTCAAGGCGATCTGCAAACGTATCGATAAATCACTTATTAAGAAAAATGTTGACGAAACATTAAGAAAAGTTTCTCTGCCCTGGGTCAGAAGAGTACTGGTCTTTATCGGTTTTGCGACTGTTCTTGCATATCTCGGTATCGAAACTTCCAGTATAGCAGCGGCTATTACGTCTATCGGTCTGACAATAGGTCTTGCTCTGCAAGGTTCGTTGTCTAACTTTGCCGGAGGCGTAGTTGTAATCGTTATGCGTCCCTATAAGATAGGAGACTACATCGAGATGGACAGCGAAGCCGGTACTGTAGTAGACATAAAACTTTTTTACACGTATCTGCGCACGGGCGACAATAAAATCGTAATTATTCCAAACAGCAAAGCCGGAAACTCCGTAATAATCAACTATACTCGTCAAGGCACCAGAAGAGACGATATAACGTTCAATATCTCATATGACAACGACTTTGAAAAAGCAAAGGATGCCATCAAAGAGTGTATAGCAAATTGCGAAAAGATTCTCAATGACCCTGCTCCGCTTGTAACAGTGAGCAATCACGGACAAAACTCTATTGACATTCTGGCAAGATACTACACAAAGACTGACGATTTCTGGGAAGTCCATTGGTACATGATGGAAGCCGTGAAAAAAGCGTTTGACAAAAACGGTATTTCAATCCCCTATCCTCAACTCGATGTGCATATCAACCCCTCTGAAAATAAGGAAAACAAATGATTTACAACTCTATAAAAGTCTAAAAAGAGGCAGTCGAACAAGCTGCCTCTTTTATTAACTATTATAAAAAGCATATCGAATTATTAGCGTATCACAGTTTTGATTTTACAGTTCAATCAAATGCCGATTTAGCTTTACTGTATTTTAATTGAGTGAATTGATTTCGTTAATGACGGCTTTTACCCTTTGTCTCAACGTTTCGCTGTCGCAATCGTTTTGGATAACGTAATCGGCAAGTCTTTTCATATTTTCGGGCGACATCTGCTCTCTCATCACCTTGGATATGTGTTCTTTGCTGTAACCGCTTCTGTCACTGATTCTTGTTACTCTCAAAGATTTATCGGAGTCAACAAATATAATTCTATCGAATTTATCAGCCATTTTTTCATCAAAAGCCGATACCTCGACATAAAGATTGCTTTTATTTTCAGAATATATTCTGTCTATTCTTTCAAACACCAAAGGGTGCGCAACAGAATTGAGAAGCTGCAATTTCTCTCTGTCGGAAAAGACGATTTGCCCCAGCTTTTGTCTGTCGATAACACCGTCTTTGACTACGTCAAAATATTTTGCCAACTCACTCTTGTATTTTTGAGTCGTGGCTATTTCCTTGTATATCGCATCGCAATCGCATACTCTCTCATTGAATCCTGCAATAAGATTTAGAACATAACTTTTTCCGCTTCCTATTCCGCCAATGACTGCAATCTTCATTATTTTGCCTCCAACCAATTGTTACCAAAGCCGCATTCAGCCACAAGTTTTACTTTGAAATCAGGCGTATTGTTTTGCATGCAGTCAACGAGAATTTTCTTAACTTGCTGTACTTCGTCATGAGGACAGTCGATAATAAGTTCGTCGTGTACCTGCATGATGAGTTTAGCTTTGTATCCGCCGTCCTTAAGCGCTTTATGAACTTTGAGCATGGCAAGTTTGATAATATCGCTTGCACTGCCCTGCAAGGGCATATTCATGGCAACTCTTTCTCCGAAGCTTCTCAAATTGTAGTTGGAAGACTTGAGCTCGGGAATTTCTCTGCGACGGTTCATATAAGTAGTAACATATCCTTGTTCTTTTGCTGTCTCTACGCACTTATTCATATATTCCTTTACTTTTGGATAAGTAGCGAAATATCCGGCGATAAAATCTCTCGCTTTATAAACTGGAATACCGAGATCTTCGGACAACCCGAAGTCGCTTATACCGTATATGATACCGAAGTTTACTGCTTTTGCCTGTCTTCTCATGTCTGCCGTAACCATTTCTATCGGAACACCGAACACCTTTGACGCAGTGGTTGCATGAATATCGATATTATTATTGAAAGCGTCAAGCATTGTTTCGTCACCGCTGAATTGCGCCATAAGTCTCAATTCTATCTGCGAATAGTCCGCACATACAAGTACGTTTCCAGGACTTGCTATAAACATCTTGCGTATTTGTTTACCCTCGCTTTTGCGAATAGGGATATTCTGCAGATTAGGTTCGGTAGACGACAATCTTCCCGTTGCCGTAACCGTCTGTTTGAATATCGTGTGTATCTTCTGACGGCTGTCTATAAGCGGCAGTATGCCGTCGAGATATGTGGATTTGAGTTTTGCAAGTTCTCTCTGACGGAGTATAAGCGGCACTATAGGATGCTGATTTTTGATAGAATTCAGCACTTCGACGTTTGTCGAATAACCAGTCTTTGTCTTTTTACCCGTCTTTAGCCCTAAATCTTCAAAAAGCACGCTTGCAAGTTGCTTTGTGGAATTGACGTTGAAAGGCTTGCCTGCATAATCGATTATTTCTTTAATCAATCCGTCGAGTTCTTGAGAATATTTATCTTTGAGTTCGTTGAGAATATCCAAATCGACTCTGAATCCCTCTTTTTCCATATCGAACAGCACTTGAACAAGAGGAAGTTCGAGTTCTTCATACAGTCTTACAAGATTTTTTTCTTTAAGTTCTCTGTCGAGAATCGTGTCTATATATTGTATAAGCGCTGCGTCTTCGCCTTCGGGAAGATTGTATGCGTTGAACAATTCTTCTTCACTCTTATAATTTCTGTTGGCATCGATAAGATAAGCTTTGAGTAGAACGTCGCTGTCCGCTCCTTTGAGAGAAACGTCGTTTTGCATAAGAATATGCATTATATTTTTGCTGTCATAGCATATCTTTTTGATTTTTTCGCTTTCAAATATGCCTTTCATTGAGTCGATGAAAACATTATAATCAATACCTTCGTCCAAAAGATTTTCGGCAATAGCAATATAATAACATTCGTCGTCGACTGCAATCGTTATTCTTTTGGAAAGACTGAATGCAAACTTTCCTTGCATGAGAATTTTTGATATTACTTGAGAAAGTCCCTCTTGCGAATTTATCTCTTGAGCTTGCGGAATTTCGACATTAATAAGCGAGGCGGCAGAATTTTCTTCTCCGTCAAACTCCAACCTGTCGATAATTTTGGTAAGTTCGAGAGCTTTGAGAAGTCTCTTAACCTCTCCCGAAAAAGGAGGATAGTCAAACTTCGCCTCCTCCAGCGTAATCTCCACGGGAGAATGCGTATTTATGGTGGCAAGTTCGTACGACAGATAAGCTGTATCTTTATTTTCTGCAAGATTGTCGTGGAGTTTACCCTTTATCTCGTCCAGATGTTCGTAAACCCCGTCAAGCGTAGAATATTTTGCAAGCAGATCTTTTGCGGTCTTTTCACCCACTCCCGCAACTCCGGGAATATTGTCCGAAGCATCGCCCATAAGAGATTTGAGATCGATTATCTGCGACGGAACAAGTCCTTCTTCAGACAGTGCTTTTTCGTCATAATAAGCGATTTCGCTAATACCCTTTTTTGTAAGCAAAACCGTTGTTGTAGGATCTATCAATTGGAGAGAGTCCTTGTCTCCCGTCACGATAAATGTCTGCGTATCGAATTTTTTGGCAAGCGTACCTATAATATCGTCCGCCTCATATCCGTCCATTTCGAGTATGGGTATATTCATTGCCGCAATAATCTCTTTAAGAGGTGCAAGCTGACTTGCAAGCTCATGCGGCATAGGCTTTCTGGTAGCTTTGTAACCCTCGTATATCTGTTTACGGAAAGTAGGTGCCTTGCGGTCGAAAGTAGCGATTATATGCGTAGGCTTGTAAGTATCGACTATTTTGAGAAGCATATTCAGATAACCGAATATTGCTCCCGTATATTGTCCTGAATGGTTGGTAAGATTGGGAAGCGCATAGTATGCTCTGTTGATGAGACTGTTGGAGTCCAAAAGAATTAATTTATCCATAATTACCTCTATATAATGATTATATATTAAAATCAATATAATTTCAATATTATTTTTACCACAATACGGCAAAATGTACTATTCGGGACAACAAAAGACAGCTTAAAATCGGATTTTTTTGTCTTTTCGTATATTTTTTTGCAAAAATTTGCATTTTAAGCTTATTATTGCACATAATTGATAAGTAATTTTATGTACAATATGGATATAATTGGCATAAAAAATGTAGACAATCGTAGAAATTATGGAGAATTTTCAAAAAATATGGATAAATTTTGAAATACCCCTTCAATTTGCGTGCCTTTTTTTTATATCTGTGTTATAATGTGGGCGTTATGGATAAATTAGAAGCATTTTTGTTACTTATGGGCGGACTGGGAACTTTCCTGCTAGGCCTTAAACTTATGAGTGATAATCTGCAGAATCTCGCAGGTAATCGCTTAAAACCCTTATTCAACAAACTCTCCAACAACAGATTTATGGGAATTGCTACCGGTGCAGGTATTACGGCAGTCATTCAATCCTCTTCGGCGACGACGGTCATGGTCGTAGGTTTCGTAAATGCAGGAATAATGACGCTTAAACAAGCCACCGGTATTATTATGGGCGCAAATATAGGTACTACGGTTACTGCGCATATCGCTTCCCTTCAAGCCTTGCCGATTGCATCTTTCCTTGCGGCTACTGCCTGCATAGGTGCATTCATGGCAATGTCCAGCAAGGACAAAATCTCAAAGACGGGTCTGTTGATTTGCGGCATAGGTATTATTTTCGTAGGTATGGACTTCATGTCGTCTTCAATGAAAATCTTCAGCGAAGACCAAGCAATCAGTAATTTCATAGTTAAGATAGACGATCCTTTCCTGTTGATGCTCATAGGTCTCGTATTTACGGCACTTATTCAGTCGTCGTCAGCTACTACCTCGATACTAATTACTTTGGGTGCGGTAGGAATGATGAGCCTGAAGAGTGCTATTTTTATGACCTTGGGTATAAATATAGGTACCTGCGTAACTGCAATGCTCGCCTCTATCGGCGCAAACGCAAATGCAAAAAGAGCGTCGGTAATTCACTTGCTTTTCAACGTATTCGGTGCGATTATATTTGCAATACTGATTTTAGTACTGCCTCTTATAAACTCAAAACTCGCATTCGATTATTGGCTTGCAGCGGCATTCCCCGACAAAATCGGTACTCAAATCGCAATGTTCCATACTCTGTTCAACGTTGTTGTGACAATAATTCTGGTACCTTTTACCAGTGGATTGACAAAACTCGCTACGCTTATAGTCAGAGAAAAGAAAAACAAAGTACAGGAAGTCCCCGAAGAAAAGAAGTTTATGTATATTGACGAAAGAATACTCAAAACTCCTTCGATCGCTCTCCTCATGCTCCGAAAAGAACTTATCGCAATGGCTAATCTTTCAAAGACAAACTTCGATCTCTCGATAGAGTGTCTCACAAAGCTCAATTTCGATAAAATGGACGAGTTCAACGAAAGAGAAAAACACATTGACTTCCTCAACAAAAAGCTTACCAAGTATTCTGTTAAAATCTCTGCAAAGGACGTATCTTATATAGAAGAAAAAGAGATTGCATCTTTCTATCATGCCATAAGCGATATAGAAAGAGTCGGCGACTATGCTGAAAACATCTGCGAATATGCGCAAGAACTTGTAGAAAACAACCTCAGTTTTTCACAAGTCGCAATAGACGAAATATTGCTCATGAAGGGAGCTATCGACCATTTGTACGAAAACGTAATCACGGCTTTCGAAACAAAAAATATCGGGCTCAAAGACGAAATCGAAGGCTATGAAGATCTTGTCGACACATATGAAAGCGATCTTTCCAAAAACCATATCGCAAGACTTCACAACAACACTTGCAGCGCAGAAAGCGGCGGCATCTTCCTCTCGATTATCAGCAACATGGAAAGAGTCGCAGACCACTTCCGCAACGTATTTTACAGTATGACGTCTTATATCTCCCCTTCTGTCAAGAGTAAAGCAAACATAAAGAATGATGACGATAAAAAATCTTCCATGGAATCTTCAGACGATAAGTACGGAGAAAAAATCGACCTTAACGAAGAAGATATGCGTGCACAGGAGAATTTAAGTCTTTCTTTACTCGAACAGGACAAAAAGATTTTGGAAGAAAACGTTGAAAAGGAAACTCTTCTCTCAACCGCTCAAGTCGTCGAGAATAAGAAAAGCAATAAGAAAAATGCTAAAGAAGTCGTCAACGAAGAAGGTGAACAAGCTGTAGTTAAAACCGCAAAGACAGCAACTAAAAAAACGTCTTCAACGACACGTAAACCTGCTCAAAAGACAGCAAAGACCGCTCCTTCCGGCAAGTCGCAAAGTAAAGCTGAAAACGCTGCGAGCGGCTCTCAAACGTCTTCACTTCCTGAAGATAAATCTGAATAAATAGCTTTACAACAACTTATTTCAAAACTAAAAACCACCGATTGAATCGGTGGTTTTTATTAATCGTTTTATCGATAAAATAAATTTATTTATTTTCCTCTTTGATAAGCGCCTTTGTCTTGTCCTGCAAAACGTTGAAATTTGCAAGATCGTCATAGGGATTGGGAACAATACCTACATTAAGAATTCTCGAGATATCGAATGCTCTCCAAGGAACTTCGTCTTTGGGAGGATGAACGATAAATGTCAATTTTTCATTCGTTACAGGATGAGTAAATTTGATTTCGGTAGCCCAAAGTCCGAGATTGTGTCTGAACGTTCTGGGATCTGCGCCGTATTTGCTGTCACCGAACAAAGGCAAACCTATCGAAGACATCTGCACTCTTATCTGATGCGAACGTCCCGTATGTAGCTGTATTTTGAAAAGGCTGAAGCCTTTTACTTCCTGCACGAAAGAATAGTCCAAAACGGCAAGTTTTGCGCCTTCTGTCGCCTGTGGAACTACCTGAACTATATTTTTCGCCTGATTCTTCTTGAGATAATGCTTCAATTCGCCTTGCTTTTGAGTAGGCACACCGCATGTGACGCAAAGATACATCTTCTCGAAATTGCCGTTTCTGATATCTTCGCTCAATCTGGAAGCGGCTTTCGAAGTCTTTGCAAACACCATTACGCCGCCCGTGGGTCTGTCAAGTCTGTGGACGAGACCTACGTATGCGTCACCCGGTTTATTGTATTTTTCTTTGATATATTCTTTTACTACGGTGAGCATATCCTTGTCGTTGGAATCGTCGCCTTGTGAAGGAATATTGCAAGGCTTAACCACAACTATTACGTGATTATCCTCGTACAAAACCGTTAAATCTTTGCTAGTAAATTCACTCATATTTATCCTGTATATTTTGTTTTAATTATTTTTAGTATTTATATGTTGTTTTTCCGCTTGTCCAAAGTCCGCTGCAACCGCAAGGCAATATAAGTCCTTCTTTTGTAGGAAGACCTACTTCGTACGCCATACTGGACCCCTTGTAACCTTTGAGTGCGATACGCAGAATGTTGTCTATTACCTGCGGCTGAAGTCCCGTCGTATAAGAGTTGATAAGGAAAAACAAAGGCTTATCCGACAGTACTTTTGTACATTCTTCTACAAGATCGAAAACGTTGTCTTCGAGTTTCCACACTTCGCCGTTTGTACCTCTGCCGTAAGAGGGCGGGTCCATGATAACAGCGTCGTATTTGTTACCCCGTCGTATTTCCCTGGCGATAAACTTCTGACAATCGTCAACGATATATCTGATTCTGTCTGTCGGAATACCGCTCAAATTCGCATTAGTCTTTGCTCTGTCAACCATGGCTTTAGCCGCATCGACGTGCGTAACAAACGCACCCGCTTTAGCGCAAGCCACTGTCGCTCCGCCGGTATAAGCAAAAAGATTGAGCACTTTTATCTCTCTGCCGCTGTCCTCTATGAGCTTTTGCATCATATCCCAGTTGACGGCTTGTTCGGGAAAGAGTCCCGTATGCTTAAATCCCATGAGCTTGAGAGAAAATTTAAGTCCTTTTCGCTCAACGGTAAAGCTTTCGGGTACGTTTCCCTTGTATTCCCATCTGCCTCCGCCTTGATTTGAGCGGATGTAGCGTGCATTGATACTCTTATCTTTTTCAAGAGGGAAAGCGCTTTTCCAGATAACTTGCGGGTCGGGACGGAGAAGAATGAGTTTACCCCATCTCTCGAGTTTCTGTCCCTCCCCCGTTGCGATTATCTCGTAATCTTTCCAATCGGTTGCTACTTTTATCATAATTATATCTTTGCCACAGCTACGGTAATGACTTCACCGTTTATATCGAGATCTTTCGTATAACCGTCAAATAGTTTGTCGGTAAGTTCGTCGGCAAGAACTCCTTCTGCGATAGATTTGTCGTTTTTAAGGATATCAACGCATTTACCCGTACCCTTATATCCGATTTTGATATGATCGACAACTTCGAATCCTGCTTCTTTACGCATTGTCTGAATCTTTGAAGTAAGTTCTCTTGCGATACCGGAATTGATAAGTTCTTCGGTAAGATTGGTATCTATCACAACGGTCATGGTAGCGTCGCTCTCGAGTGCGTAACCGCTCTTGTTGACAGGAGTGATAAGCAAATCGTCGAGTGCAAGTTCAATCATTTCGCCGTCTGCTTTAAAGCTATACGTCTTTCCTGCATTTACGCAATCTACTATTTCGGCAGCGTTTGTGCATGTAGAGAGATACTGTCTTATAGCACCGAGATGTTTGCCGTACTTGGGTCCCAAAGTCTTGAGTTGAGGCTTGAGTTCATAGGTAATGAACTTGGACTTATCCTTTACGATTTCACAATTTCTAACGTTGATTTCGTCGGCTACCAAAGAGATAATACCCTTGTCGTTGACAGTCTTTTCAGTGAGTATATAAAGACTCTCGAGCGGCTGTCTGTTTTTGATATTAGCCTTATTTCTTGCGGCTCTGCCGAGTACGACGGCCTGCAATACGAAAGCCATATCCTCTTCGAGTTTCTTGTCTACCATGGACATATCAGCCTCGGGGAATTTACACAAGTGTACGCTTTCGGGAGCGTCCTTGAAGAAAGCGGGAACGAGGTTCTGATAGATACTCTCTGCCATAAAAGGAGTATAAGGAGCAATGACCTTTGCAAGAGTAACGAGAACCGTATAAAGCGTAGTATATGCGGCAATCTTGTCGTCGGTCATATCGCTTCCCCAATATCTCTCTCTGCCGCGACGAACGTACCAGTTGGAGAGAATGTCCACGAAGTCCTGAATCGCTCTCGAACTCTCTGTGATTTTGTAGTCGTCAAGACATTTATCGACGTAATCGACGAGAGTATTGAGGTTGGACAGAATCCACTTGTCCATATGAGAGAGTTTGCAATCCTTGAGGTTGTATTTAGAAGGATCGTAATTGTCTATATTCGCATAGAGTACGAAGAAGGAATATGTATTCCAAAGCGTACCCATAAACTTTCTCTGACACTCGGAAACGTTTTCTGCGGAGAATCTCGAAGGCAACCAAGGAGCGGAAGACGAATAGAAATACCATCTTACGGCGTCTGCACCCTGTACGTCGAGAACCGACCAAGGATCTACGACATTACCCTTGTGCTTTGACATCTTGATACCGTTTTTGTCGTTGACGTGTCCCAGAACGATACAATTCTTGAAAGGCGCTTTGTCAAAAAGCAAAGTCGAAATTGCAAGAAGCGTATAGAACCAACCTCTAGTCTGATCGACAGCCTCGCTTATGAAGTTTGCGGGGAATTGCTGTTCAAAGACGTCCTTGTTTTCAAACGGATAATGGAGCTGTGCAAAAGGCATGCTTCCGCTGTCGAACCAACAGTCCATAACTTCGGGGGTACGTTTCATGGTTCCGCCGCACTTTTCGCACTTAAACGTAACCTTGTCGATATAAGGTTTGTGAAGTTCGATATCCTCTTTGAGTCCGCCGAGTTTTCTTAGTTCTTCTCTGCTGCCGATAACTTTTATCTCGCCGCAATCGGGACATACCCAGATAGGAAGAGGAGTACCCCAATATCTTTCTCTCGAAACGCCCCAGTCGATGACGTTTTCGAGGAAGTTGCCCATACGACCTGTGCCGATAGTGGGAGGCATCCAGTTTACGGTAGCGTTATTTTTAAGAAGCTGATCTCTGACCGCAGTCATCTTGATAAACCAGCTGGATCTTGCGTAATAAAGCAAAGGAGTATCGCAACGCCAGCAGAAAGGATAGCTGTGCTCGAACAAGAGTTCCTTGAACAAAAGTCCTCTTTCGTTGAGATCTTTGATCACAAGCTTATCGCCGTCTTTTACGAAAATACCCTCGAGTTCGCCCGTACCCTTGATAAATCTGCCTCTGTCGTCAACCATCTGAACAAAAGGCAAATCGTACTTTTTGCCGACTTTGGAGTCGTCCTCACCGAAAGCGGGAGCGATATGTACGATACCCGTACCGTCGGTAAGCGTAACGTAAGGATCGTTGGTAACGTAATAAGCCTTTTTCTTGGTATCGTTGCAGTTGTAAAGAGGAATGTATTCCTCGTATTCGTAATCTTTACCTTTCTTTGTACTGATTACTTCGTAATTCTCGAACAGCGACGAAACAAGTGCTTCTGCAAGTACGTAAATTTCGCCGTCCGCCTTTATCTCGACGTAGTTTTCGTCTGCGTTCATACAAAGCGCTACGTTGGAAGGGAGCGTCCAAGGCGTTGTCGTCCAAGCGAGGAAGTATCCGTCATTATTCTTTCTCTTGAATTTTACGAATACGGATTTTTCTTTTACGTCTTTATATCCTTGAGCAACTTCGTGAGAAGACAAAGCCGTTCCGCATCTGGGACAATAAGGCACTATCTTGTGACCTTTGTAAATAAGTCCCTTGTCCGCAATAGTCTTGACTGCCCACCATACCGATTCGATATAGTTGTCGTCGTAGGTGATATAAGGGTTGTCCATATCTACCCAATAACCTACTCTGTCGCTCATTTTTTCCCATTCGCCCTTGTATTTCCAGACGCTTTCTTTACACTTTTTGATAAAAGGTTCGATACCGTATTTTTCAATTTCGGGCTTGCCGTCTATGCCGAGCATTTTTTCTACTTCGAGTTCTACGGGCAGACCGTGGGTATCCCAACCGGCTTTTCTTGCCACATAGTAACCTTTCATAGTCTTGTATCTGGGAATAATGTCTTTCATTACTCTCGTCAGAATATGACCGATATGCGGTTTACCGTTTGCCGTGGGAGGTCCGTCATAGAAGGAAAAAGATTCTTTTCCCTTGTTCATCTCCACACTTTTTTCAAAAATCTTGTTTTGTTTCCAGAATTCGATAACATCTTTTTCTCTTTCGCAGAAGTTCATTCCGGAATCGACCTTTTTGTACATTACTGCCTCCTGTAATCTATATGATTGTACTAAAATTTTTCTTGTCAGTCAGTGTGCGCTTTATTATTTACAGAACAGTTACGATTGCGAGTCTGTCGCTCATAGTCGTCACATTCATTCAAAAAGGCGCCGATTGTATTATTTTTCTGTTTTTTCCTCTTCTTCGGGAGTATTGACTAATACTTCAACCTTCTCGACAACGGTGTTGTCCATTTTCTTTACCGTGATTGCAAGGTTTTCAAAGTTAACTATATCCCCCACCTGCGGCATTCTGCCGAGTGCGTATGCTATATATCCGCTGAGCGTTACCGTGTCGAATTCTTCTTGTTTTCTGTTTACTTCGAAATAATCGAAAAATTCTTCGAGGTTGGTATCTCCGAGTACGGAATACTTATTGTCAGAAAGTTTGACTATAGGCTCGACGACCTCGTCGCTTTCGTCCCAAATATCTCCGACAAGCTGTTCGAGAATATCCTCGAGAGTTACTATACCCATCGTTCCGCCGAATTCGTCTACGACTATTGCGATGTGCGTCTTTGCCATCTGAAGTTTTCTCAAAACGTCGCTTATCTTCATTGTGTCGGGCACATAAATTACCGTCTTGGTGATAATCTTTGAAAAATCGCTTACGCCGTCGATATAGGCTTCGTAAAAATCTCTCAAATTGATTATACCCTTTATGGTATCTATGTTGTTCTGATATACGGGAAGTCTCGAATAACCGCTGTCTCTGAATACCTTCATTACGTCGGACATACTGTCTTCTATGTCTACCGCTTCGACGTCAACTCTCGGAGTAAATACGTCTTTAACGGTCATATTGTCAAATTCGATTGCCGATCTTATAAGGTCGCCTTCATACTCGTCGAGGCCGCCTTCTGTCTGTGCTTCGTCAATATAAGTGATAAGTTCTTCGTCAGTAATATTGTCATCCCCTTTCTTCTTGAAAATCTTACCGAGGAAGTTTTGCCAAAATCCCATGAGTTTGTTTATAGGATACAAAATGTAGTATAGCAACAATATAAAAGGCGCTGCAAATTTTGCAAAAAATTCGGGATTGCGCTTTGCCACTGATTTAGGAGATATCTCGCCGAAAATCAGCACAACGACAGTAATTACAGCGGTAGATACCGTACCCGCAAGTTCCTGATTGGAAATAAGTCCCGTAAACAACATTGTTGCAAGCGTAGCGGACGCGATGTTAACGATATTGTTACCTATAAGGATTGTGGATATCAATCCGTCGAAATGTTCGCTCAGAAAGTAGATTTTGCCGTACTTTTTGGGCTCATTCGAATACATATTCTTAAGTCTTATTCTGTTGAGTGTAGAAAAAGCCGTTTCCGTAGCTGAGAAAAACGCCGAAAAAATTACTAATACTGCGATTGCCACTATATAAGTGATAATCTTGGAATTGCTGATAGGTGCCGATAACAGTGGAACTACCATAGTTGTAAAAAAATCTCCTTAAGCATAGTTAGCTAGGATAATTATATTACAAAACCCGATGTTTGTAAAGTGATATAAAATATTTTATTATAATATATTGCAAATTATACAAAAAATAAACCGATTAATACGCATTGATTATGTATTCGCACGTTTGTGAATTGAGTTATTCGAATATATCGTCGGTCAATCCGACATTATACCAAAATAGCGCTGTGAAAAAAATAAGAGCGGAATCGCTTCCGCTCTCACATGATTTGTCGGTAATTCGTACCTCCGAAACTCTGCGTAGCCGCATAGACTTTTACTTCTGTTTTGAAAGGACATTGCGACAAAACCCCTGAAAGCACCGTTTGCGATACATTGGTCTTTATCGCAAGTCCGCATGACTTCACAAGACTTCTGGGCGCATTTACGGTAAAACACGACAGTCCTCTCGAAGTGAAATATCTATACATTGCGAGAGTATCGTTTCTCGAGCGGAAAATCAATAATAAGTAATTCATATTTTTCTCCTTGGTATTTATGTAATCCGCTCTTAATACAATATATTAACAAATCAAACGCTTTGTGAGGTATATGATGATATATTTGGACAACGCTGCAACCTCAAGATTCAAACCCGGATGTATGTTTGACGAAATGTTCAGACAACTCTCCTGCTCTTCAAATCCCGGCAGAGGCGGACACAACGATTCGATAGATACGGCTATAAAAATTTACGACACCAGACAGCTGCTCAAAAGATTAGTCGGCGGAGATGACTCCTACGAACTGATTTTTACCTGTGGATGTACGGAAGCCGCAAATCTCGCAATAATAGGTTATCTGACCTCTTTTAAGGGACAAAACTGCGAAGTAATCTACACCTCATACGAGCATAACTCCGTAGCCCGTCCGCTTTGGCATCTCAAAGAGACTATGGGAGTAAAACTCATCGAGATAACCCCCGATAAAAACGGGCATATATCTTCGGTCGATATTAACAACGCAATCAACGAAAATACGAGACTGGTGTGCGTAAACCATATGTCCAACGTGACAGGATATGTCAACGATATAGAGGAAATCGGCAAAATAACGAAACGCCGAAACGTACCTTTCTTTGTAGATACCGCACAGTCTCTCGGGCACTTCAAGATTGACGTAAAAACCTGCAATATAGATTTTTTGGCGGCGGCAGGTCATAAAGGACTGCACGGCAGTCAAGGGACAGGTTTTTTGGTCTATAACAAATCTCTCAAACTTTTACCTATCCGTTTCGGCGGCACGGGCACGCACAGCGAAAGTCTTGTTCAGCCCGACTTACCTCCCGACTCTTTTGAAGCAGGCACGGTCAACAGCGCAGGCATAATAGGTCTCGGAGCAAGCGCCGATTGGACATACCGCAATCTGTCTAAAATCGTCATGAATACAAAATATCTCACAAGCGAACTCATTTACGGACTCAAACAGATCAAAAACGTAAAACTCTACTCCGCTCAAAACAACGGAGTCGTATCCTTTAATTTTGCAGACTACTCGTCTACCGACATCGGCGACTATCTCAACGAAAACGATATTGCGGTACGTTGCGGACTGCACTGCGCACCGTTGATTCACAACAGGCTCGGCACAGCTGAATGCGGTACTGTAAGAGCAAGCATAGGTTACAACAATACAATAAGCGACATACACGCCCTTCTCAAAGCAATAGAAAAACTAAATTACGCAAAGGCGTAACCCGATTGGAATTCGGCGAATAAAATATAGAGGTGAAGCTATGGATATGGATATCGCAAAAATAATGCAAATGATGTCAAACAACGGCAACAACAAAGATATGTCAATGCTCATGCAACTACTGCCCAGTCTTATGAACAACAACCGTAACGCTTCTAAACCCGAAACATTAAAGCTCAATGAAGATGAGATAAACAAAACTTTGTCGGGACTATACGACAGCGACGAGTGACTTTACAATACGTATCCGACAATACATATTGTCGAAGTATCGCAATACACCATATAAGGAGCAAATATGAAAAAAAACAGTTTTTACACTCGCAACAACTCTTTTCAATCCTTTGACGCACCCTCGTTCAACAGCGATAATCAACAAAACCAAAACGGAACGGCTATGCCGCAAGGCATAGAAGACGAAATCAACAAATACTCGGGGATGTCAGAAGAAAGGCTTATGCAAGAGATGTTTCATCTTGTGGAAGAAGGCAGAAAAAACGGTACGCTCGACAATAAAAAACTCGAAGATTTTTTCAATTCCGCAAGCTGTATGCTCTCCGGCGAACAAATTACCAAGCTGCGCTCGATAATCGATATGGCAAAAAACGGTTAAGTCCATATTTTGCAATTTTTTCGCAACCTTTTAGTATATATATTTTACAACCTACGCAAAACAACAAAACACGTTTTGCGACAGTATAAAATACGGCGGATAATCCGCCGTATTTTATACGTTAAATTCTCTTATTCAGCCATTATGATTTATTAGTTTTCCTGCACGATTCAGCATTCAGTAAGTGCAGACATTATACGTTTTCTTATATCGTTGAGATTAGCGCCGTAAAGATCCCTGTCGTCAACATTTTCGTCTATGACAATTTGATCTACAATATTTACCGCCTCGTCTCCCTTTCTCGATAAAACTACGATTTTATCTGCCATAGCCAATGCTTCTTCGACATCATGCGTAACAAAAACCACCGTTTTGCCCTTAATGAGAGGTTTAAGCGTAGTAAGAATCTGCATTTTAAGTTTTATATCCAAACCCTTGAAAGGTTCATCTAGTAACAATACGTCATAATCTCTTACCAATGCTCTTGCAAGCGCAGTCCTGCTCGCCTGACCGCCGCTTATAGCCGACGGATAAGATCGTCTGCAATCCTTAAGCTCCATACGCTCGATTATACTGTCGACTTTCTTTGCAACAGACTCTTTATCTTTCTTCTCAAGCACGAATTTTATATTGCCTTCCACCGTCAGCGAAGGTATGAGTCTGGGCTGTTGAAATACGTATGAGACAACTGCTTTGTCTATATTCATGTCGGCATATTGTCCATAAAATATGTCCCCGCTATAGGCTAATTGACCGCTAATGCAGTTGAGAAGCGTGGTTTTGCCTCCTCCGGAACTTCCCATGACGCAACATACTTTGCCTTCGTCTATTTCGAGATCGAAGTCTTTATAAACAGTCTTATTTTTATATGAAAAAGTCAGATTTCGAATAATCATTTCCACTTCACCGCCTTTTTCTCTATAAGCCTCACTATTCCCTCAAATAAAGCTCCCAAAACGATTGCTACCACAGTCCATGCAATAAGCGTCGCCGTATCGAGATTGATTTTAGCAAACTGCATCTCGATACCTATACTCTTTGCCGTCTGCGCAAGCACCTCTGCGGCAATTACCAGTTTGAGATTGAGTCCTATCGAACTCTTTATTCCCGTAAATATGTTGGACGACATTTGAGGAAGATAAAGCGAAAATACCTTTGTCTTCGTATCGACTTTGTAGACTCTCGCCATTTCGATAAGATCTTTGTCGACACTTTCGAATGCATCGGCAAAAGCCGTATAAAGCATAGGAAACACAACGCTGAATGCGACAAGTATCGTCGCTTCAAAACTGTCAAACCATATCAATGCCAAAAGTATCAACGACATTGTAGGCATTATTCTCACAAGCACTATCAAAGGCGCAAGCGCACTTCTCAAAGGCTTGAAGGCATATGTTGCAAAAGCAAGCAATGCCGCCAATACGATTGCCAGAAAATACGATATAAATGCCCTGACCAACGTCCAGAAAACCGCCACGTAAAAACTCTTTTGAGCAAACAGAGAAAAGAATTGCTTCAACGTAGACGGTACCGACGGCACCAACATATCTATGCCGACGACTTTGGATACGATTGCATACACGATAACCACGACTACCATCGTGGCTATCGGTAATACAATATTAAGAATTTTGCTTATCTTTTCCGATCGCATATACACTTATACCGTTTTAGTTTTTACAACTAATCAAATCATCCGATCAAGCGGCATAATAGAAATTATCGTCAGGCAATTTTCCGCCGATAGCAGCGATTTTAATTTCTTTTACCGCATTGAGCATCTGCTCATAATATGCCTTACCTTCAGGCATAGCAACCGTCTTAATGTTACATCTTTTGACAGAAGTTTCGTTCAGAGTTGCCGCAGAAAGCGTAGACTGCTCATAAATCGACTTGATATTGGTTACCGCTTGTTCGGGATTATTTACAACCCATTCTGCATTATCCGAAAAAGCCTTGAGCAAATTTGCGATAAATTCCTTATCTTCGCAAACGCTTGCCTTGGCTATCAATACGGCTTGAGCGTATCCCTCATATTCACTGTCTACGCTGTCTGCCCAAAGCGTCTGCAAATCAAATACTTCGACAAAGCCTTGCTTGCTTACTGCATTGGTGACTGCGGGCTCGGCAAATACTCCGAATACGTTTTTACCCTCTTTTTTCGCAAGTGCCATTTGAGGTACGACTTCCGATCCGTCATTGAAATATTTTATAGTAACTTGTCCTGCAACAGCATATTCGCCCTGTGCATAAGGTATGTTTGCCTTTTTGAGGAGCGATTGAAAAATCATGTCGGGAACGCTTCCCTGTCCGATAGAATATACAAGATTGCCTTTGAGTTCGCTCAAATCTTTGACGTCGGTTTCCGTATTGGAAACAACAAAAAGGTTACCGTTGGTTACTACGGCAAGAAGTATTATATCGTTGCCGCCGTTGTAAATCGTCGCCGCAAGATTTGCAGGAACTATCGCAAGATCGCTTTTAAGCGCTTCGTTACTGATTACGCCCGCAGATACTACGGATTTTTTCAACGTGTATGATTTATCTTGAGTATCGATGGTCGAAGCGACATTAGCTAAAGCAAGTGCAGGAGCACCGTCAGGAGCAACGAGAGTATACTCGTTTTGAGCTTTAGGTTCTTCGTCACATGCCGCAAACGCCAATATGCCGAACATCAATGTTGCCAACATTAAAATTGCAGTTATTGTTTTTTTCATATATTATTCTCCTATTGCAAATGAAGTTATTGCCGATTTAACATATACCTCGTCGAGTTTTCCGAGTTTTCCCGACAAAGCCGAAATTTGTTCGTTTGTACCTTTGACTATAACGCTTATGGTGCTAATGCCCGTCTCTTTGTCGGGGACGCCCATTCTGCCTATAATTATCGAACTGAAATTGGACAACAAATTTTGTATGGCAAGCGCCGTCGCCTTGTCTTGTTTGAGCACGATTCCTATGACTCCTATCCTCAACATATTCACTCCTTTGGAGAATAAAAAAGCTCTGCAAAGGCAGAGCAAAATACAAATACGGTATTCATATCCTTACTCTCCGAAAACTCATTGATTGGGTAATTTATTATACTCAGACGACAAGAAGTTTTCCCGTCCGTGTATAATAATATATTATTACAACTGTGTATTTTTGTCAATCTCTTTGCCGTCGTTTCTATTATATCCTTAAATATCGTCTGAATACGGCGCATTAAAATATCAATTAAAAAAGCGACGCATTAACGCCGCTTTTTCTCAATTTGCTCAGATTTATTTGAAAAGTTCAACTGCTCTTGCCACACATTTATCAGTATCGTATCCGGATATCTTATCTTCGATCTTATTTTCTTCTGAAGGAGTAAATCCTACCGTTTGAATACATTTTTCCCACACGAGTTCACCGTTTTCGTTTGCCGTGGGCACGTAATAAGTTCCGTTGGTGACATACAACAAACTTCCGTTTGAGAGAGTGAACACTCTTTGCGCTACGCCTTTACCGTAAGTTTTCGTTCCGACAATCTGCGTATCGTTGTAATACTGCAAAGCGCCTATCAAAGCTTCCGAAGCCGAAGCCGTACCGCCGTTGCAAAGTACAACCACCTCAAATCCGTCAATCTTGTTTCCGAGATAATAACTCTCTTCATTTCCGCCGATTTTGGAGGAATATTGTATATTTTCCACCATTTTTCCGCCGCCAGAATTGGATACGAGTTTTATGACGGGCAAAGCCGTATCATTGGGATTATGCAACAAATATTGAGATATAAACGCAAGACTCGTAGCGTCGCCGCCGCCGTTGTTTCTCAAATCGAGAATAAGTTTTTTCTTACCAGCCTGCACGAATTGTTGCACGCAATCTTCAAAATCGACGTTTGCTTCGGTTGAGAATTCCAAAAGCTTTATTATACCTATATCGTCGGTATATGAATAATAAAACGCTTTTTTATTGACTGCGTCTCCGAAAGTACGCTTAAGATTTATTCCGTAATATCCGTCGAGATAACCGCCGTTGCCGTCGTATTTCTTGATAATAAATTCCGCTTCGCTGTTTACCTCGTTGAGAATTCCCGTCATATATGACGAATCGGCACTTTCGAAAACAATAGGAATACGCTTACTTCCTTCGTCGTTTGTGACCGTAACCATCAAACCGTAAATTCTGTCTCCCTCTCTGAATTGTACAACTTCATCGTCAACCGTCAAAGGAGTAGCGCTCTTGACTTCGCCGTCTTCAATTTCGTATTTGGCGATTGCTCTTGCATTGTAATTGGGGGTATCGGGTATGATAAACGTCAACTCATGCTGATTATACAATGTACTTGAAATATACAGTCCGAAAGTACCCGTCTGCGAATTGCCGCTGTCCGCACTTATCATTCCGGAATATTGGTCGAGACTTCCCGCAAAAGCCGCTGCCGCAATTTCCTGAAACTTATTCCACGTTATGTCTTTATAATAGTATTGTTTGATATAATTATAGGCTTCTATCATAAGCGGCAAATCTTTGTTAAAGCCTGTATTGTTGCCGAGTACGAATCCCAGCGCAAAGCTTATCGCCAAAACCAATACGCAAGCGACGACGATTATCGCAATAAGCACTTTGTTTTTCTTTTTCTTTGTCTGAGGTTGAACTTCGGCAGTTTCATTGCAAAGAAAAATATCTTTCAAATCCTTGTTCTCCACTGTTTTTCTCCTTATATATAACCGTATTTGCAGCTTTGCTGCAAAATGATTTTATTGGCGCGATATTATCCTTTCACACGACATGTCATAATAAAATGACTGAATTTTGCTATCCTTAAGCGCAAAACACACTTGTTTGTTCACATAAACGTCGCTTATCGGTGCAGCAACTTGAGCTTTTGCCTGTTCGTTTCCGTCAGGTACTCCGTAATATTTATCCTGCGATTTCAAAAGCACGCCCGTATAGAGCTCGTAACCGCATAACGCAGCACTCGTTATGTTAAGCGGCCGTGAAGCCATATCCCTTAATCTGCCCTGACCTTCGCCTACGCCGTCGCTCAATACGAGAATATCGTCTTCGACAAGACTTTTGACAAACTCTTTGTCATCAGTAGCTATGACTGCACTTTTGTTTGCAGTATATGATTTTATATATCCGTATATAATCTCTTTCTGCTTTTCATCGAGTCCGTCGGCAATATTATCTATAAGATACAACTTTCTTTCGACTGAAAAAAGCCTTGCAATCAATAATTTCGCAACTTCAAAGGGCTGCAAATCTTTGGCTTTAATGTTCAAATCGAGAGAAAATTCTTGTGCCGACTCTTTGACTTTTATTTCAGTATCTTCTGTCGAGTATTGCCTTAATCGCATAGGATAAGACAAGATTTGATAAACTGTTTTGTTTTTATTCAAAGATTTTTTGTCGAATGTAAAACCTATATTCCTATCTTTGAGAGAAATCCCGTCGATATTTGCGCCGTCGTACATTATCTCTCCGTCGTATTCCTCCAGTCCTGCCAAAGTACGTAAAAGCGTAGTTTTGCCGCAACCGTCGAGTCCGTAAACTATAAGTCTCTCACCTTCTTTCAGCACAAGACTTACGTCGTCCAGTCCTTTGTAGCCGCCTATATAGTTTACGCGGATATGTTTTACATCCAGCAACAATTTACTCATACACTAATTATATAATCAAAAAGTGTAAAATACAAGCACAAAATTTGAAAGCAAAGTATAATTTATGAAAAATATTTACATGAATGCTAAATAATAAATACAAATCTTTTCAAACTTATAAAACAAAACTCAAATATCGGCTTTAAGCTCTTTGAGCAATTCGTCAAAGCCGTGAATATAATTTTGGCACAATTGTTTGAATCTTAAATGCGCATTTGAGTATTTGTCATAGACTCCGCAAAAAGCAAATCCGCCTTTTTTTGCCCCTTCTATCGCCAAAGGAATATCTTCAAAGACCATGCATCTGTCGGGACGTACGTTTATTTTACGTGCCGCAAGTTCATATATATCGGGAAATCCCTTTCCTCTCTCGACTTCTTCTATTGTCGTAAGCGGGCAAAACTTTTTAAGACTTTCGCTGTCAATACCGTTGTGCGCAAGACAAGGACGGGCAATCTGTCCGAAAAGAGTCGTAGCATATGCGACTTTAACGTCTCTTTTCAGAAATTCTGCAATTACGTCATAGGCATAGGGTTTGAGAAATATATCGCTCGTATATTCGTGTTCGACCATTTCTATCCATCTGTCCTTTATCTGCTGCGTGCTTTGAGAAAGATTGTATCTCGTCTTTGTGTATAAAGCCGCTTCGTTGAAATGCATCTGTTTGACAGCTTCTGTATAATCGGGAGTAAGCGCAATTCCGTTTTCTGCAAGAAAATCTTCGTCGACTTTATTCCACACCCACATGGAATCAAGCAACGTTCCGTCAAGATCGAATATTACGCCGTCAATTTGTCTTTTGAATAAAGTTACCATATTTCTCCGTCAAAAAAGATTATACAGTATTTTCTTTTCTCTTTCAACCCACTTATCGAATTTATTGCAAATTTCCTAAAAAAGGAAAGCCGCCATAAGACGACTTTCCAGACAAATTAATATTGTTTGAATTATCAGATGACGTATTTGTTTTGTTTTTGAGGAGCGTTTGCAAGTTCCTGTCTCTTTTCGTCATATCCGGGTCTGCCCAAAAGCGCATAGGTAGCGTTCTTGCCTTCTTCAACTCCGGGCTGATTGAAAGTATCGATTCCGAGCAAAGCACCTGCATATGCCGTCTGAAGCATAAAGTAAATGAGAAGCTGTCCTAGAGTAAACTCGTTGAGTTCGGGAAGCATAATCGTGTAGTTGAGCTTTCCTGCTTTGGTTACGGCATATTCCGTAGCCTTTCTCTCTGCCTGAATGAGTTCGTTCATTGTATGTCCGCAGAGGAAGTTTACGTTGGGATATTCCTCGCAACCTGCGGGGATTTCTACTGTCGTACGGTATTCGTCAACGCCGATAAAGGTAATTACCTTGTCAAAAGGTCCTTCTGCGTAAAGCTGTACTTGAGAGTGCTGGTCGGTTACGCCGAGAGACTTGACGGGAGTCTGACCTACATTGCAATCGCTGCCGTCGAGCTTCTTGTTTTTACCGAGAGATTCTGCCCAAAGCTGTGCATACCAGTCTGCGATAAACTTGAGTCCGTCTGCGTAAGGCATCATAACGCCGATATTCTTGCCCTTTTGCATTGCAAGATGCTGAAGTGCTGCCGCCATGAGCGCGGGATTCTTCTTTGCATTTGCGCTGTCGCACTGCTCCATCATGTATTTAGCACCTGCAAGCATACCCTTAATGTCGATACCTACAACTGCCGCAGGCAACAAACCTACAGGACAAAGTTCGCTGAATCTGCCGCCTACTCCGTCGGGAATATAGAAAGTCTTGTAATTCTCTTTGGTAGCTATTTTGATAAGGTTACCGGTAGACTTGGAAGTCGTAGCAATGATATGGTCTTTTGCTTTAGCTCCGAGTTTCTTGGTAAGAATACTGTTGATGATGAGATACTGCGTCATCGTCTCGGAGGTAGAACCCGACTTGGTGATTACGTTGAACATCGTCTTTTCCACGTCGATAACGTCGAGAAGAGCTTCCATTCTCTCGGGGTCAACGTTGTCTTCTACATAGAACTTGGGACCCTTGCGCTTACGCTTGGGCAAGTCGTTGTAATGCAAATGGCACATAGCCTGGAATGCCGCAATGGGACCGAGCGCACTGCCGCCGATACCGAGTACTACGAAATACTCGTAATTCTTTCTGATCTGTTTAGCTGTCTCAATAATATCTTCGACAACTTCGTCCTGGTTGTAAGGAAGGTCTGCCCAACCCATCATGCCCTTACCCTTTCCTGCCTCAACGGCATCGAAAGCCTTTGCGAGTTCGTCTTCGATAGCGGTAAGATTTTTGTCGGTAAATCCGTCTTTGCCGACACTTGCGGACATCATGTTATTATAGTCCATTCTGATTTTCATCGTCTTTTTGCTGTAACGCATAAATTTATCTCCTATTGACCTGTCGGTCGGTTTTTATCGTTTTTGTATTATGTTATCTATTATATATAGCGTATAACGGATAAATTATTTATCGGATTTGTCGAGACACATCTTGAGATATTCAAAAGCCTCTTTCAAATCCTCGTCGTCCTTGTAGTCTCTGGCATACAATTCCATGAGACAAACTCCGTCATATCCGTAATCTTTCAACTTTTTGAAGAATGTAACAAAATCGAATTTACCTCTTCCGGGAATCGCCAACTTGCCGTCTTCGGTATAGTCGCACAAATGCACGGTCTCGAGTCTGTCTTTCATTACTTTGAGATACTCTTCGTAATCTATACGAGACTGCATCGCCTGTTTTATATCGAGTACGCATCCCAAATCGGGACATGTTTTTGAAAGCGTCGAAAAATATTCAGGATTGCAAAAATACGCCCAGTGCACGTTTTCGTAACAAAACTTGACCCCGTATTCCTTGGCAATATCGCACAGATAATTGACTCTCTCGCTTATAAGAGGATAATTGTAGTTATACGTCGTCCTTTTGAGCATGGTTGCACCGTGAAAAGTATAGTGCGTAGCCCCTATGACTTTTGCGACATTGCAAACGTTTTTGAATGTGGCAAGCGCATCATTGTATGCACGGGAATTGAGACTGAACAATTCGGGTTCAAACTGATTGGTCAGCGCATGTACGGAATGGACCTTAAGCGGAGCGTATGCTTGCGCTTTTTTAAGTTCGCAGTTGATAACTTCCCCAAACTCGCTTGTATATTCGCTGTGAGTGGCAAAAAACACCTCGCAGACGTCTGCTCCGAGTTTTGCGATAGGCACAATTGCTTCTTCGGTATATTTTCTCGTAAAGTATGTCGCCGTTGAAACTCCGATTTGCATATAGATATTATATCAACAGTATCATGTTTTTGCAAAATATTTTAGGTATAAATTGCGATATTTTTGACATTCTTTGTTGCATATTTATATTATTTACAACAGATTTTATATATATCAAATGTATATTTGCATAATGTTTTGGGATCAACCTTCACTGTCAATTTTCACCTTTCATTCGTGAAACATGCAATTTTACAAAAAAACGCACTTTTCGCACTCGTTTTTCATATTAAATATTATCTATCACTGACACACTTATGCGTACAAAATCTAATATTTTCTTGATTGTTTTTGAACGTTTTTATTGCAAAAACCGTGTTCGCAATATGCGGAAAGCGTCTTGACATATGTGACAAATTAACAATTTATGGTTATCAAAATTCTTTATTTAAGCTCAACATATATGCCGTAAACACAAAATCCGACACTTGTATTGATTTTTGTCCGTTTTTTAAGAAATTTTTTACTTTGATATATTTGATAAATATGTATAATTTTGTTATATTATTAGTGAACTAATAATAATAGGAGAGACTATATGATAAAATTAGCTAAGTGGATCATGTCGCACAAAGTCGCTATCACAGTGATTTTTATCATTCTGCTCGTTTTGGCGGTAGTAGGAAACTTCTTCGTCAACAAAGAGAGCGATTTGATAGCATATCTCGCTGACGATACCGACACAATCGTAGCTAAATCCATATTGGAAAACGAATACGATATCATAGGCGACTGCAACGTTGCGATTTCATATCTGTCAAAAGATGATGTCGCAAAAATTATTCAACGATTAGAACGAAATTCCCTCATCGGACCGTATGTCACGAAGATTGTTTGGGTAGGTTCGTTTGATCAATTGAGTATGATCGACGAAATCGATTATGGCACGACTCTTGAAAAAGCACGTGAAAAATTCGTCAAAAGGACTCACGAGGTTTATATCGATCCACAAGGCGTCGAACAAGTCAGAGAAGTGGAGACTTATATCATCTCTTTCTATTTCGAAACTGCCGGCGGCGATGACGCTACTATAGCGGCACTCGACGAAATCGACAGAGTTATTTCCAAAGAGATCGCTAGCCTTCAAGACAGCGTTTACGGTCCTGAAAACGTATCCGAATGGTATTATGTAGGCGGTACGGCTCAAAATGCCCGTACAATGCTCAAGTCTTCCCTCGGCGATATGCCCAAGTTCTTCATTGCGGCAGTACTTGTCTGTTTAGTGATTCTTCTCCTTACCACACACAGCTATTTCGAGCCCCTTATATTCTTGGCTACACTCGGTATATCCATACTCATCAATATGGGCTCCAACGTAATCGCAGGCTATAACCCCGTGGGTACGATATCTTCAATCACTTCGTCGTGCGCAACAATTCTGCAATTGGCAATCGCAATGGACTATTCGATATTCCTAATGCATACCTATTATGAAGAATTGAAGCTCCACCCTCAACCCAAAGACGCACTTATCGCTGCTCTGCCCAAAACCATGTCGGCTATTTCGGCAAGTATGCTTACTACCGTAGGCGGTTTTATAGCACTGTTCTTCATGGATTACGGCATAGGTTACGATTTGGGATTCGTACTTGCAAAGGGCGTTATCCTCACTCTGCTTGCAGTTATCTTCCTCCAGCCTATTCTTATCCTTATCTTCAGCAAGGCTATCAAAAAGACCGAACACAAGTGGAAGATCGAACCCAAACTCAAGTTTATATCCAAACATATCACAAAGCCCGCTTTGGCAATCGTAGTTATCGTAGTTATCCTGGCATGCGCTCTTCCCTGCGCTTACTTCCAGCTTAAAGTGCCTCTGAACTACATTTCCACAACGGCGGAAAATCCCGATCCTACAATGCCCGAAACTCAAACCCTCATCCTCAACAACCAAGCTATTCTCATGGTACCTTACGAGGGCGCAGACACTATCGGACAACATTACAAATTCGTAGAAAAGCTTAAGAAAGTCGGATATATTCTCGATGAAGAAGGAAATTACACATATGATAAATTCGGCAATATAGTTACGTCGGATACAGTCAATCACGTAATAGAAGTATTCTCGCTCACAACTCTGCTCTCAAGAGAAGACTTCGATACGATAGAAACTCTCGGAAGTAAAAATCTTATCTACTCGCAATTGCACTCGAGTTTTATTTCCAACGTATCTGACGCAAACGCAAAGCATTATATGTTGTACACAATCAACTTGAGTAACTTTAATGCAAAAGGCGAATATGCTAATATGATCGAGACTGATTATACGTACAATGCGCTCAAAGAAATCAAAGCACTTGCAGTAGAAAACTTCGGTCTTTACGATTCTTCCAACGCAAACGATCCTTATATGCTTACTCTTGCAGCAAAAGAAACATACGGCGAAGATTCGACTCAATACGCAAACGCTATGAATGAATTCAAAGAAAGCATCATGCACAATTCTACCAAATACGGCGTTTACGTAACAGGTCTCTCTCAAGGCGCATACGAACTCGATCAGGTAACCCCCGGCGACTTCTTACTCGTAAGCTTGCTCTCTGCGGCAATCGTATTCGTAATACTTCTGCTTACGTTCAAAAACTTCAAGTTGTCCCTCATACTCCTTCTCGTCATCGAATCGGGTATATGGATCAACCTGTCGTTCGTTTACTTCGGATTCCTGCTCGGCATCTCCAGCAAGATAAACTTCGTTGCATACCTTATCGTATCCGCAATCGAACTCGGCGCTACCGTCGACTATGCAATCATGCTTACCAGCAAATATATCGAAGAAAAGAAAGCCGGCGTCAAGTCTGTCCGTGCGGTACAAAACGCTATCAACCGTGCCGCTCCCAGCGTAACGACATCCGCATTCATTCTCATCGGCGTATGTATCTGCGTAAATCTCATTACTTCGAATATTATAGTTGCGCAGATAACAAGACTTATAGCAATAGGTACGACAATGAGCTACGTCTTCGTATTTACTCTGCTTCCCGCTATTCTCTCTCTCCGTGAAAGAGTTATGCGCCGCAGCAGTATCAGAAAAGGCAAAGGCGATCCCGACGAAGGCAGACTCGACTACAATCCTCAATTCTACAACGAAGACGGCGCACCTATCGAAGTTGAATACGCTTTGGCTGAAGGCGACATCCAAGAAGCACAAATCGTTGACGACGAAAGCGCAAAGGAAGTTTCAATCGACTATATCGATGTCAAAAACGCAACCGCAGACAGCGTTGAAAATCAAGGCGATGTAATTGACAACGTTGTCGATGAAAAACCTAAAAAGACGCGTAAAAGCAAAAAGAAATAATCTTTGACGCAACAAAAAACGGGGCACAGACGTGCCCCGTTTTTTTATACTAATTTATTCCTCTTAATAAATGACAACCTATAATCAACCTTTCTTAAACTGAAAATCTAACAGGCAAATTTATCCTAAAACAATATATATATTGATAGTATTATAATATGTTTTTCATACAAAAGCATAGACAAGCGCAAATTTGACGATTTAAGCAATAATAATTCAGAATCGAAAAGATGTTCGACCCGTTGATTTCTACGCTTTAATATCCGCATATTCAAGCCTACTGCCCTGACAGACATCCGTCATACAACATCAATAAAACAAGCAATAACTTATCAACTAAAAAAGGACGCAAATTGCGTCCTTTCTCATATTTATATATATTGCTTAAATACGTATTACGCTTCCGTAACCGTATCAATCTCTACGAGTACGTTTTTGGGGAGCGTCTTGACAGCTACGCAAGATCTTGCAGGCTTGGATACGAAGTACTTTGCATAGACTGCGTTAAAAGCCGCAAAATCGTTCATATCGGCAAGAAAACATACTGTCTTGACAACTTTATCGATAGATGTGCCGCTGGCTTTCAAAAGCTCAACGATATTCTTGCACACCTGCTCTGTTTGTTCCTCTATCGTGGTGCCCTCGATGTTTCCTGTAGCGGGATTGATTGCTATCTGTCCCGAAGTGTAAACCATTCCGCCGCTTACGATTGCCTGCGAATAGGGTCCTATTGCGGAAGGTGCTTTTTCTGTGCTTATAACTTTCATATTAGCCTCCTGTGATCTTATATAATCTTGAATCCTGCGTTGGTAAGTTCTTTTTTGATTTGATTGATATGATCGAAGTTTCTCGTCTCAATCTGTATTCTCAAGAAGCAACCGTTGACGTCGCTACCCTCGTTGGAACGCTCGTGATGAATGGAAATAACGTTTCCGCCGAGTTTGGATATAATGCTGGACACCTGCGTAAGTTGTCCGGGTTTGTCTACAAGTTCGAGAGTAACGAGATAGTTACGACCGCTCATCTGAAGTCCTCTTCTGATGACTCTCGACAAAATAGTAACGTCGATATTACCGCCCGAAACTATACAGCATACTTTCTTTCCGTCAGTGGGTATTTTTCCGAACATTGCAGCCGCTACGGAAACTGCGCCTGCGCCCTCTGCAACCATCTTATGATGTTCGATAAGCGCAAGTATAGCGGCAGAAATTTCATCGTCGTTTACGGTAACGATATCGTCTACGTACTTGCTGATGAGTTCAAAAGTCAAGTCACCGGGTTCTTTTACAGCAATACCGTCGGCGATAGTGTGCACTGTGTCGAGTTTTTCAATCTTATGGTCCTTGAAAGACTTATACATGCTGGGAGCACCGCTCGCCTGTACGCCGTAAATCTTTATGTCGGGTTTGAGCGATTTTGCGGCAAAAGCTATGCCTGCGCAAAGTCCGCCGCCGCCGATAGGCACTACGATAGCGTCAACGTCATTGAGTTGATTGAGCACTTCGAGTCCTATGGTACCCTGTCCTGCGATTACGTCGGGGTCGTTAAAAGGATGTATAAACGTATAGCCTTTTTCTTCCTTGAGCTGCAAAGCCTTATTATAAGCGTCGTCATATACGCCTTGCACGAGACAGATGTCCGCACCGTAACTTCTTGTAGCTTCAACCTTGGATATAGGAGCGCCGTCGGGCAAGCAAATCAAAGATTTGATTCCGTTTTTTCTTGCGGCAAGCGCAACTCCTTGAGCATGATTGCCTGCGGAACAAGCGATAACGCCCTTTCTCTTTTCTTCCTCACTGAGCTGGGATATCTTGTAATATGCACCTCTCACCTTGAAAGAGCCCGTAACCTGAAGGTTTTCGCTTTTGAGATAGATATCAGCGCCCGGCTTGAGCTTGGGGGCATAAATTATATCTGTTTCTCTTATTGCCTCTTTGAGAACATAAGAGGCATGATATACTTTGTCTAACGTCAACATTCTTTTATATCTTCCTTATAGTATTTGTATTGATTATTTGAGAATTGCACCCTTATCGGCACTGGTAACGAGTCTTGCATATCTCGCAAGCCAACCGCTCTTGATATTGGGTTCTTTCTCTTTGAGAGACTTTCTTCTCTCGTTGAGTTCTTCATCGCTGACTTTGATATTAACCTTGTTTGCGGGAATATCTATTTCGACGATATCTCCTTCTTTAACAAGCGCAATCTCGCCGCCTTCAGCCGCTTCGGGTGATACGTGACCGATCGAAGCGCCTCTCGATGCACCCGAGAATCTTCCGTCAGTGATGAGCGCTACGCACTTATCGAGTTTCATACCTGCAAGCGCAGATGTAGGATTGAGCATTTCTCTCATGCCGGGACCGCCTTTAGGTCCTTCGTATCTGATAATAACTACGTCGCCGGGTTTGATTTCTCCTGCGTAGATAGACTTAATAGCGTCGTCTTCGCAGTCGAATACTCTTGCAGGTCCGGTATGTTTGAGCATTTCGGGAGCAACCGCACTTCTCTTAACTACACAGCCGTTCTTTGCGATATTTCCCCAAAGGATAGCAATACCGCCCGTTTCGCTATAAGGCTTTTCGATAGGCTTGATAATATCGTAATTTTTGACTTTGACGTCTTTGATGTTCTCTCCTACAGTCTTGCCTGTTGCCGTGATTGCAGTCGTATCTATGAGATTCTTCTTTGCGAGTTCGCTGAGTACAGCCTGAACGCCGCCAGCCTCGTTGAGGTCCTGCATATGAGTAGGTCCCGCAGGAGCGAGGTGACAGAGATTAGGAGTCTTTGCACTGATCTCATTGATCATATTGAGGTCGATAGGACAACCTGCTTCGTTTGCAATTGCAAGCAAATGCAATACGCTGTTGCTCGAACAACCGAGTGCCATATCGCAAGCAAGCGCATTGCGAATAGACTTGGGATTGATGATATCTCTGGCTTTGACGTCTCTCTTGACAAGATCCATTATTGCCATACCGGCATGCTTTGCAAGCGCTATTCTGCCGCTCATAACAGCGGGAATAGTTCCGTTGCCGGGCAAAGCTATACCGATAGCTTCGCAAAGACAGTTCATGGAATTTGCCGTGTACATACCGGAACACGAACCGCATGTAGGACAACAATTCTCTTCAAAGTCGAGAAGCTGTTTGTCATCGATGATATTTGCCTTTCTTGCGCCGACTGCTTCGAACATCTTGGATAAAGAAGTTTCGCATCCGCCTACAAGACCTGCCATCATAGGTCCGCCGCTGACGACTACCGCAGGGATATTGAGTCTGACTGCTGCCATAACCATACCGGGCACGATTTTATCGCAGTTGGGTACGAGAACGAGACCGTCAAAACAATGAGCGTTTGCCATTGTCTCCACACTGTCGGCAATAAGTTCTCTCGATGCAAGCGAGTATTTCATACCCACGTGACCCATTGCTATACCGTCGCAAACGCCGATAGAAGGCACCATGATAGGAGTACCGCCTGCAAGTCTTACGCCTGCCTTTACGGCTTCTGTAATCTTGTCGAGATTGATATGTCCGGGAACAATATCGCTATGCGCCGATACGACGCCGATAAGGGGTCTGTCGAGTTCTTCTTTGGTAAATCCGCAAGCGTACAACAACGACCTTTGGGGAGCCGTTTCTACGCCGCTGGTCAAATATCTGCTTCTCAAAGCCATAATATATACCTCTTTATATAATAAATAAATTTTAAGCCATTTATAAAAAACGGCTTAAGTGGATGTTTATACCGAAGTCGTCTTGCTCTCGCAAGACGACTCTTTTTGCATATGTAAGTCTGACTTATTTCTTGAGCCAGCTCATCATCGTACGGAGTTCCTTACCTACCTTCTCGAGAGGATGTTCGCTCTCAAGCTGACGTGTAGCGAGGAAGTGAGCGCACTTGCCGCTCTTGTTTTCGGTCATCCATTCAGAACAGAAAGTACCGTCCTGGATTTCTCTCAAAACTTTCTTCATCTCTTTTCTCGTCTCTTCGGTGATAAGTCTCTTACCTGTACGGTAATCGCCGTATTCAGCGGTATTGGAGATAGAATATCTCATCTTTGCAAAACCGCCCTGGTTGATAAGGTCTACGATAAGCTTCATCTCGTGAATACACTCGAAGTAAGCCATCTCGGGAGCATAACCTGCTTCTACCAAGGTATCGAAACCTGCTTTCATAAGTTCTGTTACGCCGCCGCAAAGAACTGCCTGCTCGCCGAACAAATCGGTTTCTGTCTCCTCTCTGAAGGTTGTCTCGAGGATACCTGCACGACCTGCACCGATACCGCTAGCGTATGCAAGTGCATAATCTTTAGCCTTGCCGGAAGCGTCCTGATATACAGCGATAAGAGAAGGAACGCCCTTGCCTTCAACGTACTGGCTTCTTACAGTGTGACCGGGTCCCTTAGGAGCAACCATGATAACGTCGAGATCCTTGGAAGGTTTGATAAGCTGGAAGTGAATGTTCAAACCGTGAGCGAACATCAAAACCTTTCCGGGGGTCATATAAGGCTTAACTTCTGCCTCGTAAATATCTGCGCAAGTTTCGTCGGGAACGAGCATCATTACGAAATCGCCTGCTTTAGCGGCTTCAGAAACGCTCATTACTTTGAGACCTGCGTCTTTAGCTTTTTGTGTGTGTCTGGATCCCTCTCTGAGACCTACGACTACGTTGACACCGCTGTCAGCAAGGTTCATTGCATGAGCGTGTCCCTGTGAACCGAAACCTATAACTGCTACTGTCTTGCCATCGAACAACTTCAAATCGCAATCGCAATCATAATACTTCTTAATCATTTTTTGTGTCCTCCAAAATATGAAAATATATTCTAGTGCTTAGTGTTGCTAAACATTAATTACATAACTATTTCGTCGATAGTCTGTCCGGGGGGAATCATAGGCAAAACCTTTTCGTCCCTGTCGATAACAGCTTCGATGATGCAAGGTCTCTTGAGCGCATAAGCTTCTTTGAGAGCCTTTTTGAGTTCGTCGAGAGTGGTTGCTCTGAAACCTTTTCCGCCGAATGCCTCTGCAAGTTTAACGTAGTCGGTAGCTCTCTCGAGAGTCGTCTGCGAATATCTCTTGCCGTAGAACTGCGTCTGCCATTGTCTTACCATACCGAGTACATTGTTGTTGATAACGATACTTACGATAGGAAGATTATATGTTACGCTGGTGCACATTTCGTTGAGGTTCATATGGAAGGAACCGTCACCCGTGATATGTGCGACTTTACGGTCGGGGAAAGCTGTCTGTGCGCCGATAGAAGCGCCGTAACCGTAACCCATCGTACCGAGACCGCCCGAAGTAAGGAAACTTCTGGGTTTGGTGCGCTTGGAGTACTGTGCTGCCCACATCTGATGCTGACCTACGTCGGTAACGATTATTCCGTCTTCACCGATTTCGTCGGATATTGCCTGTATTACCTGATGAGGTCTCAACACGCCTGCGATATCCTTGGGCTTGTAATCGTACTTTTTCCACTCGTCGATTTGTTTGAGCCATTCGTCGTGATTAGCTTTCTTAAGCAAAGGCATAAGTCTTGCAAGAACCTGCTTTACGTCTCCGATAACGCTCAAATCGCAAGTAACGTTTTTGTTTATTTCGGCTGCGTCGATATCTATATGTATGACTTTAGCTTCTCTGATAAATCTGTCTTTGTCTGTAGCAACTCTGTCGGAAAATCTTGTGCCGATAGCTATGACGAGATCGCTGTTTGCGACTGCTCTGCCTGCGGACATGCTTCCGTGCATACCGATAAGACCGAGATTGAGTTTTTCGCCGTAACCGAGTACGCCAGCCGCCATGAGAGTATGTGTAGCGGGAGCTTGTACTTTATTGAGCATTTCAAGAAGTTCTTTCTCTGCTCCCGAAATCAATACGCCGCCGCCGAAAAGCACTGCGGGACGCTTGCTTGCATTTATCATCTCTGCCGCTTTCTCTATTGCGGCATCGCTTGCCTGAACGTATTCGTCGGGCTTAACTTTGGGCATAGAAACAAATTCGCATACATTGGAAGTAACGTCCTTGGGAATGTCTACGAGTACGGGACCGGGTCTGCCGCTTTGAGCAATTCTGAACGCTTCTCTCATAACGTCGTGAAGTTCTTCAACTTTGCGCACTACAAAGTTGTGCTTTGTGATAGGCATGGTAATACCTGCAATATAAACTTCCTGGAAAGAATCGAGACCGATAAGGCTTGTACCGACGTTTCCCGTAATAGCGACCATAGGCACGCTGTCCATATATGCCGTTGCTATACCCGTAATGAGGTTTGTAGCTCCGGGACCGGAAGTAGCAAGTACGACGCCTACCTTACCGGTTGCTCTCGCATAACCGTCGGCAGCATGAGCCGCACCTTGTTCGTGAGCCGTGAGTACGTGAGTAATCTTGTCGCTGTATGCGTACAAAGCGTCGTAGATATTGAGTACGGCACCGCCGGGGTAACCGAATATCTTATCTACGTCTTGTTCTAACAATGATTCAATTAAAATTTGTGAGCCGTTGAGTTTCATACTGTCTCCGTAAAATTATATATATAATAAGATATTTGCGTCCAAAAGTCAAGTATATATTGTTTTTTTATTAAAATAAAAAGATATGAAGCCTTGCAAACAAACCGTCCTATGCATATTTTATGCAAGCATCAGTCTTTGCCCATATTTTCTATCATCTTGTCCACTATATCGATACTTTCCTGCATATGGTATTTTTCGCTGCGGACAATAAGTCTGTTTTTGAGATACTTGAGGTCTTTTTTGTTTACGGCAATCGAGCTGTCGTCGAGATAACTCGTCAACAACGAATAGAGATTCTTGTTGACTCCCACTTTGCTGTCGCCGCCGCAAGCATAAAACATTTTGAGGAAGTTTTTATACTTATTTTCTCTTGCATCCTTGTCGAGAGGAACAAAATGCTCATTCATAAATCCACACAAATTGTCTATAAATTTCAACTCGTCTTTATCGAGAATCACACTCTCTGTCGCCTGCTTTTTCGCACGCATAAACGACAGATAATTCATAGACATAGGCTTGACATAATCTATTTTATCCTCTACTTTGCACATTCTCACGTCCACAACGCACGCAAGTCCGTAGACCTTTTCGGGTATGCGGTATTTGCCTTCATCCCTGACTTCAACGCCTATAAACCAGTTATTATCGGCACAATCGAGAAGTCCGTATGGTGCATTTGCGGGATATTTGCTATCGTCTATGTTTGACTGGATATCGATTACTTTTTTATCGCTGTTGAGTTGATTGAGCACGGGCGCCAGATACTTTTCTACCCTCGCATTGTTTATTTCGTCCATAACAATGAGATTGATCGTATTGGTAAGATAAGTGCTTTTATATACCGCTGTCAGAAAAGGCGTGGCATGAAACGTCTTGGAATAATCGTTGTAAAAACCTATGAGGTCCCTTTCGTCTCTCCAATTGGAAAGCACCTCGATATCCGTACATTCAGCACCCGTAAATTTGGCAAAATAATTGGCAAGATCGGTACAGTTTACGTCCTCTTTGTTTCCGCGGAGAATAACGAATCTGTTGTTTGCCATAGCACTTACGAAAGCCTGTACCGTGGCAAGAGTATAGAATTTTTTATTGCGCCACAGATATCTGCAAAAACTGTTGCAAAAGTCCTTGAGGTTTATCTCCTGAAAACTGAAATCCTCTTGATAATTTTGATATGCGGCGTCTATGCTCATCAATTTAGGAAAAACCGTTCCGTTACTTTTGAATCCGGAAATTTTGAATTTAACGTGTTTGCCTGAAATTGCATCTCTTTCAATTTTTATACGGATTTTTTTGATTATCCATTCGGCAAATATTTCTATAATGAAAAATATCATTATGAGTACTGCATATACCGCCAAAGTATAATAAATATTCAGTAGATCCGCCCATACGAATTCTCTGCCCAATTTATATCTGTGTACAAAATAATACGTCAAAACCATTATAACCGAGCCGATTACCCAGCATACGGCAAAAACAGCCGCCGAAATTCTGACGATTTTTTTATTTTCCTTATATTTCACAGCCATTGCTTTGCAAAAATTCGTTGCAAAATACACATAAATTATATCGAGTACGAAAATTATCAAAACCGCCCAAGACAATTGGTGTATGGAAAAGCTTTTTGGTGAAGTTGGCATACGCAAAGCTATGGTATCGAACGCTGCGCCGTTGTTGAGCAAACTCAATACTATGAGCGCCCCCGACATAACAAACAATATCTTAAAAAAACCGTTCCATATAAATCTGCCGAATAATTTGTTTGTTTTCTCTCTCATACTTTGCCGTAATATTTATAGTTTATATAAATTTTATAACATATACTCTGCTTCTGTCAATAACATTCTTCTTTAATAGATAATCGGGGCGGAATATGGATAGCAACAAAAAAATACCCAACATATTTCACACGAAATGCCGATATTAATAGGTAAAGCAAAACGGCGACTTGTCTGCCGCCGTTTATAAGTCGATTTTATGTTGAAAGTCAATATCAAAATCGGTTTTATATCCCAAATTATTATTCGAGACCCATGAGTTCCTGATAAATATTTGCATAGTCGGTACGCTTTTTCTTGATACAGTCAATAGCTCCCGAAGGATGTCTGTCAAGCACTCCAGTAATGAGGTAAGGGATATCGTATCCCCAAACCAATCCGCTCTCCTTGAGTTTGAGCATCTCTTCTTCGATAAACTTCAATACGGGATGCAATTTGTATTTGGGGTTTTTGAGGAAACCGAGCAAAAGTTCGAGAGGACAATTGCCTGCTCCTCTGCCAAGACTGTTTACGGTGGCGTCAAGATAGTTTACGCCCGAAGCGACTGCGTCGATTGTGTTTGCAAAAGCAAGCTGTTGGTTATTGTGAGCATGAATACCTACATACTTATTGTATTTCGTCGCAACGTCGAGGTAAATATCCGAAAGTCGTCTGATCTGTTCGGGATAAAGCGAACCGTAGCTGTCCACAATATAAATACCGTCGGCAGGACTCTGTCCTATAAGTTCGAGAATTTGCTTGAGATCGCTGTCGTTGGAATGAGAAATCGCCATAATATTGACAGTCGTCTCGTATCCCTTCTTTGCACAATGTTCGACCATGTCGATTGCGGCAGGTATAGTGTTTACGTAACTTGCTACTCTGACCATGTCGATAACGCTTTCGTCTTTGGGCAAGATATCCTTTTCGACATCTGTTCTGCCAACGTCAGCCATTACGGAAATCTTAAGATCGGTATCGTTGTTGCCGACAATATCTCTTATATCCTGCTCATCGCAGAACTTCCATTTGCCGAATTTACTCTTGTCAAAAATCTCTTTAGATGCCTTATAACCGAATTCCATATAATCCACACCGGCCTGAATATTGGTGTGATAGAGTTTTTTTACAAAATCGTCCTCAAAATAAAAATTATTCACCAATCCTCCGTCTCTCAACGTAGCATCAATGACCTTGATTTGCGGTCTGAATGTCAACAATGTTCCTTTGTCCATAGTAAATACTCCTTTTTTAGTTATTCGGTTATATATAAAAAATTATTTTAGCAATATTTTAGCATGCGCCGACATCAATTGCAAGACAATTTTTGATTTTTTTGCCACGAAATTGAAAAATCCTATCTTTTATTCGAACATACAACTCAAAAATGACTCGTCAATGAGCATCTATAACCGCATACGTATAAATTCGAAAAGATAAATATATAAATATTTAGTACAAAATATTTTATCCGTATATTCTGATAATACAGCTAATACGGATTTTTTTTGCGATTTTATATATACCTTATCTTTTATCGAACAATTGCGTTGTAAAGACGCAATTATTTATCTTCTTTTATTTTATCGCTGTTGGACTTGATATCGCCCTTTGCATACTTGGGATTAGGTGCTTTACCCTTTCTAACCATGACTTCTCTGAATACGTCCTGTATACTTATTCCGCTAGCTTCGGCAAGTACGAGACTGTGATACAGCAAATCGCAAAGTTCTCCTACAAGTTCGTCCTTTTTGCCTGCAACCGCCGCAATTACCGTCTCCGTAGCTTCTTCGCCGACTTTCTTGCATATTTTCTCTATGCCTTTATCGAAGAGATAATTTGTATAAGAGCCCTCGACTGGAGAGATACGGCGTTGTCTTATTGTATCGGCGTCCTCAAACACCACCTTATAGTCAGGCACAAATTCAAACTCCTTAAGCGTGCGATAAAAACAACTTCTGTTGCCTGTATGACATGCTGCTCCCGTCTGCTCTATCTCGAGCAAAAGACAATCGCAGTCGCAATCGTATAATATTTTTTTGACTTTCTGAAGATGTCCGGAGGTTTCTCCTTTTTTCCACAAACATTTTCTCGAACGGCTGTAATAATGAGCGTAACCGCTCTCAAGAGTTTTGGAAAGCGCTTCTTCGTTCATATAAGCCTGCATAAGCACTTCGCCCGTATAGACATCCTGTGCGATAGCCGGGACAAGTCCCTTTTCGTCATACTTGATTTTTACTTCTTCCATACTTGTTTTCCCGTTACATTCTCACGGGTATATTCTCCTTTGCCAAATATTCTTTGAGATCTTTTATTTCCAATTCCTTAAAGTGGAACAACGATGCCGCCAAAGCCGCGTCGGCTCCGACAGAATCGTCCAACACTTCTTTGAAGTGTTCTTTCGTACCTGCGCCGCCGCTCGCAATAACGGGGATATTTACCGCCTGACATACTTTTTTTGTCAAATCGAGATCGTATCCTGCCTTTGTGCCGTCGCAATCCATAGATGTCAAAAGTATCTCTCCGGCGCCTCTTTTCTCCGCTTGCACCGCCCACTCGATTGCGTCTATTTCGGTGTTTATCCTGCCGCCGTTGAGATACACGTCAAACGAACCTTTATCGTTTTTCTTGGCGTCTATCGCTACGACAACGCATTGTCTGCCGAACTTAAGCGCCGCTTCAGTGATAAGATCGGGATTTCTCACCGCCGCCGAATTAACGCTTATCTTATCCGCTCCCAGATTGAGAAGATTTCTGAAATGTTCAACCGACGAAATTCCGCCGCCTACGGTCAAAGGAATAAAGACCTGTTCGGCAGCTCTCGAGATAACGTCGTATATCGTCGCCCTGCCCTCATGCGTTGCCGTGATATCCAGAAAAACTATCTCGTCGGCACGCATGGCATTGTATGCCTTGGCAACTTCTACGGGGTCGCCCGCGTCTATCAGATTGACGAAATTCACTCCTTTTACAACTCTGCCTTTGTTGATATCCAGACAGGGAATTATTCTCTTGTTAAGCAATTTTTTCTCCTTGAAACATTATCTTTACATATTAAAACTTAATTGCGACGGATCGCAAATCAGATTTTGAGCGCTTCTTCGAGGCTTATGTCGCCCGTATAAATGGCTCTGCCTAAAATCGCACCGTAAATTCCTCTTTCTTTAACCGCTCTGACATCGTCTAAAGTCGCCATTCCGCCGCTTGCGATTATCTTCATACCGCTGTCAAGCGTAAGTTTTGCGGTTGAGTCTATATTTGCACCGCACAGCGCTCCGTCTCTGCTTATATCGGTATAAACTACCGTATCGACTCCTCGGTTCTTCATATCCAAAGCTACGTCTAAAGGTTTGAGATTACTCTTTTCCACCCAGCCTTTGATTGCGACATAGCCGTCTTTTGCATCTATTCCCGCAACGATTTTATTGCCGTATATTGCACAGGCCTTGTCTGCAATATCGGGGTTTGTTACGCACGCAGTACCGACTATAACCCTGCTTGCTCCTACCTCTTCGAGATAAAACTTGATTTTATCGAGAGTTTTTATTCCTCCGCCTATCTGCACGGGTACGGAAACTTTTTTTATAAGTTCGACAAGAGTTTTTTTATTGACCGTACTGTCGTCAAACGCACCGTTGAGGTCTACGATATGCAAATATTGCGCACCCGACTCTTGCCATTTGAGCGCACGCTCGACGGGAGTGCCGTAGTCCGTCACCATATCTCTCTTGCCGTATAGCAATCTTACGGCTCTGTTGTCCAATACGTCAACTGCAGGAAAAAGTATCATTTTATCTCTCCGTTGTTAATCAATAGATAAGACAAGCATTGCCGATTATAAAACCTTCTCGGCAAAAGCCTGCTTGTGCTGTACTTTGTATTTTATAAGCTGTAAAATTGTCATTGATAACAATTATATAGCAGCTTTTTATCAGTTTTCAAATCAGCAAAGTTTACTGAAATTTGTGAGAAGCTTCAATCCCGTATCTCCGCTTTTTTCGGGATGAAATTGAACTCCCCACACGTTATCCTTGTTGACAGACGCTACAAATTCGTAGTCGTAATCGCATGTCGTTTCCACATCTTCAAGACGACATTTTGAGGCATGATAACTGTGCACAAAGTAAAAATTCAAGTCGTCAATGCCAGTGAAAAGCGGCGTCGTTTTTTGAATATCGAGTTTATTCCAGCCTATATGAGGCACTTTGAGTTTTGTCTGAAATCTCACGACTTCGCCCTTTATCAGTCCGAGTCCTTCGTACTCTCCGTCTTCATAACTCTTGTCAAACAGCATCTGCATCCCGAGACATATTCCCAAAAAGGGTTTGCCTTTGGCAATTTCCTCTTTCAGTACGGGAGTAAGCCCTGTAGCGTTGAGTGCATTCATTGCGTCCTTGAACGCTCCTACTCCCGGCAATACGATACGGTCCGCACTCTTGAGGTCTGCGGCTTTGTCGGTAATCAAAGCGTTTTGTCCTATATATTCGAAAGCTTTCTGCACACTGCGCAGATTGCCCATACCGTAGTCGACTACAGCTATCATTCGAGTACACCTTTAGATGAAGGAAGTTTGTCCGAGACTATTGTCGAAGCCTCTTTCAATGCCCTTGCAAACGCTTTGAATATGGCTTCTATCTTGTGATGGTTGTTAGAACCGTAAATCAAATTGATGTGCAAAGTAAGTCCGCCGTAATTTGCCACCGCTCTGAAAAACTCCTCCACAAGCTCGATATCGAAGTCACCCACTTTACCCGTCATATCGCTCGCATTGAACACGAGATAAGGTCTGCCGCTTATGTCTACGGTAACGTTGGCAAGACTTTCATCCATGGGTATGCTTACGCTTGCGTATCTCTTGATACCTTTTTTGTCGCCAAAAGACTCCACAAGCGCTTTGCCGAGAACAATTCCGATATCCTCGACAGAATGATGTCCGTCGACTCTTACGTCGCCCTGACACTCCACACTGAAGTCAAATCCCGAATGACACGCAAACAATGTCATCATGTGATCGAAAAATCCTACGCCCGTGTTGATGTCGTACTTGCCGTCGCCGTCAAGATTTATAGCGAGTTTGATTTTGGTTTCGTTGGTATTTCTTACGATACTTGACTTTCTCATATATTCTCCTTTTTGCTTTAGCAAATCAATTGTAAATATTATGTTGATTGAAATTTCGCTTTTTCAAATTTAATTGTGCTTTCTTATTTTGATTGTATTGGCATGAGCCGTAAATCCTTCGCATTCCGCAACGGAAATTATATCGTCTGCCGCCGAAAGCAAATCTTCCTCGGAATACTCGATATAGCTTATCTTCTTCATAAAGGTATCCACGGACAACACCGACGAATATCTTGCACTGCCGCTTGTAGGAAGTACGTGCGACGGTCCTGCAAAATAATCTCCCAAAGGTTCGGGCGAATAGTTGCCTACAAAGACCGCACCGGCATTGGACAACTTCATTGCTACTTCCTTTGCGTCCTTTGTGCAAACTTCGAGATGTTCGGGCGCTATTCTGTCCGCAACCTCGATTGCCTCGTCCATGTCCTTGACGAGAATGATCGTACCGTTGTTTTCAAGCGACTTTTCTATTATGCTTTTTCTGTCGAGAAGTTGAGTCTGGCGATCTATCTCCTCTGCCACTTCCCTGGCAAGCTTTTCGCTGGTCGTCACAAGAAAACTTGCCGCAAGTTCGTCATGTTCTGCCTGCGAGAGTAAGTCGCTCGCAAGATATTTTACGTTTGCGCTGTCATCGGCAATTACGAGTATTTCGCTGGGGCCTGCTATCATGTCTATTGCCACGTGTCCGAATACCTGCTTTTTTGCCAAGGTTACAAAAACGTTGCCGGGGCCTGCAATCAAATCCACTCTGGGTATTGACTGCGTGCCGTAAGCAAGCGCAGCGATTGCCTGCGCTCCGCCCGTCTTGTAAATCGTCTTTATTCCGCATTCTTTGCACGCCACGAGTATTGCAGGGTTATTGGTATTAGGAGTCGTAACAACGACTTCTCCGACTCCTGCCGCTATTGCAGGCACTGCCGTCATAATAACCGTTGAGGGATAACTTGCCTTTCCGCCTGGAACATATAAACCTACTCTTTTCAAAGGTCTGTATATCCAGCCGAGAGTGCTTTTGCCGTTGGCGCCGCTAGCAAAAAACGCATTGGCAAACTTATCTCTTTGTCTTTTGTGATAGTCATATACGTTTGCAATAGATTTTTTTATGCTCTCGATAAGTTGGGGAGAGACTTTAGAATACGCATCATTGATTTCGTCTTCCGAAACTACTATGCTGTCTGCATTTATATTCTGTCTGTCGAATTTGAGCGCATACTCAAAAAGCGCTTCGTCTCCTCTTTTTCTCACGTCGGCGATAATATCGTCAACCGTCTTTATAAATTCGCTGTTGTCAAGTTGAGTTCTTGAAAAAACTCTCGACATATCGTCTTTATTGTATCTCAATACGGGTACCGTCATTGTATTTACCTCTTTAACAGTCTTTTGCTGTTTTTATTCTGTTTGTTGATCTTGTTTCGGCATGCGGCTTTCAATCCGTCTGCCGCCTGACTTTTTATTATTTTATACGGATTTGATGATTGCGTCTATCTTCGATACCAAGGGCTTTATCGTGTCGGCTTTTGTCTTGAGACTTACTTTGTTGATGATAAGTCTTGCCGAACAGGCAACGATTTCTTCGAGTACGCAAAGATTGTTTTCCTGAAGCGTCTTTCCGCTCTCCACTATATCGAGGATGATATCGCTGAGTCCTACGATAGGACCGAGTTCTATCGAACCGTGCAAAGGTATTATCTCTACGTTCTGACCTTTTCCGTCAAAATAATCCTTGGCAACATTGACATACTTCGTCGCTACTCGCAAAGTATTTTTTGGTACCGACAAATCGGTATCCTTATATCCCGCAAGACAAAGTCTGCACTTTGCAAAGCCGAGGTCTATAAGCTCGTATACGTCTCTGTCTTCCTCAAGGAGAGTATCCTTGCCCACTACGCCTATATCTGCAACGCCGTGCTCTACGTATATAGGCACATCGCTGGGTTTGACGAATATAAATTCGAATTGTCCGCTTTTGTCACTCATTACGAGTTTTCTCGACGGCTCGAGTATATGGCGGCAATCTATACCGCACTGTTCGAGAATGTCTACCGATTTTTCCGCAAGTCTTCCCTTTGCGAGGGCAAACGTAACTTTATCTTTCATATCCTACCTCAATCAGACTTCCTTGATGTCGTCATTTGTGACAAACACGGCTTTATTTGCTTTAAGAGTGTTTTTTACTCTTAACAACTCGTCGGCGGTAACTGCAAAAGTACATACTGCCTCAATGCCTTTGGCTCTCGTTTTTTCCACGTACTTTTCGGCTTTTTTCATAGCGTCGGGCGCATAGCCGACCACTTCTTCAGTCGCAGGAGCCGACGTAAGAAGACCGTCGTTTTGCAAAGCGTTCATTACGTATCCTATGCTAACCGCAAAGCCTACTGCGGGGATATGTTTGCCGAATGCGTCGCAAAGTCCGTCATAGCGTCCGCCAGAAAGCACGGGACGTCCCATACCTTTGACTATGCCTCTCATGACCATGCCCGAGTAATATCTCATCTTGCCTACAATACTCAAGTCAAAACAGACGTATTTTTCGTATCCGAGTCTCTGTATGCCCTCATAGACCTTTTCGAGATTTCTGACTGCTTGCGACATCTTGTCATTGAGACACATCTTTTCTGCTTCGACAAGAACTTCCTCACCGCCGAAAAGCATAGGCAAGCGGGAAAGACTGTCTATAAGACATTTATCCATATCTCCCGAAAGCGAATATAATTTTATTCCGTTTTTGGATTCAATAGAATTTACGAGTACTTCGCTGTCCTCTTCGCTCACATTGAAAGCATCGAGCAATCCTTCAAAAAAAGCAACGTTGCCGAGTTCGATCTGAAAATCTTTAAGTCCGCTTGACAACATGCTTTTGATAGCCAACATAACGACTTCGACATCTACGTCGTCTCCGCTCGCTCCCATAATTTCCACGCCGGCTTGCGTAAATTCACGGAGTTTTCCTTCTGTCTCCATAGCACTGAAAGAGTTGCCGAGATAACAAAGTCTTTGACAACCGTCGGGAAGTTTAGTACAAACGATACGGGATATAGGCATCGTAATATCCGGGCGTAAAATCAAAAGGTCTCCGTCAGTATCGGTAACCTTAAACAGTTTATTGAGTTCGACGTTTCCTACGCCGCCGTCAAAAAGTTCGTATCTCTCGAGTACCGGGGATTCGATTTCCTTGAATCCGTAACTCGCAAAACAATTCATTATTTTGTTTTCGATAGCCCTCTTTGAATAACAATCCTTTGGAAGATAGTCCTGCATGCCCTTGGGCAGCTTGAATTTTTTTATCATAAAACACGTGTCCTATATATAAATTAGCTATATTATAATACCAAACTGCCGATTTTGTCTATAAATATCTTAATATTTTGAAAATTTTATTGTTTTATCGTAAAATCACAGCTTCAAATAACTTGATATTTGATAATTTCGATATTTTCCGAAATAAAATTTCTATATCGCCGTGCGATAATTCAGATTCGCAAATCAGTCGCTTAAATTCTTTCAATCAATATATTCAGATAAAGTAAAAATCCGATAATGTAAAAAAACAGTGCCGAAAAGCAACTGTTTTTCTCTTTACACTTTCTCTTAAAATTTTGATGTTACAGAAATAATGCAAAACCTCAACAATAATATTTTCATATTCAAAATAGTCTACCGTAAATCGAACTTATTTTACGGGACTATTTTTGACTGAAAACGTATTAATTAAGGCTTATACCTTTCATAGTCGCAAGATACTTTGCAAGCATTTCGTCATATTCTTTGTATATATCGCCCTGCTCCATGAGTCCGTCTGCAATTCGTTTGCTCTCGATAATGAGTTTTTTGTCGATATTCAATCCGAGATTACCGCCGCCGCTTTGATTTATACCCAAGAAGTCGCCGTATCCTCTTATATCCGCATCTATTTCGGCTATTTTCAAGCCGTCTTTATTGTCTTTAAGCGCTTCGAGTCGCACGTTTTCTCCTGCCTTGGACGTATGCAAAAAACAATACGATTTTATCTGCGGATTTCTGCCTACTCTGCCCCTCAATTGATGCAGTGCCGCAAGTCCGAATCTGTCGCTGTCAAGCACAGCCATAATGCTTGCGCGCTGACTGTCAATACCTACTTCGATAACCGAAGTCGCAACAAGCACGTCAATATCACCGGCATAAAATCTTGCCATTATCTCGCTTTTTTCCTTGTCTTTCATACTGCCGTAGACGAGTCCTACCCTGACGTCTGCAAGTTCTTTTTTTACAAGTTGCTTATAAAGCATTTTTGCCGAAAAGACTTCAAGACCTTCACTGTCTTCGACAAGAGGACACACTATATAAGCCTGCTCGCCGTAGGACACTCTCTCGAGTATGAATTTATACAGCCCTTTAAGTTTATCGTCACCCATTACAAAAGTGGAAATATTATTGCCCGTGCCGACTCTTGGTTCAAGCGTTGACATATCGAGATCGCCGTAAAACGACAGCGCCAGCGCTCTCGGAATAGGCGTTGCACTCATTACTATTACGTCTACGCCTATTGCTTTATCCTCGAGTTTACTCTTTTGTCTTACGCCAAAACGGTGTAATTCGTCAATGATTATGAGTCCGAGATTTTCAAACTGAACTTTGTCATTCAGCACGGCATGCGTACCTATGATCAAATCGACTTGTCCGCATTTCAAAGCTTCGACAATTCTCTTTTTCTCTGCCGCTGGAGTCGAAGAAGTGAGAAGTTCGACATTCAGTTCGTTCATGAACAAATTTTTTGCCGTACGGAAATGTTGTCTGGCTAGAATTTCCGTAGGAGCCATAAGCGCACTTTGTCTGCCGCACTTTTTGGCAAACAAACATGTGAGCATTGCAACTACCGTTTTTCCCGAGCCTACGTCGCCCATCAACATTCTGTTGGTATGTCTTTGTCCTTTCAGGTCTGCAATGATTTCTTTAAGCGCCTTTTCCTGCGAAGGAGTCAATTTGTATGGCAATGCCGCAATTGCGCCGTCAAGCGAACTGATTTCCGCTTCGTAAGGGTAAGGCTTTTTGTTGTCGCTGTTGTTTTTGATAATTCTGTAAGCAATGATCTGATAGACAAGCTCTTCGAGCGCAACTCTTCGACGTGCTTTTCTGGTCTCAAAAATTTCTACGGGATTGTGAATGATATTGAGCGCCTTATCCAAAGACATTTCGGCAAATTCGTCAAGTCTGGAAACCGCTTTGTAATTTTCAAGACACTTTTCAACGATATTTCTGAAAAGCTGTTGTCCGACGGCATCTTTTAAGGGATATATAGGCACTATGCCCTGAAGTCTTTTGTTCTCCTCTGCCTTTTCAAAACTAGGATTAGACATCTCGATACGTTTGCCTTTGAGATTTGCCTTTCCCCAAAATAAAAATTCAACATCCTGTTTGATAAGCGAAAGTATAAACGGCGAATTAAACCACGTAACCTTTACTTTCTTGCCTTGCGTATTGAGCGTTGCACTGCAAAAAGTCAATCCCCTCTTTGCTCTTATCAGTCCGCTTATCGATGTGAGATTGCCTTTAAGCAAAACGTAATCGCCGCTTTCGATATCATCGAGATTTGTCTCTTTGGTCATGTCCCAATAAAATTTAGGGTAAAAATAGACAACGTCTCTTACCGACTCGATGCCTATTTTTTTCAATTTTTCCAAAGTTTTGGCTCCAACGCCTTTTACGTCAATCAATTCCATATCTACTATTATAAATCCGACAAGCGTATTCGTCAATAGAAAATATTTTAGACATGGGGGGTCATAGTGACCTTTTTAACATTTCTAAATTTTGCGGAACAATTGCGGCACAATTATCGACTACGTAATCATTTCTCATTTACCGACTATTCGATTAATTACGTCAGCCCTAGCTTTATGACGAAAAACCGCTATATGAAAATACACAAAATTTTGAACACTTATTCATTAATCACCGTATTGCAACGCACTGCATATTTGAACATTGTTCAATAACTATGATCTGTGTTGCATTATGCGCTTATGATTATATATACGTTTACCCGACATAATATATAGAAGTTTAACAAATTCGCCTGAATCATAGACTTTTTACCGTCTATACTCTGATTGTAGAATAGTGTTCAAAACGGCATTTTTTTGTGTTTTTATATTTTTTACGATAAAATCGTAATACTTCTGCTATCTATTTATATTTGCAGTATATCAAGAGTGCGATTTCGTTTTTATTAAACACAAAACGTTATTCAACATATCTCCCCTGTTCACCTGTTCAATCCTTAAAATATAACTAAATTACATCCTTTTTTGTTCACTTTAGGATTACTGCTATTTTATAAATTGAACATTGTTCAAATAACTCTTTCACGCGCATGCGCACATGCAGACGCATACAGGTGCACGTACAGACGCATACGTATGCGCACGCTCATATACGCAAGCGTGCGTACACACATATACACGCATTATAATATATACGGTAAATCCACCTATACTCCGTCAGCACTCTCGCATCAATCAAGATTTAAGCGCTGTAAACTATTCAGATAGCAATAAACTTCTATTGCAACGCTGTCAAGATTGACGAATAATCGATATAATGCTTTTTATAATCAATGTACGACAAAAAGATAAATTCAAGGTTTTCTTTTATTATACACCGCAAAGCTTATATTTCTATTTATTACATTCAATGACAAGCACTTTTTTTTATTCAGTAAACAAAGAAAACAAATCCGCTATAAATACGAAATCTTTCTAATTTGAATATTGCCCACACTCAGGCAGCTTATGATAACAAAAAAAATCCACCCTTTCGGATGGATAATCTATCTCAATAATATAATGTAGCTATGTAATAATTTATATGATTTATAAAATCTTAACTAAAGTCTTGAAGATATTTTTATTTTCACCTTTTCTTACGTCAATTTTAGCACACAGCAATAATCGACATAGCGTCATATCATATAAAACACAAATTATTATTCAACAGATATCAGATAATAATAGTGAGGCTGTCCGCCGTAATAGCTAACTATATCGAAATCCTCATATTTTTCTTTGAGTTTGTTGACAAGCTTTTCTGTCTCTTCTTTGCTGACGCCTTCGCCGTAGTAAAGCGTAATAACTTCACTCCATTCGTCTACGAGTTTTTCGATAACACTGATTGTCGTCTCTTCAACGCTTTGAGAATCTGCAATAATAGTCTTGCCGTCAAGTCCTATAATATCGCCCTCTTTGATATCGAAACCGTCAAGAGTTGTATTTCTTACGGCATTCGTTACTTCGCCGCACTTGAGATCTTCATATGCAGCTATCATTTCACTCACATTCTCTTCGACAGGCTTATTAGCGTCAAAAGCAAAAGCCGCTCTTATACCCTGCGCCACTTCAGTCGTGGGCACAACATACACGGTTTTCTTGGTAAGTTCTTTTACCTTTTCTGCTGCCATGATGATATTCTTATTGTTAGGAAGGATGATAATATTATCGGAATTGATCTTTTCTACAGCATTGAGAATATCTTCAACGCTAGGATTCATAGTCTGACCGCCTTCGATAACCTCATCAATCATGAGATCCTTGAAAATGCTTGCGATACCGTCACCGGCACAAATGGAAATGAGGCCCATTTCCTTTTTGGATTCTTCTTTCGCCTTGACAAGCGCTCTGTGCTGCTCGAGCATGTTTTCGATTTTAACCTTGTCCAACTCACCGAGTTGCAAAGCGTGATACAAAGCTCTGTTAGGCTGATTCGTATGAACGTGAACTTTTATCAATGAGACGTCGCCTATAACGATTACGCAATCGCCGATAGCCATAAGTTTGTCTCTCAATTTTTCAACGTCTTCTTCAGTAACGTGCTTTTTAAGATTTATAACAAAATATTCGGTACAATAAGCGTATTTAATATTTTCGAGATCGTGTTCGTCATTATCGAAAGCTTCAAGAGGAGCCGCAGGGACAACAACATTGTCTTCAGCCTCCATCTCCTCGGGAATTTCGATGCCGGCAAGCACATTGTAATAACCCTGAAATACGCAAAGCAAGCCTTTGCCGCCTGCATCAACTACACCCGCCTGCTTAAGTACGGGCAACATTTCGGGGGTTTTTTGAAGAATTTCTTCGCCTTTTTTGATAAGCTGGTCGAAAAAGTTGATAAAAGAAGCATTTTTACTAGCCAATGAAGGAGCTTGCTCTGCCATATATCTGATGACAGTCAACACGGTACCTTCCTTGGGCTTTGTAACAGCATTGTAAGCAACTTCTCTCGAATATCCCAAAGCCTTTGCAAACGATTTGGTAGTAATAGACTTTTCGTCGCTTAAAACTACCGCAAGACCTTTGATGATCTGCGACAAAATTACGCCCGAATTACCTCTGGCACCCTTGAGCGCTCCTCTCGAATAAGCCGTGAGAATATCCGTAATATCGTCTGTCTGCACAGACTTTACTTCCTTCACCGCAGACGCCATCGTGAGCGACATATTCGTACCTGTATCACCGTCAGGCACAGGGAATACGTTGAGTGCGTCTACTACGTTTTTATTAGCTTTGAGATAGCGGTATCCTCCGTCTATCATTTCCAATAACTTGGAACTGTCTATAACCTTCATCTGAATCTCCGATTAAACTTTTACGCCGACGACATTGACAATAATATTGTCAACTCTCATACCCGTATAAGTCTCCACGTTGTACTTAACGGTATTTTTGATCGAGTCGCTGACGGCATCTATATTTACGCCCTCTCTGAGGACCACAAAAAGTTCGATATTGATTTTGTTTTTTAACGTGACTATTTTGACACCTTTACCGGAAGGAGTCTTGTTGAAAAACTCACTTATGCTATCGCTCAATTTACGCGAAACAAGATCGACTACGCCGTAACAATCCGCAGCCGCAAAGTGAGCCACCATAGAAATGGCCTTATCCGTAATAATTATTCTGCCGTAATAATTTGATGTCTTAACTGCCATACACTAGAATTTTAACAAAAACGCACGTTCATTGCAAGTGTTTTTTTTATATTTTAAGTATATTATTATTAAGTTATGTGCATATCTAATAAAAAATCTCAAATTTTGAAAAAATATACCGTTATTTTCTTGCATTTTGTATTTTTGAGTGCTATTATATTTAGGCAAGATTTGTATGGAGGTATCGACAATGTCTAAAGTATGCGCTATTTGTGGTAAAGGTCAACAAAGCGGTAACAAGGTTAGCCACTCCAACCGTAAGTATAGAAAAAGCTGGGGAGCAAACGTACAGAAAGTAAAAGTTGTCAACAACAACGGTTCTACTCAAAGTTTGTATGTATGCACCAGATGTTTGCGTAGCGGTGCCGTAGAGCGCGCTTAATCGCATCAAAAAATAAAAAAATTACACTCTGCTTTGCAGAGTGTTTTTTTATGCCCGCATACAAATAATCAAATATGCGAAAATAATTGCACTCTTCAATGACGGTGCTTTGCAAAAACTCGCAGAATCGCCTTTATAAATTTAGGCGGATTGATACATATAATTTTCATAGCCTGCCCTCCTTACTCTGGTGCATTATATGTCTTTTTGCAAGCGAGTGTTACTGTCTAATCGACGGATTTACATTTATATATCGTCTGCATTATATATTTGAACGCTTTTCAAATTCTCAACAAATATTAAGGCTCCGACATTTTAACGTCAGAGCCATAATTTTATATATATTTTAATCGCTATACAATCGACTGTATAAATCGACAATTGAATTTATGTGCTTTTATAATTGACGACAACGCATTCGATTTTGACTGAATACGGCAAATATCGCAATTCGCAATATGTGCATACTATATCGAATATCAACTAAAGGGCTTATACTCTTTAATATAATCGTCAAGCTTTTTGCGGTTTTTAAGAAAAGCAATAGCTTCCTTGGGATCTTTTGCTCCGAAAACATAGCTTCCGCTGACAGCTACGTTTACTCCTCTCGATTCCATCTCGGCTATATTATCCGTACTTACGCCGCCGTCAAATTCTATAATAACGTCTCTGTCACCTATAAGTGCCTTGAGATCGCTTATCTTATACATGGTATCCGTAATAAATTTTTGCGCAGAAAATCCTGGGTAAACACCCATCAGCATTACAATATCTATCATATCTATATATTTTGCAACTTCGCTTACGGGTATGTTGGGATTAAGTACCAGACCTACTTTTTTCCCGTTGCGACGTATATTGTCAATTATACCCTCGACATCGTCACTGCTTTCGGGGTGAAAAGTGATAATATCCGCACCTGCGTCCAAAAATTTATCTACATATCTTTCGGGATGCGTAATCATAAGATGAACATCCAAGGGCAAATCCGTATATTTCCGAATAGCTTTTATCATAGGAATGCCGAATGTGATATTGGGACAGAATACACCGTCCATAACATCGCAATGCACCCAATCTGCGCCCCAACCTTTGAGTTTAGAAACGTCTTCACCCATTTTTGCAAAATCCGCCGAAAGTATCGACGGCGAAACAAGAATACTCATATTATTTCTCCGTTTGTATTATATTCTGATTACTATTTTTTACTTATTTATATTATCGATTTAAGCATTGTAATTTATTTTTAACTGATATTGCTTTTATATATCGTCTCATATATTTTACAATACTTTTATGCTTTGCACAATAAATACTATATATCACATCTTTGAACAAATCAACTGTATTGCTATACTGTTTGAACAATGTTCAATTTGTTTTATCTCAACTAATATTCTGCTATTATTATCGTTTTAACAAGTCAATCGAATGACTGCATTTTTATGATATAAGATGTCAATCGTATCTTTTGTTCCATCTGTTTTCAATATGTGCAAACAGCGTCACATATCTTTCGTAACGGCTTTTTGCAATTTTCCCTTCTTCAACAGCTTTCTTAACGGCACAATCGCTCTCTTTATAATGATTACAGCCTCTGAATTTGCATTTATCGGCATATATGTCAAAATCCGTATAATATCCCGACAGTCTCGAAGGTTCGAAAAGCGGCAATTCCAATTTGTTAAAGCCGCACGTATCGGCAATCTTCGTGCCGTCGTCAAGAGTGATTATCTCAATGTGTCTGGTAGTATTCTTACCCCTGTCGCCCTTCTTACTCAAATCTCCTACGCTCTGCTTCTTTTCTCCGAGAATGCAATTGATAAGCGAAGATTTACCTACAGCCGACTGACCTGCAAGACAAACGTATTTGCATTTTATTTTCTCAAGAAGTTCGTTTATTCCCTGGTTTGTTTGCGTGGATATTACCAAAATATCCGCTTCGTCCTTATAGTCGTTGACAACGTCTTCAACCACTTTATCTGCCCCTTGCATATCGGCTTTATTGACGCAAATCAAAGGAGCTATGCCGTTTTCTATGGCACCGATGATAAGTTTATCAACAAGCATCATGTCGGGTTTAGGAAGAGGCGCAAGCACGATTACAATACAATCCATATTGCTTACAAAAGGTCTAACAAGCTGCGTTTTTCTGGGTCTTACGCTCTCGATTATACCTTCTTTATCCAACACGATATCAACGATGTCTCCGATAAACAATTCACCGTTTGCCTTTAGCTTTCCTCTGGGATAACATTTTACTGTATTTCCCTCTTGAGTTACTACCGTATAAACTCCGCCCACTCCTTTGATGATCTGTCCGCTTGTTTTGATTTTGATAATTTTCTCCTTTCGGCGCTGCAACCGCTTGCCGTATCGTTAGTTAATAGTTTAGTCAACGTATTTTTTTCGGGTTATTTCATTTATTTATTGTACTGCAATATTTTGTTGATAATCAAATGCATATATAATTTATATTGCAATTTGTTTTGAACAATGTTCAATTATATGCTCCAGTGCCGTATTTTCTCTTATATGCATTCCTCTGTGTTCGCTAGCTATAGGATAATAACTTATAAGGCGCTGTAAATTATTTGACACATCGGCAAGTTTTTTCCAACCGTAACAAAGTCCCAGTTTTCTCTCGCTGTCGGTCAATGAGCTTTTTCCTGTGCCCACGATATCACATTTTATATATACACTGTAAAACAATGTATCCTTATAGTATTCTTCTATCGCAAAAAGTTCTTCTTTGGGCTCAACGATAAGTCCGCACTCCTCGAGACACTCCCTTTTTACGCATTCCGACCAATTTTCATTGCCCTCTACGCCTCCGCCGGGCAACATTACGATCTCGGGAGTTTTTGTCTCCTCGATAAAGATATTTTCTTTATCAAGAATTACGGCTCTTGCAGCTTTGCGCACTTTGGCATAATTCTTACCTTCAAAATACTCATCGTCGAAAATTTTATATGTCACCATTTTACTTAAGAACCTTTCTTCTCAATTGACCGCAAGCACCTTCTATATCGCTTCCCATGCTGCGTCTTACCGTCACGCTCACGCCTTTGCTTTCAAGCAAGGCTTTGAATTTGTAAATATTCTTTTTTCCGCTGGCGCCTAGACCCCTCTCTTTCACATAGTTGAGAGGTATAAGATTAATATGACACGATAGACCTTTTACAAGCGCCGCAAGTTGTACGGCACATTCTTCGGTATCGTTTTTCCCGCCGATCATGGAATATTCGAAAATTATCCGTCTGCCCGTCTTATCAAAGTAATACTTGACCGCTCGCATAATATCTTTTACAGAATATTTTTTGGCAATAGGCATTATTTCTTTGCGCATTTCGTCATTGGGCGCATGCAGCGATATTGTCATTGTGGGCGTAAATCCGTCATCTGCAAGCTGTACTATCTTATCGCATAAGCCGCAAGTTGACAGAGAAACGTTACGTTTGGATATCTTAAGTCCCTTTTCATCGCTGACCAACGAAAGAAATTTGCATACATTGTCGTAATTATCGAGAGGTTCTCCGCTTCCCATAAGCACGATATTGGTAACGCCTCTGTCATCTTTTGTGGCGTTTTCTCTGTTTACGGCAACTACCTGTCCGAGAATTTCGCCTGCCGTAAGATTGCGCACGAGTCCATCAAGTCCCGAAGCGCAAAACGCACAATTCATTCTGCATCCCACCTGCGTCGACACGCAAATCGTGTTACCGTACTTATATCTCATAAGCACGCCCTCTATTACGTTGCCGTCAAAAAGCGAATAAAGATATTTAACAGTACCGTCTTTTTGCGATTCAAGCCTTTTAATTATTTTGACGCCCTGCGCTCTGTATCCCTCGTTTTTCAGTTTATCGACAAACTGCATAGGAAGATTTTTCATCTCGTCGAAATCAGCGCCTTTGACCAACCATTCATACAGTTGTTTTGCACGGAAAGCGGGTTGTCCGCAATCCTTCACAAAGTCGCTCAATTCGTCGCTATTCATATCGAGAAGCAATTTACTTTCAGCCATTTTTCTCCAATACCGCTATAAAAAATCCGTCGCAGCCTTTGCCGTCGGGCAAATATATTTTATGTCGTACTATATGCCAGGCAGGATTTTCTTTGACAAACCTGCCGACTATATTGTAATTTTCCTCTCTCAAAGTCGTGCAAGTCGAATATACGAGTCTGCCGCCTGACTTCAGATATCTGCTTACGTTGGACAAAATCGCATATTGTATCTTGCTCAACTCCTCGACCTTTTGCATGGAAGCACGCAAGTAAATATCAGGTTTTTTATTTGCTACGCCTAGTCCGCTGCAAGGAACGTCACACAAGATTTTATCAAATCCCGAATCAAATCCCTCATTATATTCGGCAGCATCGCACAACACGGCTTTTATACCGTCCGTTTTCATTCTGGCGGCGTATGCTCTTATCAGATCCAATCTGTGTTCGTGTATATCGCAAGCCGTAATATCCACATCGGCAAGTTCTCTGGCATATACAGATTTACCTCCGGGTGCGGCACATGCATCAAGCATCTTTTCGCCGTCCTTAAGCTCTAACGCCTGCACGGCAAGCATGGACGTCATAGACTGATATGTAACTTTGCCTTGAGCGTTAAGCTCCTTTATATATCCCGTATTGTCGACAAAAAGTCCGCCCGCCTCGCTCTCTATATATTGTATATTATGTTCGTCAAGAGAAGATTTGAGTTGATTAAGCGTCCACACTCTCGAATTATTGCGTATATGCTCCTTTGTAAATTCGCCTACACTCAAAAACTCTTTTGTTTTATCATAGCCGTACTGTTTGACATAGGCTTTTACCAGCCATGAAGGAACGCTTGTTTCTACGCTCAAAAGTCCGATCCTGTCCTTCGGCAATTCTACAGTCTTACCGTTTGCGATAAAACTTTTGAGTACGCCGTTGACAAAGCCTTTTAACTGTCTTTTTCCTATCTTTTCACACATCTCGACAGTTTCGTCAACTACCGCATAATCAGGAAAAGAATCCATATATTTAAGACAATACAATCCCGCTTTGAGAAGTACGGCTTCGCTTCTGCCCGGGCGTTTTGAGGTAAGCTTGGATATATAATAATCAAGTTCGGTATCTTTTTGCAAAACGCCGTAAACAAGCCTCGTGACGACCGCCTGATTGCTTGCTCCGCCGATTCTCTTGTTGAGCTCGATAGAACCGAATGCGTCTTCTTTATATATTTTCGACAATATATCGCAAGCTATCGCAAAACCGTTCATTTACCCAACACTACTCCCGTCTTAAGTTTGCCGCTCAAAAGAAATTCTTCTGTCCGCATAGCCTTTTTACCTTCGAGTTGAACTTCTAAAAGCTGAACTGCGCCTTCACCGCATTTCACAAACGCTTTGCGCTCCTGCACAAAAACTTCACCTACTTTTAATCCGTCAAAAAACGAATTATCTTCGACAGGCAAACATTTCAATATCTTAAAAAGTTTACCGTCCAGATATGTGAACGCCGACGGCCAAGGAGTAAATCCTCTCATTTTGTCAAAGACCTTTTTAGCGCTTTGAGAAAAGTCCGTCAAACCGTCTTCTTTTTTTATCATAGGATAATGCGTAGCAAGTTTTTCGTCCTGCGGAATATACACGGCTTTGCCGCTTTCGATAAGCTCAAGTGCTTCAACTATGGCTTGTCCTCCGAGTACGGCAAGTCTGTCAAAGAGTTCACCTGCGTTTTCTTGAGGCAAAATATCAATCTCTTTTTGCAGAAGGATATCACCGCTATCCACGGCAAGCGCCGTACGCATTATAGTTACACCCGTCTTCGTTTCGCCGTTGATAAGACACCACTGAATAGGGCTGCTGCCTCTGTACTTCGGTAAAAGCGAAGCGTGTATATTTATTACTCCGTATTTAGGAATATCGAGGATTTCCTGACTGATTATCTGTCCGAAAGCACATGTTATCATAATGTCGGGGTTGATTTGTCTTATATCTTCAACGCCCTCTTTGCGAATGCTTTCATACTGAAAAACCTTGATATTATGATCGACAGCGCACTGTTTTACGGGACAAAAGCTGACCTCGCCTCTGTTGCGACGTCTGTCGGGTTGCGTAACCACACCTACGACCTCATGCTTCGTATCTATTATTCTCTCAAGCGCCTCGACCGCAAAATCTGGCGTACCCAAAAACAGTATTCTCATAATACCTCGCTCGGACTAAAAGCCCGCATATTTTTTATCTACCCTGCAAATTCGTTTTTAATATAAATTTGTAGGTTTTACCGTCCCTGCGGTTGAACTCAAAACACATTCAAACCTTAGAACTTTGTCATTAAAAATCAGTGTTTTTTGTCAAGCAAATCGTAATACAATATGCCGTCGAGATGATCTATCTCATGACAAAAAGCCCTCGCAACAAAGCCTTCGGCAGTTACCGTCATAGGCTTGCCGTATCTGTCCTGATAATCGACCGTAACCTTATAGGGACGCACTACGTTTTCCTGTCTTCCGGGAACGCTCAAACATCCCTCGGGTCCGTCCTGCGAACCTGATTTCTTAACAATTACGGGATTGATTAGTTCGATATAAAAATCTTCTACCTCAACCACCGCAAGCCTTCTTAAAATTCCTACCTGCGGTCCTGCAAGTCCTACGCCGTCGGCATGGTTCATGGTTTGCCTCATATCGTCGAGAAGTTTTCCGAGTTTATCGTCAAAAACCTCCACAGGTCTGCATTTTTTTCTAAGCGTGGGATTGGGATCCACTACTATATCTCTCAATGCCATATGTACTCCTTTATCAATCGTTATGCCATATTCTGCGGATTTATTTCTGCAAATACGGATACTTGTCTGAATTTATTGGCGTCGATAACGCCGTAGAATTTCGATATTATTTCGTCTTCACGCTTACGTCTTATACGTGCAATTATCTGATAACGGTATTTATTCTGTATTCTGCTCATAGGCGATTTCATTGCCTGAATATACAAAAAGTCATCCGCATTAGCTTGTGCGTAAGAGAGAAGTTCCCTGTATATTTTCTTTGCCGCATCTATAACTTTATCCTCGTCTTCTGACGTCATAAGCACTCTTATTATCGTCGTATAAGGAGGGAAATTAGTAGTCTGGCGGACATTGTTTTCTTTTTCGAAAAATCCCTTATAGTCGTAATTTGCCGCAAATCTGTAAACATAGTGATTGGGCGAATATGTCTGCAATATTACCTTGCCGCCCTTGTCGCTTCTGCCCGCACGTCCTGCAACCTGGGTCACAAGCTGGAAGGTACGCTCGTTTGAACGGTAATCCTGATGATAAAGGCTCATATCCGCATCGAGTATTCCGACAAGCGTAACATCGGGAAAATCGTGCCCCTTGGCAATCATCTGCGTACCGACGAGAATTTGCGCTTCTTTTGCCGCAAACGCCCCCAAAATATCGAGATACGCTGTCTTTGTGGTAGTCGTCTCGTTGTCCATTCTCAAGACCTTAACGTCAGGAAAAAGCCTTTGAATTTCTTCGACGACTCTCTGCGTACCCAATTTGCCGTAACGGATATTCGTACTTCCGCAGTCGGGACAGTTGGTAAGCATTTTGTATCTCTTGCCGCAATAATGACATTTGAGCATATTGTCCACGGAATGATACGTAAGCGATACGTCGCAATCCGTGCATTTAGCTATATATCCGCATTTTCTGCACATTACAAAAGACGAATGGCCTCTCCTGTTGAGAAATATCATAGCTTGTTCGCCTTTTGCCACAGTATTTTTAAGTTCTTCTTCGAGTCTCGCCGAAAACATGCCGTTGTTGCCCATGATAAGTTCGTTTGACATGTTGACGATTTCTATCTTGGGCATACCCTTGTCGCTTATTCTCTCGTCCATAACGGCAAGCGCATATTCGCCTTGCTTTGCAAGAAGATAGCTGTCGATTGAGGGTGTAGCACTTCCGAGAATGACTTTTGCGCCGTTGAACTTTGCTCTGAATCTCGCAATATCCACCGTTCTGTAACGGGGATTCGATTCGCTGATATAGCTTGCGTCATGTTCCTCGTCGATTATTATCAAACCGAGATTTTTGAGAGGAGCGAATATAGCCGAACGTGCGCCCACCACAATGTTAGCCTCGCCTTTGAGAAGACGTTTCCATTCGTCAAATCTCTCTCCGTCGCTCAATCCGCTGTGCAGCATCGCCACTCTGTCGCCGAACATGCCTCTGAAATTCTTGAGCATTTGCGGAGTCAAGGATATTTCAGGCACAAGCATTATCGCATTTTTACCTTGCTCAAGTACTTTTTTTATCGCACTCATATACACGAGCGTTTTGCCCGATCCCGTTACTCCGTGCAAAAGCACAGTATCTTTGTCCGTAGAAAAAATCGTATCAAGAGCGGCTTTTTGTTTTGGACGCAAAGCCTTTTCGTCAATTCCGCCCTTAATACTCTGCATAGGTTTTCTCTCAACCTGTTCGCTGGTCTTAACGAGAAGCCCTTTCGATACAAGCGTATTAATGGCGCTGACGGAATATTCGGTATTCAGCACCGACAAAAATTCTCCGCCGTCTTTTAGCCTTTCGAGTACGGCAAGCTGACTTTTTGCCCTTTTGGGAAGCGCATCGACGAGTTCTTCAAAAGAAAACATCGGATTGAGAGTAACAAATATCCTCGTAAGCTCCTTAATTCTGCCGCCTCTCAACTTGGAGGGAATAAACAGTCGCAAACTGTCGACATAGCGTATATAAAACTTTTGTTTCATATACTTCATAAGTTCAAGCATTTCTTGACTTATGCATACGAATTCGTCGAGCACCCCCTCAACGTTTTTAAGCGTGGGCACATCAGAATTTTCGACTATATCAATACAAAAGCCCTCAATTCTCTTTGTACCGAAAGGAACAAGCACTCTGCTTCCCTTGCATACGTTAAGGTTTGAGGGTATCTCATAATCGAAAATCTTATCGACTTCGCTGTTGCTTATGTCTACGATAACTCTGGCAATCATTTGTATATCTCGTCGAGAATGATATCGGCAACACGGCTTTTGGGCATAACGGGATAGGATTTGAGGAATCCGTCTCTTTTGGCAATTGTAACGATATTCGTATCGCTGTCAAAGCCTGCACCCTGCATAGTCACGTCGTTGGCAACGACCATATCGGCGTTTTTATCGGCAAGTTTTTGCATGGCACTGTCGAGAAGGTCTTTAGTTTCGGCACAAAAAACAACGAGTTTTCTCTCTCCTTTGACCTTTCCTACCGCCTTTGCTATATCGGGATTTTTGACAAGACTCAATGTAATTTCTTCACCTTTAAGCTTGTTGTCGATTTTGTCTTTAGGGCGGTAATCGCTGGGCGCCGCAGCTTTAATGATCACGTCGCACTTTTTATAATTTTCGAGTACGGAGTCATACATCTCCTTGGTAGACTCGACCGACACGACGTCAGTGATATAACTCGGTATGTTTACCTGCACAAGTCCTTTGACAAGCACGACTTTTGCGCCTCTCTTGACTGCCGCTTTTGCGATTTCGATACCCATTTTGCCCGACGAACGGTTGGTAATAAACCTTACTCCGTCGATATTTTCTCTCGTCGCTCCTGCCGTAACGAGTACTGTTTTGCCCTCGTAATCACGCTTGGGACAAAGCACTTCGACAGCCTTTGCAACTATATCGACAGGCTCCGCCATTTTGCCCTTGCCCACGTCTCCGCAAGCAAGTCTGCCCTCTTCGCTGTCAACAATTATTACGCCTTTTGAAGCGAGTTTTTGAAGATTAGCCTGTACTACCGGATTTTCGTACATGTTGGTATTCATTGCGGGTGCGATGATTATCGGACACTTTAACGCAAGATATGTCGTTGTCAACATATCGTCGGCAATACCTTCGGCAAGTTTTGATATAATATTAGCCGTTGCGGGCGCTATGATGCACAAATCCGCTTTCTTTGCCAAAGATATATGTTCGACTTCCCATTCCTTTTTACGGTCAAACATATTGCTGACTACGGGACGGTTGGAAAGCGTCTCAAAAGTCAAAGGCGCTACAAATTCGGTAGCATGCGCAGTCATTACGACATCGACGCCCGCATTGAGTTTTTTAAGACGGGATACGATCTCGCAAGCCTTGTAACACGCTATTCCTCCGCTCACGCCGAGCAATACGTTGTAATTGGACAACATACGAAAATCTCCTTAAACCGTTACTGGTTGTCTCTCTTGATAATTACCTTATCGTTGTAGACTTCCTGCGCAGCATAGCTGATAGCTTTTGTCTTTGTCTCCTCGAGGAGTTCGGGATACTGCGTCTCGAGCTGTCTTGCTCTCTTTGCAATGCCGCATACCAATGCATAACGGCACTCTGCTTTTTTAATCAATTTGTCGATAGGGGGATCTATCATCATAATCAGTTACCTCCGTAAATGAGATTATCTATAAATTTTTTATTGTTTTTGACTTTGCATTTTTCCGCCTCGATGATGGCGATAATGTCCGCCGCACCTCTTGCGACATCCTCGTTGACTACGATATAATCGTAGAAAACCGCCTGTTTGATTTCTTCGATCGCGCTTGCCGTACGGATTTTAAGCTGTTCTTCGCTTTCCGTCGAACGTCCTCTCAATCTTTCCTCTATCGTCTCGCGCTTTGCAGGCGATATAAAAATCATAACGGCGTCGGGATATTTGTTTTTAACTTCGAGCGCACCTTTGACGTCTATTTCGAGCACCACGTCAAAGCCCTCGTCGAGTTGTTGTTTTACTTTGCTTAAAGGCGTGCCGTAATAGTTGTCATAGACCTTCTGATGTTCGAGAAATTCTCCTCTAGAGAGTAATTCTTCAAACTCCTCTAAAGTCTTGAAATAATAATTTACGCCCTCAACCTCGCCCTCTCTCGGCTTACGTGTTGTGACCGAAACCGAATACCTGAGCGTGGGATAATTGACAATCGTATGTGCCAAAACCGTTCCTTTGCCCGCACCGGAAGGACCCGATACGACTATAAGTAATCCTCTTTTGTTTTGCATTTTTTCTCCGTATTATTCCAGATTCTGCACCTGTTCTCTGATTTTCTCTATCTCGCTCTTGAGAAATACTACGTATTCGGTGATTTGCGCATTATTGCACTTGCTGCCTATGGTATTGCTCTCTCTGTTCATTTCCTGTACGATAAAGTCGAGTTTTTTACCTACCGCACCGCCGTCGCCGACGATTTTTTCAAAGTGAGATATATGCGTATAAAGTCTCGTGATTTCTTCGTCCGTACAGAATTTATCGCTGTAAAACGCAACTTCGTTGATAAGTCTGACCTCGTCTATAGGCACGTCCTTGAGATATTCGGCAATTCTTTCCATAAGTTTTTGCCTGTATTCCTCGAGAGTAACGGGAGAAAGTTTTTGTATTTCGGGAAGAGCTTTTTTGATGCCCTGAATCTTTTGCAACAAATCTTTGATAAGAGTTTCACCCTCGAGACGTCGCATTTTATTGATATTTTCAATCGCTTGTTTGCACGCCTCGACGAGAAGGTTTGTGAGGGTCTGTTCGTCTTCCTCGTTAGCAACCTGCGTCACGACCTCGGGGATACGCAAAATCTCATTGGCGTACAGATTGTTTGTCACGCCGAATTTTTCGTTGAGTTGCCTTGCCGCATCCACGTATTGTTGTGCAAGATCGTAATCTATGCGCAAACTGCATTTATCTTGTCTGTTGTCCTCATAATTGACATAGACGTCGATATGTCCTCTGCCGACACCCGATTGAATAGTCTTGCGCAAGACGTCTTCTGCAAACGAAAAAACCTTGGGCAACTTGATATTCAAATCCAAAAATCTGTGATTGACGGATTTAAGTTCAACCGTAACTTTCAGTCCGTTGCTCTCGGCAATACCTTTGCCGTAACCCGTCATGCTGTAAATTGCCATAAAACGCTCCAAAATAATAGTCTCTTATAACAATAAAAATATAACACTTTTTGCGCATTTTTACAAGTATTTTATTAAATAAAAAATAATATAAATTTTTCGCATGCGAAATTAGATGTTAATCTACGATTTTTAAGCCGTTTTATCCATATAATTTTTTATTTCATCGTGCGATTGAGATACAAATAAATTTTAATCAGATACAGTATCTAATTATGTTAATCGCAAATTATTTATAATTTTTCAATAAAAAATGCCGATATTTCAAAAGAAAAACCGACATTTTTACACTATATTAATATATTAAAATTTTCAAGACAACCATTTGCGTACCGTTTTCAGTTGTGAGATATCAGCTCGAGAAGTCCTTTTTCGTCTATAATCTCTATACCGAGTTTTTTAGCCTTGTCAAGTTTGCTTCCGGCATCTTCTCCGGCAACTACAAGATTGACAGTCTTGGATACGGATTCCGAAACTTCACCGCCGTTTTGCTCTATAAGCGCCTTCGCCTGCGAACGCTTAAGCGTGGGCAGCGCTCCCGTAAGCACGACTTTTCTTCCCGTAAGCACGCCTTGAATAACCTGTTTTTCAGCTATTCTGACACCGCTTGCAAGAAGTTCGTTTATCTCCTCTTTGTGCTTATCGTCGGCAAAATAATCCAACACTCCGTTGACCATTATGTCCCCGAAGTCCTCTATGCTAATAAGCTCCATATAAGTCGCTTTCATTACTCCGTCAAGCGTCTTGAACTCGTCAGCCAACTGCTTTGCGGCTTTTTTACCTATGTTGGGAATACCTAAAGCATACAAAAATCTGTCGAGAGTGGTATCCTTACTCTTCTCAATAGCATTGAGAATATTTGCAGTTTTTTTGTCCTTAAAACCGTCGATATCGACAAAATCTTCCTCTTTGAGTTTATATATATCGACATAGTGATGAAGTTTTCCCTCATTGTAAAGAGTCTCCAAAGTTTTGTCGGACAAGCCGTCTATATCCATGGCGTCTCTCGAAGCAAAATGCGACATTGCCGATACTATCGCAGGTGCACAATGCGCTGCATTGCTGCACTTGAGAAAAACGCCGTCCTCAATCACGGGTGCGCCGCACGCAGGACAAACCATAGGTTTGACAACTTCTTTTGATTGGGGCATATGCTCGGCAATACCCGTAATCTCGGGAATAACGTCATTGCTTCGTCTTATAAATACCCTGCTTCCGATTTTAATATCCTTTCGCCTTATCTCGCTTATATTGGACAAAGTAGCTCTCTGTACCGTTACTCCCGCAAGGTCGACAGGCTCGAGAATTGCAAGCGGATTGAGTTTTCCCGTACGTGAAACCTGCCATACGACATCCTTCAACAGCGTCGTCGTCTCCTGTGCGGGAAACTTGTACGCAACCGCCCACTTGGGGAATTTTTCGGTATATCCCAAACTTTCTCTTATAGAGGTATCGTCTATTTTGATCACGGCTCCGTCAATGAGAAAATCCAGACTGTCTCTCTTGTTTTGTATGCCGTCAAGCGCATCGATAAGCTTATCTTTATCATCGTAAAGCACGTATTGTTCGCTGGTTTTGAACTTATTCTCTTTGAGAAAAGCTATCATTTCGCTGCCGGTAGTAAAGGATTTTTCGATATAGTTTACATTATAACATATGACCTCTAGCCTTCTCGAAGCGGTTACCTTGGGATCGAGATTTCTTATTGCGCCCGCCACCGCATTTCTCGCATTTTTAAGAGGAGTTACCCCCTCACGGGAATTGTATTCTTCCAATGCGGAAAGGCGCATTATACCCTCTCCCTGCACTTCCAAAGTGCCCTTATAGGGAATTGCAAGCGGTACGCATTTTATAGTCTTGACTTGTTCGGTAACGTCTTCTCCCTCGACTCCGTTGCCTCTCGTAGCCGCCCTTACAAGCAATCCGTCTTCGTAAAGCATGTTTATTGTAAGCCCGTCAAATTTGTATTCAAGCGAACATTTAGGCATCTTTCCCAAAGCCTTTACGATTTTATCTATCCACTGCGAAAGCGCTTCTTTAGTCTGACACTTGTCAAGCGAATACAGTCTGCCGAGATGCTTTACGGACTTAAAACCTTTGAGCACGACGTCACCCACACGTTTTGTAGGAGAATTGTCCAAAACAATACCGCTCTCTTTTTCCATAGCGACAAGTTCGTCGTAAAGTCTGTCGTATTCCACGTCGGCAACCGTAGGATTGTCAAGCGTGTAATATTGATAAGAATATTCGTTGAGCTTATCTACAAGCTGTCGCATCTTTTCTCTGACGTCCATATTCTCTCCTTAAACTTATTCGACGGCAAGCTGCGTCTTTTTCTCTGTATTATTGACAATAAAAGTCTGTCTTATCTGAACAGTTATCTTTCAAAAAGCGATTGACGTTATGCCGCAACATCATTATATCATCGCAAAGACAATTTCACAAGAGGCGATTTCACTCCCAAACGGTAATCTCTTTTCCGATACTTTTATGTAAAATATTTATTCGACTTTTTGCTCATTCAGTCGTATAACAAATAATTTCGCAGCATATACCGCAAATCTTGTGCAATTTATTCAATCTACGATTTTTACGGGCGCAAGTCGCAGATTGAATGTTTTTACTCCGAGTACGGGAAATTCGATCTTTGCGTTTTCTCCCGTAATCGCTATTATTTTACCCACTCCGAAACGGGTATGTTCGACTTGCATTCCCACTTTGAACACGGATACGTCCTTTGACTGCACGCTCGTCGAAGGAGTGCTTTTTGCAAAAGCAGGCGTCTTGACATAATTGTGCATGAGTTTTTTCATCTCGTTGATTCTGTCCCGCTTTTCTCTGTCTGTATATTGTTGAACAGGCTGATAACCGCCGAAATCTCCGAGAATACTCTCTACGCTGACACTTTCACGTTTGGGCGCTTCTTTGATAAATCCGCCCTCTCTGAGAAATCTCGAAGGCATAGAATATTCTCTCCTTCCGTATCTGTATCTCGATTGCGCATTGGTAAGATAAAGTCTTTCTCTCGCTCTCGTAACGGCAACGTACATGATTCGGCGCTCTTCCTGAATATTATCCTCGCCGCTGTCCTGGTGCATGCTGGGGAAAATACCCTCCTCAAGTCCTACGATAAAGCAACATTTGTATTCAAGTCCCTTTACGCCGTGCACGGTAGCCAACGTAATGCAGTCGTCGATAGGCTGATCGGTATCGGTCACGAGAGATACTGACTGCAAATACTCGTCAAGTTTGCTGTCTGCATTGTCCTTGCAGTATTCTTTGACGGAAGTAATGTAATCGTCGATATTGTCAAGTCTGTTTTTATCTTCTTCATCCTTGGGATCGTACTGCGAAGCAAAGTTTACAAAGCCGTTGACAAAGTCAATGTAATCCACAAGCGGCATATCCGCTCTCGATTGCAACTCTCTTACGACGTCGGCAAAAACTCTTATTTTGTTTTTATTCACGGGAGTAAGGTCGAGAGAGTCCACTTCAAGGATACCTTTCATAAGAGAAACCTGCTTTTCGGCACACGCCTCGATGAGTTTCTGCACGGCACTTTCTCCTATATTACGTTTAGGCACGTTGATTACTCTCAAAATACTCTCGCTATCGTAAGGATTGGCTATGAATTTGAGATATGCCAAGAAGTCTTTGACTTCTTTTCTCTCGAAAAACTTGTTGCCGCCTATGAGCTTATACGGAAAATTGTAAAGCGCAAGTTTTTCTTCGAACGAACGCGTGATCGCACTCGCTCTCACAAGAATGGCAAAATCGCTGTAAGAATATCCCTCTCTGTCAATAAGCGAATTTATCTGTTCAAGCACGTAATCCGCCTCGTATTTTTCGTCATAACAACTCTTGTATATAACTTTTACGCCTTCTTCGCCCTCTGTCCACAGAGTCTTGTCCATACGCTGCGAATTGTTGGCGATAATCTTATTGGCAACGCCGAGAATATTCTTGGTACTGCGATAATTCTGTTCCAACTTGTATATTCTGCAATCGGGGAAATGCTGCGTAAATTTTTTGATATTCGAAGCGTCCGCCCAACGCCAACCGTAAATACTCTGGTCGTCATCGCCTACGACAAATATGTTGCCGTATTTATTGGCAAGCAATCTGACGAGAGTGTATTGGATTTTGTTGGTATCCTGAAATTCGTCAACGTGAATGTATTGGAATTTCGTCTGATATTTATCCAGCACTTCCTTGTGCGTAGCAAAAAGCTGCAAAGTCTTGTAAAGAAGATCGTCAAAATCCAGTGCATTGTTGGCTTTGAGTTCCGCCTCGTAACGGGTATAAACTTTTGAAATCAGATCTCCCTCGGGTTCGCCTTTTATTCTCAACGAATATTCTGCGGCGGTAAGCGCATTGTTTTTTGCATTGGAAATATGCCAACGTATCAATTTCTTATAATCTTTTTTGTCGTCGACTTCAAGCGCTTTGAGAATACGGGCAATGACCTTTTTGCTGTCTTCGTCGTCGTATATGGAAAAACTCGAAGTATAGTCCCCTAGCTTTGCAATATCAGCTCTTAGGATTTTAGCGCAAAGCGAGTGGAATGTACAAATAGTCATTCCGCTCATTCCCGTAACGTCATAGATACGTTCTCTCATCTCTCCTGCGGCTTTGTTTGTAAAAGTTATGGCAAGAATATTAGACGGATCAACTCCGTCATGATCGATAAGATAGGCTATGCGGTATGTAAGTACTCTCGTCTTTCCGCTGCCTGCACCCGCAAGTACCAATACGGCGCCTTCGGTGTCCTTGACCGGCAATATCTGCGCGGAATTCAAAAGCGAATCGTAATTCATAAATCAATCTTCCTTACCGCACTGAAAGGTACGGCTTTGTGTGTAAACTCAATAAGTATTATATATTATATAAAGAAAAAACTCAACTGTTTTCTTACTTTGCCTGCGCTCAAAACAATTTGCTCTTTATTAATGTCATATATCAAAGTTATGTTTGCAGGCAGACGATTGATCTTAAAATCTCATAAAAACCCGTCTGTCACAGGCTTTGAAAATTCTTATCGTACTCGATTGACAAAAAAATAAGAGATACTTTCGTATCTCTCACTTTCTGTTCCTTTTAGGACTTGTACATTCTCTTGCGAGCCGCTTCTGCTTTTTTCTTGCGCTTTACGCTGGGCTTTTCGTAAGCCTCTTTCTTACGCAGGTCGCCGATAATGCCGTCTCTTGCACACTTACGCTTAAATCTTCTGATAGCGCTGTCCAAAGATTCGTTTTCACCAACTTTAACTGTCGACATATTATCGCCTCCTTTCCCTACACGGCTTAATTACTTCAATATTATTGCATAAACAAAAATTCTTGTCAACCGAATTTCAGCTTAAAAATCGGGTGAATAAAAATTTTTTACGCTTTATTATTTTACAAGCGAAAGCTCTTTGCAGATTGCCGCCATATCGAGTTCAAACTTTTCTTTGAGCGGCCATATATCGAGATTATCGCCTTTCTTTCTCGGAATTATGTGGAAATGCAGATGGAATACTGACTGCTGTGCAGCCTCTCCGCTGGCATTGAGAATATTTACTCCGTCAAAACCGCAATCCTCGGTATAGTGCAAAGCGATCTTTTTTACGCTTGCCATAACTGCCGAAAGATACTCATCGGGACAGTCGAGTACGTTTGTACAATGTTTCTTGGGAATCACAAGCGTATGACCGTAGCTGTCCGACGCAATGTCGAGAAAAGCGTATGTATATTCGTCCTCGTAAATCTTGTATGAAGGAATTTCACCTTTTATTATTTTGCAAAAAATACAATCCATATTTTTCTCCTTTTGACAAAATTTATCGTTTGTTAAAAATCAATTGTTTAGACGATTTCACCGTAAGCGATGCCGTCTTTTATAAAAGCTATCTTTACATTGCAAAGCACGTCGCTTCCAACGCCTTTGACATATACCTTGATGTATTGGCGAGTATAACCGCACATATATCCGTTTTCCTCGTCTTCGGTGAGAAGTTCCAAAGTTTTTCCTACATACTGCTCGAGATATTTACGCTTTTCATCCTCTGCGACTTTAGCGGCACGAGCGCATCTGTCCTTGAGCACTTCGGGAGCAAGTTGACGGTATTTTGCCGCGACTGTACCTTTCCTCGAAGAATATCCGAAACAATGTACCTGATAAAATCCTATGCTTTTTATAAATTCAAGCGTCTTTTCAAAAGCCTCGTCGCTCTCCGTAGGAAATCCGCATATGAGATCGGTGGTAATAGCGCAATCTGCAAAATACTCTCTAATGAGTTTGACTTTTTGAGCATATTGAGCGGTAGTGTAATGTCTGTTCATTTTTTTAAGAACGCCGTCTTCGCCGCTCTGCAACGAAAGATGAAACTGCGGACAGAATTTTTTAAGTCCTTTGAGCGCCGTCAACAATTTATCGTCAATGACGTTTACTTCCAAAGACCCGAGACGTATTCTGCAATCTATATCCTTGAGATCGTCTATAAGCTCGGCAAGACTGCTTCCCGTATCCTTTCCGTATGACGACATGTCTATACCCGTAAGCGTAATCTCTTTACATTTTTTTGCAAGTTCTTTGCATTCTGCAACAATGCTTTGTGCCGACCTCGAACGGTTTCTGCCCCTCAAGTAAGGAATAAGGCAATAACTGCAAAAATTATTACAGCCGTCCTGAATTTTTACATACGCTCTCGTGCGCACGACCTCGGGAGAAAAATCGTCCTCATAGACGCTCGGAAGTTCTTTGACTTCGATACCCTCACAATCAAGCTCGTCGATTATAGCCTGCTTGTCTGCGACTCCTTTTACATAACTGACGTTAGGTTTGTCGGCAAACTGCAAAGCGTTGTTTTGCGATGCGCAACCGCACACGATTATTTTAGCATTCGGATTGAGTTTCAGACAGCGGGTAACGCATTGGCGAGACTTACGCTCTGCCTCGTTGGTTACGGCACATGTATTGAGTATATATAAATCGGCGCAAACAAGTTCCTCGCTTGCTTCGTATCCCCTCTCACGGAGACTCTTAAGCAAGCTGTCGCATTCGTATTTATTGACTTTGCAACCCAGATTGTAAACGACCGCTTTCATCTTTTCCTGTGTCTTATTTATAAATTATTTATCCGTATATATTTATCGGCATGTGCAGTACGCACACGATTATTTTTGCGACAAACTTCAGCCTTTCAGTTCGCCCAGTTCGTACATAACAAGTCCCGTAGCGATGACTGCCGCCGTCTCACATCTTAAAATACGCTTGCCGAGAGAAACTATCTGCGCTCCGCATTCTTTGGCTTTTTGCACTTCTTCGGGAGCAAAACCTCCCTCGCTTCCTATTATCAGCGCAATTCTTTTTCCTGCGCATATTCCGTTTACCTGCGCCATGCTTCCCCTAACGGCGTGCTCGTAAGGAAGGATTACCGTATCGTAATTTTTGAGCATGTCGACAACGTCCGAGAAATCTTTAAGTTCGCTTACGGTAGTTTTCAGCGATCTGCCGCATTGCTTGCACGCTTCGAGAGCAATCCTGTTTTGTCTTGCCGGGTTGAATTTAGTTTCGTTGGTATAAGCAGACAAAAACGGCACTATTTCCTTTACACCGAGTTCGACGCACTTTTGTACGATGTAGTCAAGCTTGTCTCCTTTCGGCAAAGCCTGAAAAAGCGCAACTTCAGCGCAAGTTTTGCAGTCGTTGTCTTTGATTTCGTCCACCTTGACGACTGCATAATCTTTTGCTATCTCCTCTATCGTGCCGCAATAATCTTTGTCATCGTCGAGATTGACGATAACTTTATATCCGACCTTATATCTCAAAACTCTGGTCAGATGCGTAAATTCTTCACCGCTTAAAATAATTTTGTCTTGCGAAAAATCGGTTTTATCTGCAAAAAATCTCTTGATTTCCATAGCTTATTTTGTAAGTCTGAATGCTACCCATTCTCCCATATTCATTCTCTCTGCGACCTCAAAACCTGCCTTGACAAAAGCGTCCTTGACGTCGTTTTCTCTCTTGAGAATGATTCCCGATACGATTACGACTCCGTCCTTTTTCATATAATCACCTAAACTTTGCGACAGCGTGATAAGTACGTCCGCCGTTATATTTGCAAGTACGATGTCGAATTTGCCCGTAGTCTTATCGAGAAGATTTGCATTTGCGACGTAAATCTTATCGGACAATCCGTTGAGTTCGCTGTTTTCTTTTGCAGCTTTTACGGCATTGTCGTCGATGTCATACGCTTCTACGCTTTTTGCACCGAGTCTTGCCGACGCCAGCGCAAGAATACCGCTTCCCGTGCCTACGTCTATAACACTCTTGTCTTCGACTCCCAAAGCCTGCAAAAACATAAGACACATTTTTGTACTCTCGTGTTCGCCAGTACCGAATGCCATGCCGGGATCTATCTTAACTACGTATTCGCCGTCGTCAGGCGCATAGTCTATCCATTCTGGAACAATCGTTACTCTGCCTGCGTGAATAGGTTTGTAATACTGTTTCCAACTGTTCACCCAGTCATCGTCGTTGACAAGCGTTTCGCTTATCCCGAGAGTTCCGTAGTCAAAAGGACAATTTTCTTTGAGAAAATCCAATCTTTCTTTAAGCTGCGATTTGATTTGATCGTATCCGTCTAAAGGGAAATATCCCTTTACCTGCGCCTTGCCGTCATCTACGATGAGATGTTCTTCCATATAATCCCACACTACACCGCTATCCGACAATCCTAGTAAATCCCTGTTGTCGTATATTCCTATTCCGTTGCTTCCCAAATCCGTGAGAATATCCGCAACGAGTTCGCTTGCTTCGCTGGTGGTATCTATCGTGAGTTCGTAATATTTCATGTTTGCCTCTTGTGTAATGACTGAATATTTATCTCTGCCGTTTGCCTTGCAGGTATCGGACGGCGCAAATTAATTTTCGTCGGATAAATCGTCTTTTTTATTGCAGCTTGTAGGAGCAAGCAAACCTTCGTCATGAGACGATATGTTTTTTGATTGTTCAGTTTTTTCATCTGCGGCGTCAGCGGCTTCAACTTCTTTTTTATCTTCTTTTGCCGACGTATCCGATTCGCTTATATTGCAAGAATCGACTTCAGACTTTTGAGAGTTTTCACCGTCGGATACAACGCTGTTTTGACCGCTTACGTTTATGACATTTTCTTGCGAAGCTTCTTCTGTCGTCGTCGATTGTCCGTCTACGGCATTTGCCGCCTGCTCTTTTGTCGCCTTCTTATTCTTAACCATTTTGACGACTATTCGCAAAATGTAAATCAAAAGCACCAATATAACGATTATGAAGAAAACGTCAAGCACGATATTCATATAATCCTGCAAGAATACCGCCAAAGCCGTAACGATAAGTCCTGCCGTAAGATTTCCCAGCCATACCATGAACATTGACTTCCAAAAAGGAATATCCAAAAACGTGGAAATCGCACTGCCCGTCCATACTCCCGTCATAGGAAAAGGTACGGCGACGAAAATATATACTCCGAGCATTTTTTTCTTCTCGAGCTTTTTCATAAGTTCGGGTGAAAGCTTTCCGTCGTCAGAAGCTCCTACTACTTTGAGCGCTTTGCTTCTGAAACCGCTTTCTACCGCATTGGCAAGCGAAGCAAACGCTTTGTATTTTTTCATCCAATTGAGTACTGGTTGTAAAATCAACAAAAGTATCGGCGAAACGAGTGCCGAACCTGCCCACGCCAAAGCGAGCGCCAGCAAAGGATGAATTCCCATTGTCATTGCGGCAGGAATTGCACCTCTCAATTCTACGATAGGTATCATAGAGATAAGTGCGGTCGTGATGTAATCGTTGCCGATTAACTCTCTTACAAAGTCGATAATGCGTTCTGTCAAAGCGTCCTCCGAAAGATTGCGCCAAACGTTGTACACGTATGTGGCACGATTTGCTATTGAAATAAAAATCTATATGATTTTATTACAATTACAGATTAAATATACTATATTCTGTTGCTTTTAGTCAATAAAACAGCTAAACTAAATGTATGCAAAAATTATTATCACTTACACGCAAAGCCATAGGCGATTATCACATGATAGAAGACGGCGACAGAATAGCCGTAGGACTGTCGGGAGGCAAAGACAGCATTTCGCTGCTTGCAATACTTGCCGCCTATAAAAAATTCGCACCCGAAAAATTCGATTTGGTAGCTATAAATATCGATCTCGGCTTTGCCGATACCGACCAAAACGAAGTCGAAGCCACAAGAAAATATTGCGAAAGCATAGGTGTAGAATTTGTAGTCGAACACACTCAAATTTACGATATAATTCTTGAAAGAAAAGAAAAAAGTCCTTGTTCGCTGTGTTCCAAAATGCGCAGAGGCGCTCTCAACAGCGTAGCAATTGCACACGGCTGCAACAAACTCGCACTCGGTCACCATGCCGACGATATACTCGAAACATTCTTTTTAAGCATGATTTACGAAGGCAGAATTTCCACGTTTATGCCCTTGAGTCACATGGACAGAAGCGGAATTACTCTCCTCCGTCCTTTCATCTATGTAGAAGAAAAATATCTTTCGGGATTGACTAGGCGGTATAACCTGCCGATAATACACAACCCCTGTCCTCAAGATAAAAACACAAAGCGTGAAGATATAAAACAGCTCATAGCGTCGCTTGACGAAAAATACGACTGCAAACAACATTTTCTTACTGCGCTGTTCCACCCCGAACGCAACAATCTTTGGGATAAAATGAAAGACGTAATCAAAAAACCAGAATAGGTAAAATCAAATTACGGCGTCCGTTAAATTTTATGCAAAAAAATCTGACACATCTATGATGTGTCTTTTTTGTTTCTCCTATGATTTCAGATAAAAAATGTATCAAAAAGCCGAAGATAAACTTTCTGTAACAGTCTGCTGTATAGCCAAACTCTCCGTTTCGTCGGACTTTGACTTTTTATATTTTTTTCTCGTGCTCTCGCCGCCGCGCAGATGCCTTACCGACAAATTGTAATCGAGAACTTCCTGTACTTCGTCGTACAAATCGATATCGGTATATTTTAACTTGACGTGCATATAACCGTGCACCGTGCTTTTGCTCAATCCGAACACTTCGGCACATTGCCGTATAGTGCATCTGTGTAAAATTATATAATCGGCTATCTCCCTGATCAGCTCTGAATAATCTTCTCTCATAACTCACCTCAATTCAGTCTATGAGAGTTAAAGACCCGTTATGCCATATGTCTTGTAACGTATGCGTCGATATGCATTGACTTATGCGTCTTTATTCAATCGTTCAACGTGTATTCCTCTTTACATTTGCGCATATATGCAATTGTACATTTGTACAGAGTTACAACAAACATCACGACGCCCAGACATGTTATAAATACCGCAAATATCACGGACAAAACCGACGAATGGATTTTACCTGCGGCAAAGGACGTCAGTATGCTCGCCGGAAGCGCCGGCAATACTACCTTGAGTATGCTCTTGTAATCCAGATTTTTTTGTTTTGCATTAATTATGCTGACTACGACAGCCATTGGGATAAAAGCTACGAGATTGATAGCCTGCGCCTGTCTCTGTTCGATATCGAGAAAAAGAGTAAGTATAGGTATAAGAAGAGTACCTCCACCCATTCCCATACCTCCGATTATACCGCCGCATATTCCCGCTATAATGTACCAAAATATCATAAAACCGCTCCTGTTATTTCCATTGACAATATCATTAAACGTTAAATTCTGTTTACAAGCATAGATATTCCCGCAAAAATCATGATTGCATAAAAAACTATTGACAACACATTATTGGACAGCTTTTTCATAACAAAAGTTCCCAGTATTCCTCCGAGTATTACTCCTGCCGTTACAAATCCGCCGCTTTTCAAAACAAAATCTCCTCTTATGACGTAAATGAGCGAACTGACAAGACTTAAAGGCAAAATCGTGAGTATAGCACTAGAGTGAGCTTTCTTTTCTTCAAGTCCCAATAACAGCGTCATTACAGGTATTACCAACATGCCGCCGCCTCCCCCAAAAAGTCCATTGATTGCACCCACTGTTAAAGATACTGCTATCGTCAGAATATTTTTTGCTACTTTTCCAATTTTTTCCACACGGTTTGGATTTTTGCCGTTATTTACAGTATTTTTCCCTTCTTGTGCTGCTTCAAAATCTCTTTTTAGCGTAAATTTGGTTGAATTTTTGCACTTATTTTCCATTTGTTTTCCCATTCCCGATTTGCAACACTCTCTAATAATTGTATTTTTGTGTACGATATGTCCATAAATTTTATTGAGTTTTAAGACACAAAATCAACAAACCGATAATCTTTGTCACGATATTTTGACGTTGTCGTCTTGTGATTTGCGATTGTCTTTCTCTCGTAATAGCTTGTGTAATTATTCCGTTTTTTTGCACAACATTATTTTCAGCGTCGCCAACGTATGCTTTAGTATGATAAGGTAAATTATTTTTAATAATAAAAATTAGGTAAAAGTAATTGATTTTTTTATCTCTTTAATATATAATGACAAAGACTATTAATAATAGATTATTATGATAATAGATTATTGAAAGGTGGTTAAATGAACAAGAAAAGACTTTTTATCTTAACAGCGTTGATTTTGGTCGCTTGTCTTGCATTCTCACTTTTCGCAGCAGCCTGCGACAACGATGAGACTACCCCTACGGACAACACCGAAACCGATTTGCTTTTCACCAACGGTACGTTCAAACTTACTAGCGATACCGCAGTACTCAGCTCACCCAACAACTGGACAGGCGCCCCCGGCTCCACCAGCTCGTCAAATGCCACTCCCAGTGACGACGACGATCTTACGAAGGGTGTAGTCGATTCCTCTTCCGCTGCTTGGAAAAACCTCAAAAAAGAGTATAAAACCATCAGCATTTCTTCTCCCGGCAGAGGTAAGACCAGCGACACCAATGAGAATCTCGACGACAACAAGATCCTTATGATTCACAATATGGTTCCCACAGCTTACAAGTACACTTCCGGTTCGACGACTATCAACAAAAACAGCTACTACAAGTTGAGTGTTGACGTCAAGACTTTGCTCGACGACGACAATACCGATCCTCTTGCAGGCGCTTATATCTATGTCAACGGCTCTGCATATGCAGGCTGGACGGCTATCGACACCAACGGCGAATGGAAAACCTATACTCTCTATATCGAAGGTTCTCAACTCGCTGACGGAACCATAACCGTCGTACTCTCCCTCGGCGTAGGCAATACCGATACAGGTCACCTTACCAAGGGTTACGCTTTCTTCGACAACGTATATCTTGAAAATCTCAGTGAAGTTGACGAAGACGACGAAAACGACAAACCTTTCACCAAAGAGATGTACGATGATATCGAAATCACCTCCGAAGTCTCCAAATATACGATGACTACCGCTGACGGCGAATTCGATTACGTTACTTCAGTTATCAGTGCTCCCCCCTATTCTGCTTCAAAATATACCATGGTAAGCGGTTTCGGTTCGGGCAATACTGCAAGCACGTCCTCTACTTACGTCTCCAAAGGTATCCTCGATACTTCTACGGTAAAAGACTATAAGTCTTCTCTCTCCGCTCTCGAAAACCTTCTGACATCGCAAGGTTCTTCTATCGACGAACTCGCAGTTCCCGAAGTTTCCGTGGGTACGAGAATGCTCTATATGCAAAATAAGCAGGCTACCGCTTTCGGTATGCGCCCCAGCGTAGGAATGAATTTCAATTCCAATACATTCTACAAAGTCAGCGTTTGGGCTAAATCCTATATCACCAGCGGTCCCGCTTCCATCAGACTTACTAACGGTACCAACGATGACAGTAACAACTACGTCATCGACAACATTTCCACCAACGGCGAATGGAAAGAATATTCGTTCTACGTTGCTGCAAACCAATTCAGAAGCTCTGAACTCTATCTTGAATTCTGGTTGGGTTACGGCGGCTCCAACGACACCGATACGCACGCTGTCGGCGCAATCTTCTTTGACCACATCACTCTCGAAGAAGTAAAAGAAAGCGATTACTCTTCTGCTACCGAATCAGACAGCGTAAAGAAGATCAATCTCCAGACAGACGAAGAAAACATGACTTCTGTCAACCTTGCCGATTTCGGTATCCTCAACAGCGAAGACGCTATCAAAGACCGTTCGGTTTTTGAAGTAATCGACACCGAAAACTTCACCGCTGGCGAGTTCTTCAAGACTAACCCCGGCAAACCTGTTGACTTCGATTCCGATATATTCAATTCGAAGGTACTCGCTATCAACAACTACAAGCCTTCCGCTACTACGTTGTCCAACCTGTACTACAACGGTACTTCAACTGTCGACAAAACTATATCCATAGCTCCCAACAAGGTTTATGCGATTTCTATGTTTGTTAAGACAGAAAACGTAGCTTCTGCAAGCGGACTCAATATCGAACTCCTCAAATACAATAAGGATTACGATCAGTCCACGCAAAAATTCGAAAAGGCTTATACTTCACTTACCAGCTTTACCAATATCAACACGGTAAACCTCGAAGATTACAAGGGCGTCAACGATTACACTCTCTTCACCTTCTATGTCGTAGGCGAAGAACTCGAATATGCTAATCTCGCCGTTGCATTCTCTCTCGGTACCGGCACAGGCAGCGATTACTCCACTCTTACAAGCGGATACGCATACATCTCCTCCCTCTATGTAGAAGAGATCACATACAGCGAATACGCTTCCGTAACCACCGCTACCAATATCAAAACTTATTCGCTCACAAGTTCGGCAGAAAGCAGCGAAGTTTCTTCCAACGGTTACTTCAAGTATGTAGACATCAGCTCTACTGAAAATATCTACGGAACCGACGCTTTCGGCAAAGACGGTATGCTTAACGGCTTCCTCGGCGCTCCTACCAACTGGTCCGCAAACAACACCACCGTGCTCAATGATTCTTCTTACAAGAATATGGCAGGCGTTCTCAACCTCAACAACGAAAGCCAGCTCATCGCTCTCGGTATCACCAAAGACGGTTTCTACACAGGTATCGAAGACGTAGTTACTCTCGACGGCAAGAACGTAAATCCTACCGTACTCGCCATCAAGAAGGACGACAGCATTGCTACTTTAGGATATACTTCCAACTCTATATCCCTGTCGGCAAAATCTTACTATGCATTCAATGTATGGGCAAAAGCTCCCGAAGGCAGTCCCTTCAGCATAATTCTCAAGACAGCTACGGCAGACGATAACTCCAAACTCGCTACTCTCGTCGGCGACGGCAAGTGGCATATGTACACCGTATTCGTAGAGACAGGTATTTCGTCCACGTCCGTTACTCTTTCGCTCAATGCAGGTTATGAAAGCGGCGCTATGACCAGCAGTACCGTATTCTTCACCGGCGTTACCTACACGACTGTCAGCGAAAAAGCATTCGAAAACGCACAGGCTTCTACTAGCTCGGATCTCCTTGCTCAATCTTGGCTCGTTGACTCTTTCGACGATGTTAAAGACGCAGAAGACCTCTCTGCTCCCAACAACTTTACGGGCGCTTTGATTGACAGCGACGCTTCAAGCGACGAAGATACTCTCGTAAGCGGCGTAATCAACAAGACCAAGACCGACTTCTCCAAAATCGATCTCGATCCCGACAACGAAAGCGACGAAGCTATTATCAACTCCATCTTCAATGATGAAAATACTATCGTAGGAGACAAGGTTCTCGTAATCTACAACAAGGACAATACCGCTTATGGTTACACTTCCAACTCCGCAGACATTGAAGCAGGCAAATACTACAAGATAAGCATATGGCTTCTCACCTACAAACTTGCAGTAAATGCCGATGCAGACAATCTCGACGATGCATTTGTTCCTACGGCAACAATTACTCTTAAAGCAAACAACAAGACTTATCAGTTCGGTAAAAAGCTTACCTCTTCTTCAGAAAATTACGATAAGCAAAGAATCATCAATACTTCTACTTATGACGAAGAAGGCAACGAAACTATCGGTAAATGGACGGAATACTCCTTCTATATCTACGCTGAAGAAGATATCGAAAGCACAACCGCTACTTTGACCGTAAGTCTCGGATTTGACGGTGAAGATTACAATTTGACGGGTTATGCATTCGTAGATAACTTCTCCGTAGAAGAAATCGAAGAAAGCGAATTTATCGCTCGTCAGGACGTTTATGTAGAAGATGCAGAAGGCACCTACTACAAGGACGGCGACAAGTATGTAGAAGTAAGCGAAAGCAACCCTGCCCCCGAAGGCGCTACCCTCTACAAGAAACTCAATGACGCAGAAGTTGCAGACTATGACAACTCCCTCAACAGCGTGCTTCTCGACGAAAACAGCGTGAAGAACAATTACCGTATAGTCTTCACGAGCGACGACTCGACCGAAGAGCCTGAAGAGGAAGAGCCGACCACCGAAGAGCCCGAGAAAGATCCTTTCGTATGGCTGTATGTCGTATCGGGTGTAGTCAGCGGACTTATCGTAATCATTATCGTAATCATACTGATTAAGAAATTCGCTCCCAAGAGAAAGAAAAAACTCGTCAAGGGCACCAAGAAACCCGTATCTGCTCCCAAGAGCGGCGACAAGAGAGATCAATTCGGTAAATAATCTCTCCGATAAAAAAACCGAGGGCGACTGAAAAGTCGCCCTTTTTTCATATCTTATGTTATATTAATCGCACGCTGTATAAATCGAAAACAGTCTTATACCGTACTGCTTTATTCTTTCGGAATAAATATCCTCTGACCGATAAAGACAATTGACGATGAATTCGCATCGACAATACTTTGCTCTTTTACTCCGAATTTTTTTGCTATTTTTGCAATATCGTCAAAAGGCTGTACGACATAATACTCGCCCTGTGCGCAATCAATCAATACTCTCATCCCTTTTTTCAAGATACCGTCTGTATTGTTTATACGCTTTATGTTAGCCGCAGTAGTATTAAATCTTGCCGCAAGCTCGTCAATGCTAGTATCCTCTGAAATTCTGTAAATTATTCTTTGCATATCCACTCCCGATTTATAAGTATCGTTACGCTATATTCTATTTTGAATCGCAGCTAAATATTATATTGTATGAGAAAATTGTTCAAAGCGTTCGCAACCGTTACTCTGGTATCCGTCATAACAAGACTGTTGTCTTTTGTATTCAAAATATATCTTTCGCGTAAACTCGGAGCGGAAATACTCGGGCTATATCAGATATGTATGTCGGTGTTTATGCTTTTTGCATGCATATGCTGTTCGGGACTTCCCGTTACTCTTTCACGAATCACCGCGGAAAGCGACGCTGTCGGCGATACTAAAAAACAATTCGGAAGCGTTAGCACGTGCTTGCTCGCCGGCGTATTGATAACAATGTTTATCATATCGTCTTTGCTGACCTTTCCTAAAATCCTCGATTTCATTTTTACTGACGCAAGATGCAAAAAGCTTTTTATGATAATGCTCCCCATGCTCCTCACGTCGTGCATATACGCCGTCCTCAGAGGCTGGTTTTGGGGCAAAAAATATTTCGGAATATTCTCTGTTACGGAATTTGCCGACGAAGTTCTTAAGGTGCTTTTTGCCGTTATTCTGCTCGAAGGCGGTATCCTTGCTATCAGAAAAGAATATGCGTATGCGGTAGCCATGCTCGCAGGCGATATATTTATTATTATCCTTATTATTATTCTTTTCTTTGCAAAAAAAGGCAAATTAAAGCGCCCCTCTATGGCAAAAGCAATAGCCAAAAGCGCAACACCTCTTACCATAACCCGCATATTCGGTTCATTGATGTCAACATTTATTTCGCTTATATTGCCTTCTTTGCTTGTTTCCAGATGCGGATTAAGCACAAGCGAAGCAACCGCAGAATTCGGACGTGCAAGCGGCATGGTAATGCCTCTCATCTTCACTCCTACGTCGATAATAGGTTCGCTAGGCGTTGTATTGATTCCCGAAATCGCTTCCACTAACGCCGAAAAAGGGCTGTCTTCATTGTCAAAAAGCCTTTCCGACGCTATTGCCTTTTCGTGTCTTATAGCTTGTTTCTTTTTTGCAATATTCGCTTCCGTCGGCGGCGAACTCGCTTCAAAACTTTACAACGACGTTTTGAGCGGTCAATATCTGGCTTTTGCCGCTATAATCGTCATACCCATGTGCATAAACGGTCTCGTGATCTCAATGCTCAATTCTATGGGTAAAGAACTGAATACGTTTATATCGCACATAATCGGCTGCGCATTGTTGATTGCCGTTATATTGATTGCTCCCAAATATCTGGGAGTAAAGACATATTTCGTCGCACTCGGAGTTTTCCATACTCTGACAATGACAATAAATCTTATAATGCTGAATAAATACGTAGGATTGAGCGTCAAATCAGGAGTAAAATGTTGTGTATATCTCTGCTATTCGGTAGGAGCGGTGCTATTGTGCAAGGCAATTCTCAATACACTCTCTCTGTCTGACCTTCTAGGTATATTCGTCGGAGGCATTATAATCACCACGGCATTTTTACCCCTTGCCCTGTCTGCAAAATCCCTGCGCTTCAACAGAAAGCCGGCGCTTAAAAACAGAGTGCGCTTTTTATAAAGCCAAATATCAATAACCTTTTGTCGCGTAATATCGTCAAATCGTAAGACAAAAGGATATGTATAAACCAGCGCTTTATCTACATAAGTCAAAAAACGTTTTCGTAAACATAAATAAAAACATTAAGTATGCATTCCGACCGTTTCCGAATAGCTTTTTGAAATATACAATAACTGTTTTGCCGCTATTTGATTACAGCCGTTTGACTAACCTATGCAAATATTTTATAATAAAACCATGTTGAAGATCATAGCGGCAGTAGCGCAAAACGGCGTAATCGGAGCAAACGGCAAACTCCCTTTTAATCTCCCCCTCGATATGGCAAGATTTGTCCATCTTACCACTGACAACGTCGTAATCATGGGAAAAAATACTTATTTAAGCATAGGCTCGCCCCTCAAAAACAGAATTAATATCGTCGTTTCGTCAACTATCAAACAAGCCGATGGCGTAATTTTGGCTTCCGACTTATCTTCCGCCCTCAACCTTGCTAAAAATTTAGCCGCAGACAACAACAAAGATATATTCGTCATGGGCGGACAAAGCCTATACAAAGAGTGTCTACCTCTTGCCGATATGCTCTACATTACAAAGGTAAACGCATCGCCCGCAGGCGACGCATATTTCCCGCCTATCCCCGACTCATTTTCTCTTATAGAATCAGAATACATTTCAGACAACGGCACCGATACCGTATTTTGCACATATATCAACAAAAAGAATCTGTAAATGCAGCCTTTTGCCAATGCCTCGCGACTGCAAAACAAGATTTTTTTCATCATTCCTATTCACCCCGCAACATATCTCGTTTTTTACAACGCTACACTTGATTTTAATACAGATATTTGATATAATCTATACGAAAGTGTAGAGATTGTGCGTAAAGTGTCGTATGGACGGGGAGTGCCTGCGAACGAAAAGCGTATGCTTGCGATACAATACTCACTCCCACTTTTAGACTTCACACTATCTAAAGTCTACTTTATGGGAGAAGCTCTTTCGGGGAGGTTCTTTTTTTGTTATATAAACAGGCAGTCGACTATATTCAGAATATAGAAAAATTCGGCAGTTCTTACGGTCTTCAAACCGTATCTTTACTTTTGCAAAGACTCAATAATCCGCAAAAAAATCTCAAATTCATTCATATTGCAGGTACCAACGGCAAAGGCTCAACGAGTTGTTTTATTACCAACATACTCATCGCCGGCGGCTACAAAGTCGGCACTTTCAATTCGCCGTCAGTATTCGGCTACAACGAGAGATTTTTGCTCAACGGCGAACCTATTGACGACGACAGCGTAGCAAAATATATCACCGTTATTGCAAACGAACGCAACAAAATGCTGTCCGAAGGACTTACTCTCCCCACTGCATTCGAGCTTGAATTTGCCGCCGCAATGCTGTGCTTTAAGGACAATAATTGCGATATCGTCGTATTGGAATGCGGTCTGGGAGGACGTCTCGATGCGACAAACGTAATCGATAGTAAACTTGCCGCCGTAATTACATCCATTTCCTACGACCATACCGCAATACTCGGAAATACCCTTAAGGAGATAGCAAGCGAAAAATTCGCTATCGTCAAAAACTGCCCTCTTATTACTTTTAAGCAGTGCGACGAAGTTATGAGCGTACTCTTAAAGGCAGATGACGTAAGACTTACACGCCCTGCAAAACTTATTAAAAGCGATAAAAACGGACAGGATATCGAATATAACGGCGTAGCTTATCATCTTAAACAATTAGGCGGATATCAGCTCCAAAACTGTTCGCTGGCAATAGAATGTGCATACGTATTGAGAGAAAAAGGATTGAATATCCCCGACGAAGCAATAAAGTACGGCGTTGAAAATTCTCTGTGGAAAGGTCGACTCCAAAAAATCGAGAAAAACGGAAAACTCTTTCTTTTGGACGGTACTCACAACCCAGACGGCGCTAAAGTGCTTGCAGACGAATTGAAACTCAACTTCTCCGATATGAAAAAGTGCTTTGTATTCGGAATGTTCAAAGATAAGGATATAGACGGCGTATTGCGTCAAATCGGTCCTTTGGCGGATTGTTTTATTACGGTTACCCCGCCTTCAAACAGAGGTCTAGACTATAAGATTACTCAAAATAAATGTCTGGCTTATACCTCGCAATGCACGTGTGCCGATAATATGAAATCGGCAATTGATCAAGCAGTCAAACAGGATTATCCGCTTATAATCGTATGCGGTTCGTTGAGCATACTCGATTCCGCACTGAAAGAAATATCTCAACTTCAAGATGAGGTGAAACATGAAAAACATTGACAAAGAAAAGATACAAAAAGCCGTTACAATGCTTCTGGAAGCCATAGGCGAAGACCCTTTAAGAGAAGGACTCGTCGACACCCCTAAACGTGTGGCTAATATGTACGAAGAACTTACTGCCGGTTACAGAGATGACGAAAAAGTACATCTTTCAAAGACTTTCGACGTCTCCACGGGCAATATAGTAATAGAAAAAGACATATCGTTTACTTCTATGTGCGAGCATCACCTTATGCCCTTTTTCGGCAAAATCGCAATAGCTTATATACCCGGCGAAAGAGTTGTGGGATTGTCAAAACTTGCCCGTACGGTCGAAGTTTTTGCAAGAAGGTTGCAACTTCAGGAGAGACTCACCAATCAGATAGCGCAAGCCGTAATGGATAATCTTAAAGCAAAAGGCGTAATAGTTTTATGTGAGGCAGAACACACTTGCATGACGGCACGAGGCGTAAGAAAAGTCGGTAGCAAGACTACTACTTACACCGTGCTGGGAGATATCGACGAAGCAAACAAAATGCATATTTTATCTCTTATGAGATAAACTTCACATTAAAAGACGTTTTGCGACAGGATAATTTATGAAAATAGGCAACAAAACTTTTGACAGCGGCACGCATATAATGGCTATCGTCAATCTGACTCCCGATTCTTTTTTCGAACAAAGCCGCATAAATAAGGAATGCGACCTACTCAAACGGGTTGGAGATGCTTTACGTGACGGTGCCGAAGTCATTGATATAGGCGGTCAATCCACACGCCCCGGACATATACCCGTATCGCAGGAAGACGAATGGCAACGTATAAGCTATGCAATAAGACTTATCAAAGACAACTTTGACGTCCCTCTTTCTGTCGACACATACTATCCGTATGTAGCGCAGCATGCATTAGAAAACGGCGCAGATATGATAAACGATATATGGGGACTTCAATGGCAGAAAGATCGTGACCGCTCAATGGCAAAAATAATAGCAAAATACGATGCGTCGGTTTGTATTATGCAAAACCAAAATCGTATATCTCAAGAATCTGAGCTTTGGAACGACATATTTTCTTTCCTTCAAAAAAGTCTTGAAATTGCCCAAGAAAGCGGTATAAGCGAGGATAAAATCATTCTTGACGGCGGTATAGGATTCGGCAAAACCAAAGAACAGAATTTTACCGTTGTCAACGACTATGACAAACTGCACAGATTCGGACTTCCCTTGCTGCTAGGAACCTCGAGAAAATCCATGTTCGGCGGAGATGTCAAAGACAGACTCGAACCCACTCTTGCGACCACTCGCCTTGCGGTAAAACAAGGCATACTTTTTGTAAGAGTGCATGATATAAAAGAAAATTTTGAAGTTATTCAACAAGCGGAGGCGCAAAATAAATGAGCTCTATCCATATAAAGAATTTAGAAGTAACGACTTGTCACGGTTGTTTTGAAAGCGAAAAAGTCACACCTCAACCTTTTATCTTCGACTGCATGATCGACTATGATTTTGAAGGTGCGGCAAACAGCGATTGTCTGGAAAAAACGCTCGATTACGGCGAAATGATGCAAGTTATAACCGACTATGCTACATCTCATTGTTTCAATCTGATAGAAACTCTGTGCTATCGTACGGCGGCGCTTCTCATGCAAAAATATCCGATAGACAGTATATCTATGACCGTGAGAAAACCCCATGCGCCTGTACCTCTCCCCTTTGAAGACGTATGCGTCAATGTGAAACTGGAGCGCACAAAGGTTATATTGTCACTCGGAAGCAATCTCGGAGACAGAATAAAAACTCTCGAATATGCAGTAAAACGTCTCAAAGAAAACCCTGCAATAAATATCTTAAAGGTATCGTCATACCTTGAAAATCCTCCCTATGGCGGAGTTGCCAAGCAAACTTTTGTAAATATGGCGGTTATGGTCGAAACTTATCTGTCACCCAAACCGCTACTCGATTACATTCATACAATAGAAGCTGAAGCGCACAGAAAAAGGAAGATTCATTGGGGCGACCGCACATTGGATATTGACATAATCTTTTACGGAAACAAAATAATAGATACAAAAGAACTTGTCATACCTCATGCTGACTATCAAAACAGAGACTTTGTACTTATTCCTATGAACGAGATATGTCCGGATTTTGTATGCCCTCTATATCGCATGAGAATAAAAGATCTGTTAAACAAACTTTTATTACGTAAAAAGGAATCTGACGAGACTGTCACTAATTCCTAAAATCGGACGTAAACATAAAATATAGACATAATAAACTGATTAGCAATCATTATATCGACTGTCACTATATTGATTTTATACAACAAATATTAATTCGATATATAAAATTGAATAAATTGAAAAACTGTAAAATAAGACGCAATTTGAGTATAAGTCAATTGCGTCTTATTTTGTTTGTGTTGAGTAAGCATTGTATTACATCCGTTTAATTAATTATACATAATTTGAACATTGTTCAATCAATACTTGATTGATACATAAATCACTTATTATTAGCTAAAATATCATACAAATAGGCACATATCAAGAGAAAATGGAAATTATATTATGCTCACTTTTGTATTATATTGCAGCTAATGCAGAGTTCATCAGAGTATATTTTTAATTCGGTATATCAAAAGGTTTTTCGAATTTTGAGCCATACTCTTAATTACGTTGGTACGAGTCAAAGAGTCGTCATACATCTGCGAATAAATGGTCCCTTCCAATTCTCCGATCTCTTTATATATATCTTTGATATCGTTGTTGGGGCAAGTGAATTCAAGTATATCCCTTCGTTTTCCCCACCATTCTTTTAGAAGCGTAACTGCTTTCCCCGCCTCTTGATAACGTTTTTGAATCAGCAAATATTGCACTTCATCGCATTTATCAGACAGCTCGTCAAAGCTCGTAGCCATAAATACCTGCTCACCTATGCCCAACGCCAATATTATTGCCAGAAGTATTACCGTCAAGACTATTTTTGCCATATATCACCCTATGATTATCAATTTATTGCCACTTAAATTAATAACATTGCAAGATTTTTATGTAAAATAAGTCGGTTATTTGCAATTTACGTTTATTTTGAACAATGTTCAAATTAATATTATCAGATTGTAGATTAGCTATATATCTTTTCTTTAATGTTGATTACCATTTTCTTTACAATGACGGCATAGGAATATAGACACTAAATATTATAAAAGCAAATCAGCAACACTAATATTCCACGCATATAACGCAACTTTGCCTATATCAATATATATATTATATATTGAACATTGTTCAATTTATATTATAATATCTAAACAAACCACATTTATCTTAATAACTCATGCATTTGATACGTTTTGATAACAATACACAGTATTTTATTGTATTATCTCGTTTTGCTCGCCGTATGTGAATAACCTTTACTTTATTGCGTATATTTTGCAATATTAAAAGTATCATTCATTATTTATCATTCTTATTCTGATTATTTTTATTATCGTCAAGATCGTCTACATTTCCCGAAATATATTTGCCATGCTTGGGCTGAAGATAAAAGTCACCGTCTATTTTGACAAGCAACAAAAGGATATCTCTTATACCATAGTCGTATTTCTTGAGCAGTTTTTCAAGTTTATCTACATCAAAGCCGCTTCGCTCGATATTATGTTCCATAAGCTTTCCTTCGCAAATAACAGAATACGGCAATACGGCAGGTTGAGACTGAAGATTAAGATCGGCAATTGTAACGCCTCTGTTTGCCGCTTTAGGCACAACAGACATATCTCCGTTTGTTTCTACGATTGCCCATTCAAGTTCGGCAGGAGACGAATAGTTTTTTGATCTTATAGCCTCCATAATGTCGTGAATAGTCATATCGAGTTTGTTTATTGCAGCATAATCTATGCCGTCGGGAGTAATTACTATCACAGGCTTTCCGTTGATTAATTTTCGCATACGTATAGAATGTTTTACTATCTTCGTAAGCGTGAATTCTACTACAAACAACGTAAAAATCGGCACAAGCCCGTATAATACAGGTACCTGCGTGTCCGACATGGGAATACAAGCAAGTTCTGCGGCAATAAGCGTAACCGCAAATTCAAAAGGTTGTAATTCGCCTAATTGCTTTTTACCCATCAACCTCATTGCTATAAGCAAAAAGAAATATATTATAATCGATCTTGTAAATACTATCAGCATAATAAAATTATGTGAAAATACTGTTTTATTATGTATAAACTCTTTTTAATCTTACCACAAAAGAAAAACGCACCATAAAAGATGCGTTTCAATTCAGTTATTTTTTCTCGAATATTTGATGATTTAGTTTTTATTTATTCACTTCGTCTTTTATAAGCTCATTTTTAATTTAATGCAAATATAATCTACATACATATTGTAAAATGCGGCTTTGTAATATATCGAATAAATTGCAATAAATCAAAACCATTATAGCTTTATTCGTTAAGCTTTTGTTTAAGATAGCGCCCCGTATAACTTTGTTTGCATTCCGCTATTTCTTCTGGAGTGCCTTTTGCGACTATAGTTCCTCCGTTTTCACCGCCTTCGGGTCCGAGATCGATTATATAGTCGGCAACTTTGATAACATCGAGATTATGTTCTATTACAACGACGCTGTTACCTTTTGCGACGAGTCTTTGAAGTATCGAGATGAGTTTTTTCACATCGGCACTATGCAATCCCGTAGTGGGTTCGTCGAGAATATATACCGTTTTGCCGGTAGATCTCTTTGAAAGTTCGGTCGCAAGCTTTACTCTTTGAGCTTCGCCGCCCGATAAAGTAGTCGAGGACTGACCGAGTTTTACGTACGACAGACCCACGTCGTTCAATGTGACGATTTTATTGTAGATTTGCGGTATGTTTCTGAAAAACTCGCACGCTTCCGCAACCGTCATATCCAAAACGTCATAAATGCTCTTGCCCTTATATTTTACCTGCAAAGTTTCTCTGTTATAACGTTTTCCTCCGCAGACTTCGCAAGGAACATACACATCTGACAAAAAGTGCATTTCTATCTTTTTGATGCCGTCGCCCGAACAGTTTTCGCATCTACCGCCTGAAATATTGAATGAGAATCTACCGCTCTTATAGCCCCTGGATTTTGCCTCAGGCGTCTTTGCATAAAGATCTCTGATTGCCGTAAACACGTTGGTGTATGTCGCAGGATTTGAACGAGGAGTGCGACCGATAGGACTTTGATCGATACAAATAACCTTATCGAGTTCTTCTACACCCAAAATCTCCTTGCAATTATTTTCACCGCTGCGTGCACCGTTCAACTTATTGGCAAGCACGGGATAAAGCACTTCGTTTATAAGACTGCTTTTTCCGCTTCCGCTTACACCGGTAATCACGGTAAACGTACCCAGCGGAATATCGACGTCTATATCTTTGAGATTATTCTTATGAGCGCCTTTTATACTCAAAAACTTACCGTTTCCGGAGCGTCTTTGAGAGGGAACGTCTATTTTTTCTCTACCTGCCATATATGCGCCCGTAATCGAATCGGGGCAATCCATAACTTCCTGCGGCGTACCTGCAATTACCACTTCGCCGCCTTCGACTCCCGCCTTTGGACCTATATCGACGATATAATCAGCCCTTCTCATAGTATCTTCGTCGTGTTCGACTACAATAAGCGTATTGCCCATATCTCTCAACTTTTCAAGCGTCGCCAAGAGCTTGTCATTGTCTCTCTGATGAAGTCCTATACTTGGCTCGTCAAGAATATAAAGCACTCCCACGAGACCGCTGCCTATCTGCGTGGCAAGTCTTATACGCTGTGCCTCGCCGCCGGAAAGCGTTGCCGCTGTACGGTTTAATTGCAAATAACTGAGTCCCACGTTCACCAAAAATCCCAGTCTCGCCGTAATCTCCTTGATAATCTGTTTAGCAATTACCTGTTGAGTTTCGGTAAGCTGAAGATTTTCAAAGAACTTCAACGTCGCATCTATCGGCATATCGCATACTTCATAGATATTCTTTCCGCCTACGGTTACGCCAAGCACTTCTTTCTTAAGTCTCTTTCCCTTACAAACTTCGCAAGGTACTTCAGTCATATATTTTTCAAGTTCTTGTTTGACGTATTCTGACGAAGTTTCTTTATATCTTCTTTCGATATTGTTGGCAACACCCTCAAAACGCCTGTTGAATACGCCCGTGCCGTATTGAGAGTTGTAATTTATCTGCAATCTTTCCTCGTCTCCGTAAAGCAATATATCGATAATGTTTTTAGGCAAATCTTTAAGCGGCGTCTGAAGCGAGAATTTGTGTTTTTTTGCAAGGGCGATGTATATGGTCGAACTGTAATTCTGCATATCCATATTCCAGCCGCTTACATCCAAAGCGCCTTCCGCAACGGATTTATCCCATTTTACGAGTTTATTTATATCGAGTGCGCTTTTATATCCCAACCCCAGACATTCGGGGCATGCGCCGAATGGCGAGTTGAATGAAAACATTCTCGGCTGAAGTTCTTCTATACTGATATCGCAATCGGGACAAGCGTACTTTGTGGAATAAAGAGTAAGCACACCGTCAACTTCGACTTCCACAAGTCCTTCTGCAAGTTTAAGCGCAGTTTCAAGGCTGTCTGTAAGTCTTCTTGTAATATCCTCTTTAAGTATGATTCTGTCAACGACGATTTTAATATTATGCTTTAAGTTTTTATCGAGATTGACGTCTTCGTCGAGTATATTATATTCGCTGTCGTCTATAATGAGCCTGCTGTATCCGCTTTTTTTGTAGCCTTCGATTTGTTTTTGATATTCGCCTTTTCTGCCTCTGACTACCGGCGCAAGAACTCTGATTTTTGCACCGAGTTTGTTGGCAAGAACTTTATCGGCAATCTGATCTACCGACTGATGCACGATTTCCTTGCCGCACACGGGGCAATGAGGCACGCCTATTCTTGCGTATAAAAGTCGCAGATAATCGTATATCTCCGTTACGGTACCGACAGTCGAACGGGGGTTGTGCGACGTCGTCTTCTGGTCGATAGATATAGCCGGAGACAAACCTTCGATATAATCGACATCAGGCTTGTCCATCTGTCCCAAAAACTGTCTTGCATACGACGAAAGACTTTCCATATAACGTCTTTGTCCTTCCGCAAAAATAGTATCGAAAGCAAGCGACGACTTACCCGAACCGCTCAAGCCCGTAAATACCACGAGTTTGTCTCTGGGAATTTTGACGTCGATATTTTTGAGATTGTGAACTCTTGCTCCTTTAACGTATATATAATCCTGCATATTACACCTATTTTGACTTCTTGAGACTTTCTTTGAGTTTTGCTATCTGTTCTCTGTACTTGATTGCAAGCTCGAAGTCGAGGTTTGACGACGCAACTTTCATTGCCGTAGCAAGTCTAGAAAGTTCTCTGTTGATATCTTTGACGGAAGTCTTTGTATCGTCTTCGATTTTCTTGGATATTTCGAGAGAATTGTTGATATCTTTTATAATTGTCTTGGGAACGATATTGTGTTCTTTATTATAAGCCGTCTGAATTTCTCTTCTTCGGTTGGTTTCGTCGATAGCTCTCTGCATGCTGTCGGTAATTCTGTCCGCATACATAATAACCTTTGCTTCGCTGTTACGCGCAGCACGACCAATCGTCTGCACAAGCGCTGTTTCGCTTCGCAAAAAGCCTTCCTTGTCGGCGTCGAGAATAGCGACAAGCTGCACTTCGGGTATGTCGAGTCCCTCACGCAAAAGGTTGATTCCCACAAGCACGTCGAAATCACCGCGCCTCAATCCTGCTATGATTTCTATTCTTTCGAGAGTGTCTATATCCGAATGCATATATTTGACTCTCAAGTGCTGTTCTGTAAGATATGCCGTCAGACTTTCTGCCATTTTCTTTGTAAGCGTCGTAACGAGTACCCTCGCTTTTTTTGCTACGACTTTGTTTATTTCGGAGATAAGATCGTCAATTTGTCCGTCGATTTTGTGTATCTCCACGACAGGGTCCACGAGTCCGGTAGGACGAATAAGCTGTTCGACGACTTGTCCTGCCTGCTCGAGTTCGTAATTGGCGGGAGTAGCCGAAACGCAAATCACCTGCGATATCTTTTCGTCAAACTCACTGAATCTCAAAGGTCTGTTGTCATAAGCCGACGGAAGTCTGAAACCGTAATCCACGAGATTTGTCTTGCGTGCAAGGTCGCCGTTATACATAGCTCTCAATTGCGGCAACGTCATGTGACTCTCGTCGATAAACATTATATAGTCCTTGGGGAAAAAGTCCAACAGCGTATAAGGAGGTTGTCCCGGCTGTCGTCCGTCAAAGTATCTAGAATAGTTTTCTATACCCGAACAATACCCCATTTCTTTTATCATTTCGAGATCGTAGCTTACCCTCTCCTGAAGTCTTTGAGCTTCGAGAAGTTTTCCTTGCTGCTTGAATAGCGCAACTTGCTCAACCATGTCTTCTCGTATCTGTTTGAGCGAATCGTCCATTTTATCCCTTGCCACTACATAGTGACTTGCAGGGAAAATGTTGACGTGCTTAAGTGCACATATAGGCTTGGAAGTTACGGGATCGAATTGAACTATTCTCTCTATATCGTCTCCCCAAAACTCCACTCGTATTGCCGTATTATCGCTGTCCACAGGAAATATCTCGACAATATCGCCTCTCACTCTGAAAGTGGCTCTTACAAATTCTATATCGCTGCGCTTGTATTGTATTTCGACAAGCCTGTCAAGCAAAGCGTCTCTGTCTACGCTCATGCCCTCTCTCAAAGATACCGCCATTGAATAATACTCGATAGGCGCTCCCAAACCGTATATACAAGATACCGACGCCACAACTATAACATTTCGGCTTTCGCACAGCGCACTGGTAGCCGAGTGGCGCAATTTGTCTATCTCGTCGTTTATAGACAGATCCTTTTCGATATAAGTATCTGTCCTCGGTATATAAGCTTCAGGCTGATAATAATCGTAATACGATACAAAGTATTCGACTTTGTTGTTGGGGAAAAATTCTCTGAACTCGTTGCAAAGCTGTGCGGCAAGCGTCTTATTGTGCGCTATGACGAGTGCGGGACGGTCAAGCTCTTTGATGACGTTTGCCATGGTAAAAGTCTTACCGCTGCCCGTAACGCCGAGCAATACTTGTGTACGGAGTCCGTCACGGACACCTTCGACGAGTTTTTCTATAGCTTGCGGCTGGTCTCCGCAAGGTGAAAATTTACTTTTAAGTTCGTACATATTCAATGGTAGTTTAGCACAAATGTTCGTATTTTGCAAGCATTTGCGTCGGTATATGTTTACAACATATCAACCTTATATTTTACATATCATACTAATAAATATTAGGCAAAATACCGTCGATTATTCAATTTGATTGTTTAGATTTAGAATGAACAGTGAATAACAAATTTACCGATGTCACCGTTATCGACAATTATAAATGATTTGATTGCGATAAAACCTCTGAAGAAATAAAAACGTCCGCAAAAAAACTTTGCGGACGAAATAACAATTCAAAAACTTAACAAATAAATTATTATCACTTCGTAACAAGATGATAAAGAATTCTACCTATAATAAATGAGCCTATAGCACCGCATACGGTAAGCGCAATTTTTAATTTTATCTGCCTTTTTTCCTTTGCCATTTGATAAGCAAAATCATATCCGAGTTTTTGCAAAGTGATGCAATAATAATCTTCACCCTTCTTTTCAGTGGTGATAAGCTCGACATAACCTTCGCTCACAAGCGCTTTAAGACAAATACCGAGATCGCTCTTTTTGAATTGCATGGTATAAGGAAGCGTACCCAGCAAATCATTTTGACTTATGAGGCACGTACCGTCTTTTTCCACTGCCTTTTGATAGACAGACTTCATTAGCGCTTTTGACTTTTTGTTAAGCATATTTTTCTCCTCAACCGATTGCTGCGGCAATCAATCCGCCTATTATTCCGAATATCAAGCCAAACACAATACCCGAAACAAGACCTCCGACAAATCCGCCGACAAAAGCATTTTGTTTGAGCGACTTCAGCTCGAATTTCTTTTTCTTTTCGACTGCCGTCTGCGGCATTATGACAACGGTTCTGCCGTCATCTCCAGTCTGCACATAGGTATCTTTTAGTATTTCAGCCTGTTGGTCGGCGATTTCTTGTTCGTCGTCATGCTTTTTCGACGAAGCCTTTATTGCAGCCTGTTGAGCCGCAATAGCCTGTTCGACAAGAACTTTGTATTCCTGCACGATAACTCTCGCCTTATCGGTAAGCGTAAAACAAACCTCTTCTTCGTCCTTGTATTTATAGACGATACAGCTGTTCATTTTGAGTTCGTTCCAACTCTCGTCGAAAACAAAATCTTCAGGCGCATTTTGCCAAAGTCCTTTGAGTTCCGACCACTCGGCTACAACGTATTTGTTCTCGGGATACTTGTCGCACAGTTCGGCAAGATATCTCGTCGACGTATTGGATAACATACGGCAATCTCCTTATTGAAATATTGTGTGCCTTCGCTAACTTATATGTTTGTTATAAGTTTTCAAAAAAATATTATTTTTCTACTCTTATCACGTTTTCTACGCTCAAAACATTGGGCAAACTCTTGATCTCTTCAATAGCCTGCTTCATAGCTTTTTCGGTAGTCTTGTGCGTAATAAAGATTACAGGAATAACTTCCTTGCTTTCGTCCTGACGCATTTGCGATATGGAAACTTTGTATTTTTTGAATACGGAAGCTATGTCTGCGATAACGCCGCTTACGTCTCTCGCATTCAGTCTCAAATAATAATCGCTCTCGAAATCGCTTACGATCTGATCCTGCGTCATTACATTGAACATTTCGGGATATCTTGCATGTTCAACCTGTCTTGCACAGAATACGATATCGCTGACGATAGCGCTTCCCGTAGGCAATGCGCCGGCACCCTGTCCGTAAAGCATGATGTCGCCTACTGCGTCACCTACAACGAATACTGCGTTGAACGCACCGTTTACGTTGGCAAGAGGATGATTCTTGGGAAGGAATACAGGATGAACTCTCGCTTCGATTTTATCTCCTCTCTGCTTTGCGATAGCAAGCAACTTGATAACAAATCCCATCTCTTTTGCGATTTTAATATCGACTGCCGTAATCTTCGTAATACCTTCTCTGTAAATGATATCTACAGGTACACGCTTATTGAAAGCAAGAGACGAAAGAATGCTCAATTTATAACTCGAATCGTAACCCTCTACGTCAGCAACGGGATTTGCTTCTGCATAACCCAAAGCCTGCGCATCTTTGAGAATGTCCTGATAATCTGCACCTTCTTCGGTCATTCTGGTAAGAATATAGTTGGTCGTACCGTTGATGATTGCTTTAATTTCCTGAATACCGTTTGCCTGCATTGCCTGCGTCATGGTACGGATAATAGGCATACCGCCGCCTGTAGTAGCTTCGTAATAAAGACCTGCACCCGTCTTTTGAGCAGCAGTTTCGAGATCGGGCCAGAATTTTGCAAACATTTCCTTGTTTGATGTAACAATACTCTTGCCTGATTCAAGCGCTTTTATGAGGAATGTTCTTGCAGGCTCGCTTCCGCCCATACATTCAACTACGATATCAACATTGGGGTTGTCACAGATTTCGTCAATATCTTTTGCAAGTATGGACAAATCCAAACCGAGGTTTGTTACTCTCTCGGGAACTCTGTCCAAAGCCGCTGCGATATCGATATCGACACCGTATTCTTCGGCAATCTGTTTTTTACGTTCGAGCAATATTCTGCAAGTACCGCCGCCTACGACACCGAGTCCGAGTACGGCTACGCCAACTTTTTTCATACAATTCTCCTTTGTCTTAACAATTAAAAACTTAAAAAGTTTCGTGTTTATAAAGTTATTCTATAATATTTTTTGCTACTTGTCCAATCAATACGGCTGTTTTTTGAAAATTTTATCTTCTAATCAGCTATTCATATCGTAAATCAGCTTTAATCCCTTGAGCGTAAGAGACCTGTCTACGACATCGATAATTTTTTCGCTTTCAGCATTTATGACGATTTCGCTCAAGCCGCCGGTCGCTATAACCTTGATATCTTTGAATCCGCTTTCTTCCTTAAGTTTTTCGACGATATATTTTACGAGTCCCGTATAGCCGTAAACCATACCCGCCTGCAAAGACGTAACCGTGCTTTTAGCTATAATGCTGTCAGGCTTTACTATCTCTACCCTGGGAAGTTTTGCGGTATTGTTGACAAGACTTTCAAGTCCCGATATGATACCGGGCGCTATGCATCCTCCCAAAAACTCACCCTTTGCAGAAACGACATTGAATGTTGTCGCCGTGCCGAAATCCACGATTATGCAAGGTCCGCCGTAAAGCTTGTATGCGGCTACGCTGTTGACTATTCTGTCTGCGCCGACTTCCTGCGGATTGTTGTATTTGATGTTGAGTCCCGTTTTTATGCCGACTCCTACCATAATAGGTTTTTTGCCCAGATAATACTCGCAGGCATGCTCGATAGTATAATTGAGAGAAGGCTGAACAGATGACATGATTATGCCGTCGAATGCGTCAAGCGCTATATTTTTTGTGCTGAACAAATTGGCAAACATAATTCCTATCTCGTCTGCCGTGCGCACGACTTTGACCGACATTCTCCATGATTGAATAAGGTCTCCCTCCTTGTACACGCCCAACTTGATATTGGTATTGCCTATATCTATTACCAGCAACATATTAACCTCCTTGCCCCTATTACGGGTACGGTTATAACCGTCATCTTATAAATTTTTAACTTCCTCTTCTTGCGTTTTGTCAACGGCTTGCGCATTTATAGTATTTTCGGCTTTGTTTTCCTCTGCACCGTCGGCGTTATACGCTCTGCCCGTAACGGGAGGAGGTATAAGTTTTGCTTTTCTCAATGCCATTACTATTGGCGGTATGAGTGCGGAAAAGGATATTATCTCTATCACGAAGTTTATGCTGAACCATGTAAGTATAAACTCGATCGTAACCATAGTATTGTCGGAGAGCACCTTGCCGTTGTAACAAATTATAGCAAACAGTCCGCAAAGCGCAGTATTGGTAAATACGCCCACTGCGGTACTTGCTGCAGAGATAGCAAAGTCCTTGGCTTCGATTTCTTTTTTATTGGTCAGTATCCTTGCCCCGCTCGCATCCGTGCAATATACGGGATGCAAAAAGAGCTTTCTCAAACCTTTGCCCATATAGTAACTTACTATACCTATGGCAATTCTCGGCACCATGCATACGAGAGGATTTTGCCATATCGGCGCCATAACGTGTCCCGCCTTGGTAGTGTACCAAGCAATCTGATTGACCAGCGCCATCATGACAGCAAGTATAGACGTCATTTTGATGTCGTAGCCCTGTGCCACAATCAGCAAGGGGAAAATCATAAGTGCAAGAGTTACGCCGCCGGGAAAAACGATAGGGTAAAAACAAAAGAATATCGTAAGTGCAAGCATCAATGCAAGTATTGCAAGATTTTTGGACCTACGAGTAGAGTTGTGAACGTTATTCATAAAACACCTCGCTTGAATTCCTTAACGGATATCCATCTTTAACGGTAACAAAATTTATTCGATATACAGTCGCATATGCGTACCGCTATCTGAAATTATTATACATTAGCATTGCGCAATATACAAGCGTTTAACGGCAATTTGAGAAATTGAGCATGTACGGAGTTGTCAAAAACCGTAAAAAAAAGCGCCTATTTCGTCAGTTTAACGCACAAATAAAATACATTACAACGCACGAATAGCTATACCATACAAATTTCAATTGCCAGAAAATAAGTGAAAATCTCTCCTCTTTCAAGAGGAAAACGCCTATGGTCAACACAAGTGCGGTCATAAATACGGATAAAAAGAAACTTATCTCAAGCGCTCTTACCACGAAAAACAGTATGCACCATACGGCATTGAGAAAACCGCATACGGCTATCGGAGCCACTACGTAAGCCCCTTTTTTAGCGTAAATCAATCTGGAAATAATAGCAATATCGGCAAGATATATTACACTCCATCCCAAAGTTATCCAACCTGCGGACAGCGCAAAATCGGGAAGCGTCAAACTTTGATAATACTCCCCCGTATCCACAAAATAAGCACTCGGCGCAGCATATAACAAAACTACCCCTACACCTATCGTCATACACCACAACCATTTGACCTTGTTCATACTAAACTTTATGGAAAAAGCCTTTATTTTATGCACATACTTAAAATGTCGGACGAAAAATTGACAGTCGGGCGGGCTTGTGCTACAATCTAACTATGCAAAAATACAATTTCCTCACATGGTGGCTGTCATTTTCGATAAAGCCCTTGCCTTATAAAATTTTCAAAGGCATAATTACCACGGTTATGTTTATAATCTGGGTAAGTTTTGTCGCTGTTTTTACCGAACTTTACTGGCAATTCACTCTGTACTGTTTTCTGCCCGTATTCGTAATCGACACTGTCTGGGAAATTATCAACTATACGAATTACCGTAAAAAATACAACGCTTATATTCTCAATCAGTCGCAAAACGGCAATGACAGCGGTTCTTCTGTCGAATCTGAAAAAACAAAGTAAATTCGAGTTTAGTTACAACAAAAAATACTGTTTAGTGCAAATACAAAAAGAGTACCTTTAGGCACTCTTTTTTTTCTTATGTAGTTCTGTTATGGGGTTTTGCTTATTTACAGCAGCAACAAAGCGCAACGATTACGGGAATGATGCAACCGCAGTCACAGCCGCTTTTGCTTGAGCCGCAAGAAGTGTTGCCGCATCCGCCGCAGCAAAGCAGCAAGATAATAAGCCACAAGCAATTGAAACCGCCGTTTGAACATTCGTTGTAATTCTGGTTGTTGCAACCACACTCATTGAAGTTTGTCATTATTATTTCCTCCATTGTTTTTGAAAGTAGTTTTTTCTACCTTCTTCTATTTCATAATAAGCGGCAAAAAATAAAAATGTTACTATATGTTTGACAACGCTTGGCAAATTTATTAAAATATTAAGGTATTACATTATTGTGCGGCAATGCGTACGCACTCAAGGAGTCGAAAATGGCTAATTTAACTATGGATAAACTCGTTGCTCTTTGCAAGAGCAGAGGTTTCATCTTTGCCGGCAGCGAAATCTACGGCGGTCTTGCTAACACTTGGGACTACGGTCCTCTCGGTGTAGAACTCAAAAACAATATCAAGCGTGCTTGGTGGAAAAAATTCGTACAGGAAAACACCCTCAACACGGGACTTGACAGCGCTATACTTATGAACCCCAACGTCTGGGTAGCTTCGGGACACGTAGGCGGATTTTCCGACCCTCTCATGGACTGCAAAAGCTGTAAGACGAGACACCGTGCAGACAATCTCATCGAGGACTATATCAACCGTAAAAAACTCGATCTTTCCATTGCAGGTTGGTCCAACGAACAGATGGAAAAATATATCGCCGACAACAAAATCCCCTGTCCTAACTGCGGTAAGTGCGATTTTACCGGCGTAAGACAATTCAATCTTATGTTCAAGACTTTCCAAGGCGTTACCGAGGACAGCACGAATACCGTATATCTCCGTCCCGAAACGGCACAGGGTATCTTCGTAAACTTCCTCAACGTACAGCGTACCACCCGTATGAAAGTTCCTTTCGGTATCGGTCAGATCGGTAAATCTTTCCGTAACGAAATCACTCCCGGAAACTTTATATTCAGAGTAAGAGAATTCGAACAAATGGAACTCGAGTTCTTCTGCAAGCCCGGTACCGACCTCGAATGGTTCGCCTACTGGAAAGAGTTCTGCAAAAACTGGCTGTTGGGTCTCGGCATCAAAGAGGAGAGTCTTAAACTCCGTGACCACGATCCCGAGGAACTCTCTCACTACTCCAACGCAACCACCGACTTCGAATTCAAATTCCCCTTCGGTTGGGGCGAACTTTGGGGTATCGCAGACCGTACCGATTTCGACCTCAACGCTCACGCTAAAGTCAGCGGTAAAAATATGGAATACACCGATCCCAATACCGGTGAAAAATACGTACCTTACGTTATCGAACCTTCGCTCGGCGTAGAGAGAATGGTGCTCACTCTGCTCTGCAACGCTTACGAAGAACAGGAACTCGAAGGCGGAGACAGTCGTGTGGTAATGCACTTGCATCCTTTTATCGCACCTTATAAAGTTGCCGTATTGCCCTTGCAGAAAAAGGCTCTCGGCGAAAAAGCCGAAGAACTCTACCGCAATCTTTCCAAGAAATTCTCTGCTACATACGACGAAAGCGCTTCTATCGGCAAGAGATACCGTCGTCAGGACGAAATCGGAACTCCTTTCTGCGTAACCGTAGACTTCGATACGCTTGAGGACAACTGCGTTACCGTTCGTGACAGAGACACTATGGAACAGGTAAGAATATCTATCGACGAACTCGAAGATTATATCGCAAAGAGAATCGAGTATTGATATTATCACATACAAATACACAAAAGGGGAAGCATTGCTTCCCTTTTCTTTCCCTTAAAAAGCGATATCTAATACAATTGATTACCGAATAAGTCAGGAGCATTTATGAGTATAACAATCAATATCCTATACAGTGGCAAAGACGGCAATGCGCTAAAGTTCGTGAGAGAAATGGAACAAAGCGGCACTGCACAGGCTATCCGTGAAGAAAAAGGCAATCTCAGATACGAATACTATCTTTCTCTATCCGACGAAAATACCGTACTTCTTATAGACAGTTGGACAGATCAGCAAGCCTTGGATATACATCACTCATCTTTGATGATGAATAAAATATCACAGCTTCACAATAAATACGATTTACATATGCAAGTACAGCGCTTTATTCAAGAAGACGACGTGCCAGAAAAGGACATTGTCTTTATTCGCAAATAAGCAGCGCTTATCGCAAACTATTTAATTTAGTAGGAGGCAAACATGGACATAGCTATTTTAGGATACGGCGGCAGAGGCAAAATTTACGCACAGATACTCGAACGAAAATATAAAAAGCAGGCCCGCATCGTTGCCGTAATAGAAACTAACCCGTCAAAACTCGCAATCGCAAAAAAGTCGCACAACCTCGATGACGGACAATGTTTTTGCGATTACAAAGAGTTTTTGAAACAAGGTGTACTTGCCGATTGGCTGTTTATATGCACGCAAGACAGCGACCATTTCGCACAGACGATAGCAGGACTTAAAAAGGGTTACAATATATTGCTCGAAAAGCCCATATCAAAAGATATCGGAGAATGCGAAACCATTGCGGCTTTTGCTAAAAAACTCAATAAAAAAGTCGCTGTTTGCCATGTTTTGAGATATACGGCTTTCTATAACAAAGTTAAACAAATCATCGACAGCAAAATACTCGGACAACTCATAAGTATTGAAATGGTTGAAAACGTAGGATATTGGCATCAGGCACACAGCTTTATAAGAGGCGATTGGGGAAAAAGCGAAACTTCAACGCCTATGATATTCGCAAAATGCTGTCACGATCTGGATCTTATGGCTTATTTTGTCGAAAGTTCGTGTTCAACTGTTTGTTCTATAGGCAAACTCAATCATTTTAAGTCCGAAAACGCACCGCAAGGACACAGCGAATATTGTTCGGAATGTAAACTTACCGACTGCCCTTACGACGCAAAAAAAATATATATAGATACTCTGGCAAAGATACCTGTGCATAAACGCAAATATTCATGGCCGCAGTCAAGAGTCGTACCCGACGGCGAACCTACTTTGGAAAAAGTAAAAACCGCACTCGAAAAAGGACAGTTCGGCAAATGCGTATACGAATGCGACAACGATGTCGTAGATTATCAATCTTCGGTGTTCGAATTCGAAAACGGCGTTCAAGGCTCACTTATCATGACGGCTTTTTCACCAAAAATATACCGCACGATTACGGTAAGAGGCTCGCTCGGAACACTTGAAGGCAAATTTGAAGACAATGTACTGTATCTCAATATGTTCGGCAAAAAGTCTCGCAAAATCAATGTTAAAGGTTTGATGAAAGGCGGTCACGGCGGCGGTGACGAAGGACTTATGGACGGACTCATAAACGGAAATTTACGTACCGACATTGACTTAAGCATTCAATCGCACAAAATGGCTTATGCCTGTGAGGCTTCCCGACTTCAGGACGGAACTCCTCAAAAGATTTAATTATCATGCTTTGGTATATAATATTTCCGTCGTTCCTCGTCTGAAATAATCTACTTTAGCGTTGACAAGGATTTTATAATTACGATATTTGTTACGGAAAAGATAAAATATTAACCCTATAGCAATAGTAAAGACATCAAACGCAAATATATACTGGATTTTTTGTGCAATACAAAAGGGACTGCAAACACAGTCCCTTGTTTGTTTATACAGAATAAATATAACTCTTTTATCAAATTCAGCCCTTTGTCGAATAGTTGGGAGCTTCCTTTGTGATGCTGATATCGTGAGGGTGGCTCTCTATCAAAGCGGCATTTGTAATCTTTACAAATTGAGCATTGTGACGAAGCTTTTCGATATTCTCCATACCGCAATAACCCATACCTGAACGCAAACCGCCCATGAGTTGGAATATTACGTCTGCGAGACTGCCTCTGTAAGGAACACGTCCTTCTACGCCCTCGGGAACAAGTTTCTTTGCATTGGTCTGGAAGTATCTGTCCTTGCTTCCTGCCGCCATAGCTGCAAGCGAACCCATACCTCTGTAAACCTTATAGGATCTGCCCTGGAAGATTTCGATTTCGCCGGGAGTTTCTTCCGTACCTGCAAACAAACTTCCGAGCATTACTGCACTTGCGCCTGCGCCCAAAGCCTTGACGATGTCGCCGGAATACTTGATACCGCCGTCTGCGATAATTCTCTTGCCGAGTTTGTCAGCCTGCTCTGCACAGTCCATAACCGCCGTAATTTGAGGTACGCCTATACCTGCAATGATACGAGTCGTACAAATAGATCCGGGACCTATACCTACCTTGACTACGTCTGCGCCGTGTTCGATAAGCGCCTTGGTAGCTTCTGCGGTAGCTACGTTTCCTGCGATGATAGGAAGCGAAGGGAATTTTGCCTTTACTTTGGCAACGCAATCGAGTACGCCCTGCGAATGACCGTGTGCAGTATCGATAGTGATTATATCTACCTTGCTCTCTACGAGTGCGGAAACTCTGTCCATAATATCAGCCGTAACGCCTACTGCCGCACCTGCAAGCAATCTGCCGCTGGAATCCTTTGCACTGTTGGGATATTTGATAGCTTTTTCGATATCTTTTATGGTAATGAGACCTTTGAGATTAAACTTGCTGTCAACCAAAGGCAACTTCTCTATTCTGCGCTCTGCAAGAATCTTTTGAGCTTCTTCGAGAGTCGTGCCCACGGGAGCCGTAACAAGGTTATCTTTGGTCATGCAATCGCCGATAAGTTTTGACATGTCGGTCTCAAATCTCAAGTCTCTGTTGGTAATGATACCCACGAGTTTACCTTCTACGGTAACGGGCACGCCGCTTATCTTGAATCTTCTCATGAGATTGTTGGCGTCCTCGAGAGTATTGTCGGGACCGAGTGAGAAAGGATTGGTAATAACGCCGTTTTCGCTTCTTTTTACCTTATCTACCTGTTCAGCCTGCTGTTCGATACTCATATTCTTATGAATAATACCGATACCGCCCTCTCTAGCCATGGCAATAGCGAGTTCGCATTCTGTTACGGTGTCCATAGATGCGCTCAACAAAGGTATATTGAGTGAAATCTTGTCACAGAGTTTAGTAGACAAATCTACCTGATAAGGCAAAACTTGTGAAAATTGCGGAATCAACAAAACGTCATCAAAAGTCAAACCTTCTTTTACGATTTTTCCCATTGTAAATCCTCCAAACTTTTTTATATTCTAAATCAATATAAAAAATAAGTCAAACTTTTTGGGCGCCGATTGCAAAATTTATCAAAAAAGAACAAGGTTTTTATATAATCGTCATAATCATTCATTATATTTTTGTCGCCGTTAACGATAATTTTTCAAAAAGACAATTATCTTGACTGTGTTTTATACGTAATATTTTATAATTAATCAAGAAAGTAAAATTTTGTCTTGTCAGACAAGCTTAAAGTATGCTAAAATATTTGTTAGACTGGAGGTCAGTATGATTGACGAGATAAAGACACTTATCACCAAAATGACACTTGAAGAAAAAGCCGGACTTTGCTCCGGATACGACTTTTGGAGTACAAAACCCGTAAAACGTCTGGGAATTCCCAGCGTGTGTGTTTCTGACGGTCCTCACGGACTACGTAAAGAAAACGACGATGACAAAAACGTCGGACTTAAGTCTTCTTTTCCCGCAACAGCCTTCCCTCCTGCAGTAAATCTTGCCAGCAGTTGGAGCGAAGATATGGCCCGCAAACTCGGAGACTGCCTCGGCAAAGAATGTCTCGATCAGAATGTCAGCGTTATTCTCGGTCCCGGCATAAACATTAAAAGAAGTCCGCTTTGCGGCAGAAATTTCGAATATCTGTCCGAAGATCCTTATCTTGCGGGTAAACTTGCACGCAGTTACATAGAAGGAGTACAAGCCAACGACGTCGGCACTTCTCTTAAGCACTTTTGCGCAAACAATCAGGAAAAACTCCGTATGACAATCAACTCTGTCGTCGACGAGAGAACATTGAGGGAGATTTATCTTCCCGCTTTCGAAGAAGCCGTAAAAGCCCAGCCCGACACCGTTATGTGCTCGTACAACAGACTCAATGGCACTTATCTTTCTGATAACAAACGTCTTTTGACGGATATCTTAAGAGACGAATGGGGCTTCCAAGGCATAGTAATGAGCGACTGGAACGCTACCAATAACCGTGTAGAAGGAATACGCGCAGGTCTCGACCTCGAAATGCCTTCAAGCGGCGGCAATACTGATAAACAAATAGTCAACGCCGTCAAAGAAGGTAAATTAAGCGAGAAAAAACTCGACATCGTAGTCGAAAGATTGTTGAGCTTTATTTTCAAAAGCTATTCGAGACTCCAGCCCGATTACAAAGCTGACTACGAAGAAGCTCACAACGTTGCTCGTGAAATTGCAGAACAGTCTCTCGTGCTTCTCAAAAACGAAAACGATATTTTGCCTCTCAACGAAGACGAAGACGACATCGCCGTAATCGGCGAACTCGCCCGTACGTTCAGATATCAGGGATCCGGTTCGTCAAGAATCAACCCCTACAAACTCGTCAACTTCCTCGACGCCATGGAACTCAACGGCAAAAAATACGAATTTGCTCCCGGCTACGACGTCAACAACGACAAGCTTGACGAAAATCTTCTTCAAGAAGCCATCAAAGTGGCAAAGAGTCACAAGAGAGTTTTCCTTTTTGTAGGTCTTACGGATCAGTACGAAAGCGAAGGCTATGACAGAACACACCTCAAAATCCCCAAGAGTCACAGAGATATCATCGACGTAGTTACCTCTATCAATCCCGACACCGTGGTAATACTTTTGGGCGGTTCTCCCGTCGCTATGCCCTGGATATACAAGGTACGTGCGCTTCTCAACGCATATCTTCCCGGCGAAGCAGGCGGTGAAGCTATATACAATATCCTTTTCGGTAAGGTTAACCCTTCCGGCAAACTCGCCGAAACATATCCTATAAAACTCGAAGACAATATCGTCTCGCAGTACTTCCCTATGGGACCCAAAAACGTTGAATACAGAGAGTCCGTGTTCGTAGGATACAGATATTATGACAGTGCCGACAAAAACGTACTTTTCCCGTTCGGCTACGGTCTGTCTTATACTAAATTCGAATACAGCGATCTGCAAATAAAAGACCTCACCGTCTCGTATACCGTCAAAAACGTGGGAAACAGAGACGGTTACGAAGTATGTCAGCTTTATATCAGCGACCCTAATCCTATTGTATTCAAGCCTAAAAAAGAACTCAAAGGCTTCAAAAAAGTCTTTATCAAGGCAGGCGAAAGAGTCAAGGTAGAACATACTCTCGATTACCGTTCGTTTGCTTTCTACAACACGCTTATCAATGACTGGTATGCCCAAAACGGAAATTACAATATCATTATCGGAGCTTCGAGCCGAGACATAAGACTTCAAGGCGAAATTTACGTCGAATTCGATCAGGTAGAAAAAAACGTACCCGACTATAAGAAAATATGTCCCAGCTATTACGCTATCGACAGCATAAGCGAAATTCCTCAAAAAGAATTTGCCGACCTTTACGGAGACATTATCCCTCCCAATACTCTCGCAAAACGCGGATATTTCGATTACAATACCACGATTGGCGAACTCAAAACATGTCTTGTGGGCAAACTTATCGTCAAATACGCTCCTTCTGTAATCAAGAGTCAGGTGCCTAATGCCGACATTACTACCCTGATGATGATTCAACAAGGTATGGAAGAGATGCCTTTGAGAGGTCTTGTAGGCATTACGTCAGGTCTTATGGACAACAAAGTCATCGAAGGCCTATTGCTTTGGGGCAACAAACATTATTTCAGAGCCTTTAACAGAATATTTGCGGGACTTTTCAGAACTTTGAGAAACTTCACGAAAAAGGACGCTATTGCAAAACTCCGCAATGAAAACAAAGCCGTGAAAGTCAATGACCTTATCAAAGAAGTCAAGCAATACGAAAAAGAGCAAAAAGCTTTGACAAAGGAAAAAGAAAAACAAGCGCTTAAGGAAAATAAGATCATAGAAAAATCTGAAAAACAAGCAAATAAAGAAAAAAGCAAAAACGCTAAAAAATCTCAACAAAAAGGTAATGTTGCCATAAAGAAAATAACTTCTCTTTTCTCAAAATCAAAAAAGGGAAAAACCGATAGTAAAAACAACGCCTCCGACAACGATTGATTAAGATTACAAAACAACAACTTATCAAGATATAAAAACGACGGCTTACCCGTCGTTTTTTTAATGTCTCAAACTATATGGCTTCAAGCTTTTATTCTGAACAATATCTCTCAATTTTGCATAACCGCCGTACAAGCCTCATAAAATTTAGTAATCATAAGTAATTGGAGGATATATGAAAAGATTTGCAAAACTCGCAAGCATTATCTTGCTTATAGCCGTATTGAGCATTACTGCGGCGGCATGTAAAGAACAAAAGACAAACTTCGAAAAAGTATGCGACAAAGTGAGTGCGACTCAACAAGCGCTTTACGTAGCGTCCGATGACGATTTCGACGTCAAGATCTCAACCATGAAGCAAGAAGAACTTTTTATCGCCGACGGCAAAGTCGACAAACTCGTCGAACTCACTGTACTTACGGTATTACCTAAAGATTCGTCAAAGCTCAATTCGACTTTTGAATATACCTTGAGCGGCGCAAGCGAAAGCATTACCGGTTCTGTCGCAAAAAGCAAACTCGGTATCTCTCTCAACGCCAAAATAAGCGATATTCAGAAAATCGGTACTCCTGTAACATTGACGCTTGTTGAAGGTGAAGAGACTCACACTTTCCAGCTTACAGATATGCTCAAAGACGTTATTACGGGAGAAGACGCTCTTAAAGTCGCTTACGAACATTTCCAGACAGATATCGACGCCGCACTCTCGACCGACACTTTTGACAGAGAAGGTTATGTAAAACTTATCACCAAAAAAGACGCTGTCGACGGCGAATATTTCTGGTACGTGTCATTTATCAAAGATAAGAGTGATTATTGGTCTGCAATCATCAACCCTTCTACGGGTGAAGTAGTAAGCAGCCGTAAAAACACTAAAAAGTAATCAATTTAGTTCTTGACTGAACATTACGTTAAAAAATCAATCCGACGTCAACCGTCGGATTTTTGTTATCTATTTATTTAAGATTGCTGACTCCCCCGATATCGGCGTCGCACATATTGAGTCCTATCATAAGTCCTACAACCGTCCACAGGGCGAAACCGTATACCATGCTGATCCTGAAAATCTTTGTATAGACATCGTCTTTGATCACAAAGTTAAGTATCAATGCAAGTATAGGACAAAGCACTCCCGTAAGAAAGCACAAATCTTTGAGTATAGCGGGACGCATAGTCTCTGAATTGTTGTTATCCTTTTGTTTCATGCTCTTTCCTCTGCAATCATCGCCTTGACTTTTACGAGTCTGACGATATTGCTTCTTTCGTTTTCGTCAAGCTTCATCGTGATAAACTTTATCGTCTCTTCAAGCTGGGGAATCATTACGTACTCGAGAGCGTTGACACGTCTGCGGTTTTTCTCTATTTCGATGGCAAGCATATTGCATGTTTTTTCTATCTCTGCAAGTTTGACCATCTTTTGCAAAAGTCCCGAAAGTACTGCAATCGAGCCGTCGAGTTCTGCTGTCACCGAGCCGAAAGAATAAGGATATTTATCCTTGCTTTCGCTCTCCTTGAGCTGCATTACAGGCACTACGACGCTCATGATATTCTGACTGTCCGTCTCGAGTTTTACCGTCTTCGACGGCATTGCGACAGCCTCTTGTATCACTGCGTCGTCGCTTACGGCTTTTGCCACAATAAAAGTCTTGAGGGCTGTGGACAATTCTTGTTCTACCTGCTCTCTCAAAGTCTTGTTTTGTTTGGCAAACTCCATAAACCTTCTTATCATTTCGTCGGACTTATCTTTCAAAAGCTTGTGTCCTCTGACAGCGGTTTTGAGTCTTGCCTTGAGCCTTTTGAGCTCCATTCTTGTGGGATTGACTTGTAATCTTCCTGCCATAATCTGCCTTTTACATTCAATATGTCACGCTATTGCGTCACTGATTTTGCTCTTTTTCTTGCTTTTCTCTCTCTGCCTTTATAGGGTCATAATACTGCTCGAGATGTTTGTCTTTGATACGCTTCATCTCCGAACGGGGCAAGAGAGTGAGAAGTTCCCAACCTATTTGCAATGTTTCTTCGATGCTTCTGTTGGTATAGAATCCTTGATTGATATATTTCTTTTCGAATTCTTCGGCGAAATATGCGTACTGTCTGTCGAGAGGAGTGAGTGCTGCGTCACCGAGAATCGCCGACAACTCTTTACACTCTTTACCTCTTGCATAAGCTGCAAAAAGCTGGTTCATGTTGCCCGAATGGTCGTCTCTCGTCTTGCCTTCGCCGATACCCTTTTGTTTGAGACGGCTGAGCGAAGGAAGTACGTCGATAGGAGGCATCATGCCTTTTTTATAGAGTTCTCTGCTGAATATGATCTGTCCTTCTGTGATGTAACCCGTAAGGTCGGGGATAGGGTGGGTCTTGTCGTCTTCGGGCATGGTAAGGATAGGTATCTGCGTGATACTTCCCTCTTTGCCGATAATTCTGCCCGCTCTTTCGTACATAGTAGCAAGGTCGGTATAGAGATAACCGGGATAACCACGTCTGCCGGGAACTTCTTTTCTCGCAGCGGATACTTCACGCAACGCTTCGCAGTAATTGGTGATGTCTGTCATGATTACGAGCACGTGCATACCCTTGTCGAAAGCGAGATATTCTGCCGCCGTCAATGCCATACGAGGTGTTGCGATACGCTCTACAGCAGGGTCGTTGGCAAGGTTGATAAACATAACGGCTCTTTCGATTGCACCAGTCTTTCTGAAGTCCTGCATAAAGAATTCGGCTTCTTCGTACGTAATACCCATAGCTGCAAACACAACTGCGAATTTACTGTCGCTGTTGAGTACTTTCGCCTGTCTTGCAATCTGTGCCGCAAGTTCTGCATGAGGAAGACCCGAAGCGGAAAATACGGGGAGCTTCTGTCCTCTTACGAGGGTATTGAGTCCGTCGATTGCAGATATACCCGTCTGAATAAACTCATTGGGATAGTTACGTGCGGCAGGGTTTATAGGCTGACCGTTGATATCGAGTTTCTTCTCGGGAATGATAGGCGCACCGCCGTCTTTGGGATTACCGAGACCGTCAAACACTCTGCCCAGCATATCTTCCGATACTGCAAGTTCCAGACTTCTGCCTAAAAATCTTGCCTTTGAAGTAGACATCTGTATGCCTTGCGCTCCCTCGAAAAGCTGTACAAGCGCTTTATCTCTGTTGACCTCGAGGACCTTACCTCTTCTCACAGATCCGTCTTTGCCGCTTATCTCGACAAGTTCGTTGTAGGTTACGCCCTCAACGCCGTCTACCAACATAAGCGGTCCGACAATTTCTCTAATGGATTTATATTCTTTTAGCATACTTTACTCCTTATTCCATATAGGACAACTTATCGAGCTGTTCTTTCATTGCATTGTATATATCGTCGATTTTGGAGAGTTGTTTTTCGGGAATATATTTCATTCTTCCGATAGCTTCTCTCGCTTGAATAGCGATAATATCGTCAAAGTCCGCACCCTTTTTCAAAGCCTCTTTGCTCAGTCTGTAACATTCGAGAATAAGATTGAGCATCTTGTACTGTTTTTTGAGACTTGCATAGGTGTCTATATCGTCAAAAGCGTCTTGTTGGAGATAGTCTTCTCTTATGGACTTTGCAGTCTCCATTGTAAGTCTGTCTTCATAACTCAACGCATCCACGCCGACAAGTCTTACGATTTCGTCGAGGTTAGCTTCTTCCTGCAAAATCGTCATAGCCTGCTGACGGTTACTGTTCCACTTTCTGTCGCTGTTTTTGCCGTACCACTCGCCCAATCTTTCGACATAGAGCGAATAGCTTTGCAACCAGTCTATCGCAGGGAAATGTCTTCTGTATGCAAGCGACGAACTCAATCCCCAGAATACTTTTACGATACGGAGAGTTGCCTGCGTAACAGGTTCTGACAAGTCGCCTCCGGGAGGAGATACTGCGCTTATCGCCGTAACCGAACCTGTACGTCCGTCGCTACCGAGTGCCGTAACAATACCCGATCTCTCATAGTAACTTGCAAGTCTCGAAGCGAGATATGCAGGATAACCTTCGTCGCCGGGCATTTCTTCGAGACGGCTGGACATTTCACGGAGCGCCTCTGCCCAACGTGACGATGAGTCTGCCATTATCGCTACGTTGTAGCCCATATCTCTGAAATATTCTGCGATAGTGATACCTGTGTACATAGACGCTTCACGTGCGGCAACAGGCATATCGGAAGTGTTGGCTATAAGCACCGTACGTTTCATAAGCGCTTCTCCCGTCTTGGGGTCGATAAGTTCGGGGAATTCGTTGAGAACGTCTGTCATCTCGTTTCCTCTTTCGCCGCAACCTACATATACGATTATATCTGCGTTAGACCACTTTGCAAGCTGGTGCTGAACGACGGTTTTACCGCTTCCGAAAGGACCGGGGATACAAGCTGCTCCGCCCTTTGCCACGGGGAAGAAAGTATCTATCGTACGCTGTCCCGTAACAAGAGGTTCTACGGGGTACATTTTACTCTTGAAAGGTCTGCCCTTTCTTACGGGCCACTTTTGATACATCTTGACCTTTACGTCGCCCTTCGAAGTAGTAATCACGCATATATCTTCGTCAATGGTGTGTTCGCCTTTTTTAATAGACTTGACTACGCCTTCGACTCCGTAAGGCACCATGATACGGTGTTCGACGACTTTAGTCTCCTGTACCACGCCGAGAATATCGCCTGCGACTACGCTGTCGCCGACTTTGACTTTAGGCTCGAATTCCCACTTCTTTTTGTGGTCGAGTGCAGGCATATCCACACCCCTGTCTATTCTGTCGCCGCTCATCTCAACGAGTTTTGTCAAAGGACGCTGAATACCGTCGTAAATACCGGAGATAATTCCCGGTCCGAGTTCGACGCTCAAAGGCGCTTCGGTGGACACTACTTTTTCGCCGGTACCCAAACCGCTCGTTTCCTCGTAGACCTGTATGGAAGCTTTGTCGTCCCTCAACTCGATGATTTCGCCGATAAGATTGTTTTCGCTTACTCTTACGACGTCGAACATCTTGCAGTTACGCATTCCTTCCGCCACGATAAGCGGTCCTGAAACTTTGATAATTCTACCTACTTCTTGCATAATCAATCTTCCTTATTAAACAATATGTCTGTGCCGATAGCTCTCTCCACATCGGCTTTTATTCCCTTCATTCCGTAACCGTTGGATTTTGCGGACGTGGGAATGGGAATAATCGCAGGATAAGCCCGCACTTTATATTTAGCCAGTAATTCGTCCATTTGCGCCGCAAGATCTTCCGTGACAAAAATCACGGCATAGTTATTTTTGGCAAGCTGACGTATGACTTTTTCGCCTTCTTCTTTATTCGAAGCGCAGAAAGTCTCCATGCTTATTGCCTTAAACGCAAGTATCAGATCTTTATCGCCGACTACCGCAATCTTGCCTTCACGCATACAATTCCCTCAATCTAGCTTTTATAACGTCTTTGTCTATGTCGTTTTTGAGCATGATGCAAATCATTCTCACGACCTTGATTTCTATCTTCTTTGCCACATAAAATCCCGCAATGGGAGAAATAGAAAAGATGTCGCTGCGTTTTTCCTTGAAAATGTCCAAAAGCATATTGTCCCATATTCTTTCAAACGCAACCATATCCCCGTCTCGCAGACAGTCTGCGACTTTGGAATATTGAGAATATCTCAACTTTTCGATTACCTGATTCACGTCACCCAAAAAATAGGAGATATCCAGAAGTCCGCCTTTTATAAATCCCTCTTTGAGAGCTTCGGGGTTGCCTGTCTTTTCGCCTCTTATAAACGTAGAAACGTTGGACAAATCGATATTGGTCTGCCAATACTTGAGTATTGCGGGAGCCTTGACTTTTTTGAGAAAGGCAATAATTTCATCGTAACAAGCCTTTTCTAAAGTCAAATCGATAAATCTGGGACTCGTATTGCCGTTTGCCCTTGCCGCATCTATGTCCGTAAGTGCCTGTTGCATTATCTTCGACAGCGACGAATAATTGTCATTGTAAACGTATTCTTTGAGTTCGTCTCTGTCAAGCATTCCTTTTGGCATAAGCATATATTCCACGTCATCGGCGTGCATATACTTACCCTTGACCAACGCTTTGAGATTATGGTAATCGTTTTTTATCAAAAACGTCTCCATTCCGCAATTTTTAGGCATGGCGTCGAGTATAAATTCGCTTACCCTTTTGTCCTCTGCCTGCAAGAGTTTTTCATAATCCGTCGCATCTGCGCTCACAGCACCGCCGTACTGACTTTCAAGCAGCACTTTGACTCCTTCTTCCAACGTATCGCTGTATGCCATACGTACGATTTTCTCGTTGGAGAGAAAGGTATTTTCCATAGACTTGACTCTCGCATTGGAGTAGACCAGATAGTTGTTTGCCATAGATTATTTTTTGCCCCCGAACAAGATTTTTGAAATCTTGCTTTCAGTTTCCTGTCTTATCGCACTCAATTCTATATCGAGCGTGAGATTTTTGTCGTAATTCTTTCCTGCAAGAATCACGCCGCCTTTGAAGTCGCCGAATTCGTCGGCACGGGTAATCTTTTTGTCAAGTTTCTTTGCAAGGTCAGTGACGAATTTCTTTGTAATTACCTTTTCGTCCTCTTTGCATACGATTACTTCGTCGCCGTCTTCGGCACAAGACGAAATCATATTCTCAATCAAAGACAGATATCCCTTCTTGTCCTTCATTATATCGTCGACGGCTTCTTCGAAAGCCTTGTCGATCGTGGCTTTTTTGGCGTTGAGAAGGAGTTTTTTGCAATCGAGATTTGATACGACTTTACTTCTCTCGAGAGCGTCGGCGTACAAGTCGTCGGCTTTGGTGAGATTGTCCTGTCTGTACTTTTCAACCTCACGGTTTGCCCTGTCGAGAATCTGTTTTGCCGTCTTTTCGGCTTCGTCGATATTGCCCTTCGCAACCTTCTCGGCGTCATCTAATATCTTTTGGATAATAGCTTCTTTGTTGTTCATAAAATTCTTTCCTTGACTTATAATGATTAAACGAGGAACATTACACCCAAGAATGAGATAAGAAGCGCAAGCAATGCATACGTTTCTACCATTACGGTCAGCAAAAGACCTTTACCGGATGCCTCGGGTCTCTTTGCAACCATCGCAATAGCCGAAGATGCGCATTTGCCTTGGTAAATACCGGATACGAGACCTACGATTGCCATAGGAGCGCATACCGCAACCATACCCCAGCCTTGTGCCGTAGACCATTCTGCGAGATTACCGCCCAACAAACCTGCCTTCATGAAGACCATGAATGCTATAATAAGTCCGTAAATACCCTGTGTACCGGGAAGAAGTTGCAAAAGCAAAACTTTACCGAATTTACCGGGATCCTCGCTCGTAACTCCTGCCGCTGCCTGTCCGGAAATACCTACACCTATCGCGGAACCGCAACCTGCCATCAAAGCTGCCAGTGCGGCACCCACCATTGCTATATAAACACCGTTCATAAAATAACCTCCTGTGGTTTATATCGAATTGTATTTGATTTATATCACATCCGCTTTAATGCGGTATGTTATCGTTTTTTATCTGCAAAATTTTTGAGCCGTTAGAAAATCGTTTATTAATCTTTTCCGCCTTTTGCAGCTTGAGTTTTCTTGGTTTCGGGCTCGCCTATACGGTAATACTGCATCTGACTGCCAAGCGGCATAAACAATTCTCCGCCGCCCGTATAGAATTTTCCGAAAAATTCTACGAATTGCAATCTTGAGTTGTGAACGTATGCGCCTAGTGCGTTTATGGATATATTGAACGTATGACCTATAATACAAATTATTATCGTAACGATAACACCCATAAATTTAAGAGGCATCATACCCGAGATTACAGAAGCTATTTCGTTGAAGACCATTCCTATAACGCCCGTCGCAAGTCCGAGTCCGAATATACGGGTATAACTCATTAAGTCGGAGAAGAAGTTGATTATTCCGTAAAGACTCGAAAGCGCTCCGGAAACTTTTTTAGCGCCTTTCTTTCCGAAAGTACCCGACAACATAAGAAGTATTACACCGATTACGGCAAAAACGATGCCTGCCGTCTTCGCCCATGCGCCTATATAGCTAGCGCCGAAAATACCTCCTATGCCGAGTGCGAGGAAATACCAGCTGAAAGCGCTTGAAATACCCCATATAGGCTGACCTTTTTTGATAAGCGCAACCATATTGATTGCCATACCGAAAAACATCTGTACAAGCCCCACGGCAAGGCTCAATATCAAAAGAGGCATAGGATCTTCGATAGGATTAAACCAGCACCAGATTCCCAAATCGGTGGCGCTTAAACCGAAATACGAGCCGAAAAGTATGCCCCAAATAAACGTAGATATACCGCCCATAAACATGATTTTGACGAGATTCATCTCTCCCTTCGGAGGCTTTCTCAAAGCGAGAATGATTCCCGTGCCGAGCGTGAGCAGCAAGCCGTAACCCGCATCGCCCAACATCAATCCGAAAAGCAGGAAGAAGAAAAACGCTACCGAAGGATTGGGGTCAATCTCCTTATAGAAAGGTACTGAAAACATATTCGTAACGCTTTCGTAAGGAGCGACTACGCCGTTGCTTTCCACAAACGTAGGCGGCGTTTCGCTTTCAAGCGGTTCTCTTATGGTATAAGCAAGCGACAGAGGACAACCGTCAAGATCTTTGTCAACTCTGTCTTTTTCCCCTTCGGGAAGCCATGCTTCGAGATAATATGTCGACTTTGTTGCCTGCATGCGGCTTTCACTCTCTGCTTTTGCAATCTCGAGAGCAAAGTAGTCATGCAAACGCTTGACGTCGTCGGTAATGTTTTCAAAAGTCATTATCGCTTCGATGGCAAGACAACGCTCTTTTTCTATTTCGTCGAGTTTATAATTTGCATCTTTTCGCATCTCTTCGGGCGTTTTGTCCGAAATTATCGAACAAACGGAAAACTCGACATCGCTCAAAAGTTGCTGAATATCCTCTCGACGCGACTTATCTATCACGATAGCTACACCGTCGTTGTTTCCTTCTCCTTTGAATACTTCGTATACGCCGCCGTATTCACTCTCGATTGCCTGAAGATTTGCCGTCTTTGTATCGGAAACTTCTCCCAAAAGCACGCCGGCAGTTGCGGTATCCTTGAATTTAGAAAAAGGAACGTGCATATTGACGTAAGGCGCAAGCGAAGCAATTATATTGTTTTGCTTTTGCGTCTCGACTCTCAATTGCGCTATTTTATCGGTGTATTCTTTTAATTGACTGATTTGCGTAAAGATATCGACTTCGATATCCTTCAGATTTGAAAAATCCTCAAAACTTATGAGGGGACGTACTTGAAAAGGTCCGTTGCCCTTTCGGGGAATATAATCTAATTTTTGTTGTTTTGCAAGTTTGAGCGCAGTAGGCTTATAGGATTTAAGCGTCTCGAGACAAAATTCGAGCTTTGCAAGTTTGAGCTTGCTTTTATCAACCTCTTGCTCGAGGTCTGTTGTCTCCATTTTCTCGATTTTCTGCGAGGAGGCCACTTCTATACAACCGAGTTTGTGCAGGCGTTTTATTAAGTTGTTACGCTCCTTTACGTTGCCGATCAACAGCAACTTAAGCATATTACTTATTGCCATATCTGCCCTTTAATTCCTGTATAATACAATCTGTTACTTCTTTTTTCTTTGCCTGCAACGCAAGAGGCATCTCTTCGGCTTGCTTTTGCGCCTTGGCAATGTTGGCTTTGTGACGTTTTTGACCTTCACTCTCGCCTTTAGCTATCGCTTTCTGCTCGCTCTCGTATTGATCGTCTTTTGCTTTCTCGACAATCTGAACGGCTTGTTTTTGAGCATTGTTTACGATTTCATTGGATTTATTGACGGATTCTTTGATAATGTTTTGCGCCTTATCTTCTGCCGCAATAATATTGTCAATCATTTCTTCTATCATAACTGACTCCTGCAACTTCTTATTTGAAATACTTGCTTTCTATAGCGGTAATCTTATCGACTCTGCCGACATGTCTGCCGCCCTCGAAAGGCGTATCCAGCCATATCTGAACCATCTTTGCGGCAAGATCTTTGTCTACTACTCTGCCGCCCATGGACAATATATTCGCATTATTGTGTTGAGCGCACATCTGTGCAGTGAACAAATCGTGACATACAGCCGCTCTGATACCTTTTACTTTGTTTGCGGCTATACTTATGCCTATGCCCGTTCCGCAAAGAATTATACCTTTGTCAGCCTGTCCTTGAGAGACTGCCTCGGCAACTTTAAGCGCATAATCGGGATAATCGACAGACTTCTCGTCATAACATCCGAAATCAATTATTTCTATACCGTTTTTATTGAGAACTTCTTCGACTACGGGTTTGAGAACTATTCCGCCGTGGTCGCAACCGATAGCTATTTTCATATATACCTCACATGCTTATTTCAACTATTTTACCACATTTTTCCAATTTTTGCAATGGTAAAATGCTGTTATACATATTATTTACACATTAGTCGACCGATATTACATTGCAAAATATTTTACAACTTAATGCATTATTTATGCGTATCGATTATTAAATCAGTCGTTTTGAGAATCGTTTTTATCTTTGTTTCCGACACCGTATGCAGGTTGTTGAGCATTATCCTCGCCGTTTGGCTCACTCGTCATCTTGGATTTAGCCAAAGCTATTATTCTGTCTGCACACCCCGTAAGTTGCAAAAAAACTTTTTTGTATGCTTCGATATCCTGTCCGTAAGGGTCTGAAATATCCCCTTCGTGAGTAATATCGTCTATACAGAAAAGTTTAGCGGGCGGAACGTATGCACTCAATATATTTTTGTGCTCCCTGGTCATGGTAACTATCATGTCCGACTCTTCGATGAGTTTTGGAGTAACGGGTTGAGACGAATGAGTAAAGAAAATGCCCATTGACTCCACAATCTGCGAAGTATTGGCGCTCATCGGTGCACCGTAACCGCAAAATATACCTGCGCTGTCAACCGTAATGTCTTTCTCTCCGATATCGTCAAGTCTTTTTTGAATCACTGCCTGTGCCATAGGCGAACGGCAGGTGTTTCCCGTACATACAAAAAGTATTTTCATACTCTCTTACCTCCGCTGGCTTTGTTTACCCTGTTCATTACCGAACTTGCGACTCCGTCTTCGCCGAAGTCCTGACAAACTATAAAATTATACTTATCCTGCGCCGTATGCATTGCCGCATAAATATTGCGCATTATGTCGATTTCGTCCTTGCCCAGATCGATAAAATTAACGGCACGGACTTTATTGAGTCTGTCGATATACCCTCTCTCTGCAAGCACAACGGGATTCTCACCTCTTGCAAGACTTTGCGCATAGGCTGTCAACGCATGCTCTTCGTCCTTTGCCACTACCATTTCGCAGTTCGGCGCATAATGTTTGTATTTCATACCGGGGGCTTTAGCCACTACTATTTTACCGCTGAACGTCTTGACTTCTCCGAGCACCTCGGCAAGCATGGCTTCGGTGATTGCGCCGGGACGCAAAATCGTGGGAGTATCTGCCGTCATATCAACTATCGTTGATTCGATACCCACGTCACAACTGCCGCCCTGCAAAATGACCCGGACTTTGCCGTTGAGATCTTCAAATACATGTTCTGCCGTGGTAGGGCTGATTTTCGTCGAAGTATTCGCCGACGGTGCCGCAATAGGTACGCCGCAAGCTTTTATGAACGCCTGCGCTACGGGATGAGAAGGAAAACGTATTCCCACAGTCGCAAGTCCCGCACTGACTTCATCGGGAATTATAGGCGACTTTTTGACGATAACCGTTATTGCTCCCGGCATAAACGCTTGCATGACTTTTCTTGCGGCAGGCGAAACGTCGCAAGCGAGTTCGTCCACTTGTTTTGTATCTGCGATATGTACTATGAGGGGATTGTCCATAGGTCTGCCTTTGACCTCGAAAATCTTGCGCACCGCATTTTTATCAAAAGCGTTTGCACCCAAACCGTAAACGGTTTCCGTAGGAAAAACCACGACTTCGCCTTCTCTTATCAGCTCCGCCGCAATTTGCAATCCTTCTTCGATAGTCAAAATTTTTGTCTGCATATACACTTCCCATCGGCATAGCCGCTCTTAATTTGATAGATATCTTCCTTAAGCCTGTTTGCCCGATATACTCGGATATTCAAGCATAAGCCGTTTTTGCTTTTGAATCAAATAATATTATGAATATTAATCCGATTGTTTTGCCGTATTATATAATTTGCCGCACTTCGTTTTTGCAGCGATTCAAACCGACGCTTTAATAGCTTTGAGCGTACCGTAAATTTTTGTTTCTCCTATACCCGCAGGCAAAAATACCGTATCGCCCAAATCAAGCGTAATGCAACTGCCGTTTGCCATGACCGCACCGCCGCCTTCGATCACTGTAAGACTAGCAAAAGAATCGTCGTTTACTTCAAAAGAATACTCGTCCTCGCAAGTTATTTCGCACACGGTAAAATACTTGCATTTTGCGACCTGTCTGGTGTGCTCGTCGATTTTTACGTCATCGGCATTGGGTATTACCTTTCTTGTCGTGTCCGTTACTTCGAGTGCTTTGTCGATATGAAGTTCACGTTTGTTACCGTCCTTGTCCGTTCTGTCATAATCGTAAAGCCTGTATGTTAGCGCGGAATTTTGCTGAACTTCGCATATAAGATTGCCGCCGCATATTGCATGCACCGTACCTGAAGGTATAAAAAGCACGTCGCCTTTTGAAACTTCGACAAAGTTGAGATAATCGGTAATCTTACCGCTTCTTAAAGCTTTTTCGAGTTCGTCTTTGCCGATAGGGTTTTTGAATCCGCAATATACTCCGCTGCCCTTCTCGCAGTCAACGATATACCACATTTCCGTCTTGCCGTATTCGCCCTCGTTTTTGAGTGCATATTCGTCGCTGGGATGTACCTGTATCGAGAGATCGCTTTTGCTGTCAATAAGTTTTATAAGGATAGGGAAAAACTCGAATTGTTTTCCTCTCTCTCCCAAAAAGTCGGGGTTTTCTTTTAATATTTCCGAAAGCTTGACATTGGAAAACTCACCGTTTACGGCAATACTTTCTCCTTTTTCATGACATGACAATTCCCAGCTTTCGGCGATATTGTCACCGTTGGTATGCTTATTCCATTTGTCCATAAGTCGGGTGCCGCCCCATACCGTCTGCATTGTTGCGGGAATAAGTTTTATAGGATATTTCATAAGTCTACCTCTTTAATTCAGATTTACTCTTGCGCTCGAAACTTCTGGCTTTGGTTTGTAATTACTCCTTGCGCAAGCGGTTTATTTTATATATCATACGCCTGTTTTAACATTCAATCAAGCGTTTAGGGAAAACTACCTTAAATTCGGTACCCTCGCCGGGTGCGCTTTTCAAAGAGATTTTTCCGCCGTGTATTACGGCTATTCTCTTGACAATGGCAAGTCCGAGACCTGTGGAACTCTCGTTGGTATAAGTTCGGCTGGTGTCAACCTTGTAAAACCTTTCGAAAAGTCTGCTCTGATGTTCTTTAGCAATGCCTATACCGTCGTCTTTTACTTTGATTTCCACGCTATCGGCTTTTTCGTTTACGCTCACCCACACGTGTCCGCCGTCTTTATTGTATTTGATGCCGTTGTTAACAAGATTGGAAACAAGCGTACCTATCATCTTTTTCCTGCCTATAAACTGCGCCTTGCCTTCCAAAGAAAGCGTAACGTTTTTACTCTCGGCAATACCGCTCATTTCGTTGAGCACGTCGCTGCACACCTGCTTGAGGTCAAACTTCGTTATTTCCTCATTGTCCATATTGGCGTCGAGTTTGGAAAGTTTGAGCATATCGTCGATGAGTTCTTTCATTCTGTGAGCGTTCGAATTGATTTCAGTCACGCATTTTTTAAGCTGTTTGTTGTCTATACCGTCCATAGTCATCAACTCGCTGTAACCGCTTATTGCAGTGAGAGGAGTTTTGAGTTCGTGAGACGCATTGGCAAAAAATTCGCTTCTTATCTTTGCGCTGTTAACTTCGAGCGTAACGTTGGTGAAGATTATGAGCATAACTTCTTCGTCTATAACATCGTCGTCGTAAATATTGCTAAAAGCCGCTTCGACACGGTAAATGTCCTCGCCTATCTGCACTTCGCCCGTATAGTAGTTTTTATCTTCGAGAGATTGTCTCAACGCCGAAAGCAAGTCTTCGTCGCTTATGAGATAGCTCAAATCCACTCCGACTACGTCTTGCTGCTTGCCGAAAATTCTCAACGCCGTAGCATTGTTGAGCACTATTCTTCCGCTCTTGGATACGATAATGATACCTTGGTTTACGGACTGAAGAAGGATAGATGACTTCTTCTGCTCGTATTTTAGACTCATGAAGTTTTTTGCGATTTCACTCGCCAGATCGTCTATTTTGGTCAATACCGCTTTGAACTCGGGGAAATTGAGCTTTTCGGGAATCTGGCTGGGCGTATATTCTCCGTTGTTGATATCTACGAGAATTTCTTCGATTTTTTCAAACGGTATGCTGGCAAACTTGACGTTGATCGTAAGCGCAAGATAGGATACGAAGATAACTCCTGCCCAGATTACCGCCGCAAGCGCAACGACTATGAAATACGGTCCGCTGTTGTAAATAGCCTCGATCGAACACATATATACTATGTATCCGTTCTGAAAATTTGGATTATCCACCCTGACCACATAGTTCATCGTATATTTCGATTGATAAGGATCTCCGAGGAAAAATCCTTCGCCTTCTTCAATGGCTTTTTCTATCTGGCGGCTCTCGTGAACGAAATCGGGATCCAAAGGCGCATCCGCAAGTCTAATAATTATTTTACCGGAGCTGTCGAATACAACAAATTTATAGAAGTCTTCCGCCGACTCGTATTCCGTAAATCTGTCTGAAATATCTTTGTAATTTTCGGCGGTTTTAAGTTCTTCTATTACAAATCTCGAGACTTTTTTCAAATTGTTTTTTGTCGTGTTGATAGTGATAATGTTGAACAGAAAAAACGTCATAGCAACCGTAACGAATATTGCTATGGTCATAATGATGATAATTCTTGCAAGAATTTTATTTTTCATCGTTTTCTCCGCTTATACCAAACATGACGAAAATAGTCGTTTTATCGGAATCGACAACGCATTTATCGCAGTCTGTATTGAATATACGTAAATATTATAATATTCGTCGACATCGGTTGTCAATCACAAAATACCGCAGCGATAGCGTATTAAATGTCGCAAACAATAATATTTTGAAGTGTCTTAAGCTAAAACGAAAGCTTCTTTTGACTTGAATTTTAATTCACTGCTCAACTTTTGACAAAGAAAAACGGCGCAGCATACGCTACGCCGCACCGTCAAAATATAATCAAACTTTAGAAAATTTATATCCCACGCCTCTTACGGTAGTGATATATTGTTTGTCTGTGAATGCACCCAATTTGCTTCGCAAAGATTTAATGTGCATATCCAGCGTTCTGGTTTCTCCGACATAGTCGTAATCCCATACCTGATTGAGAATAACTTCTCTCGAAACTACGCAATCTATATTTTTCATAAGAAGTGTAAGAAGATTGTATTCCTTGAGCGTAAGCGGAACAACATTGTCGTTGACATATACCGTATGTTCGGCATTGTTAATCTTTATATCGCCGTAACACAATATTTCGTCTTCGTTTTTCTTTGCGCCTGTCTTTCTCAAATTTGCTTTTACTCTCGCAATAAGTTCAAGCATACCGAAAGGCTTTGCTATATAGTCGTCGGCGCCTGCGTCAAGTCCTCTGACTTTAATATTTTCGTCACCCTTTGCGCTCGCAATAATAACGGGGATATTTTTGGTGTCGATATTCTCTTTGAGCAATGACAACGCTTTGAGTCCGTCCATACCGGGAAGCATGAGATCGAGTATGATTATATCGCAAGTCTCTTTTTTGAGAGCCTCGAACATATCTTCGGCGGTAACAAAACTCTTGCATTCAAACTTGTCCTGAAACGCTATCTCGTACAAGCCTCTGATACTGTCGTCGTCTTCTACGACAAATACTTTGTATTCCATAGTTTTCTCCTTGATTTATGAGTGCAGAAAGCCTTTACGCATTCTACGCTTTAATTTTAACACAATACACTTTACAATGTAAACACTTATTACAAAAAAGCTATTTTGATTTTGATTAAACTTTACATTTTCTGTCAAAGACTGTTTGTTGCGTCGGGGCGCTTATTCGAAATCTCTGTCGAATCTCGCTCCGAGCGGTCCACCGTACAGCAAAAAATCTTCGAACTCTTTGCCGTAAGTTTCTATTTCGCAAAGCGCTCTGTCAAAAATCGTTTTCAAATCTTTTCTTATCTGTCTGCAAGCGGGATTTTCGTCCTTTTGAATTAATATATCGTTACCTTTGGGATTAGACGAAATTTTGAATAAGAATTTCAAAAGTCCTCTGACAAACGGATTTTGAGAAGAAATAAGCTTTGTAAACTTTTTTCTAGACTTAAGCATTTTATGCACTTGAGCGGGAGTACACTTGAGATATTTTGCAGCAATTTCTTCTGTGTCTTTGTCTATCGTCTGATACTCTAAAAACTTCGCATTGTAAGGATTTTCGCCTGCATCGATCAAAAGTTTTCTGTCATAATCGGCTTCTATCACAAAATGAGGGGCAATTTTCCCCTCGTCGCATTTCCATATATAGGGATGCATTGCGCTGTCCAAAATAAAATGTGTAAAAAAACCTGTGATATATGCCACATCTCTTTCGGGAGTCAGCGACGAATTTGCAATCTGCAAAAAACTTTTGAAGAGTTCGTTCGCCTTAACCCTGTGTATCTGCGAGCCTCGTGTTCTAATGGCATTACCTTTGTGCGGCTTGTAATAAAACATCAGATCCGCTCCGCTCTGTCCCAAATCGTAATACTTTCTGTTGAGACAAACCGTAGTGCGCAACTTTTCGGGAAGTCTGTCTATTGCGGCGTTTGCAAATAAGTAGTGTGTATAAACGGAAGGCATAAATACACCTATTTGACGAGATCTCGAAGCAATCCTTCAAGATAATCTTTTCTTTCTTCGCTGTTGTTGAGATCTACGCCGCTTCTGTTTTTTATAACTTCGGTACGCAAGAAAGACTGTTCGAGTATGTATATAACTCTGCTTGCGGTAAGATATGCCCTTTGATCGTCGTATATAGGACGGCAGTCCTTAATAATAGGAATATATGCATCGATAAGCGCCGACGTGGTATCGTTGTCACCCGTATTGCCGAGATCGTATATCAAAGCCACTTTAGATATGTTGGGCTTTGTATAAAGATAATCGAAAGTCATAAGACACAGATAATTGAGTTTATCCTTGGGTTTCATAAACGCAAGTGATTGTCTTACCTTATGAAATTCGTCGACGATACCCATTATCATCTTTTTGACGCAACGGTTTATAAGCACTTCTTTGCTTCCGAAATGATAGTTGATAAGTCCTATACCTATATTGAGTCTTGATGCCAACTCACGTATCGTAAGTTTTTGAGGGTCGTCGCCTTTTTCCTCCAATAATGCGATAGCTTCGTCGATAATAGCTTCTTTAGTAATTTTCATATATGTAAACTCCGTATTAATTATCTTTTTCAATCGTCTTTGTTCAAATACACTGCGTCATATTCCGTTCAGTTTACGCATCCGAAAGCTGAAATAAGTTCTCAGCTCCGCTATCGACGCAAAACATATTTACTCATGCGATTGCGACTTGTTTTTCACAAAATATAACAACTTTTTCCGCATTAAGAATCCTATGTCGCATCGGCCTTTTGAGATTTTAGTTTTACGAAAAATCAAAAGCTGTATTTGAACAATGTTCAATTTATTATATTACATAATAAATATGTTGTCAATCCGTTTGACATACCTTTGACAAAATCTTTACCGTTTGCGACTTTATGCACAAATCGGCACAAATAAATATAATTAATAGGCATGTCACAGCTTGAATTAATCGCTTTTTCACCTTTTACAAATTGTTTCGAGTCATCGGCTTGCAATTTTAGTAAAAAATTATATTTTCAATAAATTGTAAAAATAAATGCTATTTATGTATAAAAAATCAAAATATATCCAAAATCTTAATAAGAAAGATAGCTCTTCGAAAAGAAATCGGAGCGCTTTTCCCCTCACAATTTTCCAAATAAAAAAATTTTTGAAAAAATATTAATTTTTTGTCAAAAAACTATTGACAAACAATTATTATAGTGATATTATCTAGGCGAAAAAAAGGGAAACCTGAAAACAACTTAATAGGAGGTGACAGATATGAAGAAATTCTGGAAAATCTGGTCCGCATACGTACACAAATACGGTATGAACATCAAAATGTTTTGATAATGCGGAAAATTGTGAGGACAATGCGTTATGCATTGTATTTTTTTGCCTTTTTATTATAACTTTTATTTATCTATACTTTATTTTACGATATTCGCAAATATACAACCCGTCATATATTATAATATCTGTAATATCAATTGAATTGTTTTGATAAAAACAAAACAGGGCATACGCCCCGTCATTATATGTATCAATTAGCAATTACCTATTATGCACTTTCTTTTAGCGGCGGATAAACGGTATACGAAATACCGCCCTCACTGAAGATACCTGCCGACACTCCGCCCGTACTGACTATACCGACTGCAATTCCTCCTACAGATATCGCTCCTATACTTATACCGCCTACCGAAATTGCTCCCAAAGCCAAAAGCCCGATTGCTATTAATCCGATCGAAATCAAGCCTATCGAAATCAACCCCAAAGATATTATACCTATTGATATAACTCCTTGAGCGTATGTACCTATTGCGATTATACCTTTGGCTTTATATTTTCCTGCCCCTATGTTGATATGAACAAGAGGTACCCCGCCTATACTTGCTCTGCTTTTGTACTCGTAATGAAAAAAATTTCCCCACGGCTCACAGAATGACGAATCTTTTTTATTTTTATACTCATCGTAGAAATTTTTATTGTTATCTTTCATACATTCTCCAAAACATTACTTCTTTCAAATTATATCAAATTAACCGCTCCATAGCAAACAAATACGTCTATCTCCTTTTGTTTATCGAGACAATCCGATGCGTTTACTCTCAATATATCCTTAACAGTTTATAAAAAATTCATTATTCTTGCCTTGTACGTGCGAAAATGTTATAATAACATTATAAATATACAATCAGAGGTATTTATGATACACGCAAATCAAAACCAAAACGATTTTTTCAAAAATATCGACGACAAAATAGCCGTCTGTATGCAAAAAGCAAAAGATTTTGACGAAAACACTGCCTGTGGCAGATATGAATTGACAGACGATATTTATGTCAACGTAATGACTTACCAGCCCAAGCCGATGAGCGAAATGTCTATCGAAACTCACTGCCGCTATGCAGACATACAACTCATATTGAGCGGTCAGGAGTATATGGGATACGCCCCTCTCGATACCCTCACGCCTATAAACGAATACGATTCGGAAAAAGACATACGCTTTTGGAAGGGCGACATCGCATTGCTTCCTATGCGTAAAGGCGAATGGGCGCTTTTTATGCCCGACGAACCGCACGCTCCGAGTTTGAGCATGAACGGCGGAACAGTAAAAAAAGCCGTTTTCAAAATTAAATATAAAGACTGATCAAAATTTAAGCACACAACTATTTGCAATAATAAGGAGTTAATTTATGAAAAGAATATTATCAGCAATTATCATCTGCGTTCTTCTTTCAATATCCGCAATAGCTCTATGTTCATGCAACAATGGTTCGTCTTCTGATACAGAACTTCAGAAGGCGCTTGCCGACGGCGGATATAAATTGGTGTTTGAAGACAATTTCAACGGAGATTCTCTCGACACTACCAAATGGAAAGCAGGATACGACGGTGAAAACCATGTTCGCCGTGCTGCCTACGTAGAGACTACTCCCGATACTTTGTTTGTCAAAGACGGCACATTGACGATACGTACCCACTATAAAACTGACGGTCAATACGGCGAAGGTTGGTACACTTCTTGGGTAGAATCTGCGACCAATCCCGAAAAAGGACATGTTTCCGCACCCGAAGGATATGAGGGCTTTTCGGCAAAATACGGATACTTTGAAGCAAGATGCATTGCTCCACCTTGTGAAGGCATATGGTCGGCATTTTGGCTTATGCCTGACGAAGGCTCCGGTATGACGTCCAACGATGTCATGAATACGGGTTCAGACGGCGTAGAAGTCGATATTATGGAATCTCCTTGGTATCACAGCGGATTCTTCAACAGAAATTCAAATATGCACGTACTCCACGGTGACAGTTACAGCAATACGAAATCTCAAAAATCAGATAACATAAGAGTTAGCAACATGTACAGCAAATTCCACACATACGGAGTTATGTGGACACCTGAAGAATACATCTTCTACATCGACGGGAAAGAAACATGGCGTGCCGATCATACTGTCGACGGAGTTACTCTCGGAGTATCGGAAGTGAAACAGTATATGCTCCTTACTGTCGAAGTCGGCGGATATATGGATGAAGACGGCAACCTTCACCCCGGTAAACAACTCAACTCCGACGGTACCGAATCCGTATACTGGTGCGGCGATGCCGATAAAAACGATAAAAGCAAAAATTACGATTTTATCATCGACTATGTAAGAGTGTATCAGATAGCTTAACACTGCGTCTTGACAAATAATACCTTTGCAAAAAAGCAAAAACGGCACACTGATTCAGTTGTGCCGTTTTTTATATATTTTCAACTTAATAGACATATAACAGCAAATTTTAATAAATTTTACCGCAATTTTCTGACTCGGAATAAAAAAATCTCCCCTGTCAATGACGGTACAAATATGATAGTTTGCTGAGGAGGTATCATTGACAGAGGAACGCTTATCGAATTACTTTCATAATTCTCTGAAGATATTATAAAGCAAAATTTTCCGTTTGTCTGCCAAGTTTATTTTACATCCTTGCTAAAATTCTTTTACATTTTGATTTTTTTACAATTTTATTATTTCCGTGCGTGATAGATTATAACAAATAAGCAATTTTTTATACTTTTGCATAACGAAAATCTTGTGTTATATCTTCCAAAATTTAAGGTGATAAACAAATTTTCGACAACTATCGACAAGCTAAATTTTTAACGCATTAATATCTGCATTCAACTAAAATCTTTTATAAATTTTTACGATATTAATCGCATTGATCCGACCGGAGGGGTGAGCGTAGCGAGCCGTGAACCTTTAGGTTCGATTCCCGCAAAAAGCCTAAAACGGATAATTCCATTTTAGGCTTTTTGGTACTCCCTGCGGGCGCGACGCGTTAAGCCGACTTGCCTGTGGCAAATCGGTAGCCAAAGCGGCAAGCAATCTATGATTGCTCGCCGGAGGGGTAAGCCTAGCGAGCCGTGAACCTTTAGGTTCGATTCCCGCAAAAAAGCCTAAAACGGATAATTCCATTTTAGGCTTTTTGGTACTCCCTGCGGGAATCGAACCCACAACTAGCCCTTAGGAGTCAGATATATCCATTAAAATTTATTACAAATTGACAAATAACGTGATTTTGTTGAATAACTTTTGCAATTTCAGCAGTATGACGGCTATTTTTGTTTATTTCGTAAAATATCGTTCATAACTTAAAATAATTTTCAAACCAATTTTATACCAAATTTATACCAGTCAAAAATTTAAGCGGATGTATTATCCACCCCGTTTTTAGATGGTCAAATATACGATGAATACTATAAAAGCACGGATATTTTTACCGATTTCTTAAATCATTTTTAATCAGCATTTTTTTGACGTCAAAAAAAATCTAAATTTTTTATACCAATAATGACAAAAATTAGAGATAATTCTTCTTATTTTTCATGACCACATTACTTGTTTGTATCTTTTGTATCTTTATATCAGCAAAAATTAACCCTAAAATAAACAAAAACGGCTTTTACGGATTAAAAATGCGACGGATAAAGCGTCGCATTTTGGGAGTGATAAAATACAGATAGAAGAAAATTATTATAGAATCAAAAAAATTATATGTTTAATATATAATAGGTTGCAGGACCTTTACCGTATTTGCATATGTCTAAATCTGCAATAAGTTCTCTAAGAGCCTTTTCTATCGCTGAACGGCTAAGAGTGGGACAAAATTCCATAATATCGCTTTTCGTTACTTTACCTAATTTAACCGAAAAAACTTCTTTTACAATTTCTTTCGCATTTTTTTTGTTGGAAACTATATTCAGGCGTTCTTCAAAATCTCTATATGCGGATAGTATAACGCCTAAAAGATATTTTGTAAATGGCGTATCGTCATTTTGCCCTTCGTGCCATTTGTTGGAAGCAAGCTGTAAAACATCGTAATATTCATTTTTATGATCGTTTATCTTTTTTTCAAGAGAAATGTATTTTCCAACAACATATCCGCTTTTATAAAGCAAGAGTGTTGTCAAAAGTCTACTCATTCTTCCATTTCCGTCGTTGAAAGGATGAATACAGAGAAAATCATGAATAAAAGTAGGTATCACCACAAGCGGATCAATTTCTCCTGAAGCTATCGTTTTGTTATATGCCGTGCAAAGCCTTTCAACAGCATCTGGCGTTTCAAAAGGCTCAAGAGGTCTGAATCTTACGATTATACTGCCATCAGATCTTCTCTCGTCAATTTCGTTCGACATCGTTTTAAAAACACCTCCGAATGACGTAGGCATAAAAGAATATAATAACTTATGAAGTTGAAGTATAACATTTGGAGTAATAGGCATATATTCAAAATTTTCGTGTATAAGTTCAAGTGCAGCCTTGTACCCTAATATTTCCTGTTCATCACGGTTTTTAGGCATGGTTTTGCTCGCCATAAGACTTTTGAGTCGTTGATTAGTCGTAACGATGCCCTCAATAGCGTTAGACGATTGCGTACTTTGAATTTTAGCCAAATCTACAAGCCTATCTAGTTCAAGAGGCTTTTGTCTCAAATACAATTGTTGTTTCCCTTTATATTCATGTATAAGTCCGATATAGCCTAATACGTCTTTGTCCCAGTGTCTGTATTTAAGATAATTATAGTTAAACTCTCTCATACTTATTTCTCCTATTATTGCTTACATTATAGCCAAAAATAAGCGATTTGTCAATAATATAAGAAATTAAACGCTTTTTTTTAACAAAAAGTAAGCGATAGTTAAAAGCTATCTTATATTTCGACCACAACAAATTAAGACATCTAAATAGCCAGAACATCTCCAAATTTTTTGCCGTTTCGGAGAGGCTATCGTAGCACAGATTTCTCATAAGCCAAGGCGAAAAAAATTGTTTTTTACACCAAATTTATGCCAACCGGGAAGTAATCTTCTCGGTTTATTTTATGCCCTTCAACACAATTTTTTATCTTCTCCCCTTGACTTATGAACATCTGACAACTCAACACTTTTTCATTATCAATCAGTGCTACTTGCCTCGTGCCGAAAGGCAAAATAAAAATTGGAGGTAAAGTATATGGAAAAAGCAGTTTCCAAAGTTCCCGAGTTCAAACAGTATTATCTTTCTGAATTTGAATTCTTTGACGGTGATGAGTTTATCACCTTCAACATCATCGGCATTAACGTAGCAAGAAATACCGTCACAGTCGCGGTATCTGACAGAGGTAAGATAAGCATTATCGACTTCGAACTTATGGTAGATGCGGATGACAATCTGTATTTTGAGTACGGTTGCACGTTCAAAAAGATCTATCTCAACGACTTTATGGAGGTATAACAATGAAACTTACATTAGCTAATGTCAAAGACATAAAAAAAGGAAGCGACAACAAACTTACTAAAAGAGTTTGCAATTATGTAATCTCGAGGTGGAGCGACTACAACGATAAAAAGTATATTTTCACAGACGTACTTAACTATGGCTGCCAATCAGGCGTTGTAGGAGAACTTATATACTACTCTGACACCGTACGCTTTTATAAGCAATATAAAGACGAAATCAACGCTCTTTTGTATGACACAATGTACGGAACGGGGCTCTATGCTCCGTCCGACCTGTTCGGAGATAAGTGGGACAAAGAAGATCCGCTTGCTCAGGATACATACAATCAAAACTTACTTGCTTGGTTCGGATTTGAAGAAACGCTCAGAAACATCGCTTACAACTTCGAACAATTAGAAAATTACATTTAAGGAGAAAACAATTATGAAAACTACTATTACTAAAAAACAAAAAGCAATCGAACTTATGAAAAAGTTGGATATATATAAACCCTACATCAAAGGCTTTGAAGAAAAAGATAAAGTTTGTTTCTTCGAGCAATTCGGAGGCTTTTGGATTGACCAAGAACCTGAACTTTATAAGAAAATGCAAGAGATTGAAAAAGAACACAACTGCAAAGTTTACGCTGTTACACACGAATATACAGAGTTTGGCGAACTCTATGACTTTCTTATCGTAACAGACTATCCCGAAGAGTGGGATACTCTCATATACAGTAACGGCAACAAACATACAGCTTTTGCCTATGTATGGAACAAAGACTGCGATTGGTTCTCAGAATTCGGCAACATTACCGTACACAGTTTCGGTGGCGGTATTAAAAGAATTGCGTGAGGTGAAGCATGAAAGTATATGCAGTAGTATTCGACTGGTCAGTAACCAACAATTACAACGAAGACAGTCAAGTGGATATAGAGTTATTTGATACATATCAAAAAGCATTTAACCGTTTTAGCGAAATAATCAGAAATGAGAAAACTCCTGAAACAAGTTGGGTTGCCGATGCCTTTGACGAAAACGATGAAGTATTAGACGGATATGAATTTGATGAACATATCGAATCAGACGGCAAAGAAGAACTTGGATGTTGGTGGAATATCACCGACCGCAACAATTGGTATCAGCATGACTTCCTTGAACTAAGAATTATGGAGGTGAAATAATGGCAAAACTTAACGACCTTAGAAAGTATATTGATTATGAGTTCTCGTCCGGATGCTATACAGGCGAAGACTACAAATCCTTTCAGACGAAGTACATAAATTATCTGAAAGCAATGTGTAAAGAAAACCATTGGGAGCTTATCAAAATAGGCAAAAACCATTACTGCTTTTCAGCTTTTATCAAAAGCTCGCAAAATAAATGCGTTTATCTGTCTATCAGCGACGTAAGATACTTTTCCAACGAGTGGTACAATCACATACTCGTCCGCACGGCGAAAAACGAAGTAGATTACAGAGGCGGTTTCAATAATTATACTACGCTTGACAATCTGAACTACACCGTTGCAAGACTTCTTGAAGACTTACCGTTTTAAGGAGGAATATGCAATGGAACTTAATCTCGAAACTAAAACAAAAGAACAGGAACTCGTTAAAGCGTATCTCGAAGGGAACGCAAGCGAAGTCCTGGCAGAGAAAATCAATAACGGTACACCATTCGAAAAAGACGGCAAGATATTAACCAACAAAAAGACTCTTGACAGCTTTATGAAATACGCATCTGACGAGGCAAGGAAACTTGCCTCCAAAGGCGCAAATTCGGCATGCGTCGAAGATAAGGTAGTGTACGGCTGGGCAATACATTACTTTGAAGAAGACTCAATAGAAGGCACGCTGTATAACGAAGACGGAAGCGAATATAAGCCTACTCCTAAGGTTGCGGACAAGCCTGTCGTAAAACCTGTAAAACAAAAGAATAACTCCGCTCAAATTTCCATGTTCGATTTTGAAGAAAAAGAAGAAGAACATACAGAATACAATGAGGGAGAATACGAGCAAGAAGAATACAACGAAAAAACAACTACTCAGGAAGAAATCAATGAAATACTTGCAGACCTTGCCGAGGACAAAAAAATGAGCAGTGAGCAAGAAATAATTGACGTTGAGACCGGCGAGATAATTTCAGGACCGAAAGACGAAATACTAAGCAAGCTTAAGTTTTTACTCGGCGATTGCTTTATAATGAGGTGAAATTATGAAAGTTACAGACATCAAACCTATTCCAAAATACATATTGAACAAAATACGAAAAACTGATAACAAAAACTATCCTGCCCCGAACGGTCACGTTCGCTGCTATGCCTACTTGACCACTTGGAAAAACGAGCTTGTGAAAGTTACGGTTGCCGTAAAACATAGATACAAAAAATGGTACTGTAAGCAAGTCGCCGTACACGGACTGAACTCCGAAAAATGCTTCGTTAAAGATATGGAATACTGCTACTGTGCAAGTATGGGGTTCCGTTTCGGCTGGTACGAAGAAGGCTTACAAAAATACGAAAACTGGTACGAACGCGGTTGGTGCTGGGCAGACGATAAATACTACGACCCTTATGCAGAACTTATAAATCCATCCTTAATAGACCGCTTATCGGAATTCAAATACAGCGCATATCAACTTTATGAAGGCTATAATATTTTCAAATATTTACGACTTTATAGACAATATCCTCAACTCGAACTTCTAATGAAACTCGGTTTTACAAGAATTGCACTAAGTACAGCTATTCTTAAACTTTGTGGCAAAGACAAAGCCTTCTGCAAATGGCTGATACGCAATAAAGAACAAATACTCGATTCGCATTGCTATATCGACGTTATTATAAGGGCGTATCGGACAGGAAAGGATATCGCAAGCCTGCAAGCATATAGACAGGCAAAATTAGCTCTCCGCACGGATAGCCACAAAGATGAAATAAAGGAACTTTTCAAGGGTAAAGATCTTGAAAGGTTCTTTGACTATATAGCAAAGCAGAAGACGAATATAAGCAGCTATTGCGACTACATAAAGGCCTGCAAACATCTCGGCTTGGATCTGACGCAAGAAAAGAATTTGCTACCTCATGACTTCAAACGGTGGCACGATATACGTACAGACGAATACGCTACTCAAAAGGCTCTCGAAGACGAAGAAAAGCGTAAAGAACTTTATGCTAAATTTACGGAAATAGCAATGAAGTATATCCCGCTCGAACACGCGAAGAAAAGTGCATTCGTATGCATTATAGCAAAAAGCCCTGCGGACCTTATCCGAGAAGGCGAAATACTGCATCACTGCGTTGGACGTATGAATTATGACCAAAAATTCGTAAGAGAAGAATCTCTAATCTTCTTCATAAGAGATAAACTCAATCCCGATGTTCCGCTCGTTACTCTCGAATATTCGGTAAAGAACAAAAAGATACTACAATGTTACGGAGACCACGACACTAAACCGAGCGAAAGCATACTGCACTATGTTAATAAAATATGGCTACCCTATGCGAGGAAAACAATAAAACAAATAGCTTAAAGGAGAAAATACTATGAACAATTATTTCAGAATTACAGCATATCACCCCGCAGAAGATTTATCCGTTATCGCAGACAGCAACGGCAAGTTTGAAAAACTTTGGGAGTTTTCGGCATATATGGTATCTAAAGGCTTCAAAGTAATAGCCGTAAATAAAGATGACAGCTTTGAAATTGGTAACATACCGAAAATTGCACCCGATAAAGATAAAATAACTATTCAAGCATACTTGACCGGTAAGCCACAAATAAACGGCAAATCAATTTCCATCGGAGATTGTCATTATAGCGTTTTTAATCAATAACACCGCTCTGCAATTTACTGGTCGACTTTATTTAAATATACGAATAGTTATTATAAAACAATAATATTGATTTTTTTAAATTTGCCAATAATTGTGATTGTTAATCCATGTATTTGTAATTTTTTTGCAAAAATACGTATTAAGTATTGACAAAATGCTAAAATAATTAGTAGAATAATATTGCAAGGGAGGACTTGTATGTTAATAAATTTTAGATTTAAGAATTGTCGCTCTTTTTATGATGAAGCAAATTTGAGCATGGAAGCTGTTAAAGACAACGAATTAAGAGAAATCAATACTTTTTCTGTTGAAGAAAGATTAATGCCTAAAGATGAAAACGAATTAATCAAATCGGCAGTTATTTTTGGTGCAAATGCATCTGGTAAAACTAATATTATTAAGGCAATAGCATATATGAAAAATGTATTGCTTATGTCGGCTTCTCAAATACCTATTGTGCAAAATAATGAAGCGTTTGCATTGAACGTTGATGCACAGTCTGAGCCTAGCTTATATGAAGTTGAAATAATACAAAATCAAACCTATTATAAGTACGGATTTGAGCTTTGCGATGGCAAAGTACTAAAAGAATGGCTGTATAGAAGAACTGAGCGTTTGACTCCGGTTTTTACAAGAGATGAAAATGGTTTGTCTATTTCTGGATTAACAAGAAAAACGAGCAATTTGATTAACGTTGCCCCGTATACATTGTTTTTATCTGTGGGAAACAATTTTAATTTGGATATCGGTCAAGAACTGTATGATGTAATGATGTGGTTTCAAAATTTACTGATTGTTTTCGAGAATGCAGCAAACAGTCTAGATATTTATACGTTGGAGAATGGTAAATACAGAGAAGGCGCATTAAAAATTCTTGAACTCGCAGATATTGGCATAAAAGATATATCTGTGAAAAAAGATAAAATTGTAAACGTTGCGGATTTTAACGACGTTCTGAGGTTTAATGCACAAATGCAGATTAATCCTGTAAAAGGTCAATTAAAACAAGAAGCAGCAAATATTTACAACATTGATCTTGAAACAAAATTCAACGTTTATAACAAGAATCGTAAGAAAGTAAAAGAGAAAGCAGTCAGATTATTTAAGAATGCCGGATTCAACTCTGAAGGAACAACGAGATTATTGTGCTATTTAGGATGGGTTCTTGCCGCATTGGATCAAGGCAGAGTGATTTTTATTGACGAAATAGATTCGAAACTACATTTCCTCGTAGCAGATTATCTTATTAAGCTTTTCAATTCAATTGATAAAAATCCTAAAAACGCACAATTGATTTGCACGGCGCATAATGTCATGCTTATGGATGAGGATTTAAGAAGGGATCAGATATATTTCACAAGCAAAAACAAATACGGTGAAAGTATGCTAGTATCGTTATCTGATTATAACAATGTAAGAAAAAACGACTTGTTTAGTAAAAAGTATCTGGCGGGTTTTTATGCAGATCTACCTGATATGAACGATGGGGAGTAAAATGGCAAGAAAAAATTGCGGAAAAATTAAAAGCAGAGATACTTTTTATATAATCACTAACGGAGAAAAAACGGAAAAAAGTTATTTTGAATTGCTAAAGAAATACAAAAGCATTTATGAGGTAAAAGTAATTTTTCATAATTCGGATCCGTTGGGGCTTGTAACTTTTGCTTGCAATAAAGCAGAAGATGCTAATCAAATATGGTGTGTATTTGATATAGACTCATCTTATGAAGAAGGGCGATTAATTGCTGCGATTAAGCAAGCGGAAAAAAACGGAATCAAGTATGCTTTTTCAAATAGGGCTTTTGAAGTTTGGTTAATTTCGCATTTTAAGAAATGTGAAAACTATTTAGATTGTCAAGCTCATCAAAAAGAGCTGGACAAGTACTTAATATCGAAGACTAAGCAAAAGTATAGTAAAGGTGATGAAAAACAGCTTGAGACTTATTTTGTGCCTTATTACATGAATGCCGTACAAAATGCAAAGATTATCCATCAGAAATGGGTGAAAAATCATTTGACTAAATATGGCGAAAAATCAAGATACCGTATTTGGGATTGGAATTCATGTACAACTGTTTACAAATTGGTTGAAGCATTAAAATTGCAAATAGTAGCGGGTTCAGATTGATTCATTAAAGAATCACTTCTGACATTTAACTATTTTTTCGAAGATTATAAAGGATAAAAATATGTACGGAAATGAGTTTAAGAGAATATTGGAAGCATCCGAAAACAACACGTTAACCTTTTTTGTTGGGGCTGGCATTTCTGCTTTGTCTAATGTCCCGACCTGGGAAAATTTAACAAATGCTATATGCGATGAGATTGGTATCGAAAAGAAAGCTTCTTATTCAAATGAAGATTATTTAAGAATTCCTCAAATATACTATTACTCAATAAACAAGAATAAAAACAAATATTATGACTTTATAAAGAACAAACTACTCTCAAATTCTGCTAAATATAATACCATTCATAAAGAGATGTTGAGTTTGAATCCAAATTCTTTTATTACTACAAACTTTGACGAACTCATAGAAGATGCTGCGACTCATTTTTGTCAAAGTTTTAAAGTCGTCGCATGCGACGATGATGTGCCGAAAATCAACGGAGACAGATTTATAATAAAAGCACATGGAGATTTTAGACATAAAAATATTGTATTAAAGGAAGAAGACTATCTTAATTATAGTGAAAACTTTAAATTAATCGAAACGATGATAAAATCCATTTTTTCCACAAATACAGTAGTGTTTATAGGGTATGGATTAAACGATTATAATATAAAACTTGTATTAAATTGGGCAAAATGTTTATTAAAGGATAATTTTAAGAAACCTATCTTCGTATGCACACGTGATTCTTCATTATCCAAGGAAGAATTAAAATATCAAGAATCTAAAGGAATCTCAATAATTGAAACCTTTAATTTAAAAAAGGAAAGTAATGAATATGCTCTTCATTATGAGAGTTTTTTCAAAGAGATTAAACTGAGGTCAATTTATAGCGATAAAGAAAATGATCCCCAAAAAGGATTTGATATATTATATTCTTTGTTGGAGCCTTTGGATAAATTCGAGGCTTTAAGAACCTATGATGTAGCCTCTTTAATAAATCGATATGCTATTGTTTCAGAAAATGGGATTATACAAATATTGAAGGAGCATCAGAATTTATTCGCAAAATATATTGAAATTAACAAATTTAGTAAAGAAGAAAGAGAAACTTTACCTAAAATTGAACTTCAAAAATTCAATACGATATCTAGTGTCTTTAATAAAGCTTTAATTTGGAAAATATTTGACGATAAAAATTCTTATAATATTTCTTGCACTTCATCTAATTTTGCTGATGACTATTGTTTGTCTTTTGATTATAAGTATATGCACAGTTTTGTCCAAAAAGCATATACGGATTTAAGGCATAATTATAAAAAAGCCTATTATTATTTTAGACTAAATAAGTATTTAGAAGCGTACAAGATGTTTGATTCTGTAGCACAAGAATGCTTTAAAACAAAGAATTATTTGTTGTACTATTTAGCGACATCAAATTGCATTAGTCTTTTTAATATAATTAAGCAAGAACCTTTATATTATAGTGAGGATGTTGATAATTTAATAAATGATGGCCCTACTGTGTCTAATACGGAAAGTTTGTTTAATAATCTTCCAGCAGAGGTCAAAAACAAATATGATAGCATTAAAAATTTACATACAGTTGATTTATTATATGAGTATTATTATTCATCTATTAGGTACGCTCAAAAACTTCAAGCAGCTATTGAAAAACAATCTATAGAAATTGGATTTGATAGTTGTGCGCAAGTTGTTTGTAAAATCAATTCATATCTTCATTTTTTGATTGGAAACGGAATAGTTTCAGAAATTTTTAGTGAATATAAAAATGCTACAAAAGAACTCGTATCTTTGTTGATGTACAAATATAAGAATCAAAATAAACAATCAAGATTCGGCAAAGATTTGGATAAAGATTTTAGTACAAAGGTTGCATTTGATTATAAAGATTTTTATTGTATAATTGAAAATTTCAATATGGGATCCATTAACGAAATATTTGATAAGTACAATATTAAAATCATTGAATTCAAAGATATGGATAAAATTGAAAACAATGTTTTTAATATGATGAGTTATTATGAATATATAATAAAGAATCCTATAAATTCTGCTGAAATAATGCATTTGCAGCAAAAAATTGCGAATTGTTTTACTCTATTGCAGCATGTAAATATATCGCAAAATTTATTAGAGAAAATATGCATATTTATTTTTAAATTTGAGTTTCATTATTTTTATATTAATCATAAGATAATGTTTTTAGATCATCAAATTTATCGTATGAAAAAAGAAAGTAATACGACTACACGTATTATAGAAAATAGTCTTGTGAAATATATAGATAGACATATAGCAGATATAATATCAAACGAAAACAAATTCCACTTAGCATCAGCAAATCAATATAATTATTATGATTTGGTTATGTACCTTAGCCCTTTACAAAAATTCTTTGTATCAAACAAGCTTTCTACAAGGTGCAATAAAATTATCGAGCAAAAGCTATCGCCACTATATAAATTTTTATTTTCACATTACTATAATTATGTTTCTAAAAAAACTAAGGATAAAATTGTTAGGCTTGCTAATGAAATCTTGATAAAACAATTCGATTTTGAAGTCTTTAAGTTTTTAGCAATAAATCATTGTAAACTCAATAAAGAAATTATAGCGTCATTGAAAGATTATTTGCATAAACAAATTGAAATAGCTGTAAAAGAAAATCAAAAAGATACAAGAAACATAATAGTTCCTTGTAGAAATTATTATGACGATTTAGTCCATGTAGGATATTTGTGTTTTGATGGATTTCTTGAAAAAAAAGACTTTGCAGAATTTATAAATTATAATCATCATTTTGACTTTTTAATGTTGAATGCTGATTTTGATTTTAACAAGTTTGATGTATTATGGTTGTTAAAAGCAAATAAGTATGCTATTGAAAAAATATATGCAAATAGCTGTGTTAAAGATAAAATTCAAAAACGTATTTTGTGTAGATTAAAAGAAAGTAATTTGCACGACGTAGATGCTAATAAGCTAAAAGAGATATTAATTAATTATTTCTGTTAAACATAAAGAAATTGAGGATAAATTATGTCTGAAAAATACATAAGATTAGAAAACTCAGTCAGTGCTGCAGAGTTAAAAATATATGGTAAAAAATATGTTATTAATTCTATAGCAAAAGGTATCTTAATAGATTGCGAGCAATTTTATTATACATATTGTTGTTTGAATGAAGAAAATAATGTTCCTTTCGATGACGATAAAAAAATGGATGAATATATAAAAAAACGTGTAAACGGAAATGTATCAAGTTTGATTGCAGTAGAGGCAGTTATAGGCGCATTTGCGGTAGAATTAGCGTTGAAATATCTCACTTTTATTGAAAATGCTGCCTATCTAAAAAGTCACAATCTTGAAAAACTTTATATGGACTTGCCAGATAAGCACAAAAATTCTTTAGAAAGCAAATTTTACGTGCAAGCATTACAAAATGCTACAACTTTATCTGCGAATTTGAAAGCAATAGCAAATATCTTTGAAGACTGGCGTTATTTTTATAATAAAGGAAGTATAGGAATTCCAGGATTTTTCAAAGATTTTGTTCATATTATTTGCGATTATGCTCTTATGAACAAGGTATGAATCCTGTCTAAATTATGCTTGATTTACCTATTTGACGATTAGACGTGCGCTTGTTGTAACACATTTTTATGGATACGTTGAGAGAATTTAGGACATGAAAAAAGGTGTACGGGATCTTTTCCCATACACCTTTTTAGTTATTTTTTGAGCTTGTAACGCAGGACTGACGCAATATCTACTTTGTAGATAATATCGATCACTCTGTCTTCGCCTTCGGTTTTCGGCGCACTGCCCACGACGATATGGTCAATCAGCTCGTAGCACATTTCTCGGGTAAGTTCAGGCGCGTCAAAGTATTTCTTGATGCTTCGTATGAAATCGTCGGCACTCTGCATCGTGTTTTCCGTTTC
>CALWBV010000003.1 GCA_944376205.1 uncultured Christensenellaceae bacterium
CATAGCGGGATTATATCTCAGGCTTTCTCAAGAAGACGAACGTCAAGGAGAATCTGTATCCATTGACAACCAGAGAACGATGCTTCGCAAGTATGCAGAAGAACACGGCTTTGAGATCCACGACGAATACATAGACGACGGCGTTTCGGGAACGACATTTCAACGCCCCGAAGTACAGCGACTTTTGGACGATGCCAAGACAGGAGTAATAAACACAATCATAGTGAAAGACTTATCCCGTTTTGGAAGAAACTATATCGAAGTAGGACAGTATATAGATTATGTGTTCCCGGCTTTTGGTATACGCTTTATAGCTATACAAGACAATGTAGACACTGCAAATAGAGATAGTGGTGCTATGGATATGATGCCTATTATGAACGTATTCAACGAATGGCATGCAGCGAATACAAGCAAGAAGATAAGAGCTGTTAAAAGAGCTAATGCCTTAGCAGGAAAATTCAGCGGATCAAGAGCGCCGTATGGATATATAAAAGGCACAGACGAAAAAAGAACGTTTCAGATAGACGAAGAAGCTGCGCCTATCGTAAAAAGAATATTCGAAATGTATGCATCGGGAATAAGCCCATATAAAATTGCTGAAATATTAAATAATGAGGGTATACCAAGTGCAGGCAGACTTACTTTTTTAAGGACAGGAGAGAAAATTAGAAATAACGAACACCCCTATTGGGCAGAAACAAGAATAAGACCTATCTTAAAGAATATAGAATATCTCGGGCATCTGGCTCAACAAAAATATGCTTCAGTTTCGTACAAAAACCATAAGATAATACAGAAGGACCAAAGCGATTGGATAATAGTATATAATACGCATGAACCTATAATATCTCAAGAACTTTGGGATAAAGTACAAGAAAGATTGAAATCGAGAGCTCACGGCAGAAAAATGCGTACGGGTATGACTCATCCGCTTTCGGGCTTTTTGTACTGTGCCGATTGCGGCAGTAAACTCAAAATGGGATATGTATGGCATAAATATAAAAACTATTATACATATAATTTTGATTGTGGCAAACTTAAACGTTATGGAAAGTCCTTTTGCTTTTCACATTATATAAGGGCAAACGTATTGGAAGAACTCGTGCTCGGAGATATACGCGAAATGGCAAAAAGGATTGTACTAGACGAAAAATCTATACGAGAAGAATATGTGCGACATAATGCCGAACTGAAAGATCAAAGCATAAAGTCTATTAAAAAAGAATTACAACTAAAAAACAAGCGTATAGAAGAATTATCTCGCTTGATTCAAGTTGCATACGAAGACAGAGTAAAAGGCAAGATGCCTGAAGATATTTGCATAAGCTTCATACAAAGATATTCAGAAGAACAAAAGTCAGTTACTGCGGAAATAACGGAACTTGAAACAAAGTTAAACGACACAGAAACTGCAAGACAAAACGCAGACGGTTTTATACGCAACATAAAGAAATATCTCGATGCACCGGAACTTACCCGAGAAATGTGCTATGAGCTTTTAGACAGAGTTGTAGTCGGAGGACTACCGAAAATTACAGACAAAGAACGAGAGATAGACATTATCTATAAAGTCGATATTGCATCTGTCTTACGTTACAAACTTAATAAATAACAAATAGCGTATGGGGTTAAACTCATACGCTTTTTATATGCTATTTTGTTTGCAACATAGAGTGTCCATAAAATGTTGTTGCAACTGTATTCAAAAGGATAGAGGATATATTCCGATCACGAATCTCTTCAAAATCGCAACATAGGTTAAGAGCCCGGCGGTTGCACAGAGTTAGTATGTATATGCATTCGCACAATATAAATAAAGTCAGAAGAGTGTTTTTCTGTGCATGCATAAAACCAATAATTCTTTAAGCTTTTTGCACTTAAACAAAAAACCGTCCCACTGTGTGGGACGGCATATTCGTTTCGGTTTGATTTTGCAATCACGCTACTTTCTGCACAACGAGGTTTACGTTGGAAAAATCCTGTGAGTTGGCACCGAGATTTACAAGGTTGAGTATGCTGTTGTCATCGGTTACGGTGACGAGTCCGTCTGCGGCAAGATTGTAGTCGTCGCCTGCGGCACTGACTTGTTCGGATTGCGAAAACTGCGGCAACGTATTGCCGTTGAGCTGAAGCCCTGCGGTGGAAGTGCCTGTTGTTTGGGAAGTGCCTGTCAAAGAATAGCTTACTTTGTATGTGCCGGGTTGGAGTAATACTCCCGTACCGCTCGAAGTAATTGCGCTGCCTATCTGTTTGGACAGATTTACGGGAATAACCGCATTGGATGCGATACCCGTTGCGCTGGGATTCGTAAAGTATGCTATATTCTGTGTCGTTACGTTGGGCGTAGCGGAGGGCAGATTGTTTGCGATCCAGTTTACGGCATTGCAACAGTTGGGGAAACAATACCATCCGCAACCGTAGTTTGTTCTGCTCCAGGATGAGCAACAATGATTATTGAAATTTGTGCTGTTGTTGGCACAATGGTTATAACAGAACATATATTTTCTCCTTGATTTGTCACCTGTGAGTCAAAAGAGTTGCAATATGATTTGCCTTGCAAAACTTTGACAAAACAGGTATGTATATCCATATCTTGCGGATTTTCTTTTGTCGTATTTTGCCCTAATAGTTACGGTATTTCAAATGCGGCGATACATCTTTGCTGTTATATAATATGACGATAATGGCTGACGGGTGCAATATATTTATTCGAATAAAGAGGATACAAAACACGATTTCGGTATTGAAAAACATCCTCTAGATATGCTACAATATTACTATGGAAGAAATTCAGGAAAAGATCGAAGAAAATACTCAAAAGCCTCGCAAAAAGCTGACGATAACCGTCACAACTCTCATAATGCTGATTACATTCGGCGTTATGTTGTTGTGGCTTTGTTTTATGCTGATTTTACGTACAAATACGGCAATATGCGAGTGGGTATGCAAGACTTTTGTAAGCGCCTATGCAGACATTGCAAGCAGGTTTTATTCCGTCGTGAATTTCAACGTATTCGAGGTGCTTGCCACGCTTTGCGTGATAGGCGTAATTGGCGGCATAATCGCATCCATTGTTTTATTTTGCAAAAAGTACAGGGTATATTCTAGACGTGTGATTATCGTCATAGGCATTGCCGTCGTATGGATAGCAAATCTCTATGTCTTTGTCGCAGGTTTTGCTTACAACAGAGAGAGTGCGCCTATACCCGTATATGAGACAGAGACAGTACAGACGGAAACAGCCGTCAATACCTATATCGCAGCAATTCAGGATTTCAACGCCACGGTAGCCGAGCTTGGCACTTATCCCGACGGTAGGGCAATTTGTCCGTACACGGACAAAGAGTTAAGGGATTTGATTCGTAACGCATATGAAAGACTTGTGACGGACGATTATTATTTTGACTATACCGCCAAGGCGAAGCCGATAATTTCAAGCGGAATAATGGCAAGTTTCGGAATAATGGGAATATCATTTATACCGACTATGGAAGCAGGTTACAACAAGGATATGCCTATGGCAGATAAAGCGGCGACTATAGCGCATGAGTTTGCTCATATACACGGGGTTATGCGTGAGGATGAAGCAAACGCACTTGCGGCATACGTCCTTCTCAACAGCGGAGACCCGTATCTAAAATACAGTTTTTATATAGACAATATGGGCTATTTATTCACCTTTATAGCGTATAATGTGAATACAAACAAAATCACAATCGAAAATCCTAAAGACGAAGCATACTCTATCGAAAAAGCTTACAGTGCAGAGTGGTGGAACGAGCATGACTTTATGACGGCAGTAGGTAATTTCTTTAACGATCTTTATCTCAAATTCCAAGGTCAGGAAGACGGTACAGGGTCGTACGTCGAGCTTCCGGAGATAGACAAGGAAGAGACGGTTGACGAAGAGGGTAATATTATAATCAGTTACGGCATAAGGTACAACACTATACAGAGAATATTGCTTGACTATTATAATTGAAGTTTTGAAAACAATGTATATTAAGTTTTGGGAAATATAAAATTCTCAAATTTTACTGTTTTTTGAATAAAAAACCGTTCGTCCTTGAAAACACATAAAACAAAATAATGAAGAATTTTATCGAATTATTAAGTAAAAACAAAAAATTGATAATTATGAATTATACAATTGATAAAACGAATAAATAATATAAGCACAAAAAATCCATAAAAAAATTTGCATTTTGCATTGAAATATTATAATATAATATAGTAAGATAATATATCATAAGCGCAAATCAAGGCAAAACATAGTTGTTTTGCCGTGTTTTGTATTATTAGGGGAGCAATGGACGCATATATCGTAGTAATTTTTATATTGGCGATAGCCTATACGTTTTATATGGGTTTTTCCGACGGAGCAAACGCCGTCGCTACTTGTGTTGCTACTCGTGCCATCAAACCTCAATATGCAATTTTGATTTCAGGCATAACAAAATTGCTCGCTCCTATAATTATTTGCTTCTTGCTCAAAAGCGACAGCGTTGCACGTACGGTAGGTAATCTCGTCAAAGACGAAGCGTTTGTCGGGATAAGCGAAAAAGAAGGTTTTATATTCTTGTTGTCTACTATGCTTGCGACTTTGGCATGGTCTACCGTCAGCGTTTTGACTTCGGTACCGAACAGTACTTCGCATACGCTTCTCGGAGGACTTGTCGGGGCAGGACTTGCAAGTTTCGGATTCAGCAGTATCAACTGGAATCTCGTAGGGTTGAAAGTAATACTCATGGTCTTTGCAACTCCGCTCATTTGCATGGCGGTAGGTTATTTGTTGAGCAAACTTTTTCATGCATTGTGCGCAAGAATGGACAGAGGAGTCAAAAAGTTTTTTAAGGGAGCGCAGGTATTCAACGTACTTTTGTTGAGTACGTCGATATCTATCAACAATGTTCAAAAATCTATGGGTATATATCTCCTGGCGCTGGCGGTTTGTAAAGGACAGGATACGGCGACTTACACTTTTGAATTCTGGACTGTAGCTGTATTGTCCGTGGCAATAATGATGGGACTTCTTTTCGGCGGTTACAAGCTTATCTATACCGTCGGCAAGAGAATTTACAGAGTCGGCACTTTGCAATCGTATGTTGCGCAGCTTTCGACTGCTACGGTTGCGCTCACTTGCTCTTTTACGGGTATCCCCGTAAGCACGGGACAGGTTGTTTCTTCGAGTATTATCGGCGTAGGTATCGCCGATAGAATAAGCGCAGTGCGCTGGGGACGCGCTAAAAAGATTTTCTCCAGCTGGATTTTCACTTTTCCTGTTGCAATGGCAATAGGTGCGGTGATATGCTTGATATTGAGAGCGATTTTCGTTTGACGGAGGGTAGAATATGAAACTTTTCAGAAAAAAAGTAAACTTTTTTGACTTGCTTGCAAAACAGTGCGAGATTACCAAGAGGGGTATGGAAGCACTGTACAAATATTGCAGCAGCGTAGGCGAAGAAAATCACGAGGCATACGGCGACGAGGTGATAAAGATAGAAGACGAAGGCGATATGGCAAGACGTATTCTTATCGACGAACTCAACCGTACGTTTATCACGCCTATGGAGCGCAACGACATATTCGACCTGTCCCGTCAGCTTGACGAAATTCTCGACTATGCAAAGACAGCAGTCGACGAAATGCGCCTTTTCAAAATAAGCCCTAATGCCGATATGGTGCGCCTTGTCGGTATTCTCTACGAGATTACCGAACATATCCAAAAAGCCGTCGCAAGTATGGAAAAACACAAGGCAATCGCAAAAGACGAAGCTATCAAAGTCAAGAGCCTTGAAAACAAAATGGGCGCCAACTATTACAAAGCGCTTGCCAAACTCTTTGACAGCGACGACGTATCCGCAATCTTCAAGTACAGGGAAGTTTACCGTCACTTGAATACTACGGCAGATGAGGCAGATGTGGCGATGGATTATCTGCTTGATATCCTAAATTCGCTATAAGGCGAGCGCGTATAGCGGCGCGCCTTTGCGAATTTTCGCGAGCAGTTACGCTCGGTTACGTACGGCAAGTACGCACCCTTGCGAACTCTCTTAAAATTCACAAAATCACACCACTCTCCGTGCTCGCGTGGTGGTTAGTAACGATTAATCTCTGCGCTTGCACGTACTAGGTAACGATAGCGGCGCACATTTGCGGGCGACCTCGAAAAAGAAAAATCTGCACCAATCTCTGCGGTCGCACAAACTATGTAAAGCAGTGCGCCTTTGCAATTTTGCAAGCAGATACGGTTCGCTCACCTCGACAAAATACCTACGCTTACGAGGTATCGAAATAGATATCAAATAAAAGAAGATAAGCAAATGATATCTGGAGATATAATACTTGAAATGGAAGAAGAGAAAGATATAATCGAGATAAAACCCAAAGCATAAAAACAAGCCGACCCGAGAGGTCGGCTTTCATATTATACAAAAAAGTTTCGTGCAAGCATAAAAAAGTAAGCCTTATTTCCAAAATTTTAATATCAAGCTTCGCACGACCGCAGAGGGTGGTGTGATTTTTGCTTTTTCCAAACTAGCAAAAATTAAATGATTTGCGACCGCAGAGATTAGTGCAGATATTTTAGCGAGTTAAAGATAGTACCGACAAACGGTTTTATTCGCTTGTCGAATATACACCGTTTCGTTTGGTCGGTATAGAGCGAACCCGACATTTTGCCTTACGCTTTCGACACTTCGGAAGCGTGGGTATTTCGTCGAGGTGAGCGAACAGTGCAGAGTTGCGATTTTGAAGAGAGTTCACGAGCGGAGCGTACTTGCCGTACGTGACCGAGTGTAACTGCTTGCGCAAAATCGCAAATATGTGCTGATATATGCGGTCGCAAAAAAATGCTTGACAAATCCAAAAACTTGTTATAGAATATATCCATAATATCTAAAGACTACGACAAGGAATACTAACTTTGAAGTCTTTGCAGAGAGTTGTCGGTAGGTGTAAGACAACAGGACGGATAAGCCAACTCGCCTTTGAGTCGCCTCTCCCAATCACAGTAAGAGAGTGTCGGGTAAGCCCGTTATAGCGTCAAGGTATCGTAAATCGGTGTTGGCCGTAGATACGAAAAAGAGTGGTACCACGGATAAGTTTCGTCTCTTGCTGTTTGCAAGGGACTTTTTTTATTAGGTGCCGTAATAAATAGAAAATAAATTTGAAGGAGATAAATATGAAAAACTTTGACAAGTACACGAGAGGATATTATATGCCTCCCTTTGAGTGCAACGACTGGACGAAGAAAGAGTATATCGACAAGGCTCCTACATGGTGCAGCGTCGACTTGAGAGACGGCAACCAGGCATTGGTTGTACCTATGAGTCTTGAGCAGAAATTGGAGTTTTTCACTTTCCTTTGCAAGGTCGGATTCAAGGAAATAGAAGTAGGATTCCCCGCAGCAAGCGAGACAGAATACACGTTTGTAAGGACTTTGATTGAAAAAAATCTCATTCCCGATGACGTAACGATACAGGTACTCACGCAGTCGAGAGAACACATTATCGCAAAGACTTTCGAAGCGTTGAAGGGCGTTAAGAGAGCAGTTGTGCATCTCTATAATTCAACGTCTTATGCTCAACGTGAGCAGGTGTTCAAAAAGTCCAAGGAAGAGATCATCGACATTGCAAAATTCGGAGCAAAACTCTGTATGGAGTATGCCGCTAAAGCGGAAGGCGAATATTTATTCGAATATTCACCCGAGTCTTTTACGGGTACTGAAATGGAATTTGCCAGAGACATCTGCAATGAGGTTATCAAAATCTGGAAACCCACACCCGAAAAGAAAGTCATCATCAACTTGCCCGTTACGGTATCCATGTCCATGCCTCACGTCTATGCAAGTCAGGTAGAGTACATGTGCAAGACTTTGATTGACAGACAAAACCTCGTTATATCTTTACACCCTCACAACGACAGAGGTTGTGCGATTGCAGACAGCGAGCTGGGTATTTTGGCAGGCGGCGACAGGATAGAGGGTACTTTGTTCGGCAACGGCGAGCGTACCGGTAACGTGGACATAATCACGCTTGCGCTCAATATGTATTCGCACGGTGTTGATCCCGGTCTCGACTTTTCCGATATCCCCGCAATCGTTGAGGAATACGAAAAGGTTACGGGTATGAAAGTTTACGAAAGACAGCCTTATTCGGGAAGACTCGTATTTGCAGCATTCTCCGGTTCGCACCAGGACGCCATTGCAAAGGGTATGAAGTGGAGAGAGAGCAAACATCCCGAACATTGGACGGTACCTTATCTGCCTATCGACCCCAAGGATATCGGCAGAGAATACGAGGGCGACGTTATAAGAATCAACAGTCAGTCGGGCAAAGGCGGAATAGGTTTCCTCATGGAGCAGCAATTCGGTGTGAATTTGCCTATGAAGATGAGAGAAGCTTTCGGTTACGAAGTAAAGAACGTATCCGACCATGCTCACAAGGAGCTCAAGCCCTCTGAAGTATATAAAGTATTCGAGGACAACTATGTCAACATAGACAAACCTCTCAATATAGTTGAGCATCACTACAAGCAGATTGACGGTATCGATGCGACGATTACCGTTGAGTACAACGGCAAGACTTTCACGTCAGAGGCTCACGGCAACGGCAGACTCGACGCAGTAAGCAACGCTTTGAAAAAAGCAATCGACGTCGATTATCATATAGTCGAATACCAAGAGCACGCACTCTCCAAAACTTCGCAATCGCAAGCGGCGGCATACGTATGCATCGAAGACAACAAGACGGGCAAAATCGTATGGGGTGTAGGTATTCACAACGATATTATCGAAGCGAGCGTCAAAGCACTCGTATCGGCAATCAACAGAAGTATGAAAAAATAAGACAATCCGATAATCCGACGATATCGCAAATAATCAAATAAAAGCGGGCTTAAGTCCGCTTTTTACGTATTAATTCCGATTTGTAGGTCTTTTCGTTTAACAAAACCCGTCATTTGGCGTATAGTATATTAAAGGTATATTATGCATGCACATATCAACGCAAAAAACATGCTCGTAGAGGGCAAGCCGTTCGGCTCAATACTCAAGTTTTCCGTGCCTTTGATAATAGGCGATTTTTGTCAACAGCTTTATAATGCCGTTGACAGTATTATTGCAGGCAGATTTATCAGTACGGACGCTTTGGCGGCTTTGGGATCTGCGGCGCCCGTTATGAATATAGTGGTATTTTTGCTCATAGGTTTCGCTATGGGCGGCGGCGTTGTTATGTCGAGGTATTACGGCGCAAACGAGGATGAAAAGGTGCGCCATACAATGAGTACGGCTCTTGCGATAGGTCTGATTTTCACGCTTGTATTAAGCGTATTCAGCATAGCTTTTTCCAAGCCTTTTTTGCGACTTCTCAATACTAAAGAGAGTATTCTGACCGATACAGACAACTATTTGAAAATTGTATTTGCAGGTGCAATTTTCACTTATCTTTACAACTTTTATTGTTTCGGAATTCGTGCGATAGGCGACAGTTTTACGCCGCTTATGTTTTTGTTTGTGTCCGTAGCGTTCAATGCGGTGCTGGATATTCTCTTTGTCGTGGTATTCAAGTGGGGCGTAGAGGGTACGGCGTTTGCGACCGTACTTGCGCAGGCTTTGTCGTCCGTATTGTGTATTATATACACAAACAAGAAATATTCTCTTCTCAAAATGGGTATCAAAGATATTCGTATTGACAAGAAAATAGTCATGGAAATCACGTCCTATTCGCTGTCCATGTCCATACAGCAAGTATTCGTTTATGTGGGCAGAATTGCCATACAGGGACTTGTAAACACATATCCCGTCAATGCTGTTGCCGGCGTGAATATAGGTACGAGACTCGATTCTCTGTTGCAAACCCCTATGAGAGGTTATGTCAATGCACTCACGACTTATACGGCGCAGAATTACGGTGCGCATAAGTACAGACGGGTAATAGAAGGATACAAGGCAAGCTGGATTTTTGTGGCTGTTTATTCTGTCGTTGCCACGGCATTTACGGTGCTTTGCGCCAAGTGGATGGTATCGCTTTTCGACGATAATCCCGAAGTGATTGCCACGGGTACAGGCTATACGGTTGCGATAGGCTGGGGCTATTTTCTTATGTGTCTTATCGTACAAAGCCAAGGCGTATTCAAGGGCATAGGATTATTGAAAACCTTTGTCATATCCACGTTTACGTCGATAATATTCAGAATAGCGTTTTCCTATCTGTTCGATTACAAGTGGGGTATAGACGGTATGTATTGGGCGCCGACGGCAAGCTGGGTGATAGGCGGTACGTATTGTTTTATTTGCATGATGATAGCATACCGCAAAAAACTTATACCTCTTGCTATGCAAGAGAAAAACGATAAAGAAGCGTCATGCGATCACGATTGCGACGGTGAATCGAATTCGAATGACGGCGGTATTGAAATTTGCGATAATGTTATAAAAGCCCAAGAAAACGAGGAAGATAAACTGTGGAATATAGACAACACAAAAGACGACTGTCAATAAAATTGACACGGCGTAAATAGTGTTTTAACTTTTAAGGTTTCGACAATTTGATAAAGAAAAAATGTTTGTTTTTAAGAGTTTTTTTTAAGGCGCAAAACATATGAAATGCAGATATAGTCGTCCAAAAATTTTGTAGGGTAAACAATTTCCGCATAATTACTTGCTTGAAAATCTATAAAAAATTTAACAAATCGGACTTTCGGCATGCTTAAATATTTACTATATACTTGAAAAGTCTCTTATTTTATAGTAATATATTAATATAAAGTGCACTATTTTCCGTCTTTTCAGAGGTAAAAATGAAGTCATTGAGAGTAAATTTAGGCGAGAACAGTTACGATATACTTATAGGAAGTAAAATTCTCGGTCAAATCGGCGATTACGTCAAAAGCGGCGGCGGTAAAGTGTTCGTTGTCAGCGATACAAACGTTGCGCCGATTTTTGCAAATACGGTCATCGACAGTCTGATAGAAAAGGGTTATGAGTGTAAACTTCACGTACTCGAAGCGGGCGAGAAGACCAAGAGTATAAAATCTATCGAGCCTCTGTATTCGTCAATGCTTGCATTCAATCTCACTCGTAAAGATTTGATTATTACTTTGGGTGGCGGCGTGATAGGAGATTTAGGCGGCTTTGTAGCTTCCACGTACTTAAGAGGTGTGCCTTTTGTTCAGGTGCCTACGTCGCTTTTGGCGCAGGTAGACAGTTCGGTCGGCGGTAAAGTGGCGGTCGATTTGCCCGAGGGTAAGAATCTTGTGGGAAGTTTTTATCAGCCTAAACTCGTTTTTATCGACACTGACGTACTCTATGATTTGCCCGATACTTTCTATATCGACGGCATGGCAGAAATTATCAAATACGGCTGTATCAAAGACAAAAAGTTGTTTGAAATTCTGGAGGGCATAAATTCAAGAGACGAGTTTATGCAAAATGTCGAAGATATAGTATATACGTGTTGCGACATCAAGCGCAAAGTAGTCGAAGTGGACGAAAAGGATACGGGAGAGAGAATGCTTCTCAATTTCGGACATACCTACGGACACGCTCTCGAAAAATATTATAAATTCCAAGGATATACGCATGGTCAGGCTGTTGCGATAGGAATGGTATTTATTACCGCAATAAGCGAAAAACTCGGATTGACGGCAAAAGGAACGACTCAAAGAATAGAAAAAATTCTCAAGAATTTCGGACTGCCCACAAGCGATCCCGCATCTCCCGAGCAGCTTATTTCGGCAATGCTCAATGACAAAAAGAATATGGGTAAAAAACTTTTTGTCGTACTTCTCAAAGAGATAGGAGAAAGTTACACTTATCCTACGAGTGCAGATTTTTTCTTAAAGTGAGGCGCTTATGAATATTACGATAACCCCCAAAAAACTCTGCGGCAGCGTGGTTGTACCTCCCTCGAAGAGTATGGCGCACAGAGAGATAATATGTGCGTCGCTAGCCGAAGGTAAGAGCAGAATAGCCAATATATCATACAGCGACGATATTATTGCTACGATAGGTTGCATGCGTGCGCTGGGAGCATATATCAAGGACAATCCCGACAATATCGAAGTTGACGGAAACCGTGAAAAAATGACTTCCTATCTTGTGTTGGATTGCAACGAATCGGGTTCGACATTGAGATTTTTGTTGCCCGTCGCACTCGTACTCAACAGCGGAAAAAATAAGTTTGTCGGCAGAGGAAAACTCGGTAAACGTCCAATGGAAATTTACAGAGACATATGCGGCGAACAGGGTATAGAATACATAGACGACAGCGCTCAAAATCCTTATAATTTTCTCGATCTCACAGTACAGGGGCAGCTCAAAAGCGGAGATTTCTATATCGACGGCGGCATAAGTTCGCAGTTTATATCGGGACTTTTGTTTGCGCTTCCTATGCTTGACGGCGACAGCAGAATTTTTATCGAAGGCAATTTGCAATCTGTCGGATATCTCGATTTGACAATGAGTGCGCTCAAAAGTTACGGAATCGATATTCAAAAAGAAGGCAACGTGCTGTATATCAAGGGTAATCAAAAATATCTCAATCACGACAGCTATGTGGAGGGCGATTATTCGCAGGCGGCGTTTTTCCAGGTGGCAAACCATCTCGGAAGCCGCATCGACATAATAGGACTCAACAAGGAATCGTTGCAGGGCGATAAAGTTATCACGGAGTTTTTGCAAAGACTCAAAGATGCTTCTCCCGAAGAAAATCTTGTGTTTGACGGCGGCAATTGTCCGGATATCATACCCGTATTTGCTTTGGCGTGCTGTCTGCGCATAGGACATACGGAGATAGTCAATGTGTCGAGATTGAGAATAAAAGAATGTGACAGACTTACGGCAACCGTTGAGGAGCTCAAAAAACTCGGTGCAAATATCGAGGAGCGTGAAGACACTATCGTTATAGACGGAGTCTATAAGTTGAGCGGCGGCGAAGTCGATTCGCACAAGGACCACAGAATGGCAATGACTCTCGCAATAGCGGCTACGGTGTGCGACAAACAAGTAAAAATCAAAGATGCAGAATGCGTGTCTAAGTCATATCCCGACTTTTTTGAAGTTTATGCAAAGGCGGGCGGACAGGTCAAGGAGGAGACTGTATGAGTACGGTTTGGGGAAACAAAATAAAGGTTACGGTTTTCGGAGAATCGCACAGCGAAGCAATCGGTGTGGTTATCGACAATCTTCCTGCGGGCATGCAGCTGGATATGGCGGAGATCGAGAGAGAAATGGCACGCCGTGCTCCCAACGGCGGCGAGTTTTCCACGCCTAGAAAAGAGGGCGACAAGGTGGATATCGTAAGCGGCTATTTTGAGGGAAAAACGACGGGTACTCCTCTTTGCGGCATTATACGCAATACAAATACCAAGTCATCGGATTACGCACAGCTTAAGAGCGTATTCAGACCCGGACACAGCGATTACGGATATTATCTTAAGAGCGGCGGTAACAACGATTACAGAGGCGGCGGACATTCGTCGGGCAGACTTACGGCAACGCTGGTATTTGCGGGTGCGATATGTAAACAGCTTTTGAGAAAACAAGGCATAACGATAGGCGCACATATTTTGTCTGTAAAAGACGTCAACGACAAGCCTTTCGGTTTGGATATAACAAAAGAACAACTTGAAAAACTTACATGCAATATTTTGCCTTTGAATGACGAAAGCGTCGCCGAAGATATACGCAATACCGTGTTATCTGCAAGGAGCGACGGCGACAGCGTGGGCGGAGTGATAGAATGCGCCGCTGTCGGACTTAAAGGCGGCGTGGGTGCACCTTTCTTTGACAGTATAGAATCGCATTTGGCAAGTCTTTTGTTCAGCGTACCGGCTGTCAAGGGCGTTCAATTCGGCAAGGGCTATGAGCTCACAAAGATGTACGGCAGTCAGGCGAACGATCCTTTCAGATACAATGACGGCAAAGTCGTAACGACCACAAACAACAACGGCGGAATACTCGGCGGACTTTCCACGGGTATGCCGATAGTCTTCAATGTTGCGATAAAGCCTACTCCTTCGATATTCAAACAGCAGGATACGATAGACGTATCCAAGGGGGAAAATACCGTTTTGTCGCTCAAAGGCAGACACGATCCCTGCATAGTCGTAAGAGCCGTGCCTGTGATTGAGGCGGTGTGCGCTATGGCGATATACGATCTGATCTGATTTGCTTTAAGCGCTCAAAGAAGATACGGATTATAATGAAAGGTTACGTACAGGAGAGATATGGACGAATTAAAAAAATTAAGAGACAGGATAGATGAAATTGATACCGAAATAATAAAACTTTTTGAAGAAAGAATGGAAGTCGTACTCGGTGTCGCTGAATACAAAAAGACGCACAATACGGGCGTACTTCAGACATCGAGAGAACTCGAGGTCTTGCAAAAGGCGGTAGACAATCTTCAGGATAAATCGTATTCTTCGTATGCAAAGCAGCTCATGACAGAGCTTATGGCATTGAGTAAGGACTTGCAAAACAGTAAAATATCTGCGAAATCAGTCCTTGAAAAGTATAAGAGAAAACCTATGGACAAGAGTGCTTCCAAAGGCTTTTACGGCGACAGAGGAAGCAATTCAGAAAAGGCTATGATAGACTTTTTCGGTGACAGTGACGGAAAGAGTTATCCTACATTCGAAGAGGTTTTCAAAGCAATAAAGAACGGAGAGATAGAGTACGGCGTCGTACCTATCGAAAACTCGTCGACGGGTGCGATAACAGAAGTCTACGACCTTTTGAGAAAATACGATTACTTTATCGCAGGCGAACAATGGGTAAGTATAAATCATTGTCTTTTGGGCGTAGAGGGCGCAAAGCTTTCGGATATCGAGGAAATATATTCTCATCATCAGGCGATCACTCAATGCGACGAATTTTTGTCGCAAGGCTCATGGAAGATAATTCCTTATAAATCGACGGCTTCCTCGGCGAAACTCGTTGCCCAGACAAAAGACAAGACCAAGGCGGCGATAGCCTCTGAAATCAATGCGAAACTTTACGGACTCGAGGTGCTAAAAGAGGGTATTCAGTCCCAGTCTTGCAATTGTACGAGATTTATTGTTGTATCCAAATATCTTCTCGACGATGCGGACAGCGACAAGACGAGTATTGTTTTTGCGCTCAACTCTCAACCGGGAGCATTGTTCAATGCGCTCAAGTATTTTGCCAAAAACAATATCAACTTGTTGAATATCGAGTCCAGACCTGTAGAAAATGCACCCGAAACGTACTATTTTTATACAGATTTGGAGTATGCGTGCAATGCGCCGGAACTCAACGAAGCTCTTAATTACGTAAAATCAATTTCGACGTTTTTTGAAATCGTGGGCGAGTATAAAAAAGGAATTACGCCCAAAAAGAAGGAAGTGTTATGAAATATTGTGTTATAGGAGAAAAGCTCACTCACTCGATGTCGCCTCAAATACATAAGCATTATTTTGATTATTACAATCAAAGCGACAGCTATGAGATTACGCAAATACCTATGGAAAACATGCTAGGCGATTGCAAGGATACGTTGTTGAGATATGACGGATTCAACGTAACGGTCCCTTATAAAGAAAAAGTCATGAAGTATCTTAAGGGAATTTCTGACGAAGCCAAAGAGATAGGTGCCGTAAATACCGTTGTCAACGACCATGGCGAATTGTACGGATTCAATACCGATCCGTTCGGATTTGAGAGCTTGCTTATACATAATGACGTAACTATCAAAGACAAAGTTTTTGTTGTGCTGGGCAGCGGCGGAGCGAGTAAGTCTGTATGCTATATACTCAAAAAAAGAGGTGCAAAGGACGTCGTTGTCGTAACTCGTAAAGAGACAAATCAAAAGGGATATATGAGTTATGAAGCACTTGAAAACTTCAAAGGCGACGTGCTTGTGAATACTACGCCTGTCGGAATGTATCCCAATACGGAAGGCTGTCCCGTAAACAAAAACGTTATATCGAACTTCGATACGGTAGTCGATATTGTCTACAATCCCGTATATACAAATCTTTTGAAGACTGCGGTAAGATTAGGTAAAAAAGCCGTCGGCGGACTTTATATGCTTGTTGCGCAGGCTATGAAATCGCAGGAAATATGGCAAAAAAAGATTACCGACAAACAGCTTTACGTAAATATATACAATGAGCTGATGAAAGAATATTTTCAAAAGACGGGCGGCAATATTTATCTTACGGGCATAATGTCATGCGGTAAAACGGTAAAAGGAAAACGTGTGGCGCGCACCTTGGGCTGGGAATTTATAGATGCCGACGAATATATCGAAAAAATTTCAGGACGCACCGTAAAGCAGCTTTTTGCCGAAGGAGAACAGGTATTCAGAAATTGGGAATCCAAGGCAATGTACGAGCTTTCTCTGCGTCATAATACGGTGATTGCGACGGGCGGCGGTGCTATACTCAAAGACGTGAATGTGAGCGCTATGCGCTTAAGCGGAGTCATTGTGCTTATAGAAAGAAAGATCGAAGATATCTTAAACAATGTCAACACGGATACCCGTCCTCTTTTGCAGGCAGGCAAAGACAGACTTGTGAGTATATACGAATCTCGAAAAGACAGATATTATTCGACTTGCGACGTCGTTGTCAAAAGTTATGAGTACGATATATACAAGACTGTCAAAGATATAGTCAACGTAATTAAATAAAACTAATAAAGCATATTGCAAATTTTATCAACTGACAGAGAATTTGCAATTGCGATATAAAAAGAGTTATTAACGGAGTAATGCGATGAAAAAGATAATGGTAATCAACGGCGTAAATCTTAATATGCTGGGCATAAGAGAAAAGAATATATACGGCACAATGGATTATAAGGGGATGTGCGAGTACATAAGCGACAAATGCAAGGATAAGGATGTCGAGCTTTCTTTTTATCAATCCAATTGCGAAGGAGCGCTTGTGGACTGTATTCATAAGTGCTATTTTGATAAATTCGACGGTATTGTCATCAATCCCGGTGCATATACGCATTACAGCTATGCGCTTCTTGACGCAATAAAGGCGATTGCTCCTTTGCCTGTTGTGGAAGTGCACATATCCGATATAGATTCCAGAGAGAGCTTCAGACACGTATCCGTGACCGCTCCCGCATGTATCGGTCAGATTGTAGGCAAGGGTATTGACGGCTATATAATGGCTGTGGAGATGCTTTTGCAAAGATAATTATATATCGGGATAACAAAACAGTGAATATTTGAACAAGATGCAATATGGCAAATTTACAAATATTGAACAATGTTCAAATCATATTGCGATAAAAAGTCGGTTTTGTATTGCGCCTATTGTGCCCGAACAATTGAGGATATAAAGCTATGCTGATAGCAACGTGTCAATTTGTATTTTCAATCTAGGAAAAGCTGTTTGATTATAAATATCAATATTGCGATTGCAAAGGGTGAATGGCTGAATAAGAGTAATTTATATAGTCCGCAAAATCGGCATTGGTCGACAGTAGAGGTGATTATGAAAGAGGATAAAGTTATAACAATAGTAGGATTGGGAGTTGTAGGCGGTTCGTATGCTATAGCGCTTTCCAAAAAAGGATATACCGTTTACGGTGTAAACAGGTCTCAAGAGGGGCTTGAGCTTGCATTGAAAGCCGGTGCGATAAAGGAAGGAGCACATACTCCCGAGGAATTTTTTGCAAAAAGCGATATTATAGTAATTGCGCTTTATCCCGATCAAATTATCGGTTATCTCGAGAAGTACGGAAAATATATCAAAAAAGGCTGTCTTATAAGCGATGTTGCCGGTATAAAGAGTATGTTTGTCGATAAGATAAACGAACATGTGCCTCAAGGCTGTGAATTTTTGTTTTGTCATCCTATGGCAGGCAGAGAAAAGCGAGGCTTTAGATATGCTGACGACAGAGTGTTGCAAGGAGCAAACTTTTTGTTAGTAAAGACGGAAAACACTTCTGACGAAGCTATTGAGAGGATGACTCGACTTGTAAAAAATATAGGATTCGGAAATATTAGGATTACCGATGCGGCTACTCACGATAAAGTCATAGCGTACACGTCTCAACTTCCTCATGCGATTGCGGTATCGCTTATTAACAGTGACGACGAGAATAGCGAAACGGCGAGCTTCATAGGCGACAGTTACAGAGATTTGACGAGAATAGCTAATATAAACGAAGATTTGTGGTGTGAACTCTTTATGGGTAACAAAGATAATCTTTTACACTCTATTACGTCATTTCAAAATCAATTATCGGTACTTAAAAAGGCTATAGAAGATAATGATGATAAGACATTAAAGGAGCTTTTCGTTAAATCTACTGCTAGACGTATTGGTCTTGAAAAGAAAAAGACTCAATAATTGATCTTTTGTTTTCAAACAGAAACTTTCGACGTGTGTATTAAAATATATAATCGGCTTCAGAAAAGATGCCGATTTTTTACTAAATTAATTTTGAAGATATTGCGCATAAGCGGTTTTATATTTTATTTGCAATAATTTTGAGCAGGGTAAAGTTGATATTTGTTCAATTATAAATTTAATGAGTTAAATAAAGTTGTCTTTCCTTTATATTATAGCTCAATATAATACTGAACAGTGTTCAAATATATGATTTTCAAAAAAGTTCTATTGTTCAATAAATGATACGATTGTTTATGGCTAAAGCAATATGTCGCAGAATGTCAAAAGTATTGTGTAAGCTCTTGTATTCTGCATACATAAGTGAAATTAATATATAATATGCGTAAAAAGATGCTGATATTTAGGAATGTACGCTATCTTACTATATCATAAAACATTTATGTTTTATCATACTATTGATAGTGCAAATAATTTGCTTCAAAATACTTGATAATAAACCCGATGATAATCTCGATTCTAGCATCTCATCTTTCATATTTTTATATATGCATTAACGGTTTGATATTCGCTATTCATTTATTGTTTTAATTGCGGCATAAGGGGTATGTGTCTTTTATTCGGTAAAGTCATAAGGTGTTCAGTTTTACGGTCGGTAGCAAACTGAACAATGTTCAATTGTTTACGAGTTGAATAATCACGAGACTAAATATTGGGAAAAGCACGATGTCAGAGACGGTGGCAAAAGGCGTGAGCGGCGGGGCATAGGCATGAAAACATTGTCAATTATATTAAATGTGCTTTGTCTGAATTTGCAAATCGCAATAAAACATAAAAGCTAACAAATAAAGGTGTAGTTTTATTTGCCGAATGCAATTTTGTGCTACGGTCGACTTGCAACCGTCAAAGTGAAATTGTCTTATATTTTCGAACAGTCGTTTGCACTCGATGCTTTCGTCAATTCAAGTTTACCGTAAGCGGTATGAGTCAATGCTGTAAAATCAGAAAACGTTAATTTGAGTGAAAACGGTGATTTGAGGGAAGATGGAGAGGATACAGAGAGTGAAAATATGTAGTGTTTAAGTGCACATATATATTAATATTTATTGACATTCGACACTTCATGTGCTATCATTTATTTGCCGTTATATGCATAAAGGCGCATTTACTATTAAAGGATTTTTCAGATGGCAGGAAAAGCTAAAAAAGACAATCAGAACGAACAGTTGACTCTTGCGGAAACGGAAGTTTTGGACAACTCTGTTCAAAACGACAAAAAGAGTTCATCTGCCGGTGCAAATAAAAAGTCCAAAGGCAGGAATAATACAGAATTGCTTTCCGACGTTGCAGAGAATTTTGCAAACGCTGAAATTGCTGCGGGTAATGTCGTGACTGCCAATGAGAATAAAAGCGATTTTGTCGGCGGTGATGATTTTGCGGCGAATGACAAGTCTGCACGCTCCAAGAAGTCATCTAAAAAGGCGGATAGAAAAGTCGACGAAGATGTTCTGCAAAAAGATTCGGATCAAAATCAAAGCGACGAAACAGATAGTGAAGACTCCCATAAAAAGTCCGTCAAGGGTAAAAAGTCAAAAGCTAAAAAGGCGTCTGCGCATTCGGACGGTTCTGACAAAGTGAAACCTATTGAGGTAAGAACTCTTGTCGACAAGAAGTCAAAATCCAAGAAAAAAGCAGAAGACGAGCAAGAAGACGAGCGTGAAGTTTCTTTTGAAAGTAACTTTGCTCTCGAACTCGAAAATATAGACAAACAAGAAATAGAAGAGGATAAAAAGCAATCTTCGAAAAAAGATCAAAAGAAGTCTGACAAGACAACCAAAGCAAGAAGAAAGGCTCACAGAAAAGTCAAGGTTGCCAATAAAGAAAAAGCAAAGGCGCTCAAAGACACTCCGTTTGTGAATGCAGAAGCGGACCCTTCCGTAGGACTTGACGAAGCGCAGGTCGAGGAAAGAGTCTTGCGAAACATGGTGAATTTCAAGTCAGACGCCATTTCCAAATCCTATCTTAAAATTTTTACGACAAACATTTTCACGTTGTTCAATATCGTCAACGTATTTCTTGCCGTGATGATAATAATGTTCAACGGTCAGATAAAGAATATGTTGTTTGCAATCATTGCGATAATCAACTTGGTGATAGGTATCATTCAGGAGATTCGTTCAAAGGTTGCGCTCGACAAATTGTCTTTGGTATCTGCGCCGTCGATTGAAGTTATGCGAAGCGGCGCAACGGTCAATCTTCCTACAAACGAAATCGTTATCGACGATATAATAATCCTCAAGCAGGGCAGCCAGATACCTACCGACTGCATAGTCGTGGACGGCGAATGCGAGGTCAACGAATCGCTTCTTACGGGCGAACAGGACGATATTCATAAGCAAAACGGCGACACCTTGATGTCGGGAAGCTTCGTACAGTCGGGTACTTGCAAGGCAAGAGTAATAGCTGTAGGCGACGATACCTATGCTTCAAAGCTTATGAGCGAAGCAAAGAAGTTCAAAAAGTCCAAATCCGAACTTATGCGTTCGATAAATTGGATAATAAGAATAGCTACGATCATAATTTTCCCTTTGGGCATTCTTATGTTCAAGACGAATATGGCTTATGCTACAAGCATAAACGAAGCTGTCACGGTAACGGTTTCTTCTGTTATCGGTATGATTCCCGAAGGACTCGTAATGCTTACGTCCATAGCGCTTGCGCTCGGCATCATACGTCTTGCAAAAAAGCGTACTCTCGTGCAGGATTTGTATTCTATCGAAGCGCTTGCGAGAGTTGATACTTTGTGTCTCGATAAGACGGGTACCATTACCGAAGGTACGATGCAGGTTGAAAACGTTCACGTATATTCGTCAAAAGCAGGTTCGGTCGACAATATCATGGCAAATCTCGTCTCCGCCTTGGGACAGAACAACGCTACATTCGAAGCGTGCGCCAACTATTTTTCGTCAAACGACAGATACGAAGTGCTCAAACTTATGCCTTTTTCTTCTGCAAGGAAGTGGAGCGGAGCAAGCTTCAAAGACGCAGGCACATTTATCGTCGGAGCGCCCGAATTCGTGCTCAAAGACAAGTACTATATGGTAGAAAGAGACGTAAAAGAATACGCATCTCAAGGCTTCAGAGTTCTCGTACTAGTCAAGACGTCAGAGTCTCTCAAAGACGGCGATATGTCTACCGATAAGATGAAAATCATTGCGCTTATCGTATTGAGCGATAAGATAAGAACTACCGCAAAGGCGACTTTCGATTATTTTGAAAAACAGGGCGTTACTCTCAAGGTAATTTCGGGAGACAACCCTTTGACGGTATCTAAAGTTGCGGAGAGAGCGGGACTCAAGAATGCAGAAAAATATGTAGACGCATCGGTCGATCTCGACACCCCCGACAAAATATACGAGGCTGCAGAAAAATATACCGTATTCGGAAGAGTTACTCCTTCGCAGAAAAAGGAACTTATAGCGGCACTCAAAGCACACGGTCACACGGTAGGAATGACTGGTGACGGCGTAAACGACGTAATGGCACTCAAGGAAGCTGATTGTTCGATAGCTATGGCAAGCGGTTCGGACGCAAGCCGTAACGTATCTCAACTCGTACTTCTCGACAGCGACTTCTCGGCTTTGCCGAGCGTTGTGGCAGAGGGCAGACGAGTTATCAACAATATCGAAAGAGCGGCTTCGCTTTTCTTGGTAAAGACGACTTTCAGCGCAGTGCTTTCGTTGTTGCTTATCATATTCCAGTTTTCAACGTATCCTTTCGAACCGATACAGCTCACGCTTATCAATACGTTGTTTGTAGGAATACCTTCGTTCATACTTGCACTCGAACCTAACGACAGACGTGTCAAAGGCAACTTCTTGAGCAAAGTATTCAAGCGAGCGTTGCCGGCAGGACTTACCGTAGCGTTTGCGATAACTCTGTTATGTTGGATATACAACGATATAGGATTTGACGTATCGCCTCAAATCTCGACGATGAGCGTTTATATCACCGCTTGCGTATCGTTCATAGTTTTGATGCAGGTATGCATGCCTTATACAAAAGACAAAATCTTTATGCTTGCGCTTTTGTTTGTTGCATTCATATTTGCGATAAGCAATCCTTTCTTGAGCGAGATGTTCACGCTTGTATCTCTCTATCCCGACATGATAGTCAAACTCGTGATAATACTGTTGTGCATAATTCCTATCATGGCATTCATGCGTGTGGAGATCGAGGCGTTCAAGGCGCTTTTCAAGGAGACGAAAGGCTTCATACAGAGAGAAAAAGACAAAGCGAAAGAATTTCTCAATCGTTTTGACAATAAAAAATAATAAAATGTCTGTTATCCGTATCCGCACGTAATTCAACCCGATCAGGGGTATGATTACGTCGGATTGAAAGGCAGGCAATATCCGAGTTTGATATTTTTAGAGAGTTGGAGAGCTTAACATTCTTAATATTCTCACTACGCTCTAGCTAAAGAACAGTGCGGGCAAGACGTCAAAAACTCTTTAATCAGACACTTCGGATAAATACAATAGGACAAAAAAATTTATATATAACATTCAAAAGTTAAAGGAGATTACGATGTTAACAGCAATAGTAGGAATCAACTGGGGCGACGAAGGCAAAGGCAGAATGGTAGACCTTGTGTCCAGCGATTACGATATCGTCGTAAGATATCAGGGCGGTAACAACGCAGGACATACCGTCATCAATCATCTGGGTAAGTTTATTCTCAACCTTATTCCTTCGGGCATTCTCCGCCCCGAAGTAGTCAACGTAATGGGCAACGGTATGGTTATCGACATGCAGCACCTTGTAGGCGAAATGGGCAGATTGACGGAAAAGGGCGTAAAGATCACTCCCGAAAATCTCAAAATCAGCTCGAGAGCGGTTATTTGCATGCCTTACCACGTAAGACAAGATTGCCTCGAAGAGGACAGACTCGGCGATGCGAAGTACGGTTCGACAAGACGCGGTATTGCCCCTGTATACGGAGACAAGTATCTTAAGAAAGTCATCATGATGGGCGATCTGTTCTATCCCGAAGCGTTGAGAAAGCGTATCGAGAGTATTGTTGAATGGAAAAACCTTTTCATAGAGAAGGCTTACGGTTCCGACAAGATTGAAGTGGACGATATAATGAACTGGCTCAAGGAGTACGGCGACAAACTCAAGCCTTTCGTATGCAATACGGGCGAGTTCCTCGACGAAAGTCTTAAGGCAGGCAAGAAAGTCGTATTCGAAGCACAACTCGGTGCATTGAGAGATATCGATTTCGGTATCAATCCTTATACGTCTTCTTCCAATACGATTGCGGCATACGCACCTATCGGCGCAGGTATTCCCAAGTATCAGCTCGACAACGTATTCGGTATCATGAAAGCATACAGCACTTGCGTGGGCGAAGGACCTTTTACCGTTGAGATGTTTGGAGACGAGGCAGAAGAACTCCGTCAGGCAGGCGGCGAATACGGCGCAGCAACAGGCAGACCCAGACGTGTGGGCGCATTTGACGTAGTTGCTTCCAAGTACGGCGTTGAAATGCAGGGCGCAACCGAACTCGCACTCACAAAACTCGACGTATTGTCCTATATAAAGAAAATTCCCGTATGTACGGCATATACCGTTGACGGCAAGAAGACAACGAGTTTCCCCAGCGGCGAAGCATTGAGAATAGCAAAACCCGTTATCGAATATATGGACGGATGGAATTGCGATATATCCAAGTGCAGAAAACCCGAGGATTTGCCCAAGGAAGCAAAAGCATATATCGAATACATCGAAAAAGCAGTAGGCTGTCCTATCACATACGTATCCGTAGGCGCAGAGCGTGAGGAATACGTTGTAATGAAAAAGAGCAATATTAAATAAAACACATACGCTTTATGAGCAAAAAATTTACTCAAGGCGAAATCGAGGATATACTCAAAAGGCTTGAAGTCATGCATCCCGATGCGGTTTGCGAACTCGAATACAACACGCCTTTTGAGCTTCTCGTTGCGGTAATACTGTCGGCGCAGTGTACGGACAAAAGGGTAAATACCGTTACCAAAAAACTGTTTGCGCTGTACAATACGCCCGAACAGTTTGCGTCGCTGGACGAGAGTACACTCGAGCCTTTGATTTTCTCGTGCGGTTTTTATCGCAATAAGGCAAAGAATATTATATCTGCAAGCCGTGATATTTGCGAAAAATATGGCGGAGAAGTTCCTTGCGACGTCAAGACTCTGATGACTCTTGCAGGCGTCGGCAAAAAGACTGCAAACGTGGTTTATTCGGTAGCTTTCGGCGGTGACGCCATAGCTGTGGATACTCACGTGTCAAGGCTTGCGGAGAGAATAGGCTTTTGCGATTCCAGAGATCCTTTGAAAGTCGAAGCGGCTTTGAACAGTCAGATTCCTCAAGACAAATGGTCGCATGCGCATCATCTTCTTATACATCACGGAAGATATACTTGTCATTCTCGCATGCCCGATTGCAACAACTGCCTCATAAGCGAATATTGCCGTTATTACAACAAAAACTGAATAATAAAATAAAGCAAATAAAAATAGTACATATCAGAAGAATTGAATAAATTCGGGAATAGTCAGGAGAATAAAATATATGAACGAACTATTAAAAATCTATGAAGTTGCTCCGAGAGTAAAAAAATATATAGTGCATAATTCCGTAGTATCCAAACATTGTCTGCCCGGTCAGTTTGTAATCGTTATTGTCAACGAGGGCGGCGAAAGAGTGCCTTTTACTATCTGCGATTACGACAGAGAAAAAGAGACTATCACTTTGCTTGTGCAAGAAGTAGGTTACTCCACGCACAAAATGGCTGAACTTAAAGAAGGAGACAGCCTTTATGCGCTCGTAGGACCTTTGGGCAATCCTACCGATCTCGATCAATACGAAAATCTCGTACTTGTCGGCGGCGGTATCGGTTGTGCCGTTATATACCCTCAAGCGAAACTCCGTAAGCAAAAAGGCTTGAAGAGTAACGTCATTATGGGTGCAAGAACCAAAGATTTGCTTTTCGATATCGACGAATTCAAAGCCAACTGCGAAAACGTCTATATCTCTACCGACGACGGTTCCCTCGGTACGAAAGGCTTTGTTACCACCGTACTTCAGGAAAGAATCGACGCAGGCGATAAGATTGACTGCGTACTTGTCGTAGGACCTATGATCATGATGCGCAACGTCGCAGAGCTCACGAGAAAATACAATATCCCCACAGTCGTATCCATGAACACCATTATGGTAGACGGTACGGGTATGTGCGGAGGTTGCAGACTTACAGTGGGCGGCGAAACAAAGTACGCTTGCGTAGACGGTCCCGAATTTGACGGACATAAGGTAGATTTCGAAGAAGCTATGAACAGATCGAGATTCTATCGCGAAAAGGAAGAAAAATGCAGATTGAGAGGTTAAAGATGAACAACGGTCCCAGAAATAAAACTCTGCATCAACCCGCAGAGGAGAGAATACACAATTTCAACGAAGTCAATTTAGGTTTTGACGATACTCTTATGATGGAGGAAGCGTCAAGATGTATCAACTGTAAAAATGCGCCTTGCCGCACGGGTTGTCCCGTAGGAATCAATATTCCCGCATTTATCAAATGTCTTACTCAAAACGATAAGGACGGCGCTTTGGCGGTAATAAGCGAAGCTTCGCTTCTTCCTGCAATTTGCGGCAGAGTATGTCCGCAGGAAAATCAGTGCGAAGGTAAATGTATCCGCAAGGCTAAATTGGGCGGCAGCGTAGCAATAGGTGCACTCGAAAGATATGTGGGAGACTACGGACTCAAGAAGGGTACGGGAGATCTCAAAGCTCCTGCTTTCAACGGTAAAAAGGTAGCTGTTATAGGCAGCGGTCCCGCAGGACTCGCTTGTGCGGCTGACTGTGCGCAAAAGGGATTTAAGGTTACTATATTCGAGGCGTTCCACAAAGCAGGCGGCGTACTCGTTTACGGAATCCCCGAATTCAGACTTCCCAAAGACGACGTCGTTGCCAAGGAGATTGACAAACTCAAGGCACTCGGCGTAGAGTTCAGACTCAATACCGTAGTAGGTAAAGCCGTTACGTTCGACGAATTGAGAGAAGAATACGACGCTATATTTATCGGTACGGGCGCAGGACTCCCTATGTTCATGGGAATCAAGGGTGAAAACCTCAACGGCGTTTCGTCTGCAAACGAACTTCTGACAAGAGTCAACCTCATGCAGGCATACAAAGAAGACGCCGTAACCCCCGTGTATTGCGGTAAGTCGGTAGCCGTTATCGGTGCAGGTAACGTAGCTATGGACGCAGCCCGTACGGCAAAGAGAATAGGCGGCGGCGAAGTTTACATAATTTACAGAAGAGGCAGAGAGGAAATGCCTGCAAGAGCAGAAGAAATAGAGCATGCTGTCGAAGAAGGTATCAAACTCGTTCTTCTTACCAACCCTGTTGAAATACTCGGCAACGAAGGTAAGGTATGCGGTATCAAATGCGTAAAGATGGAACTCGGCGAGCCTGACGCTTCGGGCAGAAGAAGACCTATACCTGTAGAGGGAAGCGAATTCGTAATCGACGTGGATCAGGTAGTAGTAGCACTCGGCACCAGCCCCAATCCTCTCATCAGAAAGTCTTGCAAGGAGCTTGAATTCAACAAGAAAGGCACGATTATCGTCGATGAAGAGAGTATGTCTACCAACGTTGAGGGAATTTATGCAGGCGGCGATGCCGTTACCGGCGCCGCAACCGTAATTCTTGCAATGGGTGCAGGCAGAAAGGCTGCAAAGGCAATTATCGAAAAGTTGCTTTAATACATATTGCGACGAGTTGTCATGCAGTATAAATTAGCTTAAGATTTCGCAGTATAACGTGAAAATCATCAGATATTGCGTACGCATATGTATGCGTGCGCAATAATTAACTAACAATATAAATAATTAACAAAACTTACACAAGAGAGGCAACCAACAATGTTTTTGGATATAGCTACGATTTTCGTAAAAGCAGGCAACGGCGGTGACGGTATAGTATCTTTCCATACCGAGAAGTATGTTGCACAGGGCGGTCCCGACGGAGGCGACGGCGGTAACGGAGGAGATATAATCTTCACCGTGGACAAGAATGCGTCCACGCTGATAGACTTCAAATTTGCCAAGCATTTCCGTGCAGAGGACGGAGAGAGCGGCGGCGCCAAAAACTGCAAAGGCAAAAGCGGCAAGCCTCTCTATATAAAAGTGCCCAAGGGTACGATAATCAAGGAAAAAAAGAGCGGCAACGTTCTTGCCGATATGTTTTACGACGACAGTGAATTTGTTTTGCAAAAAGGCGGACTCGGCGGCAAGGGAAACGCACGTTTTGCTACACCCCAGCGTAAAGCGCCCAGATTCAGCCAAAAAGGCGAAAAAACGCAAGAGATTGAACTCACTCTCGAACTCAAAACAATTGCCGACGTAGGGCTTGTAGGCTTCCCCAATGTAGGCAAGTCCACTATACTTTCGGTAGTTTCGTCTGCAAAACCCAAGATAGCCAACTATCATTTTACGACGCTTACCCCCAATCTGGGCGTAGTAAAATACTATGACAAGGATTTTGTCGTTGCGGATATCCCCGGCCTTATCGAAGGTGCCAGCGAAGGAGCGGGACTCGGACATAATTTCTTGAGGCATATCGAGAGAGTACGTCTTATTGTGCACGTAGTCGATATATCGGGAATAGAGGGCAGAGATCCTTACGAAGACTATCTCACGATAAACAAAGAGTTGGAGAGTTATTCTGCAAAACTCGCTTCGCTTGAGCAGATCATAGTCGCCAACAAATGCGATCTTCTCGACGATGAGAGTAAAATAGAAGAATTTGAAAAAAAGGTCGGTCAAAAAGTAATACGACTTTCGGCAGTTTCCAACAGCGGCACAAAGGATTTGCTTGCTGCAATAAGCAAAAAACTCGATACCTTGCCCGAAATCGAGCCAATGGAAGTTGTGGAATTCAACGAAAACCGCAACGACAGTACGTCTTTTATAATTACCGTAGACGAAGACGGCGTATACGAAGTTCACGGAGGACTTATAAATATGCTTGTGCGTAACGTAGTTCTAGACGACTACGAGTCTTTCAGGTATTTCCAGAAGACGCTCAAGGACAGAGGGGTAATAAAAGCGCTTTACAACAACGGCTGTAAAGAAGGCGATACCGTCCGCATAGGAGATATAGAATTTGACTTTGTCGACTGACAAGAGAGGAGATAAATATGATGAACAGCAATACAAGAGCAAAATTGAGATCGATAGCAATGAACGTTCAGCCGTCCACGCAGGTGGGTAAAAACGGCATAAGCGATACGCTTATCAGACAGGTTGACGAACAGCTTCAAAGCAGAGAACTCGTCAAAATAGCGGTACTTAAAAATGCCGAAGTAGACGCAGGAGCGGTTGCTTTGGAACTTGCAGAAGCGACCTCGTCCGAAGTCGTGCAGGTAATAGGCAGTAAAATAACGCTTTACAGAGTATCTACAAAAGACGGCATAAAGCATGTGCTTTGAGTTTACGATAGCGCTCATATAAGCCCCGACAGGGGCTTTTTTTATAATCTGTCATTGAGATAAAGGATTGAAAATGTTTTGCCGTGTTGACAAAAGATATTTTTTTGCTTATAATGATATATCCATTAGAACAACGGGTGTACCGCTGCCCGACACAAAGGCGGAAGCAAGATGTCAGGGGTGTATCGCTACCCATCATAAAGGTGAAAGTAAGATGTTAGAGGTTAATTCGCTACCCGCCAAAAAGCGAAATTCTAGTGGATTGAAGACGACGAAAGTCGTCTTTTTTAATGAGGTTTTATTCTTTATAGCCGATTTTTTATTGTCAATCCTTCAAGCGTAGTTTTTCAAAATACGAATAGGTTTTCTATTTTTTAATGAAGCTTCTTATAAGGCATATAATTGCCAAAATAAGGTTGATTGAAGCGAGTATGAGATAGTAATCGGAAAAGGGCGTTACGAGACTTATAGCGACCAATAAGAGGCTTACAGCTACAAATCTGAAACCGTTTCTTCTTGTAAAAGCGCTTTCGAATATCAAAGAGAGAAGTTGAATTTTGTTTACCTTTTGATTTTGAACTTGAGGCAAGCGATTTAGCGATTTGAGTTTGCGATAGAGCGGCTTGAACGATTCAAAGGTAATCACGACGTCCCCGAATCTTTTTACAAACGATAATGATTTTTTATCGGAATTGGTGGTAAGTATTTTTGCTTTTTTTATGCCGTCTTTGGCGCAAATTCTGTAAAGTCTCACGAGAGTATCGGCGGACAGTCTTCCGTACTTCGTCCATAGAAATACGGCGGTATCGTCGGTAAGCAGATATTCGCCTTTGTCTTCAATGTTTTTGCTGTCTGTTACATCGGATAACAAGGTCTTTGTATAATCTTCGCCTTGCCATATGAGATACGTTATGAAGTTGCGGTAACTCATAGCGTGTTTTTTGTCTCTGAAAAAGATTTTGCAAATACTTCCGATTATGACGAAAGTTGTCAGCATGGAAGTAACAAGTTGCATTGCAAAGGGCATTGCAACAAAACTCAATAGTATGTATGTTATGATAAAGATTATGATAGTCAGCAATATCACGTCAAAAAAATATGCCATATTCGAATTGTAGACAAAAGACAGTAAAATATACAACGCTGTCAATATTCTTGCTAATTTCGCAGATTTTGTGTAAAATAATATCGAGGTCATACGAATATGATTATAATTTTCGGCGGGGCTTTCAATCCCGTACACGACGAACATGTCAATATGATAAAATATCTTTTGGACAGAAAGGAAGTTGAAAAGGTGGTAGTATTGCCTTCTTTCAATCCTCCGCACAAAAGCTGTCCTACGTCATACTCGCAGCGCAGAGAAATGTTACAATTGGCGCTACGCGGTATCGACCGAATTGAGATATGCGATTATGAAAACACCGACAATAAAAAGCATTATACGGTAGAAACTCTTCCTTATCTCAAAAATATATACAAGGATATTGCGTTTGTCATAGGCGGAGACAGTCTCGAAGCGCTTGACAAATGGAAAAATCCCCAGAAAATAATAAAAATCTGTCCGTTGTACGTGTTTACAAGAGGAAAGAGCGAGGGCTTTGACAAAGCGCTTGAATATTGGAGAAGTAAGGGGGCGGATATCGTAGTTTGCGATTATCACCCCGATGACGTGTCGTCGACGCTGATACGTTACAATATAATGCTGGGCGTCTATGACGATATCAATCCCGACGTGGCGGAATATATCAGAGAAAATAAACTTTACGATTCGTTCAGAGGTATTCTCGATAAACTCAAAGAATCTCTTATTCCCAAGACATACGAGCATAGTCTGCGCACGGCAAAATATGCTTTGAGACTCAATTACAAGCTGGCGTTGGGACTTGATTATGACAAAGTTTTTCTTGCGGGAGTATTGCACGACTGCGCAAAGAATATGTGCGCCGAACCTCATGATACGCAATGCGTTCCGAGCGACAGTATAGGTTCGCCTGTCGAACATCAGTTTTTAGGAGCGATAGTTGCAAAAAACGGATACGGCATCGAAGATAAAGACGTGCTTAATGCGATAAAGTATCACACGACGGGTAAAAAAGAGATGTCTCCGCTTGAGAAATTGATTTTTTGCAGCGATATGCTTGAAGAAAAAAGAGATTTTGAGGGTGTGGAGGAGCTGCGAAAAAGTATAGAGAAATCCCTTGACGAGGGGTACAGAGATTGCGTATTGCATCAATATGCATATTTGAGTGCAAGAGGCGGCGAAATTTATCCTTTGACTTTGCAGGCGGTTGAAGGGGTAAAGTAAACTTTAATATACAAAAATAAAGATTAAGCGTATTTAATCGTATTCTGACGATATTGACGAATAAGCACTTTAATATTGCGTATATTTACAAATATATCCGTTTATCGCAAGAACAGACTAATAAATAATATATGTGCAAAAGCGCACAAAGCAATATAAATTAAAGGAGAAATATGGAAAAATACCAATTGATTTGCAAACTTCTCGATGAGAAAAAAGCCAGAGATATCACGATTGTGGATATCGAACATCTTACCATAATTGCCGACAAATTCGTTATCTGTTCGGCAAGATCGAATACGCAGGTAAAAGCACTTGTGGATATTGTCGACGAGGGAATGAGTAAAGAAGGCTTTGAACCTTTGAGAGTCGAGGGAAAACAGGAAGGAAGATGGGCGATAATGGATTACGGCGACGTAATAGTCCACATATTCTACGAAGAAACGAGAAAACTTTATTCGCTTGAACAGCTGTGGTCGGACGGAAGCAATATCACTCATTACGGCACAGAAGAGAGTGTAATAAACGGCGAAAAGGAATAATATATCGACCGATATAAAAGACAACGTTTTGCTGTTTTGAATACTAATATAAGATAAATATTATTTTTTGGAAACTATACCGATGCGTTATGTGTTTTTCAAAAAGCGAAACAATTTTTAATAATATTTTAAAATTTAAAATACACCAAGATATGCATAAAAAAGACAAATAACTCATTAAAAAGTTATTTGTCTTCAGTTTAACTAAATCACTGTCAGTTTTTTATTTTTCTTCATCCATTGCACTAAACAAATCATAATACGTGTTGTATTTGTCGAGTTTTAATCCATCTACAGTTACTTCATTATAATCTTGGCTATCATAATTTGTTTTTACCGCACTTAAAATAGCATCTATTACTTCTAGATTTGTTTGATCTTTGCCATTGTTATTATATTTAAATGATGTTGTAAATTCTGAACCATCAACATTAACAATAACAGCAGAAATTTCATAATCATTTTTGCTGCCTATCATTGCTCTTGCAATGTCATTATTTGAAAGATATACATTATTAACTTCATAAAATTCTCTTAAATTAGAATAATCAGTATAAGTCATTAAACTTTCATTACTAATGTCTGAGATGATTTTTTGCAATTCTCCATCAGTCATTTCATTATCATCAAGATAATCTTTAATATTTTGGACACTTGCAATTTGCAGACAATTAATCGTTTCAACTAATCCATCCACAATTGAATGTCTTACAGAATAAATTTTTATATTATTTATTTCCGCATTAAAATTTATTATTACCTTTTTAACTTTAGAGTTGTTTGGCGAAATATTTGTAAAATCTATTTTTGTTAATTGTTGTTCTTCAAATGTTTTTACCAAATACTCTTGTACAGATTGTTCAATCAAATTTAAATCGTTAAGTAAAATATCAGAATATTCTTTAGCAATAGTTGATTGATTTACAAGAGAAGGAATATCACTGCTTGATAGATCAATATTGGCAAATAAATTTTCCATATATTGTTCTATTATTTCTTGTTCAAGTTCCTTTCCATCATCAGCGCCTAAAATTTCTTCTGCACTTTTTGGCAACTTGCTAACATCTGCGACAATTTCTTCTTTAGTGAACTTTTCAAAAGCGTTTTTATATATTTCTAAACGCTTTAGCGCTTCTTCTCCATTTACTTTTGCGTTCCAATTTGCAGAAGCTTTAACTAATGAATTAATTTTATTTTTAACATCGTTTTGCGCTTCAGTAATATTTTGAACGTAATCTTCTTTAATTACATTTATTTCTTTATCATATGTGTTAATTTGAGAATTAATAGCTGAAGCAATACTCCAAATCCCCCCTACTGTTGCAGCCACAGCAACAACTGTCGATAAAGTGATCAGAGTTGCGTTAGTTTTTGGAAAATATAAATATAATGCTTTGTTGAGTAATAAATTCCAAACAGTCAATCCGCTTTCAAGATCATCTAAACTGCAAAACAATGTCTTTGCTTTTGTTTTTCCTGATTTGAATATAATATCTTGAGTTGTTTTATGAATAAGCTTAAGTAATTGTTTTTCATTATTTTTATCAAAATATTCTATTTCTAATTCGGCTTGTTTCTTTGATTTTACTTTTGGGGTATTATCTTTGTTAAGTTTACCAGTATTAACCTTTACTTCTCCATGGCGAATAAAAGTTATTGCCTTGTCAAAATCATCCTTTGACAAACGTGAAATATATTCACCATTTTTCAAATAAATACTATTTTTTACAGCATATTCTAAATTGTCTATATTGTCTTCAATAATCTCTTTTGTTTTTTGTAATGTTGACTTAAATGTTTTGCTTTTTATGAGTCCTTCAAGATTTTCTCTGAGCTTTTTTATAGTAACTAAATACTCTTCGATAACTTTATTTTTTCTTTCCTCTTCTTTATCGTATTTTAACCAACCAAGTTCTTTTGCCATAATTCTCTCCTTTTATGGCTATATTATATTTATTTTAACATAAAGATTTTATTTTGTAAAGTTATTAAAAAGTAATTCGCCGATGTAAAAAAACGTTTTTATGCGTTAACTTTAGTATAATTTGCCTTATTTCAAAAATCGCCCGTATGACGGGATGACGGGCGGAGGTTTATTCTCTTATCAAGCGCAGGAGTCGTCTGGATTGAATAGCCTGCAATTGCGCCAATGTATAAATTCTTCAAAATCCGACAAAATATTAATCGGAGGTTAATTATGCAGTTTATACAAAACGTCGATTGTGCGCCGTGCGCATTAATCGAGCAAAACGATGAGAGCGTAAGACAGAATATAATATCCGAACTGGCAAAGAGTGATAAAATAGAGTTTTGCAATATGGCGGTTTGCGGTTCGAGAGCGATTATCGGCGTAATACCTTATCCTTTATTTTCTAGAAGCGAAAGAGAAGAGCTCGAGAGGGCTATTGCAAAAGAAGCTTATTCGCTGTACGATTTTGACGAAGTAGTTATATCTTTCGATACCGATGTTATCTATTGTCTTTCAAAGTCTGACGGGACTGATATGGAAAAGAAAGTTTTTGACGATTTGTTCGAAAGCGTTAAAAACCGCAGAAGCGTAAGCGTTCAGTGATTTTTCGGCGTATTCAGAAATCTTTTTTTTGTCGGATATTGTATTTATCAGATTACAATTTGTCCGATAAATCATTGAACACGCTTTTGCATGTCACAAAAATTGATATAAAATACGGCAGGGAAGTACAAATAATTCTCAAAAAAACTTCCTTGCCGTTTTTGTTTGTCTAGATATATTCGGGTATTGGTTGACGATGTATAACAACCTGAATATCGTCACTCAAAGCCGTGTTTTCATTATTTGCCTCGGCATATCGAATTAAATGAAAATGTCGGTTGCTTGGGTATTGTATGCAGATACCAAAAGATAAGCGCTTGACGTCAGTTATTTTTAGATGTATCAGTATCGGAAATCTTTGTTTCGGATATGTTGTCTTGTGAAGCGTTTTGAGTATCTTCGGTGTTATTTTTCAAATTCTCGCTATTGTCGTCGATATCTTTTTCTATATTCGAAGAATCGCTTTTGCGGGGCGATTTAGAGAATTTTACGAGTACACCTTGCAGAGGTTTTGCGATTATCACTGCCATAACGCTTATGATTGCGCATTTTAAGAACGTATAAGGCATATTGAATATTGCAAGTACTTCCCAAAGACCATTGGACGAAGGACGGATTTGTTGATACATTCCGATTATCGCCGTCATAGGCAAGAGGAATTTGTCATACAGAGGATATACTATCAAAGCGTTGAGAACGAGTCCTGCGAAAAATCCGCTTACCACGCTACCGACTGCGAGACCGAGAATAAGCCCTTTGTAGTTGGGGATTTTTTTGTATATTAGAGAAAAGGGGAGGATCATGCAAAGGCAAACGAAAAAGTCTGCCATATCTCCGATGCCGCCTGTTGCGCCGAAGCCCTTAAAAATAAGATGAATCAAATCCTTAAAAAGCGCAATTGTAATTCCGCTTAAAGGACCGAGTGCCACGCTGCCGATAAGACAGGGTAACAGTGAGAAATCAAACTGTATAAACGTGGGCATAAGGGGAACGGGCATTTCCCAAAAATACAGAACGCTTGCCATAGCGGCAAGAATAGCCGTGGTAGCAAGCCACTTGCTTCTAGAAATTGAATTATTCATAAAAGTATCCTTTTCCTATCCAGACTATACTGTCGGTACAAGAATTTCACTTGTTCGGCGCCGTATAAAAAAATTTGCGGCGTTTGCGGACTTTACCGCCGGTGAGGAATTTCACCTGCCCTCAAAGAATTATTTGATTATCGACATTATAATTTAATTGCAAATTAATGTCAAGTGTAATATAATAAATCATAGAAAATACGTATTTACAGGGCATGACGGACTGTAAAAAGCATATGGACAAAACGGTGGAGATTTTACGGATGATTAAGTTTACGGCAAAAAACATAGAAGATACGGATGCGCTTGCAGCAAGGATAGCCGAAAAGTTAAAAGGGGGAGAGATTATTCTTCTCAACGGCAATCTCGGCGCCGGAAAGACAACTTTTACCAAGGGACTTGCAAAGGCGCTCGGCGTAGACGAGGTAGTCACTTCTCCCACGTTTACTTTTATGAAGGAATATCACGGAAGGCTTGATCTGTATCACTTTGATATGTATAGAGTTGAGGACGAAGACGAGCTTTACGAACTCGGTCTCAATGAGTATTTATACATGAGGGGCGTATGCGTCATCGAGTGGAATAAATTCAAAGATATTAAGAATTACATAAGGATAGATATACACGTTTGCGATGACGGAGAAACGAGAGAATTTCTCATCGACAATATAGATTTGTAATATAGATTATCAACGTTTTTCTGTCTGATACAAAATCTTTGAAAATGGCGTTTTCAGATAATAGAAAAATGACTTATCGAAGAAGGGGAGCGGACGTTTTAGTCAATGCAAAAATCTTGAGATCAAACGCACGATTTGATTCTTAACACGGCAGCTTGAATATGTTGTATGCAGATATGTTGAAATTTGCAGATGACAAAATGCAAAATGCGCATATATGCAAAAAGGGGAATATACTTCTAAATTAACTGCACTTTATTCTAAATTAAGTCAAGAGTTAGAATAATTTGCTCAAAATAGAAAATATACGGCTGAATATTTACACAAATCAAACTAAATTATAATTAATCGCCGAAAAGGATAAATTGACAGAATATGAAAATACTTGTTGTTGATACTACATTCGATAATATGTGCATAGCATGCTTCAACGGAGAAAAAACATTCTCTTACGTCTCATGCGAAAACAGTAAAAAACACAACTCCATGATTATGCCTTCAATAGACGAATTGCTTGATCGTGCAGGAATGGAAATAGGCAATGTCGATTATTTCGGTTGCGTTGTAGGACCGGGGTCTTTTACGGGTATCAGAATAGGAGTAGCTACCGTCAAAGCACTGTCTTTTGCGAGCGGCAAAAAATGCGTTTCAATCACTTCGTTCGAAGAGCTTGCATACGGTGAAGAAAGTCAAAAATTTTATACGGCAATCGATTGCCGACACGATTCTTATTATGTGGCAAGATTTGAAAATTTTTCTCTTGTACCTGTATTTGTCGGTGAGATGAGTAAAGATCAACTCGATAAAGAAAACTGCAAAGTTATTTTCAAAACGCAAGCAGCCGACGCAGATAAATTGATTGCGCTATCTAAAGACAAAATCGAGGCAAACGACTTTTCAGAGCTTATGCCGTACTATCTTAAAAAGTCGCAGGCAGAGCGTGAATATGAATTAAAGAATATGGACAAAACGGTTTAATTTTGTTATGTTGGAAAATATTGTATTTTGCGATTTGAGAGAAGAAAATCTCGATGAAGTTTTTGCGATAGAAAGAGAAAATATTCTCGAGGCTTGGTCGATGAAAAATCTGCACTCGCTCATCGGAGACGAAAAGGCAAGAGCGAGAGTGGGAATATACGACGGCAAAGTAATTTGTTATTACAGTTATTATGCAATAGCAGGAGAGGGCTTTATCAATAATCTTGCCGTCGATAAAAATTTTCAGCACATGGGCGTCGGTAAAAAAATGATGGCTGACATGATTTCATGCGCAAAGAAGGATTTGTTGGATTCGTTGACTTTGGAAGTCGAAGAAGACAATCAAGCGGCTATTGTGCTTTATAAATCCGCCGGCTTTGTCGAAGAGGGCAGAAGACGAGCTTTTTACAAGAATAAAAAAGACGCTATAATAATGTGGTTGAGAGATATTTGCAGGTGAATAAAAATTATCTTCAACACTCAATGACTGAAAAAATTTTTATTTTAATTATTACTGTCGATAAAGTATTAGCATTATAATATAGACGTGCAGCAAAAAAAGCAGTATCTAAATCAAAAGAATAGTTATTCAATCATAGATATTCGATTTTATTTTAGTGACTGATATTCAATATGACGGATTTGATCCGTCATTTTTTATGCGTTTTGCTTCAAAATCCTCATTATCCGGTTTTTATACTCAATTCTGACAAAAGCGCCTTTCAACGGGTGTTTGTATAAGTTTATGTCACAATATTCAGATATTGATTAATATAATATTTTAAGAAGACATGGGAGGCGCTTATTCTCAATCATATAATTTCAGGCAAAGGCAAAGATATAATATTTCTCCACGGTTGGGGAGGAAGTACGGAGAGTTTCAGAGGAGCGGCGGAGTACTTTTGCGACAGATACAGATGTACTCTCGTGGATTTTTACGGATTCGGCAAAACTCCCGCAACAAAACCGCTCACCTTGTACGATTATGCAGACGGGGTGAAGGAGCTTATCTCGGCATACGGAATGAAAGAAGTTGTGCTTGTAGGTCATTCTTTCGGCGGAAGAGTGGCGATTTTGCTTGCCGCAACTTTGGAGTGCGTAAAAGCCGTCGTGCTAGTAGACAGTGCGGGCATGAAACCCAAACGCACTTTCAAAAAAACTTTGAGACAGCTGAATTATAAATTCAGGCGTGCATTCAAAATTGACGTATCGAAGTGTGGATCCGAAGATTACAGGGCGCTTGACGACGTGATGAAGATTACATTCAAAAACGTAGTAAATCTTTATCTCGACGATCTTTTGCCTGCCGTAAATTGTCCTGCGTTGATTATATGGGGCAGATACGACAAGGATACGCCTCTTTATATGGCAAAGAGATTGAAAAAGGGGATTAAGGACAGCGGATTAATCATATTAGAGGGAGGACATTATAGCTATCTGGACGATTACGGGACGTTTCTTGCGGTGCTGGACAGCTATTTCAGAGATATATGCAGACAGAAGTAATAATTCTTGTAGCGGCAGCCTATCTTGCGCTTGCTGTGGTATTGTCGCTCAGGATAATAAATCTGGTACAACTTGAGGGGTACAAACTCGTTAATTCACGCAAAATGAAAGCTTTGAGACTCAAATTCTGGGGCGGAGCGTTTTGCATAACCCTGTGCAATTTGCTTTTTTTGTTTATAGCAATTGCCGTAGGCAATCCTTACATACAGCTTGCGGTGCAGGGGCTGTATATCGTTATTCTTTTGGTCAGTCTTACAGACGAAAGAGACAAGTGTATTCATCAGCCGTTGGTATTTACGGCAAGAGCAAGGCGGCTCATAGCGACATACGCTTTTTTTGCGGCATTGTGCATTGCTGCGACGGTGACTGCGGGTTGTTTTATACGTTCGGGAGATGTATGGGCGTGTTTTATATTCATACCGTTAGCAATGGCGCTTTTGCCCGAGTACGTTGCGCTTGCGCTTTTAGCCAACAGACCTATGGAAAAATTCATAGCGAAAAGGTATGTTGCCAAATGCAAGCAGAAGCTTCAGTCTATGCGTATCGTCAAGATAGGTATCACGGGTAGTTTTGCAAAGACCAGCGTCAAGAATATTCTCACCACTATACTCGGTGAAAAGTATCGCACATACTGCACTCCGCACAATTATAATACGCCTATGGGTATATGCAAGGCAGTAGCCGAGATGCCTGAAGATACGGAAGTATTCGTTGCGGAAATGGGTGCAAGACATCAGGGCGATATTGCAGAGCTTTGCGACATAGTAAAGCCTAATTACGGTATTGTCACGGGGGTCGGGAATCAGCATCTCTCCATGTTCAAATCGCAAGAGAGGATATACGAGACAAAAAAGGAACTCAACGACTATATAGAAACGCGCGGAGGTGAGGGAATTGTTTTCAACGGCGACAACGCTTTTACCGAAAAGATGTATTCGGTCAGCAGTGTCAGAGAAAAAACTCTTATATCTTCTTCACGGTGCGAAAATCACGGAGAAGACAGCGCTTATATAAGGATAGACAATGCTGTATATGACAGCGACGGGATAAAATTTACGCTTTATATAGGCAAAGAGAAAGCGGAGTGTTCGACAAGACTTATTGGAAAACACAATCTTACCAATATACTCATGTGCGTTGCAATGGCGTACAAACTCAATCTCGATATACGCCAGATTGCCAAAGGAATATCCAAACTGTCTCCCGTCGAACACCGTCTCGAAGTTATGAGGCTTGCAAGCGGAGTGACGATAATAGACGACAGTTACAACAGTAACTTCGAGGGGGCAAAACTCGCTATCGAGACTTTGGGAATGTTCAAAGGCAGAAAGGTCGTTGCTACGCAAGGACTTGTGGAACTCGGCAGAGAGCAGATAAAACTCAACTTCGAACTCGGCGAATGTATAGCGGAAACAGCCGATATAGCAATTCTGATAGGAGTCAACAGAGAAGATTTGAGAATGGGTATGCTTGCAAAGGGCTTTTGCGACAAAAATATTTATACGGTCGAGCACCTTGACGGAGCAAAGGAAATTTTTTCGGGGATACTCAAAAGCGGCGACGTGCTTCTTATACAAAACGATCTGCCGGATAATTATTGAACGTAGAAGCTTTTAGCGGGGTTAAAACAAGCGGATTTGAGCCGCAGAGCATGTTTAACGAATTATCCGAGCGGCTTAAGAATATATTTTAATATATTCAGTATTTTAAGGAGGAGAGTATGCAAAACATAGTCGTACTTTACGGCGGAACGTCGTGCGAAAGAGATATCTCTGTGATAACGGGAGTGCAAGCGGCAGCGGCGGCGGATAAAACGCAATTCAGGGTTTATCCCGTTTTCTGGGCGGTCGATAACAAATTTTATATTCCCGATAAATATTCGGATCTCGAGGGGTATGCAAAGACTCCGTATGAGGACGGCAGAGAGGTCGTATTTGCGAAAAAATCTTTGTGTTATATCAAGAAAAATAAGCTCAAGCCGCTTTGCGACATTGATTGCGTACTTGTATGTACTCACGGAGGCAGAGGAGAAAACGGAGCGCTGCAAGGATATTTCGACACGTTGGGGATAGTGTATACGTCGCCCGAAGGACTTGCCTGCGCAGTAGGTATGGATAAGGAGATCGCAAAGATATATTGCAAAAAACTCGGTTTGCCCATTCTGCCGTATGCGACGATAAGCGACAAAGAGGAGTGGGAGAGCATAAAAAAGCGGACGACAAAGTTATCTTATCCGCTCATAGTAAAGCCTGCTTCTCAAGGCTCGTCCATAGGTATCAACGTATGCAGAGACGACGAAGGACTCAAAGAAGCGCTCGAAGTTGCGTTTGAATACGATTGCAAAGCGGTAGTAGAAAAAGCGCTCGAAAACTTCAGAGAGATCAATTGCGCTTGTATGATATATGATAAAGAGGTGCTTGCTTCTTCGTTGGAAGAACCTGTTGTGTGGAGAGAATTTTTAAGTTTCGACGATAAGTATATGTCTGGTAAAAAGGGCGGCAAAAACCGAAAGGCTCGCAATTTTCCTGCCGATCTTGACGAAAAGACTACTCAAAAGATACAGGATATGACGGTAAAACTCTATGCTGTGCTCGATCTCAAGGGAATAGTGCGCTGCGATTATCTTATAGATAAAAAAGACGGGGCAGTGTATTTCAACGAGATCAATACCGTGCCCGGATCGCTTGCAGGTTATCTATATGAGGACAAGGGGATTGCTCTCAAAGACATAATTACCGCCGTTATACGGGGCGCAATCGCTAAAAAGAGCGGAATAAAAGAAAAAGGTTATTCGTCGGGAGTGCTGCAATATTACGCCAAAGGTGGCTCAAACGCTTGCAAAGCGCCGATAAAAAAGGTATAATCTAAAAAGTAAAATCCCCGTCCGATAAAGTGTCGGACGAGGGAAATACGCTTTTTGGAGAATTGTATGGAAAAGATAAAGATGACTACGCCGATAGTCGAGTTGGACGGCGACGAAATGACGAGATTGATATGGGCATGGATAAAGGATATTCTCATCAACCCTTTCGTGGAACTCAAGAGCGAATATTATGACCTCGGACTCGTCAAGAGAGAGGAAACCAAAGACGCTGTTACCGTCGAAGCTGCCAACGCTATCAAAAAATACGGTGTAGGAGTCAAGTGTGCTACCATTACTCCCAATGCGCAGAGAGTAAAGGAATACAATCTTTCCCAAATGTGGAAAAGCCCCAACGGTACCGTAAGAGCGGTGCTCGACGGTACGGTATTCAGAGCTCCTATAATGGTCAAGGGTATCACGCCTTATATCCCCACATGGACAAGTCCTATCACTATAGCAAGACATGCTTACGGCGATATATATAAGGATGTCGAAGGCTATGTAAAGCAGGGCGGCAAGGCAAAACTCGTACTCGAAGACAGCGACGGCACCAGAGAAATCGAAGTTTTCGATTTTGCAAAGACGGCAGGTATCGTCATGGGCATGCACAATACCGATAAGAGTATTTCCTCTTTTGCAAGAAGCTGTTTCAACTATGCACTCGATACGCATCAACCTCTTTGGTTTGCGGCAAAAGACACTATATCCAAGACTTACGATCACAGATTCAAGGATATTTTCAACGAAATATACGAAAAAGAATACAAGGATAAGTTCGAAAAAGCGGGAATCGAATATTTCTATACGCTCATCGACGATGCTGTTGCGAGAGTTATACGTTCAAACGGCGGAATGATATGGGCATGCAAGAATTACGACGGTGACGTTATGAGCGACATGGTTGCTACGGCATTCGGTTCGCTTGCAATGATGACGTCGGTACTCGTATCTCCCGACGGTAACTATGAATTCGAAGCCGCTCACGGCACGGTCACGAGACACTATTACAAGTATTTGAAGGGAGAGCAGACTTCCACAAATCCCGTGGCTACTATATTTGCATGGAGCGGTGCGCTTAAGAAAAGAGGACAACTCGACAATCTCAAGGACCTCGAAGCTTTCGGAGCTAAACTCGAAAAAGCTACTATCGATACTATCGAAGAAGGATATATGACGGGCGATCTTGCGGCTATATACAAGGGCGATAAAAAGGTCGTAAAACTCAATACCGAAGATTTTCTTAAAGAAATTGCAAAAAGACTTGCTTAATAGAATATAGAATATAAAATAATCACATAAGCAATGAATTACGGCGGAGCGCAGAGCGCTCCGTATTTTTTTGGTATCAGAAAACCGCTAGAGTGACAAGTGGATGTTTATTGAATTTTCTGACTGTGACGGATTGACTGATATAGGTGATAGAAAAGCGATAAGTCAAATCGTCACGAAGACAACAGAGGACACTCTGTGTATTTTTCTTTGTATGTTATAAGGTTTACTATAAAATAAAATATTTACGATTAAAATTTCGATATCAGATTATCACGAGCAAACCGAAAGGGGAATTTTTATGGAAAATTTGCAACTGTTTTTTTACAAAAAACAAATATTGTGCATAAAAAAGCGATTTAATCTGTTTGAGAGGGTTGTTTTGTATTCCCGAATGTCTTAAAAATTTATCAAAAATCACCGCTCTTTTGCAATAAATCTCTCAATATGACGAAGAGTATGGAAAAAATAAAATAATCTTGTTTGAGAAAATTTGAAAATCAAACCGTTTTATCCATAAAGCTGAACATGTTCAAAATAAATTTAACCTTAAAATTTGCGACATGTGTAACTTTAAAAAGTGTGGATAATCCAACACTCATGTGGATAACTTTGTGGATAACCCCACTTTTTCCCGTAAAAACACGTATTTTCCCGTATTGTGGATAAAAAAAATACACAAAACCCGTTATGTCTATATAGTGCTGTAAAAGTCCCGAAAAATGCAAAGTTTTATGTCTGAAAAATCCTTGCTTTTATATATTTTATTGTGCTAATATATTAGTGTAATTTTTTTAGAAGATTTTCTAATTTTAAGGAGAGTTTTATTATGCCTAAAGTTGCAGTTATCATGGGCAGCGTAAGCGACCTCGACGTGGTAAGACCCGCTATCGACATTCTCAAAAAGTTCGGAGTAGAAGTCGAAGCCAGAGTCATCTCCGCTCACCGTACCCCCGACGACGCGCATCAGTTTGCCGTCAATGCACTCAAAAACAACATCGAAGTTATCATTTGCGCCGCAGGAAAGGCGGCACACCTCGGCGGAGTAATCGCCGCATATACGCCGCTTCCCGTAATCGGTCTGCCCGTAAAGAGCTCGACCATGGACGGACTTGACAGCTTGCTTTCTATGGTTCAGATGCCCTCGGGTATTCCCGTAGCATGCGTGGCTATCAACGGCTCTCAAAACGCAGGACTTCTCGCAGTGCAGATGCTGTCTTTGAAGTACCCCCAACTTATTGAAAAAATGCATGACTACAAGAGAAGCCTTGCAGAAAAAATTAAAAGCGATGACGAAAAATTACAAAAGGAGTTAAATTGACTTATGGAAAGAACCGTTCAACTTTACGAAGGTAAAGCTAAAAAAGTTTACGCAACAACCGATCCCGATATCGTACTTGTATCTTACAAAGACGACGCAACCGCATTCAACGGTCTCAAAAAGGGTACTATCCTCGGAAAGGGCGTGGTAAACAACGTATGCAGCAATCACTTGTTCAGACTTTTGGAGAAAAAGGGCGTACCTACTCACTACGTAGAGGAAATCAACGAGAGAGAAACTTACGTCAAGAAAGTCGAGATTGTACCTTTGGAGGTAATTATCCGCAACAGAGCGGCAGGTTCTTTCTCGAAGAGATACGGCGTACCCGAGGGTACCGAACTCGCTACGACTATTATCGAGTTCAGCTATAAAAACGACGATCTCGGCGACCCCCTTATCAACGACTATCATGCACTCGCATTGAGACTTGCTACCCAAGAAGAAATCGACAAAATCAAGGAACTTGCTTTTAAGGTCAATGACGTACTCAAAGAATACTTTATGGAAATCGGCGTAGAACTTATCGACTTCAAGCTCGAATTCGGCAGATACAAAGGTCAAATCATCCTTGCCGACGAAATCTCTCCCGATACTTGCCGTTTCTGGGATGCAAAGACAGGTGAGAAACTCGATAAGGACAGATTCAGAAGAGATATGGACGACGTAGACAAGGGCTACAGAGAGATGATGAAGAGAATGGGTCTTTCCAAGTAATTATCAAACTATCGCAAATTACTAATTTACTAACGGACAAGCTAGTTCAATTTTAGGAGAATATATCAATATGGCAATAGATTACAAGTCCGCAGGCGTTGACGTCGAAGCGGGTTACAAAGCAGTCAAGCTGATGAAAGAATATGTCAAGAAGACGTACAACGACAGCGTGCTGGGAGATCTCGGCAGTTTTGGCGGATTTTACGCTCTCGGTGACAAGGAAGACAGCGATTGTCTCGTTGCAGGTACCGACGGCGTGGGTACCAAACTCAAGTATGCATTCGTACTCGACAAGCACGATACGATAGGTATAGACGCAGTTGCTATGTGCGTCAACGATATCGTATGTCAGGGCGCAAAGCCTTTGCTTTTCCTCGACTACATCGCACAGTCAAAACTCATACCCGAGAGAGTAGCGGATATCGTCAAGGGCGTCAGCGAAGGTTGCTGTCAGTCCGGCTGCGCACTCATCGGCGGCGAAACGGCTGAAATGCCCGGATTTTATGCAGAAGACGAATACGATATCGCAGGTTTTGCGGTAGGTATCGTCAAGAAAAATAAGATAATCAACGGTAAAAATATCAAAGTCGGAGACAGTCTTATCGGTATCGCTTCGAGCGGTATTCACAGCAACGGCTATTCTCTCGTGAGAAAGTTGTTCGGCGAAGACAAGGTAAGTCTCATGAAGTACAATGAGACGTTGGGTTGCACTCCCGCAGAACTCGTTCTTACTCCTACCAAGATATACGTCAAGACTATTCTTGCGCTCATCGAGAAATACGAAATAAAGGGTATAGCTCACATTACCGGCGGCGGATTTATCGAAAACATTCCCAGAATCATTCCCAAGGGAATGGGTATCAGAATTGACCGTACGAGTTATCCTTTGCCCAAGATATTCAAGGCATTGCAGGAGATTGCCGGCATCGACGACAGAAAGATGTGCAATACGTTCAATATGGGTATCGGTATGGTACTTGCCGTCGATCCTTCTATCAAAGACGAAGTCGTAGCCGAACTCAAGAAACTCGGCGAACAAGCTTACGTCATCGGTGAAGTTACCGACAAGGACGGAGAAGTCGAACTGTAACGTCAAAGCTCCAAGGGAGCAAATCGAAGACATAACTATTTTATAGCTATGTCTTTCGGCATTTTATCGGGAAAAGAAAAATGAAGAATATAGCGATATTCGCTTCGGGCGGCGGCAGCGACATGCAGTCTGTAATTGACGCCGTAGAAGCAAAAAAAATCAAAGCGAGAATTGTTGCGGCGGTTGCCAACAAAGAGGGAATCCATGCCCTCGAGAGAGCGAAAAAGCACGGTATCGAAGCGAGAGTTTTCACGCTCGGCGAATACGGCGACAATGAAAAACGGGACAAGGCTATACTTGAATTTCTCAAAGAGAAAAAGGTTGATTTCATAGTATTGGCAGGATATCTTGCAATAGTTACGCCCGTACTCGTGGACGCATATAAAGACAGAATTATCAATATACATCCTTCGCTGATTCCCAACCATTGCGGCAAGGGCATGTACGGACTCAACGTACACAAATCCGTACTCGAAGCAAAAGACAAGATAAGCGGTTGTACGGTGCATCGTGTCGATTACGGCGCAGATACGGGCAAGATACTTGCACAAAGACGAGTCCCCGTATGCGAAGGCGATACTCCCGAGAGTCTTCAGGCAAGAATACTCAATGTCGAGCACAGGCTTTTGCCCGAGGTAGTAGCGCTTGAGGTAAACGGCAACAAACGTACAAACCGCAAAAAGAACAGAGCCTACCGCCTTATCAACGGCGATTGGTCTCAAGAGAATCTCAAAAGACCTTCGAGAAAATTGTCGGACATAAAGGGCATAAAGTCCTGAAATAAGATCGAACCGTTAGAGGTTAAAGTCCTTTTAACGACAAGATACGATACGACTCAAATTCAACAATAAAATAAAACACTGATTATTAAACAAGCTAACATATACAGGAGAGGATAAAAATGGCAAAAAAAGCACTTATCAGCGTATCCGATAAAACGGGTATAGTAGATTTTGCAAAGAGACTCACTTCGTTCGGTTATGAAATAATATCCACGGGCGGCACCCTCAAGGTATTGAACGAGGCGGGTATTAAGGCGGTTGACATATCTTCCGTCACGGGATTTCCCGAGTGTCTCGACGGCAGAGTAAAGACTTTGCACCCCAAGGTACACGCAGGTCTTCTTGCAATGAGAGACAACAAGGAACATATGGACTTCCTCAAGAAGATGGACATTGACCCTATCGACATTGTCGTAGTCAACCTCTATCCTTTCAAGGAAACCGTCAAAAAACCCGGTATAGATTTGCAGACGGCGATCGAAAACATTGATATCGGCGGACCTACGATGCTCAGAAGTGCGGCAAAGAACTATCAGGACGTAGCTGTTATGGTAGACCCTCAAGACTATGCCAAGGTACTTGACGAACTTGCCGACGGCGGTATCACCAAAGAGACAAAATTCTATCTCATGTACAAGGTATATCAGCATACTTCCTATTACGATACTTTGATTGCCAACTATCTGCGTCAGAAACTCGGTATCGAATTCCCCGAGAAATTCACCATGGCATTCGACAAGGCGCAGGATATGAGATACGGTGAGAATCCTCATCAGAAAGCCGTATTCTATAAGGAAGCGTTTGACGTAAAAGGTTCGCTTGCAACGGCAATCCAACTTCACGGCAAAGAACTTTCTTACAACAACATCAACGATACAAACGGTGCGCTCGATCTTTTGAGAGAATTCAGCGAACCCACGATAGTAGCAGTAAAACACGCTAACCCTTGCGGTGTTGCTACGGCAAAGACGATAAGCGAAGCATTCTTCAAGGCGAATGCGGCAGACCCCACTTCTATCTTCGGCGGAATAATCGCTTCCAACCGTACGATAGACAAAGATACGGCAGAGCAGATAAGCAAGATTTTCATCGAGATAGTTGTTGCTCCCGACTTTACGGAGGGAGCGCTTGCGATACTCGAGCAAAAGGCTAATATCCGTCTTTTGAAGCTTCCCGAAATCGCACAGCCTATTCCCGACAACTGTTACGATATGAAGAAAGTTCTCGGCGGTCTTTTGGTGCAGGAATACGACAAAATGGTAGTTGACGAGAGCAAGTGCAAAGTCGTTACGAAGGCTCAACCCACAAAAGAGCAGTTTGAAGATATGGTTTTCGCCATGAAGGTCGTCAAGCATACCAAGTCCAACGCCATTGTTGTGGCAAAGGATAAGACTATTCTCGGCATAGGATGCGGACAGGTCAACAGAATAAGAGCTACGCAGCAGGCAATCGCTCATTCGCTCACCGATACAAAGGGAGCAGTACTCGCATCTGACGCATTCTTCCCCTTCGACGATTGCGTTGAAGCGGCTCACGAGGGCGGTATTGCCGCTATCATGCAACCGGGCGGAAGTATCAGAGATCAACTCTCTATCGACGCTTGCGATAAATACGGCATAGCAATGATTTTCAGCGGAGACAGACACTTCAAACACTGATTTAAGGCGGATTTTGTGACGGAACGGAGTTATTTAGGCAAATAAATACTGTGTGCGCTAATGACTCGTTTTCCGTCAGACAGCCTTAAGAAACAATTCGGCAAATTATCATACGGCGCATTGCGCCGCAAGAGGAGATATATATGAACAGCGTTCTCGTAATAGGCAGTGGCGGCAGAGAGCATACGATTTGTTGGGCACTGTCCAAGAGTAAAAAAATTGACAAGATATATTGTTTGCCCGGCAACGGCGGCATAAGCGAGATTGCAGAGTGCGTAAACATAGGCGTTATGGACTTTGACAAAATCGTAGACTTTGTGGACAGCCACAAGGACATCACTCTCACGGTAGTTGCTCCCGACGACCCTTTGGCGGCAGGACTCGTTGACCGACTCGAAGCAAAGGGACACAGAGCTTTCGGACCGAGAGCCAATGCGGCTATAATAGAGGGAAGCAAGGCTTTTTCAAAATATCTTATGAAAAAGTACGGAATTCCCACAGCAAATTACGAGGAGTTCAACGATTACGATAAAGCCGTCGAATATCTTAAGACGGCAAAATATCCTCTCGTAGTCAAAGCCGACGGACTTGCATTGGGCAAGGGCGTAATAATCTGCAATACCAAAGAAGAGGGTTTGCAGGCGGCTAAAGACATGATGGTTGACGCAAAATTCAAAGATGCGGGCAAGACCGTTATCGTCGAAGAATTTATGGTAGGTCAGGAAGTTTCCATTCTTTCATTCTGCGACGGCAAGACTATCGTGCCTATGGTCAACGCAAGAGACCACAAGCGTGCTTATGACAACGATCAGGGACTCAACACCGGCGGCATGGGAACATTCTCGCCTTCGGCGATTTATACCGACGAGGTTGCCGACGAAGTTCTTCACAAGATTATTCTGCCTACCGTTGACGCTATGAACAAAGAGGGCAGAACGTTCAAGGGCGTTTTGTATTTCGGACTCATGCTTACCGACGAGGGTGCAAAGGTCGTAGAGTACAACGCACGTTTCGGCGATCCCGAAACGCAGGTAGTGCTTCCCAGACTCAAAACCGATCTTTACGACATTTTCAATGCGGTTGTAGACGGAACTCTCGATAAGATTAATATCGAATGGAACGATTTGGCTTGCGTTTGCGTAGTTATGGCGAGCGGAGGTTATCCCGAGAGTTACAAAAAGGGAATGGAAATAACTATCGGAGACATAGACAAAGACGTGCTTATCTTCCATGCCGGCACAAAACTCGAAAACGGCAAGCTCTATACCAACGGCGGACGCGTACTCGGAGTTACGGCTATGGGCAAGAATATTCACGAGGCCAGAGAAAAGGCATATAAAAACGTCAAGAAAATCAGTTTTGACGGTGCTTTCTACCGCACGGACATAGGCATCAAGAAATAATATCTTGCCGCAAACGAACCGTGTGCAACAATCGGATATACAACAAATATATACATCAACAAATACGGATAAATTAATAATAAATTTTATTTAAGGATAACATTATGGTAAAGAGAATTTTCGTTGAGAAAAAAGAGGGTTACAACGTATCGGCAAAGAAGACTACCGCCGATATAAAGAACGTGCTGGGTATCAACGTCGACGAAGTACGTGAATTTATCAGATACGACATCGAAGATCTCGATGACGAAGTCTATGCAAAGGCAAAGACTACGATTTTCAGCGAACAGCCCGTCGATAATCTTTATGAGGAGCTGCCCGATCTTAATGGATACAGACTTCTCGTGGTAGAATATCTTCCCGGACAGTACGACCAGAGAGCGGACAGCGCTATGCAGTGCGTTCAGCTTCTGTCAATGGCAAAACGCCCCCTTATCAAATGTGCTAAACTCTATGCGATAAAAGGCGCAGACGAAAGCGGTTTCGAAAAGATAAAGAAGTATATCATCAACCCTGTCGAGAGCAGAGAGGGAAGCATGGATATTCCCGTAACGCTTGCGCAGGAAGTTCAGCTCAATCTGACAGTACCCGTAATCGAGGGCTTTACGGATATGAGCGACGAGGAGATAGCCGCATATCACAAGAAGGTCGGATTTGCAATGAGCAAAGAGGACTTGGCTTTTGTAAGAGACTATTTCAAGGGCGAAAAGCGTAATCCTACCGAAAGCGAAATCAAGGTTATCGACACGTATTGGTCGGACCATTGCAGACACACTACTTTTGCTACCGAGCTTACCGACATCAAAATCGACAGCAACAACCCTCACGTAGAAAAGGCACTCGGTCTTTACCGTGATTTGTACAAAGAATTCAATTCGAAGAGAGAGGACAAGTATCCTTGTCTTATGGATATTGCCACGATTGCCGTCAAGAAACTCAAAAAAGAGGGCAAACTCGACAATCTCGACGTAAGCGACGAAATCAATGCTTGTTCAGTCGAAGTGGATGTCGACAATGACGGAAAGATTGAAAAGTGGCTGATAATGTTCAAAAACGAAACTCACAACCATCCTACCGAAATCGAACCTTTCGGCGGTGCGGCTACGTGTCTCGGCGGAGCTATCAGAGATCCGTTGTCGGGAAGAACTTACGTATATCAGGCAATGAGAGTTACGGGAAGCGGCGACCCCACGCAGGACATATCCACCACTCTCAAAGGCAAACTTCCTCAAAGAGTTATCACAAAGACGGCTGCGGCAGGATATTCCAGCTACGGCAACCAGATAGGACTTTCCACCGGTTTGGTAGCCGAGATGTATCATGAAAATTACCGTGCAAAGCGTCTCGAGACGGGTTACGTAATCGCAGGCGCACCCAAAGAAAACGTCGTAAGAAGAAAACCCGTTGAGGGCGATATCATCGTACTTTTGGGCGGCGAAACGGGCAGAGACGGTTGCGGGGGCGCAACGGGTTCGTCAAAGGCTCATACCGAAAAATCCGTTGAAGTCTGCGGAGCAGAAGTACAAAAGGGTAATCCTCCAACGGAGAGAAAGATACAGAGACTTTTCAGAAACAAAGAAGTTGCTCAACTTATCGTAAAGTGTAACGACTTCGGTGCCGGCGGCGTAAGCGTAGCAATCGGCGAGCTTGCCGACAGTCTCGATATCTATCTTGACAAAGTACCCAAAAAGTACGAGGGATTGAGCGGTACCGAACTTGCAATAAGCGAGTCACAGGAAAGAATGGCAGTCGTTCTCGACAAAAACGACGTCGATAAGTTTATAGAATTTGCCGCAAAGGAAAACTTGCAGGCAACGGCTGTTGCGGAGGTTACCGACAACGGCAGAATGAGAATGTTCTATGCAGGCAACGTAATAGTTGACCTCAAGAGAAAATTCCTCGACACCAACGGCGTAAAACAAAAACAAAAGGCTCACGTCGAAGACAACGTAAGCGACTACATGGATAAGATCGACGAGAAGACAGAAGAATTCTTTGACAACGGCGACTTTGACAAAGCCGTACTCAACGAACTCTCTCGTCTCAACGTTTGCTCTACAAAGGGCTTGGGCGAAATGTTCGACGGCACTATCGGCGCTGCAAGCATACTCATGCCTTTCGGAGGCAAATATCAGCTTACTCCCGCAATAGCAATGGCAAGCAAGCCTCCTACAAGCGGATATACAGATACGGCTACAGTCTCCACATACGGTTGTTCGCCTCAACTCATGACGTCTTCTCCTTTTACGGGAGCAATATATTCTATATTGTTGTCTCTCTCCAAGCAAGTTGCTTGCGGTATAGACGTAAATACCGTAAGACTTTCTTTGCAGGAGTATTTCAAGCGCCTCAATCAGGACGCTGACAGATGGGGACAGCCTCTTGCCGCACTTCTCGGCGCACTCTATGCGCAAATAGGATTCGGTGTCGGCGCAATAGGCGGTAAGGACAGTATGAGCGGAACATTCGAACATATCGACGTACCTCCCACACTCATATCCTTTGCTATGGGTATCGGCAAGGCTTCCAAGATAATTACCAATACTTTCGACTATAAGTCGGGAGCAAAGAATATATGGCACGTAGCTATCCCCAAGGACGAATACGGTATTCCCGATTTTGCAAAGACTCTCGAACTTTACAAAGCAATGGCAGAGGAGTGTGCAAACGGAAACGTCAAGGCTGTCAACGTGGTTGAAGAAGGCGGCGTTGTCGCAAGCGTATTCAAGGCATGTATGGGTAATAAAGAGGGCACGACTTGGAACGAACTTTCCGAAGACATGTTTGCGCCTTCGTTCGGCGATTTTGCAGTGCTGGCAGACGATATCGGCAAACTCAAAGAGTTTGAACCCCGGCTTGTAGCTGTACTCAACGGTACTCATACGGCGGACATTTGCGGGAAGGAACTCAAAATGGACAATGCCGCAAAAGCGTTTGAGGGAACTCTCGAGAGCGTATTCCCCACGACGGCACCCGCAAGCGGAGAAGTGCAAAACCTCATATTCTGTGCAAGAAAACAACCTCACGTTGAGCGCAACATAGTTAAACCGCAGGTATTTATTCCCGTATTCCCCGGAACAAACTGCGAATACGATACTGCCAGAGCGTTTGAAAGAGCGGGAGCAAAAGCGAATATTCTCGTAATCAAAAACCGTTCGCCTAAAGATATCGAGGAGAGTGCAAAGGAAATTGTAAAGGCACTTTCGCAAAGTCAGATTATCGCATTCCCCGGCGGTTTCAGCGGCGGCGACGAGCCTGACGGCAGCGGTAAATTTATAGCTACGACCTTCAAAAATCCCCGCATCGCAGAAGCGGTTATGGAGCTTCTCTATAAGAGAGACGGTCTCGCACTCGGTATTTGCAACGGTTTCCAGGCACTTATCAAACTCGGCCTCGTACCTTACGGCGATATAAGAGAACAAACTCCAGAAGCGCCTACGCTTACATTCAACAACATATCCCGTCACGTTTCTACGATGGTCAACATAAGAATCGCTACCAACAAGTCACCTTGGCTCAACAAAGTCCATGTTGACGACGTATTCACCGTACCCGTAAGTCACGGTGAGGGAAGATTCGTTGCAAGCAAAGAAGAACTCGACAAGATCATCAAGAACGGTCAGGTTGCTACCCAGTACGTCGATATGACGAGAAATGCGACAATGCTTTCTCCTTTCAATCCCAACGGAAGTATGTACGCTATCGAAGGCATCATCTCTCCCGACGGCAGAGTACTCGGCAAGATGGGTCACAGCGAACGTTTTGACAAGGATCTTTACAAGAACGTCGAGGGTAACTACGATATGAAGCTGTTTGAAAGCGGAGTAGAATACTTCAAATAAGAATACAGTCAATTAAGGCGATATTCTCAATCGGTCACGACTTAAAAGCCCGACTTATGTCGGGCTTTATCAAACATAAAGCACACAATAGCATATTGAGATTAAAGATATTTTGTGATATAATCTTTTCAGAAGACATAAAAGCGCATTATCTCAATAAAAATTCACACGGTATCATACCGTAATAAAAGGCGGATATATGGCATTTTTACCTATTACGAGAGAAGAAGTTCAGGGAAGACAAGTCGACGTAGTGTACGTCATAGGCGAAGCCTATGTCGATCATCCTTCTTTCGGACACGCAATCGTGTCTCGTCTTTTGCAATCTCTCGGAGTGGACGTGGCTATCGTGGCGCAACCGCAAAACGATGACGACTATAAGCGTTTCGGAGTACCCAAATACGGCTTTATGGTATCGGGCGGCGTTGTCGACAGTATGGTCAACAACTATACTGTTGCAAAAATCAGACGTACGAGAGACGTTTACAGTGAGGGAGGCAAGACAGGTATGCGTCCCGACAGATGCGTGGACGTTTACTGTAACAATCTCAAAAGGCTTTTCCCTCAATCTCCCGTAGTAATAGGAGGTATCGAAGCGTCACTTCGCAGATTTGCGCATTACGACTACTGGAAAGATTGCGTACTGCCGAGCATTTTAGTATCATCAAAAGCCGATTTGCTCATCTACGGTATGGGCGAAAAACCTATAAAGGAGATTTTCCGTCTTGCTCAAAAGGGCGTGCCTCTCGACAAGATAAGAGACGTCAGAGGTACGTGTTATCTGGAGACTTTCGACAAGCTGTCTCAAAAACTCAAAAACGATATTCAAGAACATAAAGCCGACTTTTGTCCTTCTTTCGAGAACGTCAGAGACGACAAAATGCAATACGTGCATGCTTTTAAGATGCAATATGCCAACAATGACCCTTATTACGGCAAAACTTTGCTTCAGAAGCACGGCGACAAATACCTTGTGCAAAATCCTATGCAATATCCTCTTACCGTAAAAGAGATGGACGAGGTGTACGATTTACCTTACGAGAGGACATATCACCCCGTATATAAAGATGGTGTGCCTGCGATAGAAGAAGTAAAGTATTCTTTGACTTCGGTCAGAGGTTGTTTCGGGGCGTGCAATTATTGCGCAATAGCTTTTCATCAGGGAAGAATAGTACAAAAACGGAGCAAGGAAAATATAGTCAAAGAAGCGCAAATCTTTGTCAAAGACAAAGACTTCAAGGGATATATACACGATGTGGGCGGACCTACGGCAAACTTCCGCAATCCTGCGTGCGCAAAGCAGATAGGAAAGGGAATATGTAAAGACAAGCAGTGTATAGGATACAGACCGTGTCCAGCAATGCAGATTGACCACAGCGAATATCTCGATCTTCTCAAAACATTGAGAGAACTCGAGGGCATCAAAAAAGTTTTTGTGCGTTCGGGAATACGTTTTGACTACGTCTTGTATGACAAAAACGACGAATTTTTAAGAGAACTTATCAAACATCACGTCAGCGGTCAGCTGAAAGTTGCGCCCGAACACGTATCCGACAACGTGCTGGAAAATATGAATAAGCCGCCGTTTGACGTCTATTTGAGATTTAAGGAAAAGTTTGATGCCATAAACAAAAAATTGGGTAAAAAACAGTACCTTGTACCTTATCTTATATCTTCGCATCCGGGATGCACGCTCAAAGACGCAATAAGACTTGCGCTATATCTCAAATCGATAGGATATATGCCTGAACAGGTGCAGGATTTTTATCCTACGCCGTCCACAAAATCGACTTGCATGTACTATACAGGCATAAATCCCGACACGATGAAAGAAGTTTACGTTGCGAGAAGCAAGCATGAAAAAGCTATGCAAAGAGCGCTTATGCAGTATCGCAAAAAGACAAACTATCAAATTGTGGCAGAGGCGCTCAAAGAGGCAGGAAGAGAGGATTTGATAGGCTTTGACGAACATTGTCTCATCCGTCCTACCAAAGAACTGGCTGTCGAGAGGGCGGCTGACAGAAAAGCGCATGAGAATTCGGGTAAGTCAGGTAAATCCGTAAAAGCCGCAAAAGCGATAAAATCTGCCGTCTCTAAAAAAGATAAAGCAGCAAAAACACATTCCGAATACACTAAATCCGCCAATTCGTCTTGGCAACGCCAAGCTGTCAAAAAGGGCAAGCACAGAGCATAATCTTTATATCACGGAGGCACTATGGCAAAACTCACCGACATCACGCTTCAGTCAAAGAATATCGACAGAGTAAATCTTTTTGTCGACGGCAAATTCTATGCTGGCGTAAGTCGTATTGCCGTATATAATCATAAACTTACCGTGGGCATGGAGATTGACGAAAAGACTCTCGACAAGGTTATTTTCGACAGCGACAAGGATAAGGCTTTCGATTATGCTTTGACTTATATCGCACGATACACTCCCACTGCAAAGATACTCACGGGAAAACTCTATGACAAAGGGTACGGAAAACTCGTCGTAGACTATACGGTTGACAAGTGCAAGAAGTACGGCTATATCGACGACGGAGAGTATGCTAGGTCATACGTTGCGCTCAACAGTGCGGTCAAGGGTAAAAACCGTCTTCGTGCCGAACTCAAAGCAAAGGGTATAGAAGATGCGCTTATAGACAAAGCGCTCGAGGGACTGAAACAAACGGCTTCATGCAGCGAAGTTGCAAAAAAACACAGCAAAAACCAAGACGTCCACGACCCCAAGTACAGAGCAAAACTCATAAGGTTTTTGCAATACAGAGGTTATGAATGGGAAGACATAAGTCAGGCGCTTGCATTACTGAAAATCGTTGACGACAGCTTCGGCGATTGACGTGCATAAGCGATTATGCGGTCAAAGATTGATTAAAGACAATAAACCGTTATAAATTCTGACAACACTTATACAATGTTTACTTGATGCGATAAAGAGAGGAGACGTGCACAGATGTTGAACGTATTGAAAGCAAAGACAATGGCAGAATGCGACAGAGCAACGATAGAGAGCGGCACGCCCTCGGTTCTTCTTATGCAAAGAGCGGCTCAAAGCATTTATGACAGTCACGAGTTCAAAGGAAAAGTATATATCGTTTGCGGCAAAGGCAACAACGGCGGAGACGGAGTAGCTTTAGCGGATATCATGACTGACAAGGGGCTTAAGCCATACGTATTTTTTATTGATAAAAACGTATCCGAGGATTCGTGCTATTTTTACGAAAGACTGAAAAGCAAAGGATACGACAGAATATACGGTATAAGCGAATGCGATTATAATGCGGATATTATAGTTGACTGTATTTTCGGTACGGGCTTCAAGGGTGTGCCATGCGGAATTTACGCACAAGTAATAGATAATATCAATAAGTCGTCCGCATACAAGATTGCAGCAGACATTCCCAGCGGACTCAACGCAGACAACGGACTTTTTGAACTGTGCGTAAAAGCAGATAAGACCGTATCTATGCAATTTGCAAAGAGCGGACATTTTCTCAATGACGGCAAGGACATGACGGGAGAATTGATAATTGCCGATATAGGGATATCTCTTTGCAAAGAGGATTACAAACTTATCCAGAGAAGCGACGTTGCAAAACTGTTTCCCTTGCGTAAATCAAATACGCATAAGGGAAGTTACGGCAAAAGCGCACTGATAGGCGGTTGTACTAATTATGCGGGGGCACTTAAACTCGCAAATACGGGGTTATGCGCTTTAAGAAGCGGCGGCGGACTGAATATGCTCATTGTTCCCGAGAGTCTTGCCAATGTATATGCGCAAGCGGTGTGTGAAAGTACGATTTATCCGATGACAGATAAAAACGGCTATATGCTTTTCGATAAAGAAAAGTTGGACGTTGCGCTCAAAGGAGTAGATTGTCTTGCGATAGGTATGGGCATAGGTGCAGATTACGGTGAAAACATTAAGATTGTCGAGTATATTCTCAAAAATTACGCTATAAAAGTGCTTATCGACGCTGACGGTCTCAATTCACTTGCACTCGATACAGATATTCTTAAGGACAAAAAAAGCGAAGTCGTACTTACTCCGCACGTAAAAGAGATGTCGAGACTTTGCAAAAAGGAAGTCAAAGAAATACTGGCCGATCCGATAGGCGTAGCAAAGGAATTTGCTGAAGAATACGGCGTAACAGTCTTACTTAAAGGGGCAACAAGCGTAATTACAGACGGAGAAGAAGCATTTTTAGTGGCAAACGGCGGTCCCGAGTTGTCAAAAGGCGGCAGCGGAGACACTTTGAGCGGAGTCATAACAGGACTTTTGAGTCAGGGTTTTACGCCTGTGCAAAGTGCATATACGGGAGCATATATTACGGCTTATGCCGCACATAAACTCGCTCAAGATTATTCGCAGTACGGAGTTTTACCCAGCGACGTTGCAAGGAGTATAGCCGAAATAATAAAGGACATATAAATCAGAAAAAAAACGATAATAACAATAAGGAGACGGACAATGAAAGTTTTGCTTATCAACGGAAGCGCCAAACCTCAAGGTTGCACGGCAAGAGCTTTGCAGGAAGTGGTATGTATTCTTGAGGAAAAAGGAGTCGAATACGAAGTAATAAATATAGGCGGAGCTGCGGTGAGAGATTGTATAGGTTGCAATAAATGTGCCGCCGTGCTTAAAAACAATACATGCATATTTGATGACGATATAGTCAATACGCTGATTGCAAAAGCAAAGGAATGCGACGGATTCGTATTCGGTACTCCTGTGTATTATGCGCATCCCAGCGGCAGAGTTTTGTCTCTTCTCGACAGAATGTTTTATGCGGGCGGCAGGGTATTTAAGCATAAACCCGCTTTTGCCGTTGTGAGCGCAAGAAGAGCAGGAACATCTGCTTCGTTGGACGTTCTTAACAAATATTTCACCATAGCGCAGATGCCTGTCGCTTCATCGAGTTATTGGACAATGGTACACGGTAATACTCCGCAGGAAGTCGAGGAAGACAAAGAAGGACTCATGACATTGCGCAACGCCGCACGCAATCTTGTATGGCTTATGGAGTGTATCGGTGCAGGTAAGGAAAAGGGTATTGAGCCGCCTAAAAACGAAAGCGGAATCCGTACTAATTTTGTGAGAGCTTAAGAATGCGAGAGCGTAAGAAAGGCTTTTCGCATAAGGTCTAAAGGCAAAATAGGCATATATACTTTGTTGAGTGACTTGACAATACGGCAAGTATTGCCTGCGTCCCTCGCCTAGTCTATATGCCTATTTTACACTTTAGACTGCTGCGCACCGCAAAGCGGCTTATGCTCAAAGCCTTTCTTCCGCTCAAGTATAATTTCATGTTGGTAGAATGAGCGGCAATCTGCATTATTAAATTGCTTTGCACCGAAGGCGCAAGTTCAGCGCATTTTTTTTCGCTCAAAAAAGATTTATTTTGGTTGAGAGATATGACAATACGGCAAGTATTGCCTGCGTCCCTCGCCTAGTCTATATGCCTATTTTACACTTTAGACTGCTGTGCACCGCAAAGCGGCTTATGCTCAAAACCTTTCTTCCGCTCAATATGAGATATTTTTTTGTTGTGCTGTGCAATTAAAAATACGCAGATTGCGAGTTTCGCAAAACCATATTGTATAATAAAAAAATCATACCGCCGCTATACAAAGAAGACGGAGCTGTAAACAGGGTGGTTTTTGATGATTTGCGTTAAGAAAGAAGAAGATATTTGTAAATTGATAATGCGGTAAGAATAATAATAACAAGATAATACCGTCGAAGAGTGATGGGCACTTGCCTTTGCAATAGCAATGGTGCTGTGCAATTAAAAATACGCAGATTGCGTGTAGTTACAAGGAGAAGTGCGCAGATAATACTGGAGGTATTTTCAAGTGCTTCAACGCAGTAAATGCCGCAATATACGTATTTTTAATCTAGTGCATATCGCTTTTCGGCGGTATAGAAAAAATCAATAAAACCCCAGACTTATCATAAGAGCCTGATTAATCTTTTGCATGGTGTCGACGGGTACTTCGCCAATTTTGTCCTTGAGTCTTTGTTTGTCAAGGGTACGGATTTGTTCGAGCAGTACGACGGAATCTTTTTGAAGTCCGTATTCTTTTGCCGATAGTTCGATATGTGTGGGTAACTTTGCTTTGTTTATTTGGCTTGTTACCGCTGCGGCGATAATGGTAGGACTGTATTTGTTGCCGACGTCGTTTTGCACTACCAGTACGGGACGAATACCACCTTGTTCACTGCCTACGACGGGACTGAGGTCCGCATAATACAATTCTCCTCTTTTTATCATAGTTATCTCCAAAGTGAGTTTTGTCCTAATAAATATTATGCTTTTTATCAGGCGATTGTTATTGTTGACAAAAGAGGTGATTTTATGCACTTGACGCAAAAGGAGACAAAAAATACATCTTAAAATTATAAAAGAAATTAAAAGTCGACAATAAAAGTTTTTTTAATTTATTACATATCACACTAAATACGGTTATAAATCCATATTTATATATAAAAATAACAATATTAAAATAATTTACAAAATATATTATTGCAATTTGTTTAATAACTATGTTATTATTATTGTGGTGTTTTTCGAAACCTAATTACAAAGATCAAATTTATAAGGGAAAGAAAATTATGGCTTCTATCAACGAAAACAAATTTCTTTGCAAAATGATGGGTACTGATCCCAAAAAACCCGAAGAGATGCAGCCTAAAGAAGTTTTGTCCTATTCCGTAGCAGGTCTCGGACAGAACATTATCTGTCAGTTGGTTACCACCTTCTTTATGATTTACATGACAGACGTTGCCGGCGTATCCGCTCTTTGGCTTGCATGGATGTTCCTCGGCGCAAGACTCTTCGACGCATTCAATGACCCTATAATGGGTACGTTCGTAGATATGACGAAGAGCAAGTGGGGTAAGATGAGACCCTATCTCAAATTCTCGCCTATCCCGATAGCTATACTTACGGCACTGTTGTTTACGTCGTTCCCCAGCTGGAGTATGGGCGCAAAGTTCGCTTATTCTACGGTAATATATATTGCGTGGGGTATAGCTTACACGTCAGTTGACGTACCTTATTGGGGTTTGGCTTCTTCAATGACTTCCGATACGGAAAAGAGAAATACGCTTTTGACAATCGCACGTCTTTTCTGTACTATCGGTAGCGGTCTCGTATCCGTATTGATACCTATCTTTACCGATACCAATCCCGAAAGCAGAACTTTCAATATCGACAAAAATGATTTGCTTTGGATTTATCCTATCATTGCAATCATAAGCATTTTGATAGCACTTCCTACATTCTGGATAGGATTTAAGAATACGAAAGAGAGATTTTATGACGAAAATAGTAAATCTTCTCTTAAGAAAAATCTTTCTTTGCTTGTAAAGAATAAGCCTATTCTCATAATGATTTTGGTCGGTGTACTCGGCGGTCTCCGTACGATTTACATGACAACTGCATATTACTATGCAACTTACAACTTGAGAAACACAGGTCTTGCGGCAGTAATCTTCTTGCTTGTAGTTCCCGGCGGTCTTGCAGCAACGCTTTTGACTCCCGTACTCTCCAAGAAATTCGGTAAAAAGACGATTTTCCTTTGGTCGCATATTATCGGCGGTATCTTGCTCGTATTGCTTTATTTTATCGGACTTAAATCCAACGGTACGAGTATGGCAGCGCAGATAGCTTTCTATATCATTATTATATTGGCAGGTATTCCTTCGGGATTCAGTAATATTCTTACATACTCGATGATAGCTGACTCAATAGACTATCTCGAAGACAAGACAGGCGAAAGAGCAGAAGGTATCTGTTTCAGTATGCAGACGTTTATCTCCAAGATAGGTATGGCATTGACCGCATTCGTTACCTTGATGGTACTCGGAAGCTTCGGTTATGACGAAATCGCAGTCGAAGATCTGACAGAAGAAATCATCAATAGCGCAACGTTCCAGGAAGTTGTAAAGGGTAACTGGATGGCTACGACGCTCCTTTGCGGACTTTCGATGTTTGCTTGTGCAATACCTTTGTTCTTCTATACGTTTACCGAAAAACGTCAGGTTGAAGCTGTTGCGAGAGTACTTGCAAGAAAGAAAGCAGCCGGTACTATAACCGAGACAGAAGAAGGCGAATTTATGAATGCGCTCAAGGCAATCGATCCCAAGCGTACCGAAGTATTCGAACAGATTCTCGAAATTTTGGGTATTGACGATTTGTCTGAACTCGGCGAAACATTTACATTCACAGAGGATGCTGAAGGCAACGTTGTCGAAGAGACCGTCACTGTTGACGAAATCGAAATCTCTAAAAATGACGATGTAGCCAGCTCCGACTCTGACGAAAACAAGGACGATAAACTCAACTGATTATCGACACATAACAAATAAAATACGCAAAGGCTATCCCTCGTGATAGCCTTTGTAAGTATATCACAAGGAATTATGGCATATACATCTTTATACAGAAAATACAGACCCGATACGTTTGAAAAAATGCTTGGACAAAGGCACATTATACGCACTTTGTCCAATGCTGTACTCAACTCTAAAATATCTCACGCATACCTTTTTACGGGAACTAGAGGTACGGGTAAAACTTCTACCGCAAAGATATTTGCCAAAGCTATCAATTGTTTGCATCCGCTTAAAGACGGTTCTCCTTGCGGCAAATGCGAAGTATGCAAAGCTCTTTCTAGCGCAAACAATATGGATATACTCGAGATGGACGCCGCTTCCAACAACAGCGTAGACGACATCAGAGATCTTATTGAAAAAGTCAAATACGTTCCTGTTGCGGGTAAGTACAAAGTTTATATTATAGACGAGGTGCATATGCTTACGCCGCAGGCGTTCAACGCATTGCTCAAGACTCTCGAAGAACCGCCCGCTCATACGGTATTCATACTTGCGACTACCGAAGTGCATAAGATACCGCAGACAATTTTGTCAAGATGCATGCGTTTTGATTTCAGGCTTTTGTCTACGCAGGAACTTACGGAATATCTCTGTTCGATTTTGGATAAAGAGGGCAGAGAATATCAGATAGAGGGCGTAAGAGCCATTGCAGAAGCAGGCGACGGAAGCGTGAGAGATATGTTGTCTGTCGCTGATATGTGCATGTCTTATAGCGACGCTAAAATTACATACGAGGATGTGCTTGAGGTTTTGGGAGCAAGTTCACCCGCAATGACGGTTGAATTATGCTCGTATATAGTCGATCACAATGCGCAGGGTGCGCTCGAACTTACTGAAAAGATACTTTCTCTCGGCAAAAGCGTGGAGCTTCTTGCAAAAGATTTGTCAAAAATGATGCGAAATCTTTTGTATATTCTCAATTGCAACAACGCAAATAAATTTTTGGCGCTTCCCAAAGATATCTATGCAAAGCTTTGCGATGTGGCAAACCATACAGACAACAATAATCTCGTACGTATTATAGAGATTTTTGTGGGAATAGAGAGCAGCCTTCGAGTATCGGCTTCACCGGCTATTATGTTGGAGATGAGCGTAGTCAAAGCATGTGATCTTACGATTGATCTCGATCAGGATGCGGTATTGAGACGTCTTAAGGATATTGAAGCAAAAATCAGATTGTTTGCAAAACATTTCGGAGACGTTGACGAATCCTTAAAACTCGATCTCGGCGAAGTATGGGGATATCTTCTCAATACAATAAGTACGGGAGCACAGACTCAACAGGCATATGCGTGTGCGGTCGGGGTAACGGCTGAAATGCTGACTTTTGACAACGGCACAATGTATATCAATGTTGAAAACGAGAAGACGCTTCCCGCAATCAAACAATATCTGAAGATGTTTGAAAACATTATCAAAAAGCGATACTTTGAGATAACAGAACTCGAGATAAAGTTTTTCAATAAAGAGGAAGCTCTCAACAAAGATATAAAAAAAGTAAAAAATCTCTTTGACGAGGATATGCTCAACATAACCAATTCGTCAAAGACGGATAAATAATAAGTGTAAAAGGAGATTATTTTTATGGGAAGATTCGGCGGATTTGGCGGAATGGGCAATATGCAGCAGCTTATGAAGCAGGCGCAGAAAATGCAACAGGAACTTCAGGAGGCTCAAGAATCGCTTAAAGAACTTGAAGTTACGGGAACAAGCGGCGGCGGTCTTGTTGAAGTAACGATGACTTGCGAAAAACAACTTTCCGCAATCAAAATCAAACCCGAGGCAGTTGACCCCGAAGATGTAGAAATGCTCGAGGATCTGATTGTAGCGGCATTCAACGACGCAAGCGGCAAAGCCGATGCGATCAAAGAAGAAAAGATGGGTAAATTCGCAGGACTCGGTATCTGATATGGCATATTATCAACCTTTGTCGAGGTTGGTTGCACAGTTTTCCAAACTTCCGGGCGTCGGAGCAAAGACAGCTCAAAGATATGCCTATAAGGTTATCAATATGAGCGAAGAAGAAGTTGAAGAGTTTGCAAAGGCCTTGACAGAAACAAAAAAGAGCGTTCATTATTGCAAAATATGCGGCAACTATACCGATCAGGATGTATGCGATATATGTCGCACTAGAGACAATTCTGTCATTTGTGTGGTAAAGGAACCCAAAGATATCGTTGCTTTTGAAAAAATCAAGGATTACAACGGCGTTTATCACGTGTTGCAAGGTACGCTCAATCCTATGCAGGGTATAGGCGTTGACGATATCCGCATCAAAGAGCTTATGGCACGTCTTGTCGGAGTAAAAGAAGTAATAATGGCGACCAATCCCGATATTGACGGTGAAGCCACCGCAACTTATATCGCACGCCTTATCAAGCCTATGGGAATCAAAGTAACACGTCTTGCAAGCGGTATATCCATGGGCAGCGATATAGAATATGCCGACGAGGTGTCGTTGGCTAGGGCTCTAGCAGACCGCAAAGAGTACTAGGCAAGCGCATATATCAGCACATATTTGCGATTTTGCGCAAGCAGTTATGCTCAGTCACGTACGTCTAGTACGCTCCATTCGCAAACTCTTTTCAAAATCGCAACTCTGTACTAATCTCTGCGCTTGCACAGACAGAAAGTAATATTAATGGCGGTGCGATTTTTCCTTTTGTCTGCGGTGCGCTTGCGGCAGTTAAGTATATCTAGTATGCGCCTGTCGCACTCGGTCTTGAAAAGACAAATTCTGCACCACTCTCCGCAGTCGCACGAGGGTGGTTTTATTTTTGAAATGTTTTCATGTACTAATCTCTGCGCTTGCACAGACTAAAGCAATATCCATTTCTTTTGTCTGTGGTAAGCCTGCGACAGTTAAGTACCTCCACTTGCGAACTCTCTAAAATTTACAAAATCACACAACTCTCTGCGGTCGCACGAGGGCGGTTTTTATTTTTGAAATGTTTTCAAATTCGCATTATGCAATCTGGGCGAAACAGTGCTTGGATGAGAGCAGTTATAGATTAATAAAGACTGGCATACAATTGAATATCCGCATGTAAACAAGAAAAAGAGGACTACAATGTAGTCCCCTAAATTTATATCGGTTTATTCTTACGCTTCTTTGAGTTCGAGACCTTCTGTCATAAACTTTTCAAAAGCGGATTGACCTTTTTCGTCGTTTTTGAATACTGCCGTGTATTCGAGAATCTGTTCGCAAGCACTGTTTACGTAATTTTCTACTACCTTGTCGGCATATACCTTTTCGCAATTTGAACCGTTGTCGTTTACGAGCTGGACAATCATTTGTGCGTGCTTGAACATAGGATTTTCGGGATTATTGAGTTCTTTAAGATTTAGATTGAGTTTGCCGGTAAGATATTCTTTTACAGTCTCGAGTTCACTCTTGAGTCTGCCGGGGAGAATAAACAATCCCATAACCTCGATGATTCCGATACCTTCTTTTTTGATATTGTGAAGTCTTTCTTCGGGATGGAATATACCGAAAGGATGAGCTGCGTCAGTGCGGTTGTTACGCAAAATCAAATCAATGATATAATTATCGCCTTCCTTTCTTGCGATAGGGGTTACGGCATTGTGTTGTTCGGTAGTCTTGCAGATTACGCCCACGCTTTCGTCTGTCCAGTCATGCCATTTGTCAAGTACGAAAGTGGCGACTTCGTGTACTTCGAATTTGCTTTTTCCGCTTACTCTTACTACGCTGTTATACCAGTCAGTGATAGAAACTTTGACATTCTTATACTTTGCATAAGAGTAATTCTTTCTTTCGCCTACGGCGAACATAGGTAATACCTTGCTTCCGCCTTGATAGTGGTCATGCGTGAGTATAGAACCGCCTACGATAGGAAGAGCGGCATTAGAACCTATAAAGTAGTGAGGGAACAAGTCTACGAAGTCGAGCAATCTGAAAAGAGCATCGCCGTTGACGTTCATAGGTCTGTGTTCATTGGAAAGCGCAATGACGTGTTCATCGTAATATTGATAAGGGGAATACTGCATTGACCAGTTTTCGCCGCCGAGTTTAATGGGAATGATTCTCAAAGTCTGTCTTGCAGGATGATTGAGATTGCCCGCATAGCCGACATTTTCGGGACAGAGGAGACAAGAGGGATATCCCGTCTTGGGCAAAAGTTTTGCCATGGCGATTTGTTTGGGGTCTTTTTCGGGCTTCGAGAGGTTGATCGTAATGCCTATCTTGCCGAATTTTCCCGTATGTTCCCATTTGATGTTTTTCTTTATGTCAACCATACGGATATAGTTGTTTGCGATAGAGAGCTTGTACATAAAATCAGTTGCTGCTTTTACGCCCTTATTTGCTGCGATAGTGTCGAATTTATCGACGACAGACGAGGGCATAGGCGTAACGATACCGAGAAGTTTTGTTTCGAAAAGCAATCTTTCTTCGGGTTTTGCCATACCGTTTTCTACGGCATAATCTACTATAGGATCAACGATATCCGTCTGAAAATCTTTGTAATCTTCGCATTTTGTTGCGGGGGCGCCGAGAGAGAAGAGATCCAACAGCGCATTTGTTACGTAACTTTCGTCTTCTGTACGCAAAGAAAGGTTGTTTTTTGCATAGTCGACGAGTGAGGCAAGTTTAATTTGCAATGTGTCCTTATCTATCATAAAAACCTCTTAAAATATAAGAATTCAGAATTTTAATCAATATCATAATTATATCCTATCCTTGCGATATTTGCAATAACAAAAATACGCTTTGACAAAAATACTATATATATTATAAAAACCTGTTTATTAGTATTAATAAAAATTTTTAATATATACTTATTATCCGCATTGTTATTTACAAGCCACAAAAGGTATGGTATAATTATTAAGAGTTTATGCTCAAATAAAGACAAAGAGGATATTATGGCAAACAAAGAATATATTGCCAATCTGGCAACAAACGACGAATTCAAAAACAAAGTAAAGAGATTTTACGGAGAGGATAAGCTTGAATATCAAGCGGAAAGATATCGTAAGATTTACGATTTGCATTGCAGCAAGTACGGCAACGACGGAATTTTCTTTTCTTCTCCGGGCAGAATAGAGGTATGCGGCAACCATACCGATCACAACAACGGCAAAGTGCTGTGCGCATCCATAACAGTCGATACTATAGCATGCGTTACGCCTTCCAACGATAACAAAGTTATCGTTGATTCGGTAGGTTTCGATCCTGTATGCGTTGATCTCGATAATTTGTATATAGACAGCAAAGAATACGGCAATTCAGCTGCTTTGGTAAAGGGCGTTTGTGCATATTTCAAGCAAAACGGACTCAAAATAGGCGGTTTTTGCGCAACTACCACAAGCGATGTGTTCAGAGGCGCAGGAGTATCGTCTTCGGCATGTTTCGAGGTTCTTATCTGCGAAATACTCAACGATATGTTCAACGACGGCAAGATTGACAAGGTTACCAAGGCAAAGGCATCTCACTATGCAGAAAGCGTTTATTTCGGCAAGCCTTGCGGACTTCTCGATCAGAGCGCTATCTCCCTCGGCGGAGTAAGTTTTATCGACTTCAAATCTACCAAGAATCTCAAAATACAGTCTATTGATTGGAATTTCGATGATCTCAATATCGTATTGACCAATACGGGCGGTGATCACTGCGATCTTACAAACCAATATGCAGATATAAGACTCGAGATGGAAGGAGTTGCAAAGCAATTCGGCGTTAAGAAATTGAGAAAGGTCAAAGAAGAAGACTTTTATGCTGCATTGCCCGAGCTTCAGAATAAAGTTTCCGGCAGAGCAATTTTGAGAGCTATGCACTTCTTTGACGAGAATAAGAGAGTGGATTCTTGCGCTAAAGCAGTCAAAAACGTCAACGAAAAGAAATTCTGTCAGGCTATCAACGATTCAGGATTGAGCTCATATCTTATGTTGCAAAACTGTTATCCTCTCGGAGATACTGCACAGAGAATACCTCTCGGCATTAATTTGAGCAAGAAGATCGACGGCGTAAAAGCTGTAAGAGTTCACGGAGGCGGCTTTGCAGGCACTATAATCGCTTATGTTGACAAGACAAAGTGCGGAAATTACGTAGACGTCATGAAGTCTGTTTTCGGCAATGATAACGTTTACGTTATCGGCGTAAGAAACGACGGCACTTGCAGAGTTTTCTGATATAGATAAGGAAAAGTTTTAAGGAGTACAGAATTGTCAGATTTTATTACGGCAGTTGACAGAGTTGCGTTTTATCTCCCCGGCGGACGTCCCGTATATTGGTACGGTATCATGGTTACGCTGGCGATACTTTGCGCTTTCGGACTGTTTATGTTGATATCGTATAAAAAGGGAATAGATATTGATTTTTCACTCGAATTGTTTATTTGGGTGGTTCCGCTTGCGGTCGTATTTTGCAGACTTTTCTATGTTGTTCCCAGATTGGGCACGGAGTATCATCTTGACAGCTGGCAGGGATTTGTCGATACGATAAACATATCAAACGGCGGTTTAACGATAATAGGCGGTATTTTCGGCGGAGCGCTGGGAATATTCTTCTGTTGTCTGCGCAATAGAAAATATACGTTTGCGCAAGTTGCAGACTGCGTGGTAATCGCACTGTTGCTCGGTCAGATCATCGGCAGATGGGGTAATTTTTTCAATCAGGAACTATACGGCGTAGAAGTTACACAGGATTGGATGAAACACTTCCCCTTGGCGGTATATATCGAGAGTACGGGAACATGGCATTATGCGTCATTCTTCTATGAGGGAGTACTCAATGCAATAGGTCTTGCCATTGCGCTTGTAATATTCTTTGTACCTAAAAAACCGATCAAAACAGGTACGATAATGATATTCTACGTAGGTTGGTACGGACTTGTAAGAGGTTCGTTGGAGTTTATCAAGGGCACGGATCCTATGACGATAGGCAATACCGAGATTAAAATGGTACAGCTTATATGTTATACAATGCTTATAGTCGCAATAGTTCTTATGATACTTTTGCAATTGGGTAAGATACGTTTTGAGACGAAGTGGTTCCAAAGACTCTGCGAAAAGAAAAGAGAAGAGACTGCCAAGAAATTGGCAGCCGAAGGCGTGGATGCAAACGGCGAAAGCGGGGAGCCTTCAGAAATGAACGTTAATCCTGTTTGCGGCGACTCTGTCGCAGAAGAAGTATCGGGCAATGACGAAAGAGCCGATGAGGTTTCTGTGTCGGATACGTCTTTGAACGACGTTGAAATGAGTGCAGAGATTTCAAAAAATGCTGCGCAGGCAGAAAAAAGCGAAACCGACGTAAAAATCTCTCAAGATAACACCACGGATAAGAAAAAATCGTCAAAAAAGAGTCATGCTGATAATCAAGAGACAAATACGGCTCGTCTGGCAGACGTAAAGACGGCATCTGAAGAAACAGACGGAGTAAAAACCGAAAGTGTTTCTCAAGCTGTTAAAGAAGAAAACCCGACTAAAACGGCGGCTTCAAAGAAAACGACAAGTACATCTGTAAAAAAATCGGCTTCAAGCAGTCAGACTGCAAAGAAAAAACCGGCAAATTCTACCGCAAAGAAATCTTCCGATACGGCGGCAACTTCTTCAAAAACGAAAACGGCTAAAAAGAATGAAGTCCGAGATAATGACAATGCGGATAAAAACACAGATACAATACAATAAATAAACGTACATTCTCGGCAATCTTATGATTGCCGAATTCCAAAGATAGAGAAAGAGTTTTAAGGCAAAGGACAAGAGCGCCTGCCTCCACCGATAAGGCATATCTGAATACAAAGGAGTAATATGAGGAATTTAACTTTACTTACAGATTTATATCAACTTACTATGATGTACGGATACAGCAAGTACGAGCAAATGGACAAGGTTGCCGTATTTGACGTATTTTACAGAGGAGTTGGTAATAACTATGCGATTGCGTGCGGTTTGGAACAGGTAGTGGATTATGTTCTTAACTTAAAATTCGAGGAAGACGATATTCAATATTTGCGTTCGCTCAAGATTTTTGACGAAGATTTTCTCAACCTTCTCAAAAATTTCAAGTTTACAGGAGATATATACGCTGTGCCCGAAGGCACTGTCGTATTTCCGCAGGAGCCGATTCTTACGGTAAAGGCGAGAATGTTCGAGGCACAGTTTATCGAGACGGCAATACTTTGCATTCTCAATCACCAGACTCTTATCGCTACCAAGACGGCAAAGATAGTTTATGCGGCAAAGGGCAGAGCTATTGCAGAATTCGGTTTGCGCCGTGCGCAAGGACCCGATGCCGGCATATACGGCGCCAGAGCGGCTATGATAGCAGGATGTCAATCTACGTCAAACGTGCTTGCAGGCAAGATGTTTGACGTACCCGTATCGGGAACGCATGCGCATAGCTGGGTAATGAGTTTTCCTTCCGAACTGGAAGCGTTCAGAGCTTATGCCGATATATATCCCGACAAATGTCTTTTGCTTTGCGATACCTACGATACGCTCGGAAGCGGTGTTCCCAATGCCATTACGGTATTCAACGAATTGAGAGAAAAAGGCTATGAGCCTCTCGGAATACGTCTTGACAGCGGCGATTTGGCATATCTTTCCAAAGAGGCGAGAAAGATGCTTGACGCAGCAGGATTTCCCGATGCGAAGATTTTTGCAAGCGGAGACATAGACGAAAACGTTTTGCAGTCGCTTGACAGCCAGAATGCGGCAATCGATTGCTACGGCATAGGTACAAAGCTTATTACGAGTATGGATTGTCCCAGTCTCGGAGGCGTGTATAAGCTTGCAGGTATAGAGAATGATGGTGTACTTCAACCCAAACTCAAGATGAGCGATACTCCTGCGAAGATTACAAATCCAGGCTTTAAGAAGATTGTCAGACTTTACGACAAAAATACCGATAAAGCAATTGCAGATCTTATATGTCTTATGGATGAGAACTTTGACGGACTCGAAGAATTGGAAATATTCCATCCTGATTTTTCGTGGAAACGCAAGACCGTTACCAATTTTTACGCTAAAAATCTTGTAGTGCAGGTAATCAGACAAGGAAAGCTCGTATATGATTTCCCTACCGTAAAAGAGATTGCGGCTTATCACAAGACAAGTTACGGAGAATTCTGGAACGAGTACAAGCGTATGCTCAATCCTCATATATATAAAGTGGATTTGTCGCAAAAACTTTACGATCTGAAACAAAAACTTCTCAAGGACTACAAGCCAAAGGGTTGACATTCTATTACAAATTAAGACAAAATAACAGGTTATTGCCAACGGCAAAAGCCTGTTTTTTTTTGTATAATGTACTTACAAAAAATATTAAGAGGTGAGATATGAATTTTGCAACAGCCAGAAAAGGATACGACAGATTTCAGGTACAGGAATACATCAAGGATATGACGGATAAATACGAAAAGACAATTATGGGACTCAGGGACAGAGTAGAAGGATTAAAAAGAGAAAACGGCGAACTTACGCACAAGGTCGATTTGCTCAAACACGATCAGGACAGTATAAACCTTGCGCTCACTCAAGCTATCGACAAGGCAAAGAATATAGAGTATTCGTCAAAAGTAAAATTTGCGCTTGAGGGAGAAAGACTCAAGATATTTTCTTCGAAGTGGCAGTCTTATTGCAAGGCAAACTGCAATACCGTCGATAAGAGTCAGCGAGACAACGTAGTGGCAAAACTCAAGGAGTTTGAGGGAGAACTCGTAGATTTGATGAATAAAGAACTCAATATCGGAGATTATGTCAACGAAGCCGAACAGGATTATTTCAGCGAAAACAGACGTCTCAACAAAGATTAAAATAAAAAATCAAGATTAGATGAAGATATATAAATATCAATGTTTATCATAAATCCCCAATATATATCCCTATTAAAAAAAGCCCTCTTTCGAGGGCTTTTTTTATGTTGTGAGCTTTTGATTAATACATACCTTCGCCCATATTAGGAGCTACGGGAGCGGGAGGTTCGGGAATATCCGTAACCAATACTTCCGTTGTCAAAAGGGTAGCAGCTACGCTTGCAGCATTCTGCAATGCGCTACGGGTAACCTTTGTAGGGTCGAGGATACCGCTTTCGATCATATCGACATATTTGTCGGTAAGAGCGTTGTAGCCGTAAGAATAACCGTTGTTTGCGGTGAGAATGTTGTTGATTACAACACCGCCGTCAACACCTGCGTTGTAGCAGATTTGTTTGATAGGTTCCTCGAGAGCTTTGAGCACGCATGCGCCGCCTGTCTTTTCGTCGCCTTCCATAGCGTCTACGATAGGCTTAACTTTAGGGATGATAGAGAGGAGAGCAACGCCGCCGCCGGGGATAACGCCTTCTTCTACGGCAGCACGTGTAGCTGCGAGAGCGTCTTCGATACGAAGCTTCTTTTCTTTCATCTCTACTTCGGTAGCTGCGCCTACATTGATAACGGCTACGCCGCCTGCAAGTTTTGCAAGTCTTTCCTGAAGTTTTTCTTTGTCGTATTCAGAAGTCGTTTCGGCAATCTGGGTTTTGATGGAGTTGACTCTTCCTGCGATAGCCATTTCGTCACCGTTACCGCCGACGATAGTGGTATTGTCTTTGTCAACTTTGACTTGTTTAGCTCTACCGAGCATAGAAAGATTGGTATCTTTGAGTTCGTATCCGATTTCGCTGGAGATAACTGTACCGCCGGTAAGGGTAGCGATATCTTCGAGCATAGCCTTTCTTCTGTCACCGAAGCCGGGAGCTTTAACTGCTACGCAGTTAAGAATACCCTTGAGTTTGTTGAGAACAACAGCCGTAAGAGCGTCGCCGTCCATATCTTCGCAGATAATAAGGAGTTTGAGACCGTTTTGAACGACTTGTTCGAGTATAGGCATAATCTCTTTGCTAGAGGAGATTTTCTTGTCTGTGATAAGGATATATGCGTCGTCGAGTACAGCTTCCATTTTTTCGGTATTTGTTACCATATAAGCGGAGATGTAACCTCTGTCAAACTGCATACCTTCTACGGTTACGAGTTCGGTCTTCGTGGACTTGGATTCGTCTACGGTGATAACGCCGTCTTTGCCGACCTTTTCCATAGCTTCGGAAATGAATTTACCGACAGTTTCGTCGGCTGCCGAAACGCTTGCTACCTGGCAGATAGCGGCAGAGGAGTCGATAGGTTTGGAGATTTTTTTCAATTCGTCTACGACTGCGTCTGTTACTTTTGCAATACCTTTTTTGAGGATCATAGGGTTAGCGCCTGCGGCAACGTTTTTGAGACCTTCTCTTACGATTGCCTGTGCGAGCACGCAAGCGGTTGTTGTACCGTCGCCTGCAACGTCATTGGTTTTGATTGAAACTTCCTTTATGAGTTGTGCGCCCATATTTTCAAAAGAATCTTCGAGTTCGACTTCTTTTGCAATGGTTACGCCGTCGTTGGTGATGAGGGGAGCACCGTACTTTTTATCCAAAACTACGTTTCTGCCTTTAGGTCCGAGAGTGATTTTGACCGCATTAGCAACGGCATTTACGCCAGCTTCAAGGCTTCTTCTGGCTTCTTCGCTATACTTAAATTTTTTAGCCATAATTGCATTTACCTCCGATTATTTTTCTACGATAGCAAGTACGTCGCTCTGTTTGAGGATAGTTACTTCTTCTCCGTCGAGTTTGAAGTCACTGCCTGCATACTTATTGTAGAGTACGACATCGCCGACTTTGATTTGCATTACGACGTCTTTTCCGTCGATAAGTCCGCCGGGACCGACGGCGAGAACTTTAGCCATCTGGGGCTTTTCTTGTGCAGAGTCGGGCAATACGAGACCGCTTGAAGTCTTCGTAGCACTTTCTATCTCCTTGATTACTATTCTGTCAAATAACGGTTTTATAGTCATATTAAAAACGCCTCCTTTAATTTAGCACTTGACCATCTTGACTGCTAACAGAGTAATTATAGCACCAAAAATTGAATATGTAAATATTTTTATGTAAAATGTAATAAATATTTTTATAATTTTTATAGAAAAAATACAAATAGTTGAATTTGACGTCAAGCTATGATATTATATAGTAAATTCATACAAAAAATGCGTATTTTTTTAATAAAAAGGTGAGAGAATGGATAAATGGGATAAAAGATTCGTGCAGATGGCAGACACGGTGGCTACGTGGTCGAGTTGTATCAAGGGAGACAGACATGTAGGCGCTGTGATAGTCAAAGATAAGAGAATTTTGACTACGGGATACAACGGCGCTTCCAGCGGAATTTTAAGTTGTGTAGAGAGAGGAGAATGTCTAAGAGTAAAACTCAATATACCTTCGGGTACAAGGCACGAACTCTGTTATGCCGTGCATGCCGAGCAAAACGCAATTATTCAGGCGGCAAAACTCGGTATATCTGTAGACGGTGCTACGCTTTACTGTACGCATCAGCCTTGTGTGATATGCGCAAAGATGATAATAAACGCAGGTATAAAGAGGGTTGTATATAAATACGGCTATCCCGACGAATTTTCCATGCATTTGTTCAGTCAGGCAGGAGTAACTGTCGAACAGTTCAATGACGACGAACAATAAAATCGTTGTATTCTTGCTGAATCATATTTGAAAAACAAAACGTCAATCGATTATTGCCAATTCATCAGAATAGACAACGTACTATGAAACAGCGAACGTTATATTTTATCAGATCCGCAATTTTGCGGATTTTTTATGCTTTAATTGGGAATTATGAGGTTTTTATATCGAATAAAAGACTGTTATTACGGCGGCGTGAATACGGTGAAAAAACAGAGAGAATATGAAGGGCTTTTGATGACATCGATATATTTATGTATATCGTAAGCAAAAAAGTGTCGATATAGCAGATAAAAAATACGGCGTTAATATAATAATCTGTCAAAATACGACATATTCTTTAATATGGATTACAGTAATTATTATCTCAGGAATTATTTCAGATATCACCGTGAAGACGAATTTGACGATGACGAATATACCGTCATAGACGAGCCGTCGGTGGAGGAACCGAGCGAAGTTAGTGTCGACGAAACTCCCGAACAGCCAAAACCGCATAAATATTACGCGCGAGGAGTGGAAATCGAAGTTGTCCCTCAACTTACCAGTATGGTAAATACGAATTACCGTGTGAGCGAAGACGATGTTATTATAGACATTGAACCGCAGGTCAGCGACAGATCGGACTCAAGGCGCAGGGGCGTTATAATGACTTTGGCGATAATTGCGTGTCTGCTGTTGACGATAGTTGTGGGGGATTTTGCGACTGAAGGAGCTTTGCTTGACGGAATTACTTCGCTGTATAAGACGGCAGAGGTGAGTAAAAGCAATTATTATCTATTGATATATAAGAGTACGTCGAGTTATCAGCAAGCACGTGTATTCAGCGATCAGATGAGATTGCAGGGCGGCGGAGGTTATATACTCAAAAACGGCGATAACTATTTGCTCATAGCCGATGTGTACGATGATTTGAACGAAGCAAACGCCGTAGTCGAAAAAAACAGCGGAAGCGAACTGTTGAGTTATAGCATAGAATCTCAAAATTATGCAGATTTGCTTGCGGGGGGCAGTGAATTAATGGTAAGCATGGGCGGCTATTCTGTAAGTATAGTAGAACAGCTTGCCACGATAGGCGAAAGTCTGACCAAACTCGAGATAGACAAGAGTGAGGCGCTGGAACGTATCAATACGCTGGATAGTAATTTGAGGCTTAAATATGACGAACTTGCCAAGGAAGACGTTACTTCAAACTATAACATAAAAATACTTATGGCGGATATAGATACTACTTTGGGACTTTTGGAGAATCTTCTTGCCGATTCGCAGTCACGCCCCAATCTCGTATGCGATATAAGATATACAAAAGTGCAGATCGTATTGAATTATTACACGACAGCACAGAAAATGGCACAAGAAATGTAGTTGTAAAACAATAAAAGCCTTCGCAAGAAGGCTTTTTGTATGTTGATTATGCGGCGGCTGATTGAGAAGCCGATACAAATGTGCTTTGTCAAAGGCTTTATAAGTCTTTATTATTTTGTACGTATAAGGTAATATACGATATTGCTTTCGGGGTTGGGTCTGGCAGGTTTGATTTCAAAGTCTTTATTGGCTTTGAAAAGTTCGCTCAATTTTGTGTAACCGTAATTTCTGCTGTCGAAATCGCTGTAAAGTTTATATAAGCGATTGCCTATATCTGCAAGACTTGCCCAACCGTCCTCGTCTGCGAGTTCGGGAAGAATTTCCGTCTTTATGAGTTTTGCTATTGCAGACCAGGGCATAACGGCGGTTTCCTCGTCTTTTTCGTCTTTTAAGTCGTCGTCTTTAGTTTCGTTGTTTGCCGTCTTTGAGGACTTTTTGGATTTATCGCTTTTTTCGGGTTTTGCAGGAGCCTTCTTTTCGGCTTTTTTGTCTTTATCCTTGTCGTTTTCTTTGTTGAGTATATCCAGAAGAATAAATTTTTCGCAAGATTTTCTGAAAGCAAGAGGAGTTTTTTCTTCGCCCATGCCGATGACAAACATTCCGGCTTCACGGAGTCTCGAGGCAAGTTTTGTAAAGTCGCTGTCTGAAGACACTATGCAAAAGCCCTCGACGTTGCCTGAATAGAGTATATCCATTGCATCAATGACAAGAGTTATGTCCGAAGAATTTTTGCCTGCGTTTTTATTTTTCTGCGAGGTGTTGGAATATTGCTGGACGGGAGTAAGAGAATATTTGAGCATGTCTTCGCTGGTCCAGTTGATTTTACCGGATGTGAAATCGCCGTAAATACGTCTGTATGTCGTAGTGCCGTATTTGGCAAGTTCCTGCATGATAATCTTTCTGTAATTGCGTGAAATATTTTCCGCATCTATGAGTAGCGCTATTTTTTTATCCTGATTCATAAAACTCCTTTTGGGGATAAGGGCACAAATGCCGACTTATAAAATATACGGTACATTTATAAATTGCCGTATACAATAATTATAATATATTTTTATTATTTTATCAATACTATGCAATCAATGATTTTCTCTGTAAGGATTATATATTTGAAGAGTTTAGTTTTATAAAGCTTTGATATGAAAAAGATTGTTTTCAAAAGCTTTTTGCAACAAAAAAGCCACTAAAAAGTGGCGAATTTGCTAAAAACTGTGCATCTGTTGTCGATAGTGACTACCCAAGCGTTACCAAAACAGTTAACTCCTCCAAAGCTACCTTGTGGCACATCAAACGGTCTGCTTAATGCTGCTACGGTCAAGTCCTGACATGGTTCACAGTGAATGATTGCACAAGACCTTGGTATCAACATCACTTATTAAGGGCAGGCCTCACATAGCCAAAACCTCGAACAGCGTTCAGTCCTGCTATTGCGGATTGCAGGTACAGGGCACCGCAAGCTCCCCACCTAGCACAGCGATTATAGTATAGATTATTTTTGAGAAGTTGTCAACATCTATATAAATTTTTATGATAAGGCAGTCAAAAATAGTGAAAAAACAACCTCAATCAACAATAAATCCATATTGTAAGCGGCTTATAAGACATAAAGTCAAAACAAAACTAATATACATTATTGAAGAGCGAAAGCAATTCGTTGAAATAATACAAAATGCGACAATAGCAGACAAAAACACGCATATGTCAGATGCTATTATCTAGGGGTAAGAAATGTTTGTTTCGATAAGAAAAAAATCAATAGTTGCGTTTGCTGTAATCATTGTGCTGGCGGCGGTATGTATGATAGGAATATCCAATGAAAACGTTACTGCTGTATTCAATAACAACAGTCTTCGCAAAGTTCCCGTATACAGCGTCGATACGGACGAAAAGGTTGTGGCTTTGACGTTTGACGCAGCTTGGGGTGCGGATAAAACGCAGGGAATACTCGATATTCTGGAGAAACACGGAGTTGACGGTACTTTCTTTCTTGTGGGATTCTGGATAGACAAATATCCCGAAATGGTGGAGAAGATAGCGCAAAGCGGTTGTGATATCGGCAATCATTCAAACAATCATCTCAATATGAGTACGCTCGATAAGACAAAAATCGAAGATGAACTCGATTATGTGAGCGGCAGAGTTGAGGAGTTGACGGGAAAAACACCGGCATTTTTCAGACCTCCTTTCGGAGATTACAATAATTCTCTTCTTGAGGTTGTGGAAAGTAAGGGAATGATAGGAGTGCAGTGGTCGGTGGATTCGCTTGACTGGCAGGGGAAAAGTGCGACGGAGATATTGTCGAGAGTGTCAAAGGGTGTAAAAAACGGATCTATAATCCTTTTCCACAACAACAGTGACAATATATTGGAAGCCTTGCCGTTGGTTATTGCAAATCTCAAAAATCAGGGATATAAGATGGTAAAGCTTTCGGATATGGTATATACGCAAAACTATACGATAGACAACAACGGCGTACAGCATAAAGCAAACGCCGCATGATTATATAACATTGGAGGGTAGTATGAACTACGAACAGATGAACAACAATAAGTTGCAATTGATCGGCGAGGTTGTAAAAGAGCCGGTTTACACACACGAAGTATTCGGAGAGGGATTTTACGAGACGGCTTTGTCTGTGCCCAGATTGTCACAGCAGAAGGATATCATACCTATTACGATATCCGACAGGCTTTTGACCAGGCACAGCGTTAAAGTAGGAGATAAACTCAATATCGTGGGACAATTCAGAAGTTACAATAAGATCGACGGTGCAAAATCCAAACTTTTGCTTACGGCTTTCGTGAGAGATATACTTGAAGACGATGTCAATCAAAACCCCAACAGTATAGAGATTACGGGATATATTTGCAAGCCGCCCGTATATCGCACAACGCCGTTCAAAAGAGAGATTTGCGATGTATTGATAGCTGTCAACAGGGCATATTACAAGTCTGATTATATACCTTGTATAATGTGGGGCAGAAATGCGAGATTTGTTCAAAATATGCAAGTCGGAGATAAATTGACCGTAACAGGCAGAGTACAAAGCAGAACATACGTCAAGACGCTGGGAAACAGTGAAGTTGAGGAGAGAGTTGCGTACGAAGTATCGGTAAGCAAGATAGTAACGGGAGATTTTAAGCATAATTACGATGTGGAGATAGCCAGCACGCTTGTTGAGCAATAATTGAAAATAAGAATAATATATTCTAGAATAATTATGAATTAAGTTGATTTTTATAATAATCGACGTAAATTAGAAGTATTTTAGTAAAATAAGGTCAATTTTTCAAGTTGATAAGACATAGCGAAAATATAGTGACCAACAAACGTCATGACAATATTAGTCAAAAAAGTATTCAAACAGTCTTTCTCTATAAAACATATTTGAGGAGGGCTGTTTTTCTTATTCGCTTTAGATATCGAATTTATAAAATATCACAATCACAACTTATAACTTGACATATTGTTTTCGCTCGGTTTTTTGTATGAAAATCATTGTCCGATATTAATCCGACAATATGAACGTATTGATTGAAAATTGGTTGGTATTTTATTCAAATTGTTTATTTTCATCTTTGTGATCAATCGAAAAACAATGCGGCTTTTGAAATTGTTCGGATTAAAATTCAGTAAAAGCATTATACATGGCAAAAGGATGAGTATTGATGTATATTAAGCGGTATTGAAAATTCGTGCTTCTTATTTTATTATTTTATTTACAAGCGGATATATTTGTGCTATACTCTAAATATAAAGTTACGGCGGTGACGGTATGCAATTTGAAGAAATTGAAAAAAATATCAAAAAATGCCTTGAAAATATCAGTCTCGCTAAAGAAAGAGCGGGCAGAAAAGACGAAGTGACGCTTATAGGAGCCACAAAGACTCAATCGAAAGAACTGATTGAGTTTCTCGATTCGGGCAAACTTCTTACCGACGTAGGCGAAAACAGAGTGCAGGAGCTTACCGAAAAGTACGATAGCGGAAAAAATCTCAAATGGCATATGATAGGTCAGCTTCAGACTAACAAAGTCAAGTATATTATCGACAAAGTAGTTCTTGTTCACTCCTTGGACAGAGAGGCTTTAGCCGACGAACTCGACAAACAGGCGAAAAAACACAATCTTGTGATCGATGCGCTTATCGAAGTCAATATGGGAAGCGAAATCTCCAAAGGGGGCGTCGATAAGTCGGAGATATTAGGGCTTTTGGACTATGTCGAGCAAAAAGAAAACGTCAGATTAAGAGGTCTTATGACTGTTATGCCCAATCTCGAAGACAAAGAGAGATTAAAGGATTATTACAGAGAGTTCAGATTACTGTTTGAAAAATTAAAGAGAGTTGCTTCTCCGAGACACGTTATAGATACGCTGTCGTGCGGTATGACAAATGACTATGAATTGGCGATAGAATACGGCGGTTCGACTATGGTCAGACTAGGCAGAGTTTTGTTCGGAGAAAGAAATTGCAATACGAGCGTTATAGCGGATTGAGAGGTGTATATGGACAGAAGAGATTACAACAACGAAGAAAGGGAAGTTTTCAACAACGACAGAGGATATACTCCCAGAAACGGCAGGAGATTCAACTTTTCTCGCAGCGACTATCAGAATGCCGATACGAGTGGCTTTGCAAATCAGCAAAGTCCCTATTCGCAACAGCCTGTATATCCCGCCCAGCCTCAATACAATCCCGCTCAACCCCAATATAATCAGGTAAATCAACCCAATCAGGGCTATCAGCAAGGGTATGTTCCTTCGCAGCCCGCTCAACCCGTTCAACAGCCCGTGCAGTCTCAACCTATGGGCGGATATCAATTGCCTCAAGGTTTTCAGCCCCAGCAATACAACAATCCCCCCTATTATAATCCTTACTATCCCCAGGACGGCGGATTTGATTACGACGGACGCATGCCGCAGAATGTAGAGGTTCAGGGCAAGAAGAAGGGACTTTTCGGATTTAAGAATAAAAAACAACAGGCTCAATTCGTACAGGGAGATATGCAGAATATTCTCATTGTAGCTCCCAAGACGCTTTCTGAAGTGCAGGATATCATAGATAATCTGCGCAACAGACAGGCTATCATCGTAGAATTCAATAAAATCAACGAAAAATACGCACAGCGTATTCTCGATTTTCTCAACGGCGCAATTTACGCACTCGGCGGATGTGAACAGAGAATAGCGGAAAACATGTTTTTGTTCACCCCGGGCGGAGTATCCATTCAGGGACCCAGTTCGCTCAAGAGTAAATATTGATGCATCGGCGGATTTAGTTTAAGCCGCAGATTTCCCCGACAGGGGTATTGTTTAATAATTAATCGACGCATTATTTCGGATTAAATCCGAAGTGCATACGGAGAAATATGCTCAACGCACAAAACAAGACAATCGTAAAAAGACTCGTAATTGAAATAGTAGTGTTTGCTTTGCTTTTGGCAAGCGATTTGATATCCAAAAAAATAGTGCTTGAAGGTTTGGGGCTCGAAATGTACGAACAGTACATTGTCGTAGACGGTTTGTTTGCGCTCTATCCCTGCACTAACGACGGAGCGTCTTTTTCGATATTTTCGGGTCAGACAGGTTTTCTTATAGCATTGACGGCTATTTTATTGTTGGCGCTTTGTGCGCTTATGATATTCAATCTTATCAAAAAACCCAAGATGTCGTGGCTTTTCAGATGGTCAATGTTGCTCATAATTTCGGGCGGACTAGGCAATCTCTATGACAGAATATTCTATGACGGAGAAGTCAGGGACTTTATTCAATACATGTTCTTGGATAAGATATGGCAACCGCTTTTCGACAGCAATTTCGGAGTCGGTAATATTGCGGATATCTATCTCGTGCTCGGAGTATTTCTCATATGCGTATATATCGTATTCGACTACAAAGAGGGGGATTTGGGGATATTAAAGCCTAAAGCGCCCAAGAATTTGCGTACCGACGAAGTACCCGTCGAAGATTCTGAAGAAATGCCTGCCGAGACGGCAGAGGACAAAATTGAGTCGGATAGTATTTCTGACAGAGATGTATCCGTATCGGAAAATACAGAAAGTGCGGCAGATAAAGTCGCCGCAGACAAAAAACGGACAAAAAGAGGTCAAAGTCAGGCGTCGCAAAAAGACTGACTAACGAATAATTAATTGCGTTATTTTGCAATCATGCCGACAACGTCGGCATAAATTTTGTAAATACGGAGATTTATGCAACAAGATAAGGATTTTGCCGAAGACGTTATGAATGAAGACTTCGAACGCTTTGAGGTCGAGGAAGGTCAATCCGATCAAAGATTGGATTTATATCTCAGCGCACAGCTAGAGGTAAGTCGTTCGCATGTCAAAAATCTTGTTTCAGACGGCTGCGTAAAAGTCAACGGAAAAATTCCCAAAGCAGGACAGTTGCTCAAAAAGGGAGATATAATAGACGTAGAGGAACAACCCGTGAGGGAACTCGATCTTACGCCGCAGGATATTCCTGTTTCAATTGTTTACGAAGACGACGATATTGCAGTGATAAACAAGCCGCAGGGTATGGTCGTTCATCCTGCGCCGGGGGCTTATGACGGTACTTTGGTAAACGCTTTACTGTTCAGATTAAAGTCTTTGAGTTCTATAAACGGAGTAATACGCCCGGGTATTGTTCACAGACTCGATAAGGATACGTCAGGCTTATTGGTAGTGGCGAAAAACGACGAAGCACACGTGTCTTTGCAGGCACAGATTGCTTCTAAAGAAGCAAAGCGGTATTATTATGCGCTTTTGGACGGTGTAGTCGCAAAGGACGAGGGAATCATAGAGACAAACATCGACAGATCTAAAAAAGACCGTAAGATCATGGCAGTATGCAGAGACGGGGGACGACTTGCAATAACTCATTACAAAGTTTTGGAGAGATTTGCAAACTATACTTTTATGGAGTTTGAACTCAAGACGGGCAGAACTCATCAGATAAGAGTGCACAGCAAACATATCGGACATCCTGTGGTAGGCGATCCCGTTTACGGCGGCAGCAATAAGTTTGATCTCAAGGGACAATTGCTTCATGCGCACAAACTCGTGCTTACTCATCCCCGTACGGGACAGCTTATGACTTTTGAAGCGCCGCTTCCCGATTATTTTGAAAACGTATTGAAAATTTTAAGATTAAAAAAGAAATCAGATATCCAGAGCTAAAGCATAAAAAAACGGGCAAATGCCCGTTTTTTTATTATAGTGGTGATTTGTATTTTAAGTGCAAAACATATAAAATAAAGTTCATAGTGAACTGAATTTGTCTTTACGCTTGATTTGACGTTGACTTTGCGAGAGTGATGTTTTGTAAATACCGCTTGTTTTTTGCGGTGCGGTGCGGCAGAGTAATGCCGCATATCTTGTGATTTACGATTTTTAATAAATCAATCGAATTTCGTTAAAAACTCTCTGTGCTCGTCGGGTGTAACTATTGCGGTTTTATAAGTCGTGTAAAGCACCATACCGGGTTTGCCCGACGGGTGACGTTTGAGATTGCGTCTTTGAGTATAGTCGCATGCAATCTTGTCTCCGCTTTTGCCTTGTGAATAATATGCCGCTATTTCGCAACCCGTTTGAATTACTTTGTCGGGAATCTCTCTGCCTTCGGCAAATATAACGGTATGGCTTCCGTGAACTTTTTGCGTGTGTATCCAAAGATCTGAACCGTTTGCGACTTTGAAAGTAAGTTTTTCGTTTTGAAGATTGTTTTTGCCGACAAGTATGACAAAGTCGTCGACTTCGTAAGCCACGGGTTGAGAGGGCTTGTATTTGTTCTTTTGAGATTTTATTTTCTTTAGCGCTCCCAGTTCTGCCAATTCCTGACGTATTTCCTCTATTTCGTCATCGGTAGAGCACAGTGCAATTGCGGGCGCTACGGATTGTGCGTATTCGAGGGTATCTTTGAGTTCGGCTATCTGCTTTGTGACGACTTCGTAAGTACGTTTGAGTTTAGCATACTTTTTGAAGTATGCTTGTGCATTCTGTTGGGGCGTAAGCCTTTCGTCAAGTTTTATTTTCACGTCGGCGCAGTCGGGAGAATAATAGTCTTTGACTACCGCTTCCTTATCTCCTTTTTCAATGAGATATATATTCGACAATATGAGTTCGCCGTATTTTTTGAGATTTTCCGTTTGTTCGCATTCGGTAAGTTTTTCGTGATCCTTTGCGAGTTTGCCGTTAAGTTTTTTGATGAGCGAATCGTAGGCTTTTTTGAGAAATTTTGTCTTTTCGGCTTTGCGTTCCTCTCTGTCTTTTTCGACGGTACAAAGTACCACGGCTTCATTGAGCGACGACGTCTTTTGCATATCGTCGAATCCGTAATAAGGAGTCACGAAAAAGTCTTTGCATACGCCTTTGTCTCTGAATACGCAAGGAGCGTATTTGTTCGTATTATTGATGTCGAGATATGTTTTCAGAGTGGATAAAAGACGGGATATATCGTCATTTGTTAGAGAGTCGCATGAATTGTCTATACCGCTTTGAGCGACAATTTGTTTTGCCGTAATAAGAGCAAGACCCGATACGTTGGAGATGAGATACGTTGACAAATCCGACGAGTTATAGCTCATAAGAAGTTGTCTGATGCCTTCGGCATCTGACGGCAGAAGTTTGCTTTGAGGAGGCAGAGTATATTTAGCGCCAGCAAGCAGACATCTTTTTGTCATGGTATCGTATGAGACTTGTTTTAGCGTATCGGAAATCACGTCGTTGTTTTTTAGCAAAAGTATATTGGAGTATCTTCCCATCATTTCGGCAATGAGACGGAATTTAACTTCGTCACGCATTTCGTTATGTGCCGTGATATCGAAGCAGACGATTCTGTCTTCGCCCAAAAGAGAGATATCGTTGATTATGCCGCCTGTAATATGTTTGCGCAGATGCATGCAAAAAGAAGGAGCGGAGGCGGGATTTTGTTTTTTATCGCCTCCGATATGCATGCGCGGATTATTGGCGTTGCAAGAAACGGTCAGATTGTGATTTTTGCCGTTTGCGCGTATGAGCAGGGTGATTTCGTCCTTTTCGGGCATATTCACCTTGTCGATTTTTCCGCCGCACAGATTGTTATTCAGTTCGCACACAAGCGCTTTGATGGTTATATAGTCGTTGGGCATAATACCGTCCTCTCGTATGTTGCTCGTTAATATAAAGGCTCTTGCGACGCAAGAGCCTTACGTAGGTTAATTTACGAATACAACGCAAGTATCGCCTTGCTTTAACATTATATTAGTATTTGTAAGTTTTGTCAATATTTTGCTTTGACAATATGTTTTATCGTAATCAAGTTGCGTGATTTTCAATGATTATGTTTAATTATAAAATATAATATAATTTTTTGCGATATCAATTGCATTATTCGTTTTTGTATGCTAAAATACATTAGTAAAAACATTTTTGATAAAATTTTAGGAGAACCGAAATGAGTTACACAGTAGAAAAACTTGAAAAAAACAAAGTAAAAATCGTTATCAAAGTTGATTCCGCAGACTGGCAGGCAGCTATTCAGAAGGCTTACGAGAAGACCAAGAAGAATTATCAGGTCGGCGGCTTCCGTAAAGGACACGTTCCTTTCAAGGTACTTGCAGGTACTTACGGAGTAGGCATCTTCTTTGAGGACGCACTCGATATTATATTGCCCGAACAGTACGGCGCTGTTCTCGACAAAGAGAAGGATATCGAACCTGTTGACAGACCCGATATCGACATCAACGCAATCAGCGACAGCACTCTCGAATTTACCGCTACGGTACAGTGTAAGCCTGATTTTAAGCTCGGCAAGTACACCGGACTTGAATTCGAAACAGAAAAGCCCGAAGTTACCGAAGACGAAATCAATGCAGAAGTTCAGTCCAAACTCGACGCTGCAGGTGCATGGGTTCCCGTTACGGACAGACCTTGCCAAAACGGCGACACTGTAGTTATCGATTACAGCGGTAGCGTTGACGGCGTAAAGTTTGACGGAGGTACGGCAGAAAAGCAAAATCTCGTACTCGGCAGCGGAAGCTTTATTCCCGGATTCGAAGAGCAGGTTGTCGGCATGAACATCGGCGACGAAAAGGACATCACCGTTAAGTTCCCCAAAGAGTATCACGAGAAGAAACTCGCAGATAAGGACGCTGTTTTCGCAATCAAACTTCATGAGATCAATGTTAAAGAAGTACCTGCACTCGACGACGAGAGTGTAAAGGATATCAGCGAATTCGATACTGTTGCAGACTTCAAGGAGAGTATCAAAAAAGACCTTCTCGAAAAGAAAACTGCCAACGTAGAGTCTAAACTCGAAAACGATATTATCGAAAAGATTGCTTCCGAAAGCACTGTTGAGATTCCTCAATGCATGATCGACAATCAGATCGAAGAAATGATTTACGAATTTGAGAGCAGACTTCAGTATCAGGGACTTAAAGCAGAAGACTATTACAAATACACCGGTATTAAGAGAGACGACCTCAAGAAACAGTATGCAGATATGGCAAAGAAGAACGTTTTGTTCAGACTTACTCTCGAGGCGCTTCTCAAAGAAATACAGATTCCCGTTTCTGACGAGGAAATCAACGCTAAAATCGAAGATATGGCAAAACAAGCCGGCAAGACTTACGAGGAATACTCAAAGTATATGAACGACGAATACAGAGAGTATTTGAGAAGAGACATTATCACCAACAAACTCTTCGAATACCTCAAAAACAACAATACAATCAAATAATTGACAAATTAATTGTATTGAATCGGTAATATTCTTTGGAAAGAAAGATAATAATTAAGTGTAAGACTTAAACGTACTTCCAAGAAAAATGCTACAAGTCCGGCACGATATTTATATTATGTCGGACTTAATAATTATGAGGAGGACTAAAAATGAATTTGATACCATACGTTATTGACAAAACTGACAAAGGCGAGAGATCTTACGACATATACTCCCGTCTTCTCGAAGACAGAATAATTTTTATCTCCGGAGAGATAACGGACGAGACTGCAAATACTGTAGTCGCACAGCTTATTTATCTCGAAGCAAAGGATTCGTCAAAGGACATAAGTCTTTATATCAACAGCCCCGGCGGCAGCGTTACGGCCGGATTGGCGATATATGACACTATGAACTATATCAAGTGCGACGTAAGCACGATTTGCGTCGGTATGGCGGCTTCTATGGGAGCATTCTTGCTTTCCTCCGGTACGAAGGGCAAGAGATATGTTCTTCCCAACAGCGAAGTAATGATTCACCAGCCCCTCGGAGGCGCAAGCGGTCAGGCTACGGATATCGTCATCACCGCCAACCATATTCAGAAAATCAAAGAAAAACTCACCGGAATCTTGGCGGAGAACAGCGGCAAACCTTATGAAAAGGTAGCGGCAGATTGCGAAAGAGATAATTATATGTCTGCGCAGGAAGCTCTTGAATACGGTCTTGTCGACAAGATTTTTTATAAGAGATAACAGAGAGGTCAGATTTGGAAAATAAAAAAATTAAATGTATGCTTTGCGGCAGAGATCTTAAAAACGACATAGACTATGTCGTTCCTGCGGCAGACCCCAGCGTCGGTATATGTTATGACTGTATCGGCACTTGCGTGGATATGATAAAAAGCGAGTCTTTGAAATTACCTCTTCAGGAAGAGAGCAGTTTGGAGCTTCTCAAGCCTCATGAGATAAAAGAAAAACTCGACGAATACATTGTCGGTCAGGATAAAGCTAAAAAGGTTTTGTCTGTTGCTGTATACAATCATTATAAAAGAATCAATTATAAGAGTGAAGACGTCGAACTCGACAAGAGCAATATTCTTATGCTCGGACCTACGGGTAGCGGTAAAACTTTGCTTGCAAAAACGCTTGCAAAGATTCTCAACGTGCCTTTTGCAGTTGCAGACGCTACTACCTTGACAGAGGCAGGCTATGTCGGCGAAGACGTTGAAAATGTCTTGCTCAAACTTATTCAGGCGGCAGATTACGATATCGAAAAAGCTCAACTCGGTATAATCTATATCGACGAAATAGACAAACTTGCCAGCAAAGGCGAGAATATGTCTATTACCAGAGACGTTTCGGGCGAAGGCGTTCAGCAGGCTTTGCTCAAAATTATCGAAAGCACCGTGGCTAGCGTTCCTCCTCAAGGCGGCAGAAAACATCCTCAACAAGAGTGTTTGACGATAGATACGGCGAATATCCTCTTTATTTGCGGCGGAGCGTTTGTAGGACTCGATAAGATAATAGATAAGCGTCTTGACGGCTCAGGTCTCGGTTTCGGGGCAAAGGTAAGAGAAAACAACAAGATCGGTTACGGTGAGCTTATAGGAGATATAAAGCCTGACGATTTGATAAAATACGGTCTTATTCCTGAATTTGTGGGAAGAATTCCTATTGTAGTAGGTCTTGACGCACTGGATGAGGACGCTTTGGTCAATATTCTTACTCAACCTAAAAATGCGCCTATACGCCAATACAAGAAGCTTTTTGAGCTTGACGGAGTGGATATCGAATTCGATCCCGACGCATTAAGAGAGATTGCAAAGCAAGCGATAAAGCTCAATACGGGAGCGAGGGGCTTGCGATCGGTACTTGAAAATCTTATGTTGGAACTCATGTACGATATTCCTACCGATAAGGAAATAAAGAAGATTATAATTACCAAAGAAGTGGTATCTGACGGCAAAAAACCTACTGTCGTTAGAAGCAGGGAAAAATCAGCCTGAAGACAAATGCGAATAATTTGACAATTATTCGCATTGTTTGACTATAAGGAGTTTTTATGCAAGAAAGAGAAGAGATGATTTTGCTTGTGCTCAAAGAGAATACTGTTTTGCCCAATGTCAAACAGAGGGTCGACGTTTTTTCTCTCAAAGGAATTATTGCGCTCAATAACGCACAAAAGGAGAATGCGCAGATTTTTGCCGTAAAGCAAAATTGTACAAAAGCAGAAATACAGAGTGAGGACGATTTGTGCGAGTTCGGAACGGTTTGCAGTATCGTTGACGTGAGAAAAAACGGCAACGGGGTAAGCGTTACGCTCGAGGGAATAAAAAGAGGACGTTTGGAAGATTTGAGTGCAACGACGCCTTGCTATAAGGGCGGCGTAATAGATTCTTTCGGTAAGCCCTTTGATGTCGAATTTAAGCATAATCTCTACAAAGGTATCCTTTATAAGGATATCAAAGAGATGGAGCGTCTGGGATATCCTGTAAGACAGGCGGTGTGGCTTGCATACGAAAAGAATTCCGATATCTATATGATCATGGATCTTATAGCGTCCGGGCTTGAAGGGCTTGACAAACAAGAATATCTTGACGAGTATGACTGGGAGATTAAAGCGCAGAAGCTTTCGGCTACTCTCAAAGCAGAAATCTATAGACTGAATATAATGAAAGATATAGAGAAAAAACTCGATAATTCTCTTAAAGAGAATCAGAAGGAGTTTTTGCTGCGAGAACAGATAAAGGTAATAAAGAAAGAACTCGGTGACGAAGACAAAGAATTCGAGGAGATAAAATCCCGTATCGAGGAGCTTAAGGCAAGCGATGAAGTCAAAGAAAAGATAACCAAAGAACTTCAGCGTCTCGAAAGAATGAATATTACTTCGCCCGAATACGGTATGATAAGAAACTATCTTGATATAGTGCTTGCATTGCCTTGGGGTGTTTATACCGAGGATAATTTCGATCTCGATCATATTCGCAAAGTTCTGGATGAGGATCATTACGGAATAGAAAAGGTAAAGACCCGTATTGTAGAAGCTATAGCAGTAAAGAAGCTTGCAGGAAAGGATAATAAAGCTCCCATAATTTGTCTTGTAGGACCTCCAGGGGTCGGCAAAACTTCCATAGCGCAGTCAATAGCCAGGGCGTTGGGTAAGGAATATTTACACATGAGTCTCGGCGGAATAAGAGACGAAGCGGAGATAAGAGGACACAGAAAGACTTATATAGGCTCTATGCCAGGCAGAATAATGACTTGCATGTCCAAGGCAAAGACGAGCAATCCTTTGTTTTTGCTTGACGAAATAGACAAGATGACAAGCGATATGAGAGGCGATCCTTCGAGTGCTATGTTAGAGGTGCTTGATCCCAATCAGAATGCCAACTTCAGGGATAATTACCTTGAGGTGCCTTTTGACTTGTCGCAAGTTATGTTTATAATGACGGCAAACAGTCTGTCTACAATACAAAAACCTTTGCTTGACAGAATGGAAATCATAGAGATGGACGGATATACCGCCGATGAAAAATACGAGATAGCAAAGAGATATCTTGTTCCTAAACAGCTTAAGCAAAACGGAATAGCCGATCTCGAGGTGGAGATTGAAAAGAGTGCGTTGGATAAGATTATAGATGACTATACAAAAGAATCCGGCGTAAGAGAGCTTGAGCGACAGATTGCGGAAGTATGCAGAAAAATCGCTACTAAAGTCGTTGGGGGTGAAAACGTAAGTTATCGTCTGACGGCAGATAATGTAAGCGAATATCTGGGTGTAGAAAAATATCAGGGCGATAGCGATATAGTAAATGGCGAAATCGGGGCTGTAAACGGTCTTGCTTGGACAAGCGTGGGCGGTGTTACGATGCCTATAGAGGTAAGACTTTTGCCATTCGGCAGCGGAAAAATCGTTTTGACGGGAAGTCTCGGAGATGTAATGAAGGAATCTGCGGAAATTGCCGTTTCTCTCATTAAAAGCAAAGCTAAAGAATTGGGTATTGACGGAGACGTGTTCAATAAAAACGATATTCATATTCACGTACCCGCAGGCGCCACGCCTAAAGACGGTCCTTCGGCAGGAATTGCGCTGGCTACCGCTGTGCTTTCGGCGATTACGGGAAAGAGCGTAAAAGATAAACTCGCTATGACGGGAGAAATTACTTTGAGAGGTAAAGTCTTGCCGATAGGCGGTCTTAAAGAAAAAACTCTTGCAGCGCAGCGAAGCGGTATCAAGACTGTCATTATTCCCGAACAAAACAAAAAGGATATGCAGGAGTTGCCCAAGTGCGTTTTGGACAATATCGACTTTGTGCTTGCAGACAATATTTCCAAAGTCTTTGAGTGTGCTTGCGGCGTAAGTATATAAAATATAAACTTGACCGCAAAGGCTCAAATTTGCGTTTTGGCTGAAAAAACGGTTTGGATTGTATCAATTCACGTAAAAGTCATTTTGTCGAATGTAGTGGGCTTATAGGCGTTTGTATCGGTGATTGCAAAGGAGGAAGGTATGGAGATAAAACAGTGTAGATTTGTTACTTCGGTTGCAGATTCTAAAAATATAAAAGATTACGGCATGCCGGAGATTGCAATTGCAGGTAAATCCAATGTCGGAAAATCTTCTTTTATCAACTATATGGTCAACAACTATGGCATGGCAAAGACTTCGTCTACTCCAGGTAAAACGAGATTGCTCAATTATTTTGAGATAAACAAGGGGCAATTTATGTTTGTAGATTTGCCCGGATACGGATTTGCAAAGGTGAGCGGAGAAGTCAAAGATTCGTGGGACGATATGATAGGAGGGTATTTGCTCGGCAGTAAGCGGCTTATCAACGTATTCTTGCTTGTAGACGTAAGACATGAGCCTACGTCGCTGGATAAGCAAATGGTCGCTTATATGCATCATTATCAGATACCGTTTACGGTGATAGCTACAAAATGCGATAAACTTTCAAGGCAGGCTTGCATGAAACAGAGAAGTGTTATTGCAAGCGCATTGTGCCTTGGCAATGAAAATGTGATTTTTGTATCGTCGCAGGCGAAGTCGGGTAAAGAAGAAATTCTCAATCGTATAAATAATCTCTTGGATATCTACAAACAATAAATTCAAAATCATATTCGTTTATAAATTTAACCGTATATTAATATACGGTTTTTCTTTTTTTTATTGCAATTATGTCACGTTTTCAGTCTTATTTGAATATATAAATTGTGAGCATGCAAAGTGTTTTGTATGCGTTATGACGACTATATAGGAGGAATAAAAAATATGTCATTTCAAAACAACTGCAAGTCGGATAAGATTCCCGGATCGATAAGAGGCGGGAATGGCTTGAATGGCATTTGCGAGAGAGTATGTATTCAGTGCGATAAAGTCATAGATATGTGTATGAGACAAGAAACTTTGACTGACGTCGATGTTACGCTTACCAATGTAACGCCGTCAACGGGACTTGTTCAGCCTTATACATTTGTCAGCGCAACTGCGACATCTACTCAGGCTGCAGTAAGCGATCTTATTGTTACGCCCTTAAAGGAAGACCCTTGCTTCTCCAGAGTACAGTGTACAATCACTGTTCCTGTACAGATAAACTTCACAGATGCCAACGGTGCGCAAGGTTCGGGCAGCGGAACGGTAAGCGTTACGAGAGATGTAATTCTTCATACTTCAGCGCCTTCGGTAATGCCTTATTCAATTGTTGCGACAGTTTCGCTTTACAGTGCAAAGGGTACATATAAAGGTGACAATACCTTTGAATTGACCGCATGTCTTACCACTATTCTTAAGGTAGTAATGCAAGTGCAATTACTTGTTCCCAGCTACGGATACTGCTATATACCGCCTTGTCAGGAATACAATGAGCAAGTGTGCGAAGGCATTTTCGATTTACCGCTGTATCCCCAGGAATGCGGTGTAGAACCCAGATGCAAACGCAATCTGAATAGCAATTAAAGTAAGATTATAAGGGTAGCATCGTATATATGTTGCCCTTATAAAATTTACAATTTATAAATAAAAAAATGTACTGTTTTATCCATAATTAATTTTATTTGTAAAATCAATAATTGATACAATATTAGGAAATTATTATTTGCTTCAGCATATTTTGTTATATTGATAAACTGTAAAATATTGAGTTTATAATACAAATATAAAGTAAAAAATAATTAAAAATTAATAAAATTAAACATGTAAAATCGTAGTTTATTATATTTTGAATTGGAAATAATTTATAAATTAAGAGTAGATTTTTTTATCCGTTTTGTGAATATTTTATTTTAATCGAAACTGTTAAAAATAGCCTTTAGAAGGGGATAGAGTGACGATGTTTTTTTGATTTTTGAAACAGTGTCTTTATCTTTTCAGTCGGGTAAATTGATTTGATGCAGATTATATGTTTCATTTGTTAGATAGCATTACTATGTAAGTTCAATAAAATATTTGAATTATAATCTAATGCGTTTTGCGCAAATACTTTTATTAAAACAAAAAAAACTATTTACTCATAAAGTTTTATGATAGTATTACTTTGTAAGTACTATAAAATATTTTATTTAATTTTCTTTGTTTAGTTACTTCATATAGTTTATTAGATAGTATTACCTCGGAAGTGTTAATAAATCTATTATATTAGCAAGTATATCATAAGATATATTATAGAATTACTTTGTAAGAAGTTTTGAATAAAATTTTATTTTTTGTATGTATCATAGAGAATATTTATAGAATAGTTTGCAAGAAGTTTTGATTAATAAAATTTATTCGGGATGAAACCCGATTCGTTCGGAGATGAGACGAAAGAGGGAAGATGTTGTATTTTCATAAATAATTGCATAGTACGCTTTAATGGCGCATATAAATATTTTCAAAAATAAGATAAAGATAGAATTAGTAAGATGTCTGGATAAAATCAGAGATAAAAGTATAGAGTATCAAAGAAAGGAAGATAGAATATACCAAGCTGTCGGATAAAAGAAAAATATAATAGTATTTTCTCAAGATATCGAAGATAGAAAAAGTAAGCAGTTGGATAAAAGACTTTATTTTTAATGTAAGTCTCAAAGTATGGAAGATAGAAAAGTAAGCAGTTAGATTAAAATTAATTTTTTTGGTAGTAATTCAAAGAATTGAAAGATAGCAAAGTAAGTGGTTGGATAAAATAAAATGCGAAGCGATGATTGTGATTTCATGTAAATTATATAATTACAGAAATTATCTATATCGACATGCTTAAGCGTTGTGTGCCCGGGCTATGCGCAGCGGCAGGCGCGATATCATATTGATACTGCGCTCCCACGAACGCAGTGTAGCGTGGATATGTGCATGCAAATGCGTGCCAGTGCGTAAAAACAGTTGAGAAAAATCAGGACACTTGGTATAATATAGCTATGAATATTTATGCAATAAGTGATTTACATTTGTCATTCTCGTCAGATAAGCCGATGGATATTTTCGGTGGATCGTGGGATAATTATTGGCAAAAAATATGCGACGATTGGCAATCGAAGGTGCAGGATGACGATCTTGTTTTGATAGCAGGAGATATATCTTGGGCTATGACGTTGGATAATGCGCTAGTGGATATACAAGAGATTTCTAAACTTAAAGGCAAAAAGATTTTTATTAAGGGAAACCATGACTATTGGTGGTCGTCACTTTCAAAAATAAGAGCTTCATTGGACGAAAATACTTATGTGATTCAAAACGATGCTTTGAAATTTGGGAATTTTGTAATAGCGGGAAGTCGTTTGTGGAATTTGACAAATCAGACGTCTGAAGATAAAGCTATAAACAGAAGAGAAGCTATGAGATTGGATATGTCACTTCAAAAGGCGCAAGCTATTATGAGCGAGGGAGATGAATTGATAGCTATTTGTCATTTTCCTCCGTTTGATGCGACTCTTGCGGATAGCGAATATACGGCTATATTCGAAAAGTATAATGTAGACAGTGTGGTTTACGGCCATTTGCACGGAAAAGATTGCAGAGCAGTAAAGTATCTAGAGAAAAACGGGATCAAATATTATCTGACGTCTTGCGATCAGGTTGACAATAAGCTGATTAAAATCAAATAGTTTTATAAATTGCAAATGTTAAAAGAGGGGAGAATATCTCTTCTTTTTTTGTGAAATTTGTTTGAGAAGTTATATTTTGTCTTTAGTTTCTTGATAGTATTACTATGTAAGTTCAATAAAATATTTGAATTATAATCTAATGCGTTTTGCGTAAATACTTTTATTAAAACAAAAAAAACTATTTACTCATAAAGTCTTATGATAGTATTACTTTGTAAGTACTATAAAATATTTTATTTAATTTTCTTTGTTTAGTTACTTCATATAGTTTATTAGATAGTATTACCTCGGAAGTGTTAATAAATCTATTATATTAGCAAGTATATCATAAGATATATTATAGAATTACTTTGTAAGAAGTTTTGAATAAAATTTTATTTTTTGTATGTATCATAGAGAATATTTATAGAATAGTTTGCAAGAAGTTTTGATTAATAAAATTTATTCGGGATGAAACCCGATTCGTTCGGAGATGAGACGAAAGAGGGAAGATGTTGTATTTTCATAAATAATTGCATAGTACGCTTTAATGGCGCATATAAATATTTTCAAAAATAAGATAAAGATAGAATTAGTAAGATGTCTGGATAAAATCAGAGATAAAAGTATAGAGTATCAAAGAAAGGAAGATAGAATATACCAAGCTGTCGGATAAAAGAAAAATATAATAGTATTTTCTCAAGATATCGAAGATAGAAAAAGTAAGCAGTTGGATAAAAGACTTTATTTTTAATGTAAGTCTCAAAGTATGGAAGATAGAAACAGTAAGGGGTATAGATAAAAATGTAAATTTCAAAACTTGAAAAGATTTAAGCAGTAAGGTGTGTAGATTAAATTTTTGTTTTTTTAGTATTTTCAAAAATAGAAGATAGAAAAGTAAGTAGTGTAGATTAAAATTAATTTTTTTGGTAGTAATTCAAAGAATTGAAAGATAGCAAAGTAAGTGGTTGGATAAATAAGTAACCGTGCATATTGTTATTGCGAGTGTAATATGAGGATGCGTGAACTCTAAAAATTTTCAAACGATTTTAGATCTCCATACGTCGTCGGCATTAACGGCGGGCGATAGACGGGCGATAGAAGGTTAGAGAAAAATGTTTAAGAAGAATAAACTTTTTTTCGACGATTAAAATTCTAATGGCAAATTTTTGTAATCTAAATTAGTGTGTGAGATAAAAATTTATAAGTTTTTTTCAAATGCTTTTTGTTGTTAGTTTTTTTATTTTCAAACAAAAATTGTAATTGCTTTTTAGGAATTTTTAATGTCAAAAATTACGCTCCGGAGGTTAAATTCGGTAAATACTCAAATATATTCTATATCGACACATATCGCATTTTTATGATTTTTTCCAAAAATTTCCCACAAATTAAAATCAATGAAAAAACAGGGTGATTTATTGCATATGTTTATAAAATTCATAAATTTTAATTATTTTTCCAATGATTACGTCAAAAATGAATCATATTTTATTATATGCAAAGCATATAATATCTTGTTATAAAAATTTTTTTTTGAAAAAAATAGCCGTTTGGGAAAAAAATGGAGTAAAAGTATTGACAAAACCTTCGTATGCAGTTATAATGAATGTGTAAAATAATTTTGGAGGTAGGGTATGAAGCCTGTATTCGGATTGATAAACATTCAAGCTGACGAACGCGGAAGAATCAGAATTCCTGCTTTGTATCGTGCTTCCTTGGGCGAGACGAAAATCTACGCATTCAAAAACAAAAAAGGTAAATACCTCAGCATCTTCGGTGAAGACACTCTCAACGATTTGCTCGGTAAACTCAGCGACGGTGTGGACGTAGAAGAAGGCGATAGCGTCGGCGATATCAGAGACGTGTATATGAACATCTTTGAAATAATCGAGGACAAGCAGGGCAGATTTACCATTCCCCAATACTTGAGAGACGAATTGAAAATAACAAGAGATCTGGTCTTCATAGGTATGGGCAAAAAGATAGAGATGTGGGACAAAGCCGTATATGACGAATACGCAGCAGAAAGAAGAATGAAGTCGGGTACGGTCACCACAAGAGACGGCAAACCTCTCACTTACTGATTATGGAGTTCAGACACATACCTGTAATGTTGGAGGAATGCATCGAGGGTCTTGATATAAAGCCGGACGGCACTTATCTCGATTGTACCCTCGGCGGAGGAGGTCACAGCCTGGAGATAGTCAAAAGACTTACAAGCGGCAGACTCTTCGCGGTAGATAAAGATGCAGAAGCAATCGCAAGCGCAAAACAAAGGCTTCGCGAGTATGAAGATAAAATCACATACATACACGACGATTTTAAGAATGCGCTTGAAAGGCTGGACGAACTCAATATGGACAAGCTGGACGGAGTGCTTATTGATTTAGGAGTTTCTTCTTATCAGCTTGACAACGGACAGAGAGGTTTTTCATATAACGTAGACGCACCGCTCGACATGCGCATGAACACCGAACAGTATTTGAGTGCATACAACGTGGTAAACGAATACGATGAGGAAAGTCTGGCAAACATTATATGGCAGTACGGAGAAGACAAACTTTCGAGAAGAATTGCCAAAAACATTGTCGAATACAGACAAAAACAAGAAATTAAGACCACAGGACAACTTGCCAAGATAGTAGAGGAGAGTTATCCGGCAAAATTGAGATGGAAGTTCGGCAATCCCTGCAAACGTACATTTCAGGCAATAAGAATCGAAGTCAACGGCGAACTCAAAGATTTAGACAAAGCCGTTACAGATTTGAGTTTAAGACTTAAAGAGGGCGGAAGAATTTGTATAATTACCTTCCATTCCCTAGAGGACAGAATAGTCAAAAGAGCTTTTGTAGAGTTGAATAAAGACTGTATATGTCCGCCGCATCAGCCTATATGCACATGCAATAAAAGGCGCGATGTGGAAATAATTACTAAAAAGCCGATCACGGCAAGTGATGACGAGCTGGCTCAAAACAGCAGAGCAGCAAGCGCAAAATTAAGAATTGCAAAACGAGTGTGAATTCTAGGAGGTGTGTATATGGGACTTTTGACCAGAGAAAGAAAAAAGGAGAGAGAGCAGTACGCTAATTATGAGCAACAGGCTCCCGAAAGAGATTTCTATTATAGACAGGCTATGCCTGCCGATATGCAGGACTATACCCAATACGGCACTTTCAACGCACCTCAATATCCTGTTCCTTACGCTCAAGCACCCGTTCAGCAACCTGTTCAGAACATTCAGCCTGTACAACAACCTGTACAGAGTATGACTCAACCTGTTCAAAAACCTATGCAGGCGGCGCCTCAGGTTCAACCTCAACAGCAGATGCAACAGCCTCCCCAGTTTGTGGCTAGCTTCTATCAGAATCAGGCGAACCAATATCTCAACAACGGCTGGGTTGCTCCTCAACAGAATTTTGACGGCAATTACAATTATCAGCAAGAGCAGTATCAGAACGATATGCTTATAAATCAAAATTACAATTATCTCGAACAGACGAGACGTATTGTAGATCAACGCACGGGTGTTGCAACAAAGAAGAAAAACGTCAACGCCGACGTAATCAAAATCGTTGTTACGATTATGGTTGTAGCGCTTGCAATATGCGGCATGTTGATTGCAAATCAGTTTATTACGAGCGGTGAGGTAGTTGCCGACAGCGGAATTACACAAACTGTCGATACCGCAACGATATCCAATGCCGTAACTGCTAACGGAACGCAGACCATTGACCAAACTTCATATACCATACCTGCATACGAGTACGAAAAGAGTACAAACTGGTTTGATAAACTCTGTGATTTCTTCGGCGGACAATTAAAATAAGACTTTCACACACTCCATCTTAATATATTTAACAACAGAAAAGCGGTTTGATGACCGCTTTTTTGTTTATAAAAATTTCTGATTATTTTCAAAGTAAAATAATTTTTTATGTTTCCATTGATTTGTTTTTATGATGCGATTTGAGTATTTTGTAGCATTGAGTTGCATTTTTATGCTTTGTCCGAATATTTGACCAAGCGCACAAATAAAATATTGTGAAAGAGGTGTCAAGTGGATAAAATAGCGCATTATTATGTCAAAAAAAGAATCGTCGTAATCGCAGTATTGCTTGTTTTTTTATTCGCAGTGTTGTTCGGACGATTATTTTATCTTCAAGTTGTATGGGGAGAAGGACTGCAATATCTCGCTTACGACCAATGGACGAGAGAGTTGCCTTTCAGAGCGGACAGAGGAGATATTACTGATGTAAACGGAATAGTCCTTGCCGAGAGCAATACTACATATACGTTGTATGCACGTCCCAACGAAATGGATGACAAACAGTACATTGCCGACAGTATTTCCGATATTTTGGGAGTCGATGCCGATTTACTTCTCCAAAAGCTTTCAAAGACAGGCGTAAGCGAAATAACGGTTGCAAAAAATCTCGATAAATCGCAAATGTTAAGACTTATTGCGACGGATATAAACGGATTGTATCTTACGGCGGACAGCAACAGATACTATAATTACGGCAATTTTCTGACTCAGGTTTTGGGCTTTACCAACAGTGACGGCATAGGTCAGAGCGGTATCGAAATGTATTATGACGAATACCTTAAAGGAGTCAACGGTGCATCTTATACGCAAACAGATCTTATCGGCAGAGAACTCGATTCAAACCGTACCGTTTATGTAGACTCCATAAAAGGTATGACTACTAAATTGACAATAGATTATTATATTCAGTCTTTTGCAGAAAAGGCAGTCAAGGATGCTCAACTCAAATATCAATCGAAGTCGGCAAGTTGTATCGTAATGAATGCCGATACAGGGGCGGTTCTGGCAATGGCGAGTGCGCCTGCATACGATCTCAACGATATTCCGAGAGACGATATGGAATTGTTGCTGCAAGGATCGCGTAACCTTTTGGTGACCGATGTGTACGAACCCGGTTCGACTTTTAAAATACTTACTTCGGCAATCGGACTCGAGAACAATGCAATCAAGCGTTCTTATTATTGCGGCGGAAGTTCAGTAGTTGACGGTCAGAGAATAAAGTGTTGGAGAAGTATCGGTCACGGCAGTCAGACATTTGAAGAGGGAATACAAAATTCATGCAACTGCGTATTCATGGATATAGCGCTTACGGTCGGCAAAGAAAAGATGTATGACTATTTTGAAAAATTCGGGTTGGGACAAAAAACAGGAGTGGATATTTCCGGAGAGGCAAGCGGAATTTTATTGGGTGAAAGCAGAGTACAAAATGTCGATATCGCACGTATAGGATTCGGTCAGGCAATTGCCGTAACTCCTATTCAGTTGGCGTCGGCTGTATGTTCTGTCGTCAACGGCGGAAAACTTTATACGCCTTATGTGGTCGAAGAAATCAAAGACGTCAACGGCAATGTAGCTTACGCCCATTCTTCCGAAGTCAAGAGTAATCCTATTAGCAAGACTACCAGCGATACATTGAAAGAATATCTTTACAGCGTTGTATCGGAGGGCAGCGGAAAAAACGCTTATGTGCCCGGGTACAACATTGGCGGTAAAACCGGTACTGCGCAGAAATACGAAAACGGTGCGATAGCGTCTGGTAAATATATATCGTCGTTTATCGGATTTACGGAAGTCAACGGCGAAACGCTGGTATGTCTGATGTTGGTAGACGAGCCGCAGGGATACGTATATTACGGAAGTATAGTTGCGGCGCCTTATGTCGGCGAGATATTCTCGAGTATATTCACTTACAAAAACATCGCTCCGAAGTATTCGGAAGACGAGATGCCGTCATACAAAGAAGTCGAAATGCCCGACTTGACGGATTTGAGTATTGCAGATGCTATAGTTGCGCTGAAAAAAGCAGGACTCGATTACGAATTTGTCGGCGAAAGCGGAAAAGTCTTCTATCAGTTTCCTGCGGCGGGGCAGATTGTCAGAAGCAATCAAGTTGTATATTTTAATGCAAAATAGGCAATCAAATTAAGGAGAATAATGCCGTATTTTGCGTTGCTATAACATACGACAATGACAATTATACCTATTACGTCGGGATTATGTCGAAGATTGTTAAAGCTATTGTTTTTTAATTTAAGCTGGCTTAATATGTATGCGCAAAAAATATAAGAGGAAGGGCTATTTATGTTGCTGGAAAAACTTATACAAGGATGTGACGTTTCAGAAGTATGCGGAGCATTGGACAGGGAAGTGAAAAACGTAAAAATCAATTCTTCGGAAGTTGAAGAGGGAGACTGTTTTATATGTTTGTCGGGAAGTAAAAGCGACGGACATAATTTTGCCAACGAAGCGGTAGCGAAAGGGGCGTGTTGCGTAGTATGCTCCAACGGATACGTCAATCCGCTTGTCAGCGTTGTCAGAGTAAAGGACACTCGTAAAGCTTACAGTCTTATTTGCGCCAATTATTATTCGAATCCCGCAAAAAGTCTGAAGATAATAACGGTTGTCGGAACAAACGGAAAATCTACCACTTCTTATCTCGTGAAAGAGCTCCTCGAGAGAAACGGCGTTTCGTGCGGTCTGATAGGAACGATGTATTACGAATATTTAGGCGTGCGTAAGCCGTCGGTACTTACTACTCCCGATCCAAATCTTTTGCAAAGTCTTTTCAGAGAAATGGCTGATGCAAAAGTCGAATATGTCATGATGGAATTGTCGGCACATGCGATATATCTCGATAAACTTTACGGAGTAAAGAGTGAAATGAGCATATTTACTAATTTGTCGCAGGACCATTTGGATTTTTTCGGCAATATGAGTGATTATGCCAACTGCAAAAAGGGATATTTCTGTCCTCAAAATACAAAGCTGGCAATTGCAAACGCAGACGATGCATTGGGTTTGGAGATTTTGAGAGAGGAGAAAGTTCCCGTAATATCTTACGGATTGGAAAATCCCAGCGACGCTTTTGCTATAAACGTTACGACTACGCAGAACGGAGAGAGTTTTGTTGCCAACGTGCTTGACGATATACTCGATATTCATACCAACTTGTTCGGAATATTCAACGTATATAATCTTCTTGCCGCACTCGTAGCGGTAAAACGCATAGGGCTTACAAATGCTCAAATCATGCAGACTATCGGAAAAATACCTTCTCCCGAAGGAAGGTTCAACGTTGTGAGAAAAGACGACGTAACCTACGTGGTCGATTTTGCGCATACGCCCGACGGAATATACAATCTTCTCAAAGAGGGAAGAAATATGACAAAAAACAAAATCATAACGATATTCGGATGCGGCGGAGACAGGGATGTCGGCAAGCGTCCTATTATGGGCAAAATTGCAAGCGAAATGAGCGACGTTGTAATAATAACGTCAGACAATCCTCGCACCGAAAGCAGAGAATCTATTGCCACGGACATACTTCAGGGCGTCAATCCCAAAGGCAAACTCTACGTTGAGCTTGACAGATCAAAAGCCGTAAAACTCGGTATCGAACTTGCCGAAAAAGGAGACGTGGTCTTTATTGCGGGAAAAGGAAGCGAAAATTATATTGACGAAAACAATGTAAAGACTCCTTACAGCGATATGCAGGAAGTTATGCGTTGGCTATAATCGGAGTTGAGTATGAGTGTAGAAATTAAGTTGATTTTGGCAGTACTGTTTCCTTTTGTCGTGGGATTGTTGTTGTCTCCGCTGATTATAAGAGTTATGAGGGCGCTCAAAGCCGGGCAGCCCATACTCGAATACGTGGACAAGCACGAGGGAAAGAGCGGAACTCCTACTATGGGCGGATTGATTTTTCTTTTGCCGATGGCGCTCACGAGCGTGATTTTCAATATAGGCGGCGAGAGGAGCGGTATCGTCGCTATGGCAGTAACATTAAGCTATGGCGCCGTAGGTTTGCTTGACGATTTTCTAAAAGTAAAACTTCACCACAATATGGGCTTAAAAGCTTATCAGAAAGTAATAGGACAGGTGGGAATTGCGATAATCGCTACCGTGTATTGCTATAGGAATTTTTTTATCGGCACTCAAATTTCTTTACCTTTTACGGACAAGACTATTGATTTGCAGTGGTGGTATATTCCTCTTTGTCTTTTGGTATATCTGGCTACGACGAATGCGGTTAATCTTACGGACGGTCTTGACGGTCTTGTGGCAAAGTCTTCATCGGTCAATTTTGTTTTTCTTACCGTTATTGTCTATGTGTTATATTACAATACTAAAGTAATGGGGCAAACGTTTTATGCAGGGCATCTGCTGTCGCTTTGTTTTTTCTGTGCGGCGATGCTTGGCGGCATGCTTGCTTTTTTATGGCAAAACAATTATCCTGCAAAAATATTTATGGGAGATACAGGATCGCTGGCGACAGGCGGAGCTATTGCAAGTATAGCATTGTTCAGTTCGCAACCTCTTATTATTCTTTTTGTAGGCATAATGTATATAGTATCGTGCATATCAGTAATAGTGCAGGTGATAAGTTTTAAGGTCAGGAAAAAACGTGTGTTTTTGATTGCGCCTTATCATCATCACCTCGAATATAAAGGTGTGCACGAGAACAGAATTACGGGCTTTTATGCTTTGATAACGTTTTTGATGAGCGGAGTTGCTTTGATATCTGTCCTCGTATAGGAGGATATGTGAAAAAAGTACTTGTCGTAGGTTACGGTATCAGTGGCAGAGGTGCGGCAAAACTTCTCAATGCAAAAGGTTATTCGGTAAGTGTATATTCGGATAAGCCCGTAGAAAATACCGAGTTTGTCGAAGACGTAAGTTCGCTTACGGAGTTTGAGGCGATAGCGGACAAGGAGTTTATTGTTGTGAGTCCGGGCATCGATCCAGACCATAAAATCGTAAGCTGTGCGAGACGTTTAGGAGTGCCCGTAATAGGCGAACTCGAACTCGGATACAGATATTGCAAAGGCAAAATCATTGCCGTTACGGGAACAAACGGAAAGACTACCACTACCAAACTTATCGGAGAGATAATAGCAAAAAGCGGTAAAAAAGCATATACGCTCGGAAATATCGGCAATTCTTTTTGCGAAAACGTTTTACATATAAATTCTGACGATACGGTCGTCTTGGAAGTTTCGTCTTTTCAGTTGGAGACGATAAAGGACTTTTGTCCGCACGTCGCGACATGTCTCAATATTACGCCTGACCATTACGAGAGACATAAGAATTTCGAAAATTACGCATATCAAAAATTCAAGATATTCATTAATCAAAAGGACAGCGATTTCGCTATCCTCAATTACGACGATCCTACGGTAAGGGATTTTTACGACGCTGTAAATTCTAAAGTTTATTTTATAAGTACGAAAAGCAAAGTCAAAGGAAGTTATTTGGAGGACAACAAAATCATGGTGGATTTAGACGGAGCATATCCTCTTATGTCGATTGACGAAGTTCCGCTTAAGGGTGGCTACAATTATCAAAATGTAATGGCTGCCGTTGTTGCGGCAAAGCTTGTCGGCATAGCCGACGACAGTATTGTCGAGGGTATAAAACAGTTCAGTTTGCCCAGATACAGGAATGAATTTATTACGCAAATCGACGGCAAGAATTATTACAACGATTCCAAGGCGACAAACATTGACAGTACTCTTAAAGCTTGCGAATCCATGCAAGGGGACACGGCGTTGATAGTCGGAGGATATGACAAGGGAATAGCTTATGACGGATTTTTCTCCAAATTACCCGCACAGATAAAGCATATAATTGCTACCGGCGACAACGTATATTCGATAATGTCTTTTTTACCTACATACAGGGATTATACTTTTGAGATAACGTCTTCGCTAGAAAGAGCGGTTGAACTTGCAGGACAAAAACCTGTCAAGAATATTCTGTTTTCTCCCACTACTTCGAGTTTTGACAGATATTCTGGCTATGAAGAGAGGGGCGCACATTTCGATATGATAGTAAAAAGCATTATGAGTTGAGGTTGACGTGAAAAAGAGGTTAAGTCTTGAAAGTACAGGGGTCATCGTCTGTGCGACAGTCCTTTCCCTGATAGGTCTCGTGATGCAATACAGCGCCAGTTGTTATGCCGCCGAAACACAATTCGGAGATGCTTTTTACTATGTAAAAAAGCAGGCGATTTCACTTGTTGTCGCAATTGTCGTTATGGTTGGGGCGAGATATATTAAGACGGATTATCTTTACAAAGCGAGATATATTATACTTGCCACATCGTGCATGCTTCTTGCGATGGTATTTATACCGGGAATAGGTGTAGAGAATTACGGCGCTACTAGATGGATAAATCTCGGATTTACTACTTTTCAGCCCTCTGACATAGCGAAATTCGGTCTGGTGATTTTTATTGCTTCGTGTCTGAATAAGAAAAGTGCACTTACTTTTAGAAACATGATGCCTATACTTTTGGCGACGTTGGCGGTTTGCGGACTTATTATGCTTGAACCAAACATGTCTGTCACTATGTGCGTAGGATTGAGTGTGATTATCATGCTGTTTGCGGGCGGATGCAGGTTGAAACATTTTGCTATAATGGCGATTCCCGTAGTCATAGGAGTAGTGGCGCTTATATTTATGGAGCCTTACAGACTCAAAAGACTTATGGCTTTTGTCGATCCGTGGGCGTCTCCTTTGGGAGAAGGTTATCAGCTTATCCAGTCATATTATGCTTTGGGAAGCGGAGGCCTTTTCGGGTTGGGACTTTTTAATTCGCGCCAAAAGTATCTGTTTCTGACTTTTTCCGAGAGCGATTTTATACTTTCGATAATAGGAGAGGAATTAGGTTGGGTAGGAGTTGTGATATTGCTTCTGATATTTATCGCACTGATAATATGCGGCGTTCGTATTGCCATGCGGGCAACCGACAGATTCGACGGATATCTTGCCGTAGGTATTACTGCGGTAATCGCAGTGCAAACATTGTTGAACGTTGCGGTGGTGTCGGGAAGCATACCTCCAACGGGATTGCCTTTGCCGTTTGTGAGCAACGGCGGAACTTCACTCGTGTGTTTTATGGCAAGCATAGGTATCCTTGTCAATATTGACTCTAAATCACAACAAAGTTTTGCAAATCATAAGATATATTGAGAGCGCTTTCGGCGAAGAAAGCATGCCTAGGCTTATTACAACGGGAGAGAAATATGAAAGAATACATAATAGACGGAGGCTTGCCACTCGACGGCCAAGTAAATATTTGCGCTGCCAAGAACAGTGTGTTACCGTTGATGGCGGCAAGCATTTTGACAGATGAAATCATAGTCCTGCACGATTGCCCCGATATAAGCGACGTGGAAAGTATGATTAAAATACTCGAAGGATTGGGAAGTAAAATAATAAAAAACGGCAGAGATCTCGTAATAGACAATTCGGCGGTAAACAATATGCAGATACCGGGAAGTCTTGCAAAAGAACTGCGTTCGTCTGTTTTTTTGTTGGGGTCTTTGTTGTCAAGACTCAAACAGGCAAAAGTCGCATATCCCGGAGGTTGCGACATAGGATTAAGACCTATAGACATACATATAGCGGGACTTCGTGAACTCGGCATTGACATACAGGAGCTGGGTGGATACATAATATGTAATTCGCAAAACGCAAGCAGTGCGGATATAGTCCTCGATCTTCCCAGCGTAGGCGCAACGGAAAATCTTATGATGTCGGCGGTATTTCTCAAAGGTAAGACCGTCATCAGGAATTGCGCAAAAGAGCCCGAAATATCAGATCTTCAGCGTTTTCTCAATACTATGGGCGCAAAGGTCAGAGGAGCGGGAAGCAGCGTCATAGTGGTAGAAGGAGTAGATAAACTTCACGGCACGGAGTACACGCCTATACCCGACAGAATAGTTGCGGGAACTTATCTCATAGCGACGGCAATGTGCGGCGGAAACGTCGAGCTTATCAACGTCAACGCAGAGCATATATCTTCGCTTATATCTAAATTATCCAAAACCACTTGCAAAATATATATAAAAAATGATAGAATATTAATCAAGAGCAGAGGACGGCAAAAAAGTCTCGATTGCATAGAAACTATGTATTATCCGGGATTTCCTACCGACCTTCAGTCCCAGATGATGGCGATGCAGTCCATATCCAAAGGTACGAGCGTTATAGTCGAGAATATATTCGAGACGAGATTCAAGACGGCGGGCGAGCTCAAGAAACTCGGCGCAGACATTACCATAAAAGGAAGAGTGGCAGTCGTCAGAGGAGTCAAAGAGCTTGTCGGAGGAGAAGTCGTAGCCACAGATTTGAGAGGCGGCGCTTCACTCGTGCTTGCAGGGCTTGCGGCAAAAGGACAGACGATAGTCAAGGACATTCATCATATAGACAGAGGTTACGAGGATATGTCGAGAATACTCGCCAGCCTCGGAGCAAACATAAGAAGGACATAGAGATGCACAAAAGGCTTTTGATTATTTTCGGAATAATTGCTACGGTAGTGTTGTTGGCAGTATTGCTGTACATTGTCTTTGCTGTAGGCAACGTAAGCGTCAATACTACCAACAATATTGCTTTAACCGAACAGCAAAAATCCGACATAATCAAGTTGAGCGGCATAAAAAGCGGCAATAATATTTTTGCAATCGACGAAGATATCGCAATTGAAAATATCGAAATCAGTTATCCCAAACTTAAAGTTCTTTCAATAGAAAGAAAATTCCCCAACAACGTTTATATTTATGTTACCGACCGAACAGGAATATTTTCTTTAAGACTTGCCGACGGAAGATATGCCGTACTGGACAGGGAACTTAAAGTTACCGAAATTTTGGCTGAAAACGACGATAAGCTTTGCGTTCTCGACGGCGTTGCTGTCACCAATGTAAAAGAAGGCTACGTGCTTGACGATTCGCAGATTCTTCTCACAATGATGAAGGGTGCAGAGAGATGTTCGTTTATCAATGCGAGATATTATTCGTTTATCCGCAAGACGCAGGTGTTTGACAAAGAAATATGGCTCACTACAAACACGGGTGTTATAATTTGTCTTCCTATTTCTTCCAATATAGACCAAAGCATGATCAATGCATACGGTTATTATCTCGAACATACCAGCGATACTGGAAAAACAAGCGGAAAAATCGTGCTTTCTGAAGACGGTTGGGTATGGCAAAACAGTTGATTTAAGACCCTTTGCGTCTAAAAAAGTCAAGATAAATATTTTTTAATAAAATTTAGACATATTTTTGTATAATTTTTTTAAAGTTTTTGCATTCTTATTGACAACTTATTATTATAATATTATAATAAAATTATGAGAGAAGAGATTGCAGTATTGGATATCGGTTCAGGCAAAATCGTATTCGCCGTAGGTCAAAAATCCTCCGACGAAATATTCAATATAAAAAATTTTGCGTCCGTACAATATCCCGGATACTATAAAGGCGAATGGGTAGACAAAGAATCTCTCGCTACTTATATCGCAGAAGCGGTCTCGAAAAGCGGGTATAATCTAAAAAACAAAACTCTCTATGTATCCGTTCCTGCAGAATTTACTTTTGTAAAAACCAACGGACTTCTCACTAATCTCAAAAAGAAGAAGACTATCGGCGAAAAAATGATAAAAGATATTCACAACAAAGCCGACAGCTTCAAGGTTGCGGATTACAGCGTATTGTGTTCGTCGGCTATCGAGTATGTTCTCGACGGAGAAACGCATACCATTACGCCTATCGGCGAGAGTGCAAGCAGTATATATGCAAACATGTCATATATTTTCTGCAAAAACGATTTTATACGTACTGTGTGCGATATCTCTGCAAAAGTAGGATTCAAATACGTCAAGTTCATCGACGGCCTATGGGCAGAGGGTACACAGCTTATAGACGAACAGGCGAGAGTAAACGGAGCCGTTTTGATTGATGTCGGATATGCTTCGACGACATTTGCTTTTGTCAAGGGCGATGGCATAAAATATAAAAACAGCGCTTCTTTCGGTTACGGATTTATGGTCGACGCTTTAGCCGGTGCGCTCAACGTAAATTACTATATCGCCGAAAATATGCTTGGTCAAATCACTCTCAATATTGACAGCGACGAGACCAGTACATATCAATACACGGTAGGCAACGTGCAGTACGAGTGCAGAGCGAGAGATATCAACAATCTTTTGCATTGTCTTATAGCAGATAATCTCGTGGATTTTGTCAATTCCAATATCTACCGCATTAAGGAGTTGGACGATATGACGAATTCACGTTCGGGCTATTCGGGAAAACCCGTCAGCTCGATAAACTATCTCACTGACTTTTATCTCACGGGTGGCGGTTTAAGCGAGATAAGAGGTGCGGTAAAATATTTTGAGCGACTTCTTGCCAAAGAAGTAAAAATGCTCAAAGGCAAAACGGCAGGTTGGGACAAGCCTTACTTTGCTTCTACGTTCGCAACACTCGAGGTAGCGGACAAGCTCAATACGAAAAACAGTTTATTACAAAAAATATTTGGTTAATCGGAGGTGCATATTATGCCAGAGGAATACAAGTTGCAGACAGCAACAAAAATTAAAGTCGTAGGTGTAGGCGGTTGCGGCGCAAATGCGGTCAACAGTATGATCGATTTCGGCGTTACCGACGTTGATTTTTACGTAGTAAATACCGATCTTCAACACCTTAACATGTCAAAGGTTGACGAAGACAAGAGAATACAGATTGGCGTTGAACTCACAAGAGGTCAGGGCGCAGGAGCTAAACCCGAAATCGGTGAAAAAGCCGCAGAGGAATCGAGAAAAACTTTGATGGATATGCTCGAGAATACCGACCTTTTGTTTATCGCTGCAGGTATGGGCGGCGGTACGGGTACCGGTGCTTCTCCCGTTATAGCAAAACTTGCGAGAGAACTCAATCCCGACATGCTCATAATTGCAATCGTAACAAAGCCTTTCAGATTCGAAGCAGGCAAGATGTCAGTTGCAGAAGCAGGTATCGAAAAACTCAAACAGTATGTCGATTCGCTTATCGTTATTCCCAACCAGAAATTGCTCGAATACGACAAAAACATTCTCATGACGGAGGCTTATTCTAAAGCCAACGAAATCCTTAAGAATTCAATCAAGAGCATAAGCGATCTTATCAACTATCCTAGTCTTGTAAATCTTGACTTTGCAGACATCAAGACTATCATGAAAGGTAAAGGCTATTCGCATATGGGAATAGGCGAGTGTGAAGGCGACAGCTCGTCAGACAGAATGCTCAAAGCAGTAAAGATGGCTGCAAATGCAGATATTCTCAATACGAGTATTGCAGGAGCAACAGGAATCATCTTCAGCATTCAGACAGGTTATGACCTTACCAACGGCGAACTCGAAGATGCAAACAATTATATCTCCAGTCTTATTTCAAAAGACGTGACCTATATTTTCGGTCACAGCTTTGATAAGAATATGAACAATAAGGTAGTCGTTACGTTGATTGCAACGGGTTGCAAGGCGGACAATCTCCCTCCTCAACAGCAGCAGCCTGTGCAAGGTCAGATGCAGGGACAGATGAGACCTAATTTCAGCAATATTGCTCAACAGCAGATAAGACCCCGCATTTTCGATAATGCTCAACAGGGAGCAAATCCTTCGGGTATGCAACCTCAAGCTCCCAGACCTCAGCAAATGCCCAATCAACAACCTATGCAGCAGCCTGTTCAGCCCAGAATAGATTCTGTGCCCAAACAACAGGAAAATAATCCCGAACCTCCTTCTTTCATGAAGAGACTTTTCGGTAAAAGAAACGGCTGATAAAGCAGTTGTCAACGGTAATATCAATCAGATTTTATCTTAAAACACATAACGAAAAAAGTTTCAATCGACAAGATTGGAACTTTTTTTTGTGCGTTAAAAGTTATAATACGCATATGCAGGTTTACATAGAATACGTTGTGCTTAATAATCTGTTGATAAATGCGCTCGTACTTGTACTTACGCTGAAGTTCTGCAGATGGAAAATCAATAAGATCGCAGTGTTTTTTGCCTCGGCAATAGGCACGGTATATGCAGTATTTTTACCTCTGTGCGATTTGTTGAATTTTTTTATATTCAAAATAATTTTATCGGCTGTTATGGTAGCGGCAACGACAGGAAAGTGTAAACCGAAAAAATACCTGACAATATATGCGGTTTTTCTTTCTCTTACTTTTGCGCTAGGCGGCATAACAGAAGGATTGACGAGTTTGTTTGGCAAAGGACTCGATACAAATGCTTCATTGTTACCTTTTTATGTGGGTGCGGCAGGTATTTGTCTTGTATGCTTGCAACAGCTTCTTTTTAAGTATATAGTACTCGCACGGCGTAAAAACATGTACGTCAGCGACGTGGAAATAGCGGCAAACGGAAAAACGGTAAAATGTAAAGCGTATTTTGATAGCGGCAACCGTCTATATTATCACAATAAACCCACTGTGATAGTTGACGAAAGCGTAGCTTTACAACTATACCGCCCGGAACAGCTTTCCGATATTCACAGCGATACGTACGTCGGTACGGTAGCGGGACAAAAAAAAGTTAAAGTCTTCCCACTCGAATACTTGTGCGTAAAAGGTACTCAAGATAAAATTTACGGCGTAATGGCAGCTATCTCCGATCATCTGAACGGAGAATATAAAGTTGTCCTTCACTGTGATTTGCAATAGTGCGGAGGTGCCTATGTGGGAAAAAATTAAAAGATTGCTTGCAAAGATATTCCATATACAAGAATCTACAGTCGATTTTATCGGAGGAGGAGAGGCATTGCCCGAACCTCTTGATCCCGAAGAAGAGAAAACTCTTGTTGCTAAATATATTGCCGGTGACAGTAATGCGAGAACAAAATTGATCGAACATAATCTGCGCCTTGTCGTATATATTGCAAAAAAGTTTGAAAATACAAATGTTGACATAGAGGATTTGATTTCCGTGGGAACAATCGGTCTTATAAAGGCGGTAAATTCTTTCGATGACAGCAAGCAGATAAAATTAGCGACCTACGCAAGTCGTTGCATAGAGAACGAAATTCTCATGCATTTGAGAAAAGTAGTCAAAACCCGCAACGAACTTTCCCTCGACGAACCTCTGAATGTCGACGGAGAGGGCAACGTGCTTCTTTTGTCTGACGTATTGGGAACGGAAAGTGACGTCATATATAAGGATCTCGAAAACGATGTCGAAAAAGACATCCTCATTGCATCTTTCAACAAGTTGCCTCCAAGAGAAAGACAAATCGTAAAAATGAGATTCGGAATACTCGGGGCAGAACAAAAAACGCAAAAAGAGATTGCCGATATGTTCGGAATAAGCCAATCGTATATTTCGAGACTTGAAAAAAAGGTTATCAATAAACTCAAAAAAGAAATGTCGAAAATGGTTTAGTTTTTTTGTACCGCCGAGAAGGGATGCTCACTGTATGTAAGTGTGTCTTTTGCGCTCTTTTTATTTCGTCGTCATCGTAATACAACAAGTATTACTTCTTCCTTCTCGACAAAAATCATCGCAAAATCCGCTACTTACATACTAGTTCGCCCCCCTTCTCGGCGGTACTGTGTTATATACTATGTATTCAGTTTAAAGTTTGCGCCCTTTTTATTTCGTCGTCATCGTAATACAACAAGTATTACTTCTTCCTTCTCGACAAAAATCATCGCAAAATCCACTACTTACATACTAGTTCGCCCCCCTTCTCGGCGGTACTGTGTTATATACTATGTATTTAGTTTAAAGTTTGCGCCCTTTTTATTTCGTCATCATCGTAATACAACAAGTATTACTTCTTCCTCTCGACAAAAATCATCGCAAAATGCGCTACTTACATACTAGTTCGCCCCCCTTCTCGGCGGTACTAGGTTATATACTATGTATTTAGTTTAATGTTTGCGTCCTTTTTATTTCGTCGTCATCGTAATACAACAAGTATTACTTCTTCCTTCTCGACAAAAATCATCGCAAAATCCACTACTTACATACTAGTTCGCCCCCCTTCTCGGCGGTACTGTGTTATATACTATGTATTTAGTTTAATGTTTGCGTCCTTTTTATTTCGTCATCATCATAATACGGCAAGTATTACTTCTTCTTTCTCAACGTAAATCATCGAAAAATCAATAGTTTGCAGCAATTTGTATTGTCAAGCGGCAGTATAGCGTAATTTTGCATTGTATAACACGCAATGCCGATGCCGATACAAGATTGCATGCGGTATAAAATTTTCTAAAATTTGTATCAAAAATCTTCGTATATTTTACAAAATTCTGCAAATAATACCATTAATCTCAATTTACCTTCTGTACATACAAATGCGGAGGTGATTATGCATAAAGTTGTGATCAACGGTATTGATACCCATTCTCTTCCAAAACTAAAGGCAAAGGAGTGCGATGAGTTGCTTGCTTTGGCTAAAAAAGGCGATAAAGACGCAAAAGACAAGCTTGTTGTGGCAAACATCAGACTGGTATTGTCAATAGTTCAGAGATTTTCTAACAGAGCAGGAAGCGATGATTTGTTTCAATCGGGTATGATAGGACTTATGAAAGCGATAGACGGTTTTGATCCTAAATTCAACGTACGCTTTTCGACTTATGCAGTGCCTATGATTTCGGGAGAAATAAGGCGCTTTATTAAGGACAGTACGGGAATAAAAGTGAGCAGAAGTATGAGAGATACTGCATATAAGGCATTAAAAGCAAAAGAGATGCTCGAACTTAAAAACGCTACTTCGCCTACAATGCTTGAAATTGCAGCAGAAATAGATTTGCCTGTAAGAGAAGTCGTATGCGCACTCGATGCGGTAAGCGAAACGGTATCTTTGCAAGAATGCGTATATAATGACGGCGAGGACGGATTGCTATTGATGGAACAGATTGCCGATAGCGGTCAAAGCGAAGAGGTATGGTCCACAAATCTTGCTTTAAGAGAGGGGATAAAAGCTCTTCCCGAAAGAGAGAAAAACGTATTGACAATGAGATATTATCTCGGTAAGACACAAATGGAGATTTCTGACAGCTTGGGGATATCTCAAGCACAAGTAAGCCGACTCGAAAAAAACGCACTCGGAAAAATAAGAGAATGTCTTTAATAAAATCCGTCATATTTCCTGCTATAGCGAATATGTTATACAAGAGAGGTAAATATGACGGATTTATCATTTTGTACTTTGAGAGAAAAAGTCGTAGTCAACGTATGTGACGGAAAAAGACTCGGGCACATTATTGATATTAATTTTAATTCTCACGGACAAATATTGGGTATGATAGTGCCGGGTGACAGAAAGTTTATGAAAAGCCTTTCTGCGGGGGACAGTATCTATATACCTTGGAGATGTATCGTAAAGATAGGAGAAGACACCATTTTAGTAGAATTAAAGGGCGAAATTCCTCCTTCTTCATGCGGTAAAATATGCTCGGGAAACTGTCGTTGAAACAATATATAGTTGTTTAAGCTACAAAATATCATCAAAATGTAGACAAATTTTTCTTTTTGTAATATAATTTACGTAGAGATATTTTGGAGGCAGTGTATGAAATGTAGCTTTTGCGGCTGTCTTGACAGCAAGGTCGTAGATAGCAGACAAAACGAAGATGGTACGTCTATCAGAAGACGTCGTGAGTGCATGAATTGCGGAAAAAGATTTACCACATACGAGACGATAGAAACGACTCCCGTAATGGTTGTCAAGAAAAACGGCGGACGTCAACAATTCTCGGCAGCAAAACTCAAGGCGGGAATATTGAGAGCGTGCGAAAAGCGACCTGTACCTATGATGCTTATAGACAGACTTGTCGAGGATATCGAACGTAAAATCGCAAACAACCTTTCACAAGAAGTTACTTCCAAGCAGATAGGCGAATACGTTATGGAAGGCTTGAAAAAGATAGACGAAGTAGCGTACGTAAGATTTGCGGCGGTATACAGAGAGTTTAAGGATATCGAAAGCTGGCTCAGTGAAATCAATACGATTCTTAAAGATAAAAACAACGATTCTGCAGAAAATAAATAGTTTAATAGATTTTTGAATAAAAAAAGACGCTTTTAATGAGCGTCTTTTTTGTTAAGTTGTCGATATTGACAAAAACTATTAATTATGTTAACATCGAATTAATCAATATTTTTAGTTACGAAAGTTTTATTTAACATTTCAAAAAAACTTTATGAATAGGGGGCTAAAATGATAAATACGGAATTGCAAAACAATAATGATCGAATAAATAAAAGCATTGACGATAATACGCAAAATGACGCAAAAGTAATAAAAGACGATATAAAGGACATAAAAAGAGACGTTAAAGTTCTAAAAATCTTTAGTATCATTACAGCTTTGTCTACAACTTTGATAGCAATTATCTGGATATTGTACTTTTTCATAATTCAGTATTAATATCTAAAAGAATGCAAATACAGCTTAAATAAAGCTATTTAGATGATTTGTGTCTGATAGGATTTAATAAAAAACGACGATTATTTGTAATTATTCGACAATATTCTGCATAAAATTTAGCGTATCAATTCAGAGGTGAGCTATGATTTTATCGGGACTTTTGGCGATTTTAAGCAATATTTTTTTCTTTACGGGATACATTCAGAATACCAATGCTTTTCCTAAACCACTCGATCCGCAAAGAGAAAAAGAGCTTCTCGAAGAAATGTTTAAGGGAAGCAAAACTGCAAAAGACGAACTTGCAAAGCACAATATGCGACTTGTAGTACATATCGTCAAAAAGTATTCTAACTATCATGACAACGACGAGTTGATAAGCGTAGGATCAATAGGACTCGTAAAAGCCCTCAACAGTTATTCTAGCGATAAAGGTACGCAGTTTGCGACATACGCTGCCAGATGTATAGAAAACGAAATCCTTATGACTTTGAGAGCCAACAAAAAAAATATGAACAATAAGTCTCTTTATGAGCCGATAAGTTTCGATAAAGAAGGAAACGAGGTTACTCTCATCGACCTGATAGGACAGGACGAAGAGAGCGTTATCGGAATAGTAGAGAATAAGTTTGCTACACAAAAACTTATGGAAGTTATAAAAACTCAACTTACCGAAAGAGAATATCAGATCATCTCAATGCGATACGGTTTGGATAATAAAGAGCCTATGACGCAAAAACAAGTTGCGCAGAGATTTGAGATATCAAGATCTTACGTATCCAGAATAGAGACAAGGGTACTTGCAAAATTAAAGGCGTATATGATAAAAGAAAAAATATTTTTCTGAAAATATGCGATGTTTGACAAGATATGCGGCTTGTGATATAATCACTGTGCAAGACAGCCAGACTATCGCAGACCGTAAGGGATGAGGAAAGTCCGAGCACCACAAGGCAGAGTGCTGGCTAACTACCAGTCAGGGTGACCTGAAGGAAAGTGCAACAGAAATAGACCGCCTGCCTATGCAGGTAAGGATGGAAAGGCGAGGTAAGAGCTCACCGTCCCTGCGGCGACGCGGGGAGCCATGTAAACCCCACTCGGTGCAAGAGAAATCGACTATAAGTAGCCTGCTTGTCGTAAAATCGCTTGAGCATAACGGCAACGTTATGCCTAGACAGATGATAGTCTAATACAGAACTCGGCTTACAGACTGTCTTGCATTCTATATCGCATTTATTATCATAAACAGATAAATTTCTATACATTCGTAGAATACACCGCAGGGTGTATTTTTTTGTCGTTTTGCATATTTATTATTGCTAAAGATTTTTGATTAAATACTAAATTATGCGTCCATAATCAAGATATGTTGTACGCTATAATTGTTGTATTGTTTATAATATTGATTATTTTGATTCTTCTTGCCAAGAGACCGACAAGAAGAGAAGACATGCTGTCTCAAATGAATGAAAAAGATTTTGAAGACAATGTCAAAAGACTTGCCGTTAGTTTAAGGAGCGGTGAAGTCGTAGGGAATATCCCCAATATTGCCAAATATTTGAAGAAGATAAAAAGAGCATATAAAGTAACGCTTTCCAAAGTCGATTCAAAAACTCAACTGTACGAGTGTGAAAGATGGCTTTATGAAAACTATCATTCGCTTACGCTTGACGTAAAGCAAAGCGATTATAAGAGTTTTGCAAGACTTACGCATCATAAAAACAACGTGAGAATAATTCAGCTTGCACGTTTTTGCGTTGCGGCTTCAAACTGTAACGTGACAGGAGAAATTGTCGAAAAGACAATAAAGGAGTTTAATTCTTATACGCCGTTACATTACGATGAAGTATTGAATCTCGATAAGGCTTTCACGTATGCGCTTATTGAAAGAATTGCAGACATCTGCGATAAAATTACGCTGTGGGATAAACTCAAAGCCAATGCAATAGCGGATGCAGAACCTGTAAAAAGGCTGTGCAAATACGACGCATACCTTTATTTTTACAAACATACAGGCAAATATCTTGACGAAAAATATTTTTATAAAATCAATGATATCAATCCTGATAATATTGATTTGACTTTTACCGACGATCTAGTTGATTACAGCGTCATTATTTCTAATTGCATCAATTCTGCAAAGTCGGTAAAAGATATATTCAGAGACGATTTCAAGATAAAACTTTGTTCTGTCTACGATATTATGTGTGAGGACGAAATTTATAATAATATGGATCTTTGTTCTCAATACGCTTACATCGGAGCCGTTGAAAAATTGTCGTCGCTTTACGGCGCAAGCGAAAGGTCGATAGCAGAAATTTCGCTTCGACTTGCAAAAGCTTACGGCGTGCACTTCGGAGAAATAATCTACGATTACAGATATGCCATAAAAGGATATTTGCATTCGTTTACGCCTCAAGTCCTTAAAAAACCTACTACAAAGGTCGATCAGAGACTTTATGCGACTGTTACGGCGCTATTGTCATTGGTGTTTACCACAGTGTCAGTATTGATATTTATTCCCGAAATAACTTATATGGTATTTTCCGGAATACTTTCTTTGTTCGGAAGCGTTCCGACTGCGAGATTCATTGTAAAAATGATAGTCGGACGTATTCTTCCCGAAAGAAACGTGGCAAGAATGAATTATGAAAAGCTGCCGCACGAAGGCAAGACTATGTGTGTGGTAAGTCAATATATATCCACTTTGGAGCAAGCAGAAGAAGCCTGTCAAAAAATCAGTGCGCTTGCGGCAGTCAATGAGGACGATATGCTGTCATATGCGATTCTTGCAGATTTCAAAACTTCAGATAAGGAAATCGACGATAGCGACCTTGATATCGTTATGCATATGCGAAAAATGCTTGAAGGCAAAGAAAACATCAACTTGTTTGTAAGAAAACGTATTTTGAAAGACGGTAAATGGATTGCAAAGGAGCGCAAAAGAGGAGCAATAGAAGCACTAAACAACGCTTTGATTTCAGATGACTTCAAAGAGTTTGCCTATGTCGTGAATCCTGTCGAAAAGCCTAATTTTATATTGCTTCTGGACGATGACAATATCTTGGCTCCCGGAAGCGTAAAGCAAGCAGTCAACACAATGTTACATCCGCTCAACGCAAAATACTCGATAATGTCATTCGATTGCAAATACAGACTTTCGTCTCTCAAAACGATATGGTCAAAGCGATATTTGTCAGACAGCGGAGCGGACGAATATTGTCAGTATGGCGATTTTTATTATAAATTGTCAGGAAGAAGTATTTTCTGCGGCAAAGGTATATACAGATTAGACGATTTTACGACTCAACTCAAAAATAAATTGCCTGAAGGAAAAATTTTGAGTCATGATATAATAGAGGGAGCAATGGCTGAATGCGGAAGTTTGGGTATTGTCACTTACGAAGATGCTCCCGACAGCTTTGTGAGTCATATTACAAGAGAGGAAAGATGGCACAGGGGAGATATACTTCTTATGCCTTACGTATTCTCTAAAAACGTAAAACAGCCTTTTTATAAGTATGTTATGTCCTACAACATTCTTGCTACTATTCTGCCGCTTGTCAACATTGTTGTTCTCATTGCCGCAATGTTGACGTCAAAAGCCTTGTTTTTAGTTCCGTTCGGCATTTCTTTCGGAGGTACGTATCTTATAAGATACGGGCTTTGTCTCAATGCGTTGAATTACGACAAAAGATTAAGGTATGTAGTCAAAGACTTTATCGGCGAGATCGTTGCGACTGTTTACGACTTTCTGATGTTACCGTTTTATGCGGTATTCGCAATTGTATTATGGGTAGGACTGGCAATAAAAGCTTTGTTTGATAAAGGACGTCTTACAGAATGGAAAACGTTTTATTCTTCTCAAAAGACTGCTAACGCAAACAGACATTTCGCGATGATATTGCCGTCGGTATTTGCATGTGTGATATTAGGCGCTTTGACAATGAATATCTATCTGATGCTGTATCTCGGGGCTTACGTTGCGACAGTTTTATTGACGGCATTGTCGACGAAAAAAGTCGATAATACTGCGTATGTCTTTGCGGAGTCAGACAGAGAAATTCTTGAAAATATTGCCAACAAAACTCTCAAATATTTTGAGACTAATCTTGAAGAAAACGCACTTATTTGCGATAATTATCAAGCTTTTCCTCATAAACAGGCAAATACTTTTACTTCGCCTACAAACATAGGATTTGCTTTGCTTTCGCATATTGCAGGGTATAGAATCGGCAGAAAAAGTATCGAAGATTGCCTTTTAGGATTGTCTAAATCCGTCGAGCTTATCGAAGAATTAAAAAAATACAAGGGCAACCTTTATAATTGGTATTCGTTGGTCACAAAACAGCCTCTTGCGCCTTATTTCGTGTCGAGTGTGGATAGCGGTAATTTTGTGGCTTGCATGATATGCGCAAAACAGTTCGTAAAACAGTATGACGATAAACTTTATCGCAGAATGGCTGCTATCGTAAATGAGACGGATTTCGATACGCTGTTTGATAAAGAAGCGGGTAGATTCTATATAGGCTACAACGGTCAGGATGACAGATTCGAAGGACACTACGATATGCTTGCGTCGGAGTCGAGAATACTTTGTTATATTGCAAGCTGTCTATTGGGAAATGCGAAATATTGGAGAGGACTTGCGCAAAATATAGTTTCACTCAAAGGAAATACACTCGTTTCTTGGTCTGGTACGGCATTTGAATACCTTATGCCTCAACTTTTCATACCTGATTGCGATTATAGCGTTATTACGCAAAGCGTAAAAAACGCAGTAAATTTGATGTGCAATACAAAATGTTCGGGACTGTGGGGTATAAGCGAAAGCTGTTATTACGAATTTAACGAAGAAAATCATTACAAATACAATGCGTTCGGTATAGGAGCATTGAGCCTAAGAGCGGCTGATGACAGATGTGTAATAAGTCCTTATTCCAGTGTACTGGCTTTAAGATATGCCCCCGAGAAAGTTATGGAAAATCTAAAAGCGCTGATATCTGACGGGATGCTTTCTACTATGGGATTTTACGAAGCATTGGATTTGTCAAAAGGTAAAGATACGGTTGCTTGTATGATGTCGCACCATCAAGGAATGATATTGTGTTCGATCATCAATGCATTGTATGACGATTATTTCGTAAGGCTTTTTATGTCTGACGATGCTATGAGAGGAGGCAGACTTTTGCTTGAAACTAAAATGCCTCAAAACAGAGCTAAAAAAGCTCAAAAAAGCGATTTTGTGTACGATACAGGCAATGAAAATTGCTATCAATACGGAGGAGAATGCAAGGGGTTTCCTGTCGTCAATGCGCTGTCAAACGGGCATTTTTCTACCGTAACAGATTCTTTCGGAAACGGTTATTCGTATTCTAAAGGAAAGTATCTAAACCGTTTTTTGGGAGATATATACCAAAATCAAGGCGGATATTTTTATATCAAAGACGATAAAGAACTTTATTCGCCCACGTTTGCGCCGTTCAGAAAAGATAAATGTACTTTTTCATTCAGACCTTACGAAAGTGTGTATGAAAATCTCGATAAAAATTGCAAAATGAGCGTGTATATACCTCAAAATTCAAATTGCGAAATAAGAAAAATAACGGTTTATAACAAGGACAGCTACGCCAAAAAGTTTACGGTAGGATATTGCGAAGAGACGGCTTTAGCCGATTACGGCGGAATGTTTTCTCATCCTGCGTTTGCAGATATGTTTGTATCGACTTCGTATTATCTGCCTTTGGACACTCTTATTGCAAAACGCACGTCAAGAAGTTTTGGCGGAGATTGTTATTGTTCGCTTACCGTACTAGGAACAGACAAACATTCTTACGAGAGCAATCTTTTTAACTTCATAGGACGGGAAAGAAATTTTGATAATCCTTTGATCTTCGACACATACAAAGAAAATCCTGACGCTAGAGAATACGTAAGTATAGGCGACGTCCTCAATCCGTGTCTGGGATTTATAGGGGAAGTGGAGATTGCGGCATTCTCTTCAAAGGACATTTATTGTATCAAATTTTTTGATACCGATCTTAATGCACTTCACAGCTCGATAAGGGAAAGTCGCAAAACCGATTTCGTAAAATACGCATACGAAAGCGCAAGACTGACTCTTTTGTCAAAGACTTACAAGTATCAGCTCAATGACGAGATAAGCGATATTATATGCAAACTTGCGACTTCTGTAATTTATCGCAATTACGACAGAGATAAACTGACTGCAATGGCGGACAGAAGCGGCGAGATATTGCCTATGGGACTTGACAGGGGCGTAAAATATATCTATTTTGAATATTACAATCAGGATATAATCTTGAAAAATTTGATATATGCGACGATATATCTGAATATGGCGTCCGTTAAATATACACTCGTAATAGCTTACAGATTAAAAGGTCAGGACAATGACAGTATGCTGAAATCTTTCATTGATATTACGGGAGTCGGAGATATACTTGAGCTTGAGCAGATAAAATTCCTGCACCTCAACGGCGTAGACGAAAGTACCGTAAATTTTATAAAGACAAATGCGTTTGCCGTATATGACGAAAAACCTGTAAAAGGGGAGAAGGCTCCTTCAAAACTGAACATTGTTCTACCTTCGGTTTGCGACGATAGGAACAGTGTTCGAATTGCTCCCGTATTTGGAAAAATTCAACCTGATATAGATATCGATTGCACATACGGCGGATTTGATGCTAAAGGAGATTTTATCGTCACAAAACAAACAAAATTGCCTTATTCAAACGTGATTTGCGGAGAATACGGCGGCTTTGTAGTTACTGCAAACGGCGGTGGATTTGATTATTTTTCAAACAGCAATTTATCTCGCTCTACAACATGGCAAAACAATCCCGTATTAGACAGCCCTTGTGAAGAAATCTATATGTATGACGGTATGTTTGTAAGATTAAACAAGCTTAACGACGGCGGATACGTAAAACATGCGGCAGGATACACCGTTTTCAAGGGGATTGCCAACGGTACGGAATATTCGGTCGAAGAAGATATAATTGCTGACGGAAAAGGTAAATCTATTCAAATTAATATTGCGAAATCGACACATAACAGTGATTTTGAGATAATTTTCAAACTCAATGCTATGCTTGGAGATCTGCCTAAACCGCATTTGTTATTCGATACGGCGATAGACAGCAATACCGTCAAAATTACCAATGCTTTCAACAACAAATGCATATATATACGCACGGAATTACCGTGCGAACTTATACCTGACAAGGCTTTTTTGTGCGGAATTCGCAATGATATGAGATTGTGTGAATGCAATACGGGATTTTATAATCCGTCGCATACAGTAAGAATTGCTTTTAACGGCAAAAAAACGCATAGAATAAGGATAATTCTTGCAGAAAGTTATGAATTTATCAAATCTGTCGATTTTGCAAAAGTCGATACGATGTGTAATGAAAGCAGATTGAAATTTACGTCCCTCAATAAGTTTGAACTTTGTTCAAAAAATAAAGATTTGAATATATTGTTCAACAAATGGTTGCCGTATCAAGTCGTGTCATCGAGACTCAACGGAAGATGCGGCTACTACCAGGCGGGCGGTGCAATAGGATTCAGAGATCAGCTTCAGGATTGTCTTACGATGCTTTATATAGACAGTGAAAAAGTTAGAAAGCATATTCTCGATTGTGCAGCGCATCAATATCTCGAAGGCGATGTGCAGCATTGGTGGCATCCCGAACGGTTTGGCGTGCGTACACATATCATGGATGACAGAGTTTTTCTCGGATTTTTGACGTTTGAATATATAGAGTTTACGGGAGACGAAAGCATACTTGACGAAAGAATAAAATACCTTATTTCGTCACCTCTTAATGCGGTCGATGAAGGAAGACTCGAAATACCTTCTGTAAGCAAAATGGGCGAAAGTCTTTTGAGTCATATTAAAAGGGCGCTCGATTCGGTATTGAGATACGGCAAAAACGGTCTGCTCCTTATCGGAGGAGGAGATTGGAACGACGCTCTCAACGAGATAGGAATGAGGGATAAAGGCGAAAGCGTATGGCTTAGTATGTTTTGCGTGTATGTTTTGAGAAAATACGTAAAATATGTCGATTATGAGCAGCGAAGACCGTATATAAATCATATAGATAACCTTCAGAAAGCTCTCGATAACGCTTTCAAAGAAGGTGCGTTTATTAGGGCGGTTACGGATGATGGCGAGGAGTTGGGACGTCAGAGTTGCAAGCATTTTGCTCTCGATCTTTTATGCCAGAGTTGGAGCGTGATTGCGAATATTTCATCCAAGCAAAAACAACGAATTGCTATGCAAAAAGCCGCTGAACTTATCGATTGCGACTATAAAATAATCAAATTGCTCGATCCGCCGCAGACTAAAAACAGATATTACGGGTATATATCGTCTTATCCTCGAGGCGTAAGAGAAAACGGCGGTCAATATACGCATGCGGCAGTGTGGTATGCAAAGGCTTTGGCGATATCGGGAGAAAAAGTCGATAAAGACGGGAAGAAATTGTCTGCAACAGATATTCTCGATATGCTCAATCCGATATCGAGATGTCAAAACCGAGATTTGATGCAAGCTTATATGGGTGAACCTTACGTTTTGGCAGGAGATATCTATACTAATGCCGATAATTACGGTCGCATGGGCTGGAGTTGGTACACAGGATCGGCATCGATATTATACGATACGCTTATCCGAGATTATCTCGGCATACGCTTTTACGGCGAAAGAATGGTATTTTCAAAACCTCAACTTGACGATTGGTCGGGTACCTCGCTTATCTACAGATATAAGGGCAGTATCTATCACTTGACATTTGTCAAGAGTCGGGAAAACGCAGTAAAGATCAACGGACTTACCGTCAAAGGCGAGATGTCGCTTAAGCTGGAGGCGGATAAGGGCAAATGCGAAGTGCTTGTTTGTTTCAGATAAGTATTATCGACTTGTTGACTTGTGCGTGCGCATTAGGCTATAATCGAAGTATGGATTTATTCGATTTGATCAACAAAGACAAAGCGCCTCTTGCGGAAAGAATGAGACCCAAAACCCTCGACGATTTTGTGGGTCAGAGTCACATTGTCGGTAAAAACAGTCTTTTGCGCAGGGCAATACTCACGGATTCGCTCGGAAGTTGTATATTTTACGGAGCGCCAGGATGCGGAAAGACTACTTTAGCCAACATAATCGCAAATACTACTCATTCTAATTTTGTAAAACTGAACGCTGTTTCATCGGGTATTTCTGATGCGAAAAAAGTAATCGAGGACGCAAAACTCGAAAAAGAACGCTACGGAATCAAGACCTATCTTCTTCTTGACGAATGTCACCGTTGGAACAAAGCACAGTCTGATTGCATGCTTGAAGCAATTGAAAAGGGCGATATTATATTTATCGGTTCGACGACAGAAAATCCCTTTGTTTCGATGACGAGGGCTATAGTTTCACGTTGCAGAATTTTCGAATTCAAACCTTTGAGCGACGATGATATCAAAAAGACGCTTATAAAAGCAATCGGCGACAAAGAAAACGGACTAGGCGACTATAATCTCAAAGTAAGCGATGAAGCTATCAATCATTTCGTATGGGCGAGCGACGGCGATTTGCGCAATGCGCTCAACGCTCTCGAATTGGCTTGTTTGAGTACCGAAGCGGATAAGGACGGCGTAATAAACGTAGACCTCACGGTAGCGGAGCAGTCGGCTCAAAAGAAATCAATGAGTATCGACGAGAGTATGTATTACGATATGATTTCTGCATTTTGCAAGTCGTTGAGGGGAAGCGACAGCGATGCCGCTTTATATTGGGCAGAGAGACTTATACAGGCAGGTTGCGATCCGATGCTCATCTTCAGAAGGCTTATAGTTCACAGCAGCGAAGACGTGGGAATGGCAGATCCTCAGGCTTTAGTCGTAGCGGTATCTGCAATGACGGCATTTCAAAATATAGGTTTACCCGAAGGCAAAATCCCTATGTTCAATGCGATAATTTATGTTTGCGAAGCACCTAAATCCAACAGTGTAGTCGAGGCAAAATATGCCGTTGAAAGGATTGTTTCGGAGAAAAAAGACGACGTTGTTCCCGTATATTTGAGAGATACCAATTACAAAGCTCAAAAAATTCAGGGATATAAGTATCCCCACGACTACGGCGGCTGGGTAGAACAGCAATATTTGCCCGATTCTCTTAAAGACGAAAAATTTTATAAGCCTTCTACCAACGGCTTTGAAAAATATCTTATCCGTGCAAAAGAAATCAAAGCAAACAAGCCCGAAAACAAAAAACGCAATTGACTTGGGATTTGTTGACAGCCGACCGCATTATTTTATACGAAATGTTTTTTAATTACATGTCGAGTGTAAAACGTTATTGACCTCAATAAAGCGGACGTAATGATAAAGTCATTCGTTCGCTTTTCTGATAGAAAGGGGCTTTTTTAGATTAAAATAATCAGCCTGAATTAGATAAAAAATAGACTTATTGAATATAAAAATATTGGATTTTATGCAATTTTTACATAAAATCGCTATACATTGCAAAATATCGGTATTGATTTCATCTTTACTATTATGTATAATCAATGTAAAGGAAAGAGCTTTCCTAAAACAAAAAGGAGCATTTATGTCAAATAAAATACTGTCAATAGACAATTTAAGCAAAAAATACAGAGGTAACGAAAAATACTCTGTAAAAGATCTTTCGTTTGAAGTCAACGAAGGAGAACTCTACGCATTTCTCGGACCTAACGGAGCAGGTAAGAGTACTACGATAAAATGTATAGTCGGAGCTCTTCCTTATTCCGAAGGAAATATAAGCGTATGCGGCTATAATTTGCACGATAATCCCGTAGCGGCAAAGAAAAATATAGGATATGTTCCGGATAATCACTTCCTGTATGAAGGTATGACGGCGAATGAATATATTGATTTTATGGCAGACATATACGGAGTAGGAGTCAACGACCGAAACGCTAGAAGAAAAAAATATCTCGAACTGTTTTCTCTTGAAGATTCTCAAGATAAACTTTTGAGCAGTTTTTCTCACGGTATGAAACAGAAAGTTTGCGTTATCGGCGCTTTGATTCACAATCCTAAACTTTGGATATTGGATGAGCCTCTTACCGGTCTCGATCCTATGTCGGCATACAATCTAAAAGAGCTTATGAGAGAACATTGCAAAGAGGGTAACAGCGTATTCTTCTCATCGCACATAATCGAAGTCGTTGAAAAACTTTGCGACAAAGTCGCAATCATAGATAAAGGAAGACTTTTGGTTAGCGGAAGCATGGAGGAAATCAGGGCTAAAGACGACGACAACAGTCTCGAAGATTTCTTTATTTCCGTTACGCAAAAAGAAAGCGATGCGCAAAAAGTCGCTTCTCTCGGGATTGATGAGGAAAGCGGCAAAGACTTTATTGACTGAAGGAGCAGAGTATGAGTACCTTTTTATGTCTTACCAAAAGATTGGCGAAAAATACTCTCAAACCGACTTTTGCAGACGATAAAGAAAAGAAAAAATATATTGCTACGGTCATAGTGCTTATAGTGTGTTTCGGCATACCTGTGGTAATGAGCATTATCGGAGCATACGGACTTATAAAGTCCGCAGTTGAACTCGGCTATATTGAGGAAGTATATTCGCTCATTTTTCTTTCGGCGCAGATAGTAACGATATTTTTCGGACTTTTCGCATACGTCAATGTGATGTATTTTAGCAAAGATAACGAGTTTTTGTTTACCTTACCGATTAAGAGCGTAACGGTATTCTGGGCGAAATTATTTGTGGTGCTTATATACGAATTGTTGTTTTCGGCTATTATCATTTTGCCGATGTGCGTTGTCGGTGCCGTTGCGATAATTTCATCGGGTATGTCGTTGAGTGCGGCTTATGTCGTGATGACTGTTTTGGCGGTATTCCTTTTACCGCTCATGGCGATATTGGTAGTTGCGCTTCTGTCATATCCGCTTATGCTGATATTCAGATTTTTCAAAAAACATCCGACAGTCGGAGCCGTAATAGCTATTTTGTTTGTTGTTGCAATATATATGATTATATATATTCCTATACTCGTGAATACGCAAAGCGTGGACGTAACGGATAGCTCGGGAGATATAAGCGGCGAGATAAGCGGAGACGCTTCAACAGACGATAATATAAGCGCTACAGAACTTTATTCTAAAATTTTGCCTACGATAAGTAAGGTCGGAAATTATTCGTATCATACATTGTTTTTGGCAAAATCCATGCTGGGCGGAGACGGTATCCGCGCATTCGGATATGCGATGGCATTTTTAGGAATCGTCGCAGGCTTGACTGCGCTCGGAACACTTTTTGCCATGCTTCTCTATAAAAAACTTTCATACGAAGTACTTGAAAGCGGCGGAAGCGTAGGTAGTAAAAAACAGAAAAAACCTGCGGTGCAGTTGAGTGCAGACAAGGCTTTGTTCAGACGTGAAGTAAAGAGTGTATTCAAAAATACCACGTTGCTCATTCAGGCAGGTATGATAACCGTTTTGCCTCCTATTCTCGTATTTTTCTTGTGCAAAATGAGTTTTTCATCGGCAGAACAATCCGCAAATTCGGTTTTTGTCGCCGTCGGTATTGCAGAAATGCTTATCAAGTTGATGGGCGTATCCAACTTGTCGGCAACAATAGCGATATCGAGAGAGGGCGAAGGTATATTTATGCTCAAGACGTATCCGGTCGACTACGATAAACTCGTTGACGTCAAATTGCGTTTTGCAAATATAATGTCATGGGTCACGGTAGGATTGTCAACGGTTGCCTTTATGCTTACGGGTGTCGCCAATATAGTTTCGGTAATAGGACTTTTCGCAGGAAACATGCTGTATATGGCGGCAATGAACAGATATTCTTTGTATCGTGATCTCAAAAAACCCAAGGTGCATTGGAAAAATATCGTAGAAATTACCAACAACAACATCTCGACGCTCATACCTATGTTGGTCGGAAGTGCGGGCGGAGTATTCATAATGATCGCTGCGGTAGCTGTGGCTCTTTTGCCGATAAACACATATCTTGTCGCATTGATTTACTGTGTGATTACTGTCGGGGTCAGTCTGATTTATTATTTTGCGATAAAGGCAAAGACAAAAGACAATATTGCAGAATTGTTCGAGCGTATAGAGTAATTTCCAAAGCGCAAAGACTTGACAAAAGCAAAACTATTTAGGATAATTTACGTATGAAATATTTGGCGATAGATTTAGGCGACAGCCGAACGGGTATAGCGATAAGCGAAAGCGGTATAATCGCAAGCGGTTACGAGACGTATAAAAGAGTCGATATGCAAAAGGACCTCGAGCATATTGCGCAACTTGTCAAACAGTTCAAAATTGACGTCGTAGTATTCGGACTTCCTCTCAATATGGACGGAACAAAGGGAGACAGAGTGCAGAAAACTTACGATTTCGCAGAGGCGCTCAAACCTTTGATTGACGCAAAAATAGACTATGAAGACGAGAGACTTACCACTGTTGTTGCAGAAGAAATGCTTATCGACAGCGGTATGAGAAGAGATAAGCGCAAAAAAGTTATCGATAAGATTGCGGCTACTATAATACTTCAGGCTTATCTCGACAGACAATAGTTTTCGGTATCGATAACATTTGTCGTATAAAAAACATTCAAGGCGGGTATGAATTTACCCGTCTTTTGTATTTGCGAATACAAGATTTGTTTGCTTTGTCAAAACACTTGCAAATTCTTATTAAATAATATAAAATACTTATGTAAATATTTGTAATTTTATAATTTTTCGGAGGTAGTTATGTCAGGACATAGCAAATGGGCGAATATCAAAAATAAAAAAGGCAAGAGTGACGCTAAAAGAGCGAGTATCTTTACGAAGATAGGAAGAGAAATTGCGGTCGCAGTAAAACAGGGCGGCCCCGATCCTAATTCCAACTCCAGATTGAGAGACGTCATTGCCAAGGCGAAAGCAAACAACATGCCCAATGACAATATCGAAAGAGGTATCAAAAAAGCGAGCGGAGAACTCGGAGCGGTAAACTATGAGGAAAACGTTTACGAAGGTTATGCAGCCGGAGGCGTTGCCGTAATCGTAGAGACTCTTACCGACAATAAAAACCGTACCGCAGGAGATGTAAGACATATTTTCGATAAGTGCGGCGGTTCAATGGGTACCACGGGTTGCGTGTCATATATGTTCGATACGAAGGGCGTTATAGTTGTAGACGCTGAAGGCGTTGACGAAGACGAACTTATGATGATTGCTCTTGATTGCGGAGCTGAAGATATCGCAAACGATGGAGACGTATTTGAAATTTATACCGATCCTAACAGCGTAGGACAGGTCAGAGAGCAACTCGATAAACAAAAAACTCTCAAGATTTTGTCTGCAGAAGTCGACAGAATACCCAGCAATACGGTTAAGCCCGATGCTGAAACTCAAGCAAAGGTAATAAGACTTCTCGATATGCTTGAGGATAACGACGACGTTCAGAATACCTATCACAATGCAGAACTCGACGAGGAAGAGGAAGATGATTGATTTGAAAGAAATTTGCCATAAGGCAAAGGATGCGTCTTACAGACTGGCTTTTACGTCCAGCGAAGACAAAAACAAAATGCTCGGTGCGATTGCAGATAAAATTCTTGCGAGCAGACAAATTATAAAAGATGCCAATGCCGTAGATATCAAAAATGCGCAAGGCGTTCTTTCCAACGCAATGATCGACAGACTTACTATGACCGACGCCAGAATCGACCTTATGGCGGAAGGAGTAAGACAAGTTGCATCTTTGGCAGATCCTGTAGGTAAAGTCGTAAACAGCTGGACTACTCCCAACGGACTTCAATTCAGAAAGGTGAGAGCGCCTTTGGGCGTAATTGCCGTTATATACGAATCGCGTCCCAATGTTACGATAGACGTAGCGAGCCTTTGCATCAAATCTGGCAACTGCGTAATACTCAAGGGCGGAAAAGAAGCTATAAATTCCAACAGAGCGCTTTTCAATATCATTCAAAGCGCACTCGAGGAAAACGGCTACGATAAGGACGTCGTAGGTTTTGTAGACGACGTGACCAGGGAAGCCACATACGAGCTTTTGCAACAGTCGCAATATATCGACGTAATTATCCCCAGAGGAAGCGAAACGCTCAAGAAGTTTATTTTAAGCAATTCGCAAATACCCGTTATCGCATCGTCAGGCGGCAATTGCCACGTTTATGTTGAGAAAACAGCCGATCTCAAAATGGCTGAAGATATTCTTTACAATGCAAAGATGCAGAGACCTTCGACATGCAACGCTTGCGAACAACTTCTTGTAGACGCTGATATAGCAGATAAGTTTTTGCCTCACGCACTCAAGAGACTTATGGACAACAAATGCGTTGTTTTGGGTTGCGAACGTACCAGAGCGATCGTACCTGAAGTTACTCCTGCAAAAGAAGAAGACTACAAGACGGAAAAGAGCGACTATATACTCACGGTAAGAGTCGTCGATGACTACAAGCAGGCTATCGATATAATCAATTCCAACAGCACTCATCACAGCGAAGCTATCGTTTCTCAAGACGAAAATATTATAGATACTTTCGATAAAATGGTAGACAGCGGTTGCGTTTATACTAATACTTCTACGAGATTTACAGACGGATTCGAATTCGGATTCGGTGCTGAAATAGGTATTTCTACGCAAAAGCTTCACGCAAGAGGACCTTTGGGACTCGAACAGCTTACCAGCGAAAAATATCTGGTAAGAGGACAAGGACAGTTGAGAAAATGATTATTCTCGGTATTGACCCCGGACTTGCGATAGTCGGTTACGGCGTTATAGATACAGTCAAGGGAAGCAGCACCGTAATTGATTACGGAGTAATCAACACTCCTAAAGAAGACAGTGTGCCTGTGCGTCTCGAAAAAATTTTCAACGGCATGATAAGCCTTATTGAAAAATACAAACCCGATTGTATTGCAATAGAAGAATTGTTTTTCAATACCAATACAACGACGGGTATCAACGTTGCGCAGGCAAGAGGAGTAATCCTTCTCGTATGTCAACAAAAGGGGCTTAAGATGTACGAATATACTCCTTTGCAGATAAAACAAGCGCTTACAGGATACGGTAAAGCAGAAAAAAAGCAAATTCAGTTTATGGTAGCAAGGCTTCTTAAACTCAAATCCGTGCCCAAACCCGATGACGCTGCGGACGGACTTGCAGTAGCCCTGACGCATGCACAGACTGCAAGACTCGGCGGACTTTTTTCTATACGTTGAATTTGATGGTGCGAATATATATTCAAATCTGAATATTCGGCGGTTTGATACTCAAATTTATTGTATGTCTTATTGACTATATAAGGAAAAAGCTATGTATTATTCTATTACAGGTAAAGTCGTTTTTTATGAAGAAGGCAGACTTGTACTCGAAAACAACGGTATAGGTTATGACCTCGGAGTGTCTGCAAATACTCTTGCAAAGTTTGCAAAAAAAAGCGAAATTGTGACCGCATATACCTATCTTCATGTACAGGAAGACGCTTTGAGATTATTCGGCTTTGCCACTAAAGAAGAAAAAGCAATGTTTATCAACCTTATAAGTATAAGCGGCGTAGGTCCCAAGATTGCTTTGCAGATTTTATCGGGAATAGATTTACAAAGGCTTGCGATTTGTATCGTCAACAGCGACGTAAAGACTTTGGCAAAGGTCAAGGGTATAGGAAGAAAAACAGCTGAAAGAATTATTCTCGAACTCAAAGAGAAAATCGACCTTGAAAGCAGTGAAGACGATTCATTCTTCGGACTTATCGGCACGGGCGTTGAAATTAAGGACGATACTTCGTCCGACGCAGTGCTTGCTTTGGTAAGTTTGGGAATATCAAAGACAGAGGCGGTAAAGGCTGTAGCATCAGCAAGACAAAAGAGCTCCAAGCTCGAAGATATAATTACCATCGCATTAAGGAGTTTTGACAGATAATGGAATTCGAAGACGAAGAGCGTTTTATGTCCTCAATGGAAGGCATATCCGATAGCGAAAGCGAAAATACGTTGCGCCCCAAAACGATGGCGGACTATGTGGGACAGGAAAAGATAAAAGAAAATCTTGAAGTCTACATAAAAGCAGCAGTTGCAAGAAACGAGGCACTTGACCACGTTTTGCTTTACGGACCTCCGGGACTGGGAAAGACAACTCTTGCACACATTATTGCAGGCGAAATGAACAGCCAGATAAGAATAACTTCAGGACCGGCAATAGAAAAAGCAGCAGATCTTGCCGCAATTCTCACAAATCTCAATGAAAAGGACGTGCTGTTTATTGACGAAATTCACAGACTTAACCGCAATGTCGAAGAAGTATTGTATCCGGCAATGGAAGATTATGCGCTCGATTTTATGGTAGGAAAGGGACCCAGCGCAAGAAGTATAAGACTTTCGTTGCCGAAATTTACGCTTATAGGAGCAACTACCAAAGCGGGAATGCTTACGTCCCCTTTGAGAGACAGATTCGGCGTCAATTGCAGACTTGAGATGTACACGCCCGACGAACTTGCAAAAATCGTTAAGAGAAGTGCAGGACTTCTCAATGTCGAAATAAGCGAAGACGGAGCATACGAGATAGCGAGACGAAGCAGAGGAACTCCTAGAATTGCCAACAGAATACTTAAGAGAGTAAGAGACTACAGCGAAGTAATGGGCAAAGAGATCATTGACGCTTCAGTGGCAGATCACGCATTGAGTAAAATGGAGATAGATAAGCTCGGACTCGACTCGATTGACAGAAAGTTGATTTTGACTATTATCGATAAGTTCAACGGCGGCCCCGTAGGACTCGATACGCTTGCCGCTTCTATAGGTGAGGATGCAGGTACTATCGAAGACGTTTACGAACCTTATCTTATGCAGATAACTTTTATAGCACGTACTCCAAGAGGCAGAATTTGTTTGCCTGACGCATACAAACATTTCGGCAGAAAAGCTACGCAATTGGCATACGAACAGCTGTCGATGTTGGATGAGGATAATAATTGATGAATACAAGCGATTTTTATTACGATTTGCCTAAAGAGTTGATTGCACAGACTCCTTTGGAACCGAGAGATTCGTCAAGAATGTTGGTTTATCACAAAGAGAACGGAAAAATCGAACACAGACATTTTTACGATTTGTGCGATTATCTCAAAAAAGGAGACGTACTCGTAATTAACAATACAAAAGTAATTCCTGCGAGAATTTTTGCTACACGTCTGCCCAGAACGGAAAAGACGCAGGAGCATAATACAGAGGTGCTTTTGCTCAAACGACTCGATTACGATACCTGGGAATGTATTACGAGACCTGCAAAAAAACTCAAAATAGGCACAAAACTCGACTTCGGAAAAATGCAAGGCGAAGTGACGGGATTTAAGGATGAGGGTATAAGATTTATAAAATTCACCTTTGACGGCGTGTTTGAAAATATCCTCGACGAGATAGGAAATATGCCGCTTCCGCCGTATATTACTAAAAAACTCGAAGATAAAAACAGATATCAGACGGTTTACAGCAAAGTTAACGGCTCGGCAGCCGCACCCACGGCGGGACTGCATTTTACTCCAGAACTTCTTAAGAAAGTCGAAAATTGCGGCGTTCAGATTGCAAAAGTTTTGTTGCATGTAGGGCTCGGCACTTTCAGACCTGTAAAAGAAACCGATGTGCTTAAACATAAAATGCACAGCGAATATTACGAAGTCGACGAAGAAAACGCAGAGATTATAAATGCCGCTATAAGAGAAGGCAGAAGAGTTATCTGCGTGGGGACTACGTCGGTAAGAGTCGTTGAGAGTGCAAGCGATGAAAACGGATTTATAAAACCTTGTAAAGGAGATACTCAAATATTTATATATCCCGGCTACAAATTCAAGGTTGTCAAAGGACTGATTACAAACTTCCATTTGCCCGAATCCACGCTTATAATGTTGGTAAGTGCTTTTATAGGCAGAGAAGAGACATTGAGAATGTATAATCTTGCAGTCAAAGAAAAATACAGATTTTTCTCATTCGGTGACGCAACTTTGTTGATATAAAAAGCAGTTCAATATAAGGAAAATTATACCTTACTAACCGTAAGTATCAATATTAAGTTTTGTCAGGTTTGCGGAATATATAAACTGATAAAATATTTATATTATAAAATAAGAGTAAAACTGAAAACAAATATAATTATGGAAAGCAAATTCAAATACGAAGTTATAAAAGTATGTAAGCAATCTGGAGCGAGAGTGGGAAGATTTACCTCTCCGCACGGCGTTATAGATACTCCCGTATTTATGCCGGTAGGTACAAACGCTACAGTAAAAGCGCTTACTCCCAAAGACGTTGAGGAAGCAAAGGCTACTATTGTCCTCGCAAATACTTATCATCTGTATTTGCGTCCCGGTGCCGATCTCGTGGAAAAAGCAGGCGGTTTGCATAAATTTATGCACTGGGACAAGCCAATTCTTACGGACAGCGGCGGTTTTCAGGTATTTTCGCTTTCTAAAATGAGAAAAATTACAGAAGAAGGCGTTAAATTTTCTTCATATATAGACGGCTCAAAACACTTTATGGGCCCCGAAGAATCCATTGCCGTACAAAATAAACTCGGCGGCGACATAATAATGGCGTTTGACGAGTGCACGCACGGCGATACGGACTATAAATACGCAAAATCGGCAATGGAACGTACGCTCAATTGGCTTGACAGATCTGTAAAAGCGCACAAAAATCCTAATCAGATGCTGTTTCCGATAATTCAAGGCAACATGTATAAGGACTTGAGAGCAGAGAGTGCAAAACGTACATTGGAATATGCTAAATGCGGCTTTTCGATAGGCGGATTGTCGGTCGGAGAACCTAAACCAGTAATGTACGAAATGCTCGATCTGTTGAGAGAATTTTATCCCGAAAATCAGCCCAGATATCTCATGGGCGTAGGTTCTCCCGACTGCCTGGTCGAGGGGGTAATGAGAGGGATAGACATGTTTGACTGTGTTCTTCCTACCAGAATGGCACGAAACGGCACGGCTTTTACAAAATACGGCAATCTTACAATCCGTAATGCCGCATTTAAGGAAGATTTTTCTCCCGTAGATCCCGAATGCGATTGCTACTGTTGTCGCAACTTCTCAAGGGCATATATCCGACATCTTATAAATGCGGGAGAGATTTTGGGTGGTGCGCTTTTGTCTATACACAACATACGTTTCCTTACAAAACTTATGGAAGACATGAGAGCAGCTATCATGGAAGACAGATTCGGTGATTTCTATAAAGAATTCCTTTCAAATTACACATGGGGACACGGCGGCAAAAAGTAAAATATCGGTCAAATCATGTATTTTTTTGTAAATTATATATAAATTTAATAAAAATTCATATAAACACTTGATATTTGATGATAAATTATATAAAATTGAAGAGTCGATTGTCAGATATATGGACAACGACTATAAAGGAGAATTTATGACAAACGTATTTTTGGCAGCTATGGATGGCGGCACAATAGGAATGATAGTTGTACTCGTAGTATTGATGGTTTTAATGTTTGCTATGTCAATTATCCCTCAAAAAAAGCGTCAGAAAAAGGCACAGGAAATGATGAACAGCATCACTGTCGGAACAAAAGTTAAGACAATCGGCGGATTTGTCGGCGAAGTAAAGAAAATCGATAATATGACAAACACTTTTACGCTCGATCTCAGCGCAGAAGGCGACGGAAGCACTCTCGTAGTAATTGACAGATCTGCTATCTATACCGTTATGGAAATGACGAAGAATGCAGAGGGCGAAACAACTTTGCAGGAAAAACCCGAAGTTACCGCTATGGATGATATCGAAGCTGATAAAGTTGCAGAAGAGAAGAAGTCCTCAAAGAAAGCAAAGAAAGAAGAAGAATCTAAAGAAGAAACTGTTGAGCAGAACGATTCTTTGGAAAAGAAAGATAACGAAACTCTTCTTAAGGACTGATTTATTTATATAATATAGAACGTAAAAAGCTCTGAATATTCAGAGCTTTTCTGTTTGTATGATCCTTTGAGAATAAAAGCGGCTTTTGCGACATATTCTCTTATTAGACAGAGGAGGTATGACAATGGCTGTAAAACTCAATAAAAAAGATTTTTTTGAAATGTTCAAGGGGGTTGTTTTTTCCGTAATAATATCCGTGTTAACGGTTATTTTATTTGCTATAGTCGTAAAATTTGCAAATCTTTCTACAAAAACTGTTGAAATCGTCAATATCGCACTCAAAATATTGAGTATTTTTCTCGGAACTCTTATCGCTATAAGTTCGGGCAGACAAGGCTTGTTCAAAGGTGGAATAATAGGACTGTTTTTCGTATTGATAAGTTATCTTGTATTTTCACTCGTAAACGGTTCGTTTTCTGTCAATCCGTTGACGGCATTTGATGTGATTTTCTGTCTTGTAGCGGGACTTTTGAGCGGAGTCTTTACCGTAAACGTAAGAAAAGGAAAAGACAATGTATAAATTATCACTCTATTGAGATTGTAGATTACGTTATATAGAGTATAATCTGTGATAAATCAATTTATATTCAAAAACAGTTGCCAAAATTCTCATTTTATTATATTATATAGATAATAAACCGTCTATTTTGGAGGAGATATGAAACATATTAACAGTATCGTTACTAATTCTATGAAAAAGTGCGGCAACATCGGTTGCGGCGAATGTCAATCCAGCTGTCAGTCCGCTTGCAAGACTTCTTGCACTGTAGGCAACCAGAGCTGCAAAAATCGCGACGAAAAAATCAACGCAACAAGAAAGCCTTTGATTTAATCGACACATATCAATAAAAATTATTCTGAATACAAAATGGTACACGCTTTTAGTTTTAATTATCACTCAAGAGCTTATCATTTTATTTGGGACAATGAAAGTGGCAGTCTGCATAACGTGGATTATGTCGCTTTTTTGTATGCCAAAGTCAAATACGATCTTCCTATGAGTCAACAGGAAAAGAACGATTTTGATAAAATAGATAAGCAAGAAATCTATCAACTCGAAGAAGAATTTACTCAACTCGAACAGGCAGGTGTCCTCAACTCTCCTTGCGGGGATTATCCCACGAGCAAGCGCATAGGCGAAATCAAGGCACTTTGTCTGCATATTTGCAATGACTGCAATTTGCGTTGCAGATATTGTTTTGCAGACGAAGGCACTTACCATACGACCGAAAGAGCGTACATGAGTGAAGAAGTCGGCAAAAAAGCAATAGATTTTCTTATTGCAAATTCCGGAAAGAGACATAATCTCGAAGTCGACTTTTTCGGCGGCGAACCTTTGATGAATCTCAAGGTTGTCAAGGCTATCGTGGAATATGCGCGTCAAAGAGAGAAAGAAAGCGGCAAAGAATTCCATTTTACTATGACAACTAATTGCGTGCTTCTCAATGACGAAACTATAAAATGGCTCAATGACGAGATGTACAACGTAGTTTTGAGCATTGACGGTAGAGAATGTGTACACAATGCAGTGAGAAAAGCGGTAAACGGGAAAGACTGCTATTCGCTTATTGCGAAAAACGCATTGAATTTTGCAAAAGTCAGAGGTAACAAGTCTTATTACGTAAGAGGTACGTTTACGGCAAAGAATCTTGATTTTGCGTCGGATGTTCTTGCCCTCAACGATATGGGATTCGATCAGATTTCAATCGAGCCTGTCGTTACAGAGATAGAAGATCTTAAAATTACTAAAGAACATATTCCTGCCATACTCAAAGAGTATGACAGACTTGCCGAAAACTATATCGACAGAAGAAAAACGGATAAGTGGTTCAACTTTTTCCATTTTATGATAGATCTCGAGGGCGGTCCCTGTCTCGTAAAAAGACTTACAGGATGCGGTTCGGGATGCGAATATCTTGCCGTAACGCCTACCGGCGGAATATATCCTTGTCATCAGTTTGCCGAAAATAAAGACTATTATATGGGCAACGTTTTTGACGGTAAAATAAATTTGGATATATCCAAAAAGTTTGCCAAAAATATTGTTACGAATAAGCCGGATTGCGCTAATTGTATGGCAAAATATTATTGCAGCGGCGGTTGTGCGGCAAACAATCTCAACTATGCAGGCAGTATGGACAAGCCCTACGATATATCTTGCGAGATGATGAGAAGAAGACTCGAATTGTCTCTTGCAATAAACGCTATCGAGGGTGCGGAGCAAAATTCTTAATTAAAAATTTTGTTTTGCAGTGAAGTAATGAAGATATGTCGGCGTTTTAACGTTTATGATGAGTCGTTTTATTAATTATTAAATAATAAAAGTCGTATTTATATTGAAAAACGTTTGCCAAAACATATTTTTTATGTTAGAATATCATTCGGTTAATAAACACCCGAGGTCAGCTCAGGCAGTTGCCTGTTTGCCAACAGGTTGCCGATAAGCGCAAACTTCGGGGAAGAATAAACAAAAAAAGGAGAATAAAAAAATGGCAGTTGTAACAATGAAGAGCCTCTTGGAGGCAGGTGTACACTTCGGACACCAAACAAAAAAATGGAACCCTAAGATGGCTAAGTACATCTATGCGGCAAGAAACGACATTCATATTATCGACCTTCAGATTTCTGTTGAACAGGTTGAAAAAGCTTACGCTTTCGTAAGAGACATTGCAAAATCCGGCAAGAGCATTTTGTTCGTCGGCACAAAGAAGCAGGCTCAGGAAGCTATCAAAGAAGAAGCAACCCGTTGCGGAATGTTCTACATGAACCAGAGATGGCTCGGCGGCACGCTCACCAACTTCTCGACAATCAGAAGCCGTATCGATAAACTCAATAAAATCAATCAAATGGAACTCATTGGTCAGTTTGAGCTTTTGCCCAAGAAAGAAGTAGCAATGCTCAAGGCTGAAAGAGATAAGCTCGAAGCAAACCTCGGCGGTATCAAGGATATGACCCAGCTTCCCGGATGTATGTTTGTAGTTGATATCAACAACGAAGACATCGCAGTTAAAGAAGCTCGCAAACTCGGTATCCCCGTTGTCGGTCTTGTAGATACAAACTGCAATCCCGAACTCGTTGATTACGTAATTCCCGGCAACGATGACGCTATCCGTGCTATCAAATTGATCGCAAGCATCATTGCAAACGCTGTTATCGAAGCAAACGAGGGTATTACTTTCTCCGTAGAAGAAGAGAGCGAAGAGGAAGGCAAAACCAAAGAAGAAGCTGCTCCCCAAGAAGAAGTTGCAGCTCCCGTAGAAGAATAATTTTGGAGGACTACTACAAATGGCATTTACAAATAAAGACGTAATGGATTTGCGTGCAAAGACCGGCGTTGGTATGATGGATTGCAAAAAGGCACTTATCGAAGCTGACGGCGATATGGAAAAGGCAGTTGAAATTCTCAGAGAAAAGGGCATGGCTACCAGCGCTAAACGTGCAGGTAAAATTGCTTCTCAAGGTATCGTAGAAGCATACTGCGACGGAAAATACGCAGTACTCGTAGAAGTAAACTGCGAATCCGACTTTGTTGCACGTGGAGAACAATACAAGGCTTTTGTAAACGAAGTTGCTAAATATATCGCTGAAAACGACGTAAAGACTGCTGAAGAAGTTACGGAAGGAATGAGTGTTGCACTCGCAGAAGCAGTTGCTAAAATCGGCGAAAAGATTGCTATCCGCAGATTCGTTAAATACGAAGTAAAGGATAATACCATCGAAAGCTATATCCATATGGGCGGCAAGATCGGTGTTCTCGTTGAACTTTCTGCAAATTGCGATAAAGAAGTGGCTCACGACGTTGCAATGCAAATCGCTGCAGCTAACCCTTCTTACGTAAAGATCGACGAAGTTCCTCAAGAAGAAGTTGAGAAAGAAAAAGAAATTCTCAAAGTTCAGGCTCTCAACGAACCCAAGCCCAAGCCCATGAACATCATCGAAAAGATGATCGAAGGACGTATCAATAAGTATTACAAGGAAGTTTGCCTTGTAGAACAGCCTTTCGTCAAAGATCCCGACAAGACTATCAAAGCATTGCTTAAAGAAAGCGGTGCAGACGTTAAGAAGTTCACCCGTTTTGTAATGGGCGAAGGTCTTGAAAAGAAAGAAGAAAATCTTGCAGACGAAGTACAGGCGCAAATCGCAAGTGCTAAAAAAGCCTAATTGATTAAAAAGGAAAACAGTTTTGTTTTCCTTTTTTTTGAAAACATTACACATATTATTCACGGATGGAGGACAGTATGGCAAAATACAAAAGAGCAGTCATAAAGCTCAGCGGCGAAGCTCTTGCGGGAGACAGAGGTTTCGGAATTGACGAGACTGTTGTCGCTTATGTAGTTGATCAAATCAAGAAAGTGTATGAACTCGGAGTTCAGATAGGTATCGTCATCGGCGGAGGAAACTTCTGGAGAGGTAAACAAGCTCTTAACATGGAAAGATCTTCGGCAGACCATATGGGAATGCTTGCAACAGTTATGAACTCGATAGCAATGCAGGATGCGCTTGAAGCGGCAGGAGTTCCTTGCAGAGTACAGACAGCGCTTACCATTACGAGAATTGCCGAACCTTATATTCTTCGCAAGGCTTTGAGACACTTTGAAAAAGGCAGAGTCGTTATTTTTGCTTGCGGTACGGGAAATCCTTTCTTCAGTACTGATACAGGCGCTGCGTTGAGAGCAGCAGAAATAAACGCCGACGTATTGCTTCTTGCAAAGAACGTTGACGGCGTATATGACAGCGATCCCAAGAAGAACCCCGACGCTAAAAAGTATGACGAATTGTCTTATATGCAGGTTGTTCAAGACGGACTTCAGGCTATGGACGTAACGGCAATCACTCTTTGTATGGAGAATAAAATTCCTATTATTGCATTTGCGCTTAAAGAAAAAGACAGCATGGTAAATGCTATACAGGGTAAAAAAATAGGTACGCTTATTCACTAATAAAACATAATCAACCGGTGAGGATATACGAAAGTATGTCCTCATTTTGTTTTTTCTCGCAAGTTTGTCTTGTAGCAAAATGTAAAAAATAAATAATTGTGCCTATAATTATATAAAAATATAATAAAAAGCATTGTATTTGATTTTAACTTTTGATATAATTATTGTAGCAAATTGCAAGGAGAAATACTATGGCATACGAACTTATGGAAGTATTGGAAGTCTTTGACGAGTTTGAAACAAAAATGAGCAAAAGTATCGCAAGTCTTCAATACGAGTTCAACAATATGAAAGCAGGCAGAGCAAATGCGCATTTGCTCGATAAAATTACCGTTGATTACTACGGCACGCCCACACCGCTCAAGCAGATCGGCAACATTCAGACTCCCGAAGCAAGAATGCTTTTGATCACGGTATGGGATACTTCTATTCTCAAAGAAGTAGAAAAAGCAATTATTGCGGCAAATATCGGAATCACTCCCAACAACGACGGTAAAGTCATCAGACTCATATTCCCCGAATTGACGGAAGAGAGAAGAAAAGAACTCTGCAAGAGTATCAAAGCTTTGGCTGAAAATACAAAAGTCGCTTTGAGAAATGCAAGAAGAGATATAAATGACAGTATCAAAAAGTTCAAGAAGGACAATCTCATTAGTGAGGACGAAGTCGGCGTATACGAAAAAGACGTCGATAAAAAACTTGCAGAACAGGTTGATATAGTCGACAAGATGACTAAAGAAAAAGAACAAGAAGTTCTTTCAGTATAATTATAAAGCAGGTCGGCTGCAAAAGCCGACTTGTTGTTAGATAAAGGTAAACTATGGCAAACAATTTGAAAATACCTCGTCATATAGCATTTATAATGGACGGCAACGGCAGATGGGCGCAACAAAGAGGGCTTCAGCGAAGCGACGGACACCGTGCAGGTGCGGAAGCTTTGAAAAAAATGCTTATTGCCTGTTCCAAAAAGGGTATCGAAGCGGTAAGCGTATATGCTTTTTCATGCGAGAATTGGTCGAGACCGCAGGCGGAAATCAAGTTTTTGTTTTCGCTTATCTCGCAGTTTGCCAAAAAAGAATTAAAAACCTACGCTGATCAAGGTTTCAGGGTAAGATTCAGCGGGGATTTGTCTCAATTGCCCAAAAATACTCTCAATGCGATAAATAAGGTGATTGATTACAGTAAAAACAATACGGGGATGATTGTAAATATTGCCTTGAATTACGGTTCGAGACAGGAGATTGTCAGAGCAGTCAATTTGATTCTTCAAAGCGGTATCAGATCTGTAGACGAACAGATGGTTGAAGATTGCCTTTATACGGTAGGTCTTCCTCCGCTCGATTTGGTCGTACGCTCCAGCGGAGAAAAACGTTTGAGTAACTTCATGCTTTGGCAATGCGCTTACAGCGAATTGATTTTTTTGGATAAGTTTTGGCCTGACTTCGATGAGAATACGCTCGAGGAAATTCTTAAAGAGTATTCTTTACGTGACAGGCGTTTTGGAGGGATAAAATAATGTTGAAGAGGATACTGACCGCTACGGTATTGCTGGTACTTGTATTTGCCGCAATTCTTGGTTTCAGACAGATTTTCGTAGAATTTGCAGATATATTGGGAATAATAATTTGTTGCCTCGGTGTCTATGAAATGGCGTGTGCTTTCAAAAAAGCCGAATACAACTCTATGAAAACAAGTCTGATTTTCGGTTGTATTTTGATATATCCGCTTACCTTGCTTTTTGAAAAAACGATAGGTAAAGGTGAGGTTGGAATTATCGTAACGCTTGTTTTGAGCGTAATGATAGCTATAGTAGAATTTACTTTTGTACATAAATACGAACTTAAGGATTTGCTTGCGACGATTTTTATTCTGATATATCCTTTGTCTATGTTTTCGATATTCTTTATCGTCAATCACAGTCAATACGGAATGCTCGGAATTTTCCTCGCCCTTTTGATTCCCGTAATGTCCGATACAATGGCATATTTTATAGGAATTACTTTCAAAGGCAAAAAATTGTGTCCCGAGATAAGTCCTAAAAAGACTATAAGCGGTGCAATAGGCGGACTTTTCGGAGGAATTATCGGCGCTATGCTTGTTTACGTTTTGTTTGACGTAACAGGCTTGTTCGTAAACTTCAACAACGTCGGCATAATGCATTTGTCCGACAGTCTGCTTGCGTCGGCGTTTATTTATCTTGCGATAGGATTAGTCGGCGGAGTATTGAGCGAAGTCGGAGATTTAGGCGCTAGCTGGATAAAGAGAAAAGCCGGCATTAAAGATTTTGGCAAGATATTCCCCGGACACGGCGGAATGATGGACAGACTTGACAGTATACTTTTTGTCTTGCCGTTGGTATATTTAGTAATAAATATAGTCAGTGCGGTAAACGCATAATACATAATATAATAAGGACGATACGATGAAAAGAATTTGCATTTTAGGCAGTACGGGGTCAATCGGTACGCAGGCTTTGGAAGTCGTGGATAAATATCCCGACAAATTCAAAGTCGAGGCACTTGCTTGCAATTCAAACAGATTGATTCTTTCGCAAATCGCAAAATATATGCCTAAATATGTTGCCGTCGTAGACAGGTCGTTGGCAGATGACATACAAAGCAAATATCCAGATATCAAGGTCTTGCAAGGATATATCGGTATATGCGCTCTTGCCGAAATTAAATTTGATTTACTTCTCAATTCGCTTGTCGGAATAAGCGGACTTAAGCCCACGCTCAATGCCATAAGAGCACACAGCACAATAGCTTTGGCGAACAAAGAAACACTTGTGGCAGGCGGCGATTTGGTTATGCCTCTTGCAAAGCAAGAGGGGGTGGAAATTCTTCCTGTTGACAGTGAGCACAGCGCTATATGGCAATCGCTTACAGCCAAGAACGTTTCGAAGATATTGCTTACCGCCAGCGGAGGGGCGTTCAGAGATAAAACGAAAGAGGAGCTTAAGACGGCAAAGGCCGTCGACGCACTCAAACATCCCAACTGGGATATGGGAGCAAAAGTCACTATTGACAGTGCAACTTTGATGAACAAAGGTCTTGAAATTATCGAAGCTATGCACCTTTTCGGTGTAAGCAGCGAAGATATCAAAGTCCTTGTGCACAGACAAAGCGTAGTTCACAGTATGGTTGAATACGCCGACGGAAGCGTAATTGCACAACTCAGTTATCCGGATATGCGTCTTCCTATTCAGATAGCTATGCTGTATCCCGAAAGAGGAGACGTCGCTTTCAACAAATACGATTTTATCGGGAAATCTCTGACTTTTGAAGATGCGGACGAAGAAAGGTTCCCTTGTCTTAAAATAGCAAAATATTGCGCAAAAGAGAGAGGATTGGCTCCCGTTATCATGAATGCGGCAAACGAAGTTCTCGTAAAAGCCTATTTGGATAATAAAATAACTTTTTACGACATACCTTATTATATAGAACTTGCACTCGACAAATTCTACCACGGTCAAAGGATTGTCGACGAGCAGTCAATTTACGATACGGACGACGACGTGCGTAAATACGTAGTCGGACTCGTAGAGTCGAGGTGAAAATGGTTTTTTGTATGGCGGTAAGCGCAGTCGAAGTTTTCAAATGGATAGGCTACTTCATAGTGGCTTTGCTGTGCCTTATGCTCATGATAATGCTTCACGAGTTGGGACATTATACTTTCGGCAAGATTTTTAAGTTCAAAATAAACGAATTTTCAATAGGTTTCGGGCCTAAAATTTTCAGTAAGACAAACAGTAAAACAGGTGAAGTTTTTTCGATAAGGTGTATTCCTCTCGGCGGTTATTGCGCATTTGCCGGAGAAGATGAGGAAGTTCCCGAAGAAAAAGATATCCCGGAGGGTGAAGACGCTTCAAAATACGATCATTATTTCAACAAACGGCCCGTTTGGCAGAGAATAATAGTGCTGTTTGCAGGTGCAGGCTTCAATTTTATTTCGGCACTTATAGTTATTACTATATTTTTCTCGGCATACGGAGAATATTTCCCCGTAGTCGGCAACGTATATCAGCACGTCGAGTACAATGAGGACGGAAGTTACGAAGTTATAGAGGGATCGCAGAAGTTGCAGGAAGGCGATATAATATATTCGGTCAACGGCAAATACTGTTACAGCCTTCTTGAATTCAACAAACTCAATCAGCTTGTTGCGCAATCTGACGTACTCGATCTCGTAGTAATAAGAGACGGTGAAAAAATTAATATTCAACTTGAAAAAAACTATTATTTGACCTATGAAACTAACGATGAATCGGGTGAAGATACAGAAATAATCAGTCAAAATAAAGGCGTCGGTATGTCTTTGGCAACCTTCAGTGTACAGAAATTGCCTTTCGGAAGGGCTATCGCTCACGGCTTTACATTCGGTTACGATATTTTGCGTGTGACTTTCAGTACGTTGGGACAGGTATTCACTGGAAGTGTGGCGGTCAGCGATTCGCTTGGCGGCACCGCTACGGCAATTTACTCTTTGGCTCAACTTGTACAGGCGGGCATTCCTGCGATAATTTACGGCTTTTGTCTGTTGTCTGTTTCAATAGGTATTATGAATATTCTGCCGCTTCCCGCTTTGGACGGATCGAGAATAGTTTTTGCAATAATAGAAGGTATCAGAAAGAAGCCTGTCAACAGAAAAGTCGAGGGAATGATTCACTTTGTAGGTATCATAGTGCTTTTTGCGCTTGCAATAATACTCGATTTATTGCATTTTTTCGGTTAGCTCGGAGGTTTATATGGCGAACAAAAGAATAGTTAATGTAGGAAACGTGCAGATAGGAAACGGAGTAGTGACGATACAGTCGATGACTAATACAAAGACCAGCGATATCGACGCTACGACAGAGCAGATTTTGCAATTGGAAAAAGCCGGATGCGAGCTTGTAAGAAGTTCCGTTCCCGACGAAGAAAGCGCTATCGCACTCAAAGAAATAATAAAAAATATTCATATTCCGATGATTGCGGATATTCATTTTTCGCATAAGCTCGCCATCATGGCAGCTGACGCAGGAGTGCATAAGATAAGGATTAATCCCGGCAATATCGGCGGAGTAGATAAGGCAAAATATCTTGCCGACTATTTGAGAGAGAGAAATATTGCTTTGCGAATAGGCGTAAACGGCGGTTCTTTGGATGCGAAATACAAAGGTATGCCGCTTGCCGAAGCTATGTGTAAAAGTGCGCTCGAATACGTATCGGTACTTGAAAAATGCAATTTTTACGATATAGTAATATCTGCGAAATCTTCCAATGTTAAGACTATGGTCGATACCTACAGACTTTTGGACAAGTCATGCGATTATCCTTTGCATCTCGGAGTTACGGAGGCGGGAATTTATCATACCGGACTTGTAAAGTCCGCAGTAGGAATAGGCGCATTGTTGCTTGAGGGCATAGGAGATACCATAAGGGTTTCTTTGAGCGACGATCCCGTACGAGAGGTCGAAGCTGCAAAAGATATTCTTAAAGCTTGCGATAAATATACAAAACCTTATTGCGAAATAATTTCGTGTCCTACATGCGCCCGTACAAATATCAGAGTTAAAGAACTTGCCGAACAGGTTGAAAAAATGTGCGAAAACATAGACAAACCTCTCAAGGTTGCAGTTATGGGCTGTGTAGTAAACGGCATAGGCGAGTCGCAAGGTGCAAATCTGGGAGTAGCGGGAGGTAAGGATAAATCGGCTATTTTTGTAGACGGAGAATATGTCTGCAATGTCGAAAACGACGATATTCTGCCCACACTCAAAAAATATATACTCGAATACAAGATAAAGAAATAATTAACACATATAAAGAAAAATGCAGTTTTTAGACAGATTAAATCAAGCAACCGACAATAAATATTCATTTTTAAGAGTGAGTAATCTTAATCTCGACATCGGAACAAATTCGTTGTCCGTAGTCTGTCTTTTGCCTCCCGATATCACGGATAAAGAATTTTCCGAGGAGGACAAGCTCAAAGTAGAGGAGTTTTGCAGACAGGAAATACCCGAACAGTTTTCTCTTAAAATCGTATTTATAAAAAACAAACTCAACAAAGAAGCACTTCTCAAACAGGTTCTCACGTTTATGTCCAACAAGCACAAGACTCTTGCCGGACAATATGACGCAGGTATGACGGATATAGATATCGAAGATAAAAAGATAATTATCAATCTTTATATGACCAGTGCCGTTATCGACTATTGCGAGAGAAGCGGACTCAAAGAAAACCTTGCTAAATACATATATTCGCAGAATTGTACGGATAAAGTAATAGTTAAGTTGAACGTATCCAAACAAGTGGATTCAGAGGAATTGCTTACCGACAGAGAAAACGTCAAATACGTCGATATGGGAGAAGTCGATATTATAGGCAGCTACCATTATTATATCGGCAAGGATATTCTTAAGAAACCCAGATACATAGAAAAATACAAAAAAGAGATGGACGGAGTATGCGTTTGCGGCACCGTCAGAGAACTTAAATCCTTTAATATAACGGACAAAAATTCTCCTGATAAAAAACTGAAAAAAGTCCTGTATAAGTTTATTATAGACGATACGACGGGTACAATGGACTGTCTTTATTTTGCACGTCCGCGCAAGTCCAAAAATCATGAAAGCGATAAGCCTTACGTAACTTGTCTCGACGGACTTAAAGACGGCGACGATGTTGTCGTTTTCGGAAACTACCGAAAGAGCGATTATTCCGGTAAAAACGAACTTATGGTGGTAAAACTCGCTGCGTGCAAGATAAATTATCAGGGACTTGAAGACAGGCGGGAAAGCATTAAAAAGGCAAATAAAATCAAGGTATTCCAAAAGCCTCAACCTTATAAAGAAGAGATAAAAGACAATCTTTTCGATATACTAGGACATTGCGACTATATAATGCAAAATAAGTTTATAGTCTTCGACCTTGAGACGACCGGTACAAGCATATCCAACGATGAAATAATAGAAATCGGAGCCGTAAAATTGGTTGAAGGAAAAATCACAGAGTATTATAATACTCTGGTTGACCCCGACAGACATATACCGGACGAAGCTTCCAACGTAAACCATATATACGATGACGACGTCAAAAACGCACCGTATATCGAAGACGTTTTTCCTTTCTTTATGCAGTATTGCAAAGGTTATATACTTATAGCTCACAACGGAAGCGGTTTTGACTTCAGATTTTTGGAAAGGTATTGTAATAAATACGGAATCCCTTTTGAAAACGAACTGATAGATTCTCTTACAGAAGCGCGTAAAATTCTCAAAAAACAACGCTCGCATAGTCTGGCTTCGCTTTGTAATTATTACAATATTGTCAATAAAAACGCTCACAGAGCATATGAAGATGCTGAAGCGACGGCAAAAGTGTTTGTAAAACTCATGGACGAATTATACCGAAAAGACGAATAACGGTATTAATAATTTCGCAATATGTGCCATTTTACGACGAAATTTGCTTAAAAATAAATATAATAAATATTTATTGTATAAAAAGGTTGCATATGGTGAATAAATATGGTATATTATTAGTGCAATAGTTGATACTAGAGCGACTGCAAACCGCAGTCGCTCTCAAACTATACAAAGAGGTTTTATGTCAAAAATAACTGAAATAGTGAAAAATACGGTTGAACCTATCATCGAAGAAAAGGAGATGGAGCTTGTCGACGTTGAGTTCAAAAAACTTTACGGAGAAGACACTTTGATCGTATATATCGACAAAGCAGGCGGAGTAAGTCTGGACGATTGCGAAATAATTCATAATGCAATCGACGCACCTTTGGATGACCTCGATCCTACGGAGGGAAAGCCTTACAATCTCAACGTATCTTCACCGGGTATTGACAGACCGCTCAAAACCGCAAAAGATTTCAACAGAAAACTCGGTCTCGATATGGAAGTTTCGCTTTATAAACCTTGCGTTGAGACGGGAAAAACTAAAAAATTCGTCGCAAAACTCATCGGATACGATGATGAAAGCGGCACAATCGAACTCGAATACAAAACAAAAAATATAAAACTTAATATCAAGGACGTGGCACTTATAAGAGAAGCCATAGTCTTTTAGGAGGACAAAATGTTAAACAAGGATTTCTTTGCCGCACTCGAAGCGCTGGAAAATGAAAAGAAAATCGAAAAGGCTCAATATATTGAGTCTCTCGAAGCAGGACTCGCTGCCGCATATAAGAAAGAGACGGGCGAAAACAGACCTGTAATGGTTGTGCTCAATCCTCAACGTTCAGAGATAAAGATATATGCTTATAAGACGGTTGTGGAAGAAGTAGTAGACAGCGAAAAAGAGATTTCTCTCGAAGACGCTAAAGCCATTAAATCCAGCTATAAGGTTGGCGATTTGGTAAAAGAGGAACTTTCTCCCAAGACGCTCAGCCGTATTTCCGCACAAAATGCAAAGCAGGTTATTACGCAAAGAAACAACGAAATCGTCAAAGAACTTATCAAAGACGAAATGAACAATAAAGAAGGCGAAATCGTCAAAGGTATCGTCAGAAGAATCGAAAACAACACGGTTTATCTCGAAATGACGGGAACCCAGCTCGAAGGCGTTATGCTTCCTTCCGAACAGATAAAGGGCGAAAGATACAACGTAAACGACGTAATCAACGTATATGTCAAGAACGTACGTACAACCTTTAAGGGTAACACGCAGGTTATGGTTTCGAGAGCCAGTATAGGATTTGTCAAGAAGCTTTTCGAAATGGAAGTTCCTGAAATCAAGGCAAATCTCGTCAATATCAAAAAGATCGTCAGAGAACCCGGTTACCGTACAAAGATGGCTGTATATGCAGAGGACAGTTCGATTGACGCTGTAGGTAGTTGCATCGGTCAGAAAGGTATGAGAATCAACAGTATCGTTCAGGAACTCAACGGCGAAAAAATAGATATTATTGGTTACAGCCAAGACATGGGCGAATACATTTCCAGAGCGCTTTCTCCTGCAAAGGTTATTGCAGTTATGCTTAAGCCCGAAGAAAAGAGCGCAAAGGCTATCGTCGAAGACGATAAACTTTCTCTCGCTATCGGCAAAGCAGGTCAGAACGTAAGACTTGCTGCAAAGCTTACAGAGTGGAAAATCGACGTAAAGCCTTATTCCTCCATTGCCGGACAGGAAGGTATGGAGCATATAACGCAGGAATAATTTACTGATATGAAAAAACCGCCTGTAAGAATGTGTATCGCGTGTCGCGGTGCTTTCGAAAAAAAACAGATGCTTCGGATAGTAAAGGACAAAGACGGCAATATTTCTTTGGACTTTACGGGAAAGAAGTCGGGAAGAGGCGCATATATTTGCGATAATCCCGCTTGCATAGATAAATGCGTTAAGAATAAAATCTTAAACCGTGTATTCGAGCAGGAAATCGGCGCAGAGGTTTACGATGCAATTAAAAAACAATATACCGATAAGCAAAATTGATTGCTACATACATTTTGCCGTAAAATCGGGAAAAGTTATTTGGGGCATTGACAACCTGAAAAGAAGTGCTTCACAAAAAATAAAAATTGTTTTGTACGACGAGACTCTCGGACAAAACAGTATAAAAGAACTGGAACGGTTTATTCAGGAAAAACAAGTAAAGGCTTTGGCTTTGCCTGAAAACTATCTGAATAATCTTCTACGAAGAGAAAATGTAAAAGTTTTGACGATTACAGACGATTCTCTCGGTGCAGCAATACTCAATTATTGCGAATAACATAATAAATCGGAGGTGTTTTTGTGAGCAACAACGAAAACAAGAATGAACAATTCAAAAATCTTAAGGAGATAGACGGCTTTATCAGAGAAGTTTCTAAGCCTTTTCTTTCCAATATCGCACAGGAAAAATCCCGTATAAAGGATATTCTGGGCAAAATTGCCGCACTCAAGCAGGAGATAATCCAGCAGTCGCTCAATTTGCCCGAAGAAGAGAGTGCACACGAAGAAGAAGTTAAGAACGCAGCTGAAGCCGAAGAAGCGGTTGTCGCAGAAAACGAAAAGCCTCAAGAAGAGTCTGTTGAATCTCAACAGCCTCAACAAGAGACGCAGAAACCTGTCGAACAAACAGCTTCTGTTCAACAACCCAAGGAGAGTGCTACGACGACTTATATCAATCCCGAAATGATAAGACGTCCAAACAGACAAGACGGCAATCGTCCTCAAGGTTTTGACAGAAACAAACAGGGAATGCAAAACAGAAATACCCCCAATCAGAAACCTATGGGTATCAATAAGGGCAAGACGGAGACTGTTGCACCTCCTCCTGCCGCTAATAACAACTTCAAAAACGATAAAAAGAAAAAGGATGCAGGAAAGAATGCTTTCTCCAAGGACGAAAACAAAAAATCCTTGAACAAGAGAGATCTTTTCAAGAAGGGATATGCCTACGACTCTACGCTTGAAAGCGATGACGATATGGCAAGATATGTCAAAGTCAAAAAGGCTAAAAAAGAGACCAATGCGCCTCAATACGTCAAAATCGACCATGCTGTTATCAACAGCGAAAATATCGCTATAAAAGCATTCAGCGAAAAGATAGGTAAGTCGGCTACCGAAATAGTCAAAAAATTGTTCGATATGGGCAAATTCGCCACTATCAACGACAGTATAAGTTTTGAAGAAGCCGAACTCGTAGCTGCAGATTACGATATTTCGCTTGAACTCAAGGTAGACAAAACTGCCGAAGATAAACTTAAGGATATTATCGCAGACAACAAAGACGCAGCTAAACTCGTAAAGAGACCTCCTATCGTTACGATAATGGGTCACGTTGACCACGGTAAAACTTCCTTGCTTGACTACATCCGTAAAACTAACGTAGTTAAGAGCGAAGCCGGCGGTATTACACAGCACATAGGCGCTTATACCATCGACCTCAACGGCGAAAAGATAACATTCCTCGATACTCCCGGACACGAAGCTTTTACCGCAATGAGAAGAAGAGGTGCAAACGTTACGGATATTGCAATAATCGTTATCGCAGCCGACGACGGTATAATGCCCCAGACTGTTGAAGCAATTAATCATGCTAAAGAAGCAGGAGTTGCAATCATTGTTGCGGCAAACAAGATAGATAAGACTGACGGAAATCTCGATAAACTCAAACAGCAGATGACAAATTACAATTTGCTTCCCGAAGATTGGGGCGGCGACGTTATCGTATGTCCTGTGAGTGCAAAAACAGGTCAGGGCGTTCAGGAATTGCTTGAAAACGTGCTTCTCGTAGCCGAAGTTCTCGACCTCAAGGCTAATAAAAAATGTCCCGCAACAGGTTCGATCATCGAAGCGAGACTCGACAAAGGTAAAGGTCCTGTCGCAACCGTACTCGTTCAGAACGGTACTCTTAAAGTATCCGATTATGTAGTTGCGGGTACAGCTATCGGTAAGATAAGAGACATGACGGACTATTCGGGTAAACGAGTAAAAGAAGCGTTCCCTTCTTATGCTGTACAGGTGCAGGGATTTTCAGAAGTTCCTAATGCCGGCGATATAATGGTTGCCGTTAAGGACGAAAAACTTGCCAAGAAGGTTGCTCAAGAGAGAGCCGATAAAGAAAGAGCAGAAATGCAAAGCCGTAGTAATGCTCGCAGTCTTGACGATATGTTCAGAAATGTCGATTCCAAGGATACCAAGGTATTGACGCTTATCGTCAAAGCGGACGTTCAGGGTTCAGTCGAAGCTGTAAAACAGTCTTTGCTCAAGCTCAATGACGAGATGAAAGACGACAACGTTAAGATCAATATCATTCACGGTGCAGTCGGCGCTATCAACGAATCTGACGTAATGTTGGCGGATACTGCAAATGCGGTAATTATCGCTTTCAACGTAAAACCCGAAGCAAAAGCCGCTACGCTTGCAGAGAGAAGCGGTATCGAAATCAAACAATATTCGATTATTTACGATGCTATCGAAGATATAACGAGAGCGCTCAAAGGCATGCTCGAACCCACTTATAAAGAAGTCGTTATCGGTCACGCCGAAGTTCGTGCAACGTTCAAAATATCCAATGTCGGTACTATTGCGGGTAGCTATGTAACCGACGGTAAAGTTGCAAGAAATTCGAAAGTCAGACTCATGAGAGGTAAAGACATCGTATACGAAGGCACGCTTTGTTCGCTTAAGAGAGAAAAAGACGACGCCAAAGAAGTTGCCGCCGGATACGAATGCGGTATCGGTCTCGAAAAATTCAACGATGTCAAAGTGGGCGATATCATAGAAAGCTACATTATGGAGCGAATTGAAAATGAATAGAATTGACAGAATAAACGCCGAGCTTAAAAAACAGCTTTCCGTTGTTTTGAGAGACGGTGTGAACGATCCCAGAGTAGCAGGAAAGATGGTTTGCGTTACCGATTGCAGTGTGGACAGAGATCTTACTCTTGCGCAGGTTTACGTAAGCGTACTCGGGGTCGAAGAAGGCAAACAACAGGAAGTGATCGACGGTCTTAACAATGCAGAAGGCTATATCAAATCCTGCCTTAAGACGAAGATCAAATTGAGAGCTATGCCGGAATTGAGATTTTTCTATGACAACAGTCTTAATTACGGTATGAAGATTTCCAAAATAATCGATGAAATCAACTCAAAACAGAACAATTAATCGGTGAAAAATGTACAGAGATTTTATAAATGCCGTTCAAAAAGCGAATATCGTATCAATAATCAGTCACCAGAATCCCGACGGTGACACTTGCGGCAGCGCTTTAGCGCTGTATAGGGCTTTGAAGTTATTCGGAAAACAAGTTTATATTTATTGCGACAGTGTTATAAAAGACTCTCTTACGGTTTTGAAAGGTTATGAAAACTACAATGCGAGCGAGGCCGTGAAATGCGACCTCGCTATTGCATGCGACTGCGCTGACGCTGACCGTATGGGCGTATATCTCGACATGTACAAAAAAGCCAGAATCAAAGTCGATATCGATCATCACAAGACAAATAACAATTACGGCAATATCAATATTATCGAAGCGGGAGTCAGTGCAACGTGCGAGGTTATGTACAAGGTAATAAAAGCACTCGACGAAGTTAAACCTTGTTTTGACGACACTGTGGCAGAACTTCTTTACAGCGGACTTGTCACAGACAGCGGAGGTTTTACTTTCTCAAGCGTATCCTCACAAACGCACGCAATTGCGTCTGAACTTAAAAAATACAACTTCGATTCATCTGCAATATGCGAACATTTTCTTAAAAACGTACCTTTCAATACATTCAGATTGAGGGCAAGGGTATGGTCGCAGGCAAAGTTTTTCTGCGATAACAAAATCGGTATGATTGTATTTACCCAGCAAGATTTCAAAGAGACTTCGACTTGCCCCGACAATACTGAAGGCGCAATTAATTTTATAAGAGATATAGAAGGCGTAGAAGTAGCTGTTGCAATCACCGAACTTGAAAGCAAAAACAGTTTTAAGGTAAGTATCCGTACCAGCGACAGAGTCGACGCTTCAAGAATAACTATGATATTCGGCGGCGGCGGACATAAAAATGCCGCAGGTTGCAGGATATCAGGCTTTTTTGAAGATGTAAAGGACAAGCTTATCAAAGCTTGCAGAGACGAGTTGGGTGTATGAACGGATTTGCAGTTATAAACAAACCTTCGGGAATTTCCTCGAGCGATGCTGTTATAAAGTGCAGAAACGCTTTATCTAAAGCTATCGGCTGCAAAATCAAATGCGGTCATATGGGGACATTGGATCCGTTGGCAAGCGGAGTTTTATTAGTGGCTTTCGGCAATACAAACAGGCTCTTCGATTTTTTGCTTAAAAAAGAAAAATCGTATGTAGCAACCTTTGAATTCGGAGAAGAGAGAGATACTTTGGATGCTGAAGGCACAGTGACTGAAAAAAGCGAATTGCCACAATTGGACAAAATTCTAGCATGTACAAACGAATTTATCGGCGAGATAGATCAGATTCCCCCAAAATACAGCGCCGTTAATATCAACGGTAAAAGAGCTTACGATCTGGCACGAGCAGGAAAAGAATTCGAAATACAATCCAAGAAAGTTTATATCAAAGATATAAAAATACTAGGATATGACTGCGAAAAAGATAAATGCAAACGAATTAAACTCAATATCGTTTGCGGCGGCGGAACATATATCAGAAGTCTATGCAGAGACATTGCTTACAAAGCTGAAACGCTCGGGTATATGTCGTCTTTGGTAAGAACGGAATGCGGTGGATTTAGTCTTGACGATGCTGTCGTCATTGACGAATTTATAGCAAATCCTCTTTCAAATATCAGAAGCGGTGAGGAGTTGCTGTCAAAGATTATGCCGCTGAAAGATATTGACAAAGAAGAATATAAAAAAGTGCGCAACGGACAGAGTATTGCGGTAAATGTACAGGACGGTAGTTACGGCGCAAAGTTTGACGGAAAACTCTGTTTTATTTTGAAGGTTGAAAACAATACCGCAAAATCGGTATGTTATTTAGAAGATTGATATGAGCAGATGGAAAGGAATACAGACTTTAGAATATTGCGGCGATTATACTCCTACACTAGTGATAGGACTCGGCTTTTTCGATTGTCTGCATATTGGACATATAAAACTTATCGGTGAGGTAAAAAGACTTGCCAACAAATATTCTTGCCTAAGCGCAGTTTTTACCTTTGAAAATTCGCCTTTTACGGTATTGGGAAAGGACACAAAACAAATTCTCGATTTTGAGGAAAGATTGTTCAAACTCAACGAACTTCAGGTTGATTATTGTATAAAATCTAAATTCGATAAAAACTTTTCTCAGATCGAACCCGAAGAATTCCTGAATGCTTTTATCGACGGAAAGTGCGTAAAGGCAATCGTTGTAGGCGAAGATTATACATTCGGCAAACAGGGAAAAGGAAATGTGACTTTTCTTAAAAATTGGTGCGATGCTCACTCAATAGAGCTGTCTGTAGTCGATTTTGCTACCGATAACAATATTAAAATCTCTTCTACCACAGTAAGAGAACTTCTTATCGAAGGAAATCTTAAAAAAGCAAATACTTATCTCGGACAACCTTATTTTGTTATTGGCACTGTCGAAAAAGGCAGAAAAGAGGGAAAAAATATCGGTTTTGCCACAGCTAATATCTTTTATAGCGAAGATAAGTTGAGAATCAAACCGGGAGTGTATTATACAAGAGTATTGGTTGACGGGATATGGTACAAAGCCGTTACTAACGTAGGCAATCATCCTACGTTCGACGATTACAATTTTAATATTGAAAGCCATATTCTTTATTACGACAATGTCCTTTACGGAAAAAAGATCGTAGTAAAATTTTTGGAATATATAAGAGATATCAAAAAATTTTCTTCTAAAGAAGAACTTGCTCGCCAGATTTCGCAGGATATAAATTTTGCGATGGAGAGTAAAATGTGAGGTATTTATGATAAAATTCGGTCCTAGCGGTCTGTGTATGCAATTTGCCGAACAAGGATACAAACATACGGCGCAGGCTGCGGCATGGTTAAAAAGTTTGGGGCTTGATTGTTTTGAATATTCTTTCGGAAGAGGAGTACAGATCAAACCTGCTACGGCAGAAGAAATAGGTAAAGAATTTGCCGCTTGCGGCATCGAATTGAGCGTGCATGCTCCTTATTTTATCAATCTTGCAACGCAGGAAGAAGAAAAAGCGCAAAATAATCACAGATATATTCTCGATTCGCTTGCCGCACTCAAAGCATTCGGCGGCAACAGATGCGTTTTTCATCCCGGCAGTCCGCTCAAAATGCCGAGAAACGAAGCCGTTGCATTAATGCTCAAAAGATTCGAAACGGTGCTCAAGCTTAAAGAGGAATACGGATTTCAAGATTTATTGCTTTGTCCCGAAACAATGGGTAAAAAAGCGCAGCTTGGTGATCTCGAAGAAATCATCGCTATGTGCAATCTGGGCGATGATAACATCGTTCCTTGCATTGATTTCGGACATCTGAACAGTCGAGATCAGGGCATATATCACAATAAAGACGACTACAAACGCACTATTGACAGACTTCTTGAGGGGGTTGGAGAAAGCAAAACGGACAGAATGCATGTGCATTTTTCCAAAATTCAATATACTTCCAACGGCGAATTGAGACATCTTACTTTCGATGACGAGATTTACGGTCCCGATTATCAACCGCTTATGGAGGTATTTAAGGAGTACAAACTCAATCCGTATATTGTGTGTGAATCCGCAGGAACGCAAACGAGAGATGCGCTTGCAATGAAAACCTACTACCAAAGCATAAAATAAATATAATTATAATAAAATTAAGTCAAAAGACTGCTTGTGATTGAATTTTGACTTTACATATAAACAAAACTATGGTAGAATAACACTATGGATATATGCAGAAAACTGTACGATGACGCCAAAGTCGACACTCTTGTTTTGCTTTTGCCGTCGAACACTTTGTATTTATCGGGATATTCCTCTACGAATTGTCAGATTATCATAACTGATAAGAAGTCTTATTTTCTTACCGATATGAGATATTTTCTCGAAGCATCCGACAAACTTGGCGACAGGTTTGAGGTTGTATGCGGTTCGCTCGAGGATAATGAAGAACTCATAAAGGGCGATACAATCGGATTTGAGATAGGAATATCTTATATTGAATATCTTTCGCTGGAAAAGATTTGTCAAGGCAAACGTCTTGTAGATATAAGCGATAAGATAGCCGCTATAAGAGATATAAAATCCTCGGATGAAATCGATAAAATTTTGAAAGCACAGTCTGTGACAGAACTGGCTTTCAAAGAAGCGCTGGCTTATATCAGAGAGGGTATTTCGGAATACGAACTTGCGGCATATATCGAATATATAATGTTAAAAAACGGCTGTTCGCTGGCGTTTGACAGCATTGTCGCATTCGGAGAGCATACTGCAAGCCCTCATGCGCACAGAAGCGACAAATTGTTGAAGACGGGTGAGTTTATCACCATGGATATCGGAGCAAAATATCAAGGATATTGTTCTGATATGACAAGAACGGTATGTTTCGGAAATCCTTCTTCAGAACAAACCGAAATATACAATGCCGTGTTAAAAGCGCAACTTGAAGTTTTAGATAAGCTGAAAGCAGGCTTTACGGGACGACAAGGCGATGCTATCGCACGTGATTATTTTGCTTCGTTAGGACTCGAAAAATACTTTACGCATTCTTTGGGACACGGCGTCGGCATCGATATTCACGAGGGAACAGGCATGACCCCCAGAGAAGATCGCATTCTCAAAAAGGGTATGGTCATTACAGTCGAACCGGGGCTTTATCTTGAAGGTAAGTTCGGCGTGCGCATAGAAGATATGGCGCTTATTGAAGAGAATTCAGTCAAGTCATTGACTAATGCTAATAAACAATTAATTATACTTTAACAAAAAACCGGAGGTATTTTATGGCTGATTTTGTATTGGCAGGAGATTTCAGAAAGGGAGTTACGTTTGAAATGGACGGCAAAGTAGTTACCGTAGTTGACTTCTTGCACGTTAAACCCGGCAAGGGCGCAGCATTCGTACGTACCAAATTGAGAGACGTTATCAACGGCGGTACCGTAGAAATGACTTTTAACCCTACTGCAAAATTCCAAACGGCTCATATCGAGCACAAAACAATGATATATTCTTACAATGACGGCGATCTTTATTATTTTATGGATCCCAACACGTTTGACATGCTTCCTATCAACAAGGAGTATGCTGAAGACGCATTGATGTACGTAATGGAAAACGGTGAAGTTACCGTATCTTTCTACAACGGCAATCCTTTTGAAGTAGAAGCTCCCAACTTTGTAGAACTTCTTATCACTCACTGCGAACCCGGTGCAAAGGGTAACACCGCACAGGGCGCTACAAAACCCGCAACTCTCGAGACCGGATATACCTTGCAGGTACCTCTTTTTGTAAACGAAGGCGATACAATCAGAGTCGATACCCGTACCGGTTCTTATATGTCCAGAGTATAATGCCTTTTATCGGCGGCGGGAAACCGCCGCTGAATCGGTATGGATAAGTGGCAAAAAAGAAATTCGATTATTACTTTTTAAGATTTATTTTCAGGGCAACAGTTTTTGTTGTCATGGTTTCTTTTACTTTATATGAGATTTTCAGCGGCAACGAGATTTTCGGAATAAGTCGCATCATAGACAGTAACTATTATAAAGACGGCTTCAAATCAGACGGATTCTGGCACGGTTTTTCACCTTTGCATATCGTTTGGACATGCATGATGCTATATATGTTGTCGCATCTTATAAATTTCAAGTTTGTATCCAAAGGAAGTACTAAAAAATTTGCAAGCCGCTATGTAGAGAGCCAAAGAAACAATAAAGAAGTCATTCGTCTCACAAGAAAATTTTATCAGAAAGGCGCTATTAAAACAGGGCTTGTTTATGCCGCATTAAATCTTGTAATCTTTATATTATATATGATCGACCGCTATTCGAAATATAAAATTTTCGGCGGACATTCCGGTCAGATAATAATCATTGTACAAATGTTTTTCTATGTGAGCGACTTTATCTGCATAATATTTTTCTGTCCTTTTCAAAAATGGTTTATGCATAATAAATGTTGCAAAACATGCCGTATTTACGATTGGGGAGCAATCATGATGCAGGCTCCGATGTTCTATATCCCTAATTTCTACGCTACGACGCTTTCGCTGTTTTCTTTGATAGTATTTATTCGCTGGGAGGTTTCATACTATCGTCATCCCGAGCGTTTTATAGAATATACGAATTGTTCGCTGTCTTGCAAAAACTGCGATGAAGAATGGTGCAGAATCAAAGGAAAAATAATCAATACAGAAAGAAAAGAGAATCATATTCTCTGAAATATCAATTATTAAAAATCCTTCGATGGCTGATTTATAATTAATTATAAAGATTTTCCGATCCGACTTTATAGTCGGATTTTTTATTGAAATTGTCGAAAAAACGATATTTAACAGTAAATTTTTGCTATAGTCATAGCTTCAGATTACGAGTCTTAATATATTGTATGGAAACATTATTGGCACGACTTCTACCTATTGCGCTATACAACGAACTTTACAAAGAATGCAAAGACTTGTCATGTCTTACAGAATTAAGACTGCGCAGGGACAAACCTTTGTATTTTGCGATAAACGGTATATACAAAAAGTTGTCCGAAGAATACACAGTAAGCGGCGAAGATATTTCTTATATACTCTCTGCGGCGACAAAATCTTCTTTGTATGCCTACAATTCCAGCATTCTTGAAGGATATATAAGTTATGACGGAGGTATAAGGATAGGCTTGAGCGGAGAAGGAGTACTAAAAAGCGGAACGTTGTCAGCTGTCAAAAATATAAACTCGCTTTGCATAAGATTGCCGCATTTCGTGACTATCAACGATAGTCGGTTGAATAGTCTGATAGATGATTTTGATAATACTCTTATCATTTCAAAACCCGGATACGGCAAGACGACTTTGTTGCGGTATATGATAAAGAGATTATCGGACAAGGGGTACAATGTTCTGGTACTTGACGAAAGAGGAGAGTTATCGGGTGCAAGTCAAGGCAAATTCTACGTCGATTTAGGAGAATGTTGCGACGTAGCATTAGGAATACCTAAACTGAAAGCATACGAATCGCAAGTAAGGAGCATGCGTCCTGACATAATCGCAAGCGACGAAATCTTCGGCGAAAGCGAAGTCGATTGCATCGCCGATTGCGTAAGATGCGGTGTAAAAGTCATAGCAACGTTGCACGGCTCCGCTTTAGACACCGTAAACCGTATGAAGATATATGACAGATTGCTGGGTTACATGAGATATGCTGTGTTAATAAAAGATATAGGAAATATAGGTCGTATTGTCGACCTGAAAGGAAAGTATGCTTGATCTTGTATTCGGGGGAATTCTTTGTGCGCTATGTACTTATCTCGGTATGGTTGCAAAGCAGTATTACGACAAAAGATACGCTTATCTCAAAGATTTTGCCGACTTTTTGAGTGTACTTTTAGATAACATGACATACACGAAGGACAATATCGTCTATGTTATAGAAAAATACACGGGGCAAAATAAAGGGCAGTTTTGCAAAGATATCAACGAATACGCATCGATAGTAAAAAGCGGCAGTGTCGATGCTAAAGATATTTCGGATATATTTGCTTGCAAATATTTGAAAAAAACCGAAAAAGCATACATTTCGACTTTTTTTTCGACTTTGGGAACTATGGATTACGACAGTCAGCTTGCAAGGACAAAACTGTCTTTGGCAGAAAGCGAAAAACTTCGCGACAAAGCGTATAAAGATAGTAAATCAACGGGAGTTATGTTTTCAAAATTAGGATTATTGTTGGGAATAGCAATAATGATTATCCTGGCGTAGCGAGAGGTAAATATGGGAATAGATATAATCTTCAAAATTGCCGGTATAGGTCTTTTGACCGCAATCGTCAACATTATTCTTAAAAAAAGCGACAAGGACGAAATCGCAAATTTCGTAACAATTGCAGGTCTTGTTCTTGTGCTGGTACTCGTTCTCGATATGTTAAGCGGATTGTTTGACACACTCAAGTCGCTGCTCAATCTCTATTAGGCGAAAAAATACTATGGATATATTCAAAATAATAGGCATTGCAATCGTTGGAGCGATATGTACGCTTATCCTTAAAAACACTCAATCGCAATATGCGGCATTGTCTACGCTTGCGACAGGCATAATCATACTTATAATAGCGCTTTCGTCGTTTACCAAAGTCATATTGTCCTTTCAGGCTATAATCGACAAAACAGGAGTTGACAACGAAATCTTTGCCAGTCTTTTGAAAATCATCGGAATAGGGTATCTTACCGAATACAGTCAAAGCGTTTGTGTGGATCTCGGATGCGAAAGCATAGGTAAAAAGCTCTCTTTTGCAGGTAAAATAGCGATTTTTCTATTGGCGTTGCCTATAATAGAAAGCCTGATAAACGTGGTAATAGAAATATTATGATAAGACAAAGACAAACAACACATATCGCATATTTTTGTATATTAATACTGATTTTTTCATTGGTATCCGTGTTATTTTCGGATACCAAAGCTGTATGTCTTGCCGAAAGCGAAAAAGACGCCGAAGAAATATTGGGAGAAAACGTCGACGACAACCTCGAAAATATAGATATGTCTCAACTAGACAAGCTTCTTTCGACTCTGACTGATGATTTTAAGACGCTTTTCGGAGACGACGTCGCAAACACTGCAAAAGAGATAATTCACGGCAACTATACAGGCGATTTCAACGAATTTTTTGCAGTACTTTTAAGCGGGATATCCAAGAGCGTGCTCGACATATTGCCGACAATATTAACCATAGTGGCAATTGCAGTATTATATAGTCTTTTAGGCGGATTTACTTCAGGATTTATTCAAAAACCTACCGAAAAACTCATATATTTCGCTACTTACAGCACAATGATACTTATCGTTATGGTCGAGGTTGGGGGAGTAATTAAACTCACTACTGATACTATAACTAATGTAAAGACGCTGATGGAAGGAATTTTTCCAATTCTTCTTACACTTACAACTTTGTTGGGAGGAGTAACCTCGTCTGCGGTATTCAAGCCAATGATGACAACGCTTGTAACTTTTATTACCGTGTTTGTCTCGAATATAGTCATTCCTATGTTTATTGCGGCTATATCTTTCAGTATTGTAGGTAATTTGACAAAAAGCGTAAAATTAGATAAGTTGACAGACTTTTTCAAATCTTCAGCGACTTATATACTCGGAGGAGTATTCGGCATTTTCATAGCATTTCTAACTTTTCAGGGACTTACAGGAGGAGTAATCGACAGCATATCCGTCAAAACCGCTAAATTTGCCATGCAGAGCTATATACCTATTTTAGGAGGATATTTGTCTGACGGATTCGATCTTATGATGGCAAGTATTGTGCTAATAAAAAATTCGATCGGAGTCATAGGACTTTTAATGCTGCTTTCTATCATTGCTTTGCCTACGGTAAAGATAATATTGTTATCTTTAGGACTTAAATTGGCAAGCGGCATAATCGAACCTATAAGCGACAGCAAGTTCAGCAAGATGTTGTCGAATATATCATCTAATATGACTTTACTTATAATTTCTCTTGTCGGAGTAGGTTTTATGTTTTTACTTACGGTAATGATGGTCATCTATACTTGCAACGGAGGAGTATTATGAGTACGTGGCTTTTGAGTATAGTGGGAGTGGTTTCTCTCGGCGTGCTGATTGAGATAATCATGCCGGAAGGTGAGCATAGCAAATACATAAAAGGTATTTTTTCACTGGTAGTCGTATTCGTAATAATCTCGCCTTTTCCAAAGCTTATCAAAGGAGAAAGTACGTCCGATTTTTTCAGCAGTGAAAGCGTGCAGATATCACAAGACGAAGACAGTTATGAAGCTATTAAAAACAATTACCGCAAAAAAGTGGAAAACGGATTCGATTCGATACTTGAAGAATACGGTTTTGAAGACTTGCAGTTTACGATTGAATATGACGAACGGTATATATTGAAAGCCACGACCGTTAAATTTAATAACACAGACGATTACAACGAATCGGATATCGATCAAATAAAACAATTGACTGAAGGATACTTTGGAACAATTAAAATAGAAAAAGGGGTGTGAAATGGTAGAAAAATTAAAAAATTTTGCAAAAAAATGTAAAAAAATAAAAGGTTTTGAAATTATTTGCGCACTGGTCATAGCCGTGATTGCCATATGCATATATTTTAGTGTAAATGTCCTGAAGGCTAGTCCGCAAGAACAGACAAGCGTATCTGCGAGCGACAGCAAAATTGTAGTCAGCATCAAAAATCTGTTGTCGCAGATAGACGGAGTAGGAGAGTGTGACGTCCTCGTAACATACAAGCCGTCAGACAGCGAAAATACCGGTGACGATATGGATTCAACGGACAATATTCAAGGCGTTGTGGTCGTCGCTCAAGGCGGACAAGACGTACTTGTAAGGATAAAAATAGTCAATGCTTTGTGTACACTTCTGAATATACAGGCAGACGACATACAAATATTTGAAAAGAAATAATTTTGGAGGTCATTATGGCAAAAACAGAAAAAGCCGAAAAGGCAAAAAAACTTTCCGCAAACGCTAAAAAAGTGTTGGTATTGTGTTGTATGGTAGCACTTTTGGTGGTTACGGGAGTACTCAATTACGTGCTCAACACCCGTCTCAACAATGAGGATCAGAACGTAATCAACAACAATGAAGAAGACGCTGTCGCAACATTCTTCAGTTCGTACAGAAGCAACAGAGAGACAGCAAGAGCAGAAGAATTCAACTATCTTGACGCAATAATCGCTTCTGAAAGCACTAGTGCAGAAGTCAAGGCTACTGCAGAAGAAAAGCAAGTCGAACTTCTTTCTTTCATTGAAAACGAACTTGTACTCGAAAGCCTTATCAAAGCAAAAGGTTACGACGATGCGGTAGTAACTATGAGCACCAACAATCTCAATGTTATTGTAAACAAAGCAGAACTCACGAGTGAAGAGGTTTCTAAAATTCTCGGTATCATTCTTGAAGAAACCGATTACACTGCGAGCGAAGTATATATCGTACCTTACACTGTCTGATAGTCAAAATTTTTGCAATAACCAATATAATGTCGGTCCTTAAAAGCCGACATTTTTCTTTTTTATATTATAAATACAACATTGCATATTAATAATTAATATATAACTTGTCAAAAAGAGTTTGATGTGTTAGAATAATATTGGCAAAGGAGGTATTAGTATGGCAAGAGAAGCTAGACCAAACGAAACCTATATCAATATAATATCATCCATTACCGGCAGTGCGGCGTCTCAGGTAGAGGGCGTCGTATCCGTGAATTACGGAAGCGATTCGAAAAAAGAGTCTGCGGGCAGGAGAAAAAGAAACAAGGCGATAGATGTCATTTTGTATGATAACAGATTCGTTAAAATAGAAATATCCGTCAATATATATTACGGATACGTGATTCCTGTCGTAGTCTGCAAACTGCAAGAAAAAATCAAACAGGAAATAGAAAATTCAACTTTTTATAAAGTCAGCAGCGTAAATGTCAACGTAGTCGGCATTATCGCAAGCAACTGACATACAAAGGATGTACATATGAGCAGAAGAAGTGCAAGAACCAGCGCATATCAATTGATTTTCGAATATCTCTTTACAAGAGAGCTCGATCAAAAAACCTATGAAAAAATGATAGGTGCCGAAGACATTACCGACGCAGACGTCGATTATATCAAAAAGGTAGTGGACGGCGTACACGAAAATTACGACGAACTTATACAAATTATCGCAGACAACAGCAAGAATTTCAGACTTGACAGAATATTCAAGCCCGATCTTGCCGCTTTGCTTCTGGCTACATACGAAATGAAATATATGGACGATATTCCTCTCGCAGTATCTATTAGCGAAGTCATTGACCTTGTAAAAACGTTCTCTACGGAAAAGAGTAGCGTGTTTGTCAACGGGGTATTGAAAGGCGTATATAATTCACTTACAAAAAAAGAGGCGTAACAACATGTTGATTTTAGGAAAAGAAGTAGCAGCAAAAACTCTCGAAAAAATAACAGAAAATACAATCGAATTTGAAAAAAAATATTCCAGAAAACCCACTTTGGCAGTCATTATCGTAGGCGACGATCCCGCATCGCAAACCTATGTTAAAAACAAAATAAACGGTTGCAAACAAGTGGGCTTCAATTCACTCTCATACGAGTACGAAAACGGCACTCCCGAAGATGAAATAGTAGCAAAAATAAAAGAACTTGCCGATGATAGAAACGTTGACGGCATTCTTGTTCAATTGCCTTTGCCGAAGGGATACAATGAACAGAGAATTTTGGCAAATATTCCCGACAGCAAGGACGTTGACGGATTCAATGCTTCTAATATCGGCTGTTTGTGCCTTAACAGACCCCGTACGGTATCTTGTACGCCTTTAGGCGTAATGCACATGCTCGAAAGTACGGGTATCGATCTTGCAGGTAAAAATGCAGTAGTATTAGGCAGAAGCAATACGGTAGGCAAGCCTATGGCAATGTTGCTTCTCAATGCAAACTGTACCGTTACCGTCTGTCACAGCAAAACGGTAAACATGTCTCAATTTACGAAAAATGCCGATATTCTTGTAGTTGCAATAGGCAAACCTAAGTTTGTGACCGCAGATATGGTCAAAGACGGCGCTATCGTAATCGATGTAGGTATAAACAGAGTTGACGGAAAGCTTTGCGGCGACGTTGACTTTGAAAACGTGGAGAAGAAGGCTTCTTACATATCTCCCGTACCCGGAGGAGTAGGACCTATGACGATATCCATGTTGCTATATAATACACTCATGTCTGCAATAGCCAGGGAAAATGAACAATAATATTATAAGCGTAACCGTACTCAACAATGTCATCAATATGATATTCAAAGCCGAAGAACACCTGCACGATATTCAGGTTGCGGGTGAAATATCCGGTTTCAAAATATTCAAAGGGCACGGATATTTTACGCTTAAAGATGAAAAATGTCAGATAAGCTGCACATGTTTTAACTGTGCAAAGACTTATCAACCCAAGGACGGCGAGAGCGTAATTTTGAAGGGAAGCGTTGATTATTATGCTGTCGGCGGTAAATTGAATTTTAATGTTGACAGTATTACTCCGGTTGGTCAAGGTCTTCTTGCGCTCAAGCTCAAAATGCTTCGAGACAGATTGTATCAGGAAGGATATTTTGACGAAGCTCGTAAAAAGCCTATACCGGCATATCCCTCAAACGTATGCGTCGTGACATCTTTTAACGGTGCAGTAATAAAGGACATCAAACGTACTATAAGACGAAAGAACGACCTGATTAACATATATATCAAAGACGTTAAAGTGCAGGGAAAAGACGCTCACAAAGATATTATCGACGCATTGGAAAAAGTAGATAAAATGGGCTTTGACGTCATAATAATTGCGAGAGGAGGCGGTTCTTTCGAAGAATTGATGCCTTTCAACGAAGAATCTCTTGTCAAAGCTATTTATGCATGCAAAACTCCCGTTATTTCGGCTGTCGGACACGAAAGCGATACAACTTTGTGCGACGAAGCGGCGGATTACAGAGCGGCAACTCCTACAGCGGCGGCTGAACACGTGGCATACGATGTTAACGAACTGAAAGAATATACCGAATATTGCAAAACAAGAATTAAGACTTTAGTCTTAAAACACATACAGACAAGCGAAACAGACCTAAAGACAAAGATGTCTCTGCTTTTATCGGGAATAAAACTCGCATACAACACCAACCTTAACAAGATAGAGAGTATAGCAAAATCGTTAAATGTAAATATGCAGAGAATATATTTGCTAAATCAGCACCGTCTTGAATCGCTTATGACAAAACTCGACGCTTTTAATCCTTTGAATGTGCTAAAAAAAGGATATTGGTACGTCAGTAAAGACGATAAAGCGGTCACTTCGACAGCGCAATTGAATGTTGGAGACGTCGTATATATGAGGACCGATGACGGACAAGTCAAAGCAGGTGTTTTGGAGGTTAAAAATGAAATTTGAAGATTCACTCAAAGAGTTAGATCAGATAGTCGAAAAACTCGAAAGCGGAAAACTTTCGATTGACGACAGCATTGCACTTTACGGAAAAGGGCTGGAACTTTGCAACGAATGCAGTAAAAAATTGAACGATGTCAAAGGTAAAATCGTATTATTGGAAGAAAGTGCAGAGGGACTCAAGGAAAAAACCGTTGAGGTGGAGTAATGAAAAAAACATTAGAAAAATACAGACAGATTTTTCTTTGCCAACTGAATAACTTTTTTGAAAAATATTCTTGCGATACTCAACCTATCTACGATGCAGTAAAATACAGCATTGAAAACGGCGGAAAGAGGATTCGTCCGGCACTATGCTATCTCGGAGGAGAATTTTGCGGTAAAAACTGCGATTATTTGGCTGATTTTGCCGTAGGTATCGAAATGATACACAGCTATTCTCTTGTACATGACGATTTGCCGTGTATGGATAACGATATGTTGAGACGAGGAAAGCCTACTACGCACGTTGCATTCGGGGAAGGTATGGCTGTACTTGCCGGAGACGCATTGTTGAATATGGCATTTGAAGCCTTCTTGTCGGACAAAAATTTTGACGAGAATACTCTTAAGGCTGTACGCTATGTAGCTGAAAACAGCGGAATAAAAGGTATGGTCGGAGGACAATGCATAGACCTCACAAACGAAAGTAAAAAGAGCTTTGGTCTCGATGACGTAAGAAATCTTAACAGACTGAAAACTTCCTGTCTTATCAAAAGTGCGCTTGTAGGAGCAGTCATAAAATGCGGCGCTTCGAGCGACGAAATAAAAGATATTGAAATCTACGCTGAAAATGTAGGGGAAATATTTCAGATAGTTGACGATATTCTCGATAAAACTTCTACCAGCGAAATTCTCGGTAAAGACGTCAATAAGGACTGCGAAAACGGCAAAATTACCGTCGTTGACATACTCGGAAAGGAAAAGGCATTGCAGTTTATCAACTCACTCCAGGAGCAGGCTCTCGAGGCTTTGAAAAAATACGGGGACAGAGCGCAAAAGCTAAAAGATATGTGCTTGTATTTGACGGGACGTATCAACTAGCTGTATCATAATATCGTAAGCTTTACCATATTTTATAGTATGGGAAAACGTAAAAAGAGGTTGAAGACTCCTGAATCGGGCAAACACCGCATCGCTGAAATGTGGGTGATAAAAATAACGTTATTCACTTTTGCAGGCGCAATGATGTGCAGTTTCGTTTCGCAGATAACTACATCGAGAAGCGATATCACCGTATCGGTCATGCTATTGGCTTTTATGCTTTTAATAAGCATAATATTTGACGGTATAGGATTGAGCGTAGCGTCATGTTCTGTCGAAAAACTGCAAAAGTATGCTAAATTCGAAAAACAATACAACATTGCACTTCGACTCATAAAAAACGCAGAAAAAGTCAACAACTTTTGTGCAGACGTCGTCGGTGATATGTGCGGTATATTAAGCGGTGCATGCGGAGCTTCTATAGTCTTGCAGCTGTGCGCTCAAGGACAATTTGCAAGATGGACGGCAATCACCGTTTCGAGCGTCATAGCTGCGATTACGGTAGGGGGTAAAGCATCTCTAAAAAAAATAGCCGTAAAAAACAGTGAAGAATTTGTTTTTATGTCTGCACGCATAATAAGCATATTCGTAAAAAACAAAAAGAGGAAAAAATGAAAATTCTTGACACACTCAAACTTCCCGAAGATATTAAAAAACTGAGTCTTGACGAACTCAAAGACTTAAGTTCGGATTTGAGAGAAGTTATCACAGAATACACTTTGAAAAACGGGGGACACCTTGCATCGAATCTCGGCGTTGTAGATATATCATGCGCATTGTCTTACGTGTTTGATTTTCCTTTTGATAAAATCATTTTTGATGTAGGACACCAATGTTACGCTTATAAAATACTGACAGGAAGATTAGATAAATTCGAACACTTACGTCAAAAAGGCGGTCTCAACGGATTTCCCAAACGAGAAGAAAGCAAATTCGATTTTGCCAACAGCGGACACGCTTCGACAGCTCTTTCTATTGCATGCGGTATGGCAAGGGGAGGAGAAAAAGGCGAGGTAATTTGTCTTGTAGGAGACGGAGCGATGACAGGCGGTCTTTTTTACGAGGCACTCAACGACGTGCTTACTCTCAATAAAAAGGTTATCGTTATCATAAACGACAACGATATGTCCATATCCGGAAATGTAGGCTTTGTCAATAAGTATCTTCATTTCGTAAGAATGTACGGAGAAGATATTCCTTTTGTAGACGTGGATATTTTGACTAATATCGACGGACACAATCTTCCTGATTTGGTAGGAAAGTTTAAGTATGCCAAAAATTCCGATAAAACGGTAGTTTTGCACGTTGTTACAAAGAAAGGCAAAGGATATCTTGATGCTGAATCTAACCCTTCAAAATATCACAGTATAAGTGGCGAAACATCTCATTCTCTGTCATACGGTCAGGTTTTTGGCAAAAAGATAGCTTCTCTTGCTCAAAAAAACGATAAGATTTTTGCGATTACTGCGGCTATGACAGACGGTACGGGACTAGGTGAATTTGCTCAAAAATTCCCCGAAAGATTTGTCGATGTCGGCATTGCAGAAGAACATGCCGTTACAATGTCATCGGGATTGTCTTTATCTGGAAATCTTCCTTATATCGCCATATATTCAACTTTTTTACAGCGTGCCTATGACAATATACTTCATGACATATCGCTCAACAACCTGCCTTCCGTTTTTTGTATAGACAGAGCGGGATTTGTAGGCGGTGACGGAGAGACTCACCAAGGACTTTATGATGTAGCATATTTAGGATCTATGCCCAATATGTCGATATTCATGCCTAAAGACGGCAAAGAATTAGAGGATGTGCTTGAGTATTCTCAATCGGTAAAAGCGCCTTTTGCCATAAGATATCCAAAAAGTTCCGTCAAAGGCAACTATGAGGTCCATACACCTATAGAATACGGGAAGTGGGAATATATTTGCAATAACGATAATGATATTTTAATAATTTCTAACGGAGAAACTCTTAACAACGCAGTTAATGCTTTAGGCATTCTCAAAGAAAAGGGAATTGAAGCGGATATCATAAACGCACGTTTTATCAAACCTATCGATATTAATCTTGCCGATAATATAAAAAACAAAACTATATTTGTATTTGAAGAATATATTGAGGATAATTCAGTATATATGCAATTGCTTGAATATTACAACAAACAAGGTTGTCAAGTAAAACTGTTTGGCAAGAATATCAAAAATATGCCTTATGCAGTCGCAAGCAGAGACGAATTGATAGCTGCGGCAGGACTTGACGAAAAAGGCATAGCTAATTTTATAGCCGACAAAATAAAGAAATAGCATAACGATCAAATTTAATATAAAACTGACAAAAGCCGCAAATGCGGCTTTTTATTTTTATTAAGTTAATATTCAGTAGTCAATTTATGATGATTTTGTTATAATTGATATATGAGACTTGATTTATATTTATCCGACATTCAACATATAACGAGAACAAAGGCAAAACAGCTTATAGAAAGCGGTTTTGTAAAAGTCGACGGTAACGTGGTCGAAAAACCGTCTTTTGAAGTAACTGACAATAATCGTGTGGAGTTGACTGAAAATTTCAAGTTTTCTTCGTTAGGCGGCGATAAATTGCAAAAAGCGTTGACCGATTTCAATTACAGCGTAAAAGATAAAATTTGCGTTGATATCGGCGCTTCTAACGGCGGCTTTACAGATTGCTTGCTTCAGAACGGTGCGAAAAAAGTATTCGCCGTTGACGTCGGGGAATGTGCCTTGCCAGATGAATTAAAGAATGACGACAGGGTAATCGTCAAGGATAAAACCAACGCAAGATACATTACTTCTGACGACTTGGGGGAAAAATGTGATTTTGCTTGTATCGACGTAAGCTTTATTTCATTAAAACTTATCTTGCCTGCAATTAAAGGACTTTTACGCTCCGGCGGAGAAATCATAGCGCTTATAAAACCGCAATTTGAAGCAGGCAGCAAAAATCTCAGTAAAAAGGGATTGGTGCTCAGTTCGAAAATTCACGAAAAGGTGTGTGAAGATATAGCTCAATTTGCAGAGAGTATCGGGCTTGAGAAGAAAAATATCACAAATGCGCCGATAAAAGAGGGAAAGAACAGAGAATTTCTCATATATCTATACAAAAGTATTGAATAATTATACAAAAAAAGTTATAATGTAATTATGAAAATAGGAATCAACGTCAACCTTAAAAGGGACATTTATGCAAAAGCGAGTTCTACCTTTTGCGCAAAACTTAAGAAAAACGGTATAGAATACAAAGTATGCGATAATGCCGCCGCATATTTTTCGCCAAAGGAGATATCTTCGTTGGCGGAAGTTTTTGAATGGTGCGATATCGTAGTTGCATTCGGCGGAGACGGTACAATGTTGGATACTGTACGTAAAATGCACAAAAATTTGCCTATACTCGGTATAAATATGGGCAAGATCGGCTTTTTGACAGAACTTGACGAAAGCGAATTGGACTTTGCTGTAGAATGTCTTAAAAATCAAAAATTTGTAGTCGAAAACCGTACTTTGCTCAAAACGTGCATCGATTCTAAAGAATATTTTGCACTCAACGAAATAATAGTCAATCAGCAAGATCCTTGCCATATTTCTGTATTCGATATAACGATTGACGGTATTAAATCGGACAGTTTGAGAAGCGACGGAGTGCTTGTGTCAACTCCGACAGGCTCAACAGCATATTCATTATCTTGCAACGGACCTGTTTTGAGTCCTACGGTCAAAGCATTGATTATCAATGCTATATGTCCTCATTCTTTGCACAGTTGTCCTATAGTCGTAGACGACGATATGAAAATAACTATCAGCACAAAAGGCGAAAATATACGAGTTATCGCCGACGGAGAAGTTATTGCAAAAGATAAGGACGGCTTGCAGATTACTATCGAAAAGGCACAGAAAAATGCATTGTTTATTCGATTGAAAAACGAAAATTTCTATGTAAAACTACGCAAAAAACTCAATTATTGGGGAAATTAACCATGGCAATAAAACCGAGACAACAAACTATTCTTGATTTGATTAGTACGCATGAACTGGATACGCAGGAAGAATTGGTATCTATGCTGCAAGATTGCGGCTATAACGTTACGCAGGCCACCGTTTCCAGAGATATCAAACAATTAGGACTTGTGAAAGTAGCAGGTAAAACGAAAAAATACAGATATATTCAGGTTAGTTACAAAGAAAACGGACTCAAAAGTAAATATGACAATATATTCAGAGAAAGCGTGCTCAGCATTCAAAATGCCCAAAATATGATTGTCATAAAGACGGTTTCTGGAGCAGCAAACAGCGCTTGTGCTTTTATAGATCATATGATGATACCCGAACTTCTCGGATCTATCGCAGGCGACGATACTATATTCTGTGTCGCCGATTCTCAAGAAAATGCAGCTAAAATTGTTGAGTTACTGAAGGAAAATTACTGATATGTTGGCAAATCTTAACATCAAAAATATCGCTCTTATAGATTCGCTTGAGATTGATTTCTCAAACGGATTAAACGTGTTGTCAGGCGAAACGGGCGCAGGTAAGTCCATAATTATCGACAGTTTGAGCTTCGTAATGGGTAAAAGAGCGGATAAATCTCTTATCAGATACGGAGAAGAAAGCGCAAGCGTTACTGCCGTATTCGAAAATCTTACACCTCATACACTTCAAATTATTAAAGATTTCGATATAGATAGCGAAGATAATCAAATTATAATTAAGCGAACAATGACTTTAGACGGTAAAAATACATGTTCGATCAACGGACAACGTGTTACGCTTGCAGTTCTTAAGGATATTGCCGCCACTTTAGCTGATATCTACGGTCAACACGAAAACGTATCTGTACTCAATAGTTCTAATCACTTGAATATTATTGATAAATACGGCGAAAAAGTGCTGGGACAAGCACTCGAAACACAACGCAATCTTTATAACGACTACAAAGACGTGTGTGCAAAGCTCGCTAAATACGGTTCGTTAAAAGACGTAAACAAAAATATCGATTTGCTGCAATATCAGATAAACGAGATAGAATCAGCCGATATTCAGGAAGGCGAAGAGGATGAACTTATTGCGCTTCGTCACAAATTAAACAACAGCCAAACTATCGTATCTACGTTAAACGAATGTTATTCTGTGGTAGACGGAGACGAAAACGAAAATATAATATCCTTAATTAATCATTGCATATCTCAACTCGGCAAGATATCATCGTTCGATTCTCAAATCGAAGAATTAAGAGAGAGACTTGACAGCACCAAGATCGAACTCAAAGATATCGCATCGTCTTTGTCGGATATTGCAGAGGGTAGCGAATTCAATATGCGTGAATACGAAGAATGCGAACAACGCATAGCTTTGATTCGTTCAATAAAACGTAAATACGGAAATACCGTAGAGGAAATAAACGCTTTTTTGAATGACATTAAGGAACAGTACGAATTTTTGTCGGAAGGTGAAGAAAAAGTACAGGAATATGAAAACGAAAAGGAAAATTTAATTAAAAAACTGTATAAAAACACCTTAGAATTATCTCAATTGCGCAAAGATATCGCAAAAGAACTTTCTGACAATATACTGAAAGAGCTGAAAGAACTCGGTATGCCTTCATGTAGATTCAGTGCAGATTTTGCGCCTATAGCTGATATAAGCGCTTTTTCTCCGTCATCGAACGGTAGCGACGAAGTCGTATTCATGTTTAGTGCAAATGCAGGTCAACCCGAAAAAGAGCTTTCTAAAGTTATTTCGGGAGGCGAGTTGTCCAGATTTATGTTGGCTATGAAAAAGATTATCGCAAATCTTGACGGAATATCAACAATGGTATTTGATGAAATAGATACAGGTATAAGCGGCAAAATTGCCCAGATCGTGGCGCAAAAAATGGTCGATATATCGAGGGATAAACAAGTTCTCGCCATAACTCATATGCCTCAACTCGCTTCGATGGCAGATAACCATTATCTTATTGAGAAATTTACAAAGGATAAAAAGACTCATACAAGACTTGTCCTTCTCGATCAAAATTCAAGAGAAGACGAAGTGGCTCGACTTATAGGCGGCAAAGATTATTCGACATTCGCATTACCTCATGCAAAAGAAATGATTGATTATGCGAATAATTACAAAAAATCCCTGCAATAACAGACTTTTGTCGCAAAATACAAAAAATATCAGAGACTTTACAGGTCTCTTTTATTTTTTTGCATATTTTAGTATATTCTTCTCAAACTAAATTTCGAGAGGTTTATATGAATACACAGATTAAAAAGAATTTTTGCATTATTACAATTATTGTAGCTTTAATTTTTTCTTCGCTGACTTTATTCAATGCGGCTTATTCAGATTATAACGTTACGACCGTTGCGGCAATATCGTCGTCATTAGTCGCTAGTGAAGGTGATTCAATAAGCGATTGTGCGGTAAATACTTGTTGTGCCAGCGATTATAAGCTGTTCGGTATAATACCGATTGACACTCAAAAAGAAGATAGTGAAAAAAAATACGTAAATTTGGGCGGATACCCTTTGGGTATCGATATCAAAACAAACGGAATGTATATTACTTCTAAAGTTAACGTTGTGACCAAAGACGGCGCAATATGTCCGGTAGAAGACTGCGATGTCAAAGCAGGGGATTTGCTTACAGCCATAGACGGCGTGCTGCTTGACGAAATATCTCAAATAAGCTCGCTCATATCAGATAAAAAAAGTGTTGAATTGAGCGTAAAAAGCGGCACTAAAACAAAAAAATATACGATTTCTCCCGCAATCGACGTATTATCCGGTGAAAGAAAGCTTGGATTGCTTCTTCAGGACGGAATTGAGGGTATAGGAACAATGACATATTCTGACGGCAAAAATTTCTATGCACTCGGTCATACGATAAAAGATATGAATGGCGAAAACGTAAAAGCAAAAACAGGAAATATTTTTAACGCCGATATTGTAGGGTATGCCAAAGGTCAAAAAGGCAAAGCCGGAGAACTCAACGGATCTTTTAGTACAATGAGTAAAGCGTTGGGAAAAATCACTTCGAATAATCAATACGGCTTATACGGAGAATTGAATAAAGAAAGCGATAGCGAAAAGGTCCTTTTGGGATCTAAAGTAGATGCAAAGCCGGGTAATGCTTGTATCTATACAACTATCAACGGAAACACTCCTGTTAAATACGATATTCAAATTATAAAAGTAAACAGACAGAATTCTCCTGACGAAAAAAGTATGGTGTTGAGAATAACCGATAAAAGACTTCTCGAAACAACGGGAGGAATAGTGCAGGGTATGAGCGGTAGTCCTATAATTCAGGACGGAAAACTTATCGGTGCTGTAACGCACGTATTTGTCTCTGATCCGACAAAAGGATACGGTGTATTCATAGATTGGATGCAACCTTAAATATCGAGCAAGTATTCTCAATTAAGTCATTTATTATTCTAATTTAGTTGAAAATATAGAATTATTGCGGTGATTTTAGAATATATAATTCTGATTATCGCAATTTTTCTATTTTTTGCAAATATATTAATTCTTGCAGTAAATTTCGCATTCTTACAAAATATTTCAGATGTTAGATATGATTTTACAGATATTCAAATTTCATTTTGACAAGTAAATTTGTTGATTTATAATTGTAATCATTATATAATATATCTATATTAAAATTTTGGAGGTTTTTATGTCAATAGATTACGTTGACCCCTTAACAACCAGATACGCCACAAAACCCATGCTTGAACAATTTGCAGAGAAGACAAGAATGATTTTGTGGAGAAAATTGTGGCTTGCTCTTGCAGAAAGCGAAAAAGAGTTGGGACTTAATATCACCGACGAACAAATCGCTCAAATGAGAGCGCACCTTGAAGATATAAACTTTGATGTCGCAAAGGAAAGAGAAAAGGTTGTAAGACACGACGTTATGGCATACGTATACGCATACGGACAGCAATGTCCCGCAGCGATGCCTATCATTCACCTTGGTGCTACTAGTTGTTTCGTAACAGACAACTCTGATGCAATCATCTACCATGATGCGCTTGTATTGGTCAAGAAAAAACTCGTCAACGTAATGGACAAACTTGCAAAGTTTGCGCTCAAATATGCAGACATGCCCACACTCGGATTTACGCATCTTCAGCCTGCTCAACTTGTTACCGTAGGTAAAAGAGCTGCTTTGTGGCTTCAGGAATTGCAAATGGATTATGAAAATCTTCAATTTGTCCTTGAAAATACAAGATTGAGAGGCGTAAAGGGAACTACGGGCACACAGGCAAGTTTCTTGCAACTCTTTGACGGAGATCACGAAAAAGTTAAAAAACTCAACGAACTCGTTGTAAAAAAGATGGGATTCGAAAAAACTTTTGCAGTTACAGGTCAAACATACAGCAGAAAATACGATTACAATATACTTTCAGTTCTTTCTCAAATAGCACAAAGCGCATACAAATTTGCAAACGATGTAAGAATTTTGCAAAATATGAAGGAAATCGAAGAACCTTTTGAAAAAAATCAAATCGGTTCATCCGCTATGGCATACAAACGAAATCCTATGAGAAGCGAAAGAATATGTTCACTTTCAAGATATGTAATATCTTTGCCGGCAAACGCTGCAAATACAGCTGCCGTGCAATGGTTTGAGCGTACTTTGGACGATTCTGCCAACAGAAGACTTGTTATGGCACAGGCGTTTTTGTCAATTGACGCAATTCTTGAAATCTACATGAACGTTGCCGACGGTCTTGTTGTATATGAGAATACAATAAACAAGCACATTATGGCAGAACTTCCTTTCATGTCTACAGAAGTAATTCTCATGGAATGCGTAAAAGCAGGCGGAAACAGACAGGAGTTGCATGAAAAAATCAGAGTGCACTCCATGGAAGCCTCAAAAATGGTAAAACAATTCGGCAAAGATAACGATTTGATCGAACGAATTAAAAACGACAGTGCTTTTGCCGCTATAAATGACAAAATCGATTCGATTCTCGATCCTAAAAACTTTATCGGAAGAGCAAAAGAGCAGACGATTGAGTTTATAAACGAGGTAATTAATCCTATTCTCGAAGAAAACAAAGATTGTTTAGGACAACACGGACAAGTCAATGTATGATTTAGCTTCATTTGCCGCCTTATGGCGGCATTTGAATACAATGAATAATCAGTTAAATATAAATATCAGAAGGCAATCTGTAGTAGCGTTGATAGGATAAAATAGTAGATAGGCGCAAGTCGCAAGAAACTTTACGACGGAATAGTTAGTGAGCGAACATCATACAGAACTGAACGAATTAGCATTGCAAGCTTAATCCGTTTCAATAAAGAATTGATATCTTGCGATAACAGATTAGGCAGGGAGATGCGATTCGTAAGGAGCTTGCGACGGAATAGTGAGTGTGCGAACGTCACACGGAACTGCTACGAAGTAGCATTGCGAGTTGAATCCG
>CALWBV010000004.1 GCA_944376205.1 uncultured Christensenellaceae bacterium
GTGGCAGACTAACGTACGCCATTTAGGCGTGGCTAGTACCATAGGGCTATGCCCGTATTGTGAAAAACCACCCGTTTAACGGGTGGATGTTTATTTTGATTTTCAATGATATTTAATTCATGAGCAGCTTGAATTGCTTAAGATCGACAATGAACAATTTGAATTAAATCACGAGTAAATCTCTTATCATTCTTGCCGTTTCCTGTATGTCGCCGCTTGCAGATTCGCCTTTGAATCCGTTGATGAATTGATCGAATACGCCGCCTTCTTTTGCGACCGCTTCCATAAAGGAGTTGAAAAGGTTGTTGGTAATGAGCCATCTTGCGAATGCGTCCTTTTGGGAGTTTTCGATTACAGATTTCATTGCGTCGGTATCTCTGAAAATATTAATGACGTATCCTATTAAGATGAGGAAAACCAATCCTATAAATCCGTAAAGTATAGCGCCGAAAACTCTGTTTGCAGGACCGAGGGGAGATTCTTCTACACGCTTGTTGATAAGCCATGCTATTATCGAGAAAACGACTATACATACTATGGCAATTATAAGAGCGCTCACGCCAGAGACGATGCCGGGGTGCACGTCCTTCCCTTCGAAAGCAGAGTTATTGAGGCTGTTTGCTACAAAAGGAGTAAGCAATATCGTTATGATTGAAGAGCCGCCAGCAATAAGGAGTTTGAGCAAAGCCTGAACTATACCTTTGAAGGCGCCGACAACGATACATATTACCAAAACTATCAAAGACAATATTGTAATATAAGACATATACGTACCTCTTATTTTCCTTGTATCGACATAAAGGAAATACCTTTTACTTTATTTTGATTATAACCGCATTTATATATTTTGTCAAATTTATGATTTTTTATATACAAAATTTTACTTTGTGTCGGACGGATAGCAAAAAATCGTTGTCGGAGAATAAAACACCTTTTGTTGTACAGAATTACACATATGGAAAATTTGGTATTTTTATGTTTAGGCACCACAAAAATTTGCGGAGACAGCATTGGACCCAAGGTCGGGGACAGGCTCAAACAACTCAATATAGGAGCGTATGTCTACGGTGATACACGCAGGCAGGTTACGTCCATAAATGTCGAAGATTATATCGCCATGCTCAAAAAACGTCATGCAAAAGACAGGATAATCGCCGTAGATTCGGCTTTGGGCAAAATTGAAGATATAGGCAAAATCAAGATAACCTCGTCAGGCGTAAAGCCCGGCGGAGCATTCAACAAATCCCGGGAAAGAGTGGGCGATATGGGCATACTTGCCGTCGTGGGAAACAGCGAGGGCGACAGACTCGACGAGCTTAAAAAAAGTCGGGAAGACCTCATTGACGAACTCGTGGAGAAGGTTGTGGGATATGCGCTTGCGTATGCGGACGATATGCGCTTTTTGTGATTTTTACCTTCAGTAAACCAAATATTTACAAATCTTTACAAAGGAAATTAATTCTTGTGTTGACTATCAGTTGAAATTTTTATATAATAGTAACGATAGTTTTTAATAAAACGATATCGGCGCTTTTGCCGATTTGGAGGAAAAAGTGAACAAAAAAGCAATGATAGGCAGATATGTCGTTCTGGCGCTCAGCGTAGTTCTCATAATTGTGCTTGTTTATTTTATGTTTTTCAACAGCAAGCCGGTTGAGATTGCTTACAGCAATGACGTGAGCGGCGACAGTCAAGGTCTTATCCAACGTATAGAAGCAGGCAATATCTCCGCTTTGTACATCGAATCTTACCGTGCGTACGCACTCAAGGGCGATGCGACTCAAAAAGAGATAGAGGCTTTCTACAACAACCCTACAAAAAAAGCGACATACGTAGCGGCAATCGACTACCGTACGGACTTCAGACAATATCTCGAAGAGCTCAGAGTTGAACAGGAAAAAGCGGAAGCAGAGGGAACCGGTACTGTTACCGTGCCGCAGTACGTATTCAACGACCCCAATTCGGGAGTTAATCTCAGTTCGTTGATATTCCCTATACTTGCGCTCGTACTCTGTGCGATCGTGGTATTCATAATCTTCAGACAGAATGCCAGCTCCAACCGTCAGGCGCTCAACTTCGGCAAGACGAAGGCACGCCTCAACATGAACGTATCCGTAAGATTTACGGACGTTGCGGGCGCAGAGGAAGAAAAAGAGGAACTCAAGGAAATCGTTGAATTTCTCAAAGACCCCAAGAAGTTCCTTGCACTCGGCGCAAGAATCCCCAAGGGCGTGCTTCTCGTAGGTCCTCCGGGAACAGGTAAAACGCTTTTCGCAAAGGCAGTTGCGGGCGAATCCAACGTACCTTTCTTCTCCATAAGCGGTTCTGATTTCGTGGAGATGTTCGTAGGTACGGGTGCTGCGAGAGTAAGAGATTTGTTCGACCAGGCAAAAAAGAATATGCCTTGCATCATATTTATCGACGAAATAGACGCAGTCGGAAGACAGAGAGGATCGGGACTCGGCGGCGGACACGACGAGAGAGAACAGACCCTCAACCAGTTGCTTGTGCAAATGGACGGTTTTGAGAAAAACGAGGGTATAATCATTATGGCGGCTACCAACAGAGCGGATATACTCGACCCCGCATTGTTGAGACCCGGCAGATTCGACAGACAGATTTACGTCAACGTACCCGACGTCAAGGGCAGAGAGGAAATCCTCAAAGTACACTCGAGAAACAAACCTCTTGCAGACGACGTATCATTCAAAATCCTTGCGAGAATGACGAGCGGATTCAGCGGCGCAGACCTTGAAAATCTTCTCAACGAAGCGGCTATTCTTGCGGCGAGAGCCAACAGAAAAGTCATCATTATGGAAGATATCCTCGAGGGTATCAACAAGGTTATCGCAGGACCCCAGAAAAAGAGCAGAGTCGTTACCGACAGCGACAAGAGAATTACGGCTTATCACGAATCGGGTCACGCAATCATCGGCAAGCTTCTCGAAAATTGCGACGACGTACAGGAAGTCAGCATTATCCCCAGAGGTATGGCGGCAGGCTACACTCTCACAAGACCTGAAAACGACGACAGCCACGTTACACGCAATAAGCTTATAGATATGATCACCATGATGCTGGGCGGCAGAGCGGCAGAAGAAATAGTCATCAAAGACATTTCGACAGGCGCTTCCAACGATATCGAGAGAGCAAGCAACATCGCAAAGAAGATGGTTACGCAGTGGGGTATGTCAAAGGCTATAGGCAATATGTATCTCGGCGGCGACAAGGAAGTATTCCTCGGTAGAGATTACGGCACGACTCATTCGTACAGCGAAGACCTCGGCGGAGTGATCGACAGCGAAATCAAGAAGATACTCGACGATTGCTACAAGAGAGCGCTTGAAATTTTGCAAAACAACAGAAAAGTAATGGATAACATGGTCAAGGTTCTCTTTGAGAAAGATACCATTTATACCGAAGAAGTCAATATGTTGTTTGACGGCAAGAGCGCAGAAGACGTCATTGCGTATATCGACGAAAAGCAGGCGAAAAAGGAGAGCTACAAAAAGGATTCCGTCAAGGTCAATATAGTTCCCGAAAAGCCCGTTGAGAAACAAGAGCCTCAACAGCCTTCTCAACCGGTAGTTGAAAACGAGGTTTCTGAAAGTGACGTAAAAGAGCAACATTCAGACAAGGCGCAAGAGGAGAAGACAGACAATTCCGACAAGGAAGTCTCTGAAAAACCCGTTAAGACAGAAGCGCCTAAAACGGCAAAGAAACCTTCGGCAAAAACATCTAAACCTTCCGCTCCCAAAGATAAAAAGGACGGAGAATAAAATTAAATCAAACACTAAAAAAGACGGTTTCGATTAAACCGTCTTTTTTGTTGTCTCGATTTATCTTAATATTTTTACTGCAAAATAAAAACCGAATTCGAGACTCAAAATTTATTAACGCAAGATGTTAAATCTCCCAAACGGCTGTTTACAAACAATATTTTTTATGCTAAAATTAAACTATTAATAAAATTAAGGACGGAGAATAATGAGAAGAAAATCGGTTTTATTTGTTCTCGGGGTAATGATGATGGCATTTTGCATTTTATTTTCAGGATGTAAAAATTACGATTATTACGAAGTTCCCTCAAAAACATACAAAGAGGGAGAAGAATTTCTCGAGGGTTGCGGCAATACCAACAACGGCTATGACAAGGAAAGCGAGGAAGTTGACAGACTTATAGGAGTCACACCTTCTCAGAGACAGCTCGATTATATGGAGTTGGAATATTACAATTTCATACATTTCGGCATGAATACTTTTACAGGCAAAGAATGGGGTGAAGGAAACGAAGACCCTTCAAAATTCAATCCCGAAAAGCTCGACACAGATCAATGGTGCGAAATACTCAAAGCGTCTGGCAGTAAAGGCGTAATCATTACGGCAAAACATCACGACGGTTTTTGTCTTTGGCAGACGGATACGACCGAACACAGCATCAAAAACAGCCCTTACAAAAACGGCAAGGGCGATATCGTAGCCGAACTTGCGGCAAGCTGCGAGAAATACGGACTCAAGATGGGCGTATATCTTTCTCCTTGGGATATGAACGCAGAATGTTACGGCACCAACGAATACAACGATTTTTATAAAGCGCAATTGAGAGAACTTCTCGACGGCAGATACGGCGAGATATTCTGCGTATGGATGGACGGCGCTTTGGGCGAGGATGCAGAACTTGACGAGGATTTTGCCTACGATATTGAAGGCTACGAGCAGCTTGTACACGATCTTCAGCCTAATTGCGTTACGGCAATACAGGGCAGCGACGTCAGATGGGTAGGTAACGAGGCAGGTATAGCGAGAGAAAGCGAATGGAGCGTTGTCAGCGTAAGCAATGCGGCAAGCGACAATTTCCAGACGAGTGAGGACGGTGCGGACGAGTTGCAGAAAGTAAGCGACGAGGACAGAGATCTCGGAAGCCGTGAACTTCTCGAAAAATATCAGGATCTTGCATGGCGTCCCGCCGAAGTAGACGTAAGCATACGCAAGGGCTGGTTCTATCATTGGTACCAGAGTCCCAAAACTCTCGAACACCTCTTGCAGATATACTATACGTCTGTCGGAGGAAACAGCAGCTTGTTGCTCAATATCCCTCCCAACAAAGACGGACTTATCTCTAAAAAAGACGAGAAGGTATTGCGTGCATTCGGCGAAGCTTTGGCAGAAAGCAAGGCAAATCCCGTAGAGATAGAACGTATAGAAGTCGGCGACAATAATTCCATGCAGACAAAACCCGAACTCTCTGCGCTTCTCAATAGCGAAAGAGACGGCTACACTTTTGAAGACAACGAATATTTGTTGGATTTCTATCTCAAAGAAAGCGTAAGCATTACCCGTTTTGACATAAGAGAAGACGTGAGATTTTCGCAAAGAGTCGAGGAATTCGAAGTCTGGATAAAAAACGGCGACAAATGGCAATTGGTAGGCGACAGCACGGTTATCGGCAACAGACGCATACTTATGTTTAAGGATTTGCCGAAGACAGACGTCGTGAGAATTTCCATAAAACAATCCCGATCCGTACCTGTGATACGAAGCGTAGAATTATATGCATGACGAATTTTTATCCTTATCCGATAAAGGATATATAAAAAGCCGCAGTAGAAGCTGCGGCTTTTTGATTTGCAGTAACTTAATGCAGAAAATAGCTTTGTGTCTAAAATTAAGGATAAGCTCGGAAAGGTATCGAATAAAAAATCTTTTTCCCTCTTGAACGAATATATTGTTTGTGATAGAATGATTATGTAAGTCTTGAAACAATTGCTTCAAGATGTTGACAAAAGAAGGGAAAATTATGGCAAAAAAAGTTTATATCGTATCCAAGACTCATTTGGATTTAGGTTATACCAATCTTGCGCAGAGAGTGGTAGAGAAATATCTCGAAGAGTACATTCCGCATGCTATACAAATTGCTAAAGATGTCAATAAGGACGGCAAAAAATTCGTATGGACTTTGGGATCGTGGCTCATTGACCGTGCATTGAGAGACAGTGACGAAAAGAGAGTAAAAGAGTTGGAAGAAGCGTGTATGCGAGGCGACGTGGTTGCGCATGCTCTTCCTTTTACTTTGCAAAGCGAACTTGCAGATACAAGGCTTTTCGAAGACGGATTGAATATCGTCAAAGAGCTCGATAAACGTTTCAACCGCACGACTATCGCCGCAAAGATGACCGATGTCCCCGGACATACTATGGGTATAGTTCCTTTGCTTGCAAAATACGGTATCAAACTTTTGCATATAGGCGTTAACAAAAGTTCGGCTGTGCCGTCGGTACCGCCTTGTTTTGTATGGCAATGCGACGGTGCACAAGTTATAGTGATTTATGAGGGAAGTTACGGCGGAACATTTACGCATCCCGCTTTGGAAGAAATTCTCGTATTCGATCATTCTATGGACAACTGCGGTCCCCGTGACGCAAAGACTGTTCTCAAACATTTTGAGAGAGTGCAGAAAAAATACAAGGACTACGAAGTGGTAGCGGGTACTCTCGACGATTTTGCAGAAAAGTTGTGGGAGATAAAAGACCAATTGCCCGTGGTAAAAAGCGAAATCGGCGATACCTGGATACACGGTGCGAGCAGCGATCCCTATAAGTACGGCGCTTTGCGCATGCTCGAAGATATGCGCAACGAATGGCTCAGGAAAAAGGCGATTTCTCCCGACAGCGAAGAGTACAGAGTGTTTACCGATAATCTTCTTTGCCTTGCAGAACATACTGCGGGAAGGGGTATTCTCAATGCTTTCAGAGATTATGACAATTATCTCAAGCCCGACTTTATGGAAGCACGTAAATGCGATGCGAAAATACCGAGATACGGTTTGTGCAGGTTGCCGTTTATAAAAAAATATATGATAAAGCGCGGCGGCAGAGGAAGATATTCACGTATGATCAAATCGTGGAACGAACAGCGTGATTACATAACAAAGGCAATCGAAGCTTTGCCCATGAAACTCTATGTCGAAGCTTTTACGAAACTCAAGGCGTTGCGTCCCGATTGCTGTTGTTTCCCTTCGGGCAAAGAAATATATACGGATAATGCCGTAAAGTGCGGCAAGTGGACAATCGAACTCAACAGATTCGGAGCGCCTAAAAATCTTAAGCTAGGCAATATCGATATTATTTCAGACAACGAGTGCAGCCTTGTAGACTATAAGAGCATCGGTCCAGACGACTTCAAGTTTTGGCTCAAGAATTATCAGAGAGATCTCTACAAAACTTTTTCTTGGGCAATCCCTGACTTTGCACGTCCCAAACTCAACCGTATCGCAAAGTTGTATCCGCAGGGAGCTTTCCCTTATCTCATGTCCGAAGCCGTATATGACAAGACCAAGGACTTCGAAAGGGTGACCGTAAGACTTGCGGGACAAAAGCAAATCATGCCTCAACTCGGTTTGCCGAGAAAGTTGACCGTGCAATATATTTTCTTTGAAAACTATATGCAGCTTCGTCTGGAATGGACAGACAAAGACGTAAGCCGGCTGCCCGAGGAAATCTGGTTGCACATAGGAATATCGCCCGACAAGGAAAATATTTTCTATCACAAACTCGGACAAAAAATCAGTCCTTATTCAATAGTGCGCAACGGTTCTCGCAATCTCTCCGTAACGGAAGGCATTGACTTCGACGTCAACGGCAAAACGGTGACGATAAAACCCAGACAGGCTATCCCCGTATCGTTGGGCAAAGGCAAACTGTTGCATTTCGATAATGTTTTCGAAGACAGCAAGGACGGAATATCCTTCTTGTTGCAAAACAATATCTGGGGTACGAATTATCCTCTTTGGTATGAGGACAATGCTTCGATGTGGTTCGATATAGCGCTTAAGGAAGAATTCGACAAGGGATTCAAAAGTTACGAGCCTAAAATTCAGGTCAACGTAGTAAAAGCCAAAGCGCTTGAAAACATTGACGAGAAATATAATCTTACAGAAGAGGAAAAACTCCTGGCAAACAGAGAGGACAGAGAAAAGCTCAAAAAGTCGACTTTGTCCGATGACGCTTATGTAGCGGCAGACGTCTTTGACGAAAAAGAATTTGGCAAAGAGTCTCAACCGGTACAGGAAAAGCAAAAAGCGTCAAAATCCAAAACGACCAAGAAACCCGCTTATTCTGGGCTGGGAATGGCCAAGCCTATCAAGGACAGAGCAACCGTTCTCGACAACGACGATCTCATCGAGCCGACTGACGACGATGACGATGTTTCGACCGCTCCCAAACTCTCTTTGGGATTAAGAGGAACTTTCGGTGTCAATAACATAATAAGAGAGGAAAACGGCGGTTCAGACAAACCGAGAATTTCCATACAGCCGAGAGCAAGCGCAAGTATCAATTTGGGAAGTGAGCTCGATTTGGAAGATCCAAACATAGTCGAAAACGCTCCTTCAGAAAGCAAGGCGCAAGTTGCGGCAAGCAAAACTAAAGCAAAGAGCGCATCAAAAGCTCAATCTGCCAAAAAGACGGTAGCAGTCAAAGCAAAGAGTGCAGACGGAGCTTCTTCTCAAAAGACAGCTTCGTCAAAACCTAAGACAAAAAAGTCTTCGACAAGCGCCGCAAAAGAGACAAAGACGTCTTCGAAGACAACGTCAAAGAAAAAATAAGATTAAGCGGCAGATAAATTCTGCCGTTTTGCAATAAATAAGCAGAGGATTTTATATGAAAATAACCGTGCCGAAGGGATTTAAGATAGGACATGCCGAGGACGAGCACACGGGCGTAACGGTGATATTGTGCGAAAAAGGTTGCGTGGCGGGAGCGGACGTACGCGGCGGCGCACCCGGTACCCGAGAAACAGATTTATTGAGAAGCGAAAAAGCGGCGCAAAAAATTCATGCCGTGGTATTGACGGGCGGTTCGGCATTCGGCTTGGACAGCGCATCGGGAGTAATGCAGTATCTTAAAGAAAAGGGTTGCGGATTCAAAGTCGGTAAAAAGCGTGTCCCGATAGTTTCGGGAGCGGTAATATACGATTTGATATACGACGACTATTATTATCCCGACAAGGAGATGGGATATAAAGCTTGCAAAAATTCAGAGCAAGCGCCCTTGACATTCGGGCAGGTAGGAGTAGGCAAAGGCGCTACGGTAGGCAAGATAAGAGGTGTGAAATACGCATCGAAAAGCGGAGTGGGTGCGGCAACCGTAAAGGTAGCAGGCGTCACGGTTACGGCAATCGTTGCGGTAAACGCTTTGGGTGACGTCGTGGACCCCGATACGAGAAAGGTGGTGGCAGGCTGTAAGTCAAAAAACGGTTTTGCAGAGACGGAAAAGAAGATATTGAACGGAGAATTTTTCAAATTGTTTTTCGGCAATACCACTATCGGCGCAATTTTTACCGATGCAAAAATAGATAAGGTTACCGCCAACAAAATAGCATCCGTGGCACACAACGGACTTGCAAGGACCATATATCCCGTCCACACCGATTATGACGGAGATACTCTGTTTTGTATGGCACGCGGCAACAAGCCCGTCATAAACGTTGCGCTTTTGGAAATAGCCGCAGTCAAGGCGGTGGAACTTGCCGTACTTAATGCGGTCAAGGAAAGCGTTGATTACGAATTCGAATACGACGAGGAAGAATTTGCAGACGACGACAATTGACAAACCTTAAAGCAATACGTAAAACCATGAAAAAAGGCGGCAGTGCCGCCTTTTTTGTTTTGCTTTCAGTTAATCAAAGTCCGAGTGCAAGCAACGACATAAACGTAGTGAATACGTAAGCGCTTGCAAGCACGAGCATAACGATAAACAAAGCTTTGGCTGTTTTTTCATAAGTTTGTTTTTTGCTGTTGATTACCGAAATTATGCTCAAGGTAAGCATGGGAATACTTGCGGCAATCATAAAGATTATGCTGAATATAGTGTAGTTTTCGCTTGTTTGTGAAGCGATGGCGATAAAAGATGCCAAACTTAACAAAACATCGGAGCCTATCCATATAAAGAAGGCTATCCACGCAAGTTTATGAGCAGGTAATTCACCCGTTTTGAGTTTCTTTGCAGGCATCTGTACGGGAGTATTACAGTTTTTGCATACGTCAGAGCCTTCTTCGATGGGCTGACCGCAATTTTGACAATACATAAGCAATCTCCTTTGAATGTATTAATATTACCATTATATCATATAGCTGTTTTTTGTCAATATTCGCCATTCAGGGAGGAGACGGGGAAAATATACGCAAATTCAGTGATAGCATAAAGCACAACGTGAATAAAATTAAAATTGTATCTCAAAAAATTTTGTAAAATTTTGGACAAATCAACATCGTTTGGTATATAATGTAGAAAATTTATAAAAGGAAAGGTAACGAATATGATCAGAATAGGTATTTTGGGTTACGGTAATCTCGGCAAGGGCGTGGAAAGCGCAGTCGCTCACAATGCAGATACCGTATTGACGACGATTTTTACAAGAAGAAATCCCGAGAGCATCAAACCTCTCACTGCAGGCGTTAAAGTCTGCAAAGCCGAAGATATCGCAAAATACAAAGACGAGATAGACGTACTTATATTGTGCGGAGGTTCGGCTACCGATTTGCCCGTACAGACTCCAGAAGTCGCAAAGTATTTCAACGTTATAGACAGCTTTGACACGCACGCCAATATCCCCGTGCATTTTGCAAACGTTGACAAAGCCGCAAAAGAAAACGGTAAACTCGCACTCATCAGTTGCGGATGGGATCCCGGTATGTTTTCCCTCAACAGAGTTTACGCAGAGAGCGTTTTGCCAGGCGGCGCAACTTATACATTCTGGGGCAAGGGCGTAAGTCAGGGACACTCCGACGCTATAAGAAGAATCAAGGGAGTCGTTGACGCAAGACAATATACCGTACCCGTAGAGAGTGCGCTCGAGGCGGTAAGAAGCGGTAAAAATCCCCAGCTTACCACCAGAGAAAAACATACGAGAGAATGTTATGTGGTAGTCGAGGAAGGCGCCGACAAGGCATCTATAGAAAAACAAATCAAGGAGATGCCCAACTATTTTGCGGATTACGATACCACAGTCAACTTTATTTCTCTTGAAGAGCTCAAGGAAAAGCACAACGGCATTCCTCACGGCGGATTTGTGATAAGAAGCGGCAAGACGGGAGCAAACGACGAATACAGCAACGTAATCGAATATTCGCTCAAACTCGATTCCAACCCTGCATTTACATCATCCGTACTCGTAGCTTACGCAAGAGCGGTTTACAAAATGAGCAAGGAAGGCAGGAAAGGTTGTATCACCGTGCTTGACGTGGCACCTGCATATCTTTCTCCCTTGTCAGGAGACGAGCTTAGAGCAAAGATGCTTTAATCCGTAAAATTGTTTTATTACGCAATTCGGTTTTATGTGTAAAAATCCGTGTATTCAGTACACGGATTTTTAATTATTCAAAAAGTATTGCGAGTGTGATTTTGGTTTTTCAATAGCTTTTTCTTCCTACCAGATAATCTATGTCCACATCGAAATAATCGGCAAGTACCCAAAGACTACTTATACACGGTTCTTTTTTGCCCAGTAGCCATGCACTGATTGTATTTTGTTTCAATCCTATTTTTTGAGCCAACTGAACTTGATTTATGTTCTGTTCAGTCATAAGTTCTTTTATTCTTTGCGCAACTAATATTTGCATTATATACCTCTTTTATTTGTATGTTGTATTGTTGACATTTTATCCCCAAGGGAGTATAATATTCACAAGTTAGCACCATGGTGCTATAAGGCATTAAGGAGGATATTATGGCAGAGACAAATTTCAAACAGCAAGGACTCGAATTAATACGAGAGCATTTTGCAAATTATGTAAAACGTTATCAGGCGACACAACCCGGTATGGTAAAGACTTTACAGTATTTTATAGATTGGTTAAATACTGTTCAAGAAAAAGACATAACGGCTGACCAAAAGAAATTTTATATAAAGACGCATCAGTTTAATGCAAGGGTAAGAGGATTTAAGTCAAGTGGAGACGTGAGCTATGACAGAGAGTATGTAGTAGACTATACGGCATATTCCGTTAGCGATAAAAAACTTGCTGAATTTATAGGAGATTTTTTCTATGATGCCGATGCAGACAAAGATATCATATCAGGTAGAATTATTGAGATAGGACAGCAGGCAGCAGAATTTGAATATAGGCAACAATTTCGAGATATGGGGTTTATTTATCGTGACAGTAAAATTAATTCGTACCAATCTTCATCTCCCGAAAGCGATTCGTATGTGTATTATACGTTGGCGTATCCATTCAAAGGAAAGATACTTAATTTTAACTTTGTTGAGTACAATGGCAAATGTTTTGTCAAGGATTATCCCAAGCGTACAGGCGGATGCTATGTTGCAACGTGTATCTATGGAAGTTACGATTGCCCCGAGGTATGGACATTAAGACGTTATAGAGACGAAGTATTGCAAAAAAGTCGTCTAGGAAGGTTGTTTATCAAATGTTACTATGCAATAAGTCCCAAAATCGTTAGCAAATACGGAAACAGTACCTTTTTTAGAAAGTTCTTTAAGAAGACTCTTGACGCAAAAGTAAAAAGACTGAACGAAAAGGGGATAGAAAACAAACCTTACCATGATGTTTAATAATTGATAAAACACGGGCTAGCCCGTGTTTTTTAGTTATTTGAGTGAATTTTATTTTTATTGAGATATCTCAAAATTTGATATCGCAGAAGAATAATGACAAACTATCAAAATTACGTAGCTAATGCGTTAAAAACAATTACATCCGACATTGCATGTGACATTTTTTATTTTCGCTATAAGGTGTAGGAATCGGGTCGGGACAATTCAGCGGATAAGCGGGATGATGCGTAGACAGTATAGAAATAAAATTATCTTTTTCGCAAAAGTCCATCGACGTGATCAAATATCCCGCAACGTCCGCTTGCGATGACAGAGTAACTTTTTGCCATACGTTGAGACGGTATCTTTCGGCAGAATAAAGATATGCCGGTTCGACAAAATTCAAAGGGGATACATCGGGTTGAGCGTCGCCGATAAATTCGCCGTTTGAGTTCCACAAATATTTTAAGTCGTCTCGGTTGGACAAGTCGAAACTTATAAAGGGCTGTCCCGCTTTGAAAATTTTTGCAGTAAAGTTATCCGAGTATTCGGCGGTGAAGATATTGGCAAAGTCTTCAAAGTCGAAGAGAGTCTTTACTTTTCCCGTGCTCAAATCGAAAATATAATAATATCCGAATCCGCCGCTTCCTCCCGAAGCTGCCGCATAAAATATCTGGTCGTATCCTTTTCCAAGAAAATCGAGAGGCACTATATCTACGGTATAACCTGTATCGACGGGCGGAGAAAATACGATTTGAGGAGAAGTATGTGCTGTGAGCATGATATTGGTAAAGTAAGGAGAGTCCGTATCGAACGGTCTTCCCGAAACGGTAACTTCGCAGGCTTCGCCGCATGGAGAAAGTTTGGCGGTAATTGTTTTTATTTCCTCGTAGGGATTATTGTCGGACGACGCTTTAGACGTTGTCGCAATTCCTTGTTCGCCATTCAAATCAAAGCCGTAAGCGTTGACAAAAAGACATAAAACAAAAGTTATCGCAAAAACGGTAAAAATTAATTTTGCAAAAAATTTTCCGCTCGAACAAACAATTTTTTCCATAGCAACATTTTGTGTAAATTTCTTAAAAATATGAGAGTTATAGTATTTCAGTCAGGCTTGTGTTGCCTTTGATGTGCTTTAACAAAAAAATTGTATATTGCAAATATAAAAAATATATTGTATAATAAAAAAGCAGATGGAGTAAGAGAAGTTTTTCCACGGACGGTATCGTCCTTCAAAAAAAGGTTAAACATGGGTCTCAACTATATCGTAAAGCCCGAGGGGTAAGCGGGCGATTTAATAAACAGTCTGAATAAGGAAAGGAGAGAAATGGCAGAAGAATTCGTAGATCAGGAAAGTGAAGTGCAAGAGGAAGTAAAGACAGAAAAGCCTGCCGAAAAAAGTGCAGCGGAAAAACTCGCTGTCGAAAAGGTGCCTGTCGAAATTACTTTGGAATGCGCAGCTGTCGTCAACTATTATCAGGTTCAAAACGGCATCAGTCCTATCAAGAGACTTTATGTCAAAAACAGGAGCAACGACGACAAGGAAAATATCAGGGTCAGAGTTACGTCTCAACCCGATTTTATGTTGCCTTATGAGATAGAACAGGCAATACTTCCCCGCCGTACGAATGCAAAATTCGATTGTCAGTCAAAGCTGTCGCCGCTGTTTATGGTTGCGGTGGACAAGACGTTGCAGGGCATAATTACGGTTGAAGTATATTTCGGCGAAGACCTTGTGGCAAAACAGAGCAGCGAGGTGCAGATTTCCGCATTCAACGAATGTAATTACGAAGGCAGCCCCGAAAGTCTTGCTACTTTTGTAAAGCGTACTCCGCAGGTCAATCAGCTAATGTCGCTCATTGAAGACAAACTCAAAAAGTGGAATTTGCCTTCACAGAGCGGATATACCGCAAATACGAATAAAAACTATGTCCGCAATTATTTTGCGGCAGCATTCGGTGTACTCAACGATCAGCGTTTTGAATATTTCAAGTCTCACGAAAGCAAGAGCGAGATGATACAGACGCACAAGGATCTGCTCGAGGGAAAGATAGCCACGGCGACAGAACTTGCTTTGCTGTACGCATCGCTCATAGAGGCAAACGGTCAGAACTGCGTTATTGCGCATATAGGCGACGAATGGTATGTGGGCGTATTCACTACAAACGAATGTCTGCCCCTTCTCGTAAGCGACGACGTGGATCTCATACTTCAGAAATCCGAAAAAGGCGTCAACGATTTTACGCTTGTATCCATGTCGGATACGGTCAGCGGAGTTTCGTTTGAAAAGGCGGAGAAAAACGCTTTGAACGCACTGCGCAAAGACCCTTCGGTAGACTTTATCGTCGATATCAAGAGAGCGAGAATAATGCACATCTATCCTTTGCCGGAGAGAGTCCTCGGCAAAGACGGATACGATCTTGTACAAAGCAAGGATTACATCACGTCGCTTGCGCCCAAACAGTTCAAGGAATACGGCGGCGAAGTCGGCGGCGAAAAAGAAATAAGCCGTGTTGCGCAATGGGAGAGAAGGCTCCTCGATATGGATATGCGCAACGCTTTGCTCAACTTCAAGGTATCCCGTTCGGCTGTAAAACTTCTTGTGCCTACTCTCGAAGATTTTGTTGCGGCAATGGGTGAAAACAAGTCTTTCGTCATTGACCCCAAGCCCAAGGACGGCGCTACCAGTCTTGAAAAGATCACGGACGGATTTGAAAGAGGATCGTTCCTCAAACCGTTTGTCGATTATGTCGCATACGAATATAAAAACAAGCATTTGCTCACGGTTTACGATCAGAAATCTCATGAGGGCATAATGCTCCGCTTGTTCAGAAAAGAACAGTCCATACAGGAAGAAACGGGTACAAGCACGCTTTATTTGTCGGTAGGTTTCCTCAAATGGAAGGAAAACGATACCGCAGAGGAAAAGTATGCGCCTTTGCTTCTCTATCCCGTAAGCCTCAGTAAAAAAGGCGTTGCTTCTCCCGTATTCAATCTCGACGTGAACGTTGAAGACGTGAGACTCAACAGTACGCTTTTGGAGTTTTTGTATCAGGAATTCAATCTTGACATAAGAGGTCTTTCCTCCGTACAGCTCGACAGTCAGCAGAATATTCTCTCGGTAATTGCGAGAATCAAAAAAGAGACTGTCGGTTTCAAGGGCTGGGAGATTCTTCCCAACGTATTTTTGGCTACGCTGTCTTTCGGCAATTACCAGTTGTGGTACGACGTAAAATATAAGTCCGATAAATTCAGACAGCATCCTATCGTCAACTCTCTTATCAACAACAAGCTCGAGTTGCCCGAAGACGCATTCGATCTGTCAGACAGTTCGAGTGACGAAGCATACACGTCGGAAGACAGAATGTATCTGCCTATCTCCGCCGATTCGTCGCAGTATTCGGCAATTAAAGACAGCTTGAGCAAGAGTTTCGTTTTGCACGGACCTCCGGGCACGGGTAAATCGCAGACGATTACCAATATTATCGCCAACAATATCGTCAGAGGAAAACGTGTATTGTTCGTTGCAGAAAAGATGGCGGCGTTGAGTGTCGTTCATCACAGATTGCAAAGTATCGGTCTCGGCGATTTCTGTCTCGAACTCCATTCCAACAAGACCAATAAAAATACGGTATTGAGTCAGATAGTCAACACGTTGTCTTTGGCAGAAAGCAAACTGCCCGAACAAAACGAAGACGACAAGCTTCAGGACATCAATGACTGTATAGAAAAACTCGAGAGAGAACTCGAGGCTATGCACCGCAAGAGATATCTCGGTATTTCCCTCTATCAGGGTATAATGGGATATTTTGAAAATCAGGATTCTCCCGACTGTTTGCGTATCGACAGTATTTTCTATGAAAAACTTGTCGGTTCGACATTCAATAAATACATAGATATTCTCACCGAACTCACCATGCGTGCAAAAGAGTGCGGTGATATCGAGAAATCGCCTTTCAGACACATAGGCGGATTCAATTACAGCGAAAAGTGGAGCGAAGAAGGTAATTCCATACTCGAGATCTATCTTATGGAACTCAAACATCTCCGTCAGTATGCACGTACGCTCATGCCTTTGTTCAATATGCGTACCGTTGCTTTGACGACCGCAAAACTCAAAGCGCTGTACAGAATTTGCAAGGCTTTGCAACTCGACTATATACAAAACTATTTCAAGAGTTTGTCCAAGCAGCCCAGAGGTATCGTTCAGTCATATCTCGAGGCGGAGTCCAGAGTGGACACCATGCTCAACGAATATACCGCAAAATACGGCACTTATCCCGAGGGCATAACATCTGAAGAACTCATCGCCACCCTCAAGAGCGGTTCGATAAGCGGCAAGATAAAGAGAGTCATACCTACGGGTATCGACAAGAGAGACAGATGGGCTTATGTCGAGTATCTCTCCAAGTGCGAACAAATCCGTTCGACACTCAAAAAGAGAGAAGAGGAACTTGCCAATATATTGCAGATTTCTCCTGACGATTCGGCAAAAATCAAGCTGTGTACGACGGATATAGACCAACTCTACGAAAATGCTCAAAAACTCTATGCCGAACTCAACAACGAGGTCTTCGAAGACAGCTGTTTCAGACTCGTCAAGTTCGGTCCCAATGCGTTTACTCTCTATTATCAATACGCTTACGAAAGTTGCGCAAAGGCAGAGGGAGCTTTCTGCAAGATATTCAGTACGAGAGGTTACAGCGGCGGCAACGACATCAACTCCAAGATCGAATATCTTACCAATATTCAAAAGAACTTCGACTTTATACCCAACTGGTGCAAGTATCAGGAAATCGTCGAAAAGTGTAAAGCGAGCGGTCTCGACTTTATTCTCGAACCTCTCAATGACGGCGAAATCTCCGCTATGGAAGTATTGAGCTGTTTCAAGAAGTGCGTATACTTCAATTTTGTCAGAAGCGAGTTGTTACTTGACGACGTACTATGTCAATTCTCCGGTCTTACTCTCGAGGAACTCGGCAATAAGTTCAAAGAACTCACCGAGGATTACGAGAGATGGACAAAGGGCGAACTCTATAACAAACTCGTTGCACGTATTCCCCGTCCCGACGAGGAGGGCGAGCATAACCTCGAAAGAGTGGTGCTGATACGTGCGGAGAAGTCGAGTATGAAGGGCACTACGCTCCGAAACCTCTTTGCAAAAATACCCAACATACTTGCGGCATGCTGTCCTTGTATGCTCATGAGTCCTACTTCCGTAACGCAGTTTTTGGATATAGACTCGGAGAATAAATTCGACCTCGTTATATTCGACGAAGCGTCCCAGCTTCCTACCTGTAAGGCTGTCGGATGTATCGCGAGAGGTAAAAACGTTATCGTCGTCGGCGACCCTCAACAGTTGCCTCCTACGACATTCTTCAACGTCGACTACAAGGACGACGAACATTACGAAGTCGAAGACCTCGACAGCATACTCGACGACTGTCTTGCACTCGGTATGCCCCAGAATCACCTCTTGTGGCACTACCGTTCGTTGCACGAAAGTCTTATCGCTTTCTCCAATGCGATGTACTACGGAAATACGTTGCTCACATTCCCTTCGCCCAACGAGCTCAACAGCAAGGTATCGTTCAGATACGTTGACGGTATTTACGAGAGAGGCGGAGCAAAACACAACAAGAAAGAGGGCGACGAACTCGTCGAAGAAGTTATCAGACGTCTCAAAGACCCCAACGAGCGCAAATACAGTATCGGTATCGTTACGTTCAACATGGCTCAACAGGTCTATATCGAAAACGAACTTTCCAAGCGCCTGCACGAACATAAACTCGATGCATACGCATACGACAGAGAAGAACCTATTTTCGTCAAGAACCTCGAAAACGTTCAGGGTGACGAAAGAGACCTTATCTTGTTCAGCGTAGGCTACGGTCCCGACAGAAACGGAAAACTCTCTTTGAACTTCGGTCCTATCAACCAGAACGGCGGTTACAAACGTCTTAACGTTGCCGTAACTAGAGCCCGTAACGAGATGATCGTATTCAGCGGTATCACGGGCAATATGATTGACCTCAATCGTACCAACAGTAAGGGCGTCGAGGGTCTCAAAGCCTTCCTCGAATATGCAGAGAGAGGCAAAGACATGCTTGCTATAAGCAATATGGATATCGTAAGGCGCAGTGCAGGCATAAGCGAACTTCTCGGCAAAGAGCTTAAGGACAGAGGTATTCTTTGCGATTACAACGTCGGCGTAAGCGACTTCAAGATTGACGTTGCCGTAGTCGATCCCAAGAATAAGCATAAGTATATTCTCGCTATCCTTGCCGACAGCGAAAATTCCTGCAAGCTCAAGGGCGTAAGAGACAGAATCATGATGCAGACCAAGATTTTGAGAAAACTCGGCTGGAATACATATCAGTTGTGGACTGTCAATTACTTCAACAACCCCAGACGTGAAATCCAGAAAATCAAGGACTATATCGCTACCCTTACTCAAAAGAAAGTGCTCAGCAAAAAGGCTATCAGAGATACGATTGCCAAGTACCGTGTGCCTTACAAGGCTTATCCCATCAAGCCTATGATGAGAGTAGGTACAGACTTCGTACTCGATATAGTCAACGAAGAAAAGATCAAGGAAAAGATAAGGGCTATCATCGAGAAAGAATCGCCTATCGAGTTCCACTATCTCATGGACAAATTGACGTTTATGTTCAATCTGCCCAAGAGCGCAAAGAAGGCAATATCGACATTGCAAGGTTACGTTGCAGAATTCGATACGTTCAAGAAAGAAGTCGCCGGCAAAGTCTTTTACGTAGATAAACCCGTAGATACTTTCCGTCCTTCCGACGCTAAAGTTAAGCGTGACATTGCTACAATTTATCCCGAAGAAATTCTTGCAGCAGTCAAGTGTGCGCTCGAAAGCAATATAGGTCTCGACCGTGACGGCGTAATCAAAGAGGTAATAGCACTCTTTGCTTACGGTAAAAAGACCAAGACCATTACGGATTGGATCGACAAGACTATAGATATGGCTATTGACGATAGGCAGTTGATGGTGACGGTTGACGGCAAACTCTCTACATAAGTCCGCCCTTGTATATCAGCACATATCTGCGATTTTGTGCGAGCAGTTACGCTCGGTCACGTACGTCTAGTACGCTTCGCTCACGAACTCTCTTCAAAATCGCACCTCTGCACTAATCTCCAAGGGCTTGGCAATTTTGATAGAGCGAAGTCGGTTACAACAAGTGCGAGCCTTTGCGAATTTTTGCGAGCAGTTGCACTCGGTCACGTACGCCTAGTACGCTCCCTCGTGAACTCTCTTAAAATTCGCAAAATCACACCACTCTCTGCGGTCGCACAGAGTGAGTAATAAGACAAATAAAGCCACTCTCCGTGTTTGCGTGAGAGTGGTTTTATAATAGGTAAAAATATGAAAATAATTGAGTTTGAAGACAAATATCGCGACGATTTAATATTTATGATAATGGAAGCGAAAAATGCTATGGGACGAGTCCCCGGTCTCAATGAAGATTTGCTTGATATCACGGCAAATTATTTTGCCAAGGGCGATAAATTCTGGATTGCGGTTGATGATAATGATAGGGTTGTCGGAAGTATAGGCTTTAATATAGCTCGAAATAAAACACAAGCAGTATTGCATAGGTTGTTTGTCAAATATAATCTTAAAAGACAAGGTATAGGCACTGCATTACTTCAACTCGCTGAAAATTATTTAGTTTGTCATGGAGTAAATACCGTATTTGTAAATCTCGGAAAAGAGTGGTTTGAGTCAAGATATTTTTATGTAAAGAACAACTATATAGAGTATAAAGCAGATAGAATGAAAAAAACTTTGAATATTTAAGTTGTATAATGCAAAAACGGAAATTTCTACTTTTTATTAAAAATCTTTATTGCCAATCAAAAAGTCGACAGAGACATCAAAAATATTTGAAATTTTAATCAGCATATCGAGCGAACATTCCCTTTGTCCGTTTTCCCAATAGCCGACAAGCCTTACCGATATATGCAATTCGTCGGCAAGCGCCTGTCTTGTCATATTTCTTTCGTTACGTAATTCTTTGAGTCTTTCGCTGAATTTGTTTAACTTTTCGCTTTTCATATTTTAATTATTGAACATTTTGTTCAGAAATTGTTGACAAAGAACAATTTGTTCTGTATTATAAAATTATCGGCATAACACCTTCACTAATTTAAGCATGCCGATAAAAAAATACCGACAAGTAATTGTCAGTATTTATTATATTGTACTTTTGTCGAAAATTTTTTAATCGCAATATCCTATCAGATAATCCACGCTTACGTCAAAGTATTGAGCGATATCCATAAGTATACCGTAGTTGGGTTGGTTTCTTCCGATTTCCCAGGCAGAAACAGCAGACTTGCAGACGTTGACGGCGTTTGCAAGATCCTGTTGGGTCATATTGTTGATCGCTCTTAATTCTTTGAGTCTTTCGCTAAACTTTGTCTTCATAATTTCATTATGGGGATATAAAGGTTAATCAAATAATTCTCAACAAAAAATACCGACAAGTAAGTCGGTATTTTTTATGTTGGCGTAGACATTATGCAATACGGGATTTGCCGTGTTTTCTATAATAAACACATTTTATTTTGTACGGTAGCCGTTGTAGGAATAGAGAGGCAGTTTCTTTTGTATGCGTGAGAGAGTATAGGCTTGCAAAGCATTTTGGGGTGAATAATTTTCTCTGTCCTTTTTATAGCCGAAAATACGTCGTTCGTTCATGTCGCTGTCGGGGACGTAGCCGAGAATATTGAAAAGCTTTCCGAATTTTACGATATTGCTGTCGTCACCCAGCACGGTTTGAAGATCGGGATTTACAAGCCAGGTTATTACCGTATAGCAACGGTATTTGTAGTCGGGATAATGTTTTTCAAAAAAGGCGTTTGCCTCTTGCAATGAGGAAAGGCACTTGTCTGTGTCGAGTTTTTCGCCTTGAGGGATATGCAGGGTAATGCATTTTTCTCCGAGTTTGTAGGGGCACTTTAAGACGTCTTTCAACTTTGCGTGAGGGAGAATCAAAAATCGTGAAAATTCGTATTGGAGTCTTCCAATGCGGAAAATCTTCATCGAGAGATGTTTCGCTATCCAGTGAATATTGACGAGACCTTCTTCGCCGTATTGTTCGAAGGCGTTGTCGCACCATATTTTTATATCGCTGAAAGTGTCTGTAAAGATTTTTTCGTTAATGCCTTTTTTTGCGTATGCTTGATATACGCTTGGCAGACAACTCAATGTCAGAGCTAATTTTTGAATGCCGTTTAGGTTGAGTGCAAAATTACTCTTGCCTTTTAGCAAAAGCGGCATAAATTTGCGGCAAAAACTTTCGTTTTCGCTTGCCCATGCGAGGGCTTTTTCGCACAGCTTTTCGTCAAGCTGGATTTTTTTACAGATTTCTTTTACGGTCATAAGCTTATTATAATGCAGTTTTTTAATTGAGTCAATACTCCTGTTTTACGATATTGTGCATAAAGTTTTTGTAAAAAATGCACTTTGCCGTTTGCGGATATTTGACAAAAATCTTTTAATTTTACGATTGTTGATATACTTAATATTGTCAAAAACGTTTATTTTGCGAGTAAATATGAGTATTTTTGACTTTTGTGTATCAGACAGTAAAAATCCGCCTGACTTGACAAATTAACAAAAATATAGTAAAATTAACCAGTAATTGCGTGTTGTGCGCTTCTGAATCAGGTCATTAAAAGTTTTTACGCTTTAATACGAATATTTTTTATTACCCTGAAATTAGGGAAAAAGGAGGATATATGTTTGATAAGAAAACAGTATTGGATAACTATGCTCAAAGCTGTCTTACTAGTTACCCCGTAGACAGTTCGCTTTATACGGAGTTCAACGTCAAAAGAGGACTTCGTGATAAGTCGGGTAAGGGCGTAGTTGCAGGAATTACGGATATATCCAAAATCGTATCTTTCAAAGACGTTGACGGCAAACAGGTTGCTTGCGACGGTGAATTGTATTACAGAGGTTACAGCATAAATTCGTTGGTTGACGGACTTATTAAGGACGACAGATTCGGATTTGAGGAGATAACTTATCTTTTGCTTTTCGGCAATCTTCCCGACAAGTCCCAACTCGAAGAATTTTGCGCAATGCTTACCGATATGAGAAAACTTCCCCGCAATTTTACCAAGGACGTAATTCTTAAGGCTCCCAGCAAAGATATGATGATGAGTTTGTCTAGAAGCGTATTGACGCTTGCTTCTTACGATAAGAAGTTTGACGATATAAGCGTGCGCAACGTAATCAAGCAAAGCCTTATGCTTATCAGCGTATTTCCTATGCTTGCGGTGTACGGATATCAGGCGTACAATCACTACATCTGCGACGACAGCCTATATATCCACCGTCCCGATCCCACGCTTTCGACAGCGCAAAACTTCTTAAGAATGTTGCGCCCCGATACCAAGTTCAGCGAACTCGAAGCGAAAGTTTTGGACCTTGCGCTCATACTTCATATGGAGCACGGCGGCGGCAACAATTCGACGTTTACCACAAGAGTTGTTACCTCGTCAGGTACGGATACGTATTCGGCTGTTTCGGCGGCGCTGGCTTCGCTCAAGGGACCCAAGCACGGCGGTGCCAACATCAAGGTCGTGCAGATGATGAAGAATATTCGGGAAAACGTCCGCAATCTCGAGGACGAAGACGAAATATACGATTATCTCATCAAGATACTGCGCAAAGAAGCTTTTGACGGCAAAGGACTTATCTACGGTATGGGACATGCGGTATATTCTCTTTCCGATCCCAGAGCGCAGGTATTCAAAAAGTTTATACACGAACTTTCCAAGTCCAAGGGCAGAAGCAAACAGTATGCTTTCTATGAGAGAGTAGAGAGACTTGCCGCAAAGGCTATTGCCAACGAACGAGCTATCTACAAGGGCGTAAGCGCCAACGTGGATTTCTACAGCGGATTCGTTTACAGCATGTTGGGCATTCCTACCGAACTTTATACGCCTATGTTTGCCATTGCGAGAATAGTAGGTTGGTCGGCTCACCGTCTCGAGGAACTTATCAATGCGGACAAGATCATTCGTCCCGCATATATCGATATCGTCAAGATAAGAGATTATGAGGAACTCGACAAGAGAAAATAAAACAACTGAAAATCCGGTGCAACATAGACGGAAAAACGTCTTATTACCATACAACTTTATAGGTTAAAGCTTATTTATAAAGAGGATCGCAATGCGGTCCTCTTTTGTCGTTGTAAGCCGAGACGACGACTAATTTGAGTTTGAATAAGGTAATGACGAAAGACGGTATATTTCTTTTCGTTCACATTTGGCACGGATAGAATAAATGTCAAACCCCTTGCAATTAGATATCGCATAACGGCAAACTCATAGCGGAGAATGAGAATATTGGTGTTGACACGTTATCGCATAAATATTATAATTATATTGTATATTTACGCTGCCTGTGTGGGATATCTGAATGCGGGCAAAGGAGAGTGCGAGTGAAAGCCAAAAAAGCCGTATTGATAGTTACCGCAATAGCGGTCATAGCGCTTATGGCTACGTTGATTGCGTCGGCTGCGGTGCTTGAAATAAACGCCGACGATCCTGACTCATATCTCGGAGAAGATCTTACGCAAAAAGTTACCGAAATAACGTCGTCCACAAACGGCGCTCTTGCCAAATTTGCGGTCGATAAAAGCGTTAATACATATTGGCAGGGCGAACGCAGAGGAAGCTATGTACAGTTTTATTTTGCCGACGGAATTGAATTTAATACTGTTGTTTTAAGTGAAACGGGCATGAGCGTCAGTGCTTTTGCTATTGAGATAAGCAATGACGGTACGCACTTTACAAGCGTATATACGCAGGACAGAATGCAAAGGAGCAGGCTTTGCGCACTCGAAAGGACAAAGGCAAAGTACGTGCGCATAACAATAAACGAGAGCGAAGCTTCACCCCGTATAAACAATATTTCCATTTACAATACTCAATCTGAAAACACGCAAGGTTTTTCTCTCGCTGCAAATGCGGATTTCAGAGAATACATGATAAAGACGGCTTTACTTAAGAAAGAAAATCCCCAGCCAGGCATTGAAGATATTGACCGAATTTTCGACAGCCAAAAATACGCTTTTTACGACAGAGTGACAATTGACGGAGCGATAGGCTTTGATCGGGACGGACGGCTTAAAGTATATGCCGACAGCGTAGAAGACGATACAAAGCTTTTTGAAGAAACGCTCAATCTTTTCAAGAGCGTAACGGGAGAAAACGTTAAGTTTGTTTTGAAAATCAAGCCGACATACGATTTGTCGTCTTCGGCGGCATTGAGCGGTAATGTGCTTGACAAACTTTCAGACGAAATAAATTCATATGTTGAAAAGTACGGTTTTGCGGGCGTGGATATAGATTGTACGGATTACGATTCGAAAAGCGCCTGCAAGGAATATTGCAGGATAATCACTTCTTTGGCGCAAAGATTTGCCGACAGCGACAAAAAGGTTTTCTTGACGGCAACTCAAGGACAGTTAAAATATCTTTCCGACGTGGCAGATACGGTTGACGGACTCAATCTCAAAGCATTCGGCAAGGTCGATCAAAACGGCGACGGAGCGGCTTTTTATGCGTCATGCGTACAGGCTGTAGAGATGTGCGTCAAATATGATTTCGATCTTGGCAAAATAAATCTCGGCGCACCGCTTTACGGATTTCAATCGGAAGGAATGCAAGAGACTTACGGCTTTGATGAGACCGTAGGCGATTATTATTTTTCTGACAACGTTTACGAATGCTTGCGGGACGGAGAAATTATTTCGGATGTGCGTTTCAACGGTCCGCAGCTTCTGTACGATAAGACATGTTATGCAATTTATAAAGGACTTGGCGGAATGACGCTTTACGATATAAACGACGACAGAACAGGCACGGGAGAAGACACTCTTTCCTATTTCGTCGCTAAAGCGCTTGCCGACGTGGGAGGCGGAGTATGAAAAAACAGATGTTGAGACAACTTCGCAATCAGTTTGCGGTAGCGGTATGCGTATTGGCAATGTCCGTGCAGTTCATTCTTTTAGAAAATTATATAAACGCTGACGTCAGCAGGGAATTCGGCGAATTCAACAATAATTTCGTATGGCTTTACGCTTTGTTTTTCGCATTGGGCGGATTGATATGTTTTCTTTTGAGAATCAGAAGACAGCGCAATGTTAAGCCCGAAGAAGAAATACCCGTTAAGGATCACACGGATTTTGCGCTTGCGTTGTGGGGAATTGCGCTCATAGTCGTGGCATTTCTTTCCGTAGGCTTTGTCAATGCGCTTTTGCCTTATGTCAAGATAGAAGACGTTACAGACGCTTTGCCCCTTGTCTATGCATTGATACTCTGTGCGAGTGCGCTTACGCATTACGGTCTGTTTACAAGGCTGTTTGCGAGAGTTAAGGAGGAGGGGGCGAGTTTGCTTGCGCCTATATGCAGCGGTATAGTAATATCGATGGTTGCTCTCATTGTCATTCCCAGGCAGATAAGCTATAAGGCGGCAATCGTGCTTTCGGGAGTTTTGTTGATACTCGGTGCAATCGTTTATGCAAAAAGAGAAGTCGCCGTGTCCAAAAAGTATGAAGTCAGACCTGTCGAGAGAACAAACGACACCAGCGGTGCGCTCACGTTTGTACTTTTGGGATTGATGACTTTCGGAATAACGTTTTTGTTTGTCAATATCGATTTTTATGCGGACAAACTCCGCTTTGAGGATATGGAAGTCTATCTTCTCATAGGATTCTGCGCAGGCGGCGCATACGTGGGTAATGCGTTTTTCAAAAAATTCGGCAGAGTTTCGGGACTTTTGTCCGTAATAGATTTTGCGGTATTGTCAATATGTCTGTTTACGATATGCTTTGTAAGGGAATACGTTGTCATAGCGGCACTTGTGCTTGTCGCTTCGATATGCTTTGCGGTCATAGTAAGAGATATTATCGGCAATATCAAAAATTGGGATAAGATGCGCCGCGAGGGCTACAAGTATCTTATTATAGTTGCGGGATTTCTCGTTCCGCTTATAATGGGCTATGCAGGCGGTACGGCGGCAACGGCAGGACACGGTTATATGACCGATATATTCGCAAGCGTAGACGAGCGTATCGCAGAATATGCTTTGCGAGCCAGAGGTATTTTGCCCTATGCAGACGGAACTTTTGCGGAATATATAGGAATAGGAACGAGAGTGAGGTTGTCCGATATGAGGTTCGAATACATACCGTCGAGATTCTTGCCGCTTGTGCCTATGGCATGTATGCTTTTGGGATTTGTATTTTATATGATATCCCAGATATACAATATCCGCACGGGAGTAAACGACACTTCAAAGTCAAAAGTAAACGTGAGCACAAAATATTTTGACGATTTTGTAAAAGCCGTACAGGAAGATGCGGCGGCAAACGAAACGACTGTCGATATAGCAGACAACGATACTGCACAGAATATGTCTGCTTCGCACACCGATTCAGAGGAGAGCAGAGACAATACAAAAATTGTTAATGCTGCCGACGGCGTTGTGTTTGAACAAATCGAAGACGAGGAAATCGTTGCGGACGAATTGCAAGACGGCCCACACGATGACTTTGACGAGTCCGACGGTTTGCAGGACGATTATGACGACGTAAATTCCTGACGAGGTGAAGATGTCAACGACTTGTATCATTGAAATAAACGGCGAAAAAATAAATGCGCAAAGGGGAAACACTCTATCCGATGTTTTGAGAGACAACGGTTACAATTTTTCCATGCCTTGCGGAGGCAGGGGAATATGCCGTAAATGCAAGGTTTTGGCAGACGGTAAAGAAGTGCTTGCATGCAAGTACATCGTGACGGGAAATGTGAGTATAGAATTGCCAAACGTGCGACATAAAACATATACTTTCGGAGAGGGCGAAGTCAAAGGAAAAGTGCGTATTGCCGTAGATATAGGTACGACCACCGTTGCGGCGGCAGTCGTCGGCGAAAAAAATAAAGTATTAAGACAAACGTGTTTTGCCAATCCGCAGAGCGTTTACGGACTTGACGTGATCATGAGAATTTATTATTGCGGCAAAAAGGGAGTTGGTGCTTTGAGGAAAATATTACTTGACGAGCTCAAAGCACAGCTTGATTATCTTATACCTCATGATGCCGATGTCGTACGCATAGACTTTGCAGGCAATACGGTAATGTTGCATATTCTTTTGGGCGAAGACTGTACGCAAATGGGAGAAGCTCCTTACACTCCGTCTTTTCTTCAATCGAAATGTCTCGAAGCTAAAGAATTGGGACTTAATTACTCTTGCAAGGCATATACGCTTCCTTGCATAGCTTCTTTTGTGGGCGGAGATATCGTCGCAGGCTTGATTACGCTTCCTGCACCGCAAAAAGACAAATACTCGCTTTATATCGATATAGGCACCAATGCCGAGATCGTACTGTTTGACGATAAGTCTTATACGGCTACGGCAGCGGCGGCAGGACCTTGCATGGAAGGTGCTAATATATCGTGCGGCATGAGCGCAGTTGAAGGCGCAATCACGCATTTCGAATATCCCGACAAAATAAAATATCTGGGAGATAAGCCTCAAGGAATTTGCGGCAGTGCGCTTATAGATATAGTCGGTCAACTGGTTAAAGCAGGTGTTATCGACAAAAGCGGCTACATGCAGGACGACTATATCATTGCTGACGGAGTAATATTCAAACGTGAGGACGTAAGACAGTATCAGCTTGCAAAATCTGCCATTAGGGCAGGGGTAGATCAACTTTTGCAGTACAGGGGAATCAAGCCGTCAGACGTCTCGCAAGTTTATATCGCAGGAGGATTTTCCGCTCATATAGATATTGACAATGCTGTTGCAAGCGGACTTATCGACGCCGCATTCAAAGACGTCTGCCAAGCCGTAGGCAACCGCACGCTAGAAGGCTGTATGATTTATTGCGAAAAGAGCGACAAAGCCAAACAAATAGCAAATAATGCCGTTTATCTCGATTTGAACGAAAGCGAAGGCTTTTCGGATAAGTTCATCAAATACATGTCCTTCGGAATATAACAATTCTATGACAATATTGAGTAAAATACGATTTAATTGTTTTGTAAATAAGTTAAAAAGAATAAAAGCTTTCCTCTCGGAAAGCTTTTTTCGATAGCTAATAAAATTATAAAAATCTTGCAGGATTGTTAGTTCGCTCCAACAAATAATCTATCGATACGTCAAAATAATCGGCAATCCTTATGAGTGTATCATAATCGGCTGGCTTATTTAGATCATTCACCTTTGAGTAAACTATAAAACGCATCGTTTGCTTCATTTTCTGCAAGAATATCGTCAGTCGTATGCAGTATGGCCAACTCTGCTGCCATGTGAAAGAATTGCATGCATACGCCGTGTCTGTTGCGTTGGATTTTCATCTGGACGTCGTAATCTTTTGCTTTGAAAGGTTTGACTTGAGCATTAATTCCGACTTCGGTAAATTTTTTGCACAGGTTTTCGCAAGCTTGTTCTCCGTAGTTTCCAAAGACACAAATAGTACCGCATTTTTTTAGTGCTTTAAGTATAAACTTTCTATAGTTATCGTAAATGTTATGATAATTTATCGCTACGGCGACATAGTATATCTTTTCGAGCACATCTTTGATTTCGGATTTTTCGGCAGTTATCGTGACGCAATATCCTTTTCCCAAGTCTTTTCTCAATTTATCTTGCAAGCGGTTACGTTTTTTAGCTTCGTCTTCTTCTTTCTTTTTCTTGGCATTTGCAGTTTTCTCTGCCTGGGCTTTTTCCTCTGCTTGTTTAGCTTTTACTTCAGGAGCTATACGAAATGTAAGACTGTATTTCGTACCTGAAATATTGCCGAGAAAACCTTCGTAGTATATCGGTTCCGAAACCTCATTTTCGAGTATGTATCCTCTGTTTTTCATTTCTTCTACAACACGGAGTTTCTTTTCTCCTATTTCGGAATTTTTTCCTTCTACTACTTTTGTGACATATTCTTTACCCATCTGCAATTCTTCTTTAAGTTCTCTGAACAATCCCATTTTCATGCTCCTTTTTGTTTTTTTTCAAACAACAACTGTTTATTATATTATAATTGTTATTCAATTATAAATCAACTGTTAATTTATCCGTACTTGCAATATTGTCTTTCCTGTATATAGGTCAATCAGTTTGAAAAATTATAAAAGTTGATGTAATACTCAATAGTTTTATTTTTAGGGGCGGATAAATCCATACCGTCCCTAAATTATTGTCGCTTTAGCATAAAAAAATATCCAAAACTTTTGTCTCATGACTTATTTAATTTTTTAAATTTGGCACCGTGACGTGTGCTTGTCATAGACAAGTGGCGTCGCTTCGCTCCGCCAGACAAGCACACGTCCTGGTGCCAAAGTAAAATATGGATTTGCAAATTTTAATTAAAAAAATAAATTAATGATAAATCGTTTGTTGTGAAGTATAAAGCATAGTATCTATAATAGTTTTGTATTAGATTATTTTAAATAATAAGCTTAGATAAGCGACTCTATAATTTTAATAGTTTGTATACATTAAATAATCATTGACTATTGCTTTTTTCAATTTTAGGTTTTATAATATAATTGTTAATTATTTGAATTGAGGTATTACTATGAAGAAATCATATATATTTTTTTGTTTGATTGTTATCTGTATTGTGATAATGTCGCTATCAGCGTGTGAATTATTAAATAGCGACTTAAAAGATAATATTGTTTATGATGTAGATAATAGATACTTTGAGAAAGCAACATTTGAGCGACATACTTATACTAACGTTAATGTCAACAATAATCAGAGTACAGGTGCAAGATATGAATATATTATTGAGATATCCAGCAAATGTATAGTGTCTTTGTTTGAATATGATATTATTTCCTACTTTTATGACTCGAATAATAATTTATTAAAAACATTTGAGAAACATGTGGAACAGGATATTAAGTCTAATGAAAGATTTAAGGTTGAGTGTGAAGTTAGTGCGCAAGTTTATAATAGTATAGACCATATTTCTACTACTTTAAAAGGGAAATCGTATCAAAATCCTGCGGATTCTCATAATGATGCTCATACTATAACCAATCCTATTGAAACTATTTCTTTAAATATTGGGCATAAGGCGATAGTTGTTGGGGATTCATTGACATTAACTGCGACTGTCACTCCGTCAAATACTGATGACTATGTAATATGGTCTAGTACCGACGAAAATATACTGACTGTCGACAGCGGTGTGGTAAAAGCTGTAGGAGTTGGTACGGCAGGAATTAAAGCAAAAGCTGAAAACGGAAAAGTAGAAGCTACGGTTTCTTTAAAGGTTATGCCTAAAAGCAATGGAATGGCAGACATAACTAAATGCAAAACGGTAGCAGATTCTGCCATTTTAACTATAACCAACAAATGCTATAATACGGTTTTTGGAATCACGACAAAATCTGAAACGAAGACATTTACAGCTACTATTTTTAAGCAAAGCGGTACGACATATTATTTTATTACAGGTTATGAAAATTTCAAAAAAATTGATGGCTATGATTATCAAGAGTGGACAGCCACTGATTGTAATGGAAAGGAATATAAATTAAATTCAATTCAGCATGAAAAAGATACGGTTCCTTTGGGCAATAATTATGCGATGGCAGTAGGTAGTATAAATGCCTACAATCTTGGAGTATTGCCAATCGCATCGCGAGGATATTATTATAGCGACGAAAGGTTGTTTGTTAGAAATGGTACTACCTTTACGCAAACAAGTATGGGTAAAACGGTTGCAGCACAATCTCCTATAACATCTAATTTGAAATATAAAGAAAGCTTGTATGGTTCTACTGTTTTAGATAGTGAGTTCAATTTTGTTGGATTTGTTATACGCAAAGATGTTTTAACGGGTAATAGTGATTTTGTAGCTACTTGGGCAATGGAAAAGTTTATTAAGAGTTGCGGTATATCTATATAGATAGATTATTTTAAGCGTGTTTATACTTAATTGATTAAACAATTAAAAACATCAATGGCAGTTTATTTTTAAATGGGAGGTAGTATTTATTTTATAATTTTGATGATGCTCAATCGAGGATAAATATTCTTAGTTTATTTAAAATTTTATATTCTAAGATAATTGTAGTATCGTTTTTATTTGATAATATGGTATAATATTGTAAAACATTTTTCTAAGTTTAGTGTGCAGAGGATATTATGGGTGAAAATAAACCACAGAAAGTTTCAATAAGGTTTTTTGGCGACTGGGAAATAAGAGCTGTTTGGAGTGATGAGAATTCGAAATGGTATTTTAGTGTATTGGATATTATAGGAGCAATACGAAAAGAAGCGTCTTATGAAAAATGTCGTAATTATTGGAAGTATCTAAAGGCAAAACTCAAGAAAGAAAATAGTCAGTTGGTTAGTGCTACTACCCAACTGAAATTGACGGCAAAAGACGGCAAGAAATATATGTCGGATGCTCTTGACGACAAGGGCATACTTATGCTTATATCAGAGTTTCCCAGTAAGGTTGCTACATCTTTTATTCAGTGGTTTACAATGTCCGAAGAAACAATAGACGGCAAAAGTAAGAGCAAAGCATATAGTTTGTTTGACAGTTCTTTTATCAATAGTATCGAAGTGGGTACCGTAAAAGGACTACAACAAATACACGCTTACATATTTGGCGGATTATATGACTTTGCAGGTCAAATTCGCAAACTGAATATTGCAAAAGGCGGATTTCAGTTTGCCATGGCAGCGTATTTGCAAGATTCATTAAAACAAGTCGAAGCAATGCCAGAAAATACTTTTGAAGAAATAGTAAGCAAATATATAGAGATGAATATATGCCATCCTTTTATGGAAGGCAATGGCCGAAGTACAAGAATCTGGCTGGATTTAATGCTAAAAAAGAATCTCAAAAAATGTATAGATTGGAGCAAGATAGATAAAAAACAATATCTTGAAGCAATGAAACATAGCGTAGTCGACAGCACAATGTTAAGCGAATTGTTGAAGAACGCAATGACAGACGATATCAATAATCGAGAAGTCTCTATGAAAGGTATTGACTACTCATATTATTATGAGCAAGAAGATGATATTGCAGAGTAGAAGATTGATTTTTAGTATAACTATATGCTCTATTAAAAAGAGATGCAATAACAAAATGCATCTCTTTTTAATTTATTTTATCAAACTTAAAAAGCCTTGTTCAAAGCATGTAGGCATAGCAAAAGTTTTTTCGCCTATAGAAAAGGCAACTTTTATGTAGCTTCTGTTTTTATATATGCTAGTTATAGTGCCTTCACCAAATTTTTGGTGCAAAACTTTTGTGCCTACGTTTACAGCAGAAAGATCTATTTGAGGTTTTGGTTGTTCGGCAGGCTTTTGTATTGTCGTTGTAACAGGAGATGAGATGTTGTATTTTGAAGTAATTAAATCGGATTTTTCTTTTGTGTCGGGTTTGTTTTTTGATGTAGAAGTCAAATCATAGCTCTCATCTATAGCTGCTGCTATTTCGGCTTCCATAGTGGATTGTTGGTTATAGAATAGTTTTTCATATTCTTCTTTTCTGATTACGGTATCCCAACCGCCGATTTCGTCTGAAACATGCTTTTCTATACCTGTATAAGATAGGCTGGAATCTTCATAACGCTTAAACTTGAATATGGCATCATTCATAAGGCTTGCGTTGAATACGCCGATAGAACAGAGCAGTTCAAAGTCTTTGACATTCAAGCCCGTTACTTTCTTGAAAAGTCCCGGTTCAAGTTGGGTTATTACATCTTTTAGAGAGCGTTCGCGATAATCCGTCAAATACATAAATACAGGTACACGAGTAGCAAATTTGATAAGTTTTTCTTGGATTTGCTTACGCATTGATTTATATTCTTTCTCTTCTTCAGATAATTCTTTTTTCTCTTTGGGAGTAAGTTTTTCGCTTTCTTCTTTCTTAGCCTTTTTTACATGTTCTGATTTATTGATAATAGTTTCGATATCCGAATTGAGCGAGCGAAAACCTTCGATACGCATAAGGGCATCGAGTGCTTCTTTGTTGTTCAAAAGTCTCGATAGAGTTTCGTTGTCAACATTGACTAGGAGAGCAGATTCCCATCTTTTTGCAAGCAATGTTGCACTTGTGCCTGCCATTGCAATATCGAGAATATCTTGAGCATTGATTTGCTTCATTGTGCTTCCGTCATATGCAAGCACGGGCAAAAAACTAATAAATTCTGCTACTTTCTTTTCGGGATTGCTTTCATCTACATTCAAACGGCATGAGTAGTCAGCAATTTGGCGAAGGGCTCTATCGAGAGCAAAGTCAAACACATAACATTCGTGCTTTATAATTTGTCTGTTGCCGTTATCGTCAATAGTTTCCCAAGGACTTTGTACACGGAAAGCTGCTTGAAAATATGTCTCGGGAGATTTAAGATTGCGAAGCATAAATATGCCTGTCCAAGGTCTTATTGTTACGCCGGTCGTAAGTTTACCGCAAGATAGAGTAATAGTTTTTGTCTCCAGCGGATTGCCCATTGATGCTTGAACAGGGCGTAGGGCATCGAGTCCAACACCTGCGGATGTTCCTGCACAAACATTTATTTTATAATCGTGATAGAAAGCGTTTTGCTTTTGAGCAAGAAGATTTGCCATGGCATAACACGATGCCACATTGGGCAAAAACCAAAGTGTATGTGATAATACATTCAATAGTCTTGTGTCCGAATAAGGCATAGGCGGTCTTTTGTCCTGTCCTAATTTGAGGTCATCTATGCTTGAGGGCAAATATGAGCCTCTTATGAGGTCAAGCCATTTTTGCACTTCGTTTTCGTAGGCAAATCTCGCTTCTTTACCTTTGCCTTTTGCCGAGAAAAATACATTCAAGTCAAACTCGTCATATTCGCCTTGAAGAGCAATTTGTCTTATGCTGTCGGGAATACGATAAGTAAGCATAACCATTCGGGGCAATGCTAAATAAGGGTTGTTTGAACCAATCCAATTTTCTTTTGCTCTTTGTTCGTCAGAATAGGTCCAATTATATATTTGGTCTTCGATAAATTCGCCGCTGTTTATAGCACGGAAAGGTGTTCCTGACAAAAACAAATAATACGATGTCGATATCGGCAAAAATGTTTCGTTGTAAGCATTGTCGGCTTCTGTACGCTTATAGTCTTCATAGTCAAAGTCGGCATTTTCTTCTTCGTCAGGGTTTTCAAAGAGTTTTTTTGCATTTTCTCGCCAAGCACCGAAATGATATTCGTCAAAGATAACCAAATCCCAATTCGTGGTATGTATAAATTCATTCTTGGCTTTTATACCGCCGTTGTCATTAGTGCCTAATAAGTCTTGAAACGAACCGAATACTACAATAGGACGGCTCTTGTCTGCCAAAGCAAACTGTCTATCGATATTGATATTATTGTTGTGAGCGTCTTTGTTAGATATAAATTGCCAACCTTCAAAGTCTATATGAGAAACCAAATCTTCACGCCAAGCAGATTCCACAGCAGGCTTGAACGTCAATACGAGTATTTTGTTAAGCCCCATTTTCTTTGCGAGTTCATAGGATGCAAAAGTTTTGCCAAACCTCATTTTTGCATTCCATAAAAATTTAGGGGATTTATTAGGTTCTTGTTGCTTGGCTGTATTATAAAAAGATATAGTTTTGTCGACAGCTCTTACTTGTTCGGGGCGCATTTTGAAAGTAGCCGTACGGTTTTCTTCAGAAATAATATCTTCTCTTAATTGCAGAATAGCAGACAAAACGTCTTTTGCACCACAACAAAACCATTCATTTTTATCTATGCCTTCATTGAATTGCAAAAATCCCTTTTGTCGCAAAATCGCATGCACGTCATGGTCAGTAAAACAAGTACCGTCAGCTCGCATAGCAGATTCTTTAAGTATAATTTTATAAGGGACACTGCTTGTATGTAGTTGTTCCTTGATACGAGTCTCGACATTTCGGTCTGTATATCCTATTTTCAAATAACCTTTATGCGAAGCTACTCCCACAAGTTCATAAGCGTATATTGTGGGTGTAACTTGTGGTCTTTGCTTAAAAAATTCTTGTGTCATAATTTTACTCCATAGGCTTAATTATTGATTCAATAAAATTTATCTCATCTTGTGATAGATTATATTTTGAATATAAATCTTCGTCCGACCAAGAGCGGGAAAAGTCTACCCAAGGTACAAATTGAAAATTAGAAATGGATAAATTCATACCTGTTAATGTTTGTAATATTAAAAATCTAACAAATTTAGTTTTTAAATAATTAAATGTGTTTTCGGCATTCTCTTTTTTCCTGTCAGGACAAATTACTAAATATGATTGATTGCAAATTTCAGAAGGTTTTAATATTTCCATCCTACTCAGAACTCTATACATACCATTTTTATCGGGATTACCTGCGTGTTCACATGATAATTTGGAAATCATAGGTTTCCATAAATCAACTGTATCTGTATATTTTGTAATGTCGTCTCTTGAAACATAAGTCCATCCTTTGCTAGTTAACATGGGGCAATCATATTTTGATGTCTGTTTAGCATTACCTACATAGGTTGATAAAAAGCCATAAGGAGTTTGTGGACTACAACCGCCTTTATCATTAAGCTTTTTTTCGTTTTCAGCAAGTACCTTATGGATAATCGAAAGTGCCTCATTTCGTCTAATAAAGATGTCATACTCTGATAAATTTCTTATAGAAGTGCTTGATTTACCATTAGAAATATTAGTAAAAGAGCATTCGCCTTGATAATTTGAATCAAATAAGAAATAACAAATGCCACCATTAACATCAACACCGGGAAAGCAATCTTTTGAATCAATAAAATCTACAATGTGGCTGATTTTTTTATTATTCAACATTATTTTTCTAAACTCTTCCAAACCAACACCACCAGAAAACCATCTAGCTGGAATTATCATAGTTAAATATTTAGGATTTAGTTTGAACGCTTGCAATACAAATTTCTGATAAATTGGAATAGCCCCTAATCCTTTTCCTGCTTCATTCAGGCTCATCTGATAAGGCGGATTACTTATTATAACGTCAAATTTCATATTGAAAATCTCCTCTGGGGTATGGGTATGAATAAATTCATAAGCATGCGATTCTAAATCGACTGCACGGTCATATTGTTCTTTATTTGCACCACAAAAAATACATCTTCCGTCTTTCCATGTGTGTGCTATTTTTTTAAATCTCACATTTCCTTCGGCAGTATCAAATTTGCTTACAGAAAATTCACTGTTTGGATATTTGCTACAATACACTCCACGGCGTGATAATAGGCTAGTCAACTCAGTAATAGCTATGCCATATAATTGATTGTGGAATATGTGGTCTATGCGTTGTTGCAAGTCAGGGAATTGAGGCTCTAATCCTTTTATCAAGCGTTTTGCTATCTCTCGCAAAAATACTCCTGTTTTGCAAGCAGGATCCAAAAATTTAGTATCGGGATTGCAAAATAACTCTTGTGGCAGCAAGTCCAACATTTGATTTACAATTTCGGGTGGGGTAAATACTTCGTCATTGGATAAGTTAGCCAAACATGAAAGAACATCGGGGTTATAAACTTTATCAAAAATACTCTCAGCCATTTTCTTGCACTCTCCTATAATGCGATACATATTTTTTTAAGAAAACTCCTTCACTATCGGCATTATTATCTAAAAATGAAGTTTGAGTTTTTGTATCATATTCGTCTTTTGCCAAAAGCTCAGCAAAAGTATAATCACTTCTTTGCAACATGCTGCCCGTAATAAATGCCCATTCAGAAAATACTATAGGCTTGTCCGTATCTTTGCCGTTTTCGTCTACACAGCAAAGAGTCAAAGCATTTCCGCAAACAATATTTTTCTCTAATATGAATTTGACAGCATCTCTTGTCTGGTCGTTGCAATCGTTTTTGCATACGCTTTTATAGGCTTTGTCCCAGATGTTAAATAATCTTTTTCGGCAAGCTAATACATTGTCGATAAGAATATCTACGCCGTAAATACTCGATATTGCAAGAACAGCGTTTTTCTCATAATCGAGAGGACTTTTTTTGTATTTCTTCTTAACGACATCTAGCTTTCTATTTAATATTTCGACAAGAAAATTACCATCACCGCAAGCCGGCTCCAAAAATCTACTGTCTATTCTCTCGGTTTCTTCTTTTACAAGGTCGCACATAGCTTTTACTTCTCGTTCATTTGTGAATACTTCGCCATATTCTTGTACTCGGTTTTTAGATTTTATTTGTTTGCTTAATGTCATAAATAGTCTCCGTATGTAAATAATTATATGTGCATTGCACATATTTGTCAATGTGTACTGCACATATTTGCTAAAATTGACACGATGGAATTTGGAAAGTATTTTAAAATGTATAGGAAACAAGCTGGATTAACACAGACTGAGGTAGCTGAAAAGCTACACATTAAGCAATCCAATATTAGTGATTGGGAAAAGAATATTTCAAGACCTTGTTATGAATATCTAATAGAGCTTGCAAAAATATACGATGTAAGTCTATACGATTTGCTTGGGTTAGACGAGGCGACTTTTCGTTAAAAGAGATTTAGATAAAGAAATATTTAATCAAATTAAAAATTTATCTTGCAAAGAAAAAAAAGAATTTTTAGATCTATTAAAATTATAAACACAGATGCAGTAAAGATAACAGGGAAATGTTTAAGCGAATTTAAGGTTGCATAACTATAATGTAAAAATTTTTTTAATCAAGAATAGTTATTAAATAATTGTATTATCCCAAAATAATCTTTTGCAAAGAAAAAAAACGAACCTTGAATTTTCAGGGTTCGTTTTATTCCTGCTTGGTGCCGAAGGCGGGACTTGAACCCGCACGATGTCGCCATCACCGGATTTTGAGTCCGGCGCGTCTGCCAATTCCACCACTTCGGCATGCAAATCGTTAATTGCTTTATTATATTAGCATACAATTTTGCGATTTGCAATTGATTTTTTATGAAATTAAGCAAAAATCATTAAAAAATTTGAAAAAAATTATAGATTTATCCTTTCGCTTGTAGTACAATATTATTATAACAAAAAGGTAAATAAGCATAGGGGGATAAGTATGAATATTTGGCACGATTTGAGCAAGGACAGAGTTATGCCCGAGGATTTCATAAGTTGTATCGAGATACCAAAGGGCTGCAAAAACAAGTATGAAGTCGACAAGCAAACGGGAATGCTTATACTTGACAGAATACTTTATACTGCTACGCACTATCCAGCAAATTACGGTTTTATACCTCGTACATACGCAGATGACGGCGACCCGTTGGACGTACTGGTTTTGTGCAGTGAGGAGATAGCGCCGCTTGCACTGGTGAGGTGTTATCCTATCGGGCAGATAGCCATGATAGACGAGGGCAGAGAGGATATCAAGATATTGGCGGTACCTTTCAAGGATCCCAACTGGAATTGCTATACGGACGTAAAGGAATTGCCTCCGCACATCATCGAAGAGATAAAGCATTTTTTCGGGGTGTACAAACAGCTTGAAGGCAAGAAGATGGAAGTGTTGGAGCTGTCGGGAAGGGATACGGCTGTCGAGTCTGTAACTAAAGCAATCGAATTGTACGAAGAAGTATTTCTCAAAGATTGACGTCGAGAGCGCATTGAAAAGGCGCTGTTTCGACGGAAACTGAATTTGTTGCCTTTTTGGCGACGTTTACACAAAAGATAAAATCATACGCTAAAGAAGAATGAAGAGGTTGTTTAATTACAGGATAATACCCCTCGTATTGTTGGGTATTATTCTTGCAATATGCGTTGTAACGTATTTTGATTTCGCCATGAGAATGGCGTGCATTGCGGGAGCGCTTATTCTTCTTTTGTGCGCAATATTCATAAAGCAGATGAAAAAGGCAAGGGGCAAACTCATAGCGGTGCTTCTTGCTTTTTGCATTATGACGGGGATAACGGCGCTTGATTTCAAGACGATTGACGACAGGCAGATTTATGCACGCGACGCTGTTATCGAAGGAAGAATAGATATTGCAAGCGAGAGTAATCCCGAGGGAGTGTTGGAGTCGCAGGGCAGGACGGAGATTTATCTTGAAGATATCACCGTAAACGGAGTCGAATATTCGGGCAGGGCTCAAACTGTATTCATAGACGGTTCGCTTTTGTACGGTCTTAAGGTCGGAGACAGAATAAAATTCCGAGGTGACGTTTCGCCTTTGACGCCGGACGTCGATGACACTTACAGCATAGCCGATTATACGGACGGAATCTATTATTACATTTATGCTGCATGTTTTGACGAGGGCGAAGACTTGCTTTTCGAGTGTACGGGAAACGATGCGACTGTTGCCGATAAAATAAAGCTTAAAGTAAAGTCGGTTTTGTATAAAAACGTCAAGAGCGAAACGGCAGGATTTCTCTATGCGATGACTTTCGGGGACAAAGCCCAGCTTACGTATGAAATCAAAGACTCGTTTTCTTATACGGGAACGGCGCATATATTTGCGGTATCGGGTCTTCATATAGGTATAATCGCAGGGGCGGCGATGCTTATCTTGCGAAGACTCAAAATCAAAAACGATATTGCCGTATTTTGTATAATATCCGCACTGTTGCTGCCTTTTTGCGCACTGTGCGAATTTTCTCCGTCTACGGTGCGGGCAACGCTTATGATACTTATTTCGCTTGCTGCGAAAATAGCCATGATGAGAAGCGACGCCATGACTAATTTTTCGGCTGCTGGGTGCATATTGCTTGTTGCAAATCCGTTGTTTTTGTTCGATTTGGGATTTTTGATGAGTTTTGCTGCGGTTTTCGGACTGATAACGCTTTCCAAACCGTTGACGAGGATTTTTATGAAAATAAAAACTCCCAAACCGTTGGCGAATGCACTGGGAGCGTCGCTGTCGGTAAATATGGCTTTGATGCCTGTTATGCTTGTATATTTCGGCGGTCAGTCGCTGTTGTTTATAATAGCCAATCTCATAGTAATACCCTGTATAAGTCTGATTTTTCCGATATATCTTTTTGCGGTATTTCTTACGGCAATCGTCAGTTTTACAGGCTTTTTGCTTACGCTTGCAGGCGCACCGTTTACGGTGTTGATATACATAATAAAGCAAATAGGCGGGATAAGTTTTCTGTCGGTAGATTTTGATATAAGCAGAATTTTCATAGCGGTAAATTTTGTTGTAATGCTAGTGCTTTCCGAGTATGTTTTTATTCCTCAAAAAGCCAAGAAAATCACGGCGGGAGTTTTGTTTGCCGCAATTTGTACGGGTATGGTATTCAATCTCAATCTTCGCTCTGCCGACGAAACGTATATTTTCGGATTTACGGACAAATCCGGTTGTCAGTTGATGATTATCGACGATAAGACAAGAGGGAGCTATCTCATTGTCAACGGACAGACGGACTATACCGCACCCGGACTCGTCACGGATATGATGAGGGAAAAACATATAAGTCAAATTGACGGCGTGTTTGTCGTGGGAGATTGCGACGAAGAAAGTTTGAGCGATATCATGTATGCGGCAAAGAGTACGTGCATATACAGTTTTTCGTTGACGGATTATATGTATAGCGGTTACGAAACCGACACCGTCGAAACGGGAAAAGACTATATGCTCGGGTTTTATTACAAGGGCTTAATGGAAATAATCATAGACGGCATCGAAATAAAAGTATTGGCGGACGGATATACTCTTTCACAGGCGGATAACGAATACGATATACTCGTCTGTTACGACAATGTAGGCATGCTGGACGAAGGTAAGTATGCAGTATGTCAGGAAGGGTATGTAAATTCACTGCAAAATTATATGTCTTCTACGTTTACAATCAGGATAAAAGATGATAAAATAAAGGCAAACGGTTTTTGGAGTTAGTATGCAGGCACTTCAGCTCAAGCGCTCGTTCAAGGAAAACATAGCGGACATTTATTCTCTCGTCGGAAGCGACGAGGGGCTTGTTACGTACGCTTTGTCGAAGTTTTACGAGCTTATTCCCGAGGACGAGAGAGATTTTTGCATACAGACTTTTGAAGGCAACGAAAGCACCGTTGACGATATAATAGACGCACTTGCGTACGGAAGCATGTTCGGCGGCAGAAGGCTTGTCATTGTCCGAGACGTAAATTTCAAACTGACGGTAAACGACACGCAAAAATGGCTTGACTATATCGCAAACAGAAACGAAGACAATATACTTATCCTAGTAAACAGTCCTGCAATAGCAAAGGTGCTTGAATCTTATACGGTTGTCGTGGATTGCAGTACTATGGATCTGCCTGCTTGCGTAAATTACATACAGACCTTGCTCAAGTTTTACAAAGTGGCTTACGATATACCCGTTGCGTCTGCGATTGCCAACTCGTGTAACAGGGATTTTGCGAGAATGAACGGCGAAATCGAAAAACTCATACTTTATTGCGGACAGGAGATAAAAGCGGATATACGTATCGTTGACGAACTTGTTCCGCAGGATACGGAGACTAAAGTTTACGAGTTTATATCCGCCATGCAGGAGAAAGATTACGACAAGGCTATGGGTATAATCGGAGTTATGCGTGCCAAAGGCGAAAAGCCTGCGGGATTGCTGGCGCTTATCACGGCAAGTTACAAGAACATATTTGCGCTCATGACCAACGGCAACGACGACGAACTCTACACCAAAACACTCAACTTGAAAAGCGGAGCGATATATTCGATAAGAAAAAGGATAGAGGAATCAAAACGCAAGATTCCGGGATATCTTTACAAAATAAAAAACGCTTTATACTATCTTTACAGTCTGGAGTACGAATTCAAAAGCGGAAAAATTTCGCCCGAAAACGCTCTCGACAGTGCGATAGTGTATCTAATGGGAAAGACAAATGCAGTATAATCAGAATCCAAACGTTTACTATATCCGTCCCAAGACTCCCAAGCTCAAAAACGACGCTTTGACGATAATTCTCAAAATCGTTTTGTTGGGCGGTATCTTCTTTTCGCTGATATTTACGGATATATTTTCTTTTAATTCAGTATTTCTTTACAAGATCAGCACGTCCACGTCAGACTATTTTTCTCAATTGACGGGCGGTGCCAATATGCTCGACACGATGAACATGTTTGACGGAGGTATGCTTGTAGCGACTTACAAGGTGATAATGCCTCTCATAATGACGGCGATATTTTTCGGGCTTTACATTCTTTATGCAAAGATGTTTGCATATCTTCTCTTCAACCAGTTTCTCGTGCTGGGAGCGGAATTCGATATCAAGAAATTCAGAGTATGTCTTGACGGCAGTTTTATATTCCTTACGTTTGCAATAGGGTTCGGCGACTTGATGTTTTCGCTTTTCCCTACGGCTTATACGGTAGGTAAGATTCTCGTCAATATCTTTGCGGCAATCATTGCACTTACAATATTCTTTTTCAGTTATACACGCAAGATGGATAAAAAGTATTATCCTATCGTTTTGCATATAATGATGATACCGGCAATAAGTTTGCTGTTGTTTGTGTGAGGTGCTTATGACGGTAAACAGAGTAATGAAAAGAACGGTTGCAACCATTGTGGCGATACTCGTTATAGCCGCTGTATTGACGGTTTCGTTTTCGGCGTGTCAGACTCCTCAAAAGAACTTTGAAATCACCGACGTAAGCGGTGAATACGGTGCAAAAGTCTATGATTATATGAATGTGCTTGCTACGGATTATGCGGCGAGAACCATGGCTACCGAAGGCGAAAGAAAAGCCGCAGAATATATATCGTCTCTTATGCAGGGCTGGGGATATACGAGCGATTACAGTTATGAAGGCATAACGGGACTCGACGGTTTCAAACTCGGCTTCACAAGATATGACGGCAGCAGCGTCAAAGATCAGTATGCTTACAACGTTATATTCGAAAAGAAGGCTTCTGAGGAGCAGTCTTTAGGACGTATTCTTCTCGTAGGTCAATACGACAATCTCTATTCGGAAACCGACGGCGAAAACGAATGGCAGGCAGACGGCAGTTATGAGAGCGGCGGAGCAATAGCAGTCATGCTTACTCTTGCAGAAGCATTCAAAGATGCGGATTTGGATTACGACGTCACTTTTGCGTTTTTCACGGGCGGAAGTTACACATGGATGGGCGCTAAACATTTTGTAGACAATCAGAAACGTGCAGACTTTGACGACATGAGACTCGTGATAAATTTCTCCATGTTGTTCGGCGGCGATAATCTCTATCTTTATACGGGCGAAAAAGAGACGAGTTACGGCAATTTGCTTACTCAGGCAGGCAAAGGTTTGACTGATATTCCCCTTGACAAGAACATTACCTTTGCCACGCTCGAAAGCGATGCGATATTCAACTACGTTCATATAGGAATGCTCGGTAACAACTATTATTTTATCAATAAAGGAATTCCTACAGCCAATTTCCTTTCGCTCAATTGGTCTAAAAAAGACAACCCTATGATGACGGAGATGGCCGGCAAGACAAACATCTACCATACAAAGGACGATACCTTTGCAAATCTTGTTTCGAGAAAGGGCGAACAGGGAATAAAAGACATGGCAAACAACGTCGTGAATTCCACGCTCACGGTATTGGACGCAGGCAACGCCGAAGTATTGCAGAGTGCGCTTGCCAAGGCTTCTGACGAGGGAGTAAACCAAACGGCGCAAAGTGCAAAGACGTCGTCGCTTCTCAATATAATTCTTAAGATAGTGCTTATAGCGGCGGTATTTGCGGCGGCAAGTGCGATAAAGCGTTATGTGCAGAAGCACAAGGACAGATATATCGTTGAGAGTGCACCCGAAGAAGAACACACTCCCGAGCCTTTCAGCGACGAATTCAATCAAAGCCATAATAAAGAAGTCAATAAGGATAATTCGGTCGGCGGAGTAAAAGAAGACGACGATTTTAAGGACGATCCTTTTATCTGATAAGTCGATATGAAACCGACGGGCGGCGATAAGCGCAAGTGATTTTCAAAGACAAAAACACAGCGTTGTTTTACAGCGGCAAAAGGCTGTCTGGCATCGGGCGCATACAGATGAATTTCAGTCAAAGGCAATGTCTGTTTATCGAAAAACGGATTTGCAAAAACACTTAAGCACAAATATGCGTCAAAACACTTTATTTTTTGTGCAAAATATAATATTATAAAAGCAGGAAAAGAAACAGGGAGGGCGGTATGGACTCGATAGCTTGGGTACTCGTGGATATAGTCGTGGCACTTGTCGTTGCGATAGCCACGCTTACGTTTTTTGCGAGACGAAACAGCTACAGAATAGCGGTATTTACGGCTATTTATATGATAGTCTATATTGCCGTACTCATACTCAATCACAAGTCGGGCGGAACGATAGCTTTCGTAGCCCTCGAACTGATGAGATTCGTTACGATATTCTGGATAGTCACTACGGTTACCGTTTACCGTTCGGACCTCAAAATCTTCATGAGCAAGATTGCGAGAAAACAAAAAGTCAAATTCGGCACATACGGCGCTTACAATACTACGGACGAGCAGCTGCTTATCGCTGCGACGGAGATAGTCAAGGCTTGTCAGAACATGGCAAAAAACGACGTCGGCGCACTCATTATCATAGCGCCTACGGAGATACCTCCTCACATACTCGATACGGGTACTACAATGGACGCTACCATATCCAGCGGACTTTTGGAGAGTATTTTCAGTACAAAGGGACCTCTGCACGACGGCGCAGTAGTCGTACTCGGCGACAGAATAATATCCGCAGGATGTTTTCTCCCCCTTTCGCAGGAAGTTACGCTTGCGAAGGATCTCGGCACGAGACACAGAGCCGCAATAGGAATTACTGAAGAAAGCGACGTGTTTGCGATTGTTGTCAGCGAGGAGACGGGCATTATAAGCGTAGTGCAGTCGGGTACGATAAAAAGGTATATGACTCCCGAAAAACTTCTTGAGGAAATAAAAGTTATCTACCGCATAAGTTTCCAGCCCGCAAAGAAAAAGAAAAAGAAGAAAAAACTCATCTGATGCAAACCGACACAAAAATGTCAAACGCAAAAGTTTGGCATTTTTTATAGCACGGGTATATTTACCGAAGTTAAATTAAATCAAGGAAGGTATTATGAACACAGTCAGAATTCCCAAAATACTCTTGCCCAAAAAGAATATAGACAAAAGCAAATGGAGCGTAATAGCGTGCGATCAGTTTACGTCGCAGGCAGATTATTGGGAGGAGGTCGAACGTTTTGTGGGAGACAGTCCGTCCACGCTCAATCTTATCTATCCCGAGGTATATCTCGAGAGAGAGGATAAAGAAAAGAGAATTGCGGCTATCAACGCAAATATGTCCAAGTATCTCAAAAAGTGTATGTTCGAGGAATTCGAGGGATTTATACTCGTGGACAGAACCATGAACGACTCAAGACACAGACTCGGACTCATGATATCCGTCGATCTCGAGGATTACGAATATACGCAAAAAAACGATGCGCTCATCAAAGCCACCGAAAAGACCGTCGTCGACAGACTTCCTCCGAGAATAGAGATTCGCAAGGGCGCTTGTCTGGAGCTTCCTCACATAATGATGCTCATGGACGACAGAACGCAGAGAATAATCGAAAAACTTTACGAGAGCAGAGATTTTCTCGAAAAGGCTTATGATTTCGAACTCAATATGAACGGCGGCAGAGTGCAGGGATATAAGGTCACCAATTGCAATCAGATACTTGAAGATATAGCTTCGCTTCTCGACGAAGATACTCTTATAGAAAAATACGGTTCGTCAAAGCCTATACTTTTTGCGGTAGGAGACGGCAACCATTCTCTTGCTACGGCAAAGGAATGCTGGAAAAACATCAAAAAGACTCTTACTCCCAAACAACGTGAAAATCATCCCGCAAGATATGCTTTATGCGAACTTGTCAACTTGCACGACAAATCGTTGGACTTTGAACCTATACACAGAGTTGTCTTCGGGGCAGGTAAGGAGTTTATTGACTTTATGCATGACAGACTTGCTGCGCTTGACGGTAAACAACAGGTCAAAGTCGTATTCGAACAGACTATATATTATTGGAACGTTTCCGACAATCCCAGCGACGCAATTGCGGATATTCAATCTCTTATGGACGAATATGCGCTTACTCATAAAGATATGGTGATTGATTACATACACGGCGACGAACATCTTCTCAAAGTTGCAGACGATAATCACGGAATTGCCGTATTTATGCCAAAATTGGAAAAAGACGGATTGTTCGATTATGTCGTGCGACGCGGAGCATTGCCGAGAAAATCTTTCTCTATGGGACACGCCGAGGACAAGAGATATTATCTCGAATGCCGCAAGATAATAAAAGATTAAACGCAATAAAACCGCCCTTGCTAATGCAAAAAGGCGGTTTATTTACAATAAAAAGTGATTTTGTCAATTGATTTTGCTTGCCAAACGGCAAGTTGCATTGTAAAATATTGAGTATAAACAAAATAAAAGGAAGTACATTATGTCAGTTACCGTAGTGAAATTCGGCGGCACTTCAATGGCAGACGCAAAGTCTATCAATCAGGTTGCCGAAATAGTAAGACAAGACAAAAAACGCAGATACGTGGTCGTATCGGCTCCCGGCAAACGTTTTTCGCAGGATCACAAGATTACGGATATGCTTTACGCTTGCTATCACGATTTGCAGATCAACGGAGAATGCAAAGCTACTTTCGAGAAGATAAGAGAAAGATTTAAGGGTATAGTCGAAGACCTTGCGCTTGACCTTGACATAGACGCTTATCTCGATCAGGTCGAAAGCGACATGCTCAAATACCATTCTGCAGAATTTTGCGCTTCGAGAGGCGAATATCTTTCGGCTATCATCACGGCGGCTAAACTCGGCTACACTTTTGTCGATGCAAAAGAAATAATGGTATTCAACGAGAACGGAGATTTCGAACCCGAGATTACCAACGAAAAGGTCAAGAGTGTACTTTCAAAAATCGATAAAGCGGTTATCCCCGGTTTCTACGGCGGTGACGAAACAGGACTCGTACATACTTTCAGCAGAGGCGGAAGCGATGTATCCGGTGCCGTTATTGCACGTGCAGTAGGCGCAGCGCTTTACGAAAACTGGACGGATGTCAACGGCTTTATGACGGCAGACCCCCGTATCGTAAGTAATCCTAAACCTATCGAAAAGCTTTCTTACAGAGAACTTCGCGAGCTTGCTTATATGGGTGCCAACGTACTTCACCCCGAATCTATCTTTCCTGTAAGAGTAGGTAATATTCCTATCAATATCCGCAATACTTTCTGTCCCGAGGCAAAGGGTACTATGATAGTTCCCGAACTCGAAGAAAAGGATATGGCAAACAGAGTTATCACGGGTATTGCCGGTAAGAAAGGTTACAGCATCGTTTATATCGAAAAGTCGATGATGAACAGTGAACTCGGCTTTGTTCGCAAGGTGCTTGCCGTACTCGAATATTACAATATATCTTTCGAACATCTTCCTACGGGAATCGATACGATGAGTATCGTAATTGCCGACAGCGAACTTGCAGGCAAAGAGGACGTCGTTATCGAGAGAATAAAGAAAGTCGTCAACCCCGATCACATCGAGATAAAGAGCAACATCTCTCTTATCGCTACCGTAGGTCACGGTATGTCATACAAGCCCGGCACGGCTTCTGTGTTGTGCGGTGCGCTTGCAAAGGAGAATATCAACATTCGCATGATCGATCAGGGTTCGAGCGAAATGAACATTATCGTAGGTATTTCTACCAGCGATTACGAAAAAGCTATCAATGCCATCTACAACGCTTTTCAGAAATAATCGCATACAAAATCAGATTTTCAAATAAAAGATACAATACGAATACAAAAACCGCCTTTTGATAAAGGCGGTTTTTCTTATGTCGTCATTAATCATTCAGTCGTGTTTTCACTTGCGGAACTTATAAAAAAACGTGCGCTGTTGGCGTATTGTTTATGTATCAGTTCCGCCATTTGATGCGGTGTTTCTTTGCAGTCTTTTTCCAGCCACCTTGCACACATCGCTTTTAGTCCCGCTCCGAAAAATATCAACTGATAATCGAGTTCGCTTTCGTTGTAATAAAACTGTTTGTCTTTTGCAAGATTGAGCATAGGAACTCTGAATTTTTTATACATGTCCCTTTCGACAAAGCTTTCTGCGTTGAACTTCAAATATGCTTTATAAAATGCCTTGTTTTTCTTTATGAATTCAAACAGCTCTTCAAAAGCGTCGAGCTTGAAGTTGTCTTTTGTCTTAAGAATTTCGCTCATATCTTTAGACAATGCCTGTTCGGTGCGTATAAGTAAATCGTTTATGTCTGTGTAGTGCGAATAAAACGAGCTTCTGTTGATGTCGGCTTCGGAGCAAATATCTTTGACGGAAATACCGTCAAAACTCTTGAAGCGCAACAGCTTAAAAAGAGCGTTTCTTATTTTTTCGTCGGTAGATGCGTATCTGATATTATTGGCGATATTCATAAAAAACTCCTTTATCGCAACGTTTTGAAGCCTTTTGTCGGCTTCAGTCGCACTACGATTATACTATAATTTGAGTGAGGATACAAGAGGTGTATTAAAAAAACACGTGTCCCGTTAATAAATTTTACATTAAAAGGAGAACAAAACTATGGCACAGACAAACGAACAGGTAATCACATACGATTACAAAACTATCAAAGTAAAGAGAGATATGGAAAACGTGGTATGCGACAGCTATCAGGTATTGGGATGGGAGTTGACTTCCACAAGCGTTGCAGAGGGTGCGCCTACATGCGTAAATCTTGCATTCAGACGAAACAGAAAGATTGAGAATAAGGCTCAACTTCTCAAAATGCAGGAAAGAATAGACAATTCGATTTCTAATATCGAATTGTTGCAAAAAAGCAAAAAAAGCGCAGGTTGGGCGCAGGGTATTACTCTCGGCATAATAGGAACGCTTGTTATGGGCGGCGGCATGAGTCTTGTGATGACATTGGGCGGCAGCGTGGGAATATCGTTGGGAATTATACTCGGCGTTGCAGGAATAGGCATTATCATATTGAGTCATTTCTTGCGTAAATATCTCCACAGAAAGACATCGCTCAAACTCAATCCGATTATCGATACCGAATTCGATAAACTTGCAGAACATTGCGAAAAATGCGCAGAATGCTAAAAGAAAAAACTCGGGCTTTATGCAATCGTATAAGGCTCGGGTAAACGTGTGTTGCGAAGAAAAAAGCATGCAATATTTGATAAAAACGTGGTAATTCAAAGGTGAAACATGAAACTCAAAGAAAGAATGCGAATTTTTGCCAAGGATAAACAATTGCGTATCCGAACTTATGCGCTGTTCGGCATGATATATAATATTGTGTGGTCTGTCGCAAAGCTTTTGATAGGCATTGTCAGCGGAGCTTTTTTCTTTGCAATAAGCGGTATTCATACTCTTTTTACAGGTATAATCAAAAGCGTGTTTTTCAAAAATTACCGCAAAGCAGACGGAGTCAGAGAAGTTAAGGCAAGCCGTGCGATGGGAATACTGACCATGATATCCGCTGTGGCATTTACGGCATATATGGCAAGACTTTTTTTCGTATCCGACAACAGCTCTTACGGCGAGATAACCTCCATTGTAATAGCGGCATTTGCATTCGGTGAATTGGGCATGAGTATAGGCGGCTTTGTCAAGTCCCGTAAAAAAGAAGATCTTATGTTGTCGGCACTTAAAGGCAGTAAAATGGCAAGCGGATTTTATGCGATAGTGCTTACGCAGACGGCTATACTTTCCGCCAAAGGCAACACGGGAGTCGGACCTTTTAACGCTTTGTCGGGAGTAATATTCGGATTTTGCGCTTTTGTAGTAGGAGCAGGCGTCCTTATATATACTTATACTGCTGACGGAATCGTCAAAGCGGTAAACGCTCCCGATGACAAAGACGAATCATGCGCCGAAGATAATTTGACGCAAAAAGCGGATTAAATCCAAAGGATTATCGGTGACGAAAGCGCAAAGCGCTTTGAAGAAATCGGAAATTCGACAAGCCGATAAATAAAGTCGGCTGTCGGTAGTGCCGTAAAGCCGTCAAAAGCCTTGTAACGGGTCTTTTTGCGAGTGGCGATAAGTTTTACGTTGTTTTACCTTATTGCCGTCAGAACGGCTGTTTTGCGCCCGAATAGGCGTATTATATATAAAAAATACCTGCGTAAAAGCAGGTATTTTGTTTTGTATGTGAATTCAGATGTTTATATCCTTTTGAGCACCGTATTAATGACGGTATCAAACGGTTTTGTTTTTTTATGCTCTGTCGAGTTTGAAGCTTACCGTTACGCTCTTACCCTTTTCGAGTTTAAGAGTTTTGCTTTCCGAAGACAATCCGCAGGTAAGAGTGATTTCGCAATCTTTTTCGGGATTGATAGTTACTTTTGCCGTCTTGTCGGCAAGATTCCATTCGAGCGACGTCATGACAGCCTGTATCTTGAGGCGCAGACCCTTGATGCTTCCTTTGTCAAAACCGCTTGTAGGCACGCAAGGCAAAATTTCCACGGCTTTTTCGTCAGAGTAAACGAGCGCTTCGTTTATCATACCGAGATATCCTATCGCAAAGTCTGTGCAGTAGCAACTTCCTCTGTTGGTATCGTGGTTGGTCATAAGCGAATCGTAGTAAATGTTTTCCGCCATAAGTCCGAGCATGGCTTGAGTAGCGGCTTCTCTGTCACCCAATCTGTCGGCTATAAGAGTGCGGTGTACAAGCGCATGGCTTGCGTCGTTTTCGCTTGCACGGTTTTCGATAGCTTTGATTGCCGCCTGTTTGAGCTGGTCGTCGTATTTAGTGTAGTTGAGCGGCCATACGCAGTAGAGGTGGCTCAAGTGTCTGTGCAAGTTGTTTTCCTTCAATTGCGTAGCTGCCCATTCCTTAAGCGCTCCCGTTTCGTCGAAAAGGAAAGGAGGGAGGCTGTCTCTCAAATCTTCCCATTCGCTTACGTCGGCATTAGGGTCGAGGTCGAGCATAATGTCTATCAGCATGTTGAGGTCGTCAGTACATGCGGCAATATCTATCGCACAGTTTGCGGCGGTAGGATTTTGTCTGTCGGGGGCATTGTCGTAAATAGGATAGTTTTCAGGCGAATAAGAAGGAATAATACAATATGTTTCGCCTTCGCCCAAGGAAGTTTTGCCTTCCTGATAACGGATATATCCGTCTGCGTCGGTATAGTATTCGGGAGTAAGGAGTTGTTTCCAGTAGTTAGCCGCCTTGGTTAGAAGGGGAAGCATTATATCTTCTTTGAGATTGAGATATCCTCTTTCCTCGAATGCTGCGATCTGACTGTCCGAAAGATCCGTTTCGGTAGTCGATAGTACGGACTTGAGTTTGTCAAGATCGAATTCCTCGCTGACGGGTATCTGCAAATCGCCGTAACAAAGGAGCGTTTCGTAGAGGGGTTGGAGCATCCAGCTTGTACCTGCGTTCCAATATCTAAACGGATAAGGATAGCAGCTTTCTGTGAATATCGCTCTGTCGCCGTCCGTATTTACGGGCGCCTGCAATGCGTCGGTATAACCGTGTGTAGCGTAGGCGTTATCTTCCCAATCGGGAGCCTGGCGGAGAATAAAGTTGACGTATCCGACAGGCGCAGAAATTATATTGGAACTGTTCATCGACGAGGTCTGCAAATTGACGTTGGCGTCCATTGTGTATTTGGAACCCCAGCCTGCATTCCATTCGCCCGTCCACATGCCGTAAAGACGGCTTGTAGAATATCCTGCGCAACAGAGATATGCGTATCTGCCAGAATAATAAGTTTTTTCAGCCAGATTCGAGGAGATTTGTTCGTCCTTGATACGTTGAGTTTTGAGCAGGCTTTCGTTGGGAATATTCTGCTGTGCGTAAAGAGAAAAGTCAACGGCGTTGTACATAGGAGTAAAAATATCCGTGTGAGCTTTGAGCGCTTTTGCGTGATCGAACTTGCCGTTTGATGTGTATTTGCTTGCGACTTGCGCAGTTTCGTTGTAAAGCGTATCCACGAGTTCGTAGGATTCTTTTGTCTTAAACGAATCTATATCTCCCATATCGAAAGTACGGTCGGAAGCGGTGATGACATACACGTTGTCGGCGTCGGTAATTTTTATTGCGGGGTTGGAGTCTCCTACATACTCTTTGTCGGTTACTTTGTTAAGTTGAGTCAATTCTTTGCTGCCGCCCTCGCATACGATATAGCATACGGTAGCATAGCCGCCCTTTTTGAGTTCGCTGTTTTCGTAATCGGGATAGTGCGCTACAAAAGCCAGATAATCGCCGTTGTCGCCGGCAAGTTTTTTGTATTGAAGATCGACTTCGTTTCCGTCGCCGTAGTTGGTCATTACGGAAATATTGTCAATGGAAAGCGTAAGGTTGAGTTTGCTTCCCGTTGAGGACGAAGATATTTTGGTGATGCTTACGTTGTCGGCTTGCGAGGTAAAACTCGTTCGCTGCCACGAACCTTTTGAGTCGGTATATTTTACGCCGACTTCTGCGGTTTCGTAATCGGTATAACGCAAATAGTCGGTGGTTTTGTCTTCTTTTTGAGAGATACGGAGAATACCGCCAGCATGATACATATATACGTCGTCGTAGCTTTGGTTATCGACGATATCTTTACCGTTTATGATATTTTGTCTTACAGTTTCGAGATCGGCAAAAGATACGGGATTTTCACGCTCATTTTTGTTTGGCAAAATGAAGTGTATGTTTTGATATATCAGAGTGTCTTCATAAGGTGCGCCGTTGGTGATGAAACCTTGCAGTCCGTTGCCCGAAACCATGCCTTGGCGCCATGCGTTGGAACCGTTTGTAGAGTCTTGTTTATACTCCTCGTATTTTTCCGAATAAGACATCTTTGCCTTGAAGAAATTGTCTTCGGGAGTGTCTTTGCAGGCAACAAGAGAAAATACAAGACCTGCGATAAGAGCCATAACGGCTATAATGCAAAAGATTCTCAATTTTTTCATAACTTCCCTCATTATTTTTAATTTATCAAAAAAAGTTTAACATAAATCAAATACAAGGTCAACAATGTGACCGAAATTATCTTTTGCGTGCAAAAAGAGAAAAGGCGGTTTTGTCAACCGCCTTTATATTTTGCAATAAGTATCGGATCAAAGCGAACGTATGCTTTCCACGGGTTTTTTCTTTGCGTTTGAATAAACGGGGAAGAATGTAGATATAAAAGCCGATACGATTGCTATCGCAACAATCATTATTACGGAGAGTATTCCGAAGTTGAATATCGATACCGTAATACCCGAGTCTTTAGAAAGGGAATTGTTGATAAGTCCTGCGAATACTCCCGTAAATATTATTGACAGGATTATGCATATTGCCGCAATGATAAATGCTTCGCAGAAGAATATCTTGAATACGTCCGTACCCCTTGCGCCTACGGCTCGCAGTATGCCTATTTCCTTTTTCTTTGCAGATATCGACGCCGTGATGAAATTAAACAACAACAGCATGGAGAATATTGCAAGTACTATACCTACCCAAAGAAATACTTTAGAGAGAAGTTCTACCAGCATATTGTAATACGACAATTCGTCGAGCATACCCGTAGTCGCTTCGTATTTGACGCCTTGCGAATCGTAAGAATTGTTATAAGTCAGGATATCTTTTATCTTCGAAGCGCTGCCGTCAGTGGATACGAATGCACGGGAGAACATAGCGTCCGAATAGTTTTGGGGAGAGAACGAGGTTGTGCTTTGCGAAAACATTCCTCTTGCGATGCAGAAGCTTTTATATGTCTGTATGACATCGTCCGATACGTATGCATACATTGACTTGGCATGAAAATAGACACGGGTAAAGTATTTTTTTTGATGATAATTAAAAAATTCAATAAGGTAATGTATCTCTGATTTGTATAAATGCAATGACAATATAATAATAAACAATTGACATATCATTAGCAAAATAATAAAATTTATATACACTATTCACAATAGTCAATATTTTTAAATTATTTATCGAAATCTAATCACAATAAAAGTCTCGTTCAAGAAAATGAGGATATTTTTCTAAAAATTAGTTTTTAATTATACGACAGACAAATGTCGGTTTTGCCGACAAATATACGGAGGGGTTAAAATGAACGAAGAAGAAAAAAATAAATCACGATACGCAACCCTTAAAGCATTGATATTTTGCGATATTCTGTCATTGATTTTTATTACGTTGTTTTCAAGCGAATATATCTTTGACAGCGGCAGTAAATCATTGCAGACGGCATATATTGTATTATGTGCAATTGCAATTTTTCTTTTTGCGGTAGGTATTATAGTTAGCTTTTCCAAGTCAAATTTTCCTTTCCCTTTGGTATCGATAATCTTTAATACGGTTTCTACTATAATTATAGTTTCGATAGCGCTGTCGATAATTAAGAAGTCGGGAAATTCAGATATGTTCGAACCTATCTGGGGTATCATATTTATTCCATTTTCAATGGGGTTGTTTTTGTTTTGGCTTCAAGAAAGTATTTTCGGTATGAAATGGTCTTTTTCGCAAAAGATAATAAGCGCATTGGCATTAGCGGCAGGATGTCTGATATGTATCTATTTGATAAGAGAAGATGATTTCTCGGCCGTATCTTTAGGTATATTGATGCTGGCTTTTATATATTCATTACCTTATGTAGCGGGTAGCGTTGCAATTGTCTATTTCATCTCGGGTGTCATATGGCTTAAAAATGAAATATCTTCATACAGACAGCTTTTAGAAGAAGGCACGGAAACGCTCGATAAAACAGAAATTTTCACGTCATTCAGTTTGCTTTCGCTAACAATTGCTTTGAGTGCAATATGCCTTATAATGCTTTTGGCAATTTTAGGAATAAATATTAAACACTGGCGTGAAGAAAAAAAGATAAAAAGATTCGAAGAAGCAAATAAAAAATTGGAAGAAAGCAGAAAAGAATTAAGAAAGACGCTGGATTCTCTGAATGAGCTTATTGACGGTGACGAAAATTCTCAAAGCGACGATACGTACGGCGAAGACGAATTGTCAAAAAATTGATTTTTACAGATAAAATGCGGTAATGTTAGATGTGCTGTGGAATATAAGGAGGATATTATGGATAAAAAACGTATAGATAATGATGAACAAAAGCGTGACGAACAACTCGAAAAGAAAAAACAAGAGCTGATAGATTTTGTAAATAACGAGTTGGACAGACTTCATAAAGAATTGTTTGATGACGATAAAAACCCCGATTCTGAAAGTTGACGGCACATTGTCAACGGGTTTGCAATCACGATTTTAGAATGGAATTTAGCTGTTAAATTGTTTATTTGCTATAAAAATCAACTAAAAAAATCCCCGATTTCGTCGGGGATTTTTAGCGTTATTTGCATTTTTTCGATTTATATTTTTACCGCAACGGGTTTATGATTCAGGTACTTAAAAAGGTATCTAAATCCCAATTCTTTTGCCGCATGACATGCCTTGTCATAGTTGGCGCAAAGACGGCTTGTTCGGTGTGCGTCGGACCCGAAAGTCAAAAGTTCGCCGCCGAGCTCCTTATAGCGTGCCAAAATTTCCGTAGACGGTAAAAAGTCAAGACCCGTACCTTCGCTGTGCGTATTGAGTTCTAGCGCTTTGCCTTTTGCGATTATAGCTTTGAGAATATCGTCGATGATGTCGGAAAAATCCTTGTAATCGAGCGAAATGTCGCTGTAAGTGGATTTTCTGATGACATAACCGATATGGCCTATGCTGTCGTAATGATAGGGGGCGTCTACACTGTCTCTTACGGCTTTAAGATAGGCGTAGTATGCCTGATATTTGGTGCGTTTTTCGAAGTATGACGGCATATAGCAGTCTTCATACTCTATGGTGTGTACGGAGTTGATGATTATGTCCGTATCGTATTTTTTGAGGTTTTCGAGGTAAATTCCGTCGGCTTCTGCCATATAACCGCATTCTATTCCCACTCCGACTTGGATTTTATCCTTGTATTTTTCTTTAAGCGAAGACATGACCTTAAAGTGATTGTCGAGATCGATTTGCGGTATATACGAAAATTCGGGTAAAAGCGTCAGTTCGCCGTCGTAATGGTCGGTAACCGCTATATATTCGAGACCTTTTTGAATAGCGAATTTGATAAGTTCTTCGGGATCTTGCTGACTGTCATGCGAATGCATGCAATGCGTATGAGTATCAAACATTTTTATTTCTCCTGCAAGCAATATAATACTCCAATCAAGAGTATTATGTCAAACGCAGTACATTGACAAAATCACTGCGTTAATGGTAAAATATATAAAATTTTATCTTTAAGAGGACGAATTTATGTCATCGCATTTGGGCAATAGCTGGGACGAAAAGCTGGAGAGTGAATTTTCCAAGGATTATTTTGAAGACATAAGAAAGTTTTTGCGCAAAGAATACAGCCAATATCACGTATATCCGCCTATGAAAGAGATACTTTCGGCATTTGAGTACACGCCTTACGAAAAAGTCAAAGTCGTTATACTCGGTCAGGATCCCTATCACGGATACGGACAAGCCAACGGACTTTGTTTTTCGGTGCGCAAGGGCGTGAAATGTCCGCCTTCGCTTGTCAATATTTACAAGGCGCTAGAATATGACCTCGGCATACCCGTGAGCGACTGCGGAGATTTGACGGGTTGGGCAAAAGAGGGCGTGCTTCTTCTCAATACTTCTCTTACGGTCAGAGAGGGCTGTCCGCAAAGTCATTCCAAGATAGGCTGGGAAAGATTTACCGACGCAGTTATAAAAATGGTCAGCGACTCGCCCTACCCTACCGTATTCATGCTTTGGGGCAATCCCGCAAAAGCCAAAGAAAAGCTTATAGATACGTCAAGACATCTCGTATTAAAGAGCGTGCATCCCTCTCCGCTGTCTTTTTACAACGGTTTTTTGGAGTGCAGACATTTTTCAAAAGCCAACGAATTTTTGAAGGCGCATGCGAGAGGAGAAATAGACTGGTCAAGACGCGGCGAATAAAAGCCGTGTTTTTGTTTTGCGTATAAAAGTCGGCTTTTTTGAAGCAAATTAAAAAAATATTTACATATGCACAGTTAAAAGTCGTAAAAAAAGTTGAGAATTTTATTGCAATATATTTTTCGTTATATTATAATTATACTTGCTATTATATAAATTACCTGCGATATAGGAGTTTAGTATGAATAAATTGTTCAAGATTATTATCCTTTGTCTCGTGGTTTGTATGCTTGTGGGCGTGTTCGCCGCATGCGAAAACACCAAATACGGACCTATCGGCACAACCGAGGACAAAGACAAAGAGGTCGTCAACAACGGCGGTCTTATAGTCCAACAGGGCAAATACGTCTATTACGTCAACGGTATGGACGCTACTTCCAATATTACCAAGCCCGAGGATAACTATTTCGGCAAGGCTTCCGTAAAAGGCAGCATCATGAAGAGCGAAATAGCTGAAGACGGTACTATCAAGAGTACTGACGTAGTAGTTCCCAAGATGATGTATACTTCCGCTACCAACGGCGGTATCTATGTGTACGGAGAATGGATATATTATCTCTCCCCTTCCACAAAGACTGACAACCAAAGCAACGTGCTCGTAGATCAGCTTGTTGCGGCACGTACCAAGATAGACGGCACGAAAACACAGGAAATCGCAGAATTCAGTGCGACTGATACCAAGTATGTGTTTACCGCCAACGGTCTCGTTTATTATGAAGGATCAGAACTCAAGAAAGTCGGATACAATTCTTCTGACATAGACAAGAAAGCGACGGTTCTTGCAAGCGAAGTAGCTTCTGTTTTGTTTACAGAGAAAAGCACGACAGTATTCTTCACCAAGAACAGCGAGAACGACGCACGTCAGAATAACAATATCTTTGCCGTAGTTGACGGCGCAGTCAAGGAAATCGTTATCGACAGCACTTACGAGGGCAGCGACAGCGATCTTTCCAAGCAATATGTATTTACGCTTTTGTCTTATGACGCAAAAGAAAACGTGCTTTATTACAGCAAATCCGACAGTTCGAATAATTCTGCAAAGATAAGCGGAACATACGGTTACAAGTTTGGCGAGGACTTTGCTTTCGATACCACGAAAGAAAAGATGTTTGCTACCACTTCCCTCTCCACTTTCGTAAGTCTCGGTTTTGACAAGGGACTTCTCGATATGTCGGCAGCGGCTCTCAAACTCTATAAACCTCTCGCAAACGGCGCTTATGTAAACGATACCGAAGTTTATGCTACCCTTTCCGCAACGGGCGCAAAGGTAATCAGCATAGACGACAACTATATGTATTATGTAATCTCCAATATTCTTTACAGAATACAGTATGCCGATAAGAATGCGATCGCAGACATGATAAGCGACGATAAGATCAATACGTCATGGCTCAATATTTCCGTAATCGACGGACATTTGTACTATATCGACGGAACATACAGCTATATGTTCAGAATGGATCTTGACAGCTACAATCCCGTAAACAATGCAGAAAACGACGGCAAAATTTCAGGTGAAATCGTAAGCGGTACCAGAAGAGCTGCCGTAAGCAAAGACGAGGATGGTGAAATCCATATCACCTATGTATCTGACGACGCTAACGAAGAGGGTGTAAGATACTATCAGCTACCCAAGTATATGACCGAGAGCGACGTAAAACTCTACGCATCTGCTCTCTATGACGCTGACGAGGACGCTGAATAATAAGTAAAATGCCATATGTAATAAAAAGGAGCGGTTTCCGCTCCTTTTTTATGTGCTTAAAATGCGGCAAATAAAGTTTGATAAATCGATGCTTTTAACCGATAAATTCTTGGGTCGTATAAAATTTATAATACAATCTATATGAAAGACAATTTGAGAATTATCGTGGGATTTTAATACTCTCGGTCGGCATGATGTTTAGATTGACATATTTATAAAAAGGGCTCCCCTTTTCCCTTTTCTCTTTTGCCCTTTTGTGATTGGGAATGGCAAAGTAAACAGTCGGGAGAGACAATTAGATTTGACGAAACTAAAAGTGTATGCAAACTTAACAGGTCGTCAGATGTTTATTGTCAGAAGGTTTTATGGTTATCGGGGAAAGACAAAAAAAACGGCGGATATTTCCGCCGTTTTGCTTTTGAATTTATAATATTACATCGTTATTGTAACTTTGTTGAGGTTTCTGGGGGTGTCGACGTTGAGACCCTTTGCAAGACCTATATTGAGAGCCAGGAGGCTGATTGCCGTGCCGTAAAGTACGGGAGCTTCGACGGTGTTTGCCTTGGGCATAACGATTTTATCGGTAGCAAGTTCGAGAATTTCGGGTACGTCGCTGAATACCGTGAGATTTGCGCCGAGTCCTTTAGCTCTTTTTGTCATGTCAATAAATTCCTGTTTGCATTCGCAGTCGGGAGCGAGAAGAATAACGTTGGCTTTGTCGTCAAGCAACGAAAGAGGACCGTGCATAAAGTTTGCCGAAGAGTACGAGCGGTTGAATAGATAGCAGCATTCTGTAAGTTTGAGTGCGCATTCGTCGCCCGTGCCGAGCATAGTGCCTCTCGAAAGAATGATGAAGTTGTTTTTGGTGTAAAGTTTTTTTGCGACTTTTTCGATCTCGGGGTTGAGATTGAGAATTTCCTGTATTCTGTCGGCAAGTTTGTTCATATCGCAATTGAGATTGCCTCCGAGCGCTTCGGTGAGCATATAGAGTGCGAAGAGTTCGCCGATATATGTCTTTGTAGCGGCTACGCTCTTTTCTTCTTCAACGTCCATAAAGAGGTGGAAATCAGCATTCTTTGCGATAGGGCTTTGAGCGTTGTTGGTTACGGCAACGGTGAGTGCGCCGTTTTTCATTGCCTTATCCATAACTGCGATTGTATCCTTGGACATACCGCTTTGGGAGATAACGACCATACATGTATTTTTCATGTCTACGTTGCAGTCGTATACAGTCGTAAGAGAGGGATGATACTTCCCTACCTTTATACCCGTTTTGAGGGGGCATACAAAGGAGAAAACGGTAGCGGCATTGTCGGAAGTACCTCTTGCCATGGTTACGATATTGGTGATGTTTCTTTGCTTAAAAGCCTTTGCTATGTCGGCAAGTACGGGAGTACAAGCGGCGATAGTGCGTTTCATCATCGAAGGTTCGCTGAAAATTTCTTGTTGCATCAATGTGGTCATATTTCACCTCTTAAAAGTTATTTGCATTTAGATTATAGCATAAAAAGCTGTTCTTAATCAATAGTATTTGGTTTTTGATTGATTTATGCTCATTCAATGGAGAAGCGTATTGACGAATTGTTCTGCCATACGTCCGGATTTAGCGCCGTTGCGCATAGCCCAGGTAAGCGCTTGTTTGTCGAGTTGTTCGACGTCCGTCGTAATTCCTGCCCTCTTTGCGAGTTCGTGTACGATATTGAGGAATTGTTGTTGGTCGGGCGAGGGATAATATACGCTCAAACCGAAACGTGCGACGAGAGAGAGTTTTTCGTTTTTGGTATCCGACTTGTGCAGTTCGTCGTCTGCGCTTCTGTCATTGCCGTCGCTGTAATTTTCTTTGATAATGTGTCTTCTGTTGGAAGTGGCGTATATAAGTACGTTGTCGGGTTTGACTTCGAGACCGCCGTCGATAATGGCTTTGAAGTATTTGTATTCTACTTCGAAGTCGTCGAAAGAAAGATCGTCGAGATAGAGGATATATTTATAGTTTCTCGAAGATATCTGACTTATGATGTCGCTGATAAACATAAATTGATGTTTATAGATTTCTATTACACGAAGACCTTTGTCGTAGTATTCGTTGATAAGAGCCTTTATCGTTGAGGACTTACCCGTGCCCATATCGCCGTAAAGGAGGGCGTTGTTGGCTTTTTTGCCTGCAAGGAAAGCTTCGGTATTCTGCACTACTTTTTGTTTTTGCAGTTCATATCCTACAAGGTCGCTCAAACGCTTGTTGTCCATGCTCGTTATCGGCAAAAGCTGTGAGGTGTGGTGCGTGATTTTCTTTTGGGGAAGAGAGTCTTTTGCGACTACTCTGAAAGCTTTGTTGAGTCCCAATTCTCCCACGCCGTAAACTCTGTAGAAATCCGTTACGCAATCGAGAAAAGACTGCGTCGAGTTGCATTTTTCGAGATTTTTGCAAAATTCTGCGATAAGGTTAGCATAGGGCTTTGCAGATTGCGTCAAAGTGCTTTTGAATTTTGCCAGATAAATGTCCGTATCCGCAATAGGCTTTATATACGAAAGATTGTAGTTGAAAATTTCCATAAGGTTGCGGCAATCGTCGTAAGCAATCTGTTTGAGAGTACCGTCTATCGTGTCTCTGCGCTCGTATGCGAGAGAAAAGGCGTTGACGTCGCTTGCTATAAAATACGCAATGTAGTAATGCCAGCAATTGCCCTGTACGGCATGCGTATTGGCAAAATCGAGAAGATCGCCGAGCGTATTGTTCAGATTGACGGAAGGGTCGTTTTGAGACAATCGTACGAACCTTTCGAGAATGGTATTTGATATATCGTAAAGTTTAAGTTTTGACGTAAGATTTATCATTATTTTTTCCTCGGGCATTATTATATCATACATTAATTATAAATGTAAACGCATATGGAGGCACATATTTGCGATTTTGCAAAAGCCTGCACGTCGGTAAAACAGATATATTTGTTTAATAATCAAATAGAAATTTTTTAATCGTATTGTTTGAGTATTGGATATAAGCGCCTTAACTAAATATATATAATAATATTATTTTAATAATTTATACAATTTACATAAGGCCTAAATTGTATAAATTAAAATGTCTTTCATGCGTGTGCGCGCTGTGCGACTTTAGACGGCTCCCATTGGAAAATTTTGTGTGTTGTGCTTAAAAAAGTTAGATGTTAAAATGAAATCACAAAAGATAAAAGGAGGTCGTTAATATGAAAAGACTTACAAAAGCAAGTATGACATTGATATTGTGTACTCTGATTTGCGCCTTTAGTTTTGCGGCGTGTGCAACTCCTTTAGAGACGGAAAAAGATTGGGTGGTCGATTGGGATAAATTCCAACCTTCCACGGGACTCCCCTTGCCTGACGGCGGCGACGATTCGGACAACGAGGAGGATAATTCGCAGGATTCGGATGAAGAAGAATCTCAACCCGAAGTGCCTGTCGTGAACTACTCTTACATGATAAAAAGCAACGTATCCTCTCTCAATATCCGCTCTGCGCCTAATACGGGAGCTGCAGTCGTAGGAAAGATGGACAAAGGAGACATGTTGAGATTCGAAGGCGAATCAAACGGTTGGTACAAAACTGTTTACAAACAAAAGACGGCATACGTATATGCAGGTAACAGTTATGCGTACATAGTCAAGATGGTTCAATCGAATGTCAAGGTAGAAAGCGTAATTGCAATAGGAGAAACCTTGATGGGATATCCTTACGTATGGGGAAGCCAGCGCTATCATTGGGGCAACGGTAAACTCAATACAAACTTTGTTCAGGGACAATATGACTGTTCGGCGCTTATGCAATACATCTATTATCACGGAGCAAACATAAATCTCGATCTTACTACCCGTACGCAGGTATTGCAAGGCAGGGAGGTTGCTGACGGAGATCTTCAAAGAGGCGATCTGATGTTCTTTACCAACTCGTCAAGATATAATCTGACCGGAGTGGAAAGAATAGGACACGTAGCGCTGTATCTCGGAGATAACTATATATTGCATACTGCCAGCGACTTTGCGGTAATTGAGGAAATCAGCAGTACGAGATGGAAATATTTCATAGTTGCAAAAAGATTTGTATAGAAGTCAAAAGGCGCAATCGTATGGAAGTGCCTTGCGATAAACAAATTTAGCTATCCATAACTTTTTCGCCGTCGGTGACAAACAATACGTCTGCGGGCGGCGATTTTTTTGTTAAGAAAAAATTTTTGTTCGTTAAGCCTTGACAATTAATAAAAAATTCGAAATAAAAACGTATGATATAAGCAAAGACAATACGATCCAAACTTAAAAAATCTTAAGACGAAACAAATTGATTTTAAGAAAAAATGAGCATATTTTTGCTGTGATAATTGAGTGATATTGCGAGTTTCTTCATATAAAAAATATGGACAAAACGGTTATATTTTTTATCTTGCTAGCGATTCGGATTTTTAGAAAAACCGTCAAAAAGGAAATTTTGCTGCGAGTAAATCTTGAGGAGGAGAAAGCGTTGATTGTTTGTGTGTGAAGGCGCTTGTCGTCAAGGCTTATCAAATGACATACAAGCATTTTAGACGATAATTTTTTCGACGTTGAAGAATAGGCAAAACAATTCGATAATCGGGGGAAAATAGCGGGCTACAGAAAAAATTATTTGCATTGAAAATTTCGGGATTTTTCATAATGTCTTTGCCAATTTTTCTATACACAAATCTCGGAAACTATAACGCTTATTATAATAAAAATAAGATGATATGATTTTATCTCAAAAGACGGTTTGATTTTATTAGGTCAGCATATATAAAAGATAGGTTTTCCGATATTACAAAAATATGTACGATTTGTGTATCATATACGGGATGTGAAAAAAATCGGAAATGCTTGTCGTGAAGTTTAAGGGGGACATAACTTACTTATATTCTCTTGCGATTTTATTATTGCTAAAAGGATATAATCGTGTTATAATGTTTAAGAAATAAATTCATCGTCGACTTGTTGTCGGCGGCGGAGGGCTGTATGAAATTTTTAGTTATCGAAGACAATATCAATCTTAATCAGAGTATAAGAGACTGTTTGAGCAAGCTGGGTACAAGCGACGCTGCATACGACGGACTCGAAGGTTTGTCTATGGCGGAGTCCAATACCTACGATCTTATAATTCTCGATTTGTTGTTACCCAAGAAAAACGGATTTGAAGTTTTGCAGGAGTTGAGAAAGAAAAGCACTTGTCCGGTAATCATACTTACCGCCTTAAGCAGTACGGATAAGAAGATCGAGGGACTCAAACTCGGTGCCGACGACTATTTGCCCAAGCCTTTTGACAGAGACGAATTGGTTGCGAGAGCGGAAGCCGTACTTCGCAGATACAATAACAATTTTCATACAAAATACACTTACGATAATATCGAACTCGATTTTGCAAACAAGATGTTCAAGGTCAACGGCGAATACGTCAAACTCGCCGGCAAAAAGTACGATATAGTCGAATATCTTATTCGCAACCGCAATATCATCATACCTAAAGAACAGCTTTTCAACAGAATCTGGGGTTTTGACAGCGATACGGTAATTACCGTAATAGAAGTTTACGTCTCCAATTTAAGAAAGATACTCGAGAAGTACGGTTGTAAAGACTATCTTAAGACAATAAAGAATATCGGATACATGTGGAGAGAAAAAGTTGAAGATTGAGGACAACAGCAGAAAATCTCCTATGGAAAAAAATACTATGTTTACTATCTTAAACATAGTAATTCCTTTTGTGATTTTTTTGTTATCGACGATACTCATTATTCAAATTTGGAAAATTAAACTAATGAGCGACCTTACTGTCAGAACAAAGACGTACGGCCGCGAATTTGCCACAACGAAAATACTTACCCGCAGCGAGGCGGCGACTCTTACCGATACATGGTACGTCATTTATTATGACAGCGAAGGAAACAGGCTTGACGATAAAGGATTGGGAAGCGTACCGGTAGAAGGAATGCCGGAGAAGTATGTAGATGTAACGGAAGAAGTGTACGATTTGAAAGAACAGAGCTATCTTGCTTTTTCTATGCCTGTCGTAAAGGAAAATGACGCCGGGGCGGCATATCTTATGATATTCAGGAATATAAAGAGTGAAAACGCTATTTTTGAAGAAGGTACGGCAATTTCCATTACGATAATGTTGGCGGCAATGGCGCTTGTTATAGTTTTTGCGGCGATAATGGGTAAATTCCAAATAAAGCCCTATAAGAAACTTGTCGCCAGCAGCAACAGAATGATTTACGATATTTCGCACGAACTCAATACTCCGCTAGCCGTTATAAAAACCAATGTTGACAATATACTTGCTCATTCGGACAAAACGATAGAGGACAGTTCGGACAAGCTCATGGTTATTCTCGATGAAGCGACCAGAATGAAGAGAATGGTCAGAGATCTTCTCGAATTGTCTCGTTCGGACAACAACAGAGTTGTTGTGAATAAGACATATTGTAATGTGTCGCAGCTTTTGCAGGACCTTGTAGAGCCTTTCGAGCTCATGTGTGAAATGGACGATAAAACTTTCGTATCGGATATTACGCCCAATATAATGGCGACCACCGATGCCGATAAGATACGTCAGGCGGTCATGATATTGCTTGATAATGCCGTAAAATACACGCGCAAAGGCGATGCAGTGATAATACAGGTGCGTCATACGTCTACAAAAGTGCGCATAAGCGTAGCGGATACAGGCAAAGGCGTGAGCGATGAGGATCTTGAAAAGATATTTGAGAGATTTTATCGTGCGGACAATTCCCGTACGCAATCTACAGGCGGAAGCGGACTCGGATTGTCCATAGTAAAGTCAATAGCGCAAACGTTGAGATGGAATGTGCATGCAAGCCATAATTATCCTCACGGATTCAGAGTGGATATCGAAATGGATAAGATCGACGACGGAGTGTAAATTCAACTTTTATCGTCGGATTTGACAAATAATGGAGATTAAAATAAAAGGCTTCGGGAGTGTTTCCGAGGCTTTTTTGAAGAATAACCACGGATTGAGATGTGACGCCGTATTGAGGTTGTTTTCGGATATCATGCGTATAGAGAAGCAAAGTAAAATATTGCGGTCAATACGCTAAAAGAAGCGTAAACAGAGAGATTGTGACAGAATGTCTGAGAAGTAAAGATGCGCATGTCTGTGCCTGCGAGTGCGAAAGGTATATTGTTATCATAGATAGAACATATCCATATATCCTTTTTCCAATGTGCTCATATCTGTATGCGATAGGTTATGCCAACTTTATTATAGGAGAAGAATGGCGCATTCGTGTAAAATAATAACTTAAAGTGTTATATCAATGACAATTGCAACGGGGAAATCGCAAGAATAATTGCTAGGTTCGCTTGTTTAATTGTCATCAAAATCAGTCCTATTTTGTCCATATAAATCCAAAATTATGCATCTTTCAAAAATAAAAAACGACGCAAATTTTAAGTAATGTTTATGTTGTTGAATTCAAATTCTAATGTCAATTATCGTAGCAAGAGAGTTTGAACAGGTGTTTTTATTAATATAAGTTATCAAAATTCGGTCAATATTACAACCTTAAGTAATCAGGTGCAGAAATTCATAATTTGACAAAATTTGAAAAATTAAAACAAAATTTACGTCAAATTTTAAGCTTTATTTAAGATTTGCAAATGTAAAGTTTTTGTAAAATATTAAATAACTATTACTTGTGCAAGTTATCTTGAAAGATCAATTTTTGTGCTAATGTGTCAATTTTTTAGTCGTTTTGGTATTACATCTTTGACTTGTGTCGTGCAAAATAGTTTATATATAATTTGCGATGGAAATTTTTAAGTTTTCTTTAAGGTACTATTCCTAAAATGAGTGTGCACTATAAATTACTAATATAGGAGAGGAATTTATGAGAAAATCTAAACTTATAGTTTTACTGGTTTTAGTGATGCTTTTCGTTTTCATTCTCTCTGCCGCTATGGTTGCGTGCGACGTTAACGACGGCGAGGACAACGATGAAAACGAAACTTCCGGCGAACCTACAAAGCCGCCTATCCCCCCTAATCCTCCGTCAGGAGAAACGGATGTCGATGACGACCTATATCTTACTCCGAGAGAAGCTCTTACAAAGATTCTCGACGGTATAGGCGCTCCTGAAAATGCCTTGAATCTCGATTTCCAGGTCAAAGTGGATATGCCCGACACGCAAGAAATTCTTACGATTGCGGTATTGGCTAATATCTACAGTGAGGTCCGCAACGAGATTTTGGTAGGCTTTTACATGCAGGGCAAAGACGAACCGGACGAGAACAGAGAGCTTAAGTATGCGCTTTACATCGTCAACGGCAAGGCTTACATCGACCTCGGCAAGGATGAAAACGGTCAGCAAAGAGCGCTTTTGTATCTTGCTGATTTCAACATGAATTACATAATGGCGATGCTCGAGAAAGCTCCTGAACTTTTGGGAGATCTCGTTCCGATGCTTGAACAGTTGCTTAAGGACAACAATATCAACATTACTTTCGACGGAATTCTCGAAATGCTTATTCCTATGTTGTTCCTTGCACCTGAACTTACCGCAAATGAAGACACCGGTGCTCTCGAAAATATACATATGGAGATTACCTTGAGAGACTTCATCGGTAATATTACAAGCGTTCTCGGAATTTTCGGTGCTACGGCATTGCCTGTCGATATCAATACTTTCCTTCAGTATTTGCTTAATGACGTAATTCCCGATGCAAAATTCTACCTCGATGCAGATCTCGATCCCGACGGTAAAATAACCGATCTCGAATTGAGTTCGATAGAGGGTTCGCAGACAAATAAAGTGCAGTTCGACATGACAATAAGCGAGACTGCAGGCGAAGTTCCTATTCCCGAAATCGAAGAATTGGAAATCAGCGAATTCAGTCTTACCAACATCAATTTTGCAATTGATTTCACTCTCGGTACCAGAGAAAATACCGACGGTACAAAGACGCAGCTTGACGTAGGAAAGATCATCAACGGTTTCATGGGACAAAACATTCTTCCTCTCGACGTACTTTTGCTTGAAGGCGGTACGGGACTCAGAATGAAGTTTGCTCTCGACCTCGATCTCAACTATGAAAATGCTCCCGAAGATAACAATAAGATAGCCATCGAACTCTTCCTCATAGACCAATACGGCAACTATCAGGAGTTCGTCAACGACGATCCTAACGGTCAGCCCGAACCTCAAATGGGAATTTACTATACGGACGGTTCGTTCTATCTCAATCTCGACAATTTGCTTCCCAACTATATGAAGGGAGTCAATGTTAAGATCGATGCAGGTTTGACCGATCTTATCGATGCTCTCGTAACGCTTATTACCGACGCTATCGACGGTGTATTCGGTATCAGCTACGACGATATCAAGAACAGCGGAATGCAGATCGAAGACAACGGCAAAATTTCCACGACTTCGGATGCGGACGTTCTTGCATTGTTGTCCAGCGCTGCGGCAAACGGAACTCAGGTTCTTGCTCTTAACGGCGGTGTAGAAAGCGAAACTATGTATATTTCTGCCGGCGTACAAGGCTTTATCGCAGCTCTTGCCGAATTGCTCAAGTTGCCTGAAAATATAAAGGTTGACGAAGATTCCGATTCTATTCTCGTTATTGTAAATAACGATTTCCTCGCTTCTTTGAACAGCCTTATGGCAACCAATGAAAATCCTCAACCTATAAAATTCGCTTTCCCCGATTATATGGGCGATATTGTTTTGTCCGTAAATCTTTCCGATATCGGTCTTGAAAGCGTCGCAGTAGACGCATCGATCCTTGATGAAGGCGGCGCTCCCGCATTCGACGTCGGTGTGAAGATCTGGGATTTCCTTATCGGTACGGCTAAAGAAAATCTCGACGTTTATATTTCTGACAGAGTAGACGTAGATAATACGAGTTATCTCACATCTCTCAACGGCGTAATCGACAAAGTTCTCGGCGGAATTACCATGAGCAGCAGATTTACGATGTCCTTTAACAAGGGCGTATACGATCTTGCTCCTTTCATAGCAGGCTTCGGCGTATCGCAGTTGGCGAATACCGAATTGCTCTGGACGTTTACCGAAGACTTTATGCTCGATGCACAACTCAATGTTCAGATCGCGCTCAATAAAGAAGACGCATACAACAGTCAGCTCGTAGTAGAGCTCAAGACTCTCAACGGTATCAAGGTAGGCGATACGGAAGTTATAGCTCCTAATACCGTAATGATAGGTATATACGGCTATCACAACCAAATCTTTATAGATTTGTCTAACCTTAAGGTAGCTAGTATTACTTTGCCTAAATTAAGTTTTACTCTCAATTTCTCCGATCTTGTATATACATTGTTGGGTGACACTCTCAACGACTTGCTTGCAGGCGCCGGATTTACCGAAGGCGATTTGCCTTTCGAATTCGACCTTGTTGAACTTCTCGGTCTCAATAAGGGCAGCGGAGACGGCTCCGAAAGCACTGTTTCTACCACAGCTTATACGGCTGACGGTAGCGAAAGCGGTGCTACCGACGACGGTTCGCTTGCAATTCCCGAAGAAGAACTGAATGCAATTCTCTTCGGTCTCAACTGTGACGAAATTTACGCTACGGTATCTATCGCAGCTATCATGACTATTTTGTCGCAGACGCAGACAGAACTCGGTAAGACGATTGCCGAAGCACTCGAACTCATGGAACTCGATCTCTCCTTGAGAATGGGCAGAAAAGACGGATTCGAATTTAATTTTGCCGGCGAACTTATTCCTATGCAGGACGAAAACGGCAATGCTGTTTACTATTACAGCAAGGACGATCCCAACGTACTCCTTCCCAGCAGAGACGAAAACGGTGAGAAGATTTACTACGAAGAGGGTGAGTATTCCAGAAAAGTCTACAACTACGGCAGCGATATGAAATTGTCGTTTGTCGCAGGTGACGAGGAGAATCCTATTATAGTAGGCGACCTCGGCTCTGCGAAATTCGATATGGAAGAGAAGATCAAAGAATTCTCCGAATATCAATCCGATTTGGTACAGGCAATAGTCAATACCGTAGGTAAAGCAACAATAAGAGCAAAGGTTGATCTCGCTACACTTAATAATGAGATGAATCTTACTAATATTATCAATAATATACTTGCAAGCACGGGCAAAAAACTCGATTTGCCTATAAGCCTCGACCTCGACGACTGGAATTCGTTTGTAGAACTCGTTGTACAATGGGATCTCGATTTTAAGAATTCTGCAAACAGCACCGTAGTGCTTACGTTGTCGTACGAAGGAAAACAGATATTCGGTATTTACATCTATCGTAACAGCCTTATGCTCGACCTCGAAGGACTCGGCTTCTTCCAGGTAGAAATAGTAAATACTGATATTATTACAAAGCTGTTCTCCGCTCTTGACGGAATAATAAGCGAAATCGAAGGGCTCGATCTCAACGAAATCATCAACGATTTGCTTGAAGCAAACGATTTGCCTACAATTCCCGGCGCGGGTGAAGAGTTGCCTGACGGCGAAATAGCAAGCGAAGACGGCGAAGGCGCTGCTTTGGACGATACGACGATGGATATCATCAAATACGTATTGCAGGCAGTAGGCTTCGAAGATACGAAGGTTACCATCAATGTTACCGCTGCGCTCTTTGCAGAGATGCTCAATACATTGGCAGGTATGAATCTCGGTATCGACATCAGTCTTGCAGCTGACCTCGACTTGTTCGGCGGCAACGAATTCAATTTCGACGTGGGTGTAGAAGACATTACCGCATCCATCAACATGCAGCTTGCTATCGGCGAAGCTCCCACGGTAAATATCAATTACGACGATATCCCCGACTGGGATGCAACAAACGGTGAAACTTTCACCAAATCTTTGCTTGACAATCTCAATATCGGTTTCACTCTCGATATCGCAAACTTTACCGCAGATACGGAAGTTACCGCAGGAGATAAGCAGGCGATTTACACCAGAGTTATTATCGAAAAACTCACAACGAGCAAGACTCTTACCAACACTGCTAACAGTATAACCGTACCTAAGGGTTGCTTCCTCATAACTCTTGCTCACATTGATAAAGTCAGATACGAAAATGCAAATACCGGTGAGTTTACTCCTTTGGTATATATCGTTCTCGACTATACGAAGACTTCGGGTCAGATGAGAGTAATCCTCTGTAAGGGCGTTGTTTCGCTTATCGTTGACCTCGGCGACTTCGTAGATATTTCCGCAGATCTCGACCTCGTAGGAATGCTTTCGGGTACGTTTGATAATCTGTTCTCGCAGATCGACAGCGCACTTGACGGTATAGGTTCCTCGAGCGAAAGCGGTAGCGGTAGCGGCAGCGGCAGCGGCAGCGAAGTGCCTCCTACGGAAGATCCTTCTACCGGCGACGGATCTACGACTGCAGAGACCGAACCTACAGGATTCGATAAGATATTTGCAGATCTCGATATAGTAGCACTTCTCGGCGGCGGAATAAACGCAAGTTTGCTCTCCAACGGTAACTTCGGTATTAATGTTACATTTGATACTTATCTTATTAATAAATTGATAGATGATGTCATGTCATTGATATTCGGACCCGAGACGATACTCAATCTTGCAGAACTCGCTCCCGATATGTTCTCCGACAACTATCTCTCTTATGTCAACTGGACTAGAGAAATCGAAGGTCAGGCACATGACGGTGTATCCTTCTGGGGTACATTGAGCGAGCAGGTCGTTCCTATCCTTAAAGATCTCGTATCTTCTTTGGGATACGGCTGGGTAGCACCTCTCATTACCAATGCGTTGATCAACGGCGTACTCGGACAAATAAGAGGAATTACTGCAGGTATTTTGCCTTTTGCAGTATTCAATGAATTGACTGTCAACGTCGAAGTTGCCGACGCTACGCTTGCAAACGTAAGCATCGAAGGCTTTGACTGGGGACAAGACATTTACGATACAAACGGAAGTGTCGCTTACAGTGCATCGAAGAGCGGCAGATTCGGAAGCGTAAACAACAACAGCGTTATCAACAGAGACGGCTACTTCACATCCATCAAGTTGTATAATACTTCTCAAAGCGTAGGTAATCCGGTTATTGGCGATGACGGCAGTGAGATCTTCCCTGAAGGTATCGTAACTTGGGACGGCATTCCTATGCAGATCACATACGACCCTTACTCATACGAAAACAACACCGTAGGTGTGGCTACTCTTATCAGAGACAATTTCAGCGGTAAGCAGGCAAGCTATCAGAGAGCACAGGATTTGTATAAGTCGACAGTAGTATTCAAGATTGTCAGCGAAAACGGCGTTCCTTGCGACAAGGAAATCAGTGCGCTCAATCTCGATACCCCCGGAACTTATATAATAGAAGGTACGGCAGCGTTTAACAACGGCGTAACACGTAAGATTACCACTACGATTACGGCACTCGGACTCGGAAACGGTATCGAGAGTATCGAAGCTATATCTATGCACGTATATGACGAATTGCCCGACTTCGTAACTATCAATCTCAATGACGGATCGAGCAGAAAGATTCATACGAGATACATTAAGTTTACGGAGAATGCTCCTACGGCGTTCACCGCACACAGCGTAACAGGCAAGGCTTCGTTCGCAAACGGAACTGTTGTAGACGTTGAATTCAATTATCTCGACAGCACTATCGTTCAGATTAACCTCGAGGGTGCGGAAGGAAACGTAATCAATATCGATTTGTACGATTACAGCATAAGACCCGGACAGTCGAGCATCACGGATTACATCTCCGATATCGTATTCTTCAAGTATGCAGACGGCTTGTCCACAGGACTTGAAGTCAGCAAAGATTGGACGACAACCGGCGCAGAAGACTTCTTCAACAGAAATCTTGACGTTGACGGTATGTTCTCGACGAATGTTGACGGTGCACAATTCTCCGCATACACGACTATCGGTAGCGGCGCAACCGAACAGAGAGTAGAACTCATCTTCTCCGTTAAGACGAAGAATGTAGCAAAACTCACTATCAACGGTCTCGAAAATACTTTGAGAGTCGATCCTTACAGATACTATATGTATCTCATCACGGGCGACGAGCAGTACAATCCTTTCACGAATGTAGCTACAGCAGAGTATTATGACAAGTACATGTCCGCAGACGGAACGCAGGAAATCATCGACTCTTACAGTGAAGAAGTAAACATCACATGGGGCGATTACAGCGGAATCGATTTCAGCTGGGACAACAACAGTACTCAGAGCCAGCATATCACGGTATCTCTTGACAATATGCAGTATCCTACGTCTTCGTTTACATGGAACTTCGATACGCAGATCGTCGTTTTGAGAAACGAAATCGAAAAACTCTATTTCGATAAGGAACTCACTCAGACGACTTACTACATCGATCCTTTCGAGTACTTCATCAACGAAGAACTCGGTATAGCAAACTATCCTGACCACGCATACGTTCAGTTCACCAACGGCAGCGTTTACTACATGCCTATCGAGTGGATCGGAACAGAAGACTTCGAAGTCAAGTATGCAAATCAGTTCACACAGCTCAAGATCCGTATCGGTATGGATTATGAAGGCAAGTTGGAAAACGTAATCGGCAACTTCATCCAAGAGAAGACCGTCAACGTAAGAGTTGAAAATCTCAACCCCGTAGGCATCGATCTTGCGGGCAGCGAGTACACCGGCGGAACGTATTATATCGATCCTATCCGCGTCAACTACTACAACGAACCTGCATTCCCCGATACCGTAACAGTTGTTTACGACAACGGCAAGACTACCGAACTCCCCGTAGCTTCGTGGGAATACGACGGTCTCGACATTACGAGTCTTGTAGGTCAGAAGAACTTCAAAGCAACTGCAGTCATTACGGATTCTTACCGTTATGACATCAACGTAGAAGTAATCGATCGTTCGGGTATTACTGCGAATATTGCAGATTTGAAGATTGATCCTTACGATTACACTCTTGACGAAAAGGGTAACAGAGTATATGACGAGTTTACCAAGACGATTCTCGTATATCAGAAGGTAGGCACGATCAACCTCGATACTCTTACAGTCATCGGAGACGTGAATGTCGGCACAATGGCATCTACTTCGGAATACAAGTATTACTTCAGCTATATCATCAATTACACCCAGACCGTGGAAGGCGAGGTCAAGAACCTTGTATTCACCACGGAATACTGGCAAGATGCTGTGAACTTCATCTCCAGCAACAAAGCTGCAATAGATTCGACAGAAGTAAGAGCTTGCTACAATACTCCCGTAACCTGGGATCTCAGCGAAATCAACTATGCTGTACCCGATACTTACATCGTAAGAGCACAGCTCGGTAGCGGAAACAACTACAAAGCATTCAGAATCAATGCGGAAATCGTTGAGAGAAAGATCAAACAAATCAACAATACTTACTATACGATCAATTGGGGCGGTACCAACCTTACCGAAGAGCAGAAGCTCACCAACAAGATCGTAACCAAGATGAACGTGTTCTTCGAGGACGGTTACAGCGGTAACTACGAATGTACCATCGACATCTCCTCGTTGGCATATACCAACGAAGACGACTACACCTTGCTCATGATATTCGACGGCGTAAACGTTACGTATCAGGACAACACGGGCAAAGTGCTCCAGCCTTCCGAACTTTACGATGCGGCACTTGACGTACCCGTAACGGTATTCAGCGGCGACATCGCAGTCAAGACGACGATGAAGGTACACATTCTCAAACAACAAATCAACATCACCGAAGGACAGGGTTGACAGGGGGTTTAGGAAACTATGAACAAAAAAGTATTGACAAAAACAACTTTAAGCGTTATCGCAGTACTGCTCATTGCAGTACTCGCGGTGACGATGTCCTTCTTCCTTGAGTCGCAACAGCAAAGCGTATCGGCGGCAACCAACGAACAGCTTATGTATGCGCAATACAACGGAACAAACGGACAAATTACCGACGATGCGGCGGAAGGCGGTCACTACACCAAGTCGCAGATTGCGGCAAACCTCGGTATCGAAGATCCTAATCTGATACTTGCAATCACCACCGGTGCAGAATTGTATAACTATATGAACGGTTCGTCGTCTTATAATTATGCATATCTTGCCAACGATGTGGCTATTGCGTTTTCCGATATCACTAAGTCGGGATACGATAAGGTCAGCGCTCACAGCTCCGGTGCATTGTTTACCAAGTACCTCGACGGTAACGGCTATTCGCTGTCTATCGAGGCAGGTTCGGGCAACGGTACGTTTTACGAGAGTTACGAGAATTTAGGCAACACCAACAAGGATGATTCCCGTACCGGAAAATATTGGTACACAGGTTATCTTTGCGGTGTAAACCAGGGTACTATCAAAAACCTTACGATTAATTTCTCGTCCAACCACATTATTACGCAGTCGGTATCCAATCCTAACGCTCTTTATGTTCCTCAAGGAGCAGGCGTAATTGCCGGTTTAGGTGTAATCACAGGTTGGAACAAAGGTACGATAGACAACGTAAGATTAAATCTTAACGGCGTATTCGGCGTATATATGAAACCGGGCGGCGACAGAACCCTTTTTGAAAATACGTCATACGTAGGCGGTATATCCGGCGTAATGACAACAGGTATTATTTCAAATTCACAAGTTAATATTGCCACCGACGGCGGTGTAGCAGTGTTCGTAGAAGGTCAGACAGCCGGTCTTGATCACTGGAACACAGGTTCGGTAGCAGGAGGTATTCTCGGTAAGATTCAGGTTGGCGACGCAAAAGTTCAGTACTGTGCTGTAACCGGCAGCGGACGTATCTATGCATGTTCGCGTACGTCTAACGGCGACAATAAACAATCGTATGCCGCAGGCGCCATTGCAACCAGCAGAAACATCGCAGGTCATATAATTTTTGACGAAGCAGTGGTCAACGAAGGTCAGATTCAGGGTATTATTTCTTCGTGGACTGGCACAAGAGAAGACAACTGGGGCGATAATTACAAATCGGTAAAAGGTTTGCTTTTCGACGCCGTTGGTAAGAACGTGCAGTCTTGTGCTGTGCTTTACAACCTTAATCTCCTTACCAAGGAAAACGGCGGTACTGAATATTCTACGCTTGACAGCTCGAGACAGATTGACAACTGGACGGAGATTTATCCTTCTTCCACGGGCGGTACAATGAGCGTAAGATACGATACTACGACTGCGCTTTACGACTTGAGAATCGAAGCAGTTGCAGACGGACACGATTCCGAAAAAGCAGCTATCAGCGACTTCGATATGTCAGGTACTGCGGTTGCATATTACAAGTATTTCCTCGAAGAAGGCACGGCTGGCAAAATTATCTGGTCCGGTGTCTTTGAGAAAAACGGCGTAGCTACCAACCACATCGATATGAAACTCGATAAACCTATCTACGCAGAAATCTATATGCTTAAATCTACCGACTACGGTAAATTCAATTATACTTTCGGTAGCATGGGTAATATCACATACAGCGACAGCGGCAACTATGTCGACGGTAAAAACGTAAAAGGTTATACCGGTCAGTCGGGCGTATTGAAGCTTCCTAATGCAACCTATGAAGGCGAAGGACAGATTACCGGTGATTTTGAATGGGAAGTATTGAGAGACGGCGTAGCGACCGATATCAATCAGACATACATGCCCGGTACGTACAGAATGCGTACGGCTGTTAAAATGGGTACCAATACTTACGGCTACTACAACGAAACAGACAGAATCATGGCATGGCAGTCAAAGGATGACTATGTATTTACCATTACACAGGGCGTTTTGACATACAATGCAGACGGAACGACTCAATCTTCGGGCTGGGTAAAATCTTATCAGTTTACGCTTGAAATGCCTCAGGCAAACGACTTCGATCTTTTGCGTTATCAGCAAAACGGCGTATTTACGGATGATCAGGTAGAAGTTGCAGATACCGAAAGAATGGCAACTGTAGTTACCACGCAGGGTACAGGTAAAAACGGTATGCAATATACTTTCTACGCATACAAGTTTGACGATATGCTGCAAGACTACGTAGTAGTTGCTGTCAGTGAAAACAGAACGGTTAAAATAGACAACGAAGCTCCCGAAATCTATGACGTACAGTACTATACGGAGAATGCCGATCAAGTACGTACTCCTGTTACGGAAGCGATTCTCAACAGCTGGCAAAAGGAAAAAGTCGTTGTTACATATAAAGTCAGCGACAACGGAAAGAGCGGCTTGCAGGTTGTAGGCAACATCAACGGCGTTACCACCAACGTAAAGCAAGGCGCAGATTATGAAGTAACAGTCGAACTCAAAAACAATACCGCTTATTCCATAGATTACGTGGACGTAGCAGGTAATGCGACGAGTTTTGACATTCAGGCAAAAGTTGACCTCAATTCAGGTTCGCTCACAGGTTCGACAAACTATGAGGCTTATTTCGGAATGTACGATTACGACGGATTCACGATTACGACTTCGGCGTCGGTAGGAAATTCCGGTTGGACTGCATACGTAAGCGACAGCGTTGACGAAAACGGCGAACTCGTATGGAAGGAATTGGGTGCAGTAACCGACGGTTCTCAACAGTTCCCTGTAGTATGGAACATGGGTGATCCCGATCAGATGATCGCAGCCGAATTCAAAATGAAGATGGTCAATGACGCAGGTCTTTATGAAGACGTTTATATCAACGGCACTACCGACGGTAAACTCGGAGATTATATCGTCTACATCAAGATGGCAGATTTCTATATCAACACAACCCTCGAGTCTATCGTAGACAATCAGGGCAGAACTCTTAAAGATATCCTTGCTTCCGATCCCGACTTCTTCAACAAGGTTTATGACGGAACACAGGGCTATGCAGGTATCGAATTGAAGATCGACCTTACGAAGACTAACGGCTTTGAAATGGTCAAGACTCCTCTTTACAGCGCTACTCCCGTAACGCCCGATTTCAGCGAAATCAAACTCGTATTCGAGTACGAAAGAGCTTCTATCGGCGATACCAATATCAGAATGTGGGCAGTACTCGAAGGAGACGCTGACTATAAATTCGACGTATGGTTTGCAGATTTGAGCCAAGATAACTATGCAGAGAATGCAGTAGCCATCCATAAGCTTCCCGCTGCAATCACAAAATTGCAGGTAACGGTAAACTTGAACGAATATCTCGACGCACAATACTATTACGGCGATGAGATCCCTACGTATATCGATGCCGTTATCAACGGCGATGAGACTGAAAGAATCGATCTCAGCACTCTCGCAAAGAAGGGCGCTACTGTCGGTACATACACTGTAGAGGGTAAACTCCATACTCCCAACGACAGTATCGATATCACAATCAACAATACAAAAATCGAAATTGTTGCACTTCCCGTATATGTAGACGTTAAACTCGACGGCGGAGAAATCAGCGACTTCTCGTTTGACGGAAAGCAACACCTTTTGACGGGTACATACGTCGACGTAATCAACGGCGGAACAAAGAAAGCCGTAATCGAGTACTATCTCGGTGAAAACAGAGTTCCTACTTCCGGCATGGATACTATCGGAACTTATTATTGCGATATTAAGACAGGAGACGTCAATTATGTGGTTGACACGTCGCTTATGCCTACGACTATCGAAATAAGAGTTTTGAAAGGTTATTTGCAAATCCCCACCGGCGTTGTAAGCGTAGATTATTCCGGTAAAGAAAACGTTTACGATCTCAAGTTTACAGAGGAACAGAAAAAGTTCATTAAGGACGGAGATATTACCATTACATACTACAAGTATAATGACGGTGCTTCTTTCGACGGTCAGCAGATGAACGGTACCTATGACAGAAACACCCCTGCCGCAAATACTATCGACAGAGGTTTCTATGCGGTATTTATCAATGTAAACGAGACCGAATATTTCTATCCCGGTACGTACGAAGCTTTGCTTATCGTAAATATGGCAAAGACGCAGGTTACCGCAGGTGAGACAGTATCTTATGCTTATGACGATTTGAAGCATACCTATGATCTTGTAAAAGGTAAAATCGAAGTCAAAGCTACGGCTAGCGAAGATAAACTTTGGGACAGCACAATGCCTAACGACGGTAAACTCGTAGTCCAATACTATGACAGTGAAAGCGGAACGTATTTGGATATCGACACTTCCGAAGACAAAGCTTTCGGATGGTATCTTTCCGTAGGTGAATATTCGTTCAGAGTACGTTATCTCGGAGATGAAAATTATCAGGAAAGCTACCTTGACGTTAAGCTTATTATTACCAAGGCAGAATTCCTCGATGTCATTTTTGAAGACGTTACCGGTGTATACAGCGGCAGTCCTTATAAGGTGACAGAATATATTCCTGATAAATACAAAACCGGTACGACAATAAGCTATTATTACAACGGTAGAAACTATACCAGTCTTGATGACATCAAGTGCGTAAACGCAGGTATCTACAGAATTTCGCTCCGTATGTCCAAGGATAACTATACACCGCTCGTCATGGATGCTACGGTAACTATCAATGCGGCAAAACTCGATATCACCGTAGACACTTTGGTATCTACCTACAACGGAGAACCGCAGTATCTCAACTTCAACGGTCTTACCAGAAGAGGTAACGAATACTTCTATATGGACCACGGTAAAGAAGTTACGGCATTGCTGTTCGGTACTCTCTATGTAGTCGACGCAGGCGCATATGCAGGTTCTGTAACCATCAGCGTCAACAACTACGAACAACTCGTACTCTCAACATATATCGAGATGTATCCTGCAGTAATCAAGGCTACCGATGCTAGTATCGACTTGCCTGATAAACTTCCTTCAGGCGTATCGGTAACCAAGTATTCCGGTAGTTACACCGACGAAAGCGGAGCATCGAAGACAGGTAAGTTGTTGTTCTACGCAAAGAATGAAGAGACAGGCGAAGACGGTCTTGTACAACCCGATGAAAACGGCGTATTGCCCGACGGTATTTACACAGTCCGTATCGAAGTCGATCGTAACCATTATTTGGAACAAGCGTGGAATTTCAGAGTGGGACAAATCAATGACAAGAACATCAGCACTACAGGTTGGATCGTTATCGGCGTGGTAGTTGCATTGATGATAGCTGCAATAATCACTTCAATCGTAACCGTACAAAGAAGAAAGAAAAGAGGTACGGTCTGATAAAAAGGGAATAAATACCCTTGATTAAAACCAAAACCGCTCGGCGGGATATTCCCGCCGAAGCGGATAAAAGAAAAAACTGCCGATACAAAATCGGTGAAAACAAAAATTCAAATCAGAAAATAATTATAATATAAAAATTATATGTTATATGGCGGTGTTTCCGTCAATATGATAGGAGGTAAATATGACTAAAGCGAAAAAACAAAGTCTGATGCTTATTATTGCGATAGCATTGGTAATGTTTTTGGTCGTGTCTATCATCGGTATGTCCAATGATATTCCCGTTGTTAAAGCAGAAGACAGCGGCGATATAGCAATGGGCGAAGAAGGCGCTATCAATATAGGCGACCTGATGATAAACGGCAATGTACCCGATAATTACAGCGTATCGGGCACTCCGATTTCCAGCGTAAGCGAATTGCAGTCCTTCTTGAAAGGCGAGAACGGTACTTACGGTTATCTGACAACAGATATCACAGGCTTTTCTTGGGACGGATATTTCACAAGGGTTCTGATGGCTGAAGGCAGAACGCTTGACGGTTGCGGACATACGATTACTATGAATGCAACTAAATTAAACAATGATAGCGAAGGAACGAATTCGCCTTGGGAAAGTAATACTTCTACGTCCGATTTTAAGCAGGCTTTGAAAGATACATATACCCAAGACGAATCTTACGGCGGAAATAATTTCCCTGGAAGTCATTTCGATCTTAACGGCGGTTTTGTAGGTTATATTCCTTCAAACAGTACCATTAAAAATATTAATTTTGTTTATGACGGTACAGTTACGGGTTCATATAATTCTGCCGAATCAGGCGCAGGCGCTATTATTGCCGCAGTATCTGCAGGTACCATTGACAACTGTTCGCTTACCGTCAACGGCTATTTTGACGTTACGACAAACGGAACGAAGAGCGACGATTGGCTCAATAGATACAAGGAGATGGCAAGTCACTCTTATGCAATCGGCGGTTATGTAGGACTTTTGTCTAACAACGGCGTAGTTTCCAACTCCAAGATTACTTTGTCCGGCGGCGGTTATACCAACTCTAAAATCGGTACAATTGCCAATATAAGCGCTGCAAGAAGTGCTTCGAAAACAGCAAACGTCAGAGTATGGGGCGGCGGCGTAGCCGGCTGGATGGGCAACGGTGCTTCTGTATATAATATCACGACTGCAGGTAGCGGTAATATCGCAGCTTATACAGGTTATTCCGGAAGTAATGCAGGAAGCAATCCTCTCTCTTATTCAGGTATCGTAGCAGGAACGTGTGCTATTCCTTCGACGAATAAAGGTGATCAGTCGAGCGTAGTCGGCGATATCTTGAGTGCAGGCTCTATCGACGGCGTTATCAATACATGGACGGGTAGAGCGGTATATCTCGTAGCAGATACAAAGTTTGCTCCTTTCGGTCAACAGGCGAATGCGGTAGCATCGCAAATCTGCGGACTTTCAGGTAACGAAAAGAATAAGGCAGCTACCGTTTCCAACGTTTACTTTATGTATGACGAATCGCAGATTTCCAATTCCAGCGTAACGGGTTACAACTTCGCTACCGGCAATTGCGGTATGTCCGTTGAACGTATATACATAATGGACTATGACGAGGAAAGCAATTCTTATTACAACGTCAACGGAACGGCTAAAGCCGCAAACGCTTATTTGACATTCGCAAGCAATTTGAAAGATGCAAATATCCTTGCAATTTACAATACAGACCTCAAGAATAACCCCGGTGCCATTCTTTGGAAAATCGAGGCAGATCTCGATACTTCCGACACTAGCGGCGTAGAACCTGTAAATTATTATGAAAAGATAAGCAGTTATTCAGAAGCCAGCAAGTACGAAATCACTTATACGGAAATCGAAAGAACTCATTCCGCTCCCGTAGAAATCAAATACCAGCTCGGTGAAATCGTTTATTATAAGTTTGACGAGAGCAGTTTGGGCGAATTTACCACGGACGGCAAGAATTATACTCTTTCCGATAAGCAGTATGACGGCAACAGAGTAACTATCCCCGATATTTTGGTATATAATTTCCAAGACGTAAATATCAACAAGATTCTTTCTACTTCTCCCGAAGCAGGTTCGTATTGGAGAGCAAAGAAGGCAGACGATATGAATACGTATTCTCTCGACGATACGAAAAACGTAGGCGAGTATGAATATTTCGTATACAACAACGATCCCGAAAGTGCTATCGACGTGCTTGATACTACCAACAGATACGTTGCATACAGAAAGGATAACCCCAATTATCCTCAAGACGGTTCCGGTGCTTCGACAGGCGCTACTACATGGCAGCCCAGAGTTTATCAGAACGTAGTTCCCAAACAACTCGACATCACCCTCAATGCTCCCGCAGATTTCGCAAGCAATCCGCAGTATGACGGTGAAGCCGTATTGTTCAGTGCTTCATTCACGGGCATCGTAAGCGGTGACAGCGTAGACGTTAATCTGTCATATCACAACGAGGACGGTTCGGCACTCGATAATAACGCTGCAATCAATGCAGGTAATTATTATGTAACTATCGACAGCCTTACCAACTCCAACTATACATTCTCTCCCAAGAATGAAAACTTTACGATCAAGCCCCGTTCGGTTACTATCGAAGATAATACGGGCGCAACCGTAATGAGTACGGATTATAATCTTAGCCTCGATTACAACGGTTTGGACAGAAGTCTCACCTGGGGTATTTACAATACCAAGCCTTCTGAACTTACCGAAGACGTAATCATCTCCAACGTACTCGAAAAAGATAAGAGCATCATCAACGTAACTCACAACGGCGATACTGTCAATGCAGGTACTTTCACAGTTGACATAAGCCTTAACGACGGTATCGGAGCAAACAACTATACTCTCGATTCAAACGTTAAATATACAGTAGTAATAAATAAGGTAAAGGCCGATATCGTTCTCGATACCGATACCGTAGAAATCATTTACGGTCAGGTCGTAGCAGCTCCCGGAGTAACCGTTACCGGTCAAAACAACGAATCGATAAGCGGTTCTTGGTACTACATGCTCAAGAGCAAGGCAGGCGATTACTCTGAATATACGCGCGGTATCCCTTACAATGCAGGCATTTATTCCATGGTTTATATTGTCGGCAGCGAGAGAGACGGCGGCAACATGGGTGTAGGCAGAAATTATCTCGAGAGCGTCAGTGCCGAACTTACTTACGTAATCAATCCTCGTGAAGTAGCTATTACTTTCGATTCCGGCATGCCCACGTCTTATGAATACAACGGCAACGCAATTATAGTTGCGGCAACTTTCGAGACGCAAAACGAAAATTCCGGTATCCTTCAGATTCATGCAGGCAAAGTTAGTCTTAAGTACAGCTTTGTTAAAAACGGTTCTGAATATCTTGACGAAGCGGTTGACGTAGGTTCATATCAGGTTGACGTATTGCTCGAGGCAGGCGCTTTGGATATGAGCAGCTATACTATCGTTTATCCCGATGAAGGCTTCTCGTTCGAGATTACTCCCAAGACAGTCGGCGTGGTTATCGCAGACGCTGAAAAGATATACGGCGAAACCGATCCCGAATTCAGCTGGTCTTATGCAGATCCCGAAGTTACGTTTATCGAGAGAGACAATGTGGTTCTCAACCTTACAACGGCTGCAGGTCAGTTCGGAAATGTAGGCGACTACGATATTACATGCACTTCCACGGAGGGCAACGCTTCCAACTATACTATCAACTACACCAACGGTACTCTCGTAGTATCTCCTTATGAAGTAAACGTTGTTACCACAACTTCCAAGTCCTCTTTGACTTACGGCGAAGAAGCTCCCGTATTTGGCTTCGAGTATGTCGGAGACAACAGATTCTTTGAGCAGGACGGCGTTGTAATTTCTGCAGTAGCTGATAAGGACATCAAGAACGTAGGCGTTTACGAAGTTATCGTTACGGGCTATACCGACAATTATATCGTTAACATCGAAAAGGCTACTTTCGAAATCGTTCCCAAGAAAATAGCTATCGTCAGCGCTCAAATCGTAGGCGGCAATTCGTTCGTATATACGGGCGAGGTTGTAGCTCCCGAAGTTGACGCAGTATTTGAGGAAGGTGCTGTCGTAGGCGACGACGTAATAGAAGTTGCATTCGATTACTTCCAGAACGGCGAAAAGGTCAACGCTATCAACGTAGGTACTTACGATGCTGTTATCAGCGGCGTAAACAATCCCAACTACGAACTCGTAATTGCAGAAGATCAAGAACTTCCTTCTACGACTTTCACGATTGAAAAGAGAGAAGTAAGCATTGTAGTCAATGACGCTACCAGAGAATACGGTATCGCAGATATCACTCCCAAGGGCGACGCTTATACTTACAATACCGGCGTAACCTTTGTAGAATCCGATATCACGAGCGGCAGACTCGTAGTTTCTCTCGTATCCGATGTCGAAATTACCGCAGGAGCAAACGATTATGCAGACAGCGTTGCGGTTGAAATCAGCGGCGAGGCAGCAGACAACTACAATCTTGTTATCACAAAGAAAGGTACTCTTACCGTTACGGGTACGAATATTTCTTCCGTACAACTCGTTGAAAACGAAACGGTTTACAGCGGCGAAAACCTCATCGGCAACATCAAGTTCAACGTTGCAGACGGTATCACCGGCTATACTTACAAAGTGACCACCGACGAACTCGGACAAAACGTAGTTGAAGAAATTATCAATGCAGGTACTTATTACGTAATCGTTTCGGTAGACGGCGAAAATTCTATGTTTACCGGCGGTCCCAACACTCTTACTTTTGTTGTAAACAAGGCAGAGAGAGTATTGAGCGTTGACGACATCGATATGACTGTCAACTACAACAAACTCACTTTCGATTGCGCTTTCGAAAATATGCAGTACAAGATAGGCGACGGCGCTTGGGCTATGATCAATACTTTTGACGCAGAAGCCCAGAAGACATACAGCGTAACGGCTAAAGCAGGAGAGAGCGACAACTACCTCGAATCCAACGAAGTTACCTTCACGGTTACCACGGGTATTAATCCTACCGATGTTATCAATGCGCTCAATGCGATTGAAAAAGTCGACTTCTCCAATCTCGTTGAATATAAAAACGCTCTTGCACAGCTCGAACTCGTAGGTGAAGACGATAAGAGTGCGATCGACGCTGACAAGTTGGCTCAACTCGCACAGTCTTACGAAGAACTTATGAACGGCGCAAAGAACGTTATCGCAGGCGCACAGAACGTTGCGGCAAAGGCTTCCGGTATGACCGCTAAAGGCGTTGTATCGCTTGCTCTTACCACAGGCGTAGGTCTTGCATTCGCAGGCGTAATGCTTTCGGTATCCGCAAAGAAAAGAGAAAAGGACGATAAAAAGAAAATAACCAAAGCAAACAAGAAAAACCTTCTCAAGGTAATGATCGCAATCGTTGTGATCACCACCGTTGTTGCAGTCGTATTCACAGGCTGCAAGACCAAGACATTCTCGCAGGACGATCTTTTCAAACTTGCTTCTTACTCCACAGCAAGCAACGAAAAAGACAGAGAAGTTGTCTTCGAAGTAAAGAGCGGTTCAACCGTTATTTACAAGTATGACGACGGCGATGTTACCGTTGTAGACGGACTTGAAATCGACGAAGGCTTCTCGCTTTCGGGCAAGGGCAGCGGATTTACCTTCAAGAACGAATACTTCGAAAATGCAAAGTTCAGCGACGCTGACGGTACGGCTACGTTTACGGCTGATATCAAGGATGTCAAGAACTTCCTCGGAGAAGCTTCCGCAAAGAACGGTAAAGTCAATGTTAAGGCAGATTCTGCAAACAAAAAACTCAAGACTCTCGAAGTTACTTATGACGTAGAGAGCGGCGGCATTACTTACAACGTATCCGTAGAAGTTACGATGAAGTATTGACAAGCATCGACAATCAAAGCAAAGGACCGTGCGTAGCGCGGTCCTTTTTTCGTTATCGGAAAATCACCCGGTTGACGGGTAAATGTTTATTAGTTAGAATTTTCTGCTGTATGTAATTGCAAATTGCGGGGGTTCGTACAAAACAAGCATTCAGATAAACACTCGGATTTTATTATACGGGTTTGTCTTAAATACATATAGCGTTTACGATTGAGAATATACGGTTTCAATCGAATTGACATTGACCGCATAGGTCGAAATTCAAATTTCAGATAAAATTTTATCGTCGATAGTGTCGATAACTTCGGCAGAATATACTGTATATTCAGTTTGTTGCAAAAACGGTAATATTAAGCTATAATAATGGTAACTCGCAAGAGGAGGAATTTATGGCAAAAACAGCATTGATCATAGGCGGCGGAGCGAGCGGTATTCTCGCAGCGATATTGCTTGCAAAGAATAATCGTGAAGTCACTCTGCTTGAGAAGAATGACCGCATTGGCAAGAAATTGCTAGGCACAGGCAACGGTAAGTGCAATCTTACCAATTTGAGCTGTTCGTCAAAGGATTACAATACGGATTTTGTCGCTAAAATTCTTCAAAAGTATTCTCCTGCCAGAGTGATAGAACTTTTCTCCGATTTGGGACTTTTGGTAAGGACGGATAGCGAAGGCAGGGTTTATCCTTACAGCGAAAGCGCAACTACGGTGCTCAATGTGCTTATGCAAAAACTCGGAGAATACGGAGTAAAAGTAATTTGCGATTGCGAAGTCAAGTCTGTCGACAACAAGGGCGGTACATGGACGGCGCACACCGAAAAAACCGATTATCGGGCAGACATGATTGTTATAGCCACGGGAAGCGACGCCACGACGGGCAGCAAAGGCTACAAGCTTCTTCAACCTTTAGGCTATCAATGTACGCCGCTTTGTTATGCCATTGCGCCTTTATTGTCAAACGATATCAAGGGTGCCAACGGGGTAAGAGCTAAAGCTGAAGCTGCAATTGTCATCGACGGCAAGGAAGAAATGAGGGAGAGAGGCGAATTTTTGTTCAAAGACAACGCTGTCTCCGGAGTTTTGGCATTCAGATTGTCTAGCGTGCTTGCGAGAAAGAAGGGAAAGTTTGATTCTTGCGAGCTTCTGATAGATTTCTTGCCCGACTATACGGTTGAACAGATAGTCGAACGCATACTTGCGTTTGACAATGCTATTACGCCTTTGGGGGGCATTATGCACAAGGCGTTGGCACAGAATATTTTGGCAGTTACGCCTATGGACAGGTCTCTTATCATGTCGCCTGCAAAAGCGCTTGCTATTGCAAAGAGTTGTAAAAATTTCAAAGCTAAAATAACAGGCGTAGCGGGCAGACAGTTTGCTCAAGCAGTGAGCGGCGGCATAGACGTAAAAGATTTTGACGACGTTACATTGCAGTCTGTAAAGCACAAGGGATTGTACTGTACGGGCGAAGTGTTGGATGTCGACGGACTTTGCGGAGGATATAATCTGCAATGGGCATGGGCTAGCGCTATGGCAGTCGGAGGTTGTGACGGTGATAAGGATTAATCAGTTAAAATTATCGATAGACTATACGGAAGCACAGCTTGTCGGCGCTATATGCAACGCCATGAGGATTAAGCCCCCCGATATAAAAAGTTATACTGTAATAAAACGTTCGCTTGACAGCAGAAATAAGCAACTCAAATACGTATTGTCGGCGGCAGTCGAACTCAAAAGAGAGGAGGCGTATCTTGCCAAAAACAAAAAAGCCGAAACATACTCTTTTCCGCCTTGCGCAATAGACGAACTTTTGCCCGAAAAAGTAAAAACTCCCTGTCGTCCCGTGGTCATTGGTACGGGACCTGCAGGACTTTTTGCAGCGCTTACGCTTGCTAAAGCAGGTTTGAAGCCCCTCGTCTTCGAGCGTGGTAAAAAGGTAGAGGACAGACAAAAATCCGTGGACTCCTTTATCTCTACGGGCATACTCGATACGGAGAGTAATATACAATTCGGAGAGGGCGGCGCAGGTACGTTTTCTGACGGAAAACTCAATACGGGTATAGGTTCGGACAAGATAAACGTTGTACTTCACGAATTTGTCAGATACGGAGCTCCTGCACAGATAGTTTATGAGGCAAAACCTCATATCGGCACCGACAACCTCGTCAACGTCGTACGCAATATGCGTGAAGAGATTATAAAACTCGGCGGAGAGGTTATGTTCGGGGCGAAACTCGTAGGCGTTAAAAGTTCGGGAGGAGAACTCACCGCAGTGGATATTCAGACTGCGGACAGAGGACTTATAAGCGTGGATTGCCGAGATTGCATTCTTGCGATAGGGCATAGCGCACGCGATACTTTCGAAATGCTGGCAGGCAAAATCTCTATGGTGCAGAAACCTTTTTCCATCGGAGTCAGAATAGAACATCTTCAGCACAATATCGATGTTGCGCAATACGGTATGAGCGGCGTTAAACTTCCGCCCGCCGATTATAAACTTGCATGTCATCTTGACAGCGGAAGATCGTGCTATACGTTTTGCATGTGTCCGGGGGGCTATGTTATGCCTGCCGCTTCAGAAGAAAACGCCGTCGTCACCAACGGTATGAGTTGCTTTGCAAGAGATGGCAAGAATGCCAACGCTGCGCTATTGGTGGGCGTCGAACCTTCGGATTTCAAGGGCGAAAGCGTGCTTGCAGGCGTAGAATTTCAGCGTAAATACGAGCGCCTTGCCTATGCGTTGTCCGCTTCTTATAAAGCGCCTTGTCAGCGCTATGAAGATTTTGCGGCAGGCAGGGTATCAGATTCTTTCGGCGAGGTCAAGCCCACATATGCGCCGGGGACTGTATTTGCGGATTTGAGAGAATGTTTGCCGTCTTACGTGGCGGACAGCATAAAAGAAGCCGTAAAGATTTTCGATAGGAGGTTGCACGGCTTTGCAGACGGCGACGCAATTTTGACTGGCGTCGAGAGCCGTTCGTCGAGTCCCGTCAAAATGCTCCGTGACGAAAGGGGCGACAGCAATATTAGAGGACTTATGCCTTGCGGCGAGGGTGCGGGATATGCGGGCGGAATTACGTCGGCTGCAGTCGACGGAATAACTGCGGCGCTCAAACTTCTTTCCAAATACGCAGTATAGCTTGTTTTGACATAAAACATTGTCGCACAATCGCTGTTTTGCGCGCGAATATAAAATATATTTAATTGTAATTTGAAAATATCTGTGATATAATTAATCGTATGACGGGAAAATTTGAGAAAAAAAGTATTACAAAAGCCATATGTGCAATAATTACACTGACGCTTACGATATTGTTGTGTTTTGCGGCTTGTGAAGAGCCCGGAACTGTCGACACTTTCGATACTTCTCTTTTGCCCGACTTTGCATACGAACTCAACGAGGATAAGAACGGCGTTAAGGATATTCCTTTTGACGAATATCTTCAATCGGTAGAAATTCCACAAGACGGCGCAATCGTATACGCTTCCGACAAGGGAGCTGACGAGAATGCCGACGGAGTTGCCAACGCAAAGGCTATCAATGCAGCTATCGACGATTTGTCAAAGGCAGGCGGCGGCAGTTTTGTGATTGACGGAAAATACAAGACTTCTACGGTAGAACTCAAAAGCGGCGTATCGCTTTATATTCAACAAGACTGTGCGTTGATATCGTTGACTTATGACGAAAACAAGAGCGCTTCGACAAAACTTTCCAATGGTCTTGTTACGGCGTACGGTGCAGAAAATATAGGTATTTACGGACCCGGAAGACTTATGGGCGAGGGCGAAACTTTCACGGAAGAACCTGTTGATTCAACGCCGCTCATGCCTCTTGAAAAATTCAATCTCAAAGAGCGTGTGCTTGCTTCGAGAGACAGAATAAGAATGGAAAAGGAAAATAGCGGCAGAGTAAATCTCCTTTATCTTTCCGACTGTTCGGGAGTGACTTTGACGGGCGTGGAATTTTATCATTCTGCTACCTGGACATGCAATATAAGAGATTGCGACAACGTAAACATTAAAGATTGCGTGATCAACAACAATATATACGTGGCAAACAGCGACGGCTTCGATATAGTAAGTTCGCAGGACGTAAATATATCGCATTGCTTTATCGCTACTGCCGACGACGGTATAGTCATCAAGGCAAATTCGGCAGAAGAGGTCAAAAACGTCACTGTGAAGGACTGCAAGATCATGTCGCTTGCCAACTGCTTTAAGATAGGCACGGAAACGTCAAAAGACGTCAGCAATATCACGGTGGACAATTGCGACTTTTTCATGGCAGGCGGAATCGTGGGCGGTTGTTCGGGTATTGCGCTTGAGAGTGCGGACGGATCCAACGTAAGCAACGTGAAAATAAGCAATATACGCATGGACGGCGTAACTTCTCCCTTGCTTATCTGGCTTGGCAACAGACTTGACGAGAAAAACGGCAGCGACGGCAAAACCGTAGGCAGCATGAAGGATATCGAAATCAGCAACGTCTATTGCGACAACGTCGAACTTCCCAGCGCTATTGTAGGTGTAAAAACGAGGACAGAGACTTATTACGTAAATAACGTGAAAATATCCGATTTCTATGTAAAATACAGAGATACGGGCGAAAATCTCGACGTTGCGATTCCTACACTCGAGGCCAATATGAACGGCTATCCCGAAATCACACGTGTATCGCATCAATACATATTCACTCACGAAACAAGCAAGTATTACGATTTGCCCGTGTACGGATTGTTTTTGAGATATACGGACGGATTGCAACTTACAAACTTCAAGGTCATACCTAGAAGCTGTTCGACGTTGGATAAGTGGAATATTTCGGGAGATCTTGCGGTAGACAGCAAAAACATTACTGTCCGATAATACCCTAAACTCAAATATAAAAAACTCTCGCAAATCTATGCAGGCAAAATTATAGAAGCAAAACTCAATTGAGGTAAATATGAACAAAACAAAACAGATTATAATTGTTGTCGCAGTCTTCGTAATCGGTCTTGCGTCACTCGGTACGGTTATCGGACTCATTGTCAATGCGGGACAGATGGGCGATTACAGCGACGGATTCAGTTACACGCTCAACGGTTCGAGGGCTACAATCACCAATTATGACGGCGACGATACCGCTGTCGTTATTCCCGACAGAATAAGAGGCAACAGGGTAGTTGCGGTCGCCAACGGGGCGTTTGAAGGCAAGGCTGACAAAATCACGAGCATTGTTTTCAACAGCACATATTCCGATTTTGAATTGGGAGAGGGAGCTTTCGAAAAGCTTACGGCTTTGACAAAAGTCGTATTGCCCTCCGGTCTCAAGGAGATACCTGCCGAGTGCTTCACGGGTTGTACTGCGCTCAAAGAGGTTTATATTCCGTCAGGATTGACCTCGATAGGCGAAGAAGCATTCAACGGTTGTACTTCTCTCGTATTTTCATATAATTCGACAGACTACGGCGACGATGTGGAAGAAACCGTTTTCTACCTTCCCGAATCTCTGTTGGAAATCGGTGCAAGCGCTTTCAACGGTTGCAGTAAACTCGAAGGACTTTATATCAACAAAAGTCTTGAGAAAATCGACGAAAAGGCTTTTTACAACTGTACTCGACTCAGCAACGTTAAGGTGGCAGACGACAGCGAATTGACCACTATCGGCAGTGCGGCATTCTACGGTGCTATCATCAAATCGAGTGAAACGAGTCCTGTCAAGTTCCCCAATCTTATCACTATATCGGCAGAGGCTTTCTCCAATGTCAAATCCAATTTCACTTATTTCGAGATTCCTGCAAGCGTAACTTCGATAGGCGAAAATGCGTTTTTGAGTTGTACGTCTTTGAGTAAAGTTAAATTTGCAGACGATGCAAAAGACATTGCTTTCGGTGTAGGTTGTTTTGAAAACTGTTCTTCTTTGTCGACTATAACTTTGCCCGAGGCTACGACGGTTATTCCCGAAAAGATGTTCAAGGGTTGTTCGAGACTTCTTTACAACTCCAACTTTACCATAGGTAAAAATGTAGAGACGATAGGCGACGGAGCGTTTGCCGTTTATGCCAACAGCACCTCTTATGCACGTAAGGATATAGTCGTATCCGCCGAAAACGAAAACTTCAAGACAGTTGCGCTCGAGAATTTCTACAAGTCGGGCAATACCGCAACTCCTTATACACACGGTCTTCTTACCAATGCGGACGGTACGCACGTAATAGCTTATTTCGGTGATTACGACGAACTTTCCGAAAATTCAATGGGCAAGACTTTCAGATTTACGGACAAAGACGGCAACAGTATCAAGACGATAAAGACAATCGGTTCTTACGCTTTTGCAGGCGTAGACTTCCAATATATGCTTCTCCCCGTATCTCTCTCGTCTTTGGGAAGCTATGTATTCTATGAGAGTGACGTTGAGGTTGCCTATATCGCTTCTATAAATTGGGAGTGGCAGAGCGATACTTTTATCAAAGAGGATGAAGGCAGTCCTCAAGTGGCAGTCGGCGTAATCAAATCGGCGGCAAGCACTGAAGAAATCGACGCATTCAAGATACTTCTTTCCGATGCCGTGGCAGACGCCTTTACCGCAAATCAGGATTCGCTGTCCTGATAATCGAAAAGGAAATATCATATAGACTTAAAAGGACGTGTAAAAGCGTCCTTTTTCTTTTGATATGAGAAGCAACGTCAGTATCGATATTCGGCTTTGATTTTTGAAGTCAGAGTTTCCAAAACAATATCAATAATCAAATAAAATTCCTAAAAGCGTTTATTGTCATATCGTAATAATACCGACACGGTAAAAGGACGCACATTCGCCTTAAAGGCGAGTTTTATAAACAAAGTTCTACTCATGACAGAGTGTAGTATATTGCGTCGATGGCGTGTATTTGACATAATGATTTAGCTAGCTGTAATGACAAGGAGAAAAAATGGACGTTAAAAAAGTTGCCGATGCAATTTCTAATTTGCGCAAACAAAAAGGCTTGACTCAAAAACAACTTGCACAACAATTCCGTATATCGGATAAATCCGTATCCAAGCGGGAAAGGGCAGAGACTATGCCGGATATATCTCTTTTACCCGAAATAGCAGCGTTTTTCGGTATAAGCGTGGACGAGTTGCTCGAAGGTAAAGCGTCGACTGCTTTTGATAAAAACGAAACAGCGCCTATCGAGGAGAAAAAGCAGATAACAATATCGGATACAAAAAAGTTAAAACGTAAATATACAATTGTATGTGTGATAGCAGACTTAATAATGGCGCTGGTATTTATTGCGCTTATCATAGCAGGAATTTTTACGGACAACGGCTGGAAAGACGTAATATTCTCTTTTTGCCTTATTATATGGTTTTGTGCGATTTGCATAAATCAATATAAGTTTTTCACTAAAATCAATGAGTGTGACGGGTTAGAAATACAAGTATTCAAGCGCACATATTCTGTTGCTATGATTATACACTGCATAGCAGCGGCAGTATTGTTTGTATTTTTCAGCGGTTTGTTTAACGACTCTGACTCCTTGCTGGGCGCAAGTGCAGTATCGATAGCAATGATTATAATTTGCATAATGTTTGTTTTGAGAAAAAGTAAGTTTGTCAAGTCGGCGGTGCGTTATAAGGCGGGTGCACTCCTATATGCCGTTATTGCGGCTAGCATTTGCGTTACCGCACAATTCTCGGTATTGACTATCAATGATCCGTCGGCGGAGATAGAAATTACTCTTTTGCGTGCATTGACAGACGTTGCGGGGCTAAAAGGAATAATACCGTTTTTCGTGCTGATTATAGGTGCAACGGCTTATACAACCGTTGCGGTATGCAAGAATCTTCCTTCATGGTCGGTCATTGCGCCTTGGACGGCTGTCGGGGCATGCGCAGTAATCGTGTGTACAATTGCACAGGACGCTTTTGTGGAAATATATAGTGAATTTACAGCGGGGATTATATCTTATCATACCGCATCTTTTCTCATATATTCAGGTATAGTTTTTTTGTGCAGGGGCATTGATATTGAATGTTTTGTCAAAAAAATTCGTAGCTATTCCGAATAAATCATCTGATTAAATCAATTCTAAAGATAAAAAGTTTTTGTTGCTATTCTTATAATTAAATATCTAATAATAAATACTTAAGATATTATTATTCTTTTATTAAGATATGCAAATGCGTGTCAGGACGTCTGCAAGGGGCTTTCCTTGCAAAAATCTTTTGCTTATGTAAAACTAATCGTCTCTTGCAAAATATTGTTTATTTTGGTAATTTGGCGGCAAATTGCAAAGTCGGCGAATTTTATTTGATAGCATAGGCTTTACAGACGATAATAATCAAAATTCTCAACGCTTTGTTGTATCTTTACGTCATATGACGGTTAATACACTCCTTATCAAATAATATTTATCCGCTTTTATGCGTGTATTTTGAGAGCGCTTTGATGTATATAATACGTTTGTTGACTCAAAGAGGATAAGTACATATAATATATTAATTATTTTATATATAATAATTTATACAATTTACCCAAGACTTAAATTGTATAAATTAAGCCCTTGCGCATGTGCACAGGGGCTTTTTGAGTCATGTCGTTGGTTGAAATCTTGTATAAGTCGTCTTGTGCTGTTTACGCATCGAAGCTAAATGTCGATGTCGGGCAATCGTTATATCACCACAAAGTCGCCGGGAGTGATAAATATAAAGCTTATCAAAGCGAGTATCACCACTACTGCTACCTGATGGAAAGCGTAAACCCAAATTGCGACTCTTCCCCAGAAGTTGAAAGGTTTATACCAATCGTATTTACCGAGCCAGGGCAAAAGGGATTTTTTCTTGGGGTAGAGAATAACGCCTAGTGCCGCACCGATGAGCATATAGCCCGTGGTAGGGAATATAGGGTAATAGTCGGACGATTGGAAACTCGAAGGATTCGCCAACATAAATTCGCCTATAAAGTACTTGGAGTTGTCAGTTGCAAATGCTTGTGCGTTGTCGGCGTAGACGGACATAAAGGCTTCGTTCATGGTAATTATCATTACGCCTATAAAGAGACATAGGCCTGCGGTAATCATTTTGTTGTGACAGCATACGGTATCTATAAGCCACCAGAAAAGTATGGAAAAGGCAAACATATGCAGTATGCCGAACTTAATTACGGTGTCCATATAGAATGTAACTATCGTGATTATGCATGCGATTATAGTTGCCTGAATGCCTCGTTTCAAATTGCTTCTCGAGAACGAACAGGATATGCCGCACAAGAGTGCAAAAATCCATACGACGATACGTTGTACGGTAAAGCGTAATTGAGAATTGTTAAAATAGTTTTGAGCAAGCTCGACGAGTGTAATGATATTTTCTTTGCCCGTTGCAATCCACGCTTCGTTGAACAAGCCGCCTATATCGAACATGGTATGGTCGAATATCATGAGCAGCACGCAAATACCGCGCAAAAAATCGAGTTCCCAGATTCTTTGCTTTTGCGGCTTTTGTATAGCTGTCGGATCGAAGGCGGTTTGTTCTGTCATATCGTCTAAAGTGAATGCGGTTGATTAGATTTTGTCAAAGCCCATATATTTTCTCAAAACTTCGGGGATAACGACGCTGCCGTCGGCTTGTTGACAGTTTTCGAGAATAGCGGCGGTAGTTCTGCCTACTGCGAGGCCGCTGCCGTTGAGGGTGTGGACGAGTTTTACTTTGCCGTCCTTATCACGGTATCTGATGCTTGCACGTCTTGCCTGGAAGTCTTCGTAATCCGAGCAAGAGGAAATCTCTACATAGCGGTTGTAAGAAGGCATCCATACTTCGATATCGTATGTCTTTGCCGAGCCGAAACCGAGATCGCCCGTACACAGGCAAACCACACGGTAGGGGATACCGAGAAGTTGAAGGATGTGTTCGGCGTTGTTGGTAAGTTTTTCGAGTTCGTCGTAGCTTGTTTCGGGCGTAGTGAATTTTACGAGTTCGACCTTATTGAACTGATGTTGACGGATAAGACCTCTCGTATCTCTGCCCGCACTGCCTGCTTCGCCTCTGAAACATGCCGTATAAGCGCAGTATTTGATAGGAAGCGCATCGTAGGGGAGGATTTCCTCTCTGTGCAGATTGGTTACGGGAACTTCTGCGGTAGGAACGAGATAGAAGTCCTGACCTTCGTTGTTTACATAGTACATATCCTCGGCGAATTTAGGAAGTTGACCCGTGCCGATCATAGCGTTTTTGTTTACCATGTAGGGAGGGAAGATTTCGGTATATCCGTTGGCGGTATGAGTGTCGAGCATAAAGTTGTAGATAGCTCTTTCGAGTCTTGCGCCCATGCCCTTATATACGGTAAATCTTGCACCTGATATTTTGCTTGCTCTGGGCCAGTCGCAGATGTCTTTATGTTCTGCGATATCCCAGTGAGCTTTGGGTTCGAAATCGAATTTTGTGGGTTCGCCCCATCTTCTGACTTCTACGTTGTCGTCGCTGTCGTCGCCGATAGGTACTTCTTTGTTGGGAAGATTAGGAATAGTGAGCATTATTTCGCTGATCTTTGCTTCTACTTCCGAAAGTCTTGCGTCGAGTGCTTTGATTTCGTCGCCGAGCGTTTTCATTTCCGCTATCTTTGCGGCTTTTTCGTCACCTTTAAGAGAGGGGATTTGTTTGGATACGGCATTTTTTGTAGCCTTTTTCTGTTCGGTATTCTGAATGAGAGTTTTTCTCTCGTTGGCAAGTTCTCCGAGACCTTCGAGATCGAATTTGCCGCTTCTGTGAGACAATCTTTCTTTTACTTCTTCAATGTTTTCACATACGAATTTTAAGTCTAACATATTTTTCTCCTTGACCCCTTTGAGGGGATCGGCTTATTTTTTTATTTGCAAACGATGTTTACGAGACGTTTGGGAATAACGATGACCTTTACTATCTGCAAACCGTTTACTGCGCTTGCGACAGCTTCGTTTTCGAGAGCGATTTTTTCGATAGTTTTGTTATCTGCGTCGCTGGGAACGATTATCTTTGCTTTCATACGGCTGTTGATTTGAACAGCAAGTTCGTATTCGTCTTTTACGAGTGCTTTTTCGTCGCATACGGGGAAGCTCATATTGAATACGGAATATTCTCCTCCTATTCTCTCATTGAGTTCTTCTGCGATATGAGGTACAAAAGGCGCAAGCAAAAGGATAAGGTCTTTTATGCAGTCTCTGAAGAATGCGGTATTCTTGTTTTCGCCCTTTGCATTGTCGTATTTATAGAGGTCGTTGACATACTCCATGATACGTGCGATAGCGGTATTGAAAGAGAATACTTTAGTATCTTCGCTGACTTTCTTGATGGTGTAGTTTCTCGTATAGTTGAGCGCTTTTTCGTCGCTTTCGATTTTGCCTTCTTTTACGCCTGAGGCGATAGACTTATCGACGATTCTTTCCACTCTTTCGAGGAATTTTGTTATAGAGTCCATACCGCTTGCGCTCCAGGGACCGCCTTCGATATAGCTGAAACCGAACATGAGATAGAGTCTGAAAGCGTCCGAGCCGTATTTCGAAACGTAGTCGTCGGGGGAGATTACGTTGCCTCTGCTTTTTGACATCTTGAATCCGTCGGGACCGAGGATAGTGCCTTGGTGTACGAGAGATTTGAAAGGTTCGTCGAATTTAAGATAGCCCATATCTCTCAACGCTTTGGTGAAGAAACGTGCGTAGAGCAAGTGCATGCAAGCGTGTTCCGCACCGCCCACGTATTTGTCGACGGGGAGCATCTTGTTGATGATTTCGGGATCGAACGCCATCTTGTCGTTGTGTGCGTCGGGGTATCTGAGATAATACCAGCTTGAGCATACGAACGTATCCATAGTGTCGGGGTCACGTCTTGCAGGGCGGCCGCACTTGGGACATGTGGTGTTCATAAATTCTTCGCAGCTTGCGAGAGGGGACTTGCCGTCGGGCTTGAATTGTACGTTGTAAGGAAGTTTGACGGGCAGATCCTTTTCGGGTACGGGAACTTCGCCGCACTTATCGCAGTAAACGATAGGGATAGGTGCGCCCCAGTATCTCTGACGGGAGATAAGCCAGTCGCGGAGTCTGTAATTTGTCTTGAGTTCGCCTTGTTTTTTACTCTCTAACCATTTGACGATGGCGACCTTGCCTTCTTCGGAAGTCATGCCGTCGAATTGAGAATTCGTATTGCATATAATGCCGTAGTCGCAGTAAGGGAGATCGTCGTTCTGACCGTCTTTAGCTTTGATTACGCGTTTGATCTGGAGATTGAATTTTTTAGCGAAATCGTAGTCTCTTTCGTCGTGAGCCGCAACGCCCATGACTGCACCTGTGCCGTAGGAATAAAGTACGTAATCGCCTATCCACACAGGGACTCTGTCGCCGTTGACGGGATTTATGCAATAAGCGCCCGTAAATACGCCCGTTTTTTCTCTCGTAGTTGAGAGACGTTCGATTTCGGTAGCCTTTGCGCATTGAAGTTTATAGTCTTCGACAGCCTGACGTTGTTCGGGAGTGGTAATTTTGTCGACGAGAGGATGTTCGGGAGCGAGTATTACGTAGGATACGCCGAATACCGTATCCGCACGGGTGGTAAATACTCTGAAAGTATCTCCGCTTTCGCACTTGAATTCTATTTCGCCGCCTGAAGATTTGCCAATCCAGTTACGCTGCATAGCCTTTGTCTTTTCGGGCCAGTCGAGAGTGTCGAGACCTTGAAGAAGTTCTTCTGCGTACTTTGTGATTTTGAAAAACCACTGTGTAAGATTCTTTCTCAAAACGGTAGTTCCGCATCTTTCGCACGCACCGTCGACGACCTGTTCGTTGGCAAGTACGGTATTGCAGGAAGGACACCAATTGACGGGAGCTTCCTTTCTGTATGCGAGTCCGTTGTGGTAGAGTTGGAGGAATATCCACTGCGTCCACTTATAGTAGTCGGGCATACATGTCTTTATCTCGTAATCCCAGTCAAACGAAGCGCCCATGGCTTTGAGCTGTTTTTCCATGGTTTCGATATTTTTAAGAGTGCTGTCCTGGGGGTGAATACCCGATTTGATAGCGTAATTTTCAGCGGGCAGACCGAATGCGTCGAAGCCCATAGGCTGAAATACCTCTTTACCGTTCATTCTCATAAAACGTGCATAGCTGTCGGTAGGTCCGTAGTTGTACCAGTGACCGGCGTGAAGTTTTGCACCCGAGGGATATGAAAACATTTCAAGAACGTAGTATTTGTCTTTGATACGTGATTTATCAAAGGAGTAGAGCTTTGTATCGTTCCACTTTTTTTGCCACTTTTTTTCGATTTCGATAAAATCCATAAATACTCCGAGAAAAATTATAATAAAATTTATACATATATAATATATCTATGACGTTTTTTTGTCAATCATAAAAAAGACTTTGCGATTTTATTTGCTCAAAATAGACGGCAAGGCAGGTTATTGTTGGTAAAAAAAATTGCCAAAATGCAATTATTATGCGATAATATAAATGTTTAAGACACGTACGCAATGTCGCCGATACGGTATGCGGAGGCTTGTGCAAGGCAGAATAATAAATCATTTTTGCACGTACGAATGTCTGAAGGAGTATATATGAAATTCAAGTTTGCGCACAACAATCTCAACGTGATCGACATTGATAAGTCGGCAGCTTTTTACAACAAGGCTTTGGGTCTTGTGTCCGAGGAAAGAATAGAGGGCGACGGCTATATCATCATGTTTATGGGAGACGGAATGAGCGCTCACAAACTCGAACTCACTTATCTTAAGGATAAAGAGGGCGCATACGATCTCGGCGACAACGAGATACACCTTGCTTTTACGGTAGACGATATTGCAGCTTCTTACGCTTTGCATAAAGAGATGGACTGCGTTTGCTACGTAAACAAAGATATGGGTATTTATTTTATCGTTGACCCCGACGGCTATTGGCTGGAGATATTGCCTGCCGACGTAAAAGACAGAGAATATATCAAGAATCTTGCCGATTGACGTATTTGCGATAAGGAGGAAAATCGGCTGCGCCGCATTGCGGCAGGGGCTTAAGTTGAAAGAGTTTTTAAGATGTATTCTTTTGCGTGGGTCCCGATAAAACATAAAAAGGAGAAACATATATGAAAATTTGCGATTTGTTCAAACAGAAAAAAGTAGTTTATTCTTTTGAGATTTTTCCTCCCAAAGTAAACGACGACATAAGCAAGATATACGATACGCTTGCAGAGCTCAAGGGAGTAAATCCCGATTATATTTCTATCACATACAGTGCGGGCGGCAGTAAAAACTCACGCACCAAGGAGATTGCCGAAATCGTCAAAAACCAATACGGTATCGAACCCTTGGCGCACCTTACTTGCATAAACTCGTCGAAGGAAGAAGTCGAGTCGGCACTCAAAGGACTTGAAGATATAGGCGTAGAAAACATTCTGGCTTTGAGAGGAGACAGGATAGAGGGCGCAGTCAAGACGGATTTTGCTCACGCAAGCGACCTCGTGGAATTTATCAAAAGTCACGGAGATTTCAACGTGGCGGGGGCTTGTTATCCCGAGGGACATCCCGAAAGCGCCAATATGGTAGAGGATATCCGTCATCTGAAAATCAAAGTCGACAAGGGAGTTACTCATCTCAATTCACAGCTTTTCTTTGACAACGACGATTTTCTCAAGTACGTGGATATGTTGAGACTTGCGGGAATCGACGTGCCCGTTCAGGCAGGCGTTATGCCTTTGGTAAAGGCTTCTCAATTCGGCGGTATCGTCAAAATGACGGGCGCAAAGATACCTTCGAAGATTTCCAGAATGTACAGCAGATTTGCCGACGACCCCGAATCGCTTATGGAAGCGGGTATTGCATACGCTACCGACCAGATTGTGGATTTGCTTTCAAGCGGAGTCGAGGGAATACATTTGTACATAATGAATAACTCTTATGTTGCAAAGCGCATCACGCAAAACGTTCAGCCTTTGATAGACAAACTCAATCACAAGGCTTGATATAATACATACTTCCGTACAGGTATATGCAAACGGTGTGCGGCAAATATTACAAAATAAAAACCGTGCTTACGAAACAAGATTTCAGAGGCACACGGACAGAATATGAATTTCAAAGAATTTATACAAGATAAAATAGTTTTACTCGACGGTGCGCTTGGCACACAGTTGCAAAAAAGAGGTCTCGAGGGAGGCGAACTTCCCGAAAGACTCAATATTACTTCGCCCGAGACGGTTTACGAAGTTCACAAGGAATACGCCGACGCAGGCAGCGATATTATTTATACCAATACTTTCGGTGCAAACCGTAAAAAACTCAAAGACTCGTCAGAAGTCGAGAAAGTAATACAAGCGGCGGTGAAAATTGCAAAAAGCGCTGCGCCCGACAAAATCATAGCTTTGGATCTGGGACCTACGGGCGCACTTATCGAGCCTTTGGGCAGCATGACTTTCGACGAGGCTTACGACATATACAAAGAGCAGGCTGTTGCGGGTGAAAAGGCGGGTGCCGACCTCGTAGTCATTGAAACGATGAGCGATCTTTACGAAGTCAAAGCAGCGCTTCTCGCTGTGAGAGAAAATACTTCTTTGCCCGTAATGTGCAGTATGACTTTCGACGAGGACGGCAGAACTTTTACGGGCTGTCCCGTAGAAGCGTTTGCATTGACGGCTTCTAATTTTGCCGATGCGATAGGCGTAAATTGTTCGTTGGGACCGGACAAGCTTTTCCCCGTAGTCCAACGTCTTGCTTCGAGCACGGATTTGCCGTTGTTTGTCAAAGCGAATGCGGGACTTCCCGACAGCGAAATGAATTATTCGGTATCTGCGGAGGAATTTTGCAGCGAGTACGAAAAGTTTGTGGCGCTCGGAGTAAATATACTCGGAGGCTGTTGCGGCACCACTCCCGAATATATCAAAAAACTCAACGAGATGAGGAAAACTCTTAATCCCGTCAAGCGTGAATTCAATTACAAAACCGCAGTATGTTCTTCAACGAAAGTCGTATATATCGACGGAGTAAAAGTCATAGGCGAACGTATAAATCCTACGGGCAAAAAAGCCATGAAGCAAGCCCTCATCGACAAGGATTTCGGATATATCGCAACGCAGACTTTAGAGCAAGTCGAAGCAGGAGCGGAGATACTCGACGTCAATGCGGGATTGCCGCAGATAGACGAAAAAGAGATGCTTACCGAGATGGTAAGATATATTCAGGGACTTACGGATACGCCTTTGCAGATAGACTGTTCGAAGCCCGAGGCAATCGAACGTGCCTTGCGCTATTACAACGGCAAACCTATCGTCAATTCGGTAAATGCAGAGGAGAGTTCTCTCAATACGATTCTTCCTCTCGTAGCAAAATACGGTGCAAGCGTCGTAGGACTTACTATGGATGACGAGGGCATTCCCAAGACTGTGGAAAAGCGTCTTATGCTTGCCGAGAAAATCATAGCAAGGGCAAAACAATTCGGCATCAAAGAACAGGATATTTATATCGACTGTCTCACGCTTACCGTGAGTGCGGAGCCCGATCAGGCAATCAATACGTTGCAGGCTATAACTCTTCTCAAATCCAAATACGACATCAAAACAGTGTTGGGCGTTTCCAACATATCGTTCGGCTTGCCGGCAAGACAGATAATCAATTCGGCTTTTCTGACAATGGCGATGTATGCCGGACTCGATTTGCCTATACTGAACCCCAATATACCCGAGAACATGCAGGCTGTCGACGCATTCAACGTGCTTACCGAAAGGGATAAAAACTGTACCCGATATACTGAAAAGTACGCTTCTTATCAGGCTGCGACAACTCAAATCCGTACAGCCGACGGCAAGAAGGAAGAGAAAGCAAACGAAGAAGATATATTCTACTGTATAGACAAAGGACTTGACAAGGCGAGAGACGTTACGGCAAAGCTATTGGAAAGACATAAGCCTTTGGAAGTGATCGACGAGTATCTTATACCTGCGCTGAACAGAGTGGGCGACAATTACGAAAAAGGCAAGATATTCCTGCCGCAGCTCATTGCTTCTGCGGAGAGTGTAAAGGCTTGTTTCGACGAAGTAAAAAAACACATTCCCAACAGCGAAAACGCAGACAAGGGAAAAATCGTGCTTGCGACCGTAAAGGGCGACGTACACGACATAGGCAAAAACATTGTTCGAACGGTGCTTGAAAATTACGGCTACAAGGTAATAGACCTCGGCAAAAACGTAGACCCTGCACTCGTTGTCGAAGCCGTCAGACAGGATAATATCAAATTATGCGGACTTTCGGCGCTGATGACCACCACTGTCGAGAATATGAAAAAGACCGTCGAACTTCTCAAAAAAGAATGTCCTCACTGCAAAATAATGGTAGGCGGAGCGGTGCTTACCGAAGACTATGCCCGTAAGATAGGAGCAGACAAATACTGCAAGGACGCCAATCAAAGCGCTAAATACGCAGAAAGTATTTTCAAGGATAACTGACATGAAAAAGACGCTTGAAGTAGTCGGCGCTATCATAGTCGACAATGCAAAAATTCTCGCCGTAAAGCGGGGTGCCAACAAAAATCCCAAGGTAGCCTATAAGTATGAGTTTGCAGGCGGCAAAGTCGAAGCGGGCGAAAGCAAAGAGCAGGCGCTTGTAAGAGAACTCAAAGAGGAACTATCCTGCGATATACGGGTGATAAACGAGTTTTGCGACGTGCTTCACGAGTATGACGACGTGTTTGTTCATCTCACGGTTTTCATATGCAAAGCGTTGAGCGGTTTTGAGTTAAAAGAGCATATCGATTATAAGTGGCTGGGCAATGACGAATTGTATTCGGTAGAGTGGGCAGAAGCGGACTATGTCATTATCCGTTCTCTCGAAAATTCGTCGGAATGGCAAAAAATTTGATGGGACGGGGTTATGTCAAAAATAATTTTTGCGTCCGCAATAGGTAACGTCGTGAATTCGAGATATTGATGATTAAAATTTATTAGTAATTAAAAAAGGTTGCGCACTTCATAAGAGGTGCGCTGTTTTTTTGCGGCGACTATATCAGTTGTATTTGCGGTGATTTTCAAAATAATGAGAGAGTAGATTTTGCCCCAAGAAAAAGTTGCGGTTTATAAAACGTAAGAATGGCAACAATATAATCATGAGAGAAATTATACGACAAATTGACGAAGTAAAACGCCGAGTGGGTCTTATCATAGGCAAACCTCTGTCTTTCGAGATAAACCGAGGCCGCAACAAGTACGTCAGATTCGACGGCTACATCGAGAATGCTTATCCCGCCATATTCACGATAAGAACGGACAAAGAGGGCGAGGATGCGCTTCAGTCATATTCTTACAACGACATTCTCACTAAAAACGTCAGAATAAGCATGCGCTAGCCCGAGATATTTTTTTGCTTGGTATTTGCATAATGTCATATGCATCCCAATATAATATTGTGTAAAAACATATTTGCGGAGGATATATGGCAATCAATACAATATTCAAGACGGTCAACACCGATTACGAAAGGATGTTAGACGGCAAACAAATAGTTACGCAGTGCAACTTCGACACTCAATCCCGTGGCGGAGTGAGCAAACTTTGCGCACTCACCGGCGACGTGCAGATAATAAAAGCGCAGACTCTGTCAAAGCAGATCAAAATCAGCGGCAGACTGGCGCTTAAACTCGTATATCTCGACGGCGAAAAGCAGCTCAAGAATTTTGACTATATTTCCGACTTTGCCGAAGATATAAACGATAATTGCGTGGTGGCGGATATGCCTTGCATAGTCAAAGCGGATATAGTGGATATACAGTCGGGAGTATCGGGCAACGAAATCAAAGTGCAGACTGTAATCGAACTTACTCCGCAGGTAGTGGAAGTTTCCACGAGTGAAATTATTGCGGACGTAGAAAACGCCCTTACACTCAAGGAAGAACACAGTTACCAAAAATATCTGGGAACGGTAGACGAGGACGTACAGCTTTGCGAAGAATATGCGTGCGGAGTCAAAGTCGACGACGTATTGTTGTACGATGCGAAAGCAATTGTGCTGTCTACGGATAACAGCGACGGCAAACTCGAAGTTTCGGGACAGGTTGAAGTCAGTCTCGTATATTGCGCCGAAGGAATAGTTGCGACAAAGAATATGACGATTCCTTTTGTCCACGAAACTTTAGTCAAAGGTGACAATCTCTCATCTTGCATTACGGCGAAGGTAAAGGAGAGTAAACTCGTTATCGAGGGCGACGAAAACGACAATGTACTCAAAGCATACGTTACGGTTTCGCTTTGCGGATTCGTAATGCAGAGCGAGTGCGAAGATACAGTCGTCGATCTTTACAGTCCTACCAACATACTCGACATAGGTTACGGCAAACTTAATTTTGTCTGCCAGACGGGCGCAAAGAAATACGAGGAGCGTATCAGCGGAAGCGTATCCGTAGAAGACGGTGAGAGTATCGAGAATATTGTCAGCGTTATCGTGACACAAAATACTCTTACGTCGCTTGTTGCAATGGACGGCGAATTGCTTGCGGAAGGAGTGGCAAACACGTCTGTAATCTATAAAAACGACAACGGCGAAAACAAATGTATTCAGGTAGAGTTGCCTTATTCGCTTCAGTTCCCCGCCGAAGGTATGAGGACAGACGATAAACTTTGCGGCAGCGCAATAGCTACAGACTGTACATATAAGAAAAAACGTGATAAAGAAGTGGAAATCACTCTTGCCATACTTGTATCGGTATGCGCCAGAAGAAGCGTGGAAGAATGCGTCGTTACCAGCGTAGAAGAAGGTGAGGAGTTCGAACACAACGACAGCGCCGTAAGCATATATTTGCCCGACAAAGGCGAAAGTATCTGGCAGGTAGCAAAGACTCTCGGTATGTCGATAGAGACTATTAAGGCTCAAAATCCCGATCTCGGCAACGAGATGCAGGGCGAAGAAAGAATCGTCATATACAGAGAGATAGGCTGAAGAGAGAGCGGATAATGCAGGGCGGTTGTTTACAACCGCCCGATTTTACATAAAATTTGCAAAGCACATGCAGAGTTTTACAAGCATTATATTGAATATATGCGCCTTATTGTGTTAAAATTAACCATAGAGGGAACGGTATATGGATAAATTCATTCAAGGTTGCATGAGAATAAAAGATGTGTCCGTCAAGGACGTAAGAGAATTGATTGATGCCAATCTCGAAAACGGTATCAATGTTTTTGACCATGCCGATATTTACGGCGGCGGCGAGTGCGAAACGCTTTTCGGCAAGGCGCTCAAGGAAGCCCCCGAGCTCAGGGATAAAATAGTCATTCAGACGAAATGCGGTATCGTAAAAGACTTGTCATGTCATCGTTACGACAACAGCACCAACTATATTCTCGATTGCGTACACAAGAGTCTCAAGAGGTTGGGTGTGGACAAACTCGACAGATTGCTTATTCACAGACCCGATGCGCTTATGAATCCCGAAGAGGTGGCAAAAGCTTTTGACAGACTTCAGGGAGACGGCGAGGTGGACAGCTTCGGCGTAAGCAATTTTTCTGCAGGACAAATAGAGCTGCTTTCCAAAAATCTCCGTCAGAAGATTGAGTACGATCAGATAAGAGTAAGCATAGTGCATTGTCCCATGATAGAAAACGGTATAAATTACAACCGTTACAACGACGGCGGAGTAAACCGTGATTACGGTACTTTGGAATATTGCAGAATCAACAAAATTCAAATTCAATGTTACTCTCCTTATAAAGGCGTAACAAAGAGTTTCATAGGAGATAATTTCAGATACCGTGCGCTCAACAAACTGCTCAAGGAGTACGCTTTCAAATACGAAGTTACTCCCAATGCGATTGCGGCGGCATGGCTTTTGAAACATCCTGCGGATTTTGCGGTCATCAACGGCACTACCAAATCTCAACGTGTCAAAGAAATCGTCAAAGGTGCAAATATCACTCTGACGAGAAGCGAGTGGTACGAATTGTATAAGAGTATCGGCAGACGTCTTCCCTGATTACGATTGTCGGAATATATACTGCGTTTTTCGAATAAACAAAACCGCAATATGACGGTATTGAAAAGTGCAAAGAGGGCGTCTTTACATTAAGACCCCTCTTAATTTATACAATTTAAGCCTTATGTAAATTGTATAAATTACTCTTATATTAGTATATATTTAGTTTTATATATAGAAAACAGCGACAAGTCTCACGTATCCCGTACGTTGGCAGGCAAGTCGCTTTTTTTCGTCGTAAAAATGCTAAATGTCGGAAAATCGCTATTGAAAAATGCTTGAAATAATGATAAACTGTAATTGAGGTGAATATGCAGGATATCAAAATCAAAGTAAACGCAAAAGTCAATTTGTCTCTCGATATAACAGGCGTAAGAAAAGACGGGTATCATCTTTTGGATATGCTGATGACTTCTGTCGGCATACATGACGTCATATACGCATGCAAAAGCGAGGAAAACGCCGTTGTCATGGACGGCAAAATCCAGGGCAAGGACAATACTGCATTCAAAGCGCTTCAAGCTTTAAGCGAAAAGTTCGGCGTGCATATGAGAGTGGAAATCGCAAAGGGCATTCCTTTTTCGAGCGGCATGGGCGGTTCGTCTGCGGACGCAAGCGGAGTGTTTTATTGTGCTTACAAGCTTTATTCTCTCGACGTCGAAGAATTGTTGCCTTTGGCTTTGAAAGTCGGTTGCGACGTGCCCTATATGATTTTCGGCGGAGCTGCGAGAGTTCAGGGAGTGGGCGAAGAAATAGCGCCTTTGACCTTTCCTATGTTTCATCTCGTAATAGCGCAGAAGATTCCGGGAGCTTCCTCAAAAGAGATATATGCCTGCTACGATTCGATCAAAGGCGAAAGAGGTAATATAGACGACGTACTCAAAACTATCGACAGCGGTTTCAAACCTTTTAACGTACTTGAAAAGAGCGCACTGACTCTCTGTCCTGCGATAGAGGACGCAAAAATACAGCTCCTCAAATATACAAACACGGTATTTATGACGGGAAGCGGTTCGGCATACGTCGGAGTTTTTGCCGACGAAGACAGCGCCAAAGAGTGTTGCGATTCTTTGGAGGGCATGACATTCAAGGCATACACATGCACGCAGAATAAGGGTATCAGCGAAATTACGGTATAAATTATGTATTGAATACGTTGCAAGCAAAAAGCGTCCGAGGTTATTCGGGCGCTTTTTAATACCGCATTTATGTTGAATTGAAATGAGAATTTCGATATGAAGACAGAGCGGTTTTGCAAGTAAGGCAAAATTTTGCAATGTCGTATAATTTTCTCTGAAAATTCTCAAAACGGTTTTGCTTTTGATAAATCGGTTATTCGTTGAGAAGAGAGGAAGTGATGACGTAGTTTGCCGTTGCTTTGTTTGTGGCGATAGGAATATCGTATACTACTGCGATACGGAGCAAAGCCTTTACGTCGGGATCGTGAGGTTGAGCCTGCAAGGGATCCCAGAAAAATACAACGATGTCGATTTGACCTTCTGCAATCTTTGCGCCGATTTGCTGGTCGCCTCCGAGAGGTCCCGAAAGATAACGGGTCACGTTGAGGTTTGTAGCGTCTCCCACGAGTTTGGCAGTCGTGCCTGTGCCGCAGAGATTGAATTTTGCCAATGTATCTTTATTCTTCATTGCCCAACTGACCATTTCGGCTTTTTTGTTGTCGTGTGCGATTAATGCCAAAGTTTTGATTTTGTTCATATAATGTATCAACTCCTGTATATTTTCGCCTGTCGGCGGGATTTTGTCGCTTTCATCTTTATTATAAGCCAAAAGAAGATTATGTCAAATATGTTGTAGAGAAATTTTGCTTTAAGTCTGAATTTTATGAAAAAATGATAGAAAAACTTACGAAAATTTACAATAGTTGCGACAAAAAAGTATTACAAGTCGCAGAATGTTGACAAAAACAAGCGCAACTGCAAAATTCAATATTGACAAATGCGTATATATAAAGCTATAATATTTTTATTAGAGGTAACATTTTATGGATTACGCAAAACTTTTAAGATATTATATGGCAGAAGCCGAACAAGCAAAGGCGTCGGATATTCACCTTAAGCCCGGCAGACTCGGCATCCTCCGTACAAACGGAGCTTTGAATCCCGTAGGTACGAGAGTGTTGAGCAACGAAGACATTATCGCAATGGCTGACCTTATTCTCAACGACATACAGAGACATACCCTCGAAGTCGAAAAAGACGTAGACTTTTCATTCAGCCTGGACGGCAAAAAAAGATGTCGTTGCAACGCTTATCAGGATATGCACGGACTCTCTCTCGCTATCAGAAGATATTCTGACGAGAAAAAAGATTTCAAACAATTAGGTATTCCCGAAGTTCTCAAAGAGCTTTCCATGAAAAAGAGCGGTTTTATTCTTATCACAGGTCCTACAGGTAGCGGTAAAACCACGACTCTTGCAACTGTTCTCGATTATATCAATACCCACAGAAGCGGACATATAATTACGATTGAAGACCCTATCGAATTTGTATTCGACAGCGAACAGTGTCTCGTTACGCAGAGAGAAATCAACAACGATACTCCTTCGTTTGCAGCTGCGCTCAAAGCCGTATTGAGACAAGACCCCGATATCATAGTATTGGGCGAAATGAGAGACCTCGAGAGTATAGGTACTGCATTGACAGCGGCAGAAACGGGTCACCTCGTACTTGCGACTATGCATACGACCGGTGCCGTAAACGCAGTAGACAGAATTATTGACTCCTTCCCTTCGGATCAGCAAAACCAGGTGCGCATGCAGTTGTCGATGGTATTGACCTGCGTCGTATCTCAACAGCTCATCCCCAGCTCCAATTCGCACAACGGAAGAGTTCTTGCCACTGAAGTAATGGTAGGAAATGCCGCCGTACGAAGCCTTATCAGACAAAACAGACTGCACATGATCCAAAATACGATGCTTACTTCCGGTCCTCAAGGAATGTACACTCTCAATCAGAGTTTGGAAAGTCTTTACAAGAGAGGACTTATCAGCAGTTCGGATTACAAGATGTACGTTGCAGAGTAATAAGCAATTGTATATTGTTGACAATTTCAGTTACGCACCCAAAAGGTGCGTAATTTTTTGCACTAGGTTCGACGATTCGTAGTGCAGAGGTGTTCGGTTGTTTGACGATTCGGCATTCTCACCGTTGAGGCATAAGTTATGTCGGGCTATGTGATTTTTTAGTCATTGTGACTTATTGTGTCGATAGAGTATTCGCAAAGGCATATTTTTAGGGGTTGCGATAAAAAAGTGTTAAGGTGAAATTGGCAGTAAAGACATTGCTAAAATGAATCGGGGAATAAAAAAAGAAGCGGTTATCCGCTTCTTTTTATGATGTGATTTTTAATCAGTTTGCTATGATTGCAAGTCTCAATTGAGGTACTTTGTCGAGATAATTTTTACCGTCATTGAGTCCCTTGAGGTACCAGAATATCGGAGCGTATGAGCCGTCGGGACAGATGAGCCAGCAGCCTTCCATATTGCCGTTTGTAGGGCGGTCTTCGAGAGAAGTATCTGTACGGGTAGAGCAGCAATAAGAATCGTATACGACATACTGCACGCCCCATTCGATTGCCTGAATTATAGTGGAAGCTACTGCGTTGAGCTGACCGCTTTCGCCTTCGATATTAGCCGCATACGACACGCCTCCGAGGATAATATTTTTCTTTCCTTGGAAATCCTTATTGGGATTGGGAATCTTGGAAAGGAGATAATTGAGTTCGTTGGTCAAATCTTTGTATCCGAGCACGGTGTAGGCGTCGTCGAAAGAATAGAGATCCGAATAGGTATAAGGAAGTACCAAATCCACGAGTCTGGCATCGGAAGAAACGCCGTAGATGTCGGACGAGATGTAATTGACTTCTACGCAGCCGTAAACCTTTGCTTTTGAAGACGATACTTCAGCGACAGCTTTATTGATGCCGTCTTGTCTTGCATTGAGATAGCGATAGTATGTTTCGACAAGGGCTTGTTTTTGAGTGCGTCCGTCGCCTATTGTGCATTGTGCATAAAGTTTTTGGAAAACTTCGTCGCCGTCAACGGTAGAGAGGATAAAGGTCTTATCTTCGTTGCGGTATGTCTGCAAGAGATATTTTGCAAGGTCGTAGAATTCGTTGGTAACGTTGATATACTGCTGGTGGAAATAGTTGTAGTCTTTGTTTTCGGTAGCTACCTTATAGTACTCGCAAGTATTGAATTCCTCTGTGCTTATAATGAAAGTTTTGAGATCGGGATTAGAGAATACTTTTGAATAATCAGAAGTTTGAGCAAGTTCTTTGAGGGAGGTTACGTCTGACCAGTTATGGTTGAACTGATAAATCTCCTTATAAGCGGGGCCCATTGCAAATCTGTAAACACTAGAACCGAGGTCTTTAGCGGTCATCTCTGCGCCTTCGATAAGATAAGGGAGCTGGGTGAAATTGTATTTGCCGTAATAATTAGCAGCGCCTACCACGTCTTTGACAGCTCTGTTGTCGGGGACGGCTATCGTCTCGGGAGCCGAAAAAGCATATTCTCCTATGTAGCGATTTATACCGTCATAAGCGTTGTTGATGATAGGGTCGATAATGTATGACTCATTGATATCGGGTTTGAAATCGGGATCGAGGGGCGAGAAAGGTTCATCGTCCGATCCGTCGTCAATGCTGCCTTCTGAAGACTGCGAATTGTTGTTTTCGTTGTTGGAAATATCGGAGTCGTTGCCTTCGGGTTTCTCCTCGGTTTCGCCGCCGAACAATTCACATGCAGCAAAAAGCGAGCAGAGCATTATGCAGACGAGCATTAAAGCGATAACAGCTATGTACTTTTTGCTTTTCATAATATTCCTCCTGTATTTTCGGAAAGTCATCCGAATGAATTACTGTACTTATATTATAAACTAAAAGTTTATATTATTCAAGATGCTTTTTGAAATTATATTCAAAATGTTAATATTTTGACACAAAAAGTCCATAAAGAGCGTTAAAAAATCTACAAAATCGTGATATTAAAAACATTTTATACGATACGCATACTCGAATTCAAGAGTATTATATACTCTTTTTTATAATTGTCGACAATGTATAAGACATTTGCGACTCGAATCGTGGAATAATTTATAAATAATGCTTATTAAAATTTGTGATAACGCATAAAAACGTTTGATTAATCAGTCGTTTGACATACTTAATATTATATATTTATTAGTATTAATATTTAGTTATATATACAATTTACATAAGGCTTAAATTGTATATATAATGTATAAGGACATGCCTACATGTCAAAAGAGTGTTGATTAGGCTTGAGCAAGTGGTTGATTTTTTTAACATTCGTAAATGTTTTGCCTATTAAAAGTTCAGTTCGTATTATGTTATAATTATAATATCTCAAAATATTTTATTGCTGTTTTCAGTGCAAAGGTAAAGGAGAATGGGAAAAATTACAAACGTATTGTACGACGTACGCAGTTATTGGGAAAAACCCCGTAAAAACGAGTATGTATCGTACAAAGAAGTTTTTTATTTCAGCGTAGGCGGCATGGGAATAAAGAGCTTGGGCTCGATTTTGTCGTATATGACGCTTGCGTCAACGTGTCTGTTGTTCGGTACGGTGTACGGACTCAGTCCGAGGCATTTTGTTATCCTTACGATTATTACCAATATCATAAGTATCGTCAAAACGCCTTTTGTCAGCATGCTCGTAGACAATACGCATACCAAAATAGGCAAGTTCCGACCGTATCTGTTATGGGCGGGCATACCTACCGTGATAGGATTGATAGGAATGGCATATGTGCCCCTCGATGCGTCGCCTGTGGTAAAATGCGTGCTTGTAGGCGTATTTATCAACCTTGTTACGATAACGCAGCCTGTCTACAACAACTCATATATGGGCATATCACAGATCATCACGCCGAATTCACAAGAGCGTACGAGAATTTTGAGTATATCAGAATTTTTGGCTAATCTGGGTCCAAGCCTTATTCAGCTTTTGCTTCCTTCCATAGCGGGTTTGTTTTTCGGCGACGATTGCATGACGAATATTCTTACATACAGGATATTTGTTCCGATTTTCGCCGTAAGCGGATTTTTGCTCGGACTGCTTTGCATGTACAATACAAAAGAAAGAGTGCTCGATACACGCAGTGCGACAGAAAAAATTCCTTTTTTCAAGGGCATTAAGGAATTGAGCAAAAACAGATATTTCTGGATAGTGTCCGTATCTAAATTCTTTGACGGATTCAAGGGCGGCATAGGCGTATTGCTTGCATGGGTAGTTACTTATCAGCTCGGCAAGTCGTCAATGCTGGGAATAGTGCAGACAATAGTATCGATGGGATTTACGCCCGGCATACTGCTTGCGCCTTTGCTTATGAAAAAACTCGGACGTAAAAATGCGGCATTTTTCACGCATTTCCTCAATGCTTTGATGGCGCTTTTGATGCTGCTTACGTTCAGAAAAGGTTTTGTATTTTTCGTCATAGCTTCGTTCTGTTATAACTTTGCGCAAGGACCGCAATATATTATACAGACGAGTATTCTTTCAGACGGACTTGACTATCATCAGGATAAGTACGGCACACGTCTCGAGGGATTTGCGCAAAACTTCATGTTGATGATAACGACGATAGGTACGATTCTTTCGACGGTAACGTTCTCGTTCATATACGAAAAGTTCGGATTGGTTGCGGATTCTCAAACAGGACTTACCGATTACAGTATTCTTACGGACGCAAGTATAAGAGAACCTATAATCGAATGGGTGGTAATCGTAGTAATGATTGCGGGAGGATTGGCGGCGTTGCCTTATATCTTATGCAATCTCAAAGAAAAAGACATGCTTGCGATCAGAGAGAGATTGGAATATAAAAAGTTCAAGGAAAACGGCAACTTCGAGGGAGTCGAAGAAGACGTTGTCCGCGAGGCTTATGCACAGCATCTAAATGATATAGAAGAAGGACATCGAATCGACAAAGAGAATTTGCAAAAAGCAAAGGATGCGGCGGAAGCAAGACGGCAGGAATCAATCAAAAATAAAAAAGAATTTGAAGACAGTCTCGAACAAACGGCTTGTCTCATGAAGGAAGAGGGTAAATCTCGAAAAGAGATTAAAAAAGCCGTTTCGTCGTTAAAGAATCAACATAAAAAAGAAAAAAGCATGCAATTCAGACAAAAAATCGACACGCTTAAAAAAGAGAGAAAAATTTTCAAAGACAGGAAAAAGAAGTTCATCGCCGAGAATATCGCTCAAAGAAAGGCAAGAGGCGAAAGGGCTTATTTGAGAATTCTGGCAAGAGAAGAATTCGAAGACATGATTATAAAAGAAAACAACAGGGAGAATAAAGATGATCTCATACAAACAAATCAATGACAAACAAGGATTTTTCGTAATCAAAGATTGCACGGCGCAAGGACTTTCGCAAGAAGCGAAACCCGAAATCAGAGTCGTAGCAGATAGAAACGTATTATCTGTCTATGCAAATGCAGACAAGCCCTTTGCAATGGATAAAATCAGCGTAATTCTCGATTATGCTTTTAAGTCGGAAGACAAAATCTACGTCAACGGATATCAGTCTTGGACGGACAGCTTCGAATATTCTGTCAAAGACAAAATGTATGCCCCTGCAAAGTTTATGCAAGCAATACTCAAAGGACCTGTGGGTAGAACGTCGGGTATAAGCAATGCAGGAGATATACCTATACTTGAAATCAAAAACCGCACGGGGAAATTTTACGGTTTTTCATACGGATATGTCAGAAGAGAAAACGAAGTCGATATATTCGGTTCATTGAGCGAAAGGAGAGGATATACCGTAATCGAATTCGACTGTCAATCAAACGGGATAACAGTATCAGTCGATCTCAAGGGCAAAAAGTTTGAAAGCGGCGACAATCTTTTGCTGCAAATAGGTCTTTTCAAAGGACAGTACAATAAAGCCTTTGACGAGTATTTCAATGCTATGGGAATCGAGCCTAAAGAGCGTCCTCTTTTGACAGGATATACCACGTGGTATAACTACTATAACAAAATAAACATCAAAATCGTCGAGAGAGATCTTGAGGCATTGAGCAAATTGCCACAGCAGATAGATATTTTCCAGGTTGACGACGGATATCAAAAAGCAATCGGCGATTGGCTTAACACCGATATTTCAAAATTTCCCGACGGCATGAAGCCCGTTGCACAAAAGATTCATTCCAAGAAAATGCTTGCAGGGCTGTGGCTGGCGCCTTTTGCGGCTACAAAAGAATCTTTTATCTATAAAGAGCATCAAGATTGGCTTGTGAAGGACGAAAATGGTAAATTGCTTAGAGCAGGCGCAAACTGGGGCGGTTTTTATTCGCTGGATATATACAACCCTCAAGCAAGGGAATATATAAAGAAAGTATTCGACACAATACTGCGCGATTGGGGATACGATCTCGTAAAACTCGATTTTCTTTATTGTGCATGCATTATTCCTATGCACGGCAAATCGCGCGGAGAAATTATGTGCGAAGCAATGGATTTCTTGAGAGAATGTTGCAAGGATAAGTTGATTTTGGGATGCGGCGTTCCGCTTGCTCCCGCTTTCGGAAAAGTGGATTATTGCCGTATCGGTCCCGATATAAGTCTTGAATGGGGCAAGAGAAGATTCGACAGCAGAGAGGGAGTGTCAATAGTGCACGCCATGCTCAACAGTGTATTCAGAAGACATCTCGACGGCAGAGCTTTCGGCAACGATCCCGACGTATTCTTGTTGAGAGATACCAACATACGCCTCAATAACAAGCAAAAAGCAATGCTTGCAAAATGCAACAAACTCTGCGGCAAGGTGCTGTTCACGTCAGACAACGTAGACGATTATGACGAAAGCAAACACAAACTCTTGTCTTACGTATTCGACAGAAATATTCCCGAAATTCTCAAAGCGGATTTCGATAACGGTATTCTCAAAGTGGAGTACAAAGAAAATTCTGTCGTAGACATTTTCACAGCCGATATGAAATATTAATACGTTCAATAATCTTTTCGGCAGATATGCATGCTTTGCATGATAAGTATTCAAAAGAGGTATTTGTACAGTTATCGAAATGTGCTATAATTTAACTGTAAAATATTTTTGTTGACGAGAGTCGAAAGGAGCTGAATATGATAAAACAAACGGCAGGCAGGAAGCAACTCGGCGATTTAGCGCCAAAATTTGCGCAATTGAACGATGACGTTCTTTTCGGTGAAGTATGGTCGAGAGAGGATAAGTTGAGTTTGCGTGACAGATCGGTCATCACGGTAACCGCATTAATAGCAAAAGGCATAACGGATAATTCTCTCAAGTATCATATACAGAATGCAAAAAACAACGGCGTGACAAAAGAAGAAATGGCGGAAATAATCACGCATATCGCTTTTTATGTCGGCTGGCCTAACGCATGGGCGGTTTTCCCCATGGTGAGGGAAGTTTATGCCGAAGACGATAAAGCTGTCGAGGGAGAGAGCCTTTTCGGAAAAGGCGAGCGCAACGAAGCGTATGCAAAGTATTTCGTCGGCAAGAGTTATCTCAAGATGCTCAATGTTAAAGGCGTAAGTATTGCCAACGTTACGTTTGAGCCTTCGTGCCGCAACAATTGGCACATACACCGTAAAGGCGGGCAGATACTTTTGTGCACCGACGGCGAAGGCTGGTATTGCGAATACGGAAAAGAACCTCGAAAACTTTTTCCCGGTGACGTCGTATATATTGCTCCCGAAGTCAAACATTGGCACGGTGCGACAAAAGACGGTTGGTTTACGCATCTTGCAGTAGAAATTCCCGCAGACGGAGCCTCCAACGAGTGGCTGGAAGCCGTTTCCGACGACGAGTATTCATTGCTTCAATAATGTCTGAAATCTAAAAATAAATCTCTCCTGAATCAAGTACGTTTGAGCCTTAGAATATCGCCATTGTGCCGCCCTTATTGCAGTCGTCGGCATAATTTTTGCACCAGCCGCTTTGGATGCCGTAAACAAACTGTACTCCCTGATAAAGGCCTACGCTTCCGTTGGCATGATCGTGTCCGCAGAAGATGGCTTTAGTGCTTGCTTTCGACAATATGCTGTCGAAGATGTGCGTGTTAGTTTCGGGTACGCAGCATTTTTCTTTGTTTTCTCCCGTCAATATTTCGCCTTGTTCGTAAGCGTCAGCATATTCGTTGATAGGTATATGCGTATAAAGGGCGGTAGGTACGACGTCTTCTTTGCCGCCGCTGTCTTTGTAAAGAGTGTTGAGGTTGTCGATAGTCCACTCGTACCAATCTATCTGACCTTGTTTTATGTGATCGTATTGCGTCGAAAACATTCTCACGGAAGAGTGAGTATCCATCATTACGGCTGCGAATTTTATCTCGTCGTTGTTTTTGAAAACGACTGTATAATTTCCGGCGCCGCCGATATTGCTGTAACCGCAATCGAATATGCAATTGGAGTATTGTTGAAACATGTCGGCATATTCGTATTTGTTGACGAATATTTCTGCGTCGTGATTACCGAATACGGGTGCCCAAGGGATATCGAAAGAATCTATAATATCGAATACTTCTTTACATTTTTCATTCTTGTTGACGGGCGTATAGTAACACCAATCTCCCGTAACGGCAATCATATCGGCGTCGGAATTTTCTATTACTTTTTTAATTAAATCGAGCGTATCTTCTTTTCGGTCGTTGCTATTGTCGTAATGGGTGTCGGTGAGTTGCAGAATCCCGACTTCGTCTTCTACCTGGATTACGGTATAATCAGCATTTGTATTCAGAATTTTTATTCCACTCACGCACATATTTATCGAGGACAGTGTTGCATGCGCAAAGAGATATAAGCAATATAAAGACTGTTATTATCATTCCCGCCGTTACGATTATATTTTTCATGACTCAAGCCTCACGCAGTCTATTTGCTTTAAGACGGAATTTTCCGTATTTTACTTTGTTGCATATGCATATTCCCAATAATGTGAATGCTGCAATCAAAGCAAGAGTTCCGATTATTATCGCAATTATAATAAGCGGCGTATATTTTATGAGCGCATGCGCTTTTGCATAATATACGCTCAATTCGTCTCCGTTCTGTTCGCCTTCGAGCAAAGAAGTTATGCCGTTGGAAGTGCATACTTGCATAAATTCGTCCAGAGCTTGCCTTCTGCCGTCCAGGTCAGATGAGAATTGCAGCGCTTTTACATACAATACGCCTTTTTTTGCAAGCTTAACTCTGTTCGTAAGTTCGCTGTCGTAAGATACCGCTTGTTCGGCTTCTTGGAATATATCGAGATAATCGTCAAGATTAGAAGGCGACAAATACGAGGTGTAGTATTGTGCGGGATCGGCATAGATATATAGTTGTTGCCCTGATTTCTGTACGTTCTCTCGGAGAAGTCCGTAATACTGTGCTATATAGGGAGCGGCTTCTTTATAATAAACGGTAAGAAACTTGTTGAAGAGCTGTTGTACGTCTACGTCTTTATCCCACATAAGTCGAGCCATTACATAGCTGTTGAGTTCGGCAAAATCGCCGCCTTTATCGGCACTCATCTGGTGGAACATGCCGTAAACGTTGTTTTCGATATAAAAATCGTTGTTTGCTTTAAGAGTATCGAGCACGGGGAAGGGCATCATATAATTGTGAAAATCTATATTGTAATCCCATATTACGATATGCTTTGCAACTTTCCCCCATTTTTCTACAAGGTCATGTCCTTTTTCTGAATACTTGCCGTCGGGCTGTGCGTATGAAGATGCGCAATCGCCCGGCATAAGGCACAGCTTGATTATCACGTTGTCTCTCGGCTTAAGATTTTTTGGAGGTTCGTCAGAGTAGTTGTAAGCCAGAGTAGAAATATAGTTGTCGGGGAATTCTTTCTTTACTTCGTCGGCAAGCCTGTTGATAAACGTAAGAAGAGATCCCATTTGACTGCCTTCTCTCTTATCGATAGCTTTGCATGCGTCGCAAGCACAGCCTTTGCCTTTGCTTTCCCATGTATCCATCTGGCTTATATCCCAGATATGGATATCGGGGTTGTCACGCATTTCCTGCAAGACTTTCGTGGAAATAATCTTGTAAACATCTTCGTTTGTCCAACAAAGCTGTCCCGATACGGGGCCTTGTTCATACGTTCTTTTACCCATGTACATTGAAAAATATTCGGGATGCTCATCGAAGTATTCTTCGGGCGAAATATACGAAAAAGACGTATGTACCCATCTGTACCAATCGTTGTTTCCCGAGCCGTTGAGTCGCAGCTTGGAATATCTGTAATTACCGTAAAGACTTCTGTTGCCGTCTTCGTCTTTGGGAATGTCCGATTCGTCGCAATATACGTATCTCCATGTGACTGAAGGGGTGAATGAATAGTCTTGCTTGTCGAGATATACGGTATCGAGTTTGGGTAAATAGTCATAATCCCGGGCAACAAACATGCAACCGAGTTTTTCTTCCAAAAAAGCATATACGGCACAAGTCAGCCCTTCGTAATCAGTGGCAAGAAGGCTTATGGTTTCTTCCGTTATCTTGAGTCTGTATCCACCTTGACTTGCTCCGCAATCAGCGTCTGTTGCAAGCACGAACGCTTTGCCGTCGGCATAATTTCGGCAGGGCAGAAGATTGAATTGTGCGGAGGTTATGCTTTCCAATGCGGATTTCAGATATTCGACTGCGCCTTCGAGTTCGAGAGTTTCTCTGTCGGTATCTCCGACAAAAAGTCCGTCGGGATATACTATTGTCGAATATTCGCTCGCTCCGTCTGAAGCAAAAGCGATTTTATTGTCTCCGCTTGTTGCCATTTGTTTTGCAAAAGCGTCCTCGTCATACATTTCAAAATTATAGCCGAGGTTGTCTTTTAAGTCCTCTCTTTCGTTACAGCCGACCGTAAATACCATAGACGTAATGATTGCGACCAACAGTAATATTAATACCGGTTTGAATTTCGATTTCATGTGTTACCCCCGATTATTGCAAAAATCAGTACGATATGGCGATATTGTTTTCCGTAATGAAATAGGCTCCTGCAATCACTGTCATAAGGATAAGCGTAACGGCGCCTGTCAATGTCAGAATTTTTATGTTATCCGTTGATGTAATTTCCATATTGCAATTGTCGTTTTTATCGAAAGCCGCATGCAATACATTGATTGCCGTCAGTACCGTACCGTAGACAGATATGCATATGCTGAAAGACCACATATAGGCAGAGGCGAAGTAGGAAAGTATCATAGCCGCAACCGCCGCCGACGGTATAAGAACAAATGCTTCGTTTTTGCCCTGCGAATACAAATCTTTGCAGCCTTGACAGAATGCCCATGCGAAAATCCACATATCCGCAAATATAAAAACTATATGAGCTATGCAAGCGATCATTGCAATGTTTTGCAGTATCGTGTCGGGCATGAGAAGCTGGAGATTATAGGGCGTAAAAAACAGCGCTACTATGGCAAACATGCCTGCCAACCAATAAAGCGTAACAGCCTTTATATCTTTTTTGCGTGTCAAAAAAGCTGTAAGCAATCCGATTGCCCAACCCAATGCGCAGAATACCGCTACCAATATCGAAACATTTAATTTTTGACCGATAGGTCCTAGGTTGCCGAGATTGAATGCGGCATATATATTTGCGTTGATATAATATCTGAATTGAGCCGCATAGGAGAATATCAGAAGCATGAGCGCTAAGAGCGAAATATACTTTGCTTTTTTTAATTTAGAGATAGCGTTGTTCATGGTTACACCTCCTTGCTGAATGCGTCACGCGCCCTGCCGATTTCTGCCGTCAATGACAAAGGATCTGACATAGGTAAATCTTCGTTTTGACTGAAGACCATTATGCCTCCCAAACCTCGCAAAATACAATATACGGCTTTGTCTCTGACCGTCGTCACGGTATTGAAGTATATATCGTTGACGACCATGATATATTCGTCTTTTTCGTAATCGGGATTGTTGTAGTCAATCCATACGCCGCTAGCGTCAGAAGGTCTTCCGTAGAAAGATATTCCGAGATTGAGTTGTTCGAGAGAAAAGCCTTGCTTCAACATATAATCTATCGAGGTAGCGCAGGCACCGGCATACGAATTGTTGTCGCCGTTGTGATCGAAGAGGTCGTAAGCCATTATATGTACCTGATCTATAGCGGCAACCGCTTCTTTGCTAAAGTCCAATCCCCACGGAGACAATGCCAAAGCTATCGTCTTGTCGTGACTGTGCAGTTTCTCGGAGAGTTTTACTATAAATTCGCTGAACAGGGAATATTCTTCCTTGCCGCTAGGATACTCCCAGTCAAAATCTACGCCTTTGACATCGGCATCGAGTACGGTATTGACCACTGCGTCCACAGCTTTGTCCATATTGTTGCGCAATAAATCCGCCATGCTTCCGTCAGACGGAGGGAAAATCGTAATGGTTATATTGACTTCACGATCTCCGATCATATGTTTGAGGTTGTCGAGAGCCTTTGAAGCATTGTCATCGGGCATCACATCTCCGTTTACGGAAAATCTGCCGTAAGCAATGAATTGTACGTCTGTTATAACGTCGAAAGCGGCTGCGTCGATATTTGCGCCTTTGCCTGTGGATTGATCGTAATCAGCGACTGATCCTACCGTGACATATGAAGTTATGCGAAATTTTTCTGTACGTTCTCTTTGATTCAGACAATAGACTTTGATATCGGAAATGCGTGCGATATTTTTGAAATCGTCTATCACTATTTTTACGGCTTTGGCTTTGACGGTATAGAAAGTTGCCAATCTGTTGACGCCTATTTCGTTTTGACGGTAACAAAGTTTCCAGCCGTCTCCGTCGTCGTAATAGATTGAAAACTGTTTGACGTTATATCCGTTTTCGTTGAGTAAAAGAGCATTGACGTTTTGACAGTCGTCAAAAGAGATTACCGCTTCAGAGCCTTTTTTGTTGACGGACCATACGGTCATCTTACTGTCGTCGAATGCAAATTTACTGCCCGTATTTCCGCTCACGCTTGCCAGCGAAACGAGGTTTGTTTTGGTTATGGACAAATTGTCGTCTCTGTCTAAAGTAACGCCGTAAAAAATCGTTAACCCCGCAATTATCGCAACAATAAGGATAACGGGTATCATTCTCGATAATATTTTAGCTTTCATAAACTCCCCCTTGCTGCACATTATATCGAAATATTGAAAGTGACTTTTTCGCTTTCATTGCCGAAAGACTCCATTGCCCATAATTCTACAGTATAAGATCCTCCAGGTAAATCCGAAGGAATTGCAAAACGTATCTCGGGAGCATTGTATCCCTGGAAGAAATCGCTGTAATATTTGAGCGTGTCGGTTGTAGTTCCGTTGCGTTGGAAATCGACGGCGCCGTTGTCTGATATAAATCTCATTCTGTATTCTGTTACGAGATCTGTATGTTTTGCCGCGGTTACGCTTATGCATTTTTGATCGTTGTATTCTTTTATGCCGCCACTGAAATTATCGAAATAAGGATTGCCTGCGCTGTCTTTTCTCGCTTGAGTATATTGAGCGGTATTCTTATCGTAAGGGAAAGAGAATGTATAACGTTGAGAAGGATTATATTCGCTGCCGTCGTTGACGAAGATTCGCTCCATCTTAACGTTATTGCCCTCAACGGTCATATACAGCAGCATAGGATTCGATTCGATATTTGCCGTTACGCCTACGGGTTCGTATCCGAGATCGAAATCGGTATAGGAAAGACTTTGAGTACCGATTGCGGTGTAATCTGTCTGCATAACGTTCGTTTCGTCAAGCATTGAATAATGCGAGTGGCCGGATATGGATACGACATTGGGATATTCCTTGAAGAGTTCGTTGAGTTGAGTGTTTCCCCACGCTTCGCTTCCTCTTATGGTATCAGAGGGGTTTTGGTGAGTAATTACGAATATAGGCTTTTCAGGGTCTCGTTTTACAGCTTCGTCGAGCACACTGCGAGCAAGTTCGATGTCGTATTTGCCTTCCATAGACCCGTCATCGGGGCTGAAAGCAAAAAAGGTATAGCCGTTGATAACTTTTACGTTAGTGTATTTGTCGCCGAAAATGCCTTCTAGTCTTTTTCGCATTTTTGATTTAGTGGGGATTTCCCAGCAATCGAAAAAGTTTGCAAGCCAATAGTCGTGATTGCCCATTACGGCTACGCTTATCGGCTTATCGTCGCCGTACACGCCGTCATAGACGCTTTTGAATCTGTCAGCCGCTTTTTGCGTGCCAAGATCAGAGTAATCGCCGCCGAATATCAATACGTCGGTTTCTCTGTTTTTAAGGTAGTTAAGAGCTTTTTCGAGATTTTGAGCATATTTGTCATAATCGGCAGTAAGTTGAGTATCCGATATTATACCGACTTTTATGATATCGCTGTCAAGATCGTAATATTTTGTTTCCGTCTTTTTAGAACAGCTTGAAAAAGCGAAAGCCGAAGATATCATAATTCCCGACAAAACAGTGCTTATAAAGAATCTTTTAAAACTTTTTCTCATATTTCCCTCTCGTCACATTCGTATCATCCGTATTTAGTCGCAGTGTTACTTTGCGTAACAAAATCAATTGAGATATGCGGCTATTGTGTAATATTTGTAAATGCGATTTTTATTTTCGATAATAAGTTATTTGAAAGTTGTAAACCTGGCATTTATGTGCTATTATAATTTTATCATTTATATAAGTCGTAATAAATGGAGAAAAACATAATGAATGTTAAAAAAATCAACCTTAGTGACAACGCTTTGGTTTTATGGAATTATTATAGTCCCGACATGCCGTTTTTTATAGGAATGATAGGTTCGTCGGATTGCCGTTCGATAAAAGACGACAATTATTATGTCGAGCGCACTAATTCCCAGATTCTGGCTATCGAATATATAAAAAAGGGCAGCGGTACGTTGTGTATAAACGGGAAAAATTTCAAAGTTTCCGAAGGAAGCGTATTTTTCCTGACTAAAGGCAGTAATCATAAATACTTCCCGGACAAAGACAATTTGTGGGTGAAAGACTGGCTGATTATCGACGGAGAACTTGCGCACAAGATGGTTGATTGGTACCTTCCGAAAGATACTTTTTGTATCAACGAGTTCAATGCGGAATATTTGTTTTCGGGACTTGAAGACTTATATAATACCTACAAGGAAGATTTCGAAGAATTTATAAAATATTCCACGCTGCTGTTTTGCAGTTTTATGGTAGATGTCAATGCGGCTTTGTCAAGAAAAGGGAAAAACAGCGTGGCTTATAAAATAAAGTATATGTTGGACTATTCCTCTCACGAAAATCTGTCCGTAAAAGAGATTGCGGATAAACTCCATTATTCTGTCAATTACGTTATCCGCACTTTCAAAAAACAATTCGGTTGCACGCCTGCACAGTACTATATAAAAAGAAAAATGGATTTGGCGAAGATGTACTTAAGGACGAGCGATTATACTTTAAGCGAAATATCCGATAAACTCAATTTTATCGATCAGCATTATTTTTCCAATGCTTTCAGACGTTATACAGGTATGACGCCTAGCGTATTCAGAGCAAAATTCAGGAGTTGACTCAACGGCAGTACAAAGACCGATACCGTGTTAATATTGACGTCAGCGTATTCGCACGAGTGAGAATCAAGGAATTTCAAAAACTATAAAATTATCCCCGAAACAGGGATTTCGGGGATATCAGGGAAAGATAAACACTAAAATAACGACAATACAAATTTTACTGTTTATTATGGGAAACTTTTGTCAATGTCCAATGTTCTGAATGTATAAGACTTTGTCCGATTTCCAAAGATTGCAGATTTGACTTGCGACGAAGTAAACACGAAGGCTTCAGACGATAATGCTTTAAGCAATCAGGAAAAACCTGTCGACGATCGGGAATTTTAGCGGGGGAATCTATGGCGAATATTACCGTATACGAAAAAGAACTCGAGCGTATAGAAAACACTATTCGCAAGGGAAAATATAAGGATAATTGGGAGAGCCTTGCAGAGTATCCCGTGCCTGAATGGTACAGACAAGCTAAATTCGGTGTGTTCATACATTGGGGAGCTTTTACTGTGCCTGCATATTTCAGCGAATGGTATATCAGATTGATGTATTATAGGCAAAATCCCGTATATTGGCATCATAAGAGAAAATACGGAAAAGATTATCCCTATACAAAATTTATAGAGCAGTTCACGGCGCCTGAATTCGATGCGCAAAAGTGGATAGAACTTATAAAAAAGTCGGGCGCAAAATTCGTCATGCCGGTAGGCGAGCATCATGACGGCTATAAAATGTATGACAGCCGGCTTACCCGTTGGACGACAGTCAAACAGGCAATGAAAAGGGACGTTCTCGGCGAACTTAAAAAAGAGTGCGAAAAGCAGGATATAATCTTTGCGACATCGTCGCACAGAGCCGAACACTTTTGGTTTGTCAACGGAGCAAGGACAATAGGGTTTGATAATCAGGCACTCGATCCGCAGTACGAAGATTTGTACGGACCTTGCGTCAACGTGAACAAAAGAAACAATCTCATAACGCTCCTTTTCCAGGAAAGAGGCATTGAGCCTACGCAGGAATGGATGCAGGAATGGCTTGTGCACAGCGTGGAGTTGATAGACAAATACAAGCCTGCTACACTCTTTTTCGATTGGTGGATAATGCATCACGCTTTCAGACCGTATCTCAAAAAATTTCTGGCTTATTATTACAACAAAAGCACAGAGTGGGGGACAGAGGTCTGCGTACAATACAAGAGCGACGCTTTTATGTACAACGTAGGTATTTTTGATCGGGAAAGAGGACAGCTTGAGGGCGTAAGTCCGCACATCTGGCAAAGCGAAACTTCGACGGCATACAACTCGTGGAGTTACTGCACGACTAATAAGTATAAATCGGCGGGCGACATAGCGAAAGTAATGGCGGACGTCATATCGAAAAACGGTAATTTCGTACTCAATATCGGACCCAAAGCCGACGGTACGATATGTGCAGAAGAAGAAAAAATCCTCGAAGAATTAGGTAAGTGGACATCGGACAACAAAGACGCAATATGGGGAACGGGTCCTTATAAATTCTGGGGCGAGGGCAGCAAACAGGCGGCAGGCAGTTTCAGAGAGAGAATGCATTACAAAAGCGGCGATTACAGATATACGTACAGAACTTGTCATATATATGCATTCGCTTTGACGAAGCGTAAGCAAAAGGTATTCAGACTCAAAAAGTTGGGCTTAAGCCGAGACAATTTCCATTTTATCATCCAAGGCGTAAAAGTCTTGGGATACAGTGACAAAGTTCAATGGAAAATCAGCAAAAAATATCTCGAATTGAGACTGGAAAAACCTTTGGATACAAAGATGCCTGTTTGTTTTGAGATAAAAGTCGATTGATATTTCGTATGGACAAAAAAACTATTTAAATATATAATTTAATTGTCAGACGATATAGATATATATAAAGATAAAGGGAGAAAAAGATGAACAGTTTGATTTATTTCAGACCTGCGAAATTATGGCATGAGGCATTGCCTTTGGGCAACGGCAAAACCGCTGTAATGGCTTACGGCGGCAAAAGCAGCGAAAAACTTTGTTTCAACGACGCTACTTTTTGGTCGGGCTATCCTCAGAATCACGACAGAAAAGAGGCTTTTGACAATTTGAAAAAAGCGAGAGACTTGATTTTTCAAGGTAAAAATTCTCTTGCAAGTCAATTTGTAAAAAACAATTTATACGGCAATTATTCGCAGGCATATATGCCGCTTGCCGACTTGAAAATCAAATTTACAAGCGTTAAAGCTAGCGAAAATTACAAGCACAGTCTCGATTTGGATACAGCACTCTTTCATGTGGAAAGCGGCTTATTGAAGCGTACGTGTTTTGTATCCTATCCCGATAACGTTGCCGTGTACAGGGCGGAAAGCAAGGAAAAATTCGCTTTGGTAATCAGCGGAAGTTCAAAGGTAAAACACAGCGTCAGAGTTAGCGATAAAAAACTTCTCGTCTACGGCAACGCTCCCGATGTGGCTTTGCCCAACTATTTAAGAACAAAACTTTTCCCTATCAGATACAATGAGAAAAAGGCAATGGCTTTTTGTCTTGCTACAAGCATAGATACCGACGGCAACGTTATTTACGGCAGTAAAAGTATCAAGGTAACGGGTGCGAGTTATGTGAATATCTATTCTGTCACGGGTACCGGATTCTCGGGATATGACAAAATGCCCGTCAGCGATTGCGAAAAAGCGATAGCGGATACAGTGAAAAATCTTAAAGTTTACGATTATCAAAAAGTATTGCAATCGCACATAAGGGACTACAAGGCTTTGTATGACAGACATAAGCTGGTTATCGGCGGCGATACGCAAAAAGACGTGCTTACCATGCTTGAAAATGCAAAGAGCGGAAAAGTCGGTTCCGATTTGATAAACCTTTTGTACAATTACGGAAAGTATATGACGATAGCAGGCAGCCGTAACTCTCAACCGCTTAATCTGCAAGGACAATGGAATCACAGCGTAAGACCTCCTTGGAGCAGCAACCTTACGACGAATATAAATTACGAAATGAACTATTGGCATGCGAGTGCTGTAGGATTGCAGGAGTGTTTGAAGCCTTTTTATGAAGCTACAAAAGAAATCGTCGAGAGAGGAAAAAATACTGCAAAGGTAAATTTCGGAGCAAAAGGATTTGCCTGCAATCACAACGTGGATATTTGGCGCAATACTTCTCCCGTGAGAGGCGACGCCGAATATATGTATGCGCCCTTGTGCGGAGCGTGGATAGTCAACGAGACGGTAGCGCATCAGCTCAACGGCGGCAAGGGCTTTGACGAGGATACTCTTTATGCGTTGGAACAGAGCGTATTGTTTATTCTCGATTATCTCACAGAAAAAGACGGATATCTCGTTACTTGTCCTTCGGCGTCTCCCGAATTGAGATTCAATGCAAGCGACGGTGCGGCAAGCGTGGATTACGCCGGGGCTTTCGAAATGTCAATCATAAGGAGAGCTTTTTCCTATGCGCTCGAAAGTCCTTTGTCGGAGGATATCAAACAAAGAATAAAAGAAGCGGAGAAAAAACTCTATCCTTATCAAGAGTGTAAATTCGGACTTGCCGAATGGCATAAGGAATTCGATTTCAACGAAAAAGGACACAGACATTTTTCTCCTTTGTACGGAGTGTATCCGGGAAAGACAATCGGCTATTATAAGGACAATGAACTTTGCAAACTCAACTACAAACTTTTCAAAGTAAGAACGGACAATTCGCATTCTTCTATCGGTTGGAGTGCGGCTTGGGCAATCTGTCTTGCAGGAAGATTTCACGATAAGGAAACAGCAAGCAAAACCGTAAAGAGTATGCTTGCAAAATCCATATTGAAAAATCTCTTTGATTTCCATCCTCCCGTATTTTTCCAGATCGACGGAAACTTCGGTTTTGTCGCAGGCATCAACGAATTGCTGGTATATGAGGAAGACGGAATAATAGAATTGTTGCCCGCTTGTATCGACGAACTCAAAAACGGCAGCGTAAGCGGACACGTAGTCAACGGAATAAGAATGGATTTTGAGTGGGAAAACGGTCAGGTGACAAAATTCAGCGCCGACAAACCCGTAAGATTGAGAAACAAAAACATATCGCAAAAAGCAATTTTGAAAAACGCAAAACTTATTTGAATAAAGGATAAATTATGAGAATCAAAGTAAAGGATAAGGGTATTGCATGCGGCAAAGACGTCACAGAAAAATTGCAGAAACTCCTGCAAGAGCTCAAGGACGTCAAAGAAGAAAAGATATTGGAATTCGAAAAAGGCGAGTACTTTATATCTTCTGACAATGCCGTGAAAAAGAAACTGTACATAACAAATACGATAGGCGACAACGAGTGGGAAAAGAATGAGGAACCTCATCTCAATACTGTTGCCGTATTGATAGAAAACGTCAACGATCTGACTTTTGAGGGCAACGGATGTACTTTTGTGCTTGACGGTCAGATGACGAACGTGTCCGTTATAGGTTGCAAAAACGTTGTGCTCAAGGATTTTGCAATCAGAACGGTAAACCCCGATATGCACGAATTCAAAGTCGTGGATAAAAAAATCAATTATATTGATTTCGAGATAGATGCCGAGAGCCGTTATGCGTGCATTGACGGCAAGTATTATTTTACGGGCAAGGATTATTGCGTCCCGTTCAACAACAAATCGACGTCGGCTTTCTGGATAGGACGTATCAGAGAAGATAACCCGAATAATATATGCCGTGTGAGTCATCCTTTATTAGGTTCGTACAAAATCAAGGAACTTTCTCCGAATTTGTTCAGAGCTTATTATTGGTTGCCCAAGAAATACAAAAAAGGCGACAGATATTATTGCTTTGACGTGAGAAGGAAATATGCGGGAATATTTGTGGACGAGAGCGAAAACGTGACGCTTGAAGGAATCAGTCAATACTTCAACTATTCATTGGCTGTTGTCTGTCAGAACAGTAAGGATATTACTATCGACAAATGCAGATTTGCACCTGAAAAAAACAGCAGTAAATTAATGGCGTCGGTAGCGGACTTTATTCAGATTTGCGTGTGCAGAGGTCTGGTGAACATTAAGGATAACTATTTCGAAGGTTCGGGAGACGATTGTCTGAACGTGCACGGAATCCATTTTCCTATAACCGCATACGACAAAAATAATATGACGGTAAAATTCGCTCACTTGCAGTCGCACGGATTCAATCCGTTGAGGGTGGGCGATACGGTAAAAATAGTAGATCCGAAGACTCTTTTAGGCGGCGAGACAGCTAAAATTATATCTTCGGAATCAGTGGGCGAAAAAGTCATAAAACTCGTGCTCGACCATGAAATTTCCACACCTTTAGGCTACGTGATAGAGGATATCGACGCTTGTCCCGATCTTAATTTCGAAAACAATGTGATGACAAGAATCATAACCCGAGGAATATTGGTTACTACAAGCGGAAAAGTCCGCATCTCAAACAATAAATTTCTCAACACTTCAATGCATTCGTTGCTGATATCCGATGACGCAAAGAGTTGGTACGAAAGCGGCAACGTACAGGACGTCGTCATCGAGAATAACTATTTCAAAGAGTGCCCGATGTACAATGTTTTCGTCAAGCCCGAAAATGCAGTTCACAGAGGTTGTGTCCACAAAAACATAACTATAAAAAACAATACTTTCGACAGCGGCGAAAAGGGAGGATTGTACTTCAAATCGACTGACAACATAGTTATCGAAGGCAATGTCTTCAAAGGCAAAAAAAGAATAAAATCAAAAAATTCAAATATCACAAAAGCGCAATGAGGTAAATATGAAACAACCGTCTTCAAAATCAAAAAAAAATTATTATTGCAGTAACGGTTTGCGTGGTGGTTTTGGCGCTTGTTATCGCCATTCCTAATATTTGTCTTACGCAGATAGGAAAACAAACACAGATTGGAAAACAATATCGAACAGACTTTGTTCAGAGACGATCTGTATATCGAGTATATACGTCATATCTCTTACAGGGACGTACACAAAGCATACGACATGATCATGTCAAGACATTTCCATCCTTGGGAAGGCGGCGAAGGCAAAGTAACTAAATTGTATAAGGAAATAGTAAAAACCGTTGCCCGTGAATATGCACAAAAGAAGGATTACGTCAATGCAACAGAATGGTATAAAAAGGCGCTTTCTTTCCCTCACAATCTCGGCGAAGGAAAACTTATATTGGACTATGACAACGACGTTTGGTACGAGATGGGAGAACTTGCTGAAAAATTCGGCGATTCCAAAGCCGAAGAATATTATAAGATGGCGGCAAGGGGCAATGCAGTCGTAGCCGACGATATGTATTACAACGACAATCCTATCGAATACATCTATTACAAGGCGCTGGCAGAACTCAAACTCGGCAACAAGTCTGTCGCAAAAGAAATAAAACAAGCCTTTACGAATTACTGCAATGTCAACAAAAACAAGCATTGCATAATAGATTATTTTGCTGTTTCTTTGCCTGATTTGTTGGTATGGGAACAGGACCTCGACAAGAGAAACAACGCATTCTGCGACTATGTAAAAAGTCTTGCAGAAAAAATTCAAGCTTGAGGGAGATAGATTATGAACAAACTTATATATCAAAGCGAAAAAATTCAAAAAACCCTTTTTTGCGAAAACGACAAAATCGTATCTGTCGAATATCGCAATTTATTGACAAACAAAACATATTCGACAAATAGCGAAGACGTATCCGTAAAATATAAACTTGACGGAGACAAGAAAGCGAGAGTAGCGACATCGGCGGCTATGAGCTTGCAAAATGCAGACGAAAAGGGCTATGAGCTTGTTTGCAAAGACGGAAATTTTACTTTAGAAGTTTCCTACATGTCGGGCAAGCAAGGCGTATTGTATAAGAAAGTGATTCTTAAGGCAAAAGGCGATATTTTTATAGAGTATGCGGATTTGCAGACTTTATCTTGCGGTAATATCGCATACACATGGCAAGCGCCCTATGCCGGAAAGACATATTTGCCTCAATCTATCGCAAGACTAGGACAACCTTTGTATCTGGGAGATATGTTTATAGGTACGGAATCTCCAGTTGGCGAAAATGCTATCCGCTCCGATAAAGCGTATTGCAGATACAATACGGGCAGAAAACTTTCGGAGGTATGCGAGAATTTCGTTTACGAGTTGCCCTTGCAAGTCGTGGGTGCGGGCAGCGCCGACAATTTCGTGGCGATGCGAAAAGCCTTTTTCGAATACATCGAGAGCATATCGAGACCTTTCAGATTGAGACTCCAGTTCAACAGTTGGTACGACAATATGCTTGACATCACGCCCGAGAGGATAGAAAACTCTTTTAAGCAGGTATATGAAGGACTAAAAAATACGGGGCTTCGACCTTTGGATTGCTACGTTGTCGACGACGGATGGGCAGAGTATAAGAAACCCGTATTCTGGGAGTTCAACGACAAATTCAAGGACGGCTTTGCAAACGAAGCCAAACTTACCAGGTCTTTAGACAGTAAGTTCGGAGTATGGTTCGGCCCGAGAGGAGGATATACCTCGCAGACGATAAAGTTTGCCAGATTACTCAAAAAAATAGGCTATCACGTCAATACGAGAAGCTGCGATATTTGTACGGCAGACAAGAGATATATCTCCGACTTGTGCGATAAAATGGCGGATTTTTGCCTAAGTTACAACGTCGATTATTTTAAGATCGACGGCTTTGCGAAGGCACCTTGCAAAAAGAGCGATCACAACCATATCAAGGCAAAAGGCGAAGGTCTTGCTTTCTATACCTATTTTTGGGAAGAGTGGATCAAAGGCTTTGAAAAAATCCGTAAAGTTCAGCCCGATGTGTGTTTGAATATCACGTCGTACGTGCATTGTTCGCCCTGGTTTCTCAAGTGGGTGGATTTTATCTGGATGAACAACGCTTCGGATATGGGCTATGTCGGCAAAGGCAACGATTTGTCGATGTGTCTGAATTACCGCGACGAGCGTTATCGCAATTTCTACGAAGAAAGACAATTGCAATTTCCCGCTTGTCACATGTATAACCACGAACCTTGTTATGCCTTGAAAAACTATAACGTCTCCAAGCCTTGGCAGAAGGATAAGCCCGTCGTATATACTGACGAGGAGTTTGCCACATATCTCAAAGCGTGCATGATGAGAGGCAGCGGACTTATAGAATTGTATTTTTCGCCCGCAATGATGAATAAGGAAAAATGGCAAACAACTTGCGATATTCTCAAATGGACGGAGAAGAATTTCGATTTATTGAGTACGTCGCAGTTCTTTGGCGGAAGACCCGATAAAGGAGAGGTTTACGGCTATTATGCATGCCGCAACGGCAAATACATAATCATGCTGCGCAACAGCGGTGACAAAACCCGGTCTTACGAATTCGATTTGCTGGGCATAGGAAAGATACAAGGTACCTTGAAGCCTTTCGAGATCAAATTTACGGAGGAGATATGAGAATGTTCGAGATTAGAAAAGATTCGTTTTATTTGGACGGAAAACCTTTCAGAATTTTTTCGGGAGCAATGCACTATTTCAGAGTTTTGCCCGAGTATTGGGAAGACAGGCTCAAAAAGCTCAAAGCTTTGGGTATGAATTGCGTAGAAACCGTAACTTGCTGGAATCTGCATGAGCCCAAAGAAGGCGAATTCGATTTTACAGGCATGCTCGATATCGTTAAGTTCTGCAAGACGGCCCAAAATCTAGGACTATACGTCATAGTCCGTCCCGGTCCCTACACTTGTGCGGAATGGGATTTCGGCGGTTTTCCAGCATGGCTTCTCAAAGACAAAAATTTAAGATTGAGATGCAATGATTCCAAGTATATGGCAAAGGTAAAACCTTTTCTTGAGAGAATGGCAAAGGAACTCAAACCTATGCTTATCACCAACGGAGGAAATATACTTGCAGTCCAGATAGAAAACGAATACGGTTCTTACGGCAACGACAAAGAATATCTCAAGGCAATAGAAAAGATACTTACTGACAGCGGGATAAACGTTCCGTTTTTCACGTCGGACGGCAATACTAATTTTATGCTGTCGGGCGGCACGTTGCCTCATATATACAAGACGCTCAATTTCGGTTCGAGAGCGAATACCGCATTCAATATACTCGATAAGTATCAGAAAGATATGCCAAAAACGTGTATGGAATTTTGGTGCGGTTGGTTCGACCATTGGGGAGAGATACACCACACGAGGATAGCGCAACAAGTTGCCGGCGAAGTAAAAAATCTTGTTGACTTGGGTGCAAACATAAATATATATACTTTCCACGGCGGCACGAATTTTAATTTCTGGGCAGGGGCAAACAACTATGCGAAATATCAGCCTACCGTCACGAGTTATGACGATGCGGCACTGCTCAACGAATACGGCGATTATACAAAAGCATATCACAAGGTAAGAAAGGTTTTGCACGAGGCGCAAGGTTTGGAATACGGGGAGTTACCCGCAAGACCTATACTCCAAAATATCGGAAAAGTAAACCTTACCAAAAGAGCCGACCTTTGGAAAAACCTCTATGCTTTGGGACAAAAACATTTTAGTCCTACTCCCGAATCCATGGAATGCTTCGACCAGAATTTCGGATATATACTATACGAAACGACTATTAAAGGCAGCTATCCTTCCCAAACTCTTTATGTCGAGGGCGTGCACGATATAGCTTATTTGAGAGTCGACGGAAAACTTCTCAAATCCTATGACAGATGTAAAAATAAGTCAAAGAAGCACAACGACGGATTTGCTTGCAGAATCCCCGCATTCGACAAAGAGTGTAAAATTCAGATTCTCGTGGAAGGAATGGGCAGGACTAATTACGGTCCCAATATGGAAACAGACAGAAAAGGTATTCAGAAAGTCAGACTCGGCTTGCAGACGATATTCGGTTGGGATATCTATACTTTGCCTTTTGACAATCTTGACAAAGTCACTTTCTCGGACAGTGCGGATTTGCAGGGAGGAGTGATTTTGCAAGGTACCTTCAAAGCTCAAAATGGTAAGGATTGCTTTGTGGACATGCGCGGATTCGAAAAGGGATTTGTAATCGTCAACGGATTTAATATAGGACGTTATTGGAAAAAAGGACCTCAACGCACTCTTTATCTTCCCGCCCCTTTGCTCAAAGAAGACAATACTATAATTGTTGTGGAAAACGCAAAGGCAAAAGATTGTTTGGCTATAATCGATAAACATTTGCTTTAAGGATATACTGATACTATGCTGACGATAAAAAAAGATATTTTTATAATCGAAACGGCAAATACGACCTATGCAATGAGGTTGACCGATCATGACGATATACAGCATCTTTATTATGGTAAAAAGCTCAAAAAAGAAGATATTAAAGTGCTGATACCCAAAAGAGAATTGTTGCTTGTGAATTCGTTGTATATGGCGGGCGACGTATCTTACGGCATTGACGATATGTCTTTTGAATACTCCTTTGCGCACAGAGGCGATTCCCGTCCTTCGGCTTGTATTTTGCGTGACGGCGACAGCGAAGTTTTCGATTTTCAATTTGACAAAATAATACAGCATGTCAAGCTCGATAAAATTCCTGCCGTGTGGTGGGTGGATAAGATGACAAAGCAAGAATATTTCGATTATTATCCTCAAAGATATTGCGGCGGTCTCTAAAGATAAAAGAATTCGCAAAATGCTTTACGGAAATATCCACGGAGAAGAATTGTGGTTGAAAGATAATTGGCAAAGAGATTTTGCAAAAGAATTTTATACCGTCAATCTGCCGTTCTTCTATCTTGCCAATAAGAAGAAAAAATGTTTCGGTGAAGGCAAAAAGTCGGTTGAATACGAGGACGGAACTGTCAGCTATCTGGACGGAAGAATAGTGTCCGACGGCGTAACTCTTAAAGATAAGGATTTTGTATTTTTGCCGTATTCGGACGGTTTTGTTTTATATAGCGGCGACAAGGAAATCGTTGAAATAGAAGTAGGCGACAGAGAATTGAAAATGTATGAAATCACGGCGTCGGGAAAAGAATACGTCGGCGAGGTTAAGAGAGAAAACGGAAAAGCCGTAATTGAATGCGAAAAAGAAAAGACATATTTTCTTAAGTAATCAAAATTAGCGAGGATATTATGAAAAGAGGTTTTTAAATTTCAGTACTTCTTATAGCGCGATAATCGTATGCTTTTCGTTTTGCGGTTGTAGCGGAGAAGACAAGGAGTACTTTGAAAAGGTGTCTGAATATTCTTTTTGGGATAATGAGGGAAGTCAAGCTATTCCTCAATATCAGGTCTACAACATAGTCAAAGATTATCTGAACGGCGGTGAAATAAAAGACGGAGCTTGTATCACCGAAGAAGGCAAAAAAAGAAAAGTGCTTTTTATCGGTTGGGACGGTGCAAGAGCGGACGCAATGCTCAACTTGTTTTATGACAGCTTTTCGACAAACGGGTATAATTATCCTGTCAGCGATTACAGCGGACTCGGCTTGTTGAAAGACAAGGGAGGACTTTATATCGCTTATGCAGGCGGAGAAAAGGGGACAGGCGGTATTGAACCGGCTCATCAGTCGGATTCTGATTGGCGAGGTCAAGAAGGTGGACTGACAGAAGGTGCAGGAAGTCAGGATCGTTTATAACTTTGTCGGAGAAATCCCGGAGATTGCAGCATAAGAATAGTAAGGCCCTCCCCATGCCGGGGAGGGCTGTTGTTTTGCAAAAGCAGGAAAAACAGTCAACGCTGGTTATTTTACTGCTGACTATTTTTACGTTTCTTGATATAAATTCGTTTCACAAATTTTGTGATTTCCACTTGTAGGACAGACATCAAAGACAGCCCAATAACGATTAGCCACTGTGCGCCATCCAACAAGGTCAACTGGAACACACTTTGCAGTGCGGGAACAAACAGAATGCAGGCCATCAGAATGGCAGACACCACGAAGGAAATAATCAGCCAGGGGTTGATCCCCTCTGTCCGCACCCAGATAGGCTCCGTATTGGAACGCTGGTTAAAAGCGCGAAGCATCTGCGAGAAGGCCAGAACACAGAACG
>CALWBV010000005.1 GCA_944376205.1 uncultured Christensenellaceae bacterium
GTTTTACTTCTTGGCAACTGCCTTGCCAGCTTCACGGCTGGACAGTCCGAAATAGTGACGCTCGCTTTCTCCGCTCCGCTAGCTCGCTATTCCGTCGCTTCGCTCCTTACGAATCCCACCGTCTCCGCCATTAGTGAATAATACGAACTCTGAAAACGGGTTCGTAGTACTCGTCTGTCGTAAATTGATTTTTCCATTCGCCTTTATCTCTGTACCATCCCATAAAAGTATAGCCGTCCTTTTCAGGCGCATCGGGAAAAGCCAGTATTTCTCTGCCTGCAGTCACCACGCTTCCTATCAATTCGTCTTCTGCATAAAAAGATATTTTATACTCTTTTTTAGAAGTACATGCGCTTGCAGATGCAAAAACAGTAATTAAAAACACAGTCAATAATAAAACAACAATCAATTTTTTATTATTTTTCATACTACTGCCCTCCTTTAATTGAATTCAGGGTTTTCGGATAGCCGATAAATTTACCAGTTCAGAATAACATACTTTTACAGAATTAACATTATTAGACCTGTAACAAAGATAAGTTTTACAAAAATTTAACACTAAATAGTTGATTATCAAATGATAATAAATATTTATAATGCTATAATAATACTGCAAATATAAATAAGTTGTTAAAGGAGAACGCTTAATGCAGGCTAAAAACAAAACGACTTCCCTCAACCTTACATGGTATAACTTTATTTTTTTAATACTTGCAGGCATAATAAACGCTTTCGGAGTTGTACTGTTTCTTGCACCTTGCGGACTTTATGACGGAGGATTTTCGGGCACATCAATTCTTTTATCGCAAATTACCCCTTTACACATGAGTTTTTTCCTTATATTCTTGAACTTCCCGTTTTTCATAATAGGATACAGAAAACTCGGTGTAACTTTTCTAATTTACTCATTGTTTACCATAATTATTTATTCGCTGTTTTCTTTCCTTTTTCAATCGGTTATTCCCTTTGACTTCTCAGAAGGCTCGCCTTTCGCGGGCTCCGATAAGTTGCTGTGCGCCGTCTTTGGCGGTATAATATCAGGCGTGGGTAGCGGTCTTACGATAAGATTCGGAGGAGCAATCGACGGAGTCGAGGTAATGGCGGTAATGTTTGCAAAAAAACTCGGACTGACAGTAGGAACTTTTGTAATGATTTTCAATATTATTCTATATACGATAGCAGGCATTGTCACAAAGAGTTTTTACAGTCCGCTTTATTCGGTAATCGCTTATGCAATCGGACTTAAGGCGGTAGACTTCGTAATTGAAGGTTTTGACAAGGCAAAATCGGCATATATAATAACCGAACATGACAACGAAGTAGCCGAACGATTGTCAACCGTATTCGGCAGAGGTCTGACTCTTTTCAATGCGAGAGGCTATTATTCTGACAGCGAAAAGACCGTGTTGTTTTGCGTGGTAAACAGATTTGAAATAAACAGTCTCAAGAATATGGTTACCTCTATCGACCCTCATGCTTTTATCGTTGTAAACGACGTAACAGATACTTTAGGAAGCAGTCTGAAGTACGAGCGAGTACTAAAACGCAGATTCTCGACGAAACTGAAAAATACAAAAATTACACTTTCTGAAAAATCGTCATTACAGGACATGCCCCCAAAAGCCATACCGTCAAACATCGAAAACGTCACATCTTCTCTGCAATACAGCGATAAGCAAAACGACGATGACGATAAACAAAATATAAAAGAATGATTAATCTGTTCGGGTTTAATTTTAAGCAATAAAGACAGGCGGACGAATCCGCCTGTCTTTATTGTGGAATATGGAAAAACTCATAATGCAAAATGCATCATAGGTAATGGCTTTTAATTATACTCACCGTACATGATAATACGACTTTAATATATAATATCGGGAGCGAGTTTTCTTCTGTAAACATCCTTCTTGCCTATTTGAACACCTTGAATAACAGTATAATCTTCGCTGATTTGTCCGTAAGAGTCTATTGCGTATATTTTTATATTGTATAAACCTTTTTTCTTGCCGTAAATTCGCAAACGGATTTTATCGTTGACTTGAGAAACGTATTTGATTCCTTTGTAAAAATCGCTGAAATAGTCCTGTACATCTCCGTCGCTGTAAACCAATCTGTAAGTATGTATGAAATCGTTATCCTCTCCTGACGAAAAAGTCAGATAGGTTGCTCCGTTTTCCTCATACCAACTTCCCGATTTATAATGCATACAAGGTTTTGCCGACGGCTCTTGAGCATGCGAAGATACTGTAATATCATAGGGTATGCTCCAGCGCATATCCTGTTTTTCTTCCTCGCCTGTTAAAAGATTGTATCTTATAAGTTCGATTTGTTTGTCTGCAAAATCCATTACGTATCCCATAGGCGCTATGTGAGCGTCGGGAGGCACGCTGCCGTTCATTTTTCCTCTTTCGAGTTCGATATATGATACGGATTGAGTGTTGACGACTCTGTATTTTCCCGTATAATAGCTTCTTTCGTCTACAACCGAATAGTGCGAATGACCTGCAAAATCCACCACGTTGGAATACTTGGAAAATATCTTATCCAAGGTCTCGTCGCCCCAATCGTCGCTGCCGTACACGGTATCTACAGGAGGATGATGAGTGATTACGAAAACGGGTTTGTCGGGAGTATCGGCAACAGCCTCGGCAAGCTGTTTGTCCAACCATTCGCCTGTTTTAAGATATGCACGGTGCATACTGCAACAGTCGGGCGAAGCGCCGATAAAATGAAAGCCGTTGATAACATAATGAGAAAAAGGACTCACTCCCAATTCTTTTTCGAAAATGCGACGGGCAAAAAAATTTCCGTAATAATCGTGATTTCCCATAACGCTTATCACCAGCGGCATCTCTTCGCCGAAAACCTCGGCAAAAGATTTTTTATATCTTCTGTAAGCGTATTTGCTTGCCATATTGCAGATATCGCCTGCAAACAATATAACGTTACACTCCTTCTTTTTGAGAGTTCTCAAAGCCTGAATGAGATTTTTCTGATAAGTATTTACCTTATCGTTGGCAAAAGGAGAAAGCTGCGAATCGGAAATAACGCCTACTTTAAGTTCTTTTGCGATATTAATATACTCTGTTTTACTGTTGATCTTCATTGTGAGCCACCTCTGTCAATTGTTGTTTGAGCGCTCTTCTCTCCTCGAGTTCGGCGAGAATCTTCTTTTTCTTCTCTCCTGTATAATCGTAGAACGCCATAGGTATAAGAGAAAGCAGGAAGCCGATTGCAGGTATGAGCGTTGCCATTGCAAACATACCGTTTACGGTAAATTCGGACTGTGCTTCTATCGCACCCGATTCGGAAGGTTGTACGAAATTGACGAGAATAAGTCCCAGCATTACACCGAAAGCGCCTACCGCATTGTTGAATTTGGTAACAAACGAATTAAGGCTGAAACATATACCTTCCATTCTTTCTCCCGTCTTCCATTCGAGATAATCGAGACTGTCTCCCACCATAGGATAAGGCAAAGTGTTGTATGCGCCGAGACCGAGACCGCCTATCGCCATAAACGGCAAGGCAGCATAAATATTGGCAAGTCCCACTACAAAACTCAATCCCAAAGCCGCTGCGCCTATTGCTCCGAACAACAAACTCGTCTTCTTGTAACCGATACGCTTATAACTCATTGGCGTGAGCAAAATACCTCCGAACATTCCCAATCCTACGACGACATAAAGTATGATAAGAACGGTACCCGAAGAAAGTCCGGGGATTTGTACTACATAGGTGGCGATATAAATCGCAATCACCATTATCATATATCTTGTCGACGCAAGCATGGACGTAAGCAACGCAAGAGTCATGGGCTTGTTTTTCGCTACTACCTTGAACATATCTTTTACCTTTATCTTTTCGGTCACAGTGGAAAATCTTTCCTTGCTGTGATGATAAAGATATGTATAAGCTATAAAGGTCAAAACGCCTACTATACACGATATTGCAAAATACACCCATTTTTCAGGAATGAACATCTGCAAAATAAACAACATTGCCGCAGGCAAAAGTCCGCCGACAGATCCCACTGCAACATAATAAGACGACAGCGAAGCTCTCTCGTCCTTGTCGGGAGTGGCAACGCTCAACATTCCCATTGCAGGCACGTCGACAAACGTGTATGCCAATCCGAAACCGATATACATTACAGCGGCAAAAAGGCTGCGCCATGCAAGCGAACCCCCGACGGGATAAAACATAAACACTGCGACTATGCCGATAAAAAATGCGCCCGCTTGTACGTAGGGACGCATTTTTCCTTTTTTTGTATTTGTCTTGTCAACGATAATACCCATCATCGGATCGGTGCACATATCGAGAAATCTACCGAGAATCATAAGCACCAAAATAAATACGGGTGCAACCATAATAATATTGGTAAGATAATAATTGATGTACGACGACACTATATTTGCGACCATATAACTTCCCACTGCCGCAAAACCGTATGCAAACTTTTCTTTTCCCTTAACGTAATTCGTCATAACTTACTCCTTTGCAAATTCATATTTATCACCTAAATTATAGTCACGCATATAAGTAGCGACAAGCGGTAGTATGTAAGCGAATTGTAAAAAAACTGTAAGCGTGAGAAGCTGTTCGGGGGTTAACGGCAATTGAGATTGATATAGTAAAAATATTGAATAATATATATAATATTTTACGCTCGATATATGTTTGTACATAAGGAAATTTTATAGTAAAATAAAGTTGAAGCCGAAGTTTCAACACCGGCAAACAAAACCAAAGAGGACGCACTATGAACGAATTGTTGTATATTATCGAAGACGACGAAGGCGTACAGGAAGTTTACGAAAGTGCTTTTGAAGATTTATACAGAATAAAAATTTTCGGCAACGGAAAAGACTTTTTCGATACGTTCGCCAACGAAAAACCCGACCTTATCATAGTTGACATCATGCTGCCGGATATGGACGGATACAAAATCATCAGCGACATCAGAAAGCGTGACGAACGCATCCCGATAATCGTCGTATCTGCAAAAACGGATGAATTGAGTTTTGTCAAAGGCCTCAACAAAGGTGCCGACGACTATATGGCAAAACCCTTCTCCATAATGGAATTGCTGGCACGAGTAAAAGCCGGGTTGAGACGAAGCAACCTTTTGGTCAAGCATCAGGGCGATTTCATAATCGACAAAAACAACTTCCGCATTCTTTATAAAAACACCGATCTTATGCTAACGCCTAAAGAGTTCAGGCTCTTTTCGTATATGCTCTCTTCCAACGGCAGAACTATTCCCCGTGAGGAACTTTTCAGAGAAATTTGGGGAGACGAATTCATAGGCGAAACACGTACTCTCGATATGCACGTCGCAGAATTGAGAGGAAAACTCTCCGCCGCAGGAGCCAACAACGTAATCCAGACGGTCCGCGGTATAGGCTATAAAGTCGAATCATGAAAAAAAGACTTGTTCTTCAAAGCTTTATCATTACCCTTATCGTACTGATAGCAGTATTTATCGCATCGGTATGTACTTTTTATTTTATCCAACAGAAAAAAATCAAAGAAGACCTCGTCGTGCAGGCAGGGATAATCACTGCGTTATACAGTGAAAATCCTTCTGCCCTCGAATCGCTCGACACAGGCGAAATACGCATAACGGTAATCTCCGAAGAAGGCGACGTATTATTCGACAGTTCGTCTCAAGACGTAGACATCTTCGACAATCACCTTTCCCGAGAAGAAATAGTTGCTGCCCTCAACGGCTCTCCTTGCGTAGTAAAACGATATTCCGACACCTTAAAATGCAATATGTTTTATTATGCTGTCGTATGTCAGACTTTTGACGGCGAAAAAGCCGTATTACGTATTGCGCATCCCGAAAGCAGCGTATGGACCTATACGGGAGCGGGACTGATATACCTTGCGATTGCAATAGTGTTTGCCATTGTGATGTCTATACTGCTCGCAGAAAGACTTTCCTCGAAGGTCAATGACAGACTTAAGCAATTGAGAGACAATCTCCGCAATATCAACAGCGGTAACTATGCCGTAATAGACGATCAATCAGACGACGCTCTCAATCTTTCGATTCTCAACGAAATGAACGAAATCGTGAGAAATCTTCAGTCTAGTTATGACAGCGCTCAAAACGAAAAAACCAAACTCTACAACATCATCAACAACATGACGCAGGGAGTTATAGTAGTCGACGGCAATTATAAAACCGTACTTATCAACAATGTTGCGTCCGACCTTTTCAACGCACAGACAGAAAACGATATTCTCGAAAACGTTATATCCGACAAATATCTATACGATTGCGTGACCTCATCTCTCAGCGCAGGTAAAAGCGAACCTTTCGCATATACTTTCGGCAATAAAGACCTTGCCGTCAATGCATTCAAAATTCATGTCAACGGTTCGGAAGACAAGCTGGGAATTATTCTTATCAGCGACGTGACAAAAGAAAAGGAACTCTCGAGACAAAAAAGCGTTTTCTTCGCCAATGCTTCGCACGAACTCAAAACTCCCCTCACTTCCGTACAAGGTCTGAGCGAAAGTCTTCTTGCCCGCACCGACGAAAATTCTCCGTCATTCAAATACCTCAAACGTATCTATACTGAAAGCGTCAGACTTCACAACATCGTCATGGATATGCTTTACATAAGCAAACTCGAGGCAAAAAGTATTGATAAAATAAGCGAAAACGTAAACATACGGAAAGTCGCCGAAGAATGCTTTTTGAACTATTCTAAAGAGATAAGCGAAAAATCTCTCTCGTGTACTATAGACGGAGACGCATGTATTTTTGCAGATGCGCACAATATATACGAGTGCGTCAACAACCTTATAGGAAACGCCGTGCATTACAACAAAAACAACGGAAGCGTATCGGTCAAATTGGAAATGACAGAAGAATTTGTCACTATGAGCGTATGCGATAGCGGCATAGGCATATCCGACGAACATCTTCCCCATATATGCGAAAGATTTTACAGAGTTGACAAAAGCCGTTCTAAAAGCACAGGCGGAACGGGTCTGGGACTTGCAATAGTCAAACACATAGTCATGCTTTACAACGGACAACTCGATATAAAAAGCAAGCTGGAAGAAGGCACTTGCGTAAAAATTACTCTGCCAAAAGAAAACGAATAAACATTGTATAGACTTATACCGTATGATATAAATCTCAAATACAGATTATTCGATTCAACCCTAAAACAAAAAACAGCCGTTTGGCTGTTTTTTTTGTTATGCGTTAATCATTGTCTTGCGATTATCGTTAATTTATTATACAGACACTTTTATACTCTGTAAAAGCCGAAAATGTCTGAATGCCTTGAGCCCGTTATCTTAACACATAATCATATTGATTAATATTATAATAAAAGAATAGAACACGTCGGTATTTGTCTTTCGTTGTGACAAAGCCTGCATTTTGCAAAAACACTTTATCTAAAATCCGCAATAGTTGTTTTATTTGCAAAGCACATCGAGATAGGCTTTTATTTCTCTCTTTGCCCCCTCTAGGTCATGTTCTTTGTAATTACCGCATTCGATAGGTTTAGTACCGGGCACATAGTCGAGAGTAAGACATTTTTTAAGACATTCTATAGTTATCTTCCTTGCTTCGGCTTCTTCTGTCTTGTACAAAAGAAGATAACATCCCGTCCTGCAACCCATAGGTCCGAAATATACGACTTTATCTTTTATTTCACTGTTGCGGATAACTACGGCAAAAAGATGCTCTATCGAATGAAGCGCTGCGTAAGATATGTAGTCCCCCTTATTTGGGTACTTAAACCTCATATCGTATGTATATACGCCGTTGGCTTCGCCGAGACAGTAAAATCCCGGAGTCATTGTATTGTGATCGAGTTCGAAAGATTTAATGTTGTCCATATATGCTCCTTACGCTTTTACGCTCTGTAAAGTTCAGTCGAAAGATATCTGCTGCCGCTGTCGGGAAGTACGGTAACGATGTTTTTACCCTGTGTGTTTCTTGCAATTCTTATTGCTGCGTCGAGATTAGCGCCTGCCGAAATACCTGCAAGAAGTCCTTCAATATTTGCAAGTTCTCTTGCCCTTGCGTATGCGGCTTCGTTTTCTACCGTCATAAATTCGTCGATAACTTCCTTATCCAAAAGCGAAGGAATAAAATTGGCACCTATACCCTGAATTGCATGCGCCGCCGCATATCCCTTTGTTACAAGAGGAGAGGACGCAGGCTCAACTGCAATTACTTTTATATTTTTATCTTTTTCCTTCAAAAATTTTCCCATGCCGCTTACGGTGCCGCCCGTGCCGAAACTTGCCACAAATACGTCAACCTTTCCTTCGAGGTCTCTCCACACTTCCTCGCCCGTAGTCTTTATATGAGCAAGCGTGTTGGCAGGATTGTCGAATTGAGAAGCTATGATCGAGCCGGGGATCTCTCTGTTCAACTCCTCCGCCTTACTCAACGTACCCGCCATACCGAGTTCGCCTTTTGTGAGTACGACTTCCGCTCCGTAAGCGCTTATGAGTTTACGTCTCTCCACGCTCATTGTCTCGGGCATAACGACTATCATTCTGAAGCCCATTACGGCGCACAACATGGCAAGTCCGATGCCCGTATTTCCCGAAGTAGGTTCTATTACCGTACCGCCTTTTTTGAGTCTTCCCGACTCAACTGCGTCGTTGAGCATGAAAAGCGAAGCCCTGTCCTTTATGGAACCGGAAGGGTTAAGAAATTCTGCCTTTGCATATATATCGCTTTTGAGATTGTATTTTTGCTTTATTCCGTCAAGTCTTATAAGCGGTGTATTGCCGACAAGTTGTTCAACGCTGGTGTATATCATATTTTCACCTCTTTTTTATTATACGCATATTTTACTACACGCAACCGATAATGTCAATAAAGCCGCCTTTTGTCAAAAAGGAAAAATTTAATACTCATTTGTATATCCGAAAGTCTCCGCATTTTGACATACTGAACAAAATAATACGCATACGCCGCAATTTCAAAAGCACTTAAGTTGACATGCACCGCACGATTTTATATAATACAATTGAACAACACAATAAAGGGGTAATTATGGAAGAAAATCAAAAGAACATTCCCGTCGCTCCGCAAGCTGACGATAACTCGAATGAAGCAGGCGACAAATCAAAGATGTCAAAATGGGAAATCATCGCTTACAGCGGCGGTGAAATCTACGGCGGCGGCTATGCCGCATTGCTCGGAGTCGTACTCACGTTTTTCCTGACCAACCTTATTCTGGTAGGCATCAAAAATGCAGAACTCTATGCGGCTATAATAATAGTAGTTGCCAAAGTCTGGGATGCTATATCCGACCCTCTTATGGGCGTAATATCCGACAACACCCGTTCTAAATTAGGCAGACGTCGTCCCTGGATAATCATCGGCGGCGCACTTGTACCCGTTGCCTTTGCGATAATGTTTTTGCCGTGGGCTAAAGATATCGAGAATCAAGGCTTGAGAATAGCATATGCTTGTTTCGGATACTTCCTGCTTTGCACCGTAAACACTATCTCTCAAGTACCCTTTATGTCCTTGAGCGCAGAAATATCCACGGACTTCAAAGAGCGTAACAAAGCAAATTCCATAAAGCTCATCTTCTCAATTCTTGCATCCGGCGTATTTTATCTTATCCCTGCCGCAGCTACCGAAGCGTATTCGGCTTACCGCTCACACGAAACTTCAATGTACGGTACTCTCGACGAGACGGGATTCTTCCTTATAGTCGCTGTACTGTGCGGAGTTATTTTCGGCGTTGCCACATGTCTTACGGGTATCTTTACAAAAGAACGTACCCCTTACGACAAAAACGTCAAGAGTACGTTCTCATTCAAAAGTTATGCCGTTCCTCTCAAGAATAAGTCTTACAGATATCACTTGCTCATGTATCTCATGGCATTCGGATGTTATGACTTTATTTCTGCACTCGTACTCTATTACGTAACAGCCGTCGTACCCAAAATCACTATCTTCGGAATGACTATGAGTTCGCTCTTCATAGTTGCGCCTATGATGGTAATGGCAGCTATTACCTATCCTATCAATATGAAATTCAAGAGTACGAAAGGCAAACAGTTTGCATACAGATGGGGACTTCCCTTCTACATAATCGGTGCAATAGGTCTTGCCGTTTTCCCCAACACCACGAATACCAACATAAGCTGGCTTCTCCTCATATGCTCATGTATAATGGGTATAGGTTTCGGCGGAGCGCAGATGATGCCCTGGATGATCTTCCCCGATACGCAGGACGTAGCCGAACTCAAAACTGGCGTAAAAGATACGGGATGTTACAGCGGACTTATGACATTCACGAGAAAAATAGGCACAGCGCTCGCTCAAAGCATCGTGTTGATAGTCTTGGCTTGCGTAGGTTACAGTGCGTATAACAACGAAATCGTAAACAATAAAAACCTTATTGCAGAAGCGGCTGAAAAGGGAGAAACAATAGACACTTCCGGCATGCTTCTCGCCTTCCCCGCAAAAGTTACGATTGCTATAAGAGTAATGTTTGCAGTTGCCGTTCTCGTATTGATAAGCATAGGAATATGGGCTTCACTCAAATATAAAGTAACAGATAAAAAACTTGCCCGTATCAAATACTTCCTTGAAAAACAACGTGCAGGAGAAAACGATACTCTTACAGAAGAAGAACAAGCAGAAAGACAAGCGCTTTTGGAGGAACTCGGCTGATGAAAAAGCAATTTAGCGAACAAGATTTTCACTCGATGCCGCTCACGCATCTTACGGGTGCGCTTTGCAAAATCATGAATGTCCAAGCTCCTAAGCACAGCGAAGGCGTCAATGAGCCTCTATGCGATTATGTAATGCAACAGACAGACGGCAGAGGCGTAGACAGAGTGCTTATGTTCAATCCCGACGCAATAGGCACTTACACTTATAAAAAATATTCCGACAAATTCGATATCGTAAAACAATATGCGCCTTTCGAATCGGATATGTTGACGGTCTTTCCGCCCAAAACTCCCGTATGTTTCGGAAGCATGTACACAGGTGCGTCTCCTGAAGTCCACGGCATACAGCATTACGAAAAACCCGTCATAAAAATAGATTCCGTATTCGACGCTCTCATCCGCAGCGGTAAAAAGCCCTGCATTGTCGCCGTCAAAAATTCCAGTATGGCAAAGATTTTTCTTCAAAGAGATATGGATTACTATTTAGAGGACTATGACAACGAAGCCGTCACACGTGCAATCTCTCTCATAAAAGAAGACAAATACGATTTTATATGCGTATATAATCAGGAGTTTGACGACGTAATGCACCGCTCTCACCCCGATTCCAAGCGCTCGCAAAAAGCAATCGACCATTATAACGCTTCTATGCAACTCCTCGCACAAGCCGTCAAAGAGAATTGGAAAAACCACGACACTCTTATAGGCTATGCGCCCGACCACGGCACTCACAGAGAATGGTATCTTTTGGGACAGCACGGTAAAAACATACCTCGAGATATGAACATAACGCATTTTTACGGCGTTATTCCAAAACAAACCAATTAAACCTTTACGACGCAAAAGTCCGCATAAAATTGCGGACTTTTTTCTCTCATAGCTCTTCTATATCGGCAAAACAAACTTCAATTGACATAAACCGCAAACTCACTCTTTGTACTTTTTTCGACTTTTATGCGGCATACAGGGAGTTTGTTATAATATAAACAAACATTTTTATTGTTTATAACAATATCGTCGCAAATTAATGGGATTTTATATCATAAAATGTTAAAAAAAACACTTCGGTATTGACAAAATAAAACTATTAATGTTTAATAGAATTATGGAAGTATTGCTCGGTGTTTTGATGGCAGTTTGCCTCGTTATGGGTGTACTCAAAAGTTACTCCCGCAACAAAAATTATCTCGAATACGAATTGCTCTTCAAAACTTGCGGTTCGTTGAGTTTCGTATGTCTCGGCATACTTTCTTTCTATATCTCCGACACCCCCAATACGCAATATGCGCTTGCCGTCATAATAGCGCTTATACTCGGAATGTTGGGCGATATTTTTCTGTGTCTTTACGATATTCTCGTCATTCCCAAGCGCAAAGACTTCGTACAGTATGTGGGCGTAACATTCTTTTTCCTCGGACATATATGTTATATGTTCAATTTCCTCTCGCTCGAACCTCTCAAATTGTATCTCATCCCCTGCGTAATCATAATGCCCGTCATTTATCTGATACTTGCAGGGCTTAAAAAAGTTCAGACAAATGCTTTGCAAAACGTCTTTCTTACTATATACTTTTTAGCGCTCAACCTTATTCTGGTATCGTCGGTAAATCTCCTTATCGTCAGAGGCGATTACGCCTTCCCTATTCTCGTGCTTGCGGCAAGCGTATTGTTTATATCTTCGGATATAGTGTTGGGCTTGTCCTGGTTTGCTCCCTCGGCAAAACTTCACAAAAATTACGATTTCTATATCATACTCAGCTATTTCATCGCTCAATGTCTATATGCGATATCCATCTATTTTGTATGATAAGACTTTGCAAAACAACTAATAAAACTATTTTCAACCAACTGCTCAATAAATCACGATACACAACCGTCGCATAAATCATATAAAAAAGACGCCTCGCGGCGTCTATATTTTTATATTTCTACTCTTATTATTCTGACAGATTTTGTCTTACATATACGCCACGCCCATCAAGAACATCGCAAGATAACATATAAGCACGAGAAGCACTATCATTATCCATATTATAAGTCCGTTGAAACTGTTTTTCATTATGACTTTGAAAAACACGGGATACCTCTTTTTCATGCACATTCCAATGATAAAACCGACAAAAGGGATAACAAGCGCCGTAAGTATCAAAAATCTTACCAGGTGCACGTTGAGAATTTCAATTGCCTTTTTATCGGGGTTGTACAACGGCTCGCCGCAATATGGACATATCACCATATCTTTGTCCACGTCTCTGCCGCATTTAGGACACTGTTTCATATATTTATTCTAGCATCAATCTGCTTTTCCGTCAATAAAAAAGCTCCCGCATTACGGGAGCTTGATTTGTACTAATCCTCAAAGCACTAAATCAATTGCATTTCTTTTCTACTTCAGCATTGATTTTATCAAGTTCGTCTTTGATAAGCTTCTTTACGACTTCAACCGCATCTGCAAAAGGATATCTTGTACTCTCTTTTGTACTTCTGATCGTAATTTCCACTTCGTCGTTTGCGAGACTCTTGGGCGATACGACTATTCTTATAGGCATACCCATGAGGTCAGCGTCGTTAAACTTGATGCCTGCCGCCGTATCTCTGTCGTCAAAGAGTACGTCAACTCCTGCTTTTTTGAGACTGTCATACAATTCGTAAGACTTCTTTGCGACATCTTCGTTATCGATTCTCAAAGGACACATATGTACCTGCCAAGGCGCAACCGTCATAGGAAGCACGAGTCCCTTGTCGTCACCCGATTCCTGTGCGATAGAAGCGATTGCTCTGCCTACGCCTATTCCGTAACAACCCATGATAGGATTGAAAAGCGTACCGTCTGCCGCTGCTACGGTCATTCCCATGGACTTGGTATATTTAACGCCAAGCTGGAAGATGTTGCCTATTTCGATACCGTTTTCAATTCTCAACTTACCTCCGCAGACTGGACATATGTCACCTTCTCTTACTTTGGATATATCATAAAATTCGGCATCGGGCATATCTCTTTTGAAGTTGAATCCCGTGTAATGATATTCGGGCTTGTTTGCACCGATAACGAGAGAGTTTACGTCTTTAAGCGATTTGTCATATACGGTAATGATGCTCTTGTCGAGATTATAGGGGCCTATGTTGCCGCATGCGATTATTTCGCTTACGCCGCCGTCATAGGGCACGATATCCTTTTTAAGAACCTTTTTGAGTTTTGCTTCATTGACTTCGAGGTCGCCTCTCGTAAATGCGATAACGACTTCTTCACTGTTACCTTTGACCGCAAAAACAACTGCTTTGCATGAAAATTCCGCTTTCTTGCCGAGACGGTTGCATACTTCCTCGATAGTTTTGTCATCACCCGTAAACACTTCCTGCAAGGGCTCGATTTCGCATTTAGCTTCGTTGATTTTGCCTTCGGCAACTTCCATATTCGCTCTGTAATCGCAATCGTTGCAAAGTACGATACTGTCTTCGCCGACTTCTGTCAAAAGCATAAATTCATGTGCTATGCTGCCGCCCATCATACCGCTGTCGGACTTGATATCGATAAAGTTTTTAAGACCTATTCTTCTAAAAATTCTGTTGTAAGCGTTGAAAACCTTGTAATAATATTCTTCGAGGTCCTCTTTAGTCGTATGGAAAGAGTATGCGTCTTTCATGGTGAATTCTCTTACTCTGATAAGTCCGCCTCTCGCACGTGCTTCGTCTCTGAATTTCGTCTGTATCTGATAAATCATCATAGGCAGTTGAGCATAGCTGCTTACGATATGGTTGGCAAGATGAACAGCCGCCTCCTCGTGCGTCATACCGAGAAGCATATCTCTGTTGTTTCTGTCCTTGAATCTTACCATTTCGCTTCCGATTGTGTTGTATCTGTCCGAAAGTTCCCACAATTCTCTGGGCATTACGACAGGGAAAAGTACTTCCTGACCGTCAAGCGCATCCATCTCTTCACGAATAATATTCTGGATTTTCTGACTCATCTTCTGACAAGGCATAGTCATCGTATAAATACCCCCGGCAACCTGTTTGATAAATCCCGCTCTCGAGAGAAGAATATGGCTTTTGATTTTTGCGTCCTGGGGAGCGTCTTTCGTACGTTCGCAGACCAACTTGCTGAGTAACATCTTAATACCTCGTATAAAATTGTTTAATTCTTTGTTATTTTAGCATATACGCCCGACAAAAGCAAGTATAAGACAAACATGCGAATAAAAAAATAATACTGCCCTTTGAGGGTATTTTTGCTTGCCGAAGTACGTATGCACACCGTCGCATATCTGCATATGCGTACCTATTCACCTGTATATATGCAAAATTGCGCATATTTTCTCATGTATAGTTGAAGATATGCGCATATTGAGTAATTTTGATTTTAAGGTTTAATCACAAAAACGTCAACGACGTATTGTCTTTTTGTCTGTTTTGCAAAGCCTCTACGGGATGTTGTGCAATCTGATAGCGGTAATCTATGCCCTTCTTGGAGATATAATCGTCTATGACCCTGTGAGAAGGAGTCTGCTTTTTGCGTGGATTGACAATATCCTGATAGACAAAATAATCCGCATCCGACGGCAACTCTTCCACATTGATATACCCTTCTCTGTCGGCGGTAAGGTCTATCGTATTGTTGAGAAGATTGCGAATATAATCCTTGTGCGAACAGAATCCCAAAAGCGAAGGAAATTCACCGTCGGGAATTACTTGACGGTATTCTTTTTTGTCATACTTCTCAAGAAGTTTACGCGCTATGTTGAGATGGCACAATTCCTGTTCGAAAAATTCTTCCCACATGAGTTTTATTCTGTCGTCTTTTTCACCCTGATAACACGAATAATAGAGATAGGCTTCGCAATATTCGTGCATGAGAAGATTTTCAAGAGGAGTGGCTGTCGTATCGAGAAGCGAACCGTAATGCGAAACGTGCTGTTCCTCTATCATGGCTATCTCGTTGTAAAGTTCTCTGCCTAAAGACGATCCGCCGTAAAAAGCTCCTACGTTCATATAATAGTTCATCGTCTGTTGTTCGGCAGCGGTGATAGTCATTACGTTGAGGATAGTAGAGAGTTGCGATTCCTTGGAAGATATGTGATTTTTAATACTGTCGTAAGGATGACGGTGTTCGGCAAGAGTGGGGCGCCCCGGCATTATTTCCGCATACTCGCCCACAAGTCTTTGCGCCTTGACTCCCTGTTCCATCTCGAGCAAATCGGCATAGCGGTAAAGATGGTCAAAGTCTTCGAGCAATGCAAAATCCAGCGCCTGCTTGACATAAGGATTACTTTCCTTGCAAGCAAGTTCCGCCGTAAGATCCACGGCAAGATGTTCGTATCCGATGGTATGCTCGAGTATATTTTCGTTTTGAGGTTTTAAGGAAGCTATGCGCTTTTGCTGTTGAGCTTCGCTTCGTCTTATTGCCGCAAGATTTCTGCGAATGTCGTTGTTTGAACACATTCTCGAAAAGCGGTGCGAGAAGTTTACCGCTTCAAATTCGGTACCGTTCATAAGGATAATGCGAAGTTTCGTATAGGGATCAGTCTGCTCTTTGTCATAGGATTTAGAAGAAAGCTTGCTCAAAGAACAATAACATTTTTCTATATCCGAAATATTTTGTTCAAAAGGATTCATAATTACCTCCAAAGTGATATTAATGTCAATTGTTGACCCGTTTTTGTATTTTAAGACATGCTTTTTTAATTTTTTCAGGCACAAACCGTCTACGCAACGTTTTTCCGTGGTCAACGCAAAACAGAGCTTTAGCTTCCCCGTTTTCTTGAATCGTCATAATTTTATTCCTTTGATTGTTTGTCTTTTCACAAACATTGAGCATCGTTAGTTTGATTCTGAAAGTTGTAATAATCTTTTTTACGATAAAAACATTGCTTGATATTTACGTGAATTATCGTCATAGATACTGAAAATAACGCTTTACTGCTTGCAAAGCGATATTTTTAGCGCTGTAAACAAGACTCTCGAATGCATCCGATTTTTCTATCGAAGCCTGACGATAAAATAAAATTTATTTTATGTTTTGTCAAAATTTATGGCGAAAACACTTTTTATTTAATTGATTTAGTGATAGAATAAGAATGCCGTAAAGGTTACTATTTTTTTAAGGAGTAAGCAATGAACAGCGAAAAGTTGCAAGTTCTTCAGTCCAAAGCTCTCGACATCCGCAAACTTACCGTTGAAATGATCGGACGTCTCGGCGTAGGACACATCGGCGGCGCACTCAGTATAGTAGATTTGCTGACAGTGCTCTATTACGATATAGCAAACGTCGACCCTAAAAATCCCCAAAATCCCGACAGAGACAGAATAGTACTCTCCAAAGGACACGCAGGTCCCGCTCTTTACAGCGTACTTGCCGACAAAGGATATTTCCCCATCGAGGAAATCAAAACCCTCAATCAACCCGGTACGAAACTTCCCTCTCACTGCGACATGAACAAGACTATCGGTATCGATATGACCGCAGGTTCTTTGGGACAAGGTTTGAGCTGCGCAATAGGTATGGCTCTCGCCGCAAAAATCGACAAGAAAGATTATAAGGTATTCTGCATAATGGGCGACGGCGAATCACAGGAAGGACAAGTCTGGGAAGCTCTTATGTACGCAGGCAATATGGGACTTGACAACCTCGTAATATTTATCGACAACAACGGTATGCAAATCGACGGCATGACTAAAGATATCAACTCTATCGAACCTCTTGACGAAAAAGGCAATGCTTTCAATCTGCATACACAGAGAATAAACGGACACGATTTCGAAGCTATCGAAAACGCTATCAATACTGCTCTCGATACAAAGGGCAAGTGTTCTTTGATAGTTATGGATACCGTAAAAGGCTACGGAGTCGACTGGGTAGCCAGCAAAGGTTACGGATGTCACTCGATGTCTATTTCGGAAGAACAATGGCGTAACTTCTGCCAAAAGGAGAGAGACTGATGCAAGATACTTTTGAAATGAGAGAGATATACTGTCAATCTCTTATAGAAGCGGCAAAGACAAACAAAAATATAGTGGTAGTAGAAGCCGACCTTATGAACTGTATCAAGACGGGACCTTTCAAAAAAGAATTCCCCGACAGATTCTTCAATGTAGGTATTGCCGAAGCAAACATGGTAGGCATATCCGCAGGACTCGCAACTTGCGGCAAGATTCCCTTCTGTTCGTCATTCGGTACGTTTGCTACGAGAAGATGTTTCGATCAGGTATTTATAAGCGTTGCTTACAGCAAACAAAACGTTAAAATAGTAGGTACCGATCCCGGCATCTGTGCAGAAATCAACGGCGGTACGCATATGCCTCTCGAAGACATGGGCATTATGAGAGGTATCCCTCAAATGCTCTGCGTAGAACCTACCGACAGCGTTATGCTCAAAGCGCTTATGCCTCAAATCATCGACTATAAAGGCGCAACTTACATAAGATTGCAAAGAAAAAAGGCAGAAACCGTTTATAGCGAAGGCGAAAAGTTCGATCTCTTCAAAGCAAAGAAAATCGCCTCCGGCAAGGACGCTACGATTATCGCTTCGGGCATTATGGTAAGCAAAGCCGTAGAAGCACGTGAAGAACTCAAAAATCAAGGTTACGACGTAGGTATTCTCAACGTATTCACTTGGAAGCCTATCGACGAACAGGCAATTATTGAATGTGCAAACGAAAGCGGCGCAATAGTCGTTGCCGAAAACCACAACGTTCACAACGGACTTTACAGCGCTGTATCCGAAGTAATCGTCGCAAACAAGCCCGTACCTATGGAAAGCGTAGCCGTAATGGACGAATTCGGAGAAGTAGGCAAAATGCCCTATCTCTCCAAGAAATTCCACCTTACCAAAGAGGATATCGTAGAAAAAACTCTCAAGGCTATCAAGAGAAAATAATTATTCTCTCTATACCGTATCTGTATAAAAAATTAAACGCACTTCTCTAAAGAGGTGCGTTTTTGTATACCTTTATTTTTTCTTATTTTATTGCGACTTGAACATTATAAAAAAGAATTATTCCCTTTTACATCTCTCAATAAAAAATACCTTTATGCTTAACGGTAATAACGGCGTTTTTATGCAACCTTCAAATCAGAAATTTGCACTCTTGTAGACTTCGTAAAGCGCTTTTTCGTCAAGCTGACTGAATTCTCCGACCACTCTGGAGCGATTGCGGGAACATTTATTCGCAAGAGTTTTTAAGGTTTCTTCGCTCTGCACTCCCTTAAGGTCTTTAAGACTTACGGGCATATCGAGACTTGCAAAATAATTTTCGGTAGCTTTTATTCCCTTAAGTGCGGTCTCCCTGTCGTCGCCGTCTATTCTCCATACGTTGTTGGCATATCTTATAAACCTCTTTATGTCTTTATCCATCACGTACCTTGCCCAGTGCCCCCACATTGCCGACAGACTTGCGCCGTGCGCTACGTCAAACATGGCACTCAATTCGTGTCCGAGTTGGTGTACGGCAAATTCTCTGCCCCCGCCGAGACCCGTGAGATTATTGTGTGAAAGACTGCCCGCCCACATAAGTTCGCTCATACTTTCGTAATCGCAATTTTCGTAAGCGCGCCTGCCGTATTCTATAACTGTACGCAACAGACTTTCGCTTATGCCGTCCGTCATGGCGTTTGACTGTAATTCGGGGCGATAGAAATATCTGTCGAGAGTATGCATCATTATATCGACGACTCCGCACGCAATCTGATACTTTGGCAAAGACAGCGCAAATTCAGGATTCATTATTGCAAACGAGCATACAAACTTGTCGCTGGAGTGTCCCCTCTTGTCGCTCAAAAAATCGTTGGTAAGCACGGCGCTGTCGCTCGTCTCGCTTCCTGCGGCGGGTATAGTGAGAATACAACCAACTTTGAGTGCATGCGTTTCTTTTATTTTATAACACCATATATCCCAAAGATTGCCGTCATTGACAGCACCGATAGCGATTGCCTTTGCGGTATCTATCACGCTGCCGCCGCCTATTGCAAGCATGCAGTCGGGATTGAACTCTTTTGCCTTCTCAACTCCCTTCAGTACGTGCGAATAACGGGGATTTGCCTGTACTCCTTTGAACAGACAATACTCAACTGAAATACTTTTTAGAATATTTATTACTTTATCCAAAAGTCCGTTTTTTTCTATCCTGTCCGAACCGTAACAAATCATTATTCTCTTTGCGTTGAGTTTGTCGAGTTCGACGGGCAAAGCGTTCAAAGCGTCTTTGCCGAAGTTTATAGAGGTGGGTATTGAAAACTTAAAATCTCTCATGCTTTCTCCTTTTGCTTAAGTCTGTCTATAAGATCGATAAGTTCACGGTAATTTTTTACGGCGTAATCGGGGACGACTTCTTTTATCGGTTTGTTTTCTCTGTTGAAAAGAATAGTACTTATACCGCTGTTGATTCCTCCCTGTATATCCGAACTCAACGAATCGCCTATGATATAAAGATCGTCTTTGTCTGTCTTGCCTATATCGTTGAGTACATAATCGAAGAAATCCTTGTTCGGTTTCTGAAAACCTATCTCCTGCGATATATAGAGTTTTTTGAAATATCTGTCGAGACGGGTGTTTTTCATGCGTAGTTTTTGTGTGCGGGTTACGCCGTTGGTAATACAATAAAGATCGTTGTCCTTTGAAACTCTTGCCAAAAAAGCTCTCGCTCCTCGTATAATGCAAGTACTCTTTGCCACATTTTCTCTGTATGCGTCACCTACCTCGACTACGTCCTGCCCCTTGATTGAGAATTTATCGAAAAGCTCGTAAAAACGGGTATAGAAAATCTCTTCTCGGGTGATCTCTCCTCTTTCAAACATGTCCCACATGCGCCTGTTTATCCTCTTGAATTCAAGCGCTATCGCTTGTCCGTCGCCAAGTGAATAATCTTGCGCTAGCTTGCATACCGCCTCGTATTCGCTGCGGTTAAAGTCGAGAATCGTATCGTCTGCGTCTATCAATAGAGTAAGTCTTCTTGCCATAAATCAATAATACCACTATCTTCAAAAATTTTCAACTGCAGTGTACAAACATATTCCATAGCGGCTTTAACAGTTGTATCAAAATAAACCTCTGTCACAGTTTCGGTAAATATCGCTTCTCCGATATTACTTTTTCGGGGCTTCGGCTTTTTGCATATAAAATTGCCGCACGCTGATGCATACGGCAATATTTGAGATTAATATTATATGTTTAAGATTTGCAAGCGCTATGATATTTTAATTTATCTGCAAAACTTATCTCGTTTATCTTATGCATCATACTTTGCGAGTATCTGCACGGGCGTTTTTCTCAAGAATCGCAACATAGGTATAAAGGAAATCAAAAGCATGCAAGCGCCTATACCGAACATTGATGCAAAATACAGCCATAACGGGAAATACATACCCGTGCCGTCAGACAGCGAAATTATCGGTATGCCTATCAAAACATATACGGATATCACGCACAAGAGTACCATCGCCAACGACTCCACAAAGAATTTGAATACAATGTTTCCCGTCGACACCCCGATCGCTCTGTAAAGACCGATTTCCTTTGTTTTCGTAGACATTGAAGCATAAAACATAAAGAATGTCGCCAACAGCATGATTCCGATAAGTATAGCGTCGATTATAAGCCATACTTTGATATTACTCTTTATCATATCCAATTCCATCTCGTACACGATATATCTTGTGTATACTCTGCCTGCAAATCCGTTGGCCATGAGCACTTCGGAAAGTTCTTTCACGTCATCCGTAACGATATGCAATTCTTCATTGGTGTCGAATCTGTCGGCAATCGCACGCAATTCTTTTTCGTTGATCGTATAATCCGTTACCTTGTCCGACTCTTTTACGGTAAATTCTTTTCCGTAAATCGTCTTTGTATCGGAAAACTTGTAACCTGTGGGAACAAGTACTTCGTTGTCTTTTGCCTCAACATTGAAATAGGTGTCGGGAATATAATCAAAAGCCGTACTGCAACACAACAAATCGTTGACATACAGAAAACAGTCGTCACCTCTTACCACACCGACAATTTTAACTTGCTGACTGCCGAATAAGGCGTATGAATTATAAAGAAGCTCATAACCTTTTCCGTTGATTTGCGAACTGTTCAACCATGCTGCCAGCAATTTGTCTGCCAATCCTTTACTGATTACGACTTTGTTGTAGGCGTCCAAATCCTCTTCGGTACCGTAAAGCCACTTCATATCGTAGACTTCTGCAATATCCATGCAAGCAAACCCTACACTCTTTGATATATTGGAAGAAATAGTTTCGAATCCCGAAATATTCATACTCAGCATAGTAAACATATCGAGAACGCTCTCATATCTGACGTCAAAACCTTTTTCCGCAATGATTTTGTCTATTGCTTTTTTATTTTCAGCGTCGTCTATTCTTACCGTAACAACATTAGGACTGATTTCGTCTCCGAATGTCTCGTAGCGATGAATATTGGCACCCAACACTCCTGTAAGAAAAATCACGCCTATCATAAACAAAAATACGGATACGGTAAAAAGCATCATGCGCTTTTTCTTGCTGAATACTGATTTTAAGCCTTCCGCAAAAGATTTTCTAAATGAAAATACCGCACCTGTCTTGCCCGTCTCGACGTTGCCGAGAAACTTTATTGCCCCGTATGTCTTGACACGCTGTTCTTCGTAAAATTCTTTTTCCGTCTTATCGACAAATTTAACCTCCGACTTATCGTCGACGAATTTAACGGAAGAATCGTCCGTCTTGAGATAAATTTTACCGTTTTCGTTGACAAGAATAAGATTTACATCGGCAGCTTCACCGTAATAAACAATGTTTACGCCTTGCGTTTTAAGCTGACTTTTTTTCTTGTCGCCGAGAAAAATCCTTGTCTTGTCACTTGTCTCTTGCGATATATTTGCTCCCTCACTCAAGTTTTCGACCTTGCCGTCTTTTATCTCTATTACGCTGTCGGCATACTTGTCTATAAGGTCACCTTCGTGCGTTACCACTATTACAAGACAGTTGCCGCTCATCGCCTTCAAAAGATCCATTACTATGCGTGTATTTATCTCGTCGAGATTTCCCGTAGGCTCGTCGGCAAGTATTATCTTCGCTCCCTTGACCATTGCGCGCGCTATCGCCACTCTCTGTTGCTGTCCGCCAGATAGCGTCGTGATATTACGCTTGAAATAATCTCGCATACCGACGTTGTCTAACGCCGTCATAACTCTGTCAAATATCGTTTCTTCGTCTTTGACGCCGACTGTGCGTAAGCCCTGCGCTACATTCTGATATACGTCTAGTCGCTCGTCCAATAAATAGTTTTGGAAGATATACCCGATATTCTCTATTCTGTATTTATCGTCCACGGACTTTTTGTAGACGTTTCCGTCCATGATGATCTCGCCGCCGTCGAATTTGTCGAGTCCGCCGAGTGCATTCATGAGCGTTGTCTTACCCGAACCGCTGGCGCCGTATATCGCTACAAGTCCCTTCTCGGGAAATTCCACGCTTACGTCGTTTATCGCTCTTACTTCGTTGGATTTGTTTTTGTTGAAAATCTTGAGAAGATTATTTATCTTTATCATTTGTTTACCCTCCTCAATCCTTTCTTAATTTTGTTTCTGTATATGAGTCTGTTATATGACGCCGCAAGTATGAGAAGTATTGTCAGCATTCCCAACATTATCATTATCACTCCGCTCCATCCTATAAAGCTTATCACTACCCCGAAAGGAGCCATGTACAAAAATAATATAAACGCTACCGACAAAATAATAGCCGGGATAAGCGCAATCATAAGCTGCACGTAAGTAGAAGACTTGACTACCGAATCGGATATGCCCATTGTTCTGAACACGGATATATCCTTTTTGCCTATAGTCATCAGTTTCATAAGAGTAACAACCACGACAAGCGAAATGGTAACCGAAAAGACGATACTTATAAGTGTAGTGCTTATAAAGTTGATGAACTTTTGCTGAATAGTCAAATCGCTCATTGCGTTGATATCGGCGGCTTTCAAAACGCTGTAACCGTCTTTTGTCATCTTTTCTATAGCTTTATCGGCTTGTTTGTCATTTTCAAACATCAAAGACACCTGTTGGCTGCTTTGAGTCGTCAATTCGTTGAATAATTCGGGATTCAGACTGATAACTATAGAACTTCTTGAAAACAGTTTTGAAACAACGGGCTTCAAATCGGCATTATATTCCAAATCCTCAAAAGTAAACCAAGTTTGTCTTCCGCCGGTAACACATATTCCCTGCCAATCTCTTATACGTGCGTTTGTCTGAGCCACTTTGCCTTCGAGATCGTAGTCTATTCTCAAACTCACGTATTCGTCTCGATATGGTATCTTATATCCCGATAAAAACCAGTCGTCTGACGACGAAGTATCTTGTTCTCTGCCTTCAATGTTATATACATAACCTGACAAATTGGGCAAACCCAACCTTATCAATCGTGTATAATAATCGTAACCTTCGGGCGTAAGATATATTCCGACAGGCTGTCTGTTGTCCACGTACAAATCTATACCTACGACGGTATATTCCATGCCCTGATTGCTTCCCCTAACCCCTGGAATTTCATCCAGCAAAATAATCGTTTCGCCCAAGCTGTAATCGTTTGCGAGATTATAGGGCACTTTGAGTGCGACTTCGTCGGGACGTGAAGGCAATCTGCCTTTGTTGACTTTTTTGCCTACTGTCAATTCCATTGTTATACTGCTTGGGAAATTGACATCCTGATTGGGTTTTACGTATTGAGCCTGGATATCGAGGTAAGTATCGTGCATGATATAGTATTCCGCCCCGTACTTCTTACATAACTCGTCAGCGTCTTCATAAGTATATCCGCTGCTAGTCGATGCCGCCACCATTACTCTGCCTTCCAAAGCATTTACTCTCATGACAGATGTATAAAACTTCATATTGCTGACCATGGATATCGCCAAAATAATTCCGCTCAAAGCAATAAACAAAATAAGCGAAATCAAAATATTTTGCTTGGGACGGGTACTAAATCTTTTCCACCCCAGCACTATTTTATCTCTGAAATCCGATAACCTTTCTTTTTTTGAATAGTTCTCTCTTTTGAGACGTTTTTTGAATACGTATTGTTTTTCTTTTTCGTATTTGTCGTCGCTTTCTTTATAATATTCGACGCTTTCTGCTTTTTGGAAAACTTCGTCGCTCTCCACTCCGCCGTCGAATATCCTTATATGACGAGTGGCGTATTCCTTGATGTCTTCGTAATTGTGCGTTACCACTATGACAAGTTTGTCTTCGGATATCTCTTTCAACAGTGCCATTATGCTCTTTGCATTTGCGCTGTCCAGATTTCCCGTCGGTTCGTCTGCCAATATTATAGGACTGTCCTTTGCTATCGCTCTCGCTATTACCGTGCGTTGCTTCTCGCCGCCCGACAACTTTACGCCTTTTGTCTTGAGCCTTCCCTCAAGTCCGACTTTCTTGGCTATATCCAACGCACGCTGTTTTCTCTCTTTAAGATCCTTTATCGATGTCAGCGCAAATTCTATATTCTCCAGTACCGTGAAACTCTCTAATATGTTGTAATCTTGAAAAATAAACGATATGTACTTGGATACGTATTCGTCCCAATCTGCCTTTGCATAGTGCGAAGTAGACCTTCCTTCTATATAAAGTTCTCCTTCTTCAAAACTGTCCAGTCCGCCTATAACGTTGAGAAGCGTAGTTTTACCGCTGCCCGACTTTCCCGTTACGGCGACAAACTCTCCTTTTTCAAACGACAGATTTACTTTGCGTATGCCGACGGATGCGTTGTCGGCACTCATGTAAATCTTGCCGATATCCTGTAATTTCAAAAATGCCATAAATTCTCTCCTCAACTTATCATAGCATATATTTTTCTAATTATCAATACCCTTCTTTATAACAAACTAACGCAGATATTAGTAATACACCTCTGAATAGGTTTTGTATCGCTTTATGAAAAAAAGGACGGTAATAATCCGTCCTTTTTTAACTATTCGATTTTAAGCAAACATTTTTATTTTGCCTGTGCCTTCTTGGTCGAAGTCTTCTTTACTGTCTTTGCCGCAGATTCGCAATTTGCATCGACTGATTCTTCTTTTGTTTCACTGTCGGCTGTAACTTCGATATTCTTAACGGTCTCTTGTACGCTATCGTCAAGCGAGGTTACGTCCGCATCGCCTGCCTGCTCGCTTTGAGCTTTCTGCGCTTCTTCTGCGTCGAGTTCTTCCCATGTCTTGAATTTCTGGTTCGCATGCCAAGCAAGCGCTCTCAACAAAGGCACATGCTTCGTAAGGAATTGAATAATAAATCCGGAAATGAATGCAAGGAACGTTATGACCCAACCGATTATGTTTGCATACAAAGGATATCCGCCGTAAAGTCCGCCGTTTTTGATAAGCGCATAGATATTCCATACCGTAAGTCCGAACAATGCCACAGGTGCAATTACCATTATAGCCGAATAGAACCAGAATGCAGGCATCTTGATCTTTTTGGTATTTTTGTTGATTTCGGTAAGAACTTTTTTGGGCTTGAAAAACCAACCTACGAGGATACATTCGAGTACGCCTACTATGAGCAAATTATATTGGTTTGTCCAATTGTCAACGATATCCAACCAAGCTACGCCCGATCCCGTCATATATATTACGGAGATAACTGCCGCAACGAGAATTACTGTAATAGTCGTCTTTTTCTTGCTTATTCCGTATTTGTCTGAAATACTTGCCGATATACCTTCGACTATCGAGAATGCCGAGTCGATAGTAAGCGTAATGAGCATCATATAGAAGATAAATCCGAATACTGCATTTATCCAACCTACGTCGGTTAGCTGAACGATTGCCATAGGATAGATGAGGAATGCCGTAGAAATACCTGATGCCGACATATCGTCTACCGTCATACCGCAACCGTACATGGTAGTAAACAAAACTATACCCGAAAGCACGCTCGTCAAGAAGTCGCTTACGGCGATAATCATAACGTCCTCAACAATGTTTGACTTGTCGTCGAGGAAGGAACCGTATGCTATCATTATAGCCATCATTATAGACAAACTGTAAAAGGCTTGTCCTATTGCGTCAACCCAAATCGTAGGCTCCTTGAAAGCTTCGAATTTAGGAACGAACAATGCCTTCATAGCCGCACCGGTATTTCCCATCGTAAAGCCTCTGATTGCAAGAATAACAAGCAAAATTACAGGAATGAATACCGTATATTTAACGACTTTTGACACCGAACTTGCACCGTCTTTGATACAATAATAAATTGCAACCCAAGCAATCGCAAGACTCAAAAGCAAGAGTACGGGAATTTGACTGCCCTGTCCAAAAAGCGAGGTGCCCCAAGTGGTATTGATTGAATTTTCCCAAAGATGTTGAGCTTGATCCACGCCTGTCGAAGTGCCTGTCATAGCGGCAAACTTAAAGCTCAAAAGCGCCATGAGAATTACCCATGCAAATACAGCTGCATAATATGTTACTATAACAAAAGCGTTGGCAGTAGCTGCCCAACCGATATATTCGCCGCCCTTTCTCAATCCTTTGAGCGCAACGGGCGAACCCGCTTTCATTTTTCTGCCTATAGACAGTTCCATCATAAGCAAAGGCATACCGATAAGGACCATCGCTATGATGTAAGCAAACAGAAATGCACCGCCGCCGTGTTTAGCAGCGAGACCGGGGAAACGCCATGCGTTGCCGAGACCTACGGCAGAACCGATAGACGCAAGAATAAACGTAAACCTTGAAGGCCACTTGTCTCTCATTTTTCTAACTCCTACTGATATGATTTTTACAATCTATCAAACAATACTTAAAAGATAAGCTTAATTAAGTATTTATACTCAATAAGTATATCGTAAAAACAAAGCATTATTAAATAAACCGTATTAACAATACTTTTTAATTTTATAATATTTTTACATTATTTACAAGCATTTTATACAAATAAACAGATATATGGCATAATTTAAGACATGTTTTTGATTTATCAAAAATTTTTTGGGATAAAAATAAACTAACCTCACAATTGCACCTGCATACCGCATCCTGTTTTCTGTATTTTGGCTACTGTATTCAGTTTTGACATTGAGCATAAAATTTATATATAAAGCTATATAAATACCGGCATTAATAACCTTTATAATATAAAAACTCCGACATCATATATCGTATATCAAGCAAAATTATAATATGGCATAAAAAAAGGCGCCGAAAGCGCCTTTTATATTGCGAATTTGATGATTATTCAGCAGAGAAATCGTCCTTACCTACGCCGCACAAAGGGCAAGCGAAATCGTCGGGTACATCTTCCCACTTGGTGCCGGCAGGAATATCGCATTCTGCACAACCTACTTCCTCGTCATATTCCCAACCGCATACGTTGCAAACATACTTCATAATACATACCTCCTTTGAAGTTTCTGAATACATTATACCCCAACTGCAAAAAAAAGTAAACACTCGACACAAAATTTTGACTAAAAAAGTATTTTATAGTATTATAAGATTATGGAAAGAAAACTGCGCATTGACGATCTCGAATGTAACGGACTCAAAATAAAACAATTCGCTGACGGATACCGCTTTTCGTCGGACGCCGTATTGCTTGCCAATACGGTAAGATGCTCTTCAAAGGATACAATAGTCGATTTCGGTTGCGGCAACGGAGTTATTTCTTTGCTTCTTACTGCAAAAACACCTTGCAAAAGAGTCATCGGAATTGAGTTACAGGAAGACGTAGCACAACTCGCCAGCGACAACGTCGCTTTCAATGATCTGCAGGATAAAATAACTATTATAAACGCAGACATTCTCGACGCTCCTCAAATTCTCGGAAAAGAGAGTGTGCAGATAGTGGTTTGCAATCCTCCGTATTTTGCGCCCTCTTCAGGAGAAAAACGAGAGGATCCTCAAGTTGCGCTGTCCCGTCACGAATCTACATGCGATCTTGAAAATCTGTTGCGTTGCGCAAGCGAAATACTGAAATTCGGTGGCGAATTATATATTATACACAAGACTCAACGCATGGCTGAAGTGATTCACAAAGCCTACAACGCAAAGCTCACTCCAAAGCAGCTTACTCTTGTCTACCCCAAACTTTCAAAACCTGCCGATACTTTCATTCTCAAATGCAAAAAATGCTCTCCCGACGGACTGATAGTAGACAGATTGGTAGTGTATAAAGAAAACGGCGAAATGACGGACGAAGCAAAAAAACTCTACAATAAAACTCTTTGATTTTCTAACGCATCGCATCTGTCTTTAGGTAAGTTACATATAAAGGCTGAAAATATTAATAATAATCAATAGTCAAATTTACCCGTTTTCTCTTCAATCATATGATATAAATACATATAAGATATTATCTTTTTTTGACATAAATATAAAAAAACAAAAAGAAGGGATATACCCTTCTTTTTTTTCGGTCATTGATTTTTATTATAAGATCTGACTATTATTCGTTGTCTTTGAGACCCAACATATAGTCAGTCGATTTTCCGAACAAGTTACTAAGGTCGATAAGCGCTTGATAGCTGGGCTCCTTAACTCCTCTTTCCCAGTTGCTGATACTAACCTGCGACACCTGCATGTACTTTGCAAGATACTCCTGATTATATCCGTTGCGCAACCTCTGTTCTTTTAATCTTTCTGCAAACTTCATTTTACAATACCTCCTAGATTGTATTTTATAAAACTAGATCAGCTTATGCCAATCTACACCGTTTTCCTGAAATTGAGTAAGAGAATCGAGCATCATTTCTATATCTCCGCCGTCTCTTGACTTTTCCTTGCGCTTTTTGAGCGAAGCGTTTATTTCGTTGACAATGTCGATGAGTTTGAGTCTCGAACATTCCAACAGCTTGTCTATAAAAGGATAGCTGTCATAATATTCGCCTACACTGTTGAGAAGCGCATACGATATGGCACTTGCAACGTCTTCGTAAGGCATTCCGTTGTCTACCGAAGAAAAATCGACTCCGATAACTCTTCCGTCCTTGATTACGTAATTCTTGAAGTCTATCTCCTTCATGACGCAATCCGTGAAAGAATATATTATCTGTAAAAAAATCGCAAGCCTTGTCGCAAGCAGCTCCATACCTTGCTTATCGTCAAGCATCGTGGCTTTTCTGAATGCGTCGTGGAGATTTTCTCCGTCAATATATTCGTAAACAGCTTTGTTGTTTTCGTATTCAATGACTTCGGGAGCGTATCCTGTAAGTGCAATTTTTTTGACGGCTTGCACCTCTTTGAGCGCCGCTTGTTCGTCGGAATACTCTTTTAACACGTAAATTTTATCTTCGTGTTCTACCTTAAAAACCTTTTTATCCTTTGACGATAATTCGCATACGACTTTATATTCTTTCATATTTTACCTTAAGTATTATACCTTGCCGACAAATCAATAGTCAACATATAACGCAAAAATTTTAGTAAAAATTTACAACTTACGCTTAATTTTAAGTTTGATTTTACCAATTATTTAACTTTTATTTATATTTAGTCTCTACTTGTCTATCATATAACACTTTTGATTATTTTGTCAAAATCATTTTTGTATTATTTTTGTCAATAAACCAACTTTTTAATACAATTTGCCGAAAACAATTCTTTATCACTTGTTTTCGGCAAATATCCTGTTACTTATTTTTTGTCAAAATCTCATGTACGATTGCCAAGCTTTTTTGCCCTCTTGCTATCTGACGTTTTGAGAGTACGCATGCTGTTGAATACGGCAAGGATACATACTCCTACGTCGGCTATGACGGCAAGCCACATTATAGGCGTAACAAACATACATATTACCATTATTGCAAACTTAACGCCAAGCGCCATTGCTATGTTCTGAATAATTATGCGCCTCGTCTTTTTTGCAACTTTGAAAGCGTCGTCCAACTGATTCAGTTTGCCTCCTACAAGTACAACGTCGCTGGCTTCTACGCTTGCATCGTTGCCCATACCGCCTATACATACTCCTATCGTAGCGTTTTTAATTGCAGGAGCATCGTTGAGTCCGTCGCCTACGAACATTACTTTTTTACCGCTTGCAACTCCGTTTTGAACATAGTCGCACTTGTCCTGCGGCAAAAGTCCTGCTTTGTAGTCGTCAATACCTACCTGCGCCGCAACTTCTTTGGCAACACGTTCGTTATCTCCCGTGAGCATTACGGGTTTTATTCCCCGACTCTTGAGATCGGCAATACTTTCTTTTACTCCCTCTCGTATTTTGTCTGCAAGCGCGATTGCTCCGAGATATTTACCGTCGTATGCCACATATACGATGCTCAATACTTGCAAAGGCTCGTTGCCGCCGATGTCTATTCCGTAATCCGACATAAGTTTTTTATTACCCAAAAGCGCAGTTTTTCCCTTGTATTCGCATATCATTCCTTTGCCTGCCACTTCTTTGCTGTCCGACGCTCTTTCCTTTATGCCGCAATATTCGCTTATACATCTTGCAATAGGATGATTTGACAAATTTTCGCACGCTCCTGCAACTTCTTTAAGCAGTTTTACGTCGTCCGATACAATATCTTCAACCTGAAGTTTGCCTTCGGTAATCGTACCCGTCTTGTCAAAACATACCTCCTCGACAGAATTGAGCATTTCGAGGTAATTTCCGCCTTTGACCAAAACTCCCTTTCTCGATGCGCTTCCAATGCCGCCGAAATACGTAAGCGGCGTAGATATTACAAGCGCACAAGGACATGAAATCACCAAAAATACCAGACCTTTTGTCACCGACTCCGTATAACTCATGTCAAACGCTTTTATCATAGGCGCAAACACTGCGATGCAAAGCGCAATGAAAAATACCACGGGCGTATAGATTTTTGCAAATTTTCTGACAAATTTTTCTGCTTTAGGCTTACTTTTTTGAGCTTCTTCCACGAGACGCAAAATTTTAGATACCGTCGTATCCTTGTCCTCTCTCGTAACTTTCAGAACTATACTGCTCTCAAGATTTACCGTACCCCCTAACAACTCGTCGTTTTCTTTGAGTTCCACGGGAATGCTTTCTCCCGTCAATTTTGAATAGTCGAATGACGAACTACCGTCTGTTATTATGCCGTCGACAGGTACTTTTTCGCCCGCCTTGACCAAAACTTTGTCACCTATTGCAAGCGAAGACGTATCGACTTGAACCGAGCTTCCGTCATCAAGAATTTTTACTGATTTGTCAACTTTGATATCGAGAAGCTGTCCGATACTTTTTTTTGATTTTCTTACGGATATTCCCTGAATTATCTCTCCTACCGTATATAAAAGCATAACGGCAACGCCCTCTTCGAATTCTCCTATGCAAAACGCTCCGATAGAGGCAACGTTCATAAGGGTATTTTCATTGAATATATCTTTATGCAAAAGCCCTCTGAATCCCTCTGCCATACTGTCCAAGGCTACAAGAAGATATGCTATTATATATATTGGCAGATATCCCCAAAAGAGTTTTTCTCCGCCAAAATGCTCCATGCAAAATGCAACGATGAGAAGTATTGCCGACAAAACTACAAGTACGACTTCCTTTTTGTCGATTTGCCATACGCTTTGAGTCTTGTCAATCTTTATCGGCGTATCGTCGCAACATGCGCAAGAGTGAGAATGAGAATGTCCTAACTCGCAGTGTTCGTCATGACAATGAGAATGTTCACCGTGACAGTGCTCGTGTTCGCCATGGCTGTGAGAATGTCCTTTGCAACCTTGCTCGCCGTGATTATGTTCGTGACAATGCACTTTTTCGTCATGACAATGTCCGTCGTGACGCTCTGTGCATACTTCGCAATGTTGGGTTGACGAAGACTGTTTTTCCTCTTTTTCTTGAAAATTTTCGCATTCGTTTGAATGTTTTATATCTTTTTTATACATAAGCCACCTAAATTTTCGAATAATATTCCACTGCCGTTGTAAGTTTTGACAATACTTCTTTGTCTCCCTTTTCTATACCGTCTGCGACGCAATGATTGATATGGTGATAAAGTACGTCTCTAGCCACAGATTCTACGGCTTTTGTCACCGCAGCTAACTGTACGAGTACATCCTCGCACGATCTGTCCTCCTGCACCATCTTTGTTATTCCTCTAACCTGTCCTTCGATACGGTTTAATTTTGTCGTCAATTTTTTTGACAAATCGCATCCTTCGTGTGCACAATCCATTTTCTGCCTCCCATCATATACCCCTAGGGGGTATCTATTACACTAATATTATATATCCGATTGTCTTATATGTCAACACTTTTGAAAAAAATTTTTTCAATACGTTGAAAGACGCTTTTTATTTGAAATACAAAATTTTAATAAAAAACGCTACGCTCTGATTTTAATTATTGCATAACAGAATAATATTATCCGCTTAATAAAAAGGCATACCTGTTAATGTCCTATAGTCAGACAGTAAATACTTTTTATTATCAAAAAAACAGACGGCTCTTATCGAGTCGTCTGTAATGAACGTTGTCTGTTTATTAGTCCACTTTAGGCAATGTTTCGAAGCCCTTTTGCAAATCCTCGTCGCTGGGGATATAGTCGGTCATTCTTCCTGCAAGGAAATCTTCGTATGCCGTCATATCGAAATATCCTGTACCCGTAAGTCCGAAGAGGATAGTCTTGGATTCGCCGGACTCTTTGCACTTGAGCGCTTCGTCGATTGCGCCCTTGATAGCGTGAGCAGATTCGGGAGCAGGCAAAATCGTCTCGCATTTTGCGAATTTGACAGCCGCATCGAACACTTTAGTCTGTTCATAAGAAACAGCTTCCATATATCCGTCGTGATAGAGTTTTGACAGAATAGGTGACATACCGTGATATCTCAAACCTCCTGCGTGATTGGGAGAAGGTATGAATCCGCTGCCGAGTGTATACATCTTTGCAAGAGGAGTGATCTTACCTGTATCGCAATAGTCATAAGCATACATACCTCTCGTCAAAGAAGGACACGAAGCGGGCTCTACTGCCACGAATCTCGTCTTTGTCTTTCCCTGCAATCTGTCTTGCATAAATGCGCCGATAAGACCGCCGAGGTTAGAACCGCCGCCTGCGCAACCTACTACTACGTCAGGATATTCGTCAAGCATTTCCATGGCTTTTTTACTCTCGAGTCCTATGATAGACTGATGCAAAAGCACCTGATTGAGCACACTGCCCAAAACATATCTGCAATTGGGAGTCGTCATGGCTTTTTCGATAGCTTCGGAAATAGCACAACCTAACGAACCTGTGGTGTTGGGTTTGTCTTGCAAAATCTTTCTGCCTACGTCGGTAGTATTGGAAGGGCTGGGAATAACGTTACCGTCAAACACCTGCATAACAGCCTTTCTGAAAGGTTTTTGCTGATACGAACCTTTTACCATAAAGATATCGAGTCCCAAACCGAAATACGAACAAGCTTCTGACAAAGCGGTACCCCATTGACCTGCACCCGTCTCGGTCGTAACCGATGTAAGACCTTGAGCTTTTGCATAGTATGCCTGTGCAAGCGCAGAGTTGAGTTTGTGGCTTCCCGAAGTATTGTTACCTTCGAATTTGTAATAAATCTTTGCGGGAGTACCCAGAGCTTTTTCGAGATTGTATGCTCTGCAAAGCGGAGCGGGTCTGTAAAGTTTGTACATCTCCATGATAGGTTCGGGGATATCTATATATCTCGTAGTCGAGTCCAACTCCTGATGAGCCAGCTCCTTGCAGAATATTGGATATAAGTCTTCTTCCTTGATAGGCTGCAAAGTTACGGGATTCAAAAGGGGGTCGGGTTGAGATTTCATATCTGCACGCAAGTTGTACCATTGTTTAGGCAATTGCTCCTCGGTCAAATAGAATCTGTAAGGTACTTTTGTCATTTTTCCTTCCTCCTGAAATAAATTTTTATATAATAAAAAAATCTTGCCCCTAAAGGGACAAGATTGATTATCTTGCTTGTAAGCCACCCTGATGTGCCACCACACATCTTCCCACTAACGAGGGGATTCCGTCAGACATTACTCTGCCCTCAAAAGCCCATTCACTATAACACTGCTCATTGCATCTCACCAACTGCAACTCTCTGTAAAGCCGCTACATATAGTTACTCTTCTTTATCAACGGTTTGTATTGAATTGTATATCACTATATTACATTAAAGATTGCATTTTGTCAACAACTTTATTTTATTTTATCAATTTTTTGTTAACGTATTATCTTCTACGGGAATTGTTACCACAAATGTAGACCCGATTCCCTCTTCGCTTGTTACGTCTATATTGCAGTGAGATATATCGAGAATCTTTTTGACAAGCGCAAGTCCGAGTCCGTTACCCTCGTTGGCATGCGACATATCTCCCTGATAAAACTTGTCAAATATTCTTTCCTGGACTTCCTTACTCATTCCTATGCCCTTGTCCTTTATTGTAAACACGACTTTGTTATCGTATTTTTTGAGGATAATATTTATCTCTCCGCCCTCGTTGCTGAATTTTATCGCATTACCGATAAGATTGAGCCACACCTGCATAAACAGAGATTCGTCGCTGAATATAGTGATTTCGTCAAGATCGAGATTAAATACTATATTCTTGCTGTCCCACTTGTTTTCGAGAAGTATTATAGCCTGCCTTATCTGCTCGTCTACTCTGAAATCGCCCGCTTCGAGAATAATGTGATTTTCCAGTTTGCTGAGTTTGAGAATGTTTGACGTAAGCACTGACAAACTGTCAACCGCTTCTATAATATTGTCGCAATATTCTTTTACTTCATCGACGTTTTTACATTTTTTGATGAGTTCGGCATGTCCTTTTATATTGGCAAGCGGAGTCTTGAATTCATGAGACACATTTGTCACAAAATCGCTTTTGAGAATTTTGTTTTTGTCAAGCTCGTTTACCATCACGTTAAAGTTATGTGTAAGGACGGACATCTCGTCCTTTTTAGGTTCGCCGTTCTTTTTGGTATATTCTTTCAGCTGCACGGAAAAATCACCTTCCGCAACGCGTTTTGTCACCTTTACCAACTCGTTGATAGGATTGAGAAAAACTATATTCATTATCGTAGACAGCGTAATGCCTATAATGATACTCGAAATAGTCGCTATAATGACCGTCCACCACAAATCCTCTATCTCTACTTCGAGAGCCAAAAGTATGGAATACAGACCCGAAAAAATCAACGACGCTGCAATTATCGTTACAAAACTCGCAATACTTAATTTGAGCAAAAGTTCCTTTTTAGGTTTTTGTTTCATAACTGCTCCTGTATTTATTATTATGTTACATTTACTGACCTCGCTACAATCAATTATTGCGATGGTCAATTCGTATTATTGCAATAATTTATTTCTGTTTTTTGACAGCCTTATACCCCAGTCCTCTTATGGTAACTATCTCAAAATCGTTGCTGTTTTTGAACTTATCTCTTATACGTGTAATATGCACGTCTACCGTACGCTCGACAGAATCGCTGTCTGCGCCCCAAAACTCCTCCATAAGTTGACTTCGGGTAAAGATTTTACCGGGGTAAGAGAGAAGCTTATAGAGAATATAAAACTCTTTTTGCGGCAACTCGATTTCGCCTTCGGGAGTTGTCGCCGTAAGAGAATCGTATGTCAGTACAGTATCCCCTACCACCAGCTTTCTTTCGCTGACAATCTGGCTGCGCCTTAAAAGCGCACCTACTCTCAAAACAAGCTCCTGCGTGTCGATAGGTTTGACCATGTAGTCGTCTATACCGAGCGCATATCCCTTTTTCTTGGCATCGAAATCGTCAATCGCCGTCATAAACAGAATAGGCACGTTGGAATTTATTTGCCTTACTTTTTCTGCAAGCGCAAATCCGTCCATAACGGGCATCATAATATCCGATATTATGAGATCGTAATGATCTTCGTTGAACATCTGAAGCGCACTTTCGGCATTTAGTGCCATATGTGCGTCATACCCTTCTTCTTCAAGGGTCTTGCGCACGAGTTTGTTCAGTTTTATATCGTCCTCTACTACAAGAATCTTTATCATAATTTCCTCTTTTAGATTTTATCGTAATATATTATACCACTTTTATCAAACGTTGTAAACATATGATTTGTCTTGTCGATTCGTTTGTCAGCAAAAGACGGAAGCGCTTTTAGCCGCTTCCGTCTTGACTTTTACATTTGCATATTCATATAAATTTTGATCTACGCTAAAACTACCTGTCTTCTCTGTAATAGTTGAGACCGATTGCCGTGGGCTCGTCGGGCACCTTTTTCTTTCTGATCGACGAAATTATAAGAACAAGTGCCGTAATTATAAAAGGCAATGCCTTGAAAAATTCGACAGGTATCTTGCTGAGCCAACCGAGTGCATTGGGGAACGATTCAACAAAAATACCGCGATAAACTTGCAACGTATTAAAGAAACCGAATACAAAAGTGCCTGCAATTGCCCAAAGAGGATTCCATTTGGCGAATATTACGAGTGCTATGGCTATCCAACCGTAACCGTTTATCCAACAGTTACTGCCTTCAAAAGTTCCGCCCATATTGAGACCCATGCACAATCCACCAACACCCATAATTCCGGCACCTATAATAATATTGATATATTTATACGCATTAACGTTAATACCCGCCGCATCTGCCGCCGCAGGATTTTCTCCGATTGCTCTCGTCTTAAGTCCTGCTTTAGTCTTATACAGATAAATAAACGCCAATATTGCTATCACAATGCCGAGATATACAAAAATATTATAAGAGAAAAGTTTTTCTCCCACAACAGGAATTTTAGACAGCAAAGGAATACCTATAGAATTGTCATAAACTTTTTTGAAGTTACCTCCTAACGTTATCCAGTTACTACTGCAAGCCTTACCTATAAAGAAGTAGAAGCCTAGGCCGAAAGTCGTTATGGTAAGACCCGTTACGTTTTGGTTTGCCTTGAGCGTAACCGTAAGGAAAGCAAACAATAAACCGAGCATTGCCGCCGAAACAAAAGCAAACAGCATAGCAACAAACATACTGTCAGCTTTGCTTCCCACGAGATAGCCTATAATTGCGCCGACCGCCATAATGCCTTCTACGCCGAGGTTAAGACTACCCGACTTTTCTGTAATGATTTCACCGACTGTCGCATACAAAAGAGGAATTCCGTAAAGAATTACACTGGCTATAAATAAGCTTAAAATTTCCATTATTCCTTACCTCCTTCAATTTGCTTGCCAATTTCCGCACAGACTTGAGTTTCTGCAAGTGATTCAGACTCATCGTCAGCATTATGACTGACTTCAACAACATTATCCGAATCTTCTGCTTTACCGCTTGAGTTTTTATTGAGAGTCAAATCTATAATCTCAAAACCTTGTAATTTTAATTTTGCAATTTTTTTAGCTTTAAACTTATCGGTATTGACAACAATCTTATAATTGATAAGGAAGTGTACAGCCAATACGGCAAACAAAATAACACCTTGCAATAAATCGGCAAAGTTTGCATCGAGATTAGAGTGAGTTGATGATGCAGTCGATATTCCAAATTGCAATACAGCCAGCAAAAATGCAACTAATAATATCCCTAAAGGACTTAATTGTCCAAGCCAAGCAACTACTATACCGGTCCAACCTACATCACCTGTAATACTGTCTGACAAAGTATGAGCAGAAGAAGTAATCTTAAATGCACCGGCAAGTCCTACGATAAACGCCGAAAGAAATACCGTACGGAGGATTATTCTAGAGACGTTCATAGCTGCATATTTTGCGGTATTGTGACTGTCACCTACTACACTTATTTCATAGCCCTGCTTGGTTTTCTTGTAATAGATAAAAAGCAAAACTACCAATATAATTCCGATGATAAGCGTCAAATTAATATCGAGTTTACCCAGTTTAATACTCCACATTTCAGCATTTTCACTGATTGATGCGTATTTAGGACGTTCGGATTCTTTGTCCAACAAAATATTCCAGCCGCCCTTATTTTGTCCGAAAAATACTAGCAAATACAACGCGATATAGTTGAACATAAGGGTCAAAAGCGTTTCACTTGTTCCGAACTTAACTTTGAATACCGCAGTGATAAGTCCGTATATACCAGCGCTTAAGCCGCCCATAAGGCACATCAGAATTACAAGGAAAAAACCGTTGATCTTGTCTCCCAACCCTATACCTATACTTGTAGCAACAATTGCACCTATTATAAATTGTCCTTCGCCGCCGATATTCCAGAATTTCATTTTGAAAGCAAGCGAAAGTCCCAAAGATGTAATAAGCAAAGGTACAAAAGTATTTATAAAATTGCTTATAATAGTGGCAGGAATTTTGTTGCCTATTAATCCGATAGTAAAAGTATTGAGATAAAATTCAAAGGGATTTACTTTAAGAAAAGCAAGCAGTATCGCACCTATTATCAACGCTACCAAAATTGCGCCGATATATAAAAGTGCAATTTTCCACTTCTCGAGATTGTCTCGCTTGGTAACTCTGAAAAGAGGCTCGCTTCTGTGTTTGAGCGAATAGTCAACCTGTTTAGTCATTGTCAGCCTCCTTCTTTACTGTCTGTTTTTTTGCTGCCGCCTTTTTGGTCGAAGACGCTGCAACGTTTGTTTTCCCTGATGTCTTCTTTGCACCGCTAGCAGAAGAAGACTTTGCCGTCTGCGGCTTTGAAGATGCCGTCTTTTTAGCCACACTCGCAGAAGCAGTTGTCTTTTTATTCTGTGCAGCACTTGTCTTTGAGTCGTTTTTCACACTGCTTTTTGAACCCGTTGACTTTGCAGCACTCTTTTTAGGCGCTGACTTTTTCTCGGGTCTTTCTTCTATAGGAGTTTTCGAATCGGCATTGTATTCGATTTTTTTGCTTTGAGTTTTATCGTCTGCCGATTGAGACAGATTATTTTCTTCTTGCGAAAACTCTTTATCTGATTTCAAGTTCTCTTGCTTGTCTAAAAGAGTCTCTTCTGCAATATCGTTGTTTGATGACAATGATTGTTTTCCGTCTTCGATATTTTCGGAAGGCGTATCGACTTTTTGAGCAATGTCGCAAGATATTTCAGAAGAATCCTTATGTGTTTTCTCTTCGTCTTCTGTAAATTGTCCGTCTTCAACGACTGCTTGCGGAGTATCTTTGAAAGCTTCGCTTGCAAACATACCCGTCATCATAAGACCCAACTTTTCTTTCGTTGCCATTGCCGCTTCGACTATACCCGTAACTCTTCCGTGACAAAGCACAAGTATCTTATCGCAAAGCTGAAGCATTACGTCTAAATCTTCGCCTACGAAAAGTATGCCCACGCCGTCCTGTTTTTGCTTATTGAGAATATCGTATATGAGATATGAAGAATTTATATCCAATCCTCTTACGGGATAAGCCGTTACTATAACTTGCGGCGTCATCTCGATTTCTCTGCCGAGAAGCACCTTCTGAACGTTACCTCCCGACAGCCTTCTGACAGGCGTCTTATCTGTATCGGGAGTTTGCACGTCGAGTTTTTCGACTACACCCTTTGCCATATCTGAAGCTTTTTTTCTGTCCACAAAAGGATTGAATTTGTTCGCTCTGTAAGTCTTGAGCATCATATTGTCGATAATATTGAGCGTACCGGCAAGTCCCATACCCAATCTGTCTTCGGGAATAAATGACATCGCAATACCGAGATTTATTATATCCAGAGGAGTCTTGCCTGATATAGTCTGTCCCATAAATTCGATACTGCCTGACTTCACCTTTTCAAGTCCGGCGATAGCTTCGCAAAGTTCCTTTTGTCCGCTACCCGATATACCCGCAACGCCGAGTATCTCTCCTCTTCTTACTTTGAACGAAACGTTATCTATAGCACGCAAATTATTGGAATTATTGACGCATACGTTTTTGAGTACGAGCATATCCTCGTCAAAATGCGTAACAGGTCTGTCAATATGCAAATCGACTTTTTTACCTACCATCATTTCTGTCAGTTCTGCCTCGTTAGTCTTTGCAGTCTCGACTGTACCTATATACTCGCCTTTACGCAATATAGAGACTCTGTCGCTTATCGCCATAACTTCGTTAAGTTTGTGCGTAATGATGATAATCGAACAGCCTTTTTCTTTCATATTTTTAAGAATTGCAAAGAGTTTTTGTATCTCCTGTTCGGTAAGTACTGCGGTAGGCTCGTCGAGAATTAATACTTTAGCACCGTAGAACAGCACCTTTACTATCTCGACAGTCTGTTTTTCGCTTACTGCCATATCGCATATACGCTTTTTGGGATCGATATCGAAACCGTAGCTTTTTGCAAATTCTTCAATCTTCGAATATCTGGATTTCGTTAAGAATACTTTTTTAGCCGTTTTCTTAATAAATTTTCCGCAAGCAATAAAAAACTTTTTGGTTTTGTTGAGACAAAGTTTAAAGTTTTCCTTCGCCTTATTTGACTTCTTTACCGTGCTGTCTATACTTGTTTCTGTGTCTTCGGCAGTTTCCTGTAAAGACATAGAATCGTTTTCGTTTTTACAATACTCTGCGTCATCCTCGCAGTTTTCATCGATATGTATATTTTCAATGACTTCCGAATCAGCAGCTTTTTCGTTCTGCATATTCTCGTCACCGTTATTGTCGTCGTTTATTTTTTCGGCGGGCTTATCCTCATTCGTTTGATGGTAGCCCAACCATATATTATCCGCTACCGAGAATTTTTCGATAAGCTTATAATGCTGGTGTACCATACCAATACCCAGCCTTTTACTGTCCTCGGGAGAATCTATATATACTTTCTTTCCGTCAATAAAAATCTGACCTTTGTCGGGACGGTATATACCCGACAGCATATTCATAAGCGTAGTCTTTCCGCTTCCGTTTTCGCCAAGCAAAGCAAGTATCTCGCCCTTTTTTAGGTCGAGATTTATGTTGCTGTTGGCTACAACATTACCAAAAGTCTTGGTAATACCCTTTAACTGTATAGCATAATCTTGTTTTGCCATATCGTCCTCTTAAAAAATTTGCTATACTACCCGAAAATTCGGGTAGTATAGTGTGCATCCTAATTAATTTATTTTAGGAAACTTCTTTTACGCCTTCTACAAGGTAATTCATTGTACCTGTGATAACACTGTCATCAACAGATGCGCCGCCGGCTTCTACGATAACTACACCGGCATTGGTCTTCAAAGCTGCATCAGTCTTAGTAATGGTACCGTCTGAAGCGATAGAAAGTTTAACGCCGCTGAATACATCCCATTCACCATTGATGATAAGTTCTTTAACAGCGTCAATAGCTTCTTGAGTTCCGTCTGCACAGTTATCTGACAATGCCGAAACACCTACGAGACCGTCTGCAAGGCCCTTATAATATACTTTACCTACTTTTTCCATAAAGTTTTCTTTACCAGACATAGCTTCTTTTATGGCAGTAGTATAGTAAACATCCCAATGCCATACAGTAGCCGTCAAGTGAGCTTTAGGAGCGTCTTTTGTCATATCAGAGTTATATCCACAACCGAAAGCACCTCTGTCCTGAGCAGCAATTTGAGGTTGTGCGCTGTCACAGTGCTGAGAAATTACTCCGCAACCCAAATCCAACAAAGCGTCAGCAGTTTTTCTTTCAAGGTCAATGTCACCCCAAGTACCCAAAGATTTTGCATATACTTCAGCTTCAGGATATACTGATTGAGCACCCATAGCAAATGCATTGATACCGCTTGCAGTTTCAGCCGTTGCGGTTGTGAAAGCAGCTACATAACCGATTTTATTATTGTTAATTTCTTTTGCCTTAAGACCTGCGGCAATACCTGCAAGATATCTTGCCTGATATATTCTGCCGAAGTAATTGTTGAAGTTGGTGTCGTTGGACTTATAACCCGTAGCGTGAGTAAATATTACATCGGGGTACTTTTCTGCAGCCTCTTCCATAGCGTCCATGTAGCCATACGATATACCTATAATCATATCGCAACCTTTACCTACCAAGTTGTCGATAGCGGTTCTTGTAGCATCCATATCGGTATCAGGAATATTGTCCTCAATAATGAGCTGGCTGTCTTTCAACCCGAGAGTTTCCATTGCCTTCTTGATTCCAGAATGATGCGCATAAGTGTATCCGGTATCTTCGTTTTGGCTGGTAATGTAAACCGCACCAATTGTAAATTCGTCTTCGCCGTCAAAATCGCAACCTGCAAAAACAATAGCCATTGAAGCTACCATTGCGACTACCAACAACGAAATGATGATTGTCTTTTTCATATTGTGCCTCCTAAAAATTTTAATAAAAAAAGTGGCAGTATAAACTAATACTGTCACAGATTTTCTTTTATCGGGTATGACAAAGCGTAAAATACGCTCCGTGAGCGATATTATGATTGTAGACCATAGTTTCTACGGTGTCTTCAGTAATAAAGGGCTTGACGAATGAATGTCCGAAAACACTTTGATTGTTAAATATTCTCCTGTTCGACAATATCGCTTTTTCCAAAACCGTTCCTCTTTTGTTGTATAAGTTAATTTTACTTAAATTATATAAATAAGTCAACCTATTGACGACAATTGGAATAAATTGTATTTGTCAAAACTCTATATCGAAAACTTTGTCGCAGAGTTTTTCGGCATACATAGGTTCGTGGCTGACGAGAATTATCGCTCCTTCGTATTTTTCAAGCGCTTCGAACAATGCTTCTTTAGCCGACACGTCGAGGTGATTCGTAGGTTCGTCGAGTATAAGGATATTGCTTTCTTTTTGCATAAGCGCACAAAGTTTTATCTTGACTTGCTCACCGCCCGAAAGATTGCCTACGCTCTTTGTAGCGAGGTCTTTTTTGATACCGACTCTGGCAAGCTGATTGCGTATTTCTTTTTGCGACATTTTGGGATACGTCTCGTTCATAAACGTAATGGCGTTTATCTCTTTGCTTCTGAAGACGAGATCTTGTTCGATATAATTGACCTTTGCATTCGGATTAAAAGAGAACGTTCCCTTGATTGCGGGAAGACGACGCATTATCGTCTTGAGAATAGTTGTCTTGCCGAGGCCGTTTGTACCTCTCAACCACATTTTCGTGGTGCTGGAAATCTCAAACGATATAGGCGGAAGAATGGTCTTGCCGTCGTATCCGACTTCGAGATTTTTTACATCAAGAAGATGTTTTGTCACCAAAAGCGTATAAGGGAATTCGAATGTAGGCTTTTCGAAAGACACGGGTTTTTGCATAACGTCTATTCTGTCCAACATTTTCTTTCGGCTGTTTGCCATACCTGCCGTCGCCGCTCTGGCTTTATTGCGAGCGATGTAGTCTTCCATCTTTTTGATCTCACGTTGCTGACGCTCGTAACTGTCCGCATACTGCTTGGCGTTTTGTTCGTGTTGGAGCAAAAATTCGTCATAATTGCCCCAATATTTTTTTATCATACCGTTTTCGATATTGACTATTATCTTGCACACGCTGTTGAGAAAAGAAGTATCGTGCGATATGAGAATAAACGTACCTTTGAATGTATCGAGATATTTTCTCAACCATTCGATCTGCTCGAGATCGAGGAAGTTCGTAGGCTCGTCGAGAAGCATTACGTCGAGTTCTTCGAGAAGAAGTTTTGCAAGCATGAGCTTGGCTCTCTGACCTCCGCTCAGGTGAGATATTACCGTATCGTAACCGAAGTTGTTCACTCCCAAACCGTTGGCAACTTTCTTTATTTGCGAATCGAGATCGTAAAACCCGCTTTCGTCGAGTTTTTCCTGCATGGACGCAGATCTGTTGACCATCTTGTCGAGTTTGTCCATATCTTCTTCGACAGCCATATCCGCATAAAGTTGTTCGAGTTTTTCGTTCAATTCGTAAAGGTAATCGAACGATGTGCGCAAATACTGCATTACCGTCTGCGTTCTGTCTATATCGGCATGCTGATCGAGATACCCCCAACGTATGCCGTTGAGCCACTTCACTTCGCCTGCGTCCTGCGAAAGCTTGCCCGTTACTATATTCATAAAAGTCGACTTGCCCGCACCGTTGAGACCGACTATTCCCACATGTTCGCCGTTGTTGATAGACAGATCGGCGTCATTGAAAAGCGTCTTCGAATCGAATACGTGAGTAAGTCCTTTAATTGTCAATACACTCATTTCTTTCTCCGTCAAATAAGGGCTTTTGTAAATCCAAAAGTCCTTATCGGTATTAATAGATGATTATTTTGTCAAGCCGTCCTCGTTCGTAGGCTTATTTTGCGTTTCCTCTCCTATGCTGTCCGAATCTAATTCTTCACTCCCCTTTTTCGCTTTGTCGGTATCTTCAGTCATGTCGCTCTGCACGTCCGTTGATGAAGATTCCTTTAGGGGACTATCTTTTTTACTGCGTCTTGTCTTCTTGGATTTTTTGTCCTTATCGCTTTTTTCGGCAGAAGGTTCGTTTGCGACAAGATGAGTAATATACTCCACTGTTTCTTTATAATTCATACTCTCCACTACTATGGTGAGTTTGTCGCCTTCCTGCAAAACAGTTTCGCCGTCGGGAACTATACTTTCGCCGTCGCTCTTGACAAGTTCTGTAACCAGTCCGTTGGCAGGCCAGATGATATCTTTTATTCTTCTGCCGATTATAAATGCGCCGTGCTCTATAAGTACGCCGAAACTTCTCTTTACGGTTTTTTCGTCCTCGTTGTTTTGCTCTCTCAATCTCTCGAGCAAGCTGTCGTACAAAGGCGTATTTCCCATAAGTTCAGCTACGAGAAAAGCCGAGAATATCGCTATGCCCGTGGGCAAAAAGTCCGAATTGTATCCCGACAGCTCAACGATAAGCACGATTGCGGTGATAGGAGCTCTTACGCTTGCGCCGAAAAACGTCGTCATCGATATCAATACGAGTGCGGGAAAATACTCTTCATTCATTCCCATGGCAATAAACATCTTTCCGAGTACTGCACCCGCAAGCGCACCCATTGCCAGCATAGGAATAAACAGTCCGCCCGTCGCTCCCGAATTAAAGCACAACAGAGTTAGTATCATTCTGACGAAAATTACAAGCAAAAGCAAAAGTACGGAATACTTAAGTCCGTTGTGACACAGATTGTCTATAAGCGAGTGTCCGCCGGTATTGACAAATGCAAAACCGTCCTCGAAATATTTCGTAAATATCAGACCGAACACGCCTGTAAGTAAAAACGCTACAAGAAGTCTTGCCCAATAAGGGAACTGTTTGACATACTTGTCCGTAAATCTCTGCGATCTTACAAGCAGAACGTTGAATACCACGGCAAGCACGCCGAGGATAATTCCCATCAATGCCAATAAGCCCATTACGCCCGCAAATTCTCCCCACTCGCTCAAGTCGTCGAGATTGCCCAAAGGCGTAAGTCCTTCGATATTGAAAAGCATCGTAGTGCTTGACCACTTTGCGTCTTTTATTATCATACCGAGCGTTCTGAAAGTAGCCGTACCGAATATGACCGCCGACGAACCGCAAAGGAGCGTTATCGGGGACATTCTTTTCTGACACTCTTCCATGGCGAATATAATACCCGTAAGCGGAGCATTGAACGCAACGGCAATACCTGCGCCTGCGCCGCCCGCCATAACGTATCTGCGCCATGTAAGTTTTGCTTTCATAAGTTGCGTTATACCTTGCGAACTCATAGCACCGATCTGTACGCTGGGTCCTTCGCTGCCCAGAGGCAAACCTGCTACGTAGCTTATAAACGAACCGACAAACGTACCTATCAGCGTTCTACCGCTTTTATAAGAAAGATAACCTCTTACGCTTCCCTCCACGTTGGGAATGCCGCTGCCTCTGACATTGGGAATATATTTGTGAAGAAGTGACATAAGTATTGCAAGCGCCGCCAGTCCCAAAAAGAACAGAGGCAAAGCCCACAGATGTGCAAGCACACCCTCATAAATTTTCTGCGAATATTGTATGAGATATCTGGCAAAATAATTGAAAAAGCCTACCAGAATACCCGAAATGATACCGGCAATGCCACCGTAAGCGATTACGGGCAAGACGATATTTTTCATTCTTTCTCGCATTTTTTTCAATCTTTCTTTAGTATTTTGTTGCATATACTCTACCTTATGCGCAGAAATTCCGCTACCTATATAAATATAAACCAAAAACCTTATATCAGTCAAGCAAAGCCCGAAAACCGAATCCGTACAAAATAAAGATAAAAAAAACAGGGGGACTTTGAAATCCCCCCGCCGTAATTGTTATTCTTGATTACAAACTGATTGCATGACCGATAATCATCATTACCCAGTATATACCGATGCATACGTAAATAACAACTTTAAACTCTGTCTTTTTGCTTCTTGCATAATAGTATGCGGACAACGTAATTACAATACCCAATGCAATATCCTTAATTAGATTGAGAATTCCGACTGCAGTAGAACTTGCTTCAACCAAGTTAAGGATGAGATTGATGACGTAAATTACTATCGCCAAAATCAAAACTACGCAAGAACAAATTCCGATTAAAGCATTCATATTGCTTCTGACAGATCTGTCTTCGATTTTTTTACCTGTGGACTTTTTCTGTGCCATAAACATACCCCTCCTTTTTAGTGCATTTATATTATATGCCCTCAATATTTGCAAAGTCAATGTTTTGATAAAAATTTATTCTCAATATCACATCTCTGTCAAATAAATACTTCATTATTGCTGTAACTCCGATTTATCGAAATCAAAACGGATAATCTCTTGATAAAAAACAAAACGGCAACAGAGTTGCCGTTTTGTAAAGGGGATTTATTTATGAAGGCACATTATGCTATTCAGCTTTTTGATTGCGAAGACAAATATTCTTCATACTCTTGTTGAGATATTTCGGGACGGGAATCGAAAATATTCAGGAATTTCGAAACTCTTTCCTCATAGAGAATGTTGAGACTTTCTACTACTTCGTTATAAAAAGTCATAACTTCGTTGTTGAGAAGGTCATAGAGATTTTCATCTAATATGGCTATATATTCCAACAGCGTATTCATGAGTTTGCTTTGTGCGATATTATCTTTTATCTCCGCTACAAGAGTCTTTATATCTTCGATAATAGAATATTTTATAAGATAAGCATCCAGCGAAATAACGCTCAATACGCTTATATCGTAATTCGCAAGCTGCTCTCTCACTGCATCGGCCTTTGCTATAAGCTCTTTTGTCTTTTCGGAAAGTTTATCGGTAAAAATCGCAAGCTTCCAATCCCAGTAACTCTTACCGCTCTCTTCTTCTATCAATGTATTAAGCTCGTCGAGTTCAACCAGAAGATTATATATATCCGACGTCTTATTTACAAACTCGTCTATTTTACTCGAGATATCTTCCAAAACTCCGTCACCGAGACTGTTGGCTCTGTGGAAAATAAATTCTCCTTCGAGATTTTCCGTATAGGCGTCCAGATTACTTTGCGTATATTGCCAGCCTTTGCCTACCACAAAATCTTTGACGGCACTGACCGTTGCGCTTACCACTCCGAAAATATCTATCTCTTGCAAATACGATTGCAAATTCTGCTGGGTCTGCTTTGCGAGTTTGCTGCTCTTGGAAGATTTCTCTCCGCTTATGACAGTTATGTCTATGCGATTGTCCTTTGCTGTGCAATCTATATATCCGAGTCTTGCGGACTCTAATATAAACGTTTCCATACATTCTTCTGCCGTCATTTGCTTGTAATCTGCAAAACTTTCGCTCGACAATACAACGTCGGCATCGTCATTCTGCGCAGCGATATGAGTAACCTTTCCGTCCTTATCCGCCGTAATCAGCACCGAAGGATTGATATCCACCTCATAGCACGTCGTTTGCAATGTCACTACGGGTTGGTTTTCCACGTTTTTGAAATATACTCCCAATACGCTCGCCACAATTACGACGACCAAAACGCACGCTACGGCACTCACCCAGGTAATGATGCTTTTTTTCTTCAGAGAGAAAGACTTTTCCGCCTTTTGTTCAGGCAATGAGTTGTCGCTTGTGTTGATAGGAGCGGACAATATCTTTTTTGTCAGCTTGGGCGTCTTTTCGTCAAGACTTGCATTCAAAAGATTCTGAATTTGCTTTTTATTCATAGTCCGTACTCCTCCTTAATTATTTTTTGAAGCGTTTTGATAGCTTTGTTATATTTCCATAGCACCGTACCGAGAGGAATTCCCAGATCGTTTGCTATTTCTCTGTGCTTGAATCCGCCCGAAAGGTGCATCAGTATAATTTTCCTGTCCGTCTCGTCCAACCTCGTAGCGATTATTTCCAACACGGGAACGTTTGTTTCGTCTATTCGGTAACTTCCCGATTTGTCCCGTTCGCCGAAGTCTGTGGGGATTACTTTCTTTCTTTTGCTTATTTCGTTGTATGCCGTATTCTTTGCAATCTGAATTATCCACGCAAAGGCATTTCCCGATTGATACTTGTCAACGTTTTTTCTTATCCTTATAAAAGTATCTTGCGTAAGATCCTGTGCCGAATGATAATTGCTTACGATGGACAAAAGATAGGCAAACACCTTGCGGCTTGTCAACTCATACAGCTCTTCGAATGCTTTTTCTTCGCCGAATTTCATTCGACAAAGCAGTTTGTCCAAAACTTCGTTATCCGTCACAACAACCTCTTTTACTCAATAAACAGACGAAAAGTCCGATTTATTGTCGATTTTCGTTTTATTTTTTAATTTATTTATCTTCTTAAGACTCAAAATACATTTAAGAATACATTTATTAAATGGATTTACTGATATACAATATTGATTAATCCAATTATAATATATAAATACAATAATAAGCAACTTCATTGACAGCTCAATTAATCACCTATAAGCATGATATAAAATTCACCCTCAATACATATTCAAACAAATAATATTTTGCTTGACTTTATAACGTATGATAGTAAATACACTTCTCCGAAACACGGGTTTGATAATTGTCAATTATAAAAATCGGCAAAGACTGCCAGCTTTGTGAATTTATTGTCAAAGTATAAAAATATTCAACCACAATTTATTCAGAAATTAAAAAGCTGGTTTTTTTAAGATTGGATAATCTACGCTTATTTATCTTCAATAAATGTAACGCCCGTGTCGGTTTTGCTCTTGATAACATATGATTATACCACATTATATTGATAAAGATTTTTAAACAAAATACAATATATTGTGGTTTGTCAAGCATTTTTTGAAAAATATTTTTTATTTTTTTTGCATTATGTCTTGCATACGACTATGCTGTGTGCTATAATTAACTTTGCAATAATTCAATGGAGATGATATTATGTACGTTATTAAAAAGGATGGAACAAAAGAAGAATACAACGTTCAGAAAGTCGTTACGGCAGTCAATAAATCGGCTTTCCGCGCGCTTGTCAAATTCAGCGATGAAGACATTCAGTTTATCTGCGATTTCGTCAACAAAAAAGTCGAAGGCATGAACAAGGAGTTCATTACCATCAGCGAAATGCACAACATCGTAGAATATGCGCTCGAATCGCTCAACCCTGCAGTTGCAAAAAGCTATAAGGATTACCGCAACTACAAGCAGGACTTCGTTCATATGCTCGACGAAGTTTATAAGAAAAGCCAGGCAATCATGTATATCGGAGATAAGGAAAACTCCAACTCCGACAGCGCTCTCGTTTCCACCAAAAGAAGCTTGATTTTCAATCAGCTCAATAAAGAACTTTATCAGAAATTCTTCCTCACAAAAGAGGAATTGCAGGCTTGCCGCGACGGCTATATCTACGTACATGATATGTCTGCGCGCCGCGATACAATGAACTGCTGTCTTTTTGACGTTGCCACCGTACTCAAAGGCGGTTTTGAAATGGGCAACATCTGGTACAACGAACCCAAAACTCTCGACGTTGCGTTTGACGTAATCGGCGATATCGTACTCTCTGCCGCAAGTCAGCAGTACGGCGGTTTTACCGTACCCCAAGTAGACAAAATTCTCGAACCCTATGCAGAAAAGACATACAAGAGACAGTATGACAGATACGTTTCACTCGGACTTTCTCCCGAAAAAGCCGAAGAAGAAGCTATCAAAGACGTAAGAAAAGACATGCTTCAGGGCTTCCAAGGTTGGGAATATAAATTCAATACCGTTGCTTCTTCGAGAGGCGATTATCCTTTTATCACTATCACCGGCGGACTCGGAAGATCGCGTTTTGCCAAGATGGCAAACATATGCATGCTCGAAGTAAGAAAAGGCGGTCAGGGCAAAAAAGAATGCAAAAAACCCGTTCTCTTCCCTAAAATCGTCTTCCTCTACGACGAAAATCTCCACGGTCCCGGCTGTGAACTCGAAGACGTATTCGAAGCAGGTCTCGAATGCTCGGCAAAAACCATGTATCCCGACTGGCTGTCTTTGACAGGCGAAGGATACGTTGCAAGCATATACAAAAAATACGGCGAAGTAATCTCCCCTATGGGCTGTCGTGCTTTCCTCTCGCCTTGGTATGAAAGAGGCGGCATGTACCCCGCTGACGAAAACGATAAACCCGTATTCGTAGGCAGATTTAACATAGGAGCCGTAAGCTTGCATCTTCCCATGATTTACGCAAAGGCAAAACAAGAATCCAAAGACTTCTACGAAGTGCTTGATTACTACCTCAATCTTATCCGTCAGCTTCACTTGCGTACCTATGAGTACCTCGGTGAAATGAGAGCTTCCACCAACCCTCTTGCTTACTGCGAAGGCGGTTTCTATGGCGGACACCTCAAGTACAGCGACAAGATTGCTCCCCTTCTCAAAGCCGCAACTGCTTCTTTCGGCATTACGGCGCTCAACGAGTTGCAGGAAATTCACAATAAAAAATCTATTGCCGAAGACGGTCAGTTCGCACTCGAAGTCATGGAATACATCAACAAGAAAGTCAATGAATTCAAAGACGAAGACCACGTTCTCTACGCTCTTTACGGAACCCCCGCAGAAAGCCTTTGCGGACTCCAGATAGAACAGTTCAGAAAACAGTTCGGACTCGTCAAGAACGTCAGCGACAGACCTTATGTTACCAACTCTTTCCACTGTCACGTTACCGAGGATATTTCCCCTATTCAGAAGCAGGACCTCGAAAACAGATTCTGGAACCTCATGAACGGCGGCAAAATACAATACGTCAAATATCCTATCGATTACAACAAGGACGCTATCCGTTCGCTTATCAGACGTGCTATGAAAATGGGCTTCTATGAAGGCGTAAACCTCTCCCTCGCATACTGCGACGACTGCGGTCACCAAGAACTCAGCATGGACGTATGCCCCAAGTGCGGAAGCAAAAACCTTACAAAAATCGAAAGAATGAACGGTTACCTCTCTTACTCCAGAGTAAAGGGTGATACCAGACTCAACGCCGCTAAAATGGCAGAAATAGCAGACAGGAAGAGTATGTAATTATGCGATATCACAACATTACGAAAGACGATATGCTCAATGGCGACGGATTAAGAGTCGTACTTTGGGTTGCAGGTTGCACGCATAAGTGCAAACAGTGTCAGAATCCCATCACTTGGGACATCAACGGCGGTCTGGAATTCGGCGAAAGCGAGAAAAAAGAAATTTTTGACCAGCTCGACCAATCCTATATATCGGGTATAACGTTCTCGGGAGGAGACCCTCTCCACCCTCAAAACAGACAGCCCGTATACGAACTCGCAAAGGAAATCAAAGAAAAATACCCTCATAAGACGATATGGCTCTATACAGGTTTCCTTTGGGAAGAAATCAAGGACTTGCCGATAATCCCCTACCTCGACGTATTGGTAGACGGAGAATTCAAGATAGATCTTCTCGATCCTCAACTTCATTGGAAAGGTTCGAGTAATCAGCGTGTAATAGACGTACCCGCTACTATAAAAACAGGCGAAGTCGTATTGCATGCCTGAATATCAAATATCCCGAAAAAAAGAAGCGAAATCGCTTCTTTTTTCTTGCAATCAAAGAGTGTTTGACGCTTAATTTGATCGACAGAGCGTTTTCCGATAACGCAAAATTTTCCTTGTTCGATATTATCATAGCACATCATGTCTGCGATAAAACGGTATTGACTTAAAATAAAGGTTGTGTTATAATCAAAATGAATAAATACTAAAAACTCGGAGGACGATAATATGTTCAAAAAAGCTGATGAAGACTTCTTCTCAAAAGTAGATATAATTCAGAAATTCATCATTTTCCTTATATTAGCTAGTCTAGTCGGCGGAATAATACTCGTTTGTTTCGTAGACTTCACGTGCGGCATACTCATGGCAACAGTTTTACCCGTGCTTCTTATAGTACTCTCTTTGATACTATATATGATGACGCACATTGCCATTGACGCTAAAATCGCACGCAACAAAGCCTGCGGAGAAGACGTCACTTATCTTCTCGAACTCTTGGATTCTGACGACGATTCAGATTCTCAAAATAAAGCCGACGTTAATTTTGTAGATTACGAAAAAAAACAAAAAACTCAAAATGATACCTCGTCTTCAAAAACCGATAACAAGGTCAATGACAAAAAGGATTAACATACGATTTATAAGAATTTGACCTCCGTATTCATATATGGAAAGTAATAGCCCGACAGTAAAAGCCCTGAACCAGGGCTTTTACTGATAGCATTATGATTATAGCTTCAATAAAAATACCGATGGACAGATTTGACGAAATAAAACTCAATATCAAGAAAAAACGAATGATACTTCTCTCGAAATCCAGCGAATGCCTTCTTCCCTTGCAAGAGGAAATATCTTCATGCGATAAAAAAACGGTAGTAGTATGGGCTTTCTCCTTCGCCGAAGAAGCTGTCGATTTATTGTCTTTACGCTATCCACGAGAAGAAGCGCCGAGAGAAGCGTTGATACTCACCAAACTATGGGCGCAAGGCAAAGTAAAGATGCCGGAAGCAAAACGTGCGATTCTCGCCTGTCACGGTCTTGCAAAGCGTTTGACTTCTTCAGAAGATATTGCCCTTTGTCATGCAGTAGGACAAGCACTGGGCGCTGTACACGCAAAAGGACACGCAATAGGATTCCCGATATACGAACTCACTTCAATAGTAAGAAAGTACGGTATCGATAACTGTATAGAAGCATTTGACAAAAGACTGGCAGAATATACTCAAAGACTTCAAGCGTTTGCCGCAAGTCGTAAAGCCGACGAATACGAATGGGCAAAATTCTTTACAGACTGAATTAAAATCAATCATTCTTACGCATATACTTTTTTATAATACATTATTCAATTGTTACAAAGCAGCATAAAAACAAGACGGTCTTTTAGGATAAAATCTCAAAGACCGTCTTTATTTGTACTGTTTTTTATATTCCTAAATAATTTAATTAGCTTTGCTCTCTTACTTCTTTTTAGTGGTTGAGCCGAAACCTCCGTCTCGCTTTTCGCTTGCGTCGTCATCGAAAGTAATGCCGTACTCTACGAAAATACCCTGTGCAAAGCCTTCGCCTGCTTTTATGCTTACGCTCTTACCTTCGTTGGAATCGTTGGTTATCTTGATAAAAATATGTCCTTCGTTGGACGAACCGTAATAATCGCTGTCGATTATTCCGACGGTATTGTTGAGCTGAAGTCTGTACTTGAATCCTAGTCCGCTTCTGGGGTAAACTTTGAGTACCCAATTGTCGAGAATTTTCACTCTTATTCCCGTGGGAATTTTTGCAGTCTGTCGGGGCAAAAGATCGATATCCACAGGCGCATAGAAATCGTATCCCGCCGATCCCGCAGTCGCTCTTTTGGGCAATTTGATACTGTCGTACACGGCTTTGGAATCGTACATATCGCCGTAAGTATCTTTGAAGTCCTTGTCAAATTGTGAGAATGACACTTTCTCGAATTGTGCTACTCTTTGCATAATCTTCTCCATATGAAATAGTTTTTTTTTAGTTTGATGTTCTTGCGAACTTTTTATTACAAGTTATACTGATTTATGTAATGTTTTAACGCGATTCTTATAAGCGTTAAAATCAATAGAAAGTTGCGAGCTCCTGCTCTGGCTTGTCGGTTTTGTGAATTTCCAATGCTTCGAATACAGGTCCTACGCCCTCATAAACGTTGTGACGTTTGAAGTGAATTTTGCCGGTAAGCATGATCCAATCTCTTTTTTTAAGTGCGATATCCTGCTTGTATTCGCATACGAATGCACCGTAAAAAATATCCGCTTCGCAACATGTCATGATATGCCTGCCTACGACGATGGTTTTGGGCGGCAATGTGTTGTCAACTGCGACGATACCTCTGAATTTAACCGTCTTGCCTTCGTACTTTTTACCGTCCTCGACAAGATCTCTGTAAAACTCCGCATAGTCCGTATCTTTAATCTCTATCACATCTGCGTTGATATCGTAAGGCAAGGGGTCCTGAATATTGTCAGGCTCGACGTGACCGTCCTTGTATTCGTAAAGTATGTCTATCCTCTTGCCTGCCGCTCTGACTATCTTGTGAAACTCGAGTTTGTTGTATGAGTTGTCGAATCTGTTGAATATTATCGCTTCGCTCACTTGCATTTTATCAAAAGTGAGCTGCCTCATATTTGCGTTGTAATTCATAAAAGTCGTAGCGTCGGCAAGCATGAGCGTTTGCGCAAGCACCCAATTTTCGGGCATGGCGTCGAGAAATTTTCCCACTTCGCTCATACCGTTGTATTCTACAATTACTCGCTGCGCTCCGTATTTTTTCTCAAGTACCGTAAGCATGCTAGGGTTGATATCGTCAACCTCTGCATATTCTATATGAACGTTGTTTCCGCCGCCTGCGAAATATTGCGGCTTATACTCCTCTTCGCCCTCTTCGAATACGAGAAGAAGAGTTTTTTCTCCTTCGTTGAAGCGGTCGTCCGTCATCATTTCCTGAATAAATTTTGTCTTACCGCTCTCCAAAAATCCCGTAAAAAGATATACCGGTACTTCCATAGTCAATCCGTCCTTTTATCTTCTCAAAGCAAAAAGAGTTTTGCAAGCTTTTCTTCGTCGAGTTTGCAGCCTATCACGCAAATTCTGCCGATTACTTCGCTGCTACCCGTTCTGACATCTTCTTCGCCGGGAACAAAGTCAAAGTGTATCCACTTTCCGTCCGTACCCTGAACAATGCCTTTAGCTCTCAAAATAGTGCCGTATTCGCCGCTGTTGAGAGCTGTGAGCATCTCATTGATTTGATCTTGTGTATAAGAGTTGACAGTCTCTCTGCCCCAGCTTGAGAATACTTCGTCGGCGTCATGACCGTGATGGTGATGATGGTGACAGCACTCGCCGTCATGGTGATGATGTTCATGATCTTCGTCATGGTCATGATGGTGGCAGCACTCGCCGTCGTGGTGGTGATGTTCGTGCTCCTCGTCATGGTGATGATGGTGACAGCATTCTCCGTCATGATGATGTTCGTGTTCCTCGTCATGGTCATGATGGTGACAGCACTCGCCGTCATGGTGGTGATGTTCGTGTTCCTCGTCATCGTCATGGTGATGATGATGTCCGCATACGGGACAGATATCTTCATCCTCTTGCATCTTCTTTATCTCTGCTTCGAGAGAGGATATGTTGTTCATAGCCTCAAAAAGTTTTTCTCCTTCAAGTTCTTCCCAAGGAGTAGCGACAATTGTCGCTTGAGGATTGAGACTCTTGACGGTATCGAGACAGAATTGCAATTTATCTTTGTCGATACCGGTCGTATGGCTGAGTATTATGCACTTTGCTTCTTCTATCTGATTCTTATAGAATTCACCGAAGTTCTTCAGATACATCTTGCATTTTTTAGCGTCTACTACCGTAGTGAGAGAAGAAACTTCGCTGTCGGGAAGATTTGCCGAAAGCACCGCTTTAAGAACGTCGCTGAGTTTTCCGACACCCGACGGCTCGATAAGGATTCTGTCGGGAGCATATTCCGTATATACTTTATTGAGCGCTTTTTTGAAGTCGCCTACGAGCGAACAACAAATACAACCGCTATTCATTTCGTTGATCTGAATACCTGCTTCCTTGAGAAAACCGCCGTCGATACCTATGTCGCCGAACTCGTTTTCGATAAGGACTATTTTCTGTCCTTTCAACGCAGAGGAAAGAAGTTTTTTGATAAGGGTCGTCTTTCCCGCACCCAAAAAGCCTGATACTATATCAATCTTTAACATTTTATCACCTCTCGTGCGATATTGCCGCACAAATCTTATTTACATCTTGTCAAAAGACGGCTGAACCGTACTTTTCGGACTTTATATATTTTAGCACTTTTGCCGTTAATTTTCAAGGCTTTTACCTGCGTGTAAAATATTTTATATTTATTTTACGCTTTAGATTATTACCCGATCAAAAACGATTTATTTGTACAACGATTTCCATACAGCAAAAGACCCCGACGGTTTTCGGGGTCTTTGAGTATTTTGTTATTTTGAAAATACATACGTCGCTATCGACATTGCGGGAATCGTAACGCTGCCCGTATTCTCGTATTCGCTTGTCTTCCAGTTTTCTTCTTCTGTCGTCAAAACTTCATAGACGTTAGCGTAACCGCCCTTGATATTTATCTTGTGCGATCTCGTGCTGTCATTGATTACCACAAGCGCAATACTTCCGTCCGTCTTCTCGAATGCCACGCACTCAACGCCGTTGAAGCCGAGAGAATCGCTGTAACTTGCTCCGATACGCACGCTTCCCGATTCTATAAACTTTGAGAAGTGTCCCATTGCGTAATATCTCTTGTATGTCTTGATGACGTCTTCGCCGTCGATATTGTTCCAATAGATAAGTCCGTCTTCGTAATCCCCCTTGGACATCGACAGCCAGTAATTCCAGTTTACGGCGTCAAGCATAGTGAGGTCTCGCATGATAACCTGCGCCGAGAATATTCCCATATTTATCGTGGGGTCGATGCCGGGCTGAAGCACGCAATATTCCGTGATACTTATCTTAAGGTCGGAATAATATTTATCCATATATTCACTGAAAAGCGTACGGTGGAATTTAGAGGTATCTGCGCCGTAGGAATGTGCAGATATGTTGGTAACGCTTTCAAAGAAAGGATATTTTTCAAACTCCGTCATATATTCGTTTACTCTTGCAGACGAAGCAACCATCATATATTTGCCGCACTCGAAAATATCCATTTCGAAGGATGTTCCGTTTTCTTCGTTGAAAGCCGTAAGCGACTCGTAAAATTGCTGATAGAATTTTGCAAGCACATCGGGCTCATAGTGACAGCCCTCCTGCGAAGCGTCCGCTCCGCCCCACTTCCATTGAGGCTCGTTGACGGGGCTGATAATAACCTTGATATTCTTATCATACTTGCAGATTATGTTTTCATAAAGATAATCGGTAATCAAAAGCAGATAGTCGCTAAATGCTTCGTAACATTCCTCTTTGAGATTATCGACGTTGATTTCCTCACCGTGAGTCTTGCCATTGAGAGTCATGGTATAGTGAGGAGAGTTGGCAAAAAATACGACTTGCTCGATATTTCCCTTGGAAAGCGCAAGGTCAAAAAGTTCTCTTACCGCCGCATCTCTCGTAAAGTCGTAGTTACTCTCGTCCTTGAATACGGAATAATCGCCCGTAAAGTTTTCCGCCACGAAAAAGCTCTCCGCTCCTCTTAAATCGTCGCCGTATGCAGCAACTTCAACGCCGCCTCCGCCGATGTTGTATCTGAACGTATTGAGTTTAAGACCGCTGTCACCGTAAAGCATTTCCATTGCCTCGTCTTTGAGCTCGGGATTATCGAGTTTTCCGAAGTCCTGATATATCCAAGCCGACGACGCTCCGAATCCTTCCATTGTCTGATAAGTCTTTTGCGTATCTAAAATTATGGTCGTCGTACCGTAAACTACGGCTGCGGCATAAATACCGAAAAAAGCACCTACCGCAATTATCACCGACAATATGACGGCAATTGCAATGACGAGTTTTTTCTTCTTACTTTTTGTTTTGGGGGTTTTAACGTCTTGAGACGTTTGATAAGCATTATCTTGCTGAACCATGCTCGGCTCCTCTGACGACTTCAATGCGTCATCGCTTACTGCGTCCTGCTCCGATTGAATACCACTCGTATTAATAATGTCTTTTTGCTCTTCCATAATTTTCCTCTTTCACATGTTTTTGGCTTTGTCCGAAAGAAGCCGCTCTGTACAAAAACGGCGTCCTTCGATTTTATCAGTTGAATATTTTATTCGCTGAAAATATACGTGACAATTGATTTTGCGGGTACCGTAACGCTCGAACTGTTTTCGTATTCGCTGATTTCCCAATTCACGTCCTGCGTAGTCAAAATTTGTTTGACATTGTTATAACCGCCTTCGATTTTTATCTTGTGATCTTTAGAGCTGTCGTTGATCACCACAAGTGCGATGCTGCCGTCCGTTTTTTTGTATGCAACGCATTCCACACCGTTGAAGCCGAGAGAATCGCTGTAACTTGCGTCTATTCTCACGCTGCCCGCCTCGATATATTTTGAGAAATGACCCATTGCATAATATCTCTTGTATGCATTGATAACGTCCTTGCCTGCCTCGTCCTTATTCCAATATATAAGACCGTCCTCATAATCGTAGACCGACATAGACAACCAGTAATTCCAGCTTACCGCATCTATCATCGCAAGGTCACGCATAATAACCTTAGCCGAATAAAGCCCCATATCTATCGAAGTGTCTATACCGCCTTCGAGTACGCAGTATTCGGTTACGTTGACTTTCATATCGGGGTAATTTCTGTTCATGTAGTTGTCGTACAAGGTACGCAGAAGTTTATCGGTATCGGTTCCGTAAGAATGTGCGGATATATTGGTAACACTCTCAAAGAAAGGATATTTTTCAAACTCTTTCATGTACTTATTGAATTTCGTATCAGTAGATTTGATAAGCTGATAATTTCCGCTTTCGAAAATATCCATTACAAAGTTAGTGCCGTATGCCTCGTTAAAAGCCGTAAGCGACTCGTAAAATTGCTGATAGAATTTTGCGAGCACGTCGGGATCGTAGTGACAACCTTCCTGCGTAGCGTTTTCTCCGCCCCAATCCCATTGAGGTTCGTTGACGGGACTGATGACTATTTTAATATCGTCGCCGTATTTTTTGACAACGTTTTTATAGAGATAATTGGTAATTACCAAAAGATAATCGCTGAAAGCCTCGTAACATTCAGGCTTGAGATTGTTTTGCTGAATCACGTCGCCGTGCGTCTTGCCGCTTACCGTCATGGTATAATGAGGTGAATTGGCAAAGAATACTACTTCTTTGATGTTACCTTTGGAAAGCGCAAGTTCAAAGAGTTCGAGAACTTCTTTGTCCTTTGTAAAATCGTAATTGGATTCGTCCTTAAAGACAGAATAATCTCCCTTGAAGTTTTCTGCCACGAAAAAGCTCTTTGAACCTCTCAACGGATCGGGGTATTCGAAAACTTCGCTTCCTCCGCCGCCGATGTTATATCTGAACGTATTGAGTGCAAGACCGCTGTCGCCGTAAAGCATTTCCATTGCCTGCTCTTTAAGCTCATCGTCCTCGATTGCTCCGAAACTTTGATATACCCATGCCGATGACGCTCCGAAACCTTCCATAGTCTGATATGTTTTTTGCGTATCGAGAGTAATAGTGGTCGTACCGTAAATAACTGCAAGCGCATAAATACCCAACGATGCGCCGATTATCAAAGCAACTGCAAGAAGTCCTACAATTGAAATCAAAAAGACTTTTTTTCTGCTCATAAATTTCTCCGCTTCTTAATTATCGTTGAATATATTTTACCATATGAAGACTTTTTTGTCTATACTTTGACCGTAATTTATACACGTGCACCGCTATTGACGATATAAAGTTATACTATTAATAAGAAAGATACAAATTTTTGTTATTTTTGATTTCGAAAGTAAATTTTCGCTGCCGTTTTTTCATATAAAAAAACACGTTTTGTCCATAAATTATTGTACGCTAAAAGGATATCCAAATGTGGTTTTAGGGTTATAAAGGAGCATTTATAATAAATATCGATCAATATATGACGATATATTATACGGTATTTTTATATTTCCGACCTCTGTACGTAATTCTGTTTTTGAGTTGAATTACGCTCTTCGACCTTGCCAAAGCTTGTGCGCAAAATTATATTGCAAAAGTATAGGGATATACCACGGCATATATCGTTGACATAATTCTACAATAGTTGTAAACTTAAAATGTATTTTATATCGCAGGTGAATTATGAAACTTCTTCAAGAGTACATCTCTAAAAAAGGCAGGCTCGTCGGCAAAGATATAGTCAAAGTTGACAGTTTTCTCAATCATCAGGTAGATCCCATGCTTATGCAAGCTATGGGCAAAGAAATCAAGCGTCTCTATGAGGGCGCAGAAATAACCAAGATTCTCACAATCGAAGCTTCGGGAATAGCCATTGCCGTTATGGCGGCTCTCGAACTCGGAGTACCTATGGTATTCGCCAAGAAAAACGCTACAAAAAATCTCTCCCCCGACGTATATTCGACTACGATTACTTCTTTTACGCACGGCAGAGACTATGACGTGAGAGTTGCCAAAGAGTTTTTGTCAAAAGATGATAAAATACTTATAATCGACGACTTCCTTGCCAACGGCGCTGCACTCAACGGACTTATTTCCCTCGTACATCAAAGCGGAGCGCAATTAGCAGGCTGTGCAATCGCTATCGAAAAAGGATTCCAGGACGGCGGCAAAAAACTCCGCGCGCAAGGTTATCGCATAGAGAGTCTTGCCATAATCGACGGCTTCGACGAAAACGGCGTGGTATTCAGAGACTGAATTTCAGGTGCACAAATACATAATTATATTGATATTTATGAGCACCTAACACGCATGCGACAAATATAAAACGGATATAATGAAAATCAATAAAGTATGTTTGCTTACCTTAAACAATATATAGGATTTCCCCACCGTTTTTTATCAAAAAACCGCATCTGAACAATATAAATTTTTCTCATTCTTACTTGCTTGAAAAAAGCAAGTATTTTTTTGCAAAATTTTTTGAAAATATTTGTAAAAAACTATATATATTCGTTTGACAAAGACATAGCAAAACTCTATAATACTCTTGTTTAATAATTCTAAACTCAATGTTTATTGCCACAAAACTTCATAAAAATTAAGTTTAGAAATACTAAACTCGACTTTAATCTTTTTATACTGACAAGGAGAGAGTATGGATTTCGGTATCAAATTGAAGCAACTTCGCTTGCAATGCGGACTCACGCAAGAAGAACTCGCCGACCGATGCGAACTTACAAAAGGCTATATTTCGCAGCTCGAAAACAACCTCACTTCGCCTTCGATAGCGACTTTGACGGACATTCTGGCAGTACTCGGCAGCGATCTCAAATCCTTCTTTGACGAAGACGTAGAAGAAAAAATCGTATTTGACGAAAACGACTTTTTCGAAAAAGAAGACGACGGCGAAACCGTTACCTGGCTGGTCCCCAACAGTCTCAAAAACGAAATGGAACCTATCCTCCTCACTCTTATGTCGGGAGTCAGCACAACCGTGGACATGCCTCACGAAGGAGAAGAGTTCGGATACGTACTTCACGGCGAAGCGCTTCTGCATATAGGCAAGAAGACTTATGCGATAAAACAAGGCAATTCTTTTTACTTTACCAGCAACAAACGACACTATATTGAAAACAAGGGCAGCGAAACGGCAAAGATTTTGTGGATATCCAGCCCTCCTACGTTCTGATAACGTCATCATCATATAATAGGAGAATTTACTATGGAAAAAGAAATTAAAAAGACTTCCGCCGCAAAAGAAGGCGAAAAGAAAATAAACACACAAAAAACATCCGCTAAAAAACCGTCAGTCAAAAGCTCGGACAAAAAGACGGCGCAAAAACCCGCCGCTAAAAAAACCGTCAGCCAAAAACTCGGACAAAAAGACGACTACAACGCTGCCGAAAAATTCATGAAGGACAGCAAACCCAAAAAAGAAAATTTTATAAAAGAATTGTTGAAAGAGGTCTCCAAAAAGAATACCAAGACTCAAGACGAACCTCAAAGCGAATACATTATCGAATTGCAAGGTCTTACCAAGCAATACGGCAGCAAGACCGTTGTCAACGACATGAACCTCAAGATTAAAAAGGGAGAATTCGTAACTTTCCTCGGACCTTCCGGTTGCGGAAAGACAACGACTTTGAGAATGATTGCGGGATTTGAAATCCCCACGTCCGGCAAGGTACTTTTCGACGGCAAGGATATCGCTAAACTCCCTCCCCACAAAAGACCCGTCAATACGGTATTCCAGAAATATGCCCTTTTCCCTCATCTCAATGTCTTCAACAACATTGCATTCGGTCTCAAACTAAAGAAAATCGACGTTACCTATACCAAAAAGACGGGCGAAAAGGCTATCAAACAAGTAAAACTCAAGGATTTTCTCGTAGATCCTAATACGGGCGTTCCCGATTTTTCCATTGCCGACAAGGATTACTATTCCTTTATCGACAAAGGATACGTAAAACTCTGCAAAATCAAAAAGACAGTTGACAAGATGACCAAAAAAGGCAGAGTCAGCAAAGTAGTCAACGGTTACAAATACTTTATTGACGAAAAAGTCAGACGTGCGCTCAAAATAGTAGGACTCAGCGACTATGAAACGAGAGACGTAGATTCCCTCTCGGGCGGTCAGCAACAGAGAGTTGCCATAGCACGCGCAATCGTCAACGAACCCAAAGTTCTGCTCCTCGACGAACCTCTCGGCGCTCTCGACCTCAAGATGCGTCAGGAGATGCAGATCGAACTCAAGGAAATGCATAAAACTCTCGGCATAACATTTATATACGTTACGCACGACCAGGAAGAAGCCCTCACGATGAGCGACACCATTGTCGTCATGAAAGACGGCGTTATCTGCCAGGAAGGCTCACCTATCGATATATACAACGAACCCCGCACTGCATACGTTGCCGACTTTATCGGAGAATCGAATATCCTCAACGGCATTATGCTCGACGACTACAAAGTCAGAATGGTTGACGTAGACTTCGACTGCGTAGACGCAGGTTTCGGCAAGAATACTCCCGTTGACGTTGTCGTACGTCCCGAGGATATCGAAATCAGAAAGAAAGACAAGGGCCTCCTTAACGGTATTATCAAGTCAAGCATGTTCAGAGGCGTACATTACGAGATGGTATGCGAGGCAAATACCTATGAATTTACCATACACAGCACGGTAGAAGCGCCTGTCGGTAAAGAAGTAGGTCTGTACGTTGCTCCCGAAAACATTCAGATCATGCACAAAGAACACGTTGACAATACTCTTCCTATAGAGTTTTTGTCCAACACGACTTTCGATCTGCTCGACGCTACATACGAATTCTCGCCTGCCGACTGTTTTGAAAACTGCGAGTACGACTCCGAAAACGATATACTCAAAATAAACGGCAAAGAATACACTCTCAAAGGTTCCGAAGGCAAGGTCAGCTTCAACTTCTACCATGTAGAGATGACAGACGACGAATACGCAGCTCCCCTTGCAGGTAACGTTGACAGCATGATTTACAAGGGAAATCACTATCTTGTAGACATCAAGACTGACAGCGGCATGCATATTTACGCCGATACCGTTTATCTTTGGGACAAGGGTGACAGAGTCGGACTTAAGGTAGAGCCTGACAAGTTCAGATTCTCTGAATGTACTTTCCTTAAAGAAGAATCCGAAAACGCTTCTTCTGACCAACAAAACAACGAAATCTCCGCCGACGACAAACAAGCCGACGATAAAAATGATGTAAAGGAGGCGTGAAATGTTCAAAAAACTTCTCGCAACGCCCTATGCACTGTTTATGTTGCTTTTTGTGCTGTTGCCTATCGTAATGATAGCGGTATATGCCTTTACGGACGCCGAAGGCGCAATAGATCTCATAGGCAATTTCAAAGATCTTGCAAATGAACCGGCTCTCGGAAAGGTCATCAAAAATTCCATAATCGCAGGACTGTCGACGGCAGTGATATGTCTGTTGATAGGCTACCCTATCGCATATTATCTCACAAAAGCGGAATTCAACCGTACAGGCGTACTTATAGGACTTTTCCTCGTGCCTATGTGGGTCAACTTCCTTTTGAGAATGATGTCGACAAAAGCCGTATTCAACGCCCTCGATATCGAAATGGGTATGGGCACGGTAATATTCGGACTTTGTTACGAATTTCTGCCCTTTATGATAATGCCTATCTATACGACTATACAAAAGATAGACAAAAGTCTTATCGAAGGAGCAACCGACCTCGGCGCAACTCCTACAAAAGCGTTTTGGAAAGTTACCGTTCCTCTCTCTCTCCCCGGAGTATTGAGCGGACTCACTATGGTAGTTATTCCGTCAATCACCACTTTTGCGGTAACCGAAATACTTTCCAACGGTAAGCTTATGCTCCTCGGCGACTTCATATATCAACTTAAAGCATACAACCTCAATATGGCAAGCGCTATTTCGTTCGTCCTCATGGTATTGCTCGGAATATCCATGATAATTACCAACAGATTCAATAAGGACGACGCTAAAGGAGGCGGATTATGGTAAGAAAAATATTGGTAAGAGCTTTTATAGGCATAGTACTGATCATTCTCTATCTGCCTATCGTATGGATGATCGTATTTTCCTTTACGGACACGCCTTCGTTTGAATACTGGAACGGATTTTCCTTTCAGAACTATATAGATCTGTTTTCGGGCACAGGCTCCAATTCGGCTAGAATTCAGGAAGCGATAGTAAACACCCTCTTTGTAGGAGTATTCACAAGTCTTCTTTCGACCGTACTCGGCACGTTGGGCGCAATAGGCTTGCACGCTTTCAGAAGCAAACGACTCAAAGCCGTTTACAGCACCGTCAATCAGATACCTATGATAAACAGCGAAATAGTTACGGCAATCGCACTTGCGCTCGTCTTCAACCTTTTCGCTTCGACTATTACGATATCCAACGGCACGTGGGGCGAAACCGCATTCAAACTGATACTCGCTCATACGTCGTACTGCGCTCCGTACGTCCTTCTCAACGTACTGCCCAGACTTCAGAAATCAGACAATAAGATATACGAAGCCGCACTCGATCTCGGATGCACGCCTGCCAAAGCAATGTTCAAAGTCGTACTTCCCGACATCTTGCCCGGCATCATCGTAGGCGCAATTCTTGCCTTTACTCTTTCGATAGACGATTTCGTAATCACCAAAGTAAACGTAACGTCATTCGAGACTCTCTCGACTCTCCTCTACGGACTCAAGAGCGGCAAGCATCCCCTGCCTCCCGATATCCGTGCTCTCTTCTCTATAATTTTCTTTATCGTCTTTGTACTGATAATGATAATTTACAGTCCCAAGAAGAAGAGCGAACAAAAATCCTGATACCACTCTTTCGAGTCGTATATAAAAACCAATAAAAAAACCATTAATGAAAGGAGTATTGTTATGAAAAGAAGAATTACTGTAGTTGCAATACTATTAGTACTCGCAATGGCTCTTGTTTTGCCCATAGTTTTCACGGGCTGCCAAAACAGAAGCGAAATCCTTAAAGTCTACAACTGGTCCGAATATATCGGCGAGGACGTAATCAAAGAATTCGAAGCGTATTATAAGGAAGTTACCGGCAAAAATATCACTGTAAAATACGATATGTTTGACGAAAACGAACTTATGTACACGCAGATCAAGACCGCAAAAGCAGATTACGACGTATTGTGTCCCTCTGACTATATGATCGAAAAGATGATCAAAGAAGACCTCCTTCTTAAACTCGAAGACATTTCTACTTACGGATACGAAGGTCTCGAAGATTACAGAGACAATATGTCAGAACTCGTAATGTCCGGCGAAAACAACATTTTCAAGTATGACTACGACGAAGAAAGCGGCGAATACAACCTTTACAGCCGCACTTACATGTGGGGTACAATGGGTATTCTCTATGCCAACGATTCCACTGCATACAAAAACCGTAAATACGGCACATACTCCTCTATGAAAGAATATGTAGAGGCAAACGGTTGGGCAGTATTCCTCGATCCCGCTTACAATCAGAATTTCATGCTCAAAAACTCAATGAGAGACACTTACGTAAGCGCATCCTGCTATACTCTCCTCAACCCTCAATCAAAGTACTATAATTCTTCCTTGACCCCTGCCGACGCACTCAACGCTACCGACAGCGCAACCGTTAAAAAGATTGAAGAAATCATGCTTGCACAGAAAAAACTCAACAAGCAATATGAAAACGACGAAGGCAAAGAAGCTATCAACTTGGGCAACATCGATATGGTACTTCAATGGGCAGGCGACGCAGTTTATGCAATGACCAGCCTCCAAGACGAACTCGGCATTAAAGAAGAAGATAAGAGAGATTTGTCTTACTTTGTACCCGAAGAAGGCAGCAACATCTTCTGCGACGGTTGGGTAATTCCCAAGTATGCGGGCAACGTAGAGGCGGCTAACCTTTGGATCAACTTTATGTGCAAACCCGAAATCGCAATAGAAAATATGGACTACATCGGCTACACTTCGGGCGTTGCTACTCAAGAAACCTACGACTACATAATGGAAAACTGGGCTAGCGAAGAACCTACCGATTATTCTATCGACCTCTCTTACTACTTCGGTGAAGACTGCGGCTTTGACACCGTGATCTATGTAGCTGAAGAAGACTACGAAGCTTTCGAAGCTCAATTCCCCACAAAAGCAATCGTTGACAGATGTGCGGTTATGCGTGACTTCGGCGACAATACAGACGCTATGAATTCCCTGTGGATAAATATCAAGGCTTAAAGAATGACCAATATCACGAAGATATAATTAATCGCAAAAAACTTACGGACCTGCAATGCGGGTCCGTTTTTTATTAAAAAAGACGGCAATCGCCGTCCTTTTTAATCCGTCTTTTTAAGAAACTTTTTGCTTATATAGCAACATATATTGCCTAAATTGCGAGTCTATTTACGTTTGCCGTTTGTATTGTGCTTTTTTGCGGAATACGCAAGCTCACTGGCGTATTCTTCGGCAAAGCGCATCTTGTTGGACAATACTTTCTTACCGCCCTTGCCTGCGCTTTTACCCTTAACCCCTTTTTCTTTTCTTCCGACGGACTGCGATTTCTTTCCGTTTCCGAAAGAATCTTTCGCATCCTTGCGATCGGATTTTTTAGCGGATTTTTGCGATTTTGAAGATTTATCCTTCACTTTATCCTTGTTTTTATAATCGGATTTGGAACTTTCGGGCTTTTCTTCTTCTTTCGCTTCCTGTATATTCACCTTACGGTTTCCGAGAGTTACGCCTTGCAGCTTAAACAACTTTTTCTCATTGCCCTTAATCACTGATACAAAGCTGTAAGTATCTCTTATCTTGATATCTGCAATTTCGTAAATCTTAAGCGTTGTGGACGTGAGGAGAAGTTTTGTCAGACTGTCCTTGTCAAGCAAATCTTTTTTGCCGACGTTGAGAAAATATCTCGACTCGTTGTCGTGGAAGTCCGCCATTTTGTTTGAAGAATCCTTGGGAAGAGTATAGCTGTCCGATACTCCTGAAATCTCGATATATTTGAGTTTGTCATCGGAAGCTTTTTGATAGCTGGGGATATATCCGACCTGCGTGCTGTCCACAAACGTATATGCTACGCCCTTCTTTTCGTTTCTCGCCGTTCGTCCTATTCGGTGCACATAAAAATCTTTGTCCGTGGGAGGGTCGAAATTGAATACCGCCTGCACATCGTCGATATCCAGTCCTCTCGCCGCAACGTCGGTTGCCACGAGTATATTGAGCTGTCCCGCCTTAAATCTTTTAATTATCTGCGTACGCTCGCTTTGCTTCAAATCGCCGTGTATGACCGTTGCCTGTATCTTTTTATTGACGAGCGCTTCGCCGAGTTTATCTGCACGGACTTTTGTATTGCAAAATACTATTACTTTGTCGTAACCTTCCTTTTTGATTATCGAAAGCATTGCCCCTACTCTCTGACTGTCTTTAAGCACGGTATAATACTGATCTATTTCGGGAGTTGCTCCGCCGTCGATTTTGGTTTCAGCATAAGCGGGATTATTCAGAAGACTTTCGGTAAGCTGTTTTATCGCATGGGGGAGCGTAGCCGAAAAACAGAGTTTTTGACAATTGCCGAGTTTTGCCGCTACTTTTTCTATATCGCCTCTGAATCCCATATCCAGCATTTCGTCCGCTTCGTCGAGAATGAAATACCTGACGTCTGAAAGCTTTAATGTACGTCTATCGAGATGATCGAGAAGCCTTCCAGGCGTGCCTACAACGATTTGCGGTTTTTTTCGCAAGCAAAAGAGTTGTCTTTGTATGTTCTGCCCGCCGTAAAGTCCTGCTACTCTTACTCTTTCAAAATATTTTACAAGGCTTTGAAATACTTCGCAAATCTGAATTACGAGTTCTCTGGTGGGGCAAAGTATGAGCGCTTGCACGCCTTTTGAATCCCTGTCTACATTAGAAAGTACGGGAAGCGCAAAAGCCAGCGTCTTTCCTGTACCCGTGGGCGCTTTAGCCACAACGTCTTTGCCCTCGGCAACGAGGGGAATCACCTCGCTCTGAATAGGAGTGGGCGAAATAATGCCCGACTCGTCGAGCGCCTTTATTATTTCTTCAGGTAAACCGAATTGATTGAATTTATTGTCCATAACTATATCATACACTAACCGTTGATTTTTTTCAAACGATTAGATATAATAGTTGTATGAAAACGGCAATAGTATCGGGCGCTTCACGAGGAATAGGCGCACAAACGGCAATCCAACTCGCTGAAAAAGGCTATCTCGTAATAGTCAATTACTGTCATTCTCAAAAAGACGCCCAGAATGCGTGCGACAGAATAAATTCCCGAGGCGGTATGGCGATAAGTTACAAAGCAGACGTATCCGATCCTTTACAGATAAAGGAAATGACGGACTTTGTTGTCCGCACATACGGCAAAATCGACCTCGTGGTCGCAAATGCGGGAGTCGGTCACAATTGTCTTCTTACTGACATGACTGACGGAGATATAAAAAGAATAATCGACACGGATCTTACGGGAGTAATCACCCTCGCCCGAGAAGGCGCAAAAAGCATGCTCAAAAATCATAGCGGCAATATTATAACCGTATCTTCCATGTGGGGACAAGTCGGAGCAAGCTGCGAGAGCGTTTATTCAGCGGCAAAGGGCGGGATAATAGCATTTACAAAAGCGCTTGCAAAAGAATTGGGCGCAAACGGCATAAGGGTAAATTGCGTCGCTCCGGGTCTCATCGACACGGATATAAACAACAATCTTACATCTTCCGACAAGCTGGCACTCGTGGACGAAACGCCTCTTTGCAGAATGGGCACTGCACAAGACGTTGCAAATGCTATTGTATGGCTGGCAAGCGACGAATCGTCTTTTATAACAGGTCATGTTTTGTCGGTAAACGGCGGCATGACAATATAAACTCAATCAGCCGTACCTTCTTCTCAAATATCGGGAATTACGTCGGATTTTATTTCGATAACAATAAATATAAAAACACATAAGTTCGCATATAATCATTTTATCAATATTAAGGGTGTATCATGAGAGGACTGAAAAGCTACAATACGACATTTGCTTCTTGCTGTATTTCCAGCGTTATTCAAGCAATCGGAATCAATCTTACCCCCCTTCTTTTCGTAAGTCTGCAAGACGAGTTTTCCATATCTCTCACAAAACTCACTTTTTTGATAACGATTACATTCACCGTCCAGCTTCTTATGGACGCCCTCAGCGCAAAATTTATAGATAAAATAGGATACCGTACGGCAATGATTGCCGCACACGTTTTTATCGTTATAGGCCTTGTAATGATGGGGACGCTTCCTTACCTCTTACCTTCGGCATATGCGGGACTCGTAATCGGTACCGTTGTGATTGCCATAGGCTGCGGCATACTCGAAGTAGTGTCTTCGCCAATAGTAGAAGCTATCCCCGATATGGGGCAAGGCAAAATCTCGCTTCTACATTCTTGTTACTGTTTCGGCTATGTTTTCGTCGTACTTGTAAGCATAATTTATCTTAAACTTTTTGGCAGAGAAAATTGGCGTTATCTCATGATTTTCCTTGCTGTAGTGCCTCTGTTCAACGGAATATTTTTTGCGTTTGTTCCCTGCACTTCGCTGGACGAGCAAAGAGGCAAATCCGACTCGTTAAAACAGCTTTTTTTCAACAAATATCTCTATCTTTTCGCCATACTAATCATATGTGCGGGAGCAAGCGAACAAGCTATGTCGCAATGGATCTCGTATTTTGCAGAAAAAGGTCTCGGACTCGACAAAACGACGGGCGATACGGTAGGGCCTCTGTCCTTTGCTCTTCTCATGGGAATAGGCAGATTGTTTTATGGACTTTTCGGCACAAAGATTTCAATCAAAAAAACTTTGCCTTTTGCAGGCGTTTTATGTATGGCCACTTTTTTGATAGCCGTGATAAGCAACAGTGCGATAATCTCTCTGATAGCCTGTGCGGCGACGGGACTTGCCGTGAGCATCATGTGGCCGGGCACTCTCGATATCGCTTCTAAAAACATTATCAGAGGAGGTACTGCAATGTTTGCCCTTCTCGCTCTCGGCGGCGATATCGGTTGCACGATCGGTCCCAGCACGGTAGGATTTATAAGCTCGGTTTCCCCTTATGCACTCAAAGGAGGGCTTGCGGTCGCCATAATATTCCCTGCGGTATTCTTTATAGCGTCGATGATTCTTTTCAAAGTCGATAAGTCTCACGATTATCAAAAACTTCTCGACGAATACAAAGCTGCATGCGATAATCATCAGGACAATTCTTTGTCAGACTGAATAACACTCAACAATTTCGATATTAATTTGAAATAATTTTTAAGCATTCCGTACTTTACCGCATTATCTTATGACACAAAAAAAGCAGACAACGTCTGCTTTTTGATTAATTTCGCATAAATTTCGAATTACTTAAATCTACATTGAACTTTAGCCGAATATAAGTATATCTTCGAGCTTGAGTTCGCACAACTCGCAATATACAAACAAATCCTCTATTGAGATAACAGATCTCGCATCCTCCCAATTTACGACTTGACTGTCAGACCAACCCACTACCGCACTAGCCAATTCGTTACGTGAAATATGATTGTCCATATCAAAAGTACAACTCTTGCATTTCTCTCCGCCGGGGCAATAGTTTTTGCTATCTTCCTGACTTCTGCAATATTCACAAACTCTCTTTATGAGGTTGACGTCGTGACGTCTTAAATATTCGAGATTTTTACCTGTCTTCCCAGTCGATAATTTTACCGCAATACTTTTCCATATCCACCTCGCTTACTATGCCTCATTATATCAAAGGCAAAAGTTTTTTTCAATACGTTTATAAAATTTATTAAACTTTTTCTCGCGTTAGCTTTAATGAAATTTACTTTTATCAATTGAAAATAATAGTAAATAGATTATTTATTTATCCGTATATAATAAACTACAAACATACAGACAATACCTCCGTAATAAGTATATGTACTATTACATAAGATTTTGAACAATGTTTAATAGACAAAATTCAACAAAAACTCTATCGCAAATCTGTAAAGTCGGGTTTTAATATGTAAATTTTTTATAACGCCGATTTATCCGTTTTTTCATTTTTAAGCCTATACGGCAATTTTACGATTACACAATAAATTTTCATCTTTTTTTAATAAAAAAAAGTATTGACACAAAAATTTATTTATTTTATAATTAGTTTAGCAAAATATATGAATAACTAGGAGGTTATTACAATTATGAAGAACAAAAAAATCATTGTTTCCTTGTTGGTTGTAGTGATGGTTCTTTCTATTGCAGCTGTTTGTCTTACCGGCTGTAAGGATAATGAATGGACTGAAGTTGAATCTACAGTTCTTGCTGAAAGATTGGACTATGCACTCGATAACTTGGCAACAGGCGACCTTCTCAACAACATTGAGATTGCCGCTGACCTTGACGTAGATACTACATACGGCAGCTCCAAGAACAGCTACTCTGTAGACTTCGCTGTTAAACTCGCTCTTGACAAGACCGATTCGTTGACCAACGCTTTCAGCTTTGTTGTTAAGAACAAAAACGAAAACGACAAAATTGAACTCGGCGTTTACTACGATGAGTCTTACTCCGGTGCAAACGTTTACCTCGAAGGACCTTCCGATAAGCTCGCTCTTAAGGGTGTAAAGGTTAAAGACGTAATCAAAGAACAAGATGCTACCATCAGCGACGAATGGTGCTCTCAGGCTGAAACCGACGTTCTCAACGCTATCAGCGAATACTTCATCGGCTATGTTGTACAGACCGCAGGCGGTCTCGGTACCACAAAAATCAACAAAGACGGTACTATCGGTCGTCTCGAACTTCCTTTGACTGCTCTTCTCAAAGATAAGACTGACGAAGGTCTCGGCGGATTGCTCGAAGGCGTAGGCGCAGGTATGGTTGATCCTTACCTCGAGAAACTCGGCATCGACCTCGAAGTTGCTAAGATCGCAGACGTTCTTCCCGAACTTACCGTTGCTCTCCAGTTCAAGTTTGAAGGAACCGGTGAAGACACCGTTCTCAAGAACATCACTGCTGAACTTACTTGCGGCAAGAAAGATTTCGTTATCAACAAGACCGACAACAGAGGCGCTCTTATCGAAATCGAAATCACCGACGACTTCTCTGCTACTGTAAGCGGCGACATCTTCGTATCTCCCGAAACTTCCAAGATTCAGTATCCTTCCAGCTATGACGGCTTCAAGACTGTAAACGCTCTCAACTTCACTTTGAAGGGTGAGCTTTCTGTTGACAAGAAAATCGAAGCTACCGTAGGACCTTTGGCTCTTGCTATTCCCGCAGGTAACTACGAAGTTAACATCGCTATGGACGCAGATCCTTCCAAGATTCTCGACACCGAAAGCTTTAAGAATAACTTCGTAAGCAACTCTTTGTCCGACGCTTTGGCTATCACCGGTGACGTTCTCAACACTTGCGTTGACTACTTCCTCATCGATGTTAAGACTCCCGGCGCTTCTACTTCTTTGATCAAAATAGAACTCGAGAAACCTAATGCAAAAGCTGATTTGCAGGTTGCTTCCGTAAGCCTTGACGCTATCGGTATGGGTGACCTCAAACTCCAAGGTCAGTCCATTAAAGCCGCTATCGACCTCGTAGCTGGTATGTTTGGCGGTACCGACGAAGAACCCACCGATCCTACTCCCGGTGAAGGCGAAGGCACTACTACCGAACCTTCCGGCGATGTATCCGGCGATGTATCCGGCGATACTACTTCCGGCGATACTACTTCCGGCGATGACAATACTGATGAAATCCTTGAAACCGTAAAGACTTATGTTGACAACCTTTCTATCATTGTTAAGGGCGGCGCTCTTTCCGTTAAACTTAACAACACCAAGGTTAACGACAAGATTACTATCAGTGCTGGTGTTACCGTAGACAGCAACGGCATCTCTATCGAAGCTATCGCTAGCGGTCTCGACTCTGTTCTCGAAGGACTTCCCGCTGAAGACGTTAAGTTGACGATTAAAGTTACCGATTTCAAACTCGGCAATGCTAATCAATAAGACTTAAAGCCTTAATCAAAAAAATTACAGACCGCTTCGGCGGTCTGTTTTTTTGTTAAAATTTCCGATTCGTTCATAAGTTGCAATTTTATATAATGATATTATATCCCTTTAGTTTTTTATAAGCTAAAATGGCAGATTTTGTAATTTTTTTAATTTACATATTGCTTTTTTTGTTGACAATATTCAAATATTGTTATATATTCTAATGGAAATAACAATATTCGCCGTGGGTGCCGTAAAAAGCTGAGATTATACCACTTGAATCGGTCAAGATAATACTTGAACGAAAGAGCGTAAAGAATTTCTTTGCACCCCTTAAGGGTGCTTTTTATTTTCCTTTTCGGCGAAAATAAAATTAAAGGAGTATTTGTTATGAACAATCTTATTTTAATGGCTGTCAAGACTGCTGACGGCGAAGTTTTGCCTTCAATGCTCTTCTGGCCCATTCTCGTGCTGTTTGTAACGATGTTTTTGTGCATGTTTCTCATCTATCTCAAAAACCGTTTCAATCAACAAACCGCAAAGGCATTGATCATCACAGCTATAATAATCTGTGTAGCTGCCGCAATAGTATGTCTTTCGCTCATCACTACGTATTACAACAGAGAAATCAAAAACAATGCAGATTATGCAGACGTAAACAATTATCTCAAAAATGCGCCTTTGTATATTTCTTCTATCTGCCTTATAGCACTTTCTCTGGCTATCGTTTTCTCCGTAGGAAAAAATACGACGTTTGAATTTGACAGCCGCTCGGTAGCATTCGCCGCTGTATGCATCGCTATGAGTTTCGCACTTTCATACGTAAGACTTTTCAAACTTCCCCAAGGCGGTAGCGTTACGCTTGCATCTTTGCTTCCCGTAATGATTTTCTCCTACATCTTCGGCATCAAGAAAGGCTATCTCGTAGGTATCATTTACGGCGTTTTGCAGGCTATACAAGACCCCTATATCATTCACCCCGCACAATTCTTGCTTGACTACCCTATAGCATTCTCCGCAATAGCTTTTGCAGGAGTGTTTGCCGAAGTAAAATCTCTCAAGAAACTTCCTCAAGTATCATTTATACTCGGCGCAATCTTTACCGGTATCGCAAGATATCTCTGCCACTTCTTCTCGGGAGCATTTGCTTTCGGCGCATACGGCATAGCAGACTACAACAGCGTATATACATACAGCCTTGCATACAACTCGTTTGTATTCGTTGATATAGTGATAGTCATTGTAATCGGTGCAATACTCTTCTCCTCACCTGCTTTTGTAAAAGAAGTAATCGAAAGACAACGCAACAGAATACAACCCGTCCTCGGTCAGACAGATACTCTCAATTACGATGAGGACAATTATACTGTAGAAGTCGTAAGTCATGACGAAGATTTTGACTTGATAGAAAAACCTGATACAAACAATAAACCCAATAAAAAATAATTAAGCAATTTGCCGATATTATTTTATTGATTAACAAAAGGACGTGCAAAACACGTCCTTTAACATTTATATATAATGAATTGTATTTTCCATTTTAATATATCGGATATTTATCTTTAAGTCATATTCTGCAAACAATAATTGTGCTGACAGAATACCTACCTATTTTTACCTTTTCAACGCTATTCAAGCGACCGAGGAGAGTGGAAGATGTGAGTGTTTAGGACAGACAAACAGCCACGCCTACGAGGCGAGAGACGAAGGCAATACTTGCCGTATTGTCAAGGCTCTCAACGAAGTAAGCGTGGCTGCGTGGCGTCATAAATCTTACATCTGTCACCCGACTCGGTTGCCATGTATTGTCAAGGCTCTCAACGAAGTAAGCGGGGCTGCGTGGCGTCATAAACCTTATATCTGTCACCCGACTCGGTTGCCATGTATTGTCAAGGCTCTCAACGAAGTAAGCGGGGCTGTTTGGCGTCATAAACCTTATATCTGCCGCCCGACTCGGGCGCCAGCCCTTATTCAAGCTCGAATGCACCGGTATATAATTGATAATACTGTCCTTTTTGAGCAATAAGCTCATCGTGACTTCCTCTCTCGATTATTCTGCCGTGATCAAGAACAATGATTATATCGCTGTTTTGGACAGTGGAGAGTCTGTGTGCTATTACAAATACCGTTCTGCCTTCCATCAATCTGTCCATACCTTGCTGTACAAGCGCTTCTGTACGAGTATCGATAGATGAAGTAGCTTCGTCGAGTATCATTACGGGAGCATCCGCTACTGCGGCTCTTGCAATGGACAGCAGCTGTTTTTGTCCCTGCGACAGATTTGCTCCGTCACCCGTAAGCATTGTGTCATAGCCTTTTGGAAGTCTGGTGATAAAGTCGTGCGCATTAGCGAGTTTTGCCGCTGCGATACATTCCTCATCCGTAGCGTCAAGTCTGCCGTAACGAATGTTATCCATTATGGTACCCGTAAACAAGTTTGTATCCTGCAATACGATACCCAGAGATCTTCTCAAGTCGCCCTTCTTGATTTTGTTGATATTGATCTTGTCATAACGTATTTTACCGTCTGCAATATCGTAAAATCTGTTGATGAGGTTGGTGATAGTGGTCTTACCTGCGCCCGTTGCACCTACAAACGCAACTTTTTGTCCGGGATGTGCGTGTATTGTAACATCGTGCAAAACCATCTTTTCCTCGGTATATCCGAAATCCACTTCGTTGAGTTCGATATCTCCCGCAAGTCTTTCGTATGTAATCGTACCGTCTGCCTTGTGAGGATGTTTCCATGCCCAGATACCGGTACGTTCTTCGCACTCTACGAGTTCGCCGTTGACCTCTTTTGCATTAACGAGAGTAACGTATCCTTCGTCTTTTTCGGGTTCCTGATCCAAAAGTTCGAATATTCTTCCTGCACCGGCAGTAGCCATAACGACCGCGTTGAGCTGCGACGATACCTGACCTATGTTCATCGTAAACTGTCTGCTCATCTGCAAGAATGCAATTATTACGCTTATTTCGATGCCCACTTTGTCAAGACCTCTGAGGCTCAAATTAGGTACGCCGCCGAGTACAAGCAAACCGCCGACAATGGCTACAAGCACATAAAGCACGTGACCGATATTGTTGATAGTAGGCATAAGAATGTTACCGAATTTATTTGCGTTGTCACTGTCTTTGAAGAGTTGTTCGTTGATTTTGTCAAAGTCCTCTTTAGACTGTTCTTCGTGACAGAATACTTTAATGACCTTTTGTCCGTTCATCATTTCTTCGACGAAGCCTTCTTCCTTACCCATAGACGCCTGCTGACGGATAAAGAATCTCGCACTTCTGCCGCCTACGGTTTTCGTAGTCCACAACATAAACGCTACGCCGAGCAGTATGAGGAGCGTCAACCATACGCTATAATAAATCATTGTAAAGAACAGCATAAGAATAGCTATCATCGAGAAGTAAGCCTGAGGAATACTCTGCGAAATAAGCTGTCTCAATGCATCGGTATCGTTGGTGTAACAGCTCATGATATCGCCGTGCGTATGCGTATCGAAGTATTTGATAGGAAGCGACTGCATCTTATTGAACATATCTTTTCTGACATGCATCAAGAATCCTTGCGTAACATGCGTCATTATTCTTGTATATACAAATCCGCAAATTATACCTACTACGTATATGCCTACGATCATCGCAAGCATCGTCCACATGGTTTTCTTGACTGCGTCGTAACCGTTGAGTATACCCGGCTCGATAACGTCGGAGATGAGTCTCTCGATGAATATAGACGAACTCATTGCCGCCATAGCGTTGATGGTAATACATATAAATACTGTTATGAGCGCACCTTTATAATACTTGAACATGTAACCCAAAAGTCTGCCGAGTACCGAAAGCGTGCCGGGCTTTTTATTTTTAAGCATATCTTTTTTACTCATTTTCCTTGCCCTCCTTTACCGCTTTTTTTGCAGCAGGCTTTTTGCTTGCAGTCTTCTTTGACGAAGACGCAGAAGCCTTCTTTACAGCGGGCTTCTTTGACGACTCCGCTTTTGTAGATTTTTTTGTCTTTGCAGTCTTTACACTCGCCGAATCCTTTGAATTCTCAACTGTTTTGTCTGCGCTTTCAACATTTTTTACGTTTTCTGTGCTTTCTTCAGCTTGTGCAGACTGCTTGTTCTGGGCATAATAAACTTCTTGATAAATAGGATTTCTCGCAAGAAGTTCGTCGTGAGTACCCATATCGCTGATTTCGCCGTTGTTCATTGTTATGATAAGGTCGGCGTCCTGAACAGATGCGACTCTCTGCGCAATGATAAACTTGGTTGTGTCGGGAATTTCTTCTCTGAATGCCTTTCTGATGAGCGCATCAGTCTTGGTATCGACAGCACTTGTCGAATCGTCGAGAATAAGCACCTTCGGCTTTTTGAGCAAAGCTCTTGCGATACAGAGACGTTGTTTCTGTCCGCCTGACACGTTGGTGCCGCCCTGTTCGATATAAGTGTCATACTTATTGGGGAAGGTCATGATAAAGTCATGCGCCTGCGCCTGTTTGCACACTCTTATCAAATCTTCATCGGTAGCATCGGGATTGCCCCAACGGAGATTCTCTTTTATGGTTCCCGAGAAAAGCACGTTTTTCTGAAGCACTACGGCTACCTGGTTACGCAACGACTCGATATCGTAATCTTTTACGTTGACGTCGCCTACGTATACGGCGCCTTCGGTAGCGTCGTAAAGTCGGGGAATAAGGTTGACAAGCGAAGTTTTACTGCTACCCGTTCCGCCGAGTATGCCTACCGTCATACCCGACTTAATGTCGAGATTTACGTTTTTGAGTGCGCAACGCTCTGCACTCGGGTCGTATTTGAAGCTTACGTTTTCAAATCTGACGTCGCCGTTTTTAACTTCGGTTACCGCTTCGCCTTCGGGATTTCTCAAATCGCTTTCTTCAAGCATAACTTCTACGATACGCTTTGTGGATGTCTTGGATATGGAAATCATAACAAGCACCATGCTGAACATCGTAAGCGAAGACAATATCTGCGCCGCATAAACTATAAGCGAAGAAATCTCGCTGGAATTATCCTGTCCGTTTTTGATTGCAAACAACGTACCGAGGAAACAAATAAGCGTAATTGCCGCCCACATGCAGAATTGCATTATAGGTTGAGAAAGCGCAATAATTTTCTCACCTTTCAAGAAGTCTGCTCTTACGTCTTCTGCCGCATTGGAAAATTTCTCTTTCTCATATGTATCTCTGACATAGGACTTGACGACTCTTATACCCTTGATATTCTCCTGTACAGACTCGTTCATTGCATCGTACTTTTTGAATACGCGGTTGAAGATAGGGTCTACGCATTTGAAAATTACTATGAGGCTTATACCGAGTATAGGTATGAGCGCAAGGAAAATTAAGGATACCTTGGGGTTGATGACAAATGCCATTATCAAAGAAAATACAAGCATTATAGGACATCTTACCGCAACACGTACAATCATCATATAAGCGTTTTGCACGTTGGTAACGTCAGTCGTCATTCTCGTAACAAGACTGGGAGCGGAAAATTTGTCGATATTGGAGAACGAAAAATCCTGTATTTTATAATACATATCCTTTCTCAAATTTTTGGCAAATCCCGCCGATGCCGTAGCCGCATACTTGCCCGCAAGCATACCGAAAAGCAGTCCGAAAGCCGCCATTACGACGAGGATCGCACTGTAAATCAGAATGTTGGACAAGGTATTGTCTACTTTGATGACGTCAATCATCTTGACCATATAATAAGGTATCAGACATTCCATCAGCACTTCGAGAGTTACGAAAATAGGCGATAATATCGACTCTTTCTTGTACTCCCTTATGCTTTTTGACAACATTTTTATCATAACTACCTCTTAAAAAATTTTTTACTGCATTAAATGATATTGGTATTAATACGGATATATAAGTATATTTATATATTCTCTATATTTCTCTCTATACGGGCAAGCAATGACATAAAAGTCGCTGTTTCTTCCGCACTGAAGCCTTCGGTGAGTAATTCTTCCACTCTATCTATTTCGCTGGCCACTTCTTCATGTATTTTACACCCCTTATCCGTAAGAACTACGCTCTTTAATCTCGCATCTTCCGACGAAGGGCGCCTCTCGATAAGTCCGTTTTTTTCGAGATTATTCAAAAGACTCGTTACGCTGGATTTCCTGAGTGCCATCTCTTCTTCGATATCTTTTTGATATATAGACTTTCCGCTGTGGTCATACAAAAAACCGAGTATATATCCTCTTCCGCCCCTTAAATCGTATTGCTGAAAAACAGGCAAGGAATTGATATGTCTTTTTAGTTGGTTGGTGATTGCTCTTATTTCAAAGCCTACGGATTTTTGCATCGGATTTGCTCCGCACTATTAAATTTAGTTCGATTTCTAACTATTTAGTGCAAGTATATTATATGTATATCAAAATTTATTGTCAACACATTTTCGGGAGATTTTTTGTAAAGTTTTATTAAATAATAAAAAGTCAAAATATAAATGATGCGCACCTTTTCAGAGGTTGCGCATCATGTTATTCGTTGGCAGGCGGATTGAAAATTATCCAATCGGGAGGATTGTAGGTAAACGTCATAAAACATACTATAATCACGGCTATTCCAACAACAGATATCAGATTAAGCCAAGGAATGTTATGACTTGTCATAAGCGCATACGATACAAGATATGCAATTATAATGGACAATACAAATATTGTTATGTCCACGGCTATTATGGATTTTCCTACTATTGCCGTATATCCGTAAAATGCGGCGGGAATAAGCAAAATAACGGTAAGCATTGCCATAAAAAACGCCGAAAAATAATTATTGTGACCTTTGGTAGACAATCCGTAAATCAAAAAGCATAAAAACATAGGGAAAAGCGCAAGTTTAATATGTTCCCATACGCTTTCGTTTGTCGCAAAAAAGAGCCCGACTATATAGTTATTCCCCGACCACTCATAAAAAAAGTGTCCAAGCGATCCCAAGGCTATTGTAAATATAACGCTTATGAACGTAAACAATTTCGCCGATTTTTTCATAATAGTCTCCTCAAGACTATATAATTTATTGATACAGTATAAGTATATACATGATGGACATATTTTATTTATGCAACAGCTAAAAAGCTATGCCGTACCATAATAAAGAGTGCAAAGCAATACAAAACAAACATTTTTGAGAAAATTGAGAAAAATCCTTGACATTCAAAGATTTTTACATTAATATAAATATGCTTAAAGCACGAATGCCCTTATAGCTCAGTCGGTAGAGCATGCGGCTGTTAACCGCAGTGTCATAGGTTCGAGTCCTATTGAGGGCGCCATAAAAAAGTACCACCGCAAGGTGGTATTTTTTTATGCCCTCGAGGACTCGACCTATGACACTCAAGTTTACAGCCCGCTGGCTGTAAACTGGTGAGTGCGTATGGAAAACGGTTTAGTAAACCGTTTTTAGCACGAACGGGACAAACTGCCAAAAGAAACAATCTGTCCTTGATGCATCTTTTTGTCCCCGAAGTGGCGTGGGTTCGAGTCCTCGAGCGATAAGATAAACCCTGCTCGAGTAACTGACCAATGCCCGCTGGCTGTAAACTGGTGAGTGCGTATAGAAAACGGTTTAGTAAACCGTTTTTAGCACGAACGGGACAAACTGCCAAAAGCGTCAATCTGTTCTTGTTGCATCTTTTTATCCCCGAAATTGCGTGGGGTCGAGTCTTCGAGTATAAGATATGCCCCGCTAGAGTAATCAACTGACTTTTTCAAAATGTCTTTTCTTATCGTAAAGAAAGTAAATGAGAAGGTAATATTATGCCATTACATGCAACTGCATGAATAAAACTCATTTAAGCATAATTGTTGAAAATTATTTGAACTATGATTGCCATATTACCAGCGCCCCATAATTAATCTTCTAATCCTAACAGATAATCGCTGCTGACACCAAAAAACTCGGCTAATTTAACGATATAACTTGCTTTAGGCTCATTGACAGCTCTTTCCCAATAATCGATTGCTTTTTGGCTTACACCGATATTCTTCCCAAGCTGTAATTGAGTCAAACCTTTTTCAAGTCGCAATTCTTTAATCCTTTCGCCGATAATCATAATTATATTATAGAAGAATTCTTCTCAAATTTATTGACAAAGAAGAATTCTTCTTGTATAATAATTTAGAATATAACCACATAGGAGAAATATTATGAAAATTGCCACAAAAACCATCGCTTCTCTATTATTAGTTATTTGCATAATGCTGTTTTGCGTCTCTTGCTCAAACAATGTAAAAGAAGTTAATGAGGAAGTTGCAAGGCTAAAAGAATTGGATGTCGAATTCAGCGACATGTTTTTGATTGAGTCGCTTTCTGAACTTATGACGACATATGAAAGTCTTTCGGAAGATGAGAAATCAAAAATCGAAGATCAAGCATATATGAACAAACTTATCGAAATTTATCCGAAAATGGAAAAATTTACTCGTGCAACCACACTAACTATAAAAAGATTTATAAGAATGCTTAAAGATCCTTCCTCTCTTACATATGCAAAGAATTATATCTCCGGTTACTGCATTCCCGAAAAAAATTACTATATCTTCAAAATCGATTATTATGCAAAAAACAGCTTTGGGGCATATACCGGCGAACAAACCGTCTATGGAATTTATAACGACGGAAGCATTCACATATACGAATCGTCCGAACAGTACCTTTATATTAGTATAGGATACGATCCCATAACTCTTGAAAAAGACAACCGAATCGTAGAATTTGTCGTGAGCAAGTCTACTTTGGAAGATATCCAAGACGGTAAATATTTGTATTAACATATAGCAAACCGCTTCAGAAAGCTTTTACTTAAACCCGACATTGTAACTATATAATGTAAAAAATACCACCGCACGGTGGTATTTTTTATACTATCGTGCAATCACACTTCTTTCAGAGCAGAATCAATTATACAATGCAACTAAAAAGATTATTCTCTTTTTGAGCATTATTGATATCAGATTGTCTACTTCATATTTTATCCATATATATAATTTACTGCAAAAACGCTTGCATAAATATTAATATGAATATAAAATATTATTTCCAATCAATTTATAAAAGCAAAGACTCAAAGAGCAATTCAAAAGCAATGAAAACAATAGACAAGTCTACCCTCAAAGATATAAAGTCGATTACACTCAACACAGAAAACGTTGAGAGCTTTAGCATACCTTCACACCTTATTCTCGACGCCGATTTTATCATTCTTGACAAGCGCAATAAAGACGACGACTACCGTACGCAAAGCGGCTATATAAAATTCGCCAACGAAGCTGCGGATATAATCGAAGGAGAATCCGACGAGGATTCTGACCAATGTACTCTAGGAGAAAGATTGCTAGGATATTGCGATGTTTGCGTGCTAGATATTTTATTCAATGACGGATCGTCTTTTTGCATACAGCTCCCCTATGATCCCCTAACGGAAAGTATGCACGGTGCGGAGATAGAACTGTCAAATTGTCCTTCAATCGAATTTGACGAAAACAACGACCTCGTTTTATGTTTCGGCGAAAAGTCAAAACAGTTCAAAAGAGTTGACAACAATTATTCAGATCTTATACTTGGCTGGAAAGAAAAGTACGGTGACGCCTGCCCTGATATAATAAAAGGCAGACTCGACGGTTTATCGTCTTTCGGCAACGACTTCGAACAAAAATTCGACATATCCTTCAAATCATGCAACCTTCCCGGCAAGGCAATTCGCTTAAGATTCATCAACGTAACGCAATGCGATTTAGATCTTACTTTTGATCAGGCTTATTGTGAATTGCGCATGTCACGCACATCAACCGGTAAAATCTATGTGGATATAGAAGGCACCCTAACGTTTTTCTGCTCATGCATATACGTTTACGGCTACGACTTCGAACAAAACAAACGAATCGCAGGCAAACACTTTGACGACGATATCTTTTTCAAAGCCCTGTACTTCACGATATCCGAAGACGTACTGCAAGATTTCGCATACTCTAAACACTACCCTCGCAATGCCTCGGTTTACGTAGACCATGAGAGAATAAAACGTGCATTCGAGTCCTACCTTGACGGCTCGCTCACGAGAGAGTTCTTGCACCATTGGATTTACTTCTATAAATCCATGATCGACGCTTGCGACTTTCACAACGAATTGTTCAAAAAGATATATGCAATTCTCGATATTCTCTATTATTCGCTTACATACAAACTCAACGACGCCATCGCAGAAAAATTTGTACGAAAAAGCTATGACAAATTAAAAAGCATTATCGGCTGAACCGCACATAAAAGAATAAATACCGCTGTTTTTCGAAGTCTATGATTTTGAGACTGCATTGACTGTAAGCTTCAAGCTATGTTATATTGAGTTACGGAGGTAAGACTATGAAAAACATCGGTGCTTATATCGCAGAGTTGAGACAACAACACGGACTCACTCAAAAACAAGTTGCTAAAAAGCTCAATATATCCAACAAAACCATGAGCAGTTGGGAAACAGGAAAGACTATGCCCGACATAGACCTTCTCCCCACCCTTGCGGATTTATACGGAGTAAGTTGCGACGAGATTTTAAGAGGCGGCGAACCTAATATTTGCACGGGAGCAAAACTTTATGACGAAGACATCGACAAGGGAATAAAAAATATTTCTGACGAGTCCCCTGCAAAAGAGTCCTTATCCGATAATTCAGTCGAAATAAAAAGCAAATCGTTGAAAATAAAAACAGCTTACGGGGTATTATTGTTTGTAATCGTTTTTATGTCAATAGTATCCGCTCTGTTTTTAATGTTTTCCGATATAACATTTATAACATTCGTTCCCGTAATCCTTGCGGCTTATGTCATAGGTATATGCCTGTGTCCTTCAACTTTCAAAATAAAAGAACAAACAATTCTCTTACAGCTGTTAGACAAAGAAAAATTCAATTTTGCACTGTCCGTATTTGCAATAAGCGCATTCCTTGTATGTTTTTCACAGTTAAACAGAGCTATAATCATTTCTGCGCCTGTGCTTGCGGGCGGCATAATAATTGCAGGCAAAATGATATATGAACGACTTAATCCGTGCGATAACGAATCTGTCGGGAACGGACAACATATATCGTCTCAATCAAATGTTTTGACATGCAATAAAATACAACTCACATATGCCGTAATCTCATTTATATTTATATTGTCTTCTTTCGGTACGTATTTTTGCGCAATTGCTTTTACCTATACACTGTTTATATTGATCTTTATTTTTGAAACAATAACCGTAATTCTGTTTGCAATAGGCTTTTTGCTGAAACCCAGAAATTTTTATATGGCCGATGCGGACAAAACTTATTTCAATAAGCTCAAATACAGATTTATAATGATTTGCGCATCCACGACTTTATGCGGTCATATTATAATCATATGCAGCAAACTGCCTCTCTCAATAGGCAAAATCGCACTCTTATGTACTTTACTTGCCGCACTGATAGCAGTACTGTTCGTATTGATAGATATACTTGTCAAAACCGTACAAAAACGCATACTCTCAAAAGCAGCAAAATAAATTCATCCTAAACCGCACCCTACAATTAAAAACTTTTTATAAAGCGATCTGTATTCGAATACTGTTTTAGTCGTGGAGTTTTTATTTATCGCAAAGATAATATGCAAACATTGTAATGATCTCCTATGCAAAAAGCGAGACAACATGTCTCGCTTTTTCCTTAATAAGATATAGCTGTATTATTGTCGTCAATCAAGCTCGTAAACCAAAGCTTCGTATTCTCTCAAAGTCATATTGTCAAGCTTTTGGGGCGCATCGGCATAATTTGACAATACCAATTTGCAATCAGTGTACAAAAGTTTTTCGGGCACTCTGAACTTTACAGTCTTATTTTTATAGTTTGCAATGACAAGAATCTTTTTGCCGTTGTATTCCCTCATATAGGCGAAAATCCTCTTATCCTCGGGATATACGAGTTCAAATCCGCCTTTTATAATGACTTCGTTGCCCTTTCTGTAACGTATTGCTTTGCGATAATAATTGAGCAAACTGTCCTCACGTTTTTCGCTGTCTTCGACGTTGATTTCCTTATAATTGGGGTTGACTTTCATCCAAGGCTCGGCTGTTGAAAAACCTGCATACTTATCTGCCGACCACTGCATCGGCGTACGGGCATGATCTCTCGCCCGTCTGTTCATTACCTTTTTTACATACGGCATGAGAATAGGACAAATCTTTTTTACAAGTTCGAATACTCTCAAGCTTGCTATGTCTTTGAATTCTTCCTCTTCAAAATGACAATTCGTCATTCCGATTTCCTGTCCCTGATAGATGTAAGGCGTAGCTCTTAAGAACATCATTGCAGTAGCCAGAGACATTCCTGCCTTTTCTCTCTTGTCCTTGTAATCTCCGACAAATCTCGGCAAGCATCTGGGTTGATCGTGATTTTCCAAATAAATCGTAGGCTGACATGTCTTGGGCAAGCTCTGCCAGCGTGCAAGAATATTCTTATATTTTACGAGATTGAATTTTGCAGGCAAAAATCCGTATTTATAATCTATTTGCATATGATCAAACGAAAATACCGTATCCATCTCGCCTACGCTTTCGTCTATGCTTTCGGTAGCATTATCGGGCGTAATGCCTATAGCTTCTCCTACCGTCATTGAATCGTATTTTGAAAAACTTCTTTCGTTGAGTTCGTGTATGTATTCGTGATAGTGCGGTCCTACCGTATAAGACGCCGATCCGTTTGGATAGCCTTCTTTTTTGGATATATAAGTGATTACGTCACATCTGAAACCGTCCACACCCAAATCGAACCAATAATTGCATATGTCGGCTACTTCTTGTCTTACTTTGGGATTATCCCAATTGAGATCGGGTTGCTTCTTGGAGAAGAGATGTAAATACCACTCTCCGCTCTCTTTGTCGTATTCCCAAGCAGGACCTACAAAACTGGACTTCCAGTTGTTGGGAGGCTTTTTGCCGTTTTTGCCTCTGCCCTTCTGCCAGATATAGTAATCTCTGTATTCGCTGTTGTTTTTGCGGCTCTCAATAAACCACTTATGCTCGTCGCTAGTATGGTTTACGACCAAATCCATTATGAGTTTAATACCTCGCTCGTGCATACCCTTGACCATCTCTTTCCAATCGTCGAGAGTCCCGAATTCGTCCATTATATCTCTGTAATCGCTTATATCATAACCGTTGTCGTCATTGGGCGACTTATAGACGGGCGAAAGCCATACTGCGTCTACTCCGAGACTTTTAATATAATCGAGTTTTGAGACAATGCCTCTGATATCGCCTATACCGTCCCCGTTGCCGTCACAAAAACTTCTGGGGTAAATTTGATATATAACGGCATCCTTATACCATCTGGTCTTCATAATATTCCTCCTCAAGCACAAGATTTTCACCTTGCAATTTATATCTCGTAGAAGCAAACGTGAGTCCGAAAACTTCTTTTGCCTTTGCCTTTTTGAGTACGCCCGCTATCTCACTCAACGTACTTCCTGTGGTCATTACGTCGTCGATTATCAAAAACGTCTTGCCCTTTACATCGTCCTTGCGTGATACTTCGTAAACTCCAAGCACATTCTGCTCTCTTTCTTTGCCCGTAAGTTTGGCTTGCTCTTTATTATCTTTAATCTTTACGACTAATGATGCGTCCATAGGTATTCCCCGCTCCTCGGCAAGGTGTTTTGCTATAACTTCAGACTGATTATATCCCCTTTCTTTTCGTCGTTTGCGAGTAAGAGGCACGGGAATTATGCAGTCTATCGAGACAGAAGAAAAATCTTTGTCGTATCTGTCAGTAATATATGCGGCAAGATATTTGCCAAAGTACTTTTTATGTCCGAATTTAATTCCTCTTACTATGTCCTTTGCTATATCGTTGTAAACCACGCACGACCTTGAAAAGTCGAATTCCCTCGCATGTTCCTGACAAGTGAGACAAAAATCCGCTTCGTTATTCTGAATACGTCCGCACTTTTTACAGATATTATCCCCCGTGAATTCAAGCTTGCCGTAACATTTGTCGCACAATCCGTAACGCGTCGGCTCGCAAAGTTCCGTGTCGCAAGCAATACAATTATACTTGTCGACAAAGATTTCTTTGAGCATTTTCATGAAACCCGATTTCAACTTATCTTTTTTCATATATCTAAATTATAGCACGCAAAAATCCTTATTTCAATATAGAATATTAACCAATAAATAACCTTTAGTATAAATCTGAAACATAACCATTGAGACACAAATCCACATCATTAATATTAAACGCCGTTAAAGAATCCATAGTATACAAAAAAGCGGACGTGCGAATAATAAATTCGCACGTCCGTTTGGAGCAGGTAACGGGAATCGGACCCGCACCCCAGGCTTGGGAAGCCCGTATTCTACCATTGAACTATACCTGCAAATATTAAGCAATTAAAATCTCACAGCATTGTTATTCATTCAATAATACGCATAAAATTTATTTCTTTTTATTCTTATAACGAAATTTCATCCCAAAACTTCTTTAGTAATATCTTTACCCGGCAAGTCGTTAAGTTCTTGCATTAGCAAAAGTTTATAAAACAAATCTATGCATTCTCTTTCTGTCAATTCGTCCAACATATAAATATGCCTGTTGAAGTCACCATCGTTTACCGAATATTCAAGTCGGAATTTTTTCCCGTATTTAGCGGTTTGAACAAAATTAAAATAAATATTATTTTCTACTTTTGCCACCAAATGTTCATATTTTCTGTCTCTCAAATTAGTAATAATGTTTTCAATAATGTAATAGCAATAAGATTCTTCTATATCTTCATTAGAGACAATAATTTCGTGTGAATATCCGCTGAAATACCATTTTAGTTTATTTTTAAATCCTTTTACGTCACAAGAAGGCTTTTTCATTTTTATCTCCCTTAACTTTGATACATAAATTATAATACAATCTGTTTTATTTGTAAATAATCTTATTAAAATAACTATTACAGCTTACCTTTCAAAAAATATACCTCTTTGCCTTGACAACCTTTTACACACGCTTTACTATACTTATTTACTATTATCAAAATATTCTGCAAAAGTAAATTTCTGCTTATAAAACGCCAAGTCCTTTTATTTTATGACAATAAAAAATACGAACCTCAAATTTAAGAAGTTCATATTTTTGTTTGGTACACCACTACCAACGCAAGTTGAACCGAGTGTTTGACTAGCGTTTTTATTTTATATGGAGCAGACAAGTCGTTTCGAGCTTTTCTGCAAAGTTTTATATTATATATTTACAGTATTGCACGAATTAGTTAAAGTCTTCAAAATTTTCTAGTTGATTCAAATCTAAACTTTTTAACTCGTTAATAATATTTGCTCTTCTTTCAAAAAATAGCAATTGCTTATTATTTTCAAAATAGGCTTTTGAGCCATGATTTGATATAAATTTGGCTGATGTCGGAGTCATTGTCAGTTCAGTAACAAGAATAAGCATTTCATTACCTATACCAAAGACTTCTTGGCAAAAATCAAATACATTGCCGAGTTCTTTATCTGCATTTTTAACAAGTTCTTTTTGCCTTTTCAACAACTCTTCATACTTACTTTTCATCTCAACAAACGCTTGATTGCTATCTTGCCAATTTATTTCTTGGGCAACAGTGTCTAGAAAAGCAAAACATTTCTTGTTTATATAAAGATCAAGTGCAGATATGCTACCGGCTAGTTTTTGTCTTTCCTCTTTATCTCGTTCTTGTTGAACAATTTTAACAAAATCTTCATATACGTTGATTTTTTTATCGACTGTTGACATCCTAAACTTTTTGAAAACATCAAAAAACTTCAACAAAAGCTCATCATATATTGTTGCCTCTTTGAGTTTTTCATTGATGGCATCAACAATAATGCCCATTAGTGCAACTCTCTCATCAAAATCACTTTCTTTTGCTCTTTTCTTAATGATTTCATCAACTTTGCCTGATAAAATCATATCAATTTGATAGTCACTTTTATACTTATTAAATAAATCATAATACACTAAAAAATCTTTAGCAGTTTGAGGTTCTTGGATATATTGAGAAATCAAATTGAGATCTATCTTGATATGATTTTTTTCATAGAGCATAATCATTTTACTCAAATCATCCCAGCCTCTTGCCGTAACAAATTGTTTGCCGTCAGCACTTGATTTTATGATATAGAATTTGTCTCTTTTTATATCAAGGTATGTAATGATTGCAGGGTGAATAGCTGTACTGTAGGCATATTCTTTCCAACATTCAAAGTCTGGTTCGATATCAATTCTTTTTAATCTGTCCCAAGTTACAATATCAAATTCTCTGACAGAATTGTTGTATTGAGGTGGATTACCGGCTGTCACGACTATCCAACCTTTGGGAACTTGATGTCTGCCAAAAATTTTGTATTGTAAAAATTGCAACATAATCGGAGCAAGCGTTTCTGAAACACAATTTATTTCATCCAAAAACAAAATACCTTCTTTTTTTCCACTTTGCTCGATCATATCATATACTGATGCAATAATTTCTGACATAGTATATTCTGATATCTCATATTCTTTGCCACCATAAATCTTTTTGTTTATAATTGGTAAGCCGAGTGCACTTTGTCTTGTGTGATGTGTCATTGAATAAGACAATACAGCAACATCTAATTCTTGGGCAATTTGTTCGATAATTGCCGTCTTACCAATACCCGGAGGGCCCATCAAAAAGACAGGTCTTTGCTTTTCAATAGGAATAATATAATCCCCGTATTCATCTTTGCTAAAATACGCTTTTATTGCATTTTTTATTTGTATTTTTGCTTCCTTGATATTCATACTTCTATCCCTTCTTCTTTTAAATCTTTACTTATTATCTGTTGTTTAATCAAAGCATGTACCATGTTATTCCGACAATTTTTCAGTTCTTAATTTCTTCTCTAAATATATCCTTGCGTCGCCTGTTTCATTTATCATTGATATAATAACTTAAGTGCTTTTGAATTGTATTTTGACACTTTCTTCTTTAACTGTTCAATATCTTGTTTTCCCAACATATTTTCTTTAAACATAAATTGTAACAACTCTATATTTTGCAACGCTACTTTACTCAATGTTTTTATTTGAGATAGAATATAATCACAATTTTCTTTATATATATCATTATCATATTGCCTTCCACTCAACACTTCTTGCGCAAATCCTATACATGCCATAGTTCTATTGGCAGCATTCAACTTTTTAATTGACATATTCGGCAAGATTATCTTTGCATTACCTGTATATAACTGAGGCAATTCTCTTTTTGTTTTTCCTAAAATTGTTAAATATTCTAATTTAGCTAATTGATTATCTTCGTTAGACAATCCTATTTCTTTAAATTTTTCCACCCATGGCAATTGTATAGTTTCCAAATTTTCGCAACCATAAAATATATCCTTGCCTATGCTAGTAACACTGCTTGGAATAGTAATAGATTTTATTGATTTATTGCCATAAAATGCTCTTTTCTTAATCTCTATTACTCCATCCGGCACAATCAATTCTTCCCCTATTTTTTGTCCATTAATATATACTTCCTTCGCATATTCCATCGGATTGCTATGATAACTATAAAAATCAATATTACACCATTGCTCCAATGTGCCTTCGTAGTGAATCTCTTGCAAGTTAATGCAATTATCAAATGCCAAATCTCCTATACTTGCCACACTGCTTGATATTACTATGCTTTGCAAGTTAATACATTTTTCAAATGCACTCCTTGCTATTCTTGTTACACTATTTGATATTTCTATTTTTTTCACATTACTACATTCCTCAAATGCACCATATCCTAGGCTTATTACTCCACTTGGGATAGTAACCGATTTTATTATTTTATTTCCATAAAATGCATTTTCCTTTATCTCTTTTATTCCTGCCGGTATAATCAATTCTTCTCCTAGCTCTTGTCCGTTGATATATACTTTCTTTGCATATTTCATTGGATTCCCACCACTCGAACCAAAGTCAATATTGCACCATTGCGCTAATGTGCCTTCATAGTGGATTTCTTGCAAATTGCTACATTCCTTAAATGCATCAACCCCTATGCTTGTTACATCGCTTGGGATAGTAATTGATTTTATTATCTTATTTCCATAAAATGCATTTCCCTTTATCTCTTTTATTCCTGCCGGTATAATCAATTCTTCTCCTAGCTCTTGTCCGTTGATATATACTTTCATTGCATATTCCATCGGATTGCCACCACTCCAACCAAAGTCAATATTGCACCATTGCGCTAATGTGCCTTCGTAGTGGATTTCTTGTAAATTGCTACATTCCTCAAACGCACCAACTCCTATGCTTATTACACTGCTCGGTATAGTAACTGATTTTATTGTTTTATTGCCGCTAAACGCTTTTTTCTTAATCTCTTTTACTCCTTCAGGTATAATCAATTCTTCGTCAATCTTTTGTCCATTTATATATATTTCCTTCGCATATTCTGTTGGATTGCCCTCATACTCACAAAAGTCAATATTACACCATTGTTCTAAAGTGCCTTCATAGTGCATTTCTTGCAAGTTGTTACACTGTCTGAATAGACAATTTCCCATACTTGTCACACTGCTTGGTATTACTATCTTTTGCAAATTGCTACAACCATAAAACACCCAATCTCCTATGCTTCTCACAGTATTAGGTATAATTATTGATTTGATTCCTTCTCTTATTTCTTTTACATCAGATTGCAATCTTTGAGCATTAGGGCTAAAGGCATATTCTCCTATTGATACAACATTGTTGTTATTAATCATGTCAGGAACAGTTATTTCGCTATCAAAACCTTTATATCCGTTGATTTGAATACCATCTTTTACTTTTTCGAAAGTCCATGCTTTCTTATATTTCTCAGCTAACAATAGTTTTTCAGTATCAAGCATCTTCATTTGCTTGTTAAATTCTTTTTCTTTGTCTTTTAGTGTTATAATAGTATTATTATTTTGATACTCCAACAATATTGCTACTGCTTCAATTTGTTTATTATTTGTTGCTTTGTCAATCAAATAATTTATCATATTCTTGTCTATCATTTTTTCTTTGGACATAAGTCGCAACAATTCTACATTTTGCAGTGCCGTATCATATATTTTTTTTCTTTGGGATTGAATATAATCACAATTTTCTTTATATATATCATTATCGTATTTTTTGCCGCTAAATACTTCTTGCGCAAATCCTACACAAGCCATAGGCTTATTAGCAAAATTCAACATTTTTATTGACATATCCGGCATAATTATCTTTGCCTGACCCGTGTATAACTGAGGCAATTCCATTTCAGATTTCCCTAAAATCGTTACACATTTTAATTTGTTTGTTGAGAATTCACTGCCAAACAAACCTTTACTTTTTATATTTTTATCCCATGGAATAATGATACTTTCTATATTATCACACTTATCAAATGCTCTGTATCCTATCTTTTTCACACTATTTGGGATCACTATACTCTGCAAGTTGCTACAACCGTCGAATGCACTATCGCCAATGCTTTTCACACTATTCGGAATCACTACACTTTGCAAGTTGCTGCAACCGTCGAATGCACTATCGCCAATGCTTGTCACACTATTCGGAATCACTACACTCTGCAAGTTGTTACAACCTTCAAATGCACCATATTCTATACTTGTTACACCGCTTGGAATAGTTACCGATTTTATTCTTTTATTTCCAGCAAATGCGCATATCTTAATCTCTTTTATTTCTGCCGGTATAATTAATTCTTCTCCTAGCTCTTGTCCATTGATATATACTTTCTTTGCATATTTCATTGGATTACTATCAAACACATCAAATTCAATATTACACCATTGTTCCAATGTGCCTTCGTAGTGGAATTCTTGTAAGTCGCTACATTTCTCAAATACACCACATCCTATACTTATCACACTGCTTGGTATCACTATACTTTGCAAATTGCTACATTCCTTAAATGCATGAACTCCTATGCTTGTTACATCGCTTGGGATAGTAATTGATTTTATTATCTTATTTCCATAAAATGCATTTTCCTTTATCTCTTTTATTCCTGCCGGTATAATCAATTCTTCTCCTAGCTCTTGTCCGTTGATATATACTTTCATTGCATATTCCATCGGATTGCCACCACTCCAACCAAAGTCAATATTGCACCATTGTGCTAATGTGCCTTCATAATATATTTCTTGTAGATTTGTGCAGAAACTAAAAGCCTCGCTTCCTATACTTGTTACACTGCTTAAAATTGTAACCGATTTGATTATTCTATTATGATAAAAAGTATATTGGCCTATCATTTTTACGGTTTCTGGTATAATCAACTTTTCCCCCATCTTTTCTCCGTTGATGTATACTTCATTCGCATATTTCATTGGATTGCTGCAAAAGTTGCTAAAGTCAATATTGCACCATTGATCCATTGTACCCTCGTAATATATTTTTTGCAGATTGATACAAAGACTAAAAGCATCGCTTCCTATACTTGTCACACTATTTGGGATCACTATACTTCGCAAGTTGCTGCAACCATCGAATGCACTATCGCCAATGTTTGTCACACTATTTGGGATCACTACACTTTGCAAGTTGCTACACCCTTCGAATACGCTATCGCCTATGCTTGTCACACTACTTGGAATTACTATATCTGTTGCGTTTCCATAAAAAGCAACTAATTTATTATTTATTATTAAAAAGTCTTTAGTATCCATAATTTTCTCCTTTTTCAATATATGTTTTGTTTTATATTTCTTTAGATTGCAAAATTAGTTTTGTTGCCCATGGGGGAACTTCTCTATCGTTGTAATTGTCATCAATAAATACAAATGCTGTGTTGTAGCTTGTAGGCTTGGTTGGATACACCCCATCTCCGTCTGTAAAATATATCAAACCTTTTAGATTTATAAATTCCTTGTTTGTGATCAATTCATCTACATAGTTAAATACTGGCGTAAAATCTGTACCTTCGAACCCAAACAGTTTCATACTATTTATATACTCGTCAAATTCTTCTTGTGATGCAATTTTTTTGTCTTGTTGAATTCTTGTATCGCATTGTATTATGTGCAAATTGATTTTTTGTGCAAAACTCTCTTCTTGCTTGAGAATATTGTAAGTTTTTTGCAAAAATTTTTGTACCAAATCACCTTGAACTGATGCTGAAGTGTCTATTGCTACGACAAACTCTTTAATTTGCTTAATATCTTTGTATTCTAATGGCTCAATCAATGGCATTTTCTCATATAGTTGCAAACCATAAGTATAAAATATATAGTCAAACTCATCAGCATTGACTTTCATGGCTTCATTGATCACGGCAAATTTTTTGAGAAACTCTTCATAATTATATTTTTCTCTAGTGACAGCTTTTAGGCTTTGCATAAATGATCCTGATTGATCTCCCCTTTCCTTTGAAAAAGTTTCCAAATCCGTCAACACACTCTGAGCCAATTCTTTCCATCTTTGTGCAAGTTTTTCTCTTGCAATAGATTCGTTTATATTATTATTTTGATGTTCAGAATTATTTTGATTATCAGTATTATTAGCATTATGTCCATTGCTGTTATGAATATCTTGACTGTCCTTTTCTAAATCGTCTTGACTATTTTTAGACAAAATATTATACCATTTTTCATGGTCATCGACTTTAAATAAATCTCTCAATTTTTCAATCTCTGATTCAGTTTTTATATTATTTTTGAGATGATTATATATTTTTTCTGCGGTCATTATCTTTGTATTTGATATGATCTTGCTGACAATTTCTTGCTGATAGATAACTTTGCTTGTCTTAAAACAATCCTCATTGAGTTCATTTATTATATTTTCCACAGCTATATCACAAGCTATATCCCAAATTTTTGGATCTAATTGAATTAATTCAAAATTGTGATGAAACAAACAATGCAAAACCATATGCATGTATGCTCTTGCAATTTGCGATTTTTCTATATTATATCTTTTTAACACCTCAATTGGGTTGTAGCTAACCATAATGCCATCGACACTAAACAAATAACCGACTTTCAAATCAAATCTGCTTATAATATTACTCATAAATTTGAATTTTGTCGCTAAATAGCTTCTTGTCAATGACATTATCTCTAAAGCTATTCTTTTTGCTTTCTCTAATTCTTCAATCATGTTGCATTATACCAATTTGCATTTTGCAAACAAGCATTTTTGACAATCTCTGCATTTCTTTTGCATTTCTTCTTCATTAATGCTTTTTTCCAAGTCATATTTCAACACATATTCATCTGACAACAAATCTCCTGCTATATCACAATTTTCTTTAACTGTCACAGCAAGTTCAGCATCAATATCTTCCTTGCTCATAAAACGAAGATTGTAATAAAAATTGTGTATCAAAAATTTCTTTGTATTGTCATCAAACTTTTTAAAAATTTCTTTCGATATATTTTCATGATCTGCATCTACAATTCCCAAACCCTCATTGACACTAAAAGCTAAGTATATATAGGCTATTGCTTCTTCTTGTTTGACAATGTCAAAACATTTGTATAATGCCAATTCACTGTTTTTAGGATTGTTGAAAAGTTTATATTTAACTTTGATATGTTCTATCAATTTCTTATCGTTTCCGATATTGTCACACCAAAAGCTATATAATCTTGTCGCCATTCTTGGAGATTTCTTCACAACCTTTTCCCAAATTTTTTCATCATAATTATTGGGTGTAAGTTCATAATAATCAGAATATAATATATTCCATCTTTCACCTTCCATATCATCTAATGCCAACAAGACATCTTCATCTTTCATACATTCGCCAAAATCGACTCTTTCTCTTATCAATGCATTCATTTTGATATGGTTGTAAATATCTTTTCTTTCCAATGCTATGATATTTTTTTCTGCCAACTCAGTCAATCTTTTTTCACTGCTTTCTTCCAAGCTATTATATTGATCAATCCATTCTTTATTGGCCTTCACAAATGTCATTATCATTTCTTTGTCCATGTATTTGTGGGGCAATATTTTTATCAATATAGGATATTTTTTTATTAGCTCTTTGCTTTGCTCATAACTACTAAATACGTCTTTCTTGCCGTATTTGTATTCTAATATTAAATTTTGTCCGTTTTCTTGGATATTCATTTTCATAATTGTTTCCTTATAGTTATTTTTCCTCATAACTTAATTTGATTCCAAACGTCTCAAAATCTTCAACAGTATCTTCTCTAAACATCTCAACCAACCAATACAATCCGCCCATCAAATCAGCACCATTATCATCAATGATTGAAAAATACAAATCTTGTCCATAAATACCGTCTGTGTCTACATTCCATATCAAATTAAACTCACAATAACCATTTTTGTATGCAGAGCTACCTACTTCTATCTTTATTGCGCAATTGTACTTTTTACACAATTCGTGACAATTTTCTAGAATTTGCTTAACAGAATATCCATTATCTTCCACAATATTGATACCTACATTTTCACTTTTCACATTGTCATATTCTTCATAAACCTCACCATTATAATTGTCAAAATAATCAACACAACTACTCTCTGAAATGCCAATAGCTTTGTTTACTTCATCAAAATGCAACTTCAATACATCTGTTGGCATTGTAATATTTATATCAGATACATTAGCATTTTGTGTGTAATATAAAAGATCGTCTAAACTTTCATAATTTAAATTAAATTGCGGATATATGTCTCTGATAAAATCTCCAAATTCTTGAATTGTGTTTGGTACATAATCCAAACCGACCTTTTTTGCTACCATTTGTGCTAATTCTTTAATTGTTGTTGTTTTCATATTAAATCTCCTTGTCGTTAAATCTTTTGTGCCTTTATTATACATGCTCTTTCATTGCTATACTATGTCAAAAACGGGAGTGTGCTAATTTTTTTAAATTATCTCAAAATCAATCATAGTATTTAAGTAATATTCTTTCCTTTGTTTATCTTCCATAACTATTAATATTAATTGATTATCCTTCATATAATAATCAATCGCTTGTAATATCTTTATATCAGAAAATTCATATTCGTTTCCTATTTTCTTAAATTGCTTACACTTAAACAATTTATTTTCATCCATTGCTTTTAAGAATACTCTGAAATTGCTGAGTTGATTAATTTTAGATTTTTCGCAATTAATTTTTTCTTTGTATTTTTTTGCATATTCTATACTTTTATAGCATATTGACATATTTTCAAGGGCATCTATCATATGTTTTGTTTCTTTTTTTGACAAATCCTTGTTGGATAAAATCATAGTCAATAAATATATCCACTCTTCTTTATTCAATCTCGATTTGCGCATAAAATAATAAGTGCTTTTACCTTTTTTTGTTTCAATATTATATCCATTGTCTATAAGTTCTTGAATCTTGCGATAAAATTGTTTTTCATTGATTGAATCAAACCCTTCGCTTGCTAAAATTTGTAAAATCTCTGCTTTGGTAAGCATATGCTCATCGTCTGTTTCTTCTTCAAAAATCTGCAATAATCTCAAAACTGTATTATTCATAGTCATTTCCTTATGATTTATATATATAATATTATAATAAACATAAGGTTTTTGCAATATCTTTGGGAATATTTTCATATTGTTTTTAATTTATATAAATTAAAAATCGTATGGTCAAATTCACCATATGACTTTACTAATATTTATTGATTATGATTAAAATCAACAAACGACATGGGCTTTGCCTAATTCTTTTTGATACTATAATTTATCATTACGCAAAGCCTCAACTTCTCCTATAAATTTTTGTAAAAAAACTGCAGCTTTTTGTCTGTCAAGGTTATCATGTATCTTTTGATTATCATAACTTCTTAAACAACTGTAACATGACGGTTTACATTGACAAGAATTGACTCTTTTTAATGCTGCTTGAAAAATATTATACAGCATCTTGCCGTCACTTGTAACCAATCGTCTCGAATGTCCTGCACCACCCGGAACGGAATCGTAAATTATTATAGAGTGGCTTAACTTATTTTCATATACCTTTCGTGATAAGCACGCTTTAATATCTCTTCTTTCAATATTTAACTTATCTACCATAGCATATAAAATAGCATACATTGTCGAAACCATTGTATCGTAATCCGAGGTATCGCAATTAAAACTAATCTTTGCCACATCAGTATTAAAAACATGATGTAAAGTATATTTTTTAAGTTCTTGGCAGCTACATAGACTTTGACTGAACAGACTTTCGTGTTTACCAATAGTATTTATAGTATGTGCGCCATTCTTTATCTTTTTATTAGCTTCTTTATCACCGCTGATAGTTTCATCACTTGCATAAGCAAATCCACAAGTAGGACAAACATAAAAAGAATTAGATGATTTTACTAGCAAAGAGTCATTGGTGGTGGATTCAACTAAAACCTCTATTCCATTAAATCTAAACTTAAACTTGTCTATTGTTTTTGCCTCTTTGTTACCTATATAGCAGTCTTCTGATTTGTAATTTTTCTCTTGTTTAGATAACGGGACTTCTTTAGCAATTCTTTCTGTAACAAAACCAGAGCGAGGTTCGATGCTTTCAGCAAAATCGTACTTATACATAATTTGTCCGCATGACGAACAAGCAAAACCTTCTTGCGAAATAGGCGTTTCGCTGAAATTGACTGCTTCGCACTCTTTATTAGGACATACTCCGATATATCCTGTATGCCAATCTTTTTTTGTTCCTATGTTACTCTTTTTTATGTATCTGCTTGTATAAAGTCTGCCGTCCGCAACCACTTCAGACGAAGGAGCGTATTCTGCGATAGCCACTTGCAAATCTCTTGAAAGTCTTAAGCTATCTATATTAGCTGCAGTAGTATTTTGTTCGAGTTCGACAGTATCAACCGGAAAGCCGTAGCGAGGCAAAATATTGCCTCTGGCCAAGAAATCAATCAGCTTATTCTTCATATAGAATTCTTTTCTCCTTACACATTTAGCTGCAAGAGTATCTTCTTTTTCCCTTCTGTACTGTTTTATAAGTTTATCAAATTGATCCAAATTGCCTTCATATTCACGAATCAAAGATGTAAAAGTGCCACCCTGTCCGATGAAATCTTCTAACCAACCGAAGTTCTGTATTCCAAGACGATTATGCAAATTGTCAATATCGGGAATGGAATGAATTAACATATCCTTTAATCGTTCAGGTTTGGTATTCAACCAATCTATGAATATTAAATATCCTTTTTCGTTAATAAACTTATCTGCTTGATTGTGATTATACAATTCAGCATTACTTGCAAAAAACATACTCAATGCAACTGCGTAAATATGACGTTTTACTATTTTTTCATTATCCACCTTAAAAAGCGGAGGAAGAATTGTACCGCTAATCATTTTTTCAGGCTCTTTAAAAAATGTCAGATCGTGCGAACTCAATTTTGCAAAAGTTAAGGCATAAGCAGCTGCGTTTACACTTCTGCCTGCACGACCGGCTCTTTGTGCGTAATTAGAAGGAAGTGGCGGAACGTCTCTTAAAAATACTGTTTCCAAATCGCCCACATCAACACCCATTTCAAATGTTGTAGAACATGAAAGCGCATTTATTTCCTTCTTGATAAATTGTTCTTGATACGCAAGACTTTCTTTTTTGCTCAATTGTGCGGTATGCTCTTTAATGAATAACGGTGACATTCTATCGCTAAAATACAACTGCGCAAAATGGTTTCCACTATTTAGATAGTCGCAATTAACTTCAAAAGTTTCTCCACCACATCTCGGTGTTACGCAATGTCCGTTCATATTGAATTGCGATACTCTGCCGCATTTGCGGCACTGATACCATTTGACTGTTTTATCGCCCGTAATCTTTACTTGAAAATATTTTGCAGGAAGAGCATACGTTTTATCTTTGTTTACATCTAACAACGGATATTCATCATTCTCTACCAAATAATCAAAATATAAATTTAAAAATTCTGCCGCCGTATTATCATCCACTTTCAAAAATTGTTTTACATAGTAAAGCCTATTAGTTTTAACAAACCTGTCCTCTTGACCCCTTAAATGTTTAGGTGACCACTCGAAAACAGTAGACTTCTTTTTGTCAGGATTCTGAATTTTAGCAACAAATTTTTGAGAAGGAGTATAGAAGATATATTCTCTATCATTGTCGTTAATATCAGTATCGCTATTTGTTAAAACGGCACCATTTTTAACAATTTCAAACACAAGTAAATCAAGAAGATTTGCCACAGAATCCTTATCGACATTGTACTGTTGTGCAATGCCTTCAACGAGTTCTTCTGTGTTACCCAAATAATGAAATTGCAGTATCCCTAGCCTAGTCATTGACGTTGCCGAATTAAAACGAGCTAACTCATTCAACATAGCTACCCAAGCGTTTTCATTGCTCACAGTAGTTAAGTTACTGTTGTCTTTATTATTCTCGGCAAACGTTCTTCGGTTAGAAAAGAAAGAGGTTAATTTAGTAACAAAATCTGAAATAGTAAAAACATCGTTAACTATATTGTTTTTATTTTGTTTAATGATTTGATATATTCCGCGACGTCTCAAAAATTCTTGATAGCTTTTACCTAAATAACAGGCAAATTTAGCCGCTTCTTGTCGGCTATCCGAAAACGCTAAAAACTGTCTGCTTGTTTTTTTAGATTTCTTTTTCCCTTCTTTTGCTATTTTTAACAAAAAATTAGATTTTGTTTCTTGTAAAGTATCATCTTCAAAAGATATTTCCGGCAATTCTTCATATAGAGATGTAGCTAATACGCCAGTTGCCGCATCGTTTCCTAAATAAAACCGTTTATATGTTCCAATATGACAATTGCCGCATTTTGCCTCCGCACCCGATAAGGGCGCCTTTATCACTTCAATATACTTATCTACACCGCAATCGCACGGAACGTTTTTAATTCTTTCTTTTGGAATTATCGCCCCGCATCTCTTACATAGAAAAAATCTTTCCGCTTTAGAATTTTTATCGTTATCTTCAGTTTGAACTGTTTCATCCTCTATATCGTTGTTTTCTTCAGATGCAAGAAAAAAATACTCTATTTTATCATCAAACGTATTCGCTTGTTTTAGCTGATTATCCTCAATTTTGCCTATAATCGCATACTTACCGCATTCTCCGCACAGCGCAACTTCAAATACAGCATATTCAGAACCTTTTTCAAAATAAGTTTTTTGCCTTGTTAAAAACAATTTTTTATCGTTATTCAATGCGACAAAACAACCTTCTAGACTTCGTATAAAGAAATGGTATCTTGCATCAATAAGAGCTTTACCGTTTTTTTGCGCACGTGTACAGATGGATACGAACGCAATGGTGGTATCCATATCAGCCAAAAGTTTTTGTTTTATATGCTCAAGTGAAATTACTCTTCCGTCAATACTTCTCAACCTTTGATATAAATTAGTGCTTAAAATAAAGTCATATAATAATTCGGTTTCTGACTTACTAACATCATAAACAATACCATACTTCGACAATACGGACGTTACTAAATTTTCTTCGTTTGCCAGCTCTTTTATCAATTCGCATGGATAGTCTTTTTTATCCTTTGAGGGAATAAATTTTTCTCTTGCGCCGCGAATAATATTATCTTTAGAAAAATCAACCCCGCAAAGATTATTTGCAAATTTAATTATATCGTCATCCGAGTTGGTATCGGTCCCTAAAGTAGCACTAGTCAAAATAAACCTTGTTTCGCAAGAAGAAGATATTCTTGCTTTTAGTCGGCGCAACAATATAGCCGTTTCTATTCCTGTTGCTCCGGCGTATACGTGCGCTTCGTCCAAAACAATAAATTTAAAATCGGAATTAGTAAATAAAACATCATCCTTCGGTCTGAAAAGTAAGTGTTCTAACATTGCATAATTCGTAAACAGAATGTTAGGAGGAGTTTTCTTCATTTCAGCACGCGAGAGTTTTTCATTAGGAAGCCTTGTTCTTAATTTCTCAATATCTTCCTTCCCAAACATAGCTTCATAAACTGCAAGTGCGTTTTCCTCATCCTCTTCCGTGGCTCCGTTATACACGCCAAAAGTTATATCCGGATATTCCATCAATATCTTTCTTATATTTTTTATTTGATCATTAGCTAAAGCATTCATAGGATAAATGAATAATGCTCTTACGCCATCGTTTAAGGTTCCGTTCTCCTGTTCCCTTAACAATTCGTTGATTACCGGAATTAAAAAACAATTAGTTTTTCCGCTTCCGGTACCGGTAGATACAATAGCATTATTACCTTTGACCAAAGACCGTATAGCTTTCTCTTGGTGTAGATATAGAGGTCTATCCAGCGGCAACTCTTTTTTTATCCTACTTGACGATATTTCTTTTTTATTTTCAAGTTGTCTGAATAATGGAGATAATACTCCTTCGTCTATCAATTGATTGATTGACTTACCACTTTGAAAAACATCGTTTATTTCAAGAAAAGGACCGTTGGCAATAATATTATTTAGTTCTCCATTGAATTGTTCTCGTAATGTTTTATCTGCAAAAGAAAAAGATGTTTGAATGTAATTTACAAATTCTTCCTTTATGTTTTTTGATGCTTTTACCGGATTAAACATCCTTCTTTACCTCCATTATAAAATAATCTATACTTCTGTTTTTTCTACCGTTAGTTTTCATTGACACGCTAATTTTGCCATTATTGTCTAATGTAAACTCGCTGTCATAATCAAAATTGTTACCATCTTTTATCAGTCCGTATCCGATATAGCACGTCCTATTTGTCCTTAACTCAATTCGTAATGGGTTAATCTGCACGTTTTGTCCTTTTTCGTCCCTGATAAATTTTATACTGGTCCTTAATCCGGTGTTATAATTAGTAAAGAAAAGTTCTCCAGAATACACATCGCTCCCTTCATATTCTCCTAAATACATTAATTTATTGATATATAACGGACGAATATTTTCCACCTCGGCAGAGTCTAATAGTTTTGCTTGTTGTAATATAAGCATTTTATTCTTAAAGCGTATACTTTTTTCATTGCCAAATACACATTTCTTTCTCAAACACGAAACTGTTTTTTTAATAAATCCTTTTGGCAAATAATTTACTTCCAATTCATAATAATCATCGTCAACCGTTAATGAATAAATCCTTTTTTTAGAATTATCGCAACTCACACTAACTAAAAGTTTATCTTCTCTATACAATTTAATTTCAAAATTAGATTTTTCGTCCCCGATAAAGTATTCAGGATTCCAATAAACTTTCTTTTCTAAACTATTAACCTTTATTGGATCATCAATAAATTTTTCCTTTATTACTATAGATTCAAGCAACAATAATTCCTTATTTATTTTAATAAATAAAGGCAATTCTTCTATCGTTTCTGTTTCTTTCAGTGAAAATAATAATTTGCCCAAATTATACTCCGAGGATTTTTCAGTTTCGTTTAAAAAATTATTTCCCAGTCCTACCGTATAAATTATTTCTTTAGGTACTTGAATTTGCAAAACAGAAGAGTTGTTATGTTTTTTATACCAAACAGGTGAATCCAGCGATACGCATTTCCATAATTCGTCGTCAATTTTCCATCTTATGGTTGGCGGATATACAATCACTTCTCCGTCTGCTATGGGAATATAAATTTCATTTAGCGATGCATCAAAATCTAAGAAACCATCGTATTTATCCGTTTGAAATTTTACAGTTCCGTAAATATTTTTGCCGTAATAATACGGCTTGTCAAATTCTATCTTAATATTGTTAAACTTAACCAGATTCAGAGCCGCTACAACAGAATTATCACTATATTTAAAAATACATATGCGTTGTACTTCTCCTACATCAAGAAGACTTGAAATATTAAAGCGATGATGCCCTTCTAACTCTACGCTTTCAAAATCGGTTAATCTAAAAGAGGCATCATTATAGCGAACTCCAAATGCTTTAGTTTCAATTGAATCGATAATATCAACATATAAGTCGCCATCTATAATCTTATAATCCTCGCCATTAAGACGGAATAAAATATCGTTTCTTTCGCGAGCAAACAAATATAATTCTCTACTCGTCTTTTCATTTATAAAAAATACCGTTTTTGTTTTACCTTGTAATACTTCTCCTTCTATTGCTTTTATACTAAATATATTATTCGAAATGCGCTGTATATCGTCAGGATAGCGAGTTAATTCTCTAAAATCGTTTATGTAAAGATAGTAATTATCCGGAAGACAATCTTGTGCAACGATTTCCTTTTTATCATTGAGCAAAATAAAATCACGCTTTAAAGTATCTTTAGAATCGTATAAAACTTTTCCGCTATGTGTTATTTTGACGTTTATATTGTTTAGATCCAAGGTATGCAATGCTTTCAATGAAATATCAAACGGTTTAGTCCCCATCAGTATTCCCGAACCTGAAGTATACATATCTTGACTAAATATTAAAATACCGTTAGATTGAATTTCGACAATAGGTTCACAGATAAATTCTGACAGCAATCTAAACGAGGGTATATGCAATTTAACATCGCCATCCTCGATAATATATCTTGCCCTGATTTGCGCATAATCTGTTATAATCTTTTCTTTAGCAAACTTTCTGCATTTTCTTTCCTGACCAAAAGAATCTTCTTTTATTGACCACCATTCAATAATTAACAAGTTCAGATACGTATCTTTTGTTATCGGTTCGCTGTTAAAAAGCGTATTTATGGAACATATAGTATCATCAATGAGCGAAATAAATATATCCGGTCTGTCTTTAATCAAACCAGTTATGCTCGCTCTTAATGCATAAGCATGACTGCCGATTTTCAGGTCTTCATTTTCTTCAATTATACCGCTTAATTTATTTTTTAGACTTTGTGCAATCAACGTAAAAGCACTATCATTTTTTACATATTCTTGATTTAAGTCATCGCAATATATTCTCCAACACATATCAAAAAATGAAAAAAATGTTTCTTTGGAGGCCATAGCATGACTTGTTATAGTTGCATAATATTTTTTTGTAAAGCATTCGAAATAAAAAATCTTATTCCCTGCCGTAAGACTTTCGTAAACATCTTTTATTATTTTATATGCTTTTCCTATCGGTTCGTTTTCTAAAGATTTTCTTCCCAATAATTTTTTATAAAGAAAATCTAACCAAGTATCCTCATTAGAATTCCATTGCTTTGTTAAATTTACAAGGACAACAAAAGTCAAATTATATTGTATAGGACTCAAAATTGCTCCCCATGTATTACAAACATAGCTGAACGATCGACTCAATTCCTCTATCATTTCGGAAATTTCGTCATCAGTAAAAATATAGTTACCGACAAAGGTTTCATTCATAGCACTTTCAATCTTCTTTTGCAATTCCTGATTCATCATTTCGTCCTTATAAGTATACTTATATTTATCATTTTAACAAGTTTCACATTACGTTCTATTAATGAATTACTAGTATTGATCTTGCAACAAATTTGCTTATATACCCTAAAATGCCATAATTCATACATATATTAAAATGAATATAACTAATTTCTCTATATTAGCAATTTAGCGATAAAATATTACCATATCAATAATAACACAAAATTCTAAATGCGTCAATAAGTACGCCCTTCAGAGATTATTTTATTGACCTAATCATTTTTGGCACCATGACGTGTGCTTGTCATAGACAAGTGGCGTCGCTTCGCTCCGCCAGACAAGCACACGTCAGAATAACTCTTTGACTTGCTAAAATGAAAGCGAGAAGCAAGCGAAGTTGCCCGCTAATCCGCTTGGGCATACTTTCGCTTTTTGCCTTCTCGCTATTTTCATTTGTATTGCAATGTCTGTTAAGATATTGTGTTTTCTCTACCTCCGTATTTGCCTTTTCGTTTGGCATTGTCGCATAAGTCTCTCAAAAGTAAACGGTCGAAATATCCTTGTTTGGTATTCAATGCATATTGGATATTAAGCAAGGATTTTTCTTTGTCCCGTTGACTTTTGAATATTGACCTTTATTGTTGTTTTTCATTAATCGTCTTATGCTCCTTTTCTGCCTGCCGAAAGGCAAATAGACTTGGAGGTAAAGAAAATGAAAAACAACAGAAAAGGTTATGAAGTATTTGAGGAGATAATCTCTCCAGACAATGTTATGCGTATGGGAGAATTACTTGCTCTGCAATCGTTAAAGTTTATGTGTCAGCATAAATATCTGCATAGAATGTATGCCAATCTCGCAAGAGATATAGACTACAAGGATATACCCGGTTATGTTCTTACAGATAGCTATGATTTAGCACAAAGTGCAGCATTATTCTTATTAGACTATATGGGTAAATCTATATACGATACTTGTTTAGATAAAAAGAGTAATAAAGTATTTACAATAAAGAGATTGTGTTATAAACACCTTTGTCATTTACTATACGAGGAATGGAAACTAAAGAGATATACAGGTAGTATAGAAGACTTGAATAAAAGCGAAGAACCCTATACAGAGTTTGAGCAAGAATACAAAGGCGATTATACAAAATACGATAAGATAATGAGAAAGCTAAAACTTAACAAAGGCGAAAAAGAAACACTTAACTGTTATATGCAAGGTATAGGATTTGTACAACAAGCTAATATGCTTTCTCTTAATCCGTCTACTATATGGAGAAGAAGAAAAAGTATGCAAAATAAGTATCTGAATATTGTACATACACTTTAATAAATAACTTAACACTATTTTACCATAAGGCAATCTATATCTTAGGTTGTCTTATTTTTTATGTAAAATTTTCTAATTCTGACTTGACTTTTTGTATTTTCGTGCCTTTTAAGTAGAGGCTTTTATTTTAGGGGGTCCATTTTTGCTAAATTCGTGGCTAATAAGTGAGGGGATTTTTTTTCAAATGTAAAATCTACGCAATATTTTGCCGTAAGGGGGTTAACTTTTGCCATTCTCATTCCCTTATAAGTGGAGGCCTAAAAAATACTAGACAAAATTCTCATACTAGACCCTATTATTGCTACTTTTATTCCCTTAAAAGTGAAGGACTTTTTTTCTAAACAGGAAATTAGGTTTCCGGTTTGATAGATATAATGATTAAAAAGTTTTTTGAAGTCGCAAAAACCTTGCGAGTTCAAGAGATATAACAATAAAAAACAATGGAGGAAAAAACAATGTCATTCAGAGCAGCAAAAATTTCATTTGACGGAAGTCATTACATCGCAACACCAAAAGAGAATTTTCCACGCAGACGAAAAGTGCGGAAAACCTCATATCATTTGTCCAACAAAGAAATAGAACAAAAAGAACAATTTGAAACCGCATATAAGGAAAGCCAAAAACTTCCACGCAAAGAACGAAAAGAATATGTACAAAAAGCAATGGAAGAAACTATCCCCGACCAGAAGGCTCGAAAAGAATACATAGATAGAAACAGTGAACGCAAACAGATAAATACTATCCGAAGAAAAGTTCGCCTGTATAGAAAAGCATATTTGCAAGAGTGGAGCTATTTTTGCACTTTTACGTTTTCGGATAAACTGCATACGGAAGAAAGTTTTAGGAAGTCGCTACGAAACACATTAAAGCATCTTGTAAATCGAAAAGGCTGGAAACATATAGGGGTATGGGAAAGAGGCGGAGATACAAACAGATTACATTTTCACGGTATTTTCTATATCCCGCCAAACGGTATGGTAGGAGAAATAATAGAAACAAAAGATTACAGTACAACAGACCGTAAAATGCAAACAGCACATCAAAACACATACTTTCTCGAACGCTATGGCAGAAACGATTTTGAGTCGATTGGTTCGCCTATGGAAGTAAGACAATCTATTGCTTATCTGATGAAGTACATAGAAAAGTCTGGAGAGAAACTTATTTACGGTGGAAAACTACCTGCATACTTTGAATCTGACGTATTGGACGAAGATATTCTCTGTCCGTACGGAATAGAGGATAAAAAAGCAATTCTTGCAGACGATTTTCTCTGCATGGTAGACGGCGAAGTTATGGGTAAAGTAAGTCCTGAGGTCATAGCAAATATGCCCAAAGTAAATTGATTTACCTTTCGCCATTGGAGCGTAAACGGCTCAGCACTTTTTAGCAAGGGTAAAGTGAATTGCTATGTGGCAACCCTTGCAAAAAAGAATAGAAAGATTAGAAACATAAAGACTTTTGCTCAGCCGTTTATTTTCGCTCTGTCGAAAGGCAAATAAAAAATAAAAATATTAGGAGGTAATCACAAATGCAAACAGCAGTAATCTATGCGAGGTACAGTTCAGATAACCAAACCGAGCAATCTATTGAAGGACAATTGAGAGTGTGTGAGGAATATGCTAAAAAGAATAATATTCTGATACTTGGCACATATATTGACCGTGCTATGACAGGGACAAACGATAATCGTCCTGACTTTCAAAGAATGATAAAAGACAGCAGTCGTAAAGAATGGAATTACGTTATTTGCTATAAGTTAGATAGGTTCTCTCGTAATAAGTACGAAACAGCAATACATAAAAAGACTTTGAGAGATAATGGCATAAAAGTATTGTCCGCTATGGAAAATATCCCCGATACTCCCGAAGGCATAATATTGGAGAGTCTGCTCGAAGGTATGAACCAATACTTCTCCGCCGAACTTGCTCAAAAGGTAAAAAGAGGTATGAGAGAAACAAGACTAAAAGGATTATACCAAGGCGGAGGTTTGCCTTACGGGTATAAGGTTGTAAACCGTAAGATAGTTATAGACGAAACAAAAGCCGAAGCAATTAGATTTATATTCAACCAATATCTATTAGGCATACCTGTCAGAGAAATAATAGCAAATCTTACTGAAAAAGGTATTCTATATAAAGGAAAGCCCTTTGCCATAAATACTGTATATGGAATGTTGAGCAATGAAAAATATTCAGGTATATATAAGCACGGAGAAGAGGTGATAGACAATATGTACCCGCAATTAATAGATAAAGAAATATACGAATCCGTGCGACATAAGATTGAGAAAAATAAGTATGGGAAAAGCAGCATAAGAGTGCCTTATTTACTCAGAAAAAAGATTCGGTGCGGATATTGTGGAAAACCAATGATTGGAGAATCTGGCACAGCAAGAAGCGGAGAGGTAAAGCGTTATTATAAATGCAGCGGCAAAAAACATAATAACGGTTGTAAAAAATCTCAGATAAGAAAAGATGAATTAGAAGATTGTATAGTCAATGCTATAATACTTGAATTAAGCAAGCCTGATATTATGGATAGTATAGTGGCTAAAATTATGAGCTTGCAAAACGAAAACGAATCAGCAAATTCAACATTGACAATGCTCTTAAATGAACAACACGGCGTAGAAAAAGCCTTGAATAATCTGATAACAGCCATCGAAAACGGTATAATATCCAACACAACAAACAAACGATTACATGAACTCGAAAAACAACAAGAAGATTTAGAAAGGCAAATACTAGTCGAAAGAAGCAAAAAATCAATAAAGATATCCGAAAGCGATATTAGGAAATATTATACCCAAGCCCTGCAATCTGAAAAAACTCTTCTTATAAATATACTGATAAAAGAAATAATATTATATGATGATAAGATAGAGCTATACTTCAACAATCCAACATCAAAAAGTCCTGACGAAAGTCGGGGCTTTTTATTTTGCTCATACAACACTAAAATTGTACAAGAAAAGGAAAATAAGAAGCCTTCGATTACCGATATTTTAATAGAGATGTATCTTGGTTAAAACATAACAAAAAGCCTAAACCAAACACACTTTTTTGTGGTTCAATTTAGGCTTTTAGTGGTACCGGTGATCGGAGTCGAACCAATGACCTGCCGGGTATGAACCGGCCGCTCTAACCAACTAAGCTACACCGGCGAATAATGGTTGCGGGTGAAGGATTCGAACCAACGACCTTCGGGTTATGAGCCCGACGAGCTACCACTGCTCCAACCCGCGATATTCCTTAAACGCTTTACAATAATAATTGATATTTTGCGATTTGTCAAGAGTTTTGCACCCTTTTTAGCAAAATTATTGTACCGATAGGATTATATTCAACTATTTAAGGCTTTATTCAAATCTAACAAGTCCCTTTTTGTATTTAAGATATCCCTCCTGATTGTCGCTTTCTCTGACAATAACGTAATCTTTTCCCAAATACTCCATAAGCGATGACAAAAGTATGCCGCCTCCTACGATAACGTCTCTCCTCTTGGGTTCGAGTCCGTTTATATGAAGCCTCTCCTCTGACGACAGCGAATGGATATACGACGTTATTTCCTCGACCTTATTTTTCGTCAATTTGTACATATCTACCTTTGCAGGATCGTATATACGCATATTTTCTGCAATGGCAACGTATGTCGACGCCGTGCCGCCAATGGAAAGTATTTCGTCAAACTGCGGCAAAACGCCGTATCCCTGAATGATCTTATCGACATAGCTGTGAATTTTTTGAATATCTTCGCCGCAGTTGTCAAATATTCGCACCAATCCGACAGGCATGCTTACTGCATATTCCGGACCTTTTATCCCTCCTGCCGCAAGCTCCGTGCTGGCACCGCCTATATCCATGACGCAAACTCTACCCTCGGTATATGCTCCGAAAAAACCTAATTTTGCCTCGTTTTTACTCTCGACGATATCCACGTCAATACCTTTGCCGTTGAGCATTGCAACGAAAGTATTGCGGTTTTTAGCGCTTCTGACTGCTTCTGTCGCAAAGACGTACACCTCGCCGCACCCCTCATTTTTTGCCTCGAGATAAAATTCTTCTACCGCTTTTGCAGTAATGCGCATATTTTCTTCACGTAATTCGCCTGTGACGGCAAGTCCTCTGCCCAGCCCCGTGGTATTTATCTTTTTGTATATGCGGTCTAATTCCTCGCTTACCAGAAGGCGTACCGAATTCGAACCTATGTCAATAATTCCGTATCTCATATCAACAATTATACTCAAACAAAAACCATTAATCAAGAAAAACCGGCTTTTTTCACAATTTTTGTTAAACATTGAGAATTTTAGTTGACAACACAAGAGATTTATATTATATTGAATAAGCGCAAAATCAATACGGCTCCGTGGTCAAGCGGTTAAGACATCGCCCTTTCACGGCGGTAACACGAGTTCGATTCTCGTCGGAGTCACCACAAGACACTCGAAAGAGTGTCTTTTTTTTGTGTATCTCAAAATCCGTTTTCTATCGTAGTTAAACAATGTCTTTGTCTTTTACCTATATTGAAGATATAGTGCAAAACAGTTTCTGTATTAAGCGCAAATTGTCAAACCGTAACTTATATTTACAAGGCAATACCTACAAAAAAAACAGCCGCATAATGCGGCTTATTATAATATCATACGCTTAGTTTTTTGATAAACCTGAACAATACTCATCAAATAAATCGTTTGGCGTACACTCGAGTATATCGCAAAGCGATTGCAAAGTGGCAAACTTGATTCCCGTGGTCTCATTGTTGTAAATCTTATTGAAATTCTGATAGCTGAGCCCGAGTTGAATATACAACCAATATTTACTTTTGCCTTTTTCTTCAAGTATTTTGTCTATTCTCAATCTCATACTTACCTCTACGATATATAATCTATACAATATATAATTTATACAATAGAATTGTTGACAAAGTAGACTTAAAGATTATATAATGTATACATCAGATATACAAAAATATCGGATTTCTGATACTTTCAAACTTCTGATACTTTCAAAAATTTTCCATAACCCTTAATTTTTGAACAAAAAAGACGCCTTTCGGCGTCTTTTTGTCTCTCTGATATTCTGCTAAATTTATTTTTAGATAATATCATAACGATTATTTTTTACAAAGATATTTATACAAGGCTTCGCATCCTTTCTTAACGTCTTCGTAAGTGGTGTCGAAATCACCTGTGTACCAAGGGTCCGCAACATCTCTGTCTATTCCTGCAAACTCAAGCACAAGATGAATTTTCTTGTTTTTGTCGTGCCCGAATATCTTAAGCATATTGACAACATTATAGCTGTCCATGCCTATGAACATGTCGTATTTGTCATAGTCGTCGGCACGCAGCCTGACTGCATATTTCCCCTCGCAGGATATACCGTACTCGGCAAGTTTGCGCCTGGTGCCGTAATGCACGGGGTTACCCGTTTCCTCATTGCTTGTCGCTGAAGAAGCTATAAAGTACTCGTTTTCTCTCCCCTCACGTTGAATTATATCTTTCATTACGAATTCCGCCATAGGCGACCGACATATATTTCCGTGACATACAAACATTATTCTATACATAGGTATTCCTTTAAGCGCCTTATCTGCCCCTTGATGATTTGTTTATTTATCCTCATATTCGACATTGCAAAGATACAATCCGCAAGCTTCTAAAGTCTTGCCCGTCTTCACGTGACGTTTTGACTCAAGCATTTTAGTTATATCCTCGGGGGCAAACCTGCCTCTGCCTACGTCGATAAGCGTACCTGCGATTATTCGCACCATGTTATGCAAAAACCCGTTGCCCGTTATGTAGACAAGCAAGTCCTCGCCTTCCTCGTCGATATGCAAATCGTAAATTTCTCTTACGGTATTTTCCTTTTCGGAATCTGCAAGCATAAACGCTCTGAAATCGTATTTGCCTATAAAGTATCGGCAAGCCTCCCGCATTTTTGATACGTCGAGATCGTAAAAACAAATATGATAATAAAGTCTCTTAAGCGGAGAATGTATCTTCGAACGACAGATTTTGTAGAGATACGTCTTACGCTTTGCATCGTACTGCGCATGAAAATCGTCATTGACTCTCTCGCAAGAGGTAACGGCAATATCTCTCGGAAGCATGGTATTGATGCTGTAACCGAAAGTAGACGTTTCGAAGTTTTTTGAAGTATCGAAATGAGCAACCTGCGCAATCGCATGCACTCCTGCATCTGTACGTCCGCTTGCTCTCAAAACTATATTTTCACTGAATCTTGTGGAAAGCACCTTTTCTATCTCGCCTTGTACCGTAGGCAATCCGTCCTGTTTTTGAAAGCCGTAATATCTGCCGCCGTCATAGCAAATAGTAATTTTGTATCTTGCCATATCAGCCCACCAACCTGAAAAGATTGTAAATGCAGATATCCAATCCCTGCACCTCAAAGCCGCCGAGATCGGGAGCCACCAACAAATTCGTAACAAGATATTTATCGAGGAATATTACCACTATAAAAAGCACAACTGCGATAAAAGCGATAACGTCGCTTGCCCTCAACTTGAAGACTTTCATTTTGGTACGCTTTGACGAAGCGTTGTAACATCTGGCATCGAGGGCGTCGGCAAGTTCGTCTGCACGTCTGAATGCACTTACGAAAAGAGGAATGAGCACAGGCAGCATCGCCTTGATTTTTTTGAATATATTGGTACTGTCTATATCGGCGCCTCTCGCCTTTTGAGCCATCATGATCTTGTCCGTTTCTTCGACAAGTCCGGGGATGAACCTCAAAGCAATCGACATAATTATAGCCAAATCATGCACAGGGATTTTGATGTACGTCAAAGGCTTGAGCAAAAATTCGAGTGCGTCCGTAAGTTCGGTAGGAGTCGTCGTAAACGTAAGGATTGACGAACCTAGCACAAGCAAGGTAAATCTCATTGCCATCTTTATGGCAAAATTGATACCTTGGTCCGTTATACTCATATCCACTCTGCCTATATGTATAGGAACCAGAACATTGCCTGTCGAGGTAAAAAAGATATTGATTATTGCAGTAAAGATGAGCAAAAACAATATTCCTTTTATACTCTTGAGCACTATTTTGAAAGGAACGTGCGAAACTGCAATCACTATCGTGAGCGCAATATACATAAACACAAACATTGTGTATGACACGATAAAGAATACCGAAATCATAAACAGGAAAGTCACCAGAATTTTTATTCTGGCGTCCAGAGAGTGTATGAAAGATTTTACCGGATAGTATTGTCCGAAAGATATGTCTCTCATTTTTGTTTCCTTGAATCGTTTGTTTTATCTTTTTCAGTGTGATTTGTTTCGTCGTCTTTGACGTCTGTGCAAGCGTTCTGTTTTTTTGCCGTATCGCCGTCCTGACAAGCTGCGTTTATATCTGATGAATGTGACGGCTCACTTGTCTGCGCCTCACCCGTTGCATTGGGCGTAAGGATATCCTCTGCTCCCCATTTGAGCGAAAAATCGTACAAATCGAAGCTTATTCCGTCGGCACTTTTTGCCGTATTGTGTTTTTTATTATAAAGTCTTACGACTTCTTTGAGAAGGTCTTCTGCCGTCACGACGTCGTCGGATATGTCAAAGCCTTTATACCTCAAAGCGTTGGCGATTTTTACCGCACGGGGAATATCGAGTCCCATTTCTTTAAGCATATTGGAATGTTTGAAAAGCGCCTTCATAGGCTCGTCATACATTATTTTTGCGTCATTGAAAACAACTATTCTGCTTGCAAAACGGGTGATTTCGTCTATATCGTGCGATATAACGACAATCGTCGGAGAACAGTGTTTCTTGAGGTGTACGATAAGGTTGAGTATCTGCTCCTTGCCGTAAGGGTCGAGTCCTGCGGTAGGCTCGTCGAGAATGAGCATTTTGGGACGCATTGCTATTATACCTGCAATGGCAACTCTTCTTTTCTGACCTCCCGAGAGTTCAAAAGGCGCTCTGTCCTTTACTGCTTCGTAGTCGAGACCTACCATCTCGATTGCTTGCTTTACTCTCTCTTTTATCTCGTCGGCAGACAAGCCGAGATTTTTAGGTCCGAAAGCGACGTCTTTTTCTACCGTGTCGGCAAAAAGTTGATATTCGGGATATTGGAATACCATACCGACCTGACTTCTCAATGCTTTCAAATCGACTTTGGGACGTTTTGCAGAAGTGAGTTTGATGTCGAAGATTTCGATTTCGCCTTCCTGCGGCTTTATAAGTCCGTTGATATGCTGTATAAACGTACTCTTGCCGCTTCCTGTATGTCCTATGATTCCCAAAAAGTCGCCTTCGTTTATCTCAAGGTTTATATTGTCGAGCGCTTTTTTCTCGTAAGGTGTATTCTTACTGTAAGTAAAGGAGAGATTTTTTATAATAACTGACATAGGCTGTCTATCAAATCCTCCTCTTTTACAGGTTGTCCCACATCTATACCCGCCTTTTTGAGCGCAATTGCAAACTGCGTGTCCCAAGGTACCGCAAGTTTGATTTTCTTGAGTTCTTCATTATGAGTGAAGACTTCGGCAGGGGTATTGTCAAAAGCTATCTCGCCGTCATTCATAACGATAAGCCTGTCCGCACCGAGAGCTTCTTCCATATAGTGAGTGATGTGTATTACTGTTATTTTTTCTTCTTTGTTGAGTTCGTGCGCAACCTTGAGCACCTCGCTTCTGCCCTGCGGGTCAAGCATTGCAGTAGATTCGTCCAGAACGAGGACTTTCGGCATAATAGCGAGTACGCCCGCTATGGCAAGTCGCTGTTTCTGACCGCCGCTCATTTTGAAAGGAGTACCTTTTTTATGCTCGAGCATACCGACTTTTGAAAGCGCCCAATCCACTCGTCTGATAATCTCTTCTCTTTCGATACCGAGATTTTCGGGGCCGAAAGCTATATCGTCCTCGACAATGGAAGCAATCATCTGATTGTCGGGATTCTGAAATACCATACCTACGTTTCTTCTGATATCGTAAATTTTGGAAGCGTCCGTCGTTGGATTGCCGAATATGCGCACCTCACCTTTTGTAGGCAACAACAGTCCGTTGAGAAGTTTTGCAAGCGTGCTTTTACCGCTGCCGTTGTGTCCGACAAGCGCAACGAAACTTCCCTCCTCTATCTCCAGAGAAAGGTTCTTTATTACGTCAGTCCTGTCGGGCTGATTGGCGTTGTAAGAAAAGGTTACGTGTTTGACCTCGATAGCCGCCATTTGCAGAACTCCTTTTTCAAATTACAGCTTATTATATCATAGGAGCAAAATTTTTACAAATATATTGTACATAAAAATTATGCGCTTATATACTACCGTACGATACATGCGACCGAGATATTAGTTTTAAGAAATACGCATACTCAAATATACGTTGCTTGCCTTATGATACAAAATAAGCCCGACCGCCTGTCGGACCTATTTATCCAATAATATCTTGTTTGTCAATCGTTGTTTTTAAGCAAAGACTCCCTTTCGTCGACAGGCGTCACAACCGGCTTGCCTTGTGCGTCCAACAGCACGGTCAATCCTCCCGAATAGCCCGAATACTTATAAAAATAATTTACTCCGGTCTCCGTATCGACCCAAATTTCACAGCCTTCGAGAGTGCCTTGAGAGTAAGCTTTGACAAATCTTTTTTCTTTATTTTTTCCGAACATATCCCCTCTTTGTGTTTTAAGTGTATTTGTTGCTTGTTTTGTTTTTAATGCCGCATATTCGCTTGCGGTATTTCATTGACAGTATAATAAAAGATTCCGTTTATGTCAACTCACGCAGACCTTTCAGATAGGCCGACAAAACAATTTAGATATACTAATTCGTATAAAATTATTGACTAAACGCCCACGCGTATATTATAATTAATGCGATTAAAAACAATCCTAACGGAGGTATAATTTATAATGAGTAAGAAAATGACTATTGATGGTAATACAGCTGCCGCTCATATCGCTTATGCGTTCAGCGAAGTAGCCGCTATTTATCCTATCACACCTTCTTCTCCTATGGCAGAAAACTGCGACGAGTGGGCTACTGCGGGAAGAAAAAATATTTTTGGTCAGGTATTGAAGATTGTCGAAATGCAATCTGAAGCAGGCGCTGCAGGCGCAGTTCACGGTTCCTTGATGGCAGGCGCTCTTACGACTACCTTTACGGCAAGCCAAGGTCTGCTTCTCATGATTCCCAATATGTACAAAATCGCTGGCGAACTCACACCTTGCGTATTCCACGTAAGCGCTCGTGCTCTCGCTTATCACGCTCTTAACATTTTCGGCGACCATTCCGACGTAATGGCTTGCCGTCAGACGGGCTTCGCAATGCTCTGTTCTAACTCTGTACAAGAAGTTATGGACCTCGCTCTCGTAGCTCATCTCGCTACCCTCAAAGCAAAGGTTCCTTTCATGCACTTCTTTGACGGTTTCAGAACTTCCCACGAAGTTTCCAAGATCGAAGTTACCGATTACGCAGACATCAAAGCTCTCGTAGACAAGAAGTACACCAAGTATATCGACGACTTCAAAAAGCGTGCTCTCAACCCCGAACATCCTGTTCAAAAGGGTACCGCACAGAACCCCGATATCTACTTCCAGAACCGTGAAGCTTGCAACAGCTACTACAACGCTGTTCCCGAAATCGTTGAAGAAGCTATGCAGGACGTCAAGAAAATCACCGGACGTGAGTACAAGCCTTATCAATACTATGGCGCTAAAGACGCTGAAAGCATTATCGTACTCATGGGCAGCGGCGCAGAAACCGTAAGCGAAACTGTCGATTATCTCAACGCTAAAGGCGGCAAGTACGGCGTACTTAAAGTAAGACTCTTCCGTCCTTTTGCAGCTAAAATGTTTGCAGACGCTATCCCCGCAAGCGTTAAGAACGTAGTCGTTCTCGACCGTGTAAAGGAATGCGGCAGCGCAGGCGAACCTCTCTATCTCGACGTTATGGCTGCTCTCAACGAGACCGGCAGAAAGAATATCAACGTTACATGCGGCAGATACGGCCTCGGCAGCAAAGAGTTTACGCCTTCAATGGTCAACGCAATCTACCAGAACGTAGAAAGCAAGAACCCCAAGAACCACTTTACCGTAGGTATCGTGGATGACGTAACCAATACCTCCATCGAAGTTAAGGAGAAAGTTGACGCTGCTCCCAAGGGCGCTATCTCCTGCAAGTTCTACGGACTCGGTTCCGACGGTACCGTAGGCAGCAACAAGAACTCCATCAAGATCATCGGCGACTACACCGAGAAGTACGCACAGGCTTACTTTGCTTACGACTCCAAGAAGTCAGGCGGTATCACCGTATCCCACTTGAGATTCGGCGACACTCCTATCAGAAGCGCTTACCTCATCGATCAGGCTGACTTCGTAGCTTGCCACAACCCTTCTTACGTAACAAAATACGATATGATAAGCGACCTCAAAGAAGGCGGCACCTTCCTTCTCAACTCCCCTTGGAGCCTCGAGGACATGAACAAGCACTTGCCTGCAAGCATGAAAAACGCTATCGCTAAAAAACATATCAAGTTCTATAACATCGACGCTATCAAAGTTGTAAGCGAAATAGGTCTTGGCAACCGTATATCCACTACGATGCAGGCTTGCTTCTTCAAGCTCGCCAACGTAATCGACTACGCTGACGCTGACAAGCACATGAAAGAATTCGTTGTCAAGTCCTTCTCCAAGAAGGGTGAAAAAGTCGTAAACATGAACTTTGCGGCTATCGACAACGCTATCGCTAACATCAAGGCAATCGACTATCCCGCTGACTGGGCAACCACTACCGAAGGCGCTGTCGTTAAGCCTACCACCGATGACGCTTACTTCACCAAGATCATCGCTCCTATCCTCGCACAGGAAGGCGACAAGCTCCCCGTATCCGCATTCGTTGAGCATGCTGACGGTACCGTTCCTACCGGCACAACCAAGTTTGAAAAGCGCGGTATTGCCGTTAAGGTTCCTGTATGGATAAAAGAAAACTGCTTGCAGTGTAACCAGTGTTCTTTCGTCTGCCCTCACGCTTGTATCCTCCCCGTAGCTCAAAAAGCCGAAGCTCTCAAGGACGCTCCCGCTACATTCGCTACCGTGGATATGAAGAATCCCAAGGCTAAAGAATATAAATTCAGAATTCAGGTTTCTCCTCTCGACTGTTCGGGTTGCGGCAACTGCGCTAACATCTGCCCCGCTAAAGAAAAGGCTCTCGTCATGACTACGCTCGAAGACGTACTTGCTACCGGCGAAGCAGAAAACTGGAAGTTCGCAGACTCCCTCAATCCCAGCGACGTACCTATCGCAAGAGATACCGTTATCGGCAGCCAGTTCAACCGTTCGTTGTTTGAATTCTCCGGCGCTTGCGCAGGTTGCGGCGAAACTCCTTACCTCAAGGTCATCACCCAGCTTTACGGCGACAGAATGATCATCGCAAACGCTACAGGTTGTTCGTCTATCTACGGCGGCTCTGCTCCTACATGTCCTTACACAAAGAACAAGAAGGGCGAAGGTCCTGCATGGGCTAACAGCTTGTTCGAAGATAACGCAGAATTCGGTTTCGGTATGCTTACCGCTACCAACCAACGCAGACAGAAGCTCATGGAAGATATGGAAGCTGTAATGGCTCTCGGCGTTGACAAGGCTCTTGCAGACAACTTCACTGCTTGGATGGAAACCTACAAGGATACCAATGCAAACAAGCCTTACTGCGACGCTATCAAAGCTTCTATCGGCGACGCTGTAGCTAAAGAAAAGGACGCTGAAAAGAAAGCATTGCTTGAGAATATCGCAAAGAATACGGATTGCCTCGTCAAGAAGTCTGTTTGGGCATTCGGCGGTGACGGCTGGGCATACGATATCGGTTACGGCGGTCTTGACCACGTACTCGCTATGGGTCAGAACATCAACGTTGTAGTTCTCGATACCGAAGTTTACTCCAACACCGGCGGTCAGGCTTCCAAGTCCTCCCCTACAGGTGCAGTAGCTAAATTCGCTGCAGGCGGTAAAGTTACCAAGAAGAAAGACCTCGGCAAGATGGCTATGAGCTACGGCTACGTATATGTTGCACAGGTTGCTATGGGCGCAAATATGAACCAGTATATCAACGCTCTTAAGGAAGCTGAAGCATATGACGGTCCTTCCCTCATAATCTGCTACGCTCCTTGTATCAACCACGGTATCAACATGTCCAACAGCCAGATCGAAGAAAAGAAGGCAGTTGCGGCAGGTTACTGGCAGCTTTACAGATTCAATCCTACCCTCGCTGAACAAGGCAAGAATCCTTTCACTCTCGACAGCAAAGAAGCTACCGCAGATTACAAGGAATTCCTCCTCGGCGAAAACAGATATGCACAGCTTGCAAAGGCAAAGCCTCAAGTTGCAGAAAAACTCTTCGCTATCAACGAAAAAGAAGCAAAAGAAAGATACGAAGGTTACAAGAAGCTTGCTGAATAAAATCACGGCTTACAAAAACACAAGCGGGACGAAAGTCCCGCTTTTTATTATTTATAATATTCAATATTAATATGTATATCAGATTAAAAATCTTTATTTGCAATCTTTTCGTGTCGGTTTATGCCAAATCATAAAATTACTGATTGCCACGATTAATACAGATATCAGGCTTATAAACACCATAAATTATCCATTTTACTAGCCAAAAAGAAATTGATTTTTCTGTAAATATTAAACCTTATCCAAACTCAAATTAAGTCAAATATAAATACCGTATATCTTTTATTGCATTAACAGCAAAAGTCAATGTGCATTTTAGTAATTACGTGCCGAAATTTATTTTGAAAGCGCTAAAGCTTTATCTGTCAAAACTTATCGATAGGACATGACGAATAAATGCAGTAAACGGCATCTTCTCCGTAATATACGTAAGCGTATTGATAATCCACGTTGGAGAACATAAGCGACATCTTGTACCATACTCTGCCGTCTACGAAAGTTTTGTTTCTGTTTTCAAAAAACGTTTTGTATCTGGCGTCCAAACCGGGAACTATTCTACTTGTAAATACCGTAAGTTCAATCTTATCATTGCCGTCGGTACGGTATTCTCTGTACGCTCCTTCGATTTGAGTAGTTTGCATCCTCGTTACGCTCCAGCCTTCTTGCAATGCAAATATCTTTTCTATCTCCTTGTACTCGCAGAATTGATCGTATGTCATATCTACATCGTCAAACGAGATATAATTGTCATATACAAATTTCCAATCGGCACAATAATCCTTATATATTTCGCCGTCAATAGTCGAACCGTTGTTGTTGCCATTACCGCTTTGTGTGCCGCTTGACGAAAATACGCTGTTAAAGAAAATACTCAGAAGGATAACTATACAAACCGCAAAAGACATAACAACAGTGGCTACCGCAACCCTGCTGACGGTAGTCTTGATTTTCTTTTTGCGTTGCGATTCGCACACGGACTCATACTCTCTGGAGAAATTCTTTTTCTGCTCTATTCTGTCGAGCAGTTTTTCTCTGTCGGGAGCATTCACTTCTTGCAAAGCGTTGTTAAGTTTTTCCTTTTGGTCTTTGTTCATATACGTCCTTTTTCTTTACTACACCTTATTTAATTGTTTGTATCGCTTTTCATCGCTACAAAAGATTTTTTAACTTTTGCGCCGCCCTGTTGTAAATTCTCTGCACTTTTCCAAGCGACAACCCCTTTTCGTCGGCTATTTCCCTGAACGTCTTTTCCATATAAAATTTCATATTTATTATATCGAATTCGTCTTTATCCAGACTTTTCAGCGCTTCTCTTACTGCGATATCGCTTACTCTTTCGTCTATATTCTCGTATGCGTAATTCAGATTGTCGCAAAGTTCGCTCGTAGAATGTCTTCGTCGGTAACGGATGACGTTGAGAAATCTGTTCTTAAGCGCTTTACAAAGATAGTTGAAGGCGTTTTTCCCTTGTGAGTAACGGCTGGCAATATAATTAATATTTGCAAAAATATCCGCCGTCAGATCTTCTGCCATGAATCTGTCCTTTGAATACTTGTATGCAACGTGATACAACGACTTATACGTAAGTTCGAAAAGCAAAGTAACGGCGCTTTCATCGCCGTTTTTAATTGCCCACATTGCATCGTTGACTCTCGTATTAAGCGTTTTGTCGATAGGTTGCATATATTTATTATCACACACCTAACCCCGGTTGTCAATGTCAAAAGGCAAACCTTTGCGTCTTTACTGCCAGAAAAATATATGCTATAATGAGCTTGATAAAAATAATCTTGACTTTTGTCGATACAAAATCGAAAAACGAGTGTAGTATATAGCAAACAACGACGTTAAGGAGAACGCTTATGAAAAAAATAAATGTTTTTTTAGTAGCTATTTTATTGATTGTATCGATAATGATTTTTTCGGCATGTGCTTCGAGAATTCCGTCTGACGACTCCGATAAGTCGGAATTACCTTCTCCAACACCTCCTTCAAGCGATACTTCACCCGACGAAGAAAGCTTCGGTATCGCTGAAAATCCTATAATTTCAACGGCAGAACAAGACAACATCAACTTTTCTATAGACGTCAATACTGCCAATTACTCTCTTTTCAAAAACATGGTGCTTGACAAGGATAATGCCTATCATCTCCGCCGTCAGGATCTTGCAAAAATCGCACAAATAGATCAAATGTTGAACTATTTCGATTACAACTATTCCACTCCCGAAGGCGACGTGCCTCTTGCCCTCACCGCATCTGTTTTCGACAGTCCTTACAACAGCACTCAAAAACTTATGACAATAGGATTGAGCGCAAAAGAAAACAAACTCAACGCCACCGCCAACAATATCGTCATTCTTCTCGACGTATCCGGCTCCATGAGCAGCGAAACAAAACTCGGAATGGCAAAAAGATCTATCCTCATGATGGTTGAAAACATGAGCGAAAACGATAAAATTTCTTTGGTAACGTATGCAGGCAGTGCACAAAAAGTATTTGAAGGAATCTCTGCAAGCGATTACGAAACAATCGAAAAAGCCGTCAACGCTCTTTCTGCCAGCGGTTCCACCAACGGTGAAGACGGACTCAATCTTGCTTATTCCTGCGCTGCAAAAAACTTTATAGAAGACGGCAACAACCGTGTTATTCTTATGAGCGACGGCGACTTTAACGTAGGCATAAGCAGTACCAACTCATTGATCGATTTTATCTCCAGAAAAAGAAACGAAGGCGTATATCTCTCTTGCATAGGTTTCGGTTCGACATATGACTATTCTATTGAGACAATGGAAGCTCTCTCAAAATACGGCAACGGAAATTGGGGATATATCCACAACGATTCGGACGCAAAAAAACTGCTTGTGGACGGACTCGACTCCATGCTTGTAACAATTGCAAAAGACGTAAAATCCAATATTCAATTCAACAAAGACATAGTGAAATCTTTCCGACTTCTCGGATATGAAAATAATATATTAAGCGACGAAGAGTATGAAGACGATAAAACAGACGCAGGCGAAATAGGCAGCGGCTTTACTCTTACGATATGTTTTGAACTTCAGCTCCACGAAGGCATAGACCTTCTCACAAACGAAGCAAATTTTGCACAGATAAACGTCAAATACAAACTTCCCGGCGATACGATATCGAATCCTTCAAAAGAATTGACATTGCCCGTCGAAGCTTCGTGTTATAAAAGCGAATTATCCAATGACGATATATTCGTATCGAGCGTAGTCGAATTTGCTCTTATCGCAATAAATTCAACCTACAAAGCCCAAGCGTCAATCGACAATGTTATCTCGAGATTGCAGGGACTCGAAATGACCGACAAATACAGACTGGAGTTTTTAGAAGTCGTCAAGACATACAATGAGCTTTTCTTCTCTTAAAAATACCTAGCGCATAAATGCCGCAGCAATCAAAAACGCCCCTTTTCAGGGGCGTTTTCTTTGTTACAAATTTACGACTCTTATGCTAATTACCGTCTTGCAAATATTCGGTTATATTCAACCAAGGTTCTATATTCCAAGCTCCCGCATTCGCAGGCGAAGTGGACGGTAGATAGTTAAACTCGATTTCGGGATAATATTTTTTTGCCGTGTCGTAAGATTTTCTGCCGTTGCAAAATACTGCCTTTATATCGGCTTTATCCAGTACCTGCATAATATCGTTGGGCATGAGATTTTTGATATCGCTGTCCAAAGAGCCCTTGCGTTCGCACGAATATATTATGTCCATAAGTGCGATACGGTTGTCAAGAAGCCACTGCCTTTTACCTTCGATGCTGTCAGGCACAGGGCTGTTTGCAACTTGCGAAATTACACGCCAGAATTTGTTTTGAGGGTGCATATAATAAAATCCCTTCTCGAGGGATTTTACCGATGCCATACTTCCGAGTATAAGCACTCTGCTATTACTGTCATAGACAGGCTTAAAAGAATAAATCGTCATTTGCTGATATATATCTTTGTCGAAGGAGCTTCTCCTCTCAATACCTCGCTTATCGAGAATGCGGGGTTGGCGATATAAACTTCCGTACCGTTTTTAATAGGAGCTTTTATATATTCGAGTTTCGCCATTGCGCCGTTTGCTCCTACGCGCGAACTACCCTTGCAGAGTTTTTGCGCCTCTCCTACCGCCTCAAGTACTTCGTAGCTGTCCTTGCCCGTTATCTCCTTGATAAGAGTACTCTCGTCTCCGGGATTTGAATATATTCCCAAAGTCGAAGTGTAAATGAGCAAAGTCTTGCACTTGACAAGACAAGCTATCTGCGAAGCCGTCTCGTCGTTATCCATGCAATGCACTATATCGTCTCTGTATTTTGCAAGTTCCTGAAGCTCTATCTTGTCGATTTCCTCTGAAGAAAGAGGATCGTTGTAATTGATTATAGGAATTGCATTTTGCTCGGGACATCTCAAAAGAAGCTTCTTAAGATTAGCACGCTTTGCAAGATCGTTGAAGTGTCTGTGCTCAACAAGAATTTGCCTTACGCTGTACTTGGGGTCGATATACTGACGGTATGAGTCCATAAGTATTATCTGTCCTTGTGCGGCATAGTCCGTCTTAACGTCGTTGTAGTCGCCTTCTATCTCGTGTCCGTTACGTCTTATATAATCTATTCTGCCTATCTCGGTAGCGCCGCTAGTTACCCAGATATATCCGGGACGGAGTTCTCGGCTGATCCTTGCGATAGCATTATAATCTATGTCTCCCCACTTTTTGTTGACAAGCGCCATTGAGCCGACTTTGCCTACGAGTTCGATATCGAATTTCATGTTTTTATCCTTCTTGTATTGTTTTGTTAACTTAAGCCGCCAAACTTAAGAAATAATCTTCCTGTCTGAAATATGCAGCAGTAGCCACTTCGCCCGAAGGCTGAACTTCTTCCTCTTGGAATACGCCGCCTACCGTAGCATTTTTATCGGGACTGTCCGCCGACGCAATTTGCATTACGCCCTTTTCGTCTACTCTTACGGTAATCGTACCGTCCTCGTCAGTGCGGTAAACTTCTGCAAAACCGTTGAAGTCGTCATCGGGCGATATATCCGTATAATCCGCAAGTCTGTTGAGTGCTTGGGAGGTAGGATGTCCGTAATCGTTGTCTGCGCCACAAGAGATGATTGCATACTCACAGTCTATCTTGTCGAGGAATTCGTCGGAAGTGGAACTTGCCGAGCCGTGATGACCTACCTTGAGTACGTCGGCGTCGATATTGTTGAGATAGCCTTTTGCGAGAATGTATTCTTCGGTTTCGAAGTTAGCGTCTCCCGTCAATACTATAGTTCTGTCTGCGTATTCGAGTAAGCATATAGGAGATACGCTGTTTTTAGTTTCTGCATCGGAGCTTTTCTTAACATTAGGATAATCTTCTTCGTCAAAAGAGTAACACTTCATTCTCCAACTTGTAGTTTCTAAACGGAAAGCTCCTATATTTTCATTGAATTGCGCTTGCTTTGTCTCACCGTTTTCGACGTAAGTTTCGCTCTTTGCTGCATTGTATGCCTTTTCCCAAGTACTGCTCGTATCCATGTTAGCCACAGGGAAATAGAAACTCTTTATCTGGTAATTTTCGGCAAGTTTTGCAACTTCTCTGGAGTGGTCATAGTCAGTGTGAGAAAGGAACATATAGTCGATTGTGTCTATACCTTTTGCCTTAAGTTCCCCGTCTATTACGTTCCAAGGCGAAGTCGAGCCTAATTCGCTTCCTATATCCATTACCATTACCTGTCCGTCGGGGAACGTGATTAGTATGCAGTCGCCCTGTCCAACGTCAAGCACTTTAACTTCCAGCGTACCGTCGGGCACAAGAGTCGCATCGTCTTGGTCGGGATTGGTCTCGTCCCTCTGGGCAATGCTCTTGAGGTAGTCTATTACATCTCCCCACATACCCTTGACGCTTATGTATATAATCGCCGCAATCAGGGCGATTACGATTATCACGGTAATGATTGTGATTATTGTCTTTTTGGTCTTTGACTTAGAAGCGCTCTTGCTTTTTCTTGCCATAATTACCTCCTTTTAGTCCTCGTCGGAGAAGTATTCAAGGAATTTCTTTTTCTTGGGAGGACGGTTGTCTCCGTGCTTTATAAATATGGTCGTCATGAGCGAAAGTACGATGAATATCGATGCGTAAATAAACACTACGCTCTGTGACGATATATTCATGAACACGCCTGCGAAAGCGGGTGTAACTGCCTGCGCAGACATTGAGAATGCATAATAATATCCCGTATATCTTCCAACCGTACTTCCCTTTGACAGTTCAACTACCATAGGCAATGTATTGACGTTGACGCAAACCATGCCGAAGCCTGCAAGTATAAAGCACATCGGGAACAAGACTTTTACTCCGGGAGTCGTTGCCGTCATAAAGAAACAGGGGAAGAATGCAACTGCGGCAAGCACTACGCCTATTATGATCGTCTTCTTTCTGCCGAGTTTGTTAGCAAGTAACGCAACAGGCAAAAGCGCTATTGCTCCGCCGAGTCCGTTGAGTAAGGTTATCGTACCTACAAAGCCCTGTTCGAAAGCGAGTGTCTGCGTAGCGTATGTGGACAAGTGAGACTTGACTGCGTTGTATCCCATAAACCACAAAAATACGGTGAGAAGTATCAGCACGAGTGAAACGACCTTTCCCTTGGAAAGTTTTTCTGTACCCTCTATTTCTTCCTCGTCAACCACATGACACTTTTCTTCTTCCTCTTCTCTCATTGCCACGTATTTGCGTTCTTTTACCGTAAACATAAAAGCTATCAATACGAGAACGAGCACGAGTGCGGTTACGAAAAACAGCCAGAAGTAATTCTGTGTAGCCGAATTCGCAAAAATTTTATAAAGAATGATTGATACGAGTCCGCCTGCACCGCCCATAAACGTAATAAGCGCATTTGCCTGCGAACGCAAAGGTTTGGGCGTAATATCAGGCATAAGCGATACAGCAGGCGAACGGTATGAAGCCATCGCGATCAAAAGCAACAAAAGCGATATTATAAACATTATCAATATCCAGACATTGTTGCCTGCAACTTCTTTGGACATGGCAATCTGCGCTTGTTTGATAGCCTGAATCGCAAGTACGTTGTCGCTTGCCATTATCGCATTGTAGTCTGCATTTTCCATACCTGCAATGAGATTTGCGATTTCGGGATTGTATTTTATAAGTTCGTTTATATTATCGTATCCCGCCTGCATTATTTTCTGAAATTCCAGATATTCGAATATCGCCACGATCATAATAGCTATTGCGGCGGCTATCGTACCCCAGAAAATAAAATGCGTACGCCTTCCCATTTTTTTATTTACAGCCTTATCGGACAACGATCCGAAGAAAGGCAACATAAAGATGGAAAGCAGGTTGTCAAGTCCCATTATGAGACCGTATTGCCACGAATTGAGACCGAAACGAGTATTGAGAATCAACGGCATGATATAGTCGTAAACTTCCCAAAAACACATGATACCGAAAAAGGCAAAGCCTACAAGTATCGTGCGTTTGATGTCAAGCTTGAGCGTGGGACCTTTTTCTTCGGTTGCGCTTGTTGCAGCTTGCTGTTCGGCGGAGAGATTTTTGCTTTCTTCTTCCATAGTACCCCTTACATTATTGGATTTTACATAATTTCCTATTTTTGAGTATAACATACAAAATAAGAATTGTCCATATTTTTATTTATAAGATTATAATATAACTGTTATGCCTGTCGATAAGATTTTGTCGGTCAAAATTTTGCATGCCATTATATTTTATTCTTGCGATATGCTTTTGGTCAAAAAAACAAGGCGGTTTCCCGCCTTGTCAAAATATTATTTTAATATTGTTATGCTTCGATATATTTATGTTCGATCTCAACGTTTCTCTCTGCGTCTATCGTAATAAGCGTACCGCCTATCATATCGTCATCATGATAAAATTGACTCGATGACTTCAATCCGTAAGACAATACGACGCCGTCATATTCGACAGAATAATTGTTGACATGGTCGTGTCCGCAGAAAGTATGTGTTGTGCTGCCGAGTTTTTTGATCATGCCGAACATTCCTGTATTGCAAGGACTGTTGCATTCCTCTTCTCTCTTTTCACCGAAGCCTGTCGATTCGTCAAATCCGCCTTTTTCCCATTCGTCATACGCTACGCCGTATTCTACCAAGGGTATATGGAAAAACATCATGGATTTATCGTATCCGTTTGCCTGCAAATTGGTGATCATATACTCATACCAACTTACTTGACCGAGTTCGAAACAAGCGTATTCTTGTTTTCCGTCATATTCCATATACATATTGGAATCCATCATAACAAGAGAATAAAAAGGCTCGCCGTCCTTTGTAAGATTGACTACGTAATTACCTGTTCCGCCTATATTGTAAGGTCCGTTGTGATACAGACAATGTTCTGCTTCTTCATACTTCTCGCCCATCCAAAACTTGTCGGCTTTACCCTCGCTGTCGTGATTTCCGTAGACAATAGCCCAAGGTATTTCAAAACTCTCCATAAGGTCGATGATATGAGGCACATATACGAGGTTTGCAGGGCCGAATACGCTGTCACCCGTGATTACGATCATATCGGGCTGATTTTGTTCTACAAGCGTTTTAACGACGTTATCCGTAGCTTTTGCCTTATGCGGCATCCAATAGTGCAAGTCTGTAAGTTGAAGTATCTTGAATTCTTCCCCGGTAACTTCGACCGTATCCAATGAGGAAATATCGAAATCCTCAAATTGATTCCAACAATCAGTGTCGTCATAAGGTCCTTTCGCAGGGATAAACAGTATCATAACTAAAATTATGAATGCCAGCGCAATCGCTGCTGCCACACAACAAATTTTCCAGGTTTTACTCATTTTTCCTCTCCACTATATTTATTGACACAAAATCGTGTATATTGACTTGAGCCTTAAATATGATATTTATTATAACATAAATATGCAGTATTTTTACAGCTTTCTTACAATATTTTTACAAATAAATTATTAAGAAAATTACAAGATTTTCATCACAAACCCGATTTTTTCTATAATGTATTGAACTGTCTTTCCGAAAGTGTTAAAATATAATCGTAGATTTACATTCAGGACAATACTATGATATGCGATAACTGCGGATGCGATATCCCCGAAAATCAGAATACTTGCCCCAATTGCGGATGCGACTGCGATAAAAAAGCCGCATCTTCTGATACGCATACCAAAAAAACTAAAAGAAAATCCAACAAAGTCAACAGCGTTTTCCCCGACAGCGATTGGAGAAAGCAAACTCCCGACGACAATGCAGAAGATAAAAGCGACGAAAGCGAAAGTCAACACGTATATCCCACTATGTGTCAAAGAGGCACTGACGAAGGACTTCCCGACATGGATTTGGGCAAAAGCACCCGCTACTACGCAAAAAAACGAAAAACGCCTGTTGAGAAAACCCGTTGGGAAAAGTATATAGAGTCTTACCGTCCGCCTAAAGACTCTGCTCCTGAAGCCTTTTCGGCTGCCGCAAAGAAAAATGTGAGAATTTCCGTGTTGTTAAACATATTTTCTATGATAGGTTTTTATTGCGGATTATATTGGTTTTTAACTTGTTACAACACACATTTTTTGGTAGGGCTGTTGTGTCCTATAAGCACCTGCACAAGCATATTCTCCATAGATTGTGCAGATACTGCGGCCGATTACTACAAAAAAGACCGCATGACTTCTTATAAAAAATGTACTAAACTGAAATTTATTTGCCGTGCTCTTTTCTGGCTGACGTTTTTCGCATCACTTATTGTATTAGCCACAGAAGCATTGTTCCTTACAGGATATCCCGACGCTTATCAGAGAAGATTCATAATATGGTAAATAGGAGATTATACTATGATTTGCACGAACTGTAACAAAGAAATATCCGATAGCGAAACTTTTTGCCCTTATTGCGGGCAGAATGTTCGTGTCTCTCACAATGTTGCTCCTTTGCCCTCTGACGAAGACGTTATCCATAAAAATCTTGATACCGAAAACATAGAAGCTAAACCGGACTATATACGCAAAAACAAAAATCCCGACAGGGAAAGCGCACTGGACAAACTCACTGAAGCTTTTCTTGACTCTGACACGCAAATACCCGAACACAGTACTGAAGATGGCGAAAAACTCGAAAAGACAGCTATGATATTGGGGATTATTGCGATTGTTTTAAGTGCGATAAGATGGATATCTGCATTGGGTCTTATTCTTGCCATAACAGGATTGATTCTTATATCCAAAGCGATAAATATATATAAAAGATCAAGAAAAACCATGTTCAGAAGATGCAAAACGGCTTATATACTTTGCTCTATAGGACTTTGTCTTTCTCTAGGCATCACCGTCTATTGGGGACTTATCGCAATTTTATAAATACATACTTGACTTATTCGATAATTCACAAAAATGCAGCAACTAAAAGCGCCTCTTTCGAGACGCTTTTTCCTTATCTGTATCATTAAATTTTATCAAAATAACTTGCGTCGTGCTTGCAGATAGGACAAATAAAGTCCTCGGGCAATTCGTCGCCCTCGTACACGTATCCGCACACACGGCATCTGTATCCTTTCTTGGGCGCACTATCGGCAGGCTTGGGCTTGACGTTTGCGTGATAATACTCATAAGTCATCGACGGTGTTGAAGACATAACCACACCGTCATTTACCTCTGCAATAAAAAGCGTATGACTTCCGAGATCAACGGTAGCTTTTACTGTAGCGCAAATATAAGAATTTGCGTACTTCGTGATAAAAATGACGTCGTTTTCTCCCCTCTCGTAATCGTCAAATCCGTCAAGTTTATCCGTATCCCTGCCGCTTGCGAAACCGAAACGCTTGAATATATCGAAAGGCGCATTTTGCGCAAGTATCGAAACGTTGAATACTCCGCTCTTCTTAATCATATCGTGAGTATAGTTATTTTTGTTTACGGCTACGGTAATCTGCAATGGACTGTCTGCTACCTGTTGCACGGTATTGACTATACAACCGTAATCCTTGTTATCAGTCCTTGTCGATAGCACAAATAAACCGTAGCTCAATTTGAACATAGTCTTTTTATCCATATTTTCTCCTTTTGGCAAAATGCCCTATTTAATTGAATTACACAATTCAATTATAATCAATAAAAGCTATTTCAGTCAATATCAAATATCACACAAAATAAATATTGAAAAAGGAAAAAGCGTGTCTAAATACATATTCATTTATCACCTGAAAAAAGACCGCAAAGATTGGTACAGATTTGAGATTTTTCAAAGAGTTCTCAAGCTAACTTATCTATCGCGGTATGCTATCTAAATTATCATATTATCCGCTTGAAAAAAAGTACCGACAAAGTGTTATATTCGCTTTAGCTAATATAAACCCTTTCGTCTGGTCGGTATAGAGCGAACCCGACATTTTGTCTTATGCTTTCGACGCTTCGGAAGCATTGGCATTTTGTCGAGGCGAGCGAATTATACGCAGTCTACAAATAAAAAGAGCGTCCATTTCTTGCTCAGTATAGCTTTTTTAATAATTTGTTACTTACCCGTGACCTTGGAGAAGGGTGGGATTTTTGCTTTTTTAAGACCGACTACGACAGGAGCGTACTCGGCGTACGTGACTTAGTAGGAGTGTCGCAATAAAAAGAAAAAAGCGTGCCCTTATACAAGGTCACGCTATTTGTAACCGGCGGCGACTTACTCTCCCAGGCCGTGTCCAGCCAAGTACCATCAGCGCTGAAGGGCTTAACTTCT
>CALWBV010000006.1 GCA_944376205.1 uncultured Christensenellaceae bacterium
AAACTCTATGAAGACGGCGTTATTGATTTTTATAACACTGCGTCGGGACTCACACAGCTAGACGTCGAGAGAATGTTTGACCGTTTCTATACCGTCAAAAACAACAAATTTTCCACGGGTCTGGGACTTTCCATTGCAAGAAGCCTTACCGAACAGTACGGCGGTAGCGTACAGGCAAATCTCAAAGACAATATCTTGCATATAAGACTCAAATTTACCGTCAACAGCTGACCGATTTCACCCCAATGCGTCGGTAAGCTGAGTCGGGAGAAAAAAGTATGTCAAAGCCAACGGTTTGCAAGATATAACGCATAACTGCACAACCGTAACACAATACCTTATCAACCTTCATAGCAGTTATAGGGCGTATTGCGCCCTGTCAAGGGCAAGCAACCACAGAATCTCCGATACATATACGTTCTTCAAAAGCTCGGATACGCTCTTTAGCGTTTAACCTGTAAAACCTATGCCAAAACTGCTTTTTCTCCCGCAGGGGCGGCTTTGTCCCTGTTATACAAAAAAGGCAGGTCGGATTCACGACCTGCCTTTTGCTTTGGGTATATTTCTCTGAAAAAATCTGCAAATAATTTTTTGTTTTTGTTTTATCGGTATTAATTTGTCGTTGATAACGCCGATAAAATTACATACGTCGTACCTTAAATCATATCGACGATTGCCTGCTGAAGTTTTGCATTCTTACTCTTACTTTCTTCCATGGTCTTTGCTTTTGTGGATACGTAAATCTTGAGCTTGGGCTCCGTTCCGCTGGGTCTTATGCACAGCCATTCGTCGTCGCCGAACTCATACTTGATAACGTTTGTCGAAGGCAAATCGCTCATTTCTATTCTGCCGTCCTCGAAATACTTGATTGTACCGTCCGTCAAGTCGAGTTTGCTTATCATGGGTATGCCCGCAACCTCCGTCAAATCGCTATCCTTGAATTTTTTCATGATATCCGCCATCTGTTGCATGCCGTCAAGTCCCTTGAACGCAATACTCTTGCTGCTCTCGACGAAATATCCGAATTTCTCAAAAAGCTCGTTGAGTTTGTCATAGAGTCTTATGCCCTCGGACGTATAGTAACATACCATTTCTGCAAAAAGCATGCTTGCGACTACCGCATCCTTGTCTCTTGCGTGAGTGCCCGAAAGATATCCGTAACTCTCCTCGTAGCCGAACATAAAAGTATATTCGCCGCTGCTCTCCCACTCTTTGATCTTTTCGCCTATAAACTTGAAGCCCGTGAGTACGTCGAATACCTTTGCGCCGTAACTTCTGGCTATCTTGTCTGCAAGGCGAGTGGTGACGATTGTCTTTACGACTGCGCTGTTTTTAGGAAGAGTGCCTTCCTGCTTGTGGCGCATAAGAATATAATCCATCAAAAGCGCACCTATCTGATTGCCGTTGAGAAGCATGAATTCGCCCTTGTCGTCTCTTATCGCAACGCCCATTCTGTCGCAATCGGGGTCAGTACCTATGACGATATCGCTTCCGAGTTTGTCGGCAAGCTCGATACCGAGTTTGAGTGCGTCGGGCTGTTCGGGATTGGGCATAGCAACGGTGGAAAACTCCGTGTCGGGATTTTTCTGTTCTTCAACAACCGATACGGATATACCCATCTTCGCAAGCATTGTCGTAACGGGAACATATCCTGATCCGTGAATAGGAGAATATACTATTTTTATATCCTTGCCAACCTTCTTGACCGCTTCGGGAGAAAGCGACAATTTGGATATGGTGGCATAGTACTTGTCGTCAAGGCTCTTGCCTATTACGGTAATGTGCTTGCTTAATTTATAGCCGTCCTTACCCGCTATATCGTCATGGTTTTCGCTCTCGACTTCCTCTCTTTCCAATCCGAAATAAGGCGTTTTGTCAATATATTTGACCACTTCGGCAGTAGCTTCGGGCGACATCTGCGCACCGTCTTCGCCGTAAACCTTATAGCCGTTGTATTCTTTGGGATTGTGGCTTGCGGTAATCATTATACCGGCTATACACTTGAGTTCTCTCACCGCAAACGAACACATAGGCACGGGACGAACGTTTTCAAAAAGATAAACTCTTATGCCGTTGGCGCCTAAAACTCTTGCCGCCGTCAAAGCGAATTCAAACGACATGCGTCTGGTATCGTATGAGATTATAACTCCTCTGTCCGCCTCGACTTTGCCGAGTGCGTTTATATAATCGGACAATCCCTTCGTAGCTCTTGCTACCGTATATTCGTTCATATTGGAAATACCCATGCAGATAGTACCTCTCATGCCCGCCGTACCGAATGCGAGCGGAAGCGTAAATCTCTCTCTTATTTCCTTGTCGTTGTCGGCTATCGACTCAAGCTCTTTTGCATACTTTTTGTCTGCCGACGATTTCCATTGTTCATAATTATCTTTATACATATTCACCTCTTTGTCCTTTCGGGACATTATTTAGTATAGCATCTAAAAGTCGGTTTTTCAATATTTTTGCACATATTAATATTGCCTCGACACAATTTCGCAAATACCTCGAAAATTTGAATATTGACACTATGGTCAAAAAGTAGTATAATTTGTATAGATAAAATAAAAAGGGGGAAGCAATATGGCTAAATCCAAATCCAGAAAAATTTGCGGCAGCTGGGTCATCTGGCTTATCTTTCAGATTTTCTTCGGCGCAATCACCGGTTGTGTAGCACGTATTCTCAAAGGACACATTATCTCCGGTATTCTTTATATATTGACAGGCGGTTTCTTTGTAATCGGTTGGATCGTCGATATCATATCGTTGATTTTGCGTCACGATTACGTATGGCTGTGGTCTAAATAATATTATTCCGCATTTCACAAAAGAAAAAACCCGCTTCCGTAAAATCGGTGAGCGGGCTTTTTTATGACCTTATGCGTCTTGACGGCAAGCGCAAAATACTCTATACTATACTTTGTAGAATTCGTCAAGACAAAATGATTGTCGTATCGCAAGGAGGATTGTATGGATATCGAACTCAACAAAGCCAGATTTATCAAAATATTCAATGACACCATTAAACGCGAAGGCGCTGATAAACTGCTCAAATGGCTGGAGACAAGCGACTTTTTCGTAGCGCCTGCAAGCAGTAAATTCCACAATGCCGTGCAAGGCGGTTTGTGCGATCACTCTCTCAATGTATTTGACCGTGCAGTGGAAATCTACGAGAACGAAAAACGTAAAAATTCGGGATTGTTTGACGGCATAACCTTGGAAAACATTGCTATTGCCGCTCTTTTGCACGATTTATGCAAAGTCAATTTCTATAAGATAAGTTTCCGCAACGTAAAAGTCGACGGGGCTTGGGAACAGGTGCCTTACTATACCGTCGAAGATTCTCTGCCTTACGGACACGGCGAAAAGTCCGTGTACATCATAAGCGGATTCATGCGCCTGACTCGTGAAGAAGCTATGGCTATCAATTGGCATATGGGCGGTTTTGACAAAAGAGTCATAGGCGGAGAATATGCAATAAGCCAGGCTTTCGAAGAATATCCTTTTGCAACAATGATACATCTTGCCGACGTAATGGCGACTTATTTCGACGAAGAAAAATAAACCGCTTGTAGTTAAATATTATTCGTTTGGCTTTATTTACGCAAATATACAAAACAGAAAAAGAGGACCCCGACGTCCTCTTTTTTTATCTCACTCAAACAAAAAATCCTTCGATTGCGGCAAAAAAATCTTGACTTTTTTTCTTAAAATCTTTGCACGTGTTGGAAGATAGCTGTCTTTTCTCAACTCTTCCGACTTGACGAGATTTCCGCTCTTGTCGTAATAATCGGCAAACGCTCTCGATTTGTATCCCTCTCTCGCCTCTTTCTTTACAGCGTATTCTCCCCATGCGTCACTCATGATTTTGCCATTGAAGTCCTCGGGAAATTCCTCTACCTCTACTACCTCTGCCTCGGGAGGAGAAATCGTTTCGAGAAGTTCCGTCCTGATTTTTACCGTATATTGCAAGGGGTCGCCGTAAACGTCGAAGTGTATTTTGCCGTCTCTTACATAGCCGTTGACCAACACGTCGTAATCGCAATCGTTGACAAGCACGAGATCTGTAAATTCCGTGACTGTAGCGTCCTGCGAAAGTTCGCAATACGAAGCGGGCAGGCTGTGCGCCCTTACGTATTTTACTCCCAGCCCCGCTCTTATCCAAGCGTTGTAAAGAGTGGTAGAAACCTGACAGACTCCTCCGCCTACGCCCTCGGTATATTCGCCGTCTACAATGACCTTGGACACTCTGTACCCTCTCTCCTCGGTACGCTTGCCCACAAGAGTGTTGAACGAAAGAGTGCCGCCCGATTTGACGTCTATCCAACTGAAGTTGTCGCACGCAAGCGCAATGTTGTGACGCCTGTCCTCTTTTGACGACGAATAGTCTGTGCAAAAACTGCTTATCAGCTGCATCTTTGGCGAAAATCCGTAATCGTTGGGACGGCTGACGGCAATACATCCGTCACTGTAAGAAACGCTGAAAGTTGCAACGGAGGCAACAATTGCACATGCCGCCATTAAAGCAATTATATATAGTACCGCCTTTCGGCGTATGTCGCTCCTTGAATTTTCCACAACGATATTGTGTGCCTTAAACAAAAAAATACTCTGAATAACATAAAAAAATACGCAGCCTTTTTATACTGCGTATCATTATCGGATTATTCTGTAAAACCGCACTCGTTCAAAGCAGATTGACGTCGGTTTTATCGTCTTTGGAGGTGTTTACATCTTTTCGGGAGTTGCTATTCCCAACAGCTTAAGCGCATTGCCTATGACCTGTTGTACGGCTTTGGTGAGAGTAAGTCTTGCGTTTTTAATACCCTCCGCTTCGCCGTTTATCTTGTGTTCGAAATAAAATTTGTTGAAAGCCTGCGCAAGATCGACTACATAACGGGTAATGACGCTGGGTTCGTATTTGCGTGCGCTGTCCTTCAATACCTCGGGGTATTTCTCTAAAAGTCTTACGATATCCTTGCTTTCCTCGTTGTCTATGCCCGAGTAGTCTATTTCCTCGCCTATCTCTCCGCACTTTTCGAAAAGACTGTTGCAGCGTGCGTAAGTGTACTGTACGTAAGGTCCCGTCTCGCCGTCGAAATTGAGCACCTTGTCAAAGGAAAATACTATATCTTTTATTCTGCCGTTGTAAAGCATACCGAAAGTAACAGCGCCTACGCCTACCTTTTCGGCAATTGCGTCTTTGTCCTTGAGATCGGGATTTTTGCTGTCGATAACTTCTTTTGCCTTTGCAACCGCAGTATTCAATACGTCCTCGAGGAATACGACGTTGCCGTCACGGGTGGACATCGAACCGTTTTCGAGAGAGACCATGCCGTGAGCTACGTGTACCATATCTTTAGCCCATTCGCAGCCTGCCATTTCAAGCACCTTGAAAAGCTGTCTGAAGTGCAGATTCTGCTGATATGCCACAACATATATACACTTGTAAAAATCGTATGTTTTCTTGCGGTAAAAAGCCGCCGCCATGTCTCGTGTTGCGTAAAGAGTAGCACCGTCGCTTCTCTGCAACAGGCAGGGAGGCATGTTTTCGCTCTCGTCGAATCTGACGACCTTTGCGCCGTCGCTTTCTACTAAAAGTCCCTTTTCCGTGAGCATATCGAGTACGGGTTGCATCTTGTCGTTGTAGAAAGATTCGCCCGCATAGCTGTCGAACTTGACGTGCAGTCTGTCATAGACCTTGCCCACTTCCTTGAGAGTAATTTCCTTGAAATAATTGAAAAGTTCAAGCGCCTCTTTGTTGCCGTCTTCAATTGCCTTGAACCATGCACGTGCTTCGTCTTCGAGTGCGGGATTACTTTCCGCTTCCTTGTGGAATCTGACATAGATGTCTAGAAGTCCTCTCACTCCTCTCTTGTCAATATCCTCTTTGTTTCCCCAAAGTTTGTATGCAACGATAAGCTTTCCGAACTGCGTGCCCCAGTCGCCGAGGTGATTTATACCCACTACGTTATATCCCAGCGCCGTGTAAGTCCTGTAAATCGCCGCTCCTATCGAAGTGTTGAGCATGTGACCCATGTGAAAAGGTTTTGCGATATTTACTGACGAATAGTCTATACATATCGTCTTGCCCTTGCCCTCGTCGCTAACTCCGTAATTTTCACCTTTTGCAATAACTTCTTCAAGCACTCTCTTGCCGTAAAGCTTGTTGTCGAATTTGAAGTTTACGAAACCGGCAACCGCCTGAACGTCGGCAATGAATTCTCCCTTGTCTACGCTTGCCGCTATCTCCTGGGCTATAACCTGAGGAGGCTTGCGCAAAGCCTTTGCGAGTTTGAAACAAGGAATGCACAAATCCGCCATAGCCGTATCCTTGGGTACGGCTACGAGAGAAAGAAGTTCGTCCTTGTCGTAATCGCCTTTTATACTGTCTGTAATTAATTTCTTGTAATCCATAAAATCTCTTTCAATATAATTTTATACGTTGAATCTGAAAAGCACTACGTCGCCGTCCTTTATGACGTAATCCTTGCCTTCGCTTCTTACCTTGCCGTGTTCTTTTGCCGCAACATACGAACCGCATTCAAGCAAAGTCTGCCAGTCTACGATCTCCGCACGGATAAATCCTCTCTCGAAATCGCTGTGTATCTTGCCTGCCGCTTGCGGCGCTTTCGTACCCCTTGTTATCGTCCAGGCTCTCGTCTCTTTCTCTCCTGCCGTGAGATAACTTATAAGACCCAAAAGATCGTAACATGCCGATACGAGTTTGTCGAGACCGCTCTTGTCGATTCCGTACTCCGCCTGGAACATCTCCTTGTCTTCCTTGTCCATGCCTGCAAGTTCTTCCTCGAGTTTTGCACAGAGTACTATCGTCTTCGCTCCTTGCTTTTGGGCGTATTCTTTTACCTGTTCGACATAGGCGTTGGTGCCTGCCGCAACGTCGTTTTCGCTTATGTTAGCCGCATAAATCACAGGCTTTGCCGTGAGAAGGAAGAGATCTCTCAAAATTTCCTTTTCGTCGTCGGTGAGTTCGATAAGTCTTGCGGGAATGCCCTTTTCGAGCTCTGCATACACTCTGTCGAGAAGGTCGGCTTCGACGATGTATTTCTTATCTCCGCCCTTTGCGGAATTTCTTGCTCTTGCGGCTTTTTTCTGCACGCTTTCCATATCTGCAAAGATGAGTTCGAATTCAATCGTCTCTATGTCTCTCAACGGATTCACGCTGCCGTCAACGTGCGTGATGTTGGGATCGTCAAAACATCTTACAACGTGCACTATCGCATCTACTTCTCTTATGTGCGAAAGAAATTTGTTGCCCAGTCCTTCGCCCTTGGATGCACCCTTGACGAGTCCTGCGATATCCACGAATTCAAGGACGGTGGGCGTTACCTTTTTGCTGTTGTAAAGTGCGGCGAGTTTGTCAAGTCTTTCGTCGGGTACCGCAACTACGCCGACATTGGGTTCTATCGTACAAAAAGGATAGTTTGCGCTTTCTGCGCCTGCCTGCGTTATAGCATTGAACAATGTGCTTTTTCCCACGTTGGGAAGTCCTACTACACCTAGTTTCATTTTTACCTCTGTCTGTATTAAAATACTCTGTATGTTTTACGTTGTATATTTTACGGTTTTATAATGTTTTTCTTTTTATAAATTCAATTGCGACCGCTTATCGGCCGCTTTTGTCAATTGTCCTTATCGCACTTGAGACTTGCCTTGCCGTCTGCGTTGTCGTCTTCGCTCTGCGCTTGAGGCTCTGACTGTACGCTGTTATCGCATGCGCAATCGGCTTTTTGCGAGTCGTCTACCTTTTCTCCGGGAATACCCTCTTCGTCGTCCGAAATCTCGTTGCCGTCGTCATCGAGTTGTTTTACTTTGTTTTTGCCGACAATGCTCAAAGTATTTTCCTTGCCGTGAATAAATCTGATAAGGTTGTCTTTGTGTCTTATCACTACCAAAAGCCACATTATTATACAGCATACCACGACCACAACGCTTTCACCGTATGTGATGCAACACGTAAGCGTGAGCGCCGTTATTGCAAGATACGAACCTATAAAACCTATCTTGCATACGAGCAGATATATGACGAGTCCTACGAGTACGCATGTCGCAACGATAGGAGAAGCAACCAAAAATACGCCTATCGACGTTGCTACGCCCTTGCCGCCTTTGAATCCCGTATATATGGGAAATATATGTCCTATCACGACTATTGTGCCGAGAATGAAAAGCCAATCTGTCGAACCGCCGTCAATGGCGAATCTTCCTATGAGTGCAAAAGCAAGACCCTTGACGCTGTCAAAAGCAAAAGTAAGCGCTCCCCAGCCCTTGCCTATCGAACGGAGTACGTTCATTGTGCCGGGATTTCCGCTTCCGAGTTTTTTTATATTCTTGCCCTTGATTTTACTCACGATCGTAGCCGCGTTTATTGATCCCACAAGGTATGCGGCTATCACACAAATAACTTTTATCGCTATATCCATTTTTCACTACCTTTTCATCATTTTACCATAAAAAAAGGAAGAGTACAACAAATTATTATATATAATTTAATCCCTTAACGTCCCCGTTTATCTCATGAGTCGAACAATATTACAGCCTTTGCCGTATTTGATTTTAGACTTAATGCGCAAGGCTTTTGCGTCAGTATAACGGTATAGGACTTTCGTCAAAATCGGGGACATACTTGTCGTCTGCGCTGTCGGTATCCTGAACGAATGCGTTGTCAAATCCGCATTTCAATGCGTGCGATACGGCGATTTTGTATTCGATAGGCTTTAGCTTTCTGTCGAGAGGCGGATATTTTTTTGCCTCGCCGAAAGGAATGTACTGTCCCATCACGGAGATGTAAGTTTTCGATGATAAGTTATCCTTTATCCAATCCAGCACTTTCAGAGTATTTGCCGTCGCACCAGGCAATACGAGATGTCTTATTATCATGCCTTTTTTCATAAGTCCGTCTTGCAATATGTCCTCGGGCTGTTGACGTCTCATCTCTTTTATAGCCCCGGCGCATACCTCGAAATAGTCGGGAGCGTTGCTGTACTTCTTTGCAAGAGCGTCGTCGGCATACTTGAAATCCGGCAGATAGACGTCGACTATTCCGTCTAATCTCGAGAGAGTCTCTTTACTCTCATAACCTCCGCAGTTGTAAACTACGGGAATAGAGGGTTTGTAAAGCTCGAACGCTTTGACGATCATATCCGAAAAGTGCGTCGCCGTAACGAGATTGACGTTATGCGCACCCGAATCCTCTATGCGTTTGAATAAGTCGGCAAGTTGTGCGACCGTGAGCTGACTGCCTTTTCCTCTCGAAATATCGTAATTCTGACAATATACGCACTTGAGGTTGCAGCCGCTGAAAAAAATCGTGCCGCTTCCTCTTGTACCCGATATAGGCGGTTCTTCCCACATATGCAGCGAAGCTCGGGCTATCTTAAGTCCTCTTTCTCCGCAATATCCTGTCGTGTTAACTCTGTCCGCTCTGCAACGTCTCGGACAGCAATCGCAATATTCCATACCACGATTATAGCACATATAAATCCGTATGCAAATCTCTTGCGTCTTTTTTGTCAAATACGCCAATCAAATGCGACGAAGCGTTTGACATAATGGCAGGAATCGAAGACCTTCTCAAAAATTACGTCAGCATATCCTCATTGCTCGGCATAATGCTTATGGGTATTCTCGTGCTCAAATTTGACAAACCCGCCGCACAACAAGTACAAAAAGGATACAACGGACTGTGGAGCGTATTCGAGATACTTTTGTTTTTCCTCGTAGGTTGCGCAACGGACATAAGTTACGCTTTTTCGATTCAAGGCGCAAAAGCCTTGTGTATGATAGTGCTTGCTCTATTGTTCAGAAGCGCAGGCGTGCTATTGTGCGTTGTACGCACTCGTTTTTATGCAAAAGAAAAAATCTTTATAGTGCTGTCATATCTTCCCAAAGCCACCGTACAAGCATCGATAGGCGCTATCGCTCTCACCGAAGGATTGGCGTGCGGCAAAATAGCGCTTACCGCCGCAGTGATAGCAATCGTATTTACCGCCCCCGTAGGCGCTCTGTTGATGGATCTTACTTATAAAAAACTTCTCGAACCGCCTGTATTTGCAAAAATCGACGGCAAATGCGATTTGTCGCAAGACACAGATACGGTAAACCGTCCCGAAAAAGCAGCTTTTCCCGCAGATAACTGCGTCCTTAGTCCTTCGGCTTGCGGTTCGGCACAAGTCTCCTATTCATGCGAAAGCATGTCTTCAGCCGCCCGGAATTGCGACGGCAAGTCGTCTGACGAGTGATGACAACACCAGCATAAATTCTCAACAAAAAAGGACGCTTTTGCGTCCTTAAATTCATTGTCTTCATAACATGCGTAAGTCTCAAAATACGCAATATATATTTTTCTGCACGATTCAACGTACGGGCAATCCTCGTTTGAGCCGCTCTATCTTTTCCGCCTTTGTAATAGTATAGTCTTCGAAACCTACCGCAACGATCTCACCTATTATCTCCGCAAGATTTTCAAGGCTGATTTTCAACGTGCCCTTGAAAGCGTCTTCGAACATCGAACAAAATCCGTTGGTATAAAATCTCACGAGCACGCCGAAAGTCTTGAGATCCTTTATATGATTTATCTTGTCGTTATCGCCTATTACCGTATTGATAAACAATTCTTTGAGTTTGTCTATAAAGTGACTGCCGACATTGGCGCATATCAGTCTTTTGTAAAAATCGAAATCCTTTTGAAGAAGACTCGCTATGCTCTTCAAAAAGGGAGTGGGGTTTTCCATGACGCTCTCTTCGTATGACATAAAAGAATTGAGTATGCCGTCGGCAACCTGTTTTTCTATCTCCTCCAAAACTTCGGTCATGTTGTTGTAATGAGCATAAAACGTACTGCGGTTTATACCTGCAGCCTTGACGATTTCTGTGACGGAAATCGTCTCGAAATCCTTTTTCTGCAACAATTCGCCCAATGCGTTTTTGATGAGTTTTCTCGATTTGACCGCACTGCTGTATTCGCTTTTTTCGCCTGTTTTCATTTTTCCTCTTACCTTATCTTGATTGCTTTTTATCGCACTTCGATGTCAAGCGCCTCTTTGTAAACTTCATCCCTCGTAAGCGAGTTGGCTTTGGCAACCTGTTTGACGGCGCTCTTTTTATCCATACCGTTTTCAATAAGACTAATGAGCTGTTCCTTTATGCTGCCGCAAGGCTTTTGCCGTATTTTTTCGCCGCACTCGACTATAAGCACGTATTCGCCTTTTGCTTCGCCCTCAAACCCCGCCGCCAACGTGGTGACGATATGTTGTTCGTGAATCTTTGTAAGTTCTCTTATAATGTGCAGTTTTCTGTCGCCGAGACGTGAATACAGATAAGCGATATCCTTGTCGACGTCATAAGGAGAACTGTAAAAAACCAAAGAAGTCGTTATGTCCTTAAAGGGCAAAACAAGCGAATCTTTATCCTTGGTTTTTGACGGCAAAAAACCTATGAAAGTAAACACGGGTTGTATTATGCCGCTCAATGCCATTGCCGTAGTCAGCGCAGTGGGTCCGGGGATAACGGTTATGTCAACTCCCTTCTCCGACAGTCCGTTGACCACTACCGCCCCCGGATCGGAAACGGCAGGCATACCTGCGTCTGTTACAAGTGCAACGTCCTTACCCTCGCAAAGCATTGCGTATATTTTGTCTACGCTCTCCTTTTCGTTGAATTTATGGCAGGCAAACAAAGGTTTTTTTATATCGTAATAGTTGAGAAGTTTGAGCGAATGACGGGTATCTTCGCAAGCTATCGCATCCGCTTGTCGCAAAGTATCCAAAGCTCTTTGACTTATATCTCCGAGATTTCCTATAGGCGTACCTACAAGATAAAGTTTTGCCATGGCCATTCTCTCCTTTTGTTGTCCATTAACAATATAACACATTATCTTATCCGAAGCAATCGCTATTAAAAGTAAAATGCAATTTTAACCGCTTTCTTTCTTTACATAATTTTGCCTTAATGTTATAATAAATTGTAATAGATACATACTGTCTTTATTGATACATTCGGAATATACTGTACACGAAAGAAACGATTATGAGCGGATATTACAGAAAAATTCTTAATTCGGTTATATGTTTTTACGTCTGCGTCATCACCACAGTGATGATAATATTTTTCGTATATTACGACGCCTACGGCAATTATATGTCCACTATGCTCAAACCCAAGACCGAAAAAGCGCAACACTATGCCGAACTCAACAAAACCGCCGAACACAACTGGACGGTCTTCTTCGGCGATTCTCTCACCGAACTTTGCGACACACAAAAATATTATCCGGAAATTCCCAATCACAACAGAGGTATCTCGGGCGATACCACTCAAGGTATGCTCTCTCGTCTTGATGACAACGTAATCAATATCGAACCCTCGACTGTGGTGTTTCTCGGCGGTATCAACGATATAGGTCACGGCACGGCGATAGATACCTTGCTCTCAAATATAGATAAGATATTGGCTCGTATAACCGAATGTCTGCCCGAATGTGAGATACTCGTACAGTCGCTTTATCCCGTAAATCCGCACAAGAAACCCGCTTTTCTCAATGCGGTTGGCATTCGTACCAACGAAGCCGTACTTTCGGTCAATGCCGTATTGCCCGAAATTTGCAGTAAATACGACGCAACTTATATAAACATACATGACCTTCTTACGGACGAAAACGGCAATCTCAACAAACATTATACCGCCGACGGATTGCATATCAATGCCGACGGCTACAAAATCGTAACCAAAGAAATAAAGCGCTATCTTTAATATTGACATTGCTTATCGACAAAAAAGAAAATTATAGATACGATAAAATTTTATATTAATACAACAAGGGAGCAATTGCTCCTTTTTTAATTCAATCGTCAATGATAAGTTTTTATCAAAAGCCTATTGCAACAACTTACGATATGAATCCATACGCCGCATTGCATCGTTTAATTCAGGTTTTTACTTGCGACAAACAAAAAGAAAGGGCGAAAAGAAATCTTTCCTTTCGCCTTTTCAATATTAAGGGATTGTGTTTGCTATTTTTTAGCTCCGCTGATTACTGCGCCCGCACCGCCGACGATACCGCCTATCATTGTCAGATAACAACCTGCTGCAAGAGTTGTGGTTGCGCTTGCGACTCCAAATAAATCACCGCTCATTTCCTTACCCATAAGAGCAGTAAATACTGCAGCGAGGATACCTGCTACTACTGCAAGAACACCGGCTATCATACCTATTGTCTTGAGAAGTTTCATCTTGAGAAGTCCGCCTACGAGGAAACAGCCGAATGCCGCTGCCGTGGCGATAAGAGTAATCCACGCACATGTGTATGTAATGTCAAAATATTTTATCGAATAGTCCTCATCTATTTCTCTCCTATCCGCCTGACTGTCATACAAATCTTGCAAAGTCTTGCTTGATTCGGTGGAGACAATGATTGCCTCACCCTTTGTCGTAATCCAATCGGTAAAGATACCTACAACGGATAATACGAGACCTACTGCCATAACTGCCAGCATAATCCAAGCCAACATAGTCATACCGGCTTTTTTCTTTTTTGCCATAATAAACCTCCTGAAACAGTTTGTTTTCAATTATAAGAAAAGGTGGCATACTAATAGTAGGTCCACCTAAATCCACAACTTTATTTTACCTTAAAAATATCTTAATGTCAATACCCATTTTAATTATTTTACACTTTTGAACGATTATTAAAAATTACAATATACTATATTGTATATATAAAATTTTTATTCCGTAATAAACGGTTTTCTCGTCAAAAGGGACTGATATTGAACAGCATTGTCTTTGCACTCTCTTTTGCAATACCGCATTAATATCTGATGTCGGACATAAAGACTTCTACACTAGGAATAGTCGGTTAAAACTACCCAAAACCGCTACACTAGGAATTGTTAGTCGGTTTTGTTGTCAATCTATAAAAAAACCACTCTCACGTCAATACGGAGAGTGGTCGTTTTTCTTTTTATTACCCACTGCTTGCGAACACACAATGGTTTATACTTTTTTTTCGTGTGCCCCTATACAATGGTGCTTATTTATGCTAACGCAGTGTATATTACTTTTTTTCGTGCGCCCTTGGAGAAGGGTGCAGAGTTTGCTTTTTCGAGGTCGCCCGCAAAGGCGCGTACTAGATGTACGTAACTGCCGCGGGCGCACCGCTGATAAAAGCTAAATATGTGCCATTATACAAGGGCGCCTATTTATGCGAACGCAGTGTGTATTACTTTTTTTTCGTGCGCCCTTGGAGAAGGGTGCAGAGTTTGCTTTTTCGAGGTCGCCCGCAAAGGAGCGTACTAGATGTACGTAACTGCTGCGGGCGCACCGCTGATAAAAGCTAAATATGTGCCCTTATACAAGGGCGCCTATTTATCTTTTGCGCCAGATACGATATACCTCACCGCCAGCCAACGCAATCATCTTGACAGCATTGGGAGTAATCTCGTCAACATATACTTTGAGTTTTTTGTTGACAACCTGACCGTCTTCGATAATGAGGTAGTTTGCATTCTGTACGCCGATACCGCCTTCTCTTATGGAATCGATGGTAACAATGTCTCCGTCGTCAAACTGTCCTACGATATCGTCGAGAGAAACAGTGGTCTTGATAAATCTCATGAACTTGTTCTCTTCGGTATATACGTCAGCAAGCTGTTCTGCAAGTTCGTCGGGAAGCTGCTCTGCCTGTTCGAGAGTTATGGAATCTCTGACAAGATAGCCGTAACCTTTTCTTTCTGCAAGAGTCATTCCTTCGGGAGAGAGTTCCTCTGTAAAGTCTTTCTCTTTATATCTGGGCTTTTTCTCGAGGGCACAAGCTTCTGCAGTCTTTGCGATGAGTTCTTTTGCCTTCTTTACTGCGAGTTTGGATCTTACAGGCATGAGCGTAGGAATTTCGACAACACCTCTCTTTTCGCTCATATCCTTGTGGTGATAGTACTTCTCATCGAGAGATGCGGGATCGAGTGCAAGGTAGAGTTTGAGAGTCTTGCCGTTGATGACTATTCTCGCCTTGGTCTCACGACTGTGATTGAAGTTTTCCTTGGTCTTGCTGATTCTGTTTCTGAATCCGTAAGAAAGGAGTTCGTTTTTGAGTTCTGAATAGAATTTCTTGAGGTCGTCGCTTGCAAGTCTCAATTTCGTCATAAAGGTGAATCTGGGTCTTACACTCTTGATTGCACTGATATCCTCTTCTTCCTCGTCTTCCTCATCGTCATCCTCGTCGTCTTCTTCTTTTTGCTGATTCATAAGAGCTACGATGTTGGTCTCGATATTTGCAAGTCTTTCGTTGATTTCGTCGTCGTTTCTGTTGTCCTCTACGGGCACGTAAACTGTCTGAACGATAGGCTGTTGTTGTACGGGTTCCTCAACGGGTTCGTCGACAGGTTCCTCAACAGGTTCTTCTACAGGCTCCTCGACAGGCTCGACAACTTCTTCGACTGGTTCTTCCACAGGCTCGTCAACAGGCTCCTCTATCACTTCTGCTACAGGTTCCTCAACGGGCTCTTCGACGGGTTCCTCTACAGGCTCCTCAATAGGTTCGTCAACAGGTTCCTCGATAGGCTCTTCGATATGAACTTCTTCTTGAGGTTCTTCGATTTCCTGTTGTTCCTCGGCTGCGAAAACGGGCTTGGATATAACTACGTGCGCTCTCGTATCTCTCTTGTAGATAGACATCTTGAGCGTGTACTGACAGAGTATCAACCACAATACGCCTATGATTCCGCACGCTATGGCGATATACATATACATGTAAATTTTGCCGGTAAAATAGTACAACAGCGTGCCTATCGCACCGATTATGAATATGTAAGGCATACAGTCAACAAGGTTTGCTCTGCCTCTTACGAGTCTTATGAACAAAGATACTACCATCATTACGATTGCGGCAGCCGCAAAAACGAACGTTACGACTACTTCGAGATCGGTTGCGATAAATTCGAAATTCTCAAGCATAGGAGATTGCGTAATGATGAATATTATCATGATACCTACGAGTGCAAGCATTACGATAAATGCAGCGTACTTGGTAAATACTACCTTGAAGTACATAAGAAGCTTGTTGCTGGCACTGTAAACCGCATCGTTTGCCTTCTCTTGTATTCTTACTTTGAATATGGCAATTCTTATCGTCATGAGCACGAGCATTATTCCCGTAAGCGCAAGCGTCATGATAGCAAGTTCGTTGATAGGCGAGAAGTGTTTGAGAATGACGCATTGCAAAATCATTCCGAAACATACCAACAGTCCTATCAGCAAGAATGCGTCAAGCGAACAAACTTTCTGACTGCGCATCGTGATAAACGCCCATACGACAAGTGCCGCGCCCATTATCGATACGAGAACGATCATAGGCACTTTGTGTTCCTGGAAGAAAGAAATACCTGCGCCGTCTGCGATGTCTGCCGCAAAGAATACTACGTAAAGCAAACATGTAATAGGCAAAAACGTGATAGGATTGTAGAATTTGAGCAACGAACCGAAGTAAAACGCAACTTTGTTACGCTTTTTCTTCTTGCTGTCGTCTTCCTCTTCTTCTTTTACCTCGTGGCTGTCGTAAGTCTCATAACGGAGTTCACCGCCGGGACCGTAAGGAAGCTCGTTTTCTTCTTCCTTTTCGGGTTCGTCGATAAAGCCTACGACGGCTTTTTTCTTCTTACCCTTTTTGCCCTTTGCCTCGGCAAAAGTATCGACGCTCTTTTTCTTCTTTTTGGACTTGTCCTTTTTACCTTCGGCCTGTACTCTGACAATAGTAGTCTGTTCGGGTTGAGGTTGTGCAACCTCCTCCTTAACTTCGGCTACATTCTCGGGTACTGCCGCAGTATCTAAAGTCTGGTCTGTGTTTTCTGCTTTTTTCTTGGCTTTTTTCATAAAAACCCCCTTGACCTTTAAGTATTTTTTAAGATAGTTAAATATATTATATTATATCGCACGCACTAAAATCAATGCTTTTGGCGATATTTTCATATTTTTTTAATTTTTTACATGTTTTTGTGCGAAAAACCCGTGTTTTTGCGGGTATAATTCAATGCTCATCCGCTAAAATATATTCCTCTATATTCGTCTTGAGACCTTGAATATCGCTTGCAATTCTCTTTGCTCCGCTTGCGATAAGTTCCTCTTTTGTCCTGAATCCCCAGCTGACGGCTATAAACTCCATACCGCAATTTGCGGCAAACTGTACGTCAACTTCGCTATCCCCGACATATATGCATTCTTTTGAATCGAGTCCGTTTTGCTCGCATACTTTGTCGAATATCGCCTTGTCGGGTTTTGGCGGAATGTCTTCGCAACTTCCGTAAACTCCGTCAAAAAGTTCGCCGTAAAAAGTTTTGATGAGATCTTTTGCCGCATCGTCGTATTTATTGGATATGACGAATATTCTTATACCTCGTGCCTTGAGTGACTTTATAAGCTCGATAAGTCCCTCGTAAGGACGTGTTCTTACGGCCTTGTTTTTGTCGTAATATTCCTTGAAAATCAATCGGCAACTCTCTAAAATTTCCTGATCGTCGCATCTCATGAGATCTCTCAAAAGATTGCGTATTCCGTGACCGATCGCTCTTCTGACGTCTTCGAAAGTCTGGGCGGGAAAACCCGATTTTACGAGTGCGTAATTTGCCGCTTCCACAAGATCGGGAAGCGTGTCGAGAACTGTTCCGTCCAAATCGAAAAGAATGTTTTTCGCTAGTGTTTTTTCCATAGTAATTTTCCGTGTCAAGCGCAGATCTTTGTATCTCTTACGCATTATTTTTTATCTTTCTGTTCAATTCATTGTTACACCGCAAAGACGCTGTGTCGCAAGGACCGTTTTATGCCGTTTTTCCCGTGAAATTGCAGGGAAAACGCATATTTTATGCAGACTCTTTTTAGTGCAGAATACTTTTCTTTACCATATAAATGATATAGCCCTAAAAGGTTTTTGACAAGCGTTTTTAAGCACTTGATAAATCTGCTTTTATGCCGATAGAAAAAATTTGCATCATACCACTTATTCATGCCATCGGAAAACATAAAAAATCTATATGATTTTCTTGAAAATTTTATTTTGAAATTTGCGCCTTTAATTCGCTTATTCTTTTGAAATACTCAAACAAAACTTTTCTCAAAAGACGGTCTTCAACAATAAAAAAGCTCCTTTTCAGGAGCTTAAAATGTTTGTTTATTCGTGTGCTTTGCATGACAACTCGTCGACTTCGAGTCTCAATACGGTAACTTTCTCCACGCTCTTTTTATCAAACTTCCAATCGCTTTGAGACGTATAGTGTCGCATAATGCTTAAAAGCGCATAAACTTTTTCGCTCGTGTCGTCAACAAAATAGACCTTTCCCGTACCTATGACGCTGGAATATCTCGCAGTATAACCGCATGCCGAAGGCGCTTCTTTGACAGCATAATCGCAATCCAGCTCGAATCCGACGGCATTATCCGACTTGATAATGTCTGTCTTCCTGCCTTCGCCGGCGCAGTGAAAATAGAATATTTTCTTTCCGTCTGTCTCCTCGTATCCGAAACTCAAAGGCACGATATAGACCTTGCCGTTGTCGTTAAGACCGAGTCTCAAACAATCGCACGACATTATGATTTCTTTGATTCTTTTGCAATCGGTTACTTCTCTGTCTTTTCTTCTCATACCTTTAATATCAGACGATTCCGCTGTCGTTGACTATCGCAAACAAAATGCCTTTTTTGACCTCGACAATACAATCCCCGTCCGTAAAAGCGTTGCTTACTCCCAAAGGATAATCGTCAACGATTTTTGCGCCGTCAAGATTATACTGTGCGCCTTTTATAGTTACGCCCTCTGCGTCGTCCAAGGCAAACAGTGAAAAAAATCTACCCTTCTCGCCCCGCAAAACGGCTCTGTCCATTATATAAAAAGCCGTGCAGTCCTTGCCCTTAAACGTAACCTTTATGCCTCGTTTTGCAAAGGAATATCCCGTCTGGATATTTGCAAGCGTATGGTCGAGTCTTCCGCCTAAAGCACCGTATATCACAAATTCGTCCGCTCCTTTTTCCGCGGCAAATTCCATAGCAAGCTGGGTGTCCGTATAATCTTTTACGGGGTTATGGCGAATGACCTCGACCCCCTCGGGAACATATCCCAGCGAATCGAAGTCTCCCACGGCATAGTCGACATGCACACAATCTTTGACGTATGCATAGCCGCTGTCTGCCGTCACGAGCACGTCGCCTTTTTGAATACAGAATTTTTCTGCGGCAAATTCACCGCCGCACACAAGAATACATCTCATATCAACAGGATATTTTGCGGTACATTTCCTCTAATTCTTTTTTGCCCATGAACTTGGGAACGGGATAGAGAGGATTTGCTTCTTTGTATGCTCTCTCAACCATAACGGGGATATCTTCTTCTTTGATAATACCTTCGAATTTCTCGGGTATATCCATTTTTTTGTTCATCTCTTTGATTTTGTCGATAAACTTCTGCGCTTTTTGTGCGTCGCTGTCGCCCTCTGCGCTTATACCCGTGATATCTGCAAGACGGGCAAGTTTTTTATGAGCGCTTTTGCCGTAATATTCGAGTACGTAAGGGAGAATTACGGAATTTGCGAGTCCGTGCGCCACGTGGTAAAAACCGCCCAACGTATGCGCTATCGCATGCACGTAACCCACATAAGCCCTCGTGAATGCTACGCCCGCATAATAAGACCCCTTGAGCATGTTTTCTCTCGCCTCCAAATTGCTTCCGTCCTCGTATGCTTTGAGTATATTGTCAAAAATAAGCTTTACGGCTTTTTCCGCCATTTCTTTTGTCTGCTTCGTATTGCTCTTGCCTATGTAAGCCTCGACTGCGTGAGTGAGCGCATCTATACCCGTAGTCGCTGTCGTCTTGGGAGGAAGTCCTACAGTCAAAGAAGCGTCGAGTATAGCGTAATGAGGTATTATGCTGTGATCGTTGATAGCGTATTTCTCGTGCGTTTCGCTGTTGGAAATAACGGCTGCAAGCGTAGTTTCGCTACCCGTGCCTGCCGTCGTGGGAATGGCTATGAACGTGGGAATTTTCTTGCGGATTTTGAGAAGTCCTTTCATCTTGCTGACAGGCTTTTTAGGACGGGCTACTCTCGCTCCTACCACTTTTGCGCAGTCCATAGGCGAACCGCCGCCGAAAGCAACGATACATTCGCAATTGCCCTGTCGGTATAATTTGAGTGCTTCTTCGACGTTTTCGATAGTGGGATTTGCCACGGTATCGTGATATACGGTACAGTTGATTCCCCTTTCCTTAAGTCCGTCTATTATCGGCATAGGCGCACCCATCTTGTAAAGGTTGGGTCCTGTGACAAGCAAAACGCTCTTTATGCCCTTTTTCTCTATGAATTGAGGTAAGTCTTTGATACCGTTGTCGAAATCGAGAAGTTCGGGCTGTCTCCAAGGCAAAAAAGGCGAACAGACGTATATAGCTTTCTGGAAGAATCTGCACCAGCCTTTCTGAAAAATATTCATAAGCATTCCTCTCTTATATTAAAATATCGCTATTATTATATATTATCCGTACTTAATAGTCAATACAAAGCAAACAAACCGCACTCGCTTCAGCGCAAAACAACTCTCGAAAATATAAAAACACATAACTGCCGACATGTTGAAATCTCAAAAAAACAAAGGCTTCAAACAATTATCCCTACATTAAGATTCAAAACCGCAATCAAAATTACCAAGACGTGTAAACAAACTTTACGCCTGCAAAAACAAGATTTTATTAAATTTTATCCGTTAAAAAATCGGGGAAACTCTCAAAACTCATACTCTCGCCCGTCACGGGATGGGTAAAGCGAAGTCTGAAACTGTGCAAAGCCTGCCTGTCCAAAACTCTGCCGTCTGCAAGAGTCAAAGGACGGCAATCGGGATTGTAAAGTCTGTCGCAACAAAGAGGATAGCCTATGCTCGCCATATGTACTCTTATCTGATGCGTCCTGCCCGTAACGGGGCGCATTTTTGCCAGAAAATAACCGTCGTACCGGCGAATAAATTCGTAATAAGTAACGGCCTCGTCTCCCTCTCCTTTTTGCGTGACGTATCTTTTCATTCCGCCGTCGGCACGGGCTATAGGCGCATCTATGACACCCGTTCTTTCGCCCTTGTATTCGCCGCTGCAAAGCGCAAGATATTCTCTCTCTGTCTTACCCGAAAGCCTGCTGTGGGCAAGCGAATTTTTTGCAACGGTCATAAGTCCCGAAGTATCTCTGTCGAGTCGGTTGACGGAACGGTAGACAAAATCTCCCCAGACTTTTGCAAGGCAGTTGACAAGGCTTCTGCCGTAATGGTTTTTGACAGGTATCACCGCAAGAGAAGGGGGCTTGTCTATGACGGCTACGTCCTCGTCTTCGTAGACGATTTTTATATCTTGGTCATACACGGGAATATGCGGGATCTCGCTGTCCTCGAGATATATGCAAAACTTATCTCCCTTATGTATCTTATCAACAAGCAACAAAGGATTCTCGATGCCGTTTTGTAAGTGTGCGACAAGTCCCGCCCTTTTTCTCAACGACGTGCGTATGCTCGACGAAACGTCGAGAGATTTGAGTATGTCGTCGACGACCCCGTCAAAGGGCGCAACGAATTCTATGCGTCTTGTCTTCATAGTCCCTCTTGCCATTGATATTTTTTGAGATCGACTGTATAATTCTCATCGCATTCCACGCCTTCGGCTTTGAGAAGTTGAGCCTGTATGTCTATGCCGCCGAATGCAAAAGCAGGCGCAAGACGTCCCTCTCTGTTGACAACTCTGTGGCAAGGGATAATTCCCGGCAAAGGGTTGAAATGCAAAGCATACCCTACCGCTCTCGACGCCTTTGGCGAACATAAAAGTTTTGCTATCTGTCCGTAAGTCGCCACTTTGCCTTTGGGAATGTTTTTCACTACGCTGTAAACTTCGTCATAAAAACTCATACGTCCTCCGCCTTTTATTGCTCCGTGCTTGAAAAAAACACATCGTCAAACTCGGTATTTTATGTAAATTCGTCTTTTCAGACGGCTTTTGCAGCCGTCGTCTATATTATACCTCACCCCTATTGAAAATCCAAAGCCTTTGAGCATAGAATATACTGTTTTTTTATGTGCCCTCACGCATAATGTCTGACATGCAATCCTCATATATTTTTTATCAACTGTGTTATTATCATTATCATCAATGCAAGTAGGGCGCCAAAATCTCGTCTAAAGAAAGTTTTGTTGCGTCTCTGTTCAGACGCTTGAGCAGATACAAATCGTCGGGAGAGGATATACGGTTGATACCTTCGTTGCAAGTCAGAGTCATCTTCACTCCTTTCTGTTTGAGCACCCTTTCGCTAATAGCGTTGTATTTGCCGTAAGGATAGGCATATATCTGTCTGAAGTTGCCCTTTACCCCTGCGTTGTCAAGCGCTTCTATCAGCCTGTCGGTATCTTTTGCAAAAATATCCGTGTATTCCTTGTCGCTCTCGCTTTTAAGCTGCGCTACGCCCAATCTCGGGCGCAAATTATGCATGGAATACGAGTGCAGTCCTATCTCTATATTTTCGCTTTCGCTTGCCTTCTTTATCTCCTGCCAGCCGAGATATACGAAATCGCCGCCGACTTTGGGATTGTTTTTGTCAAGCAAAGTATAATCTCCCACCACCGAGAAAAGCGCCGAATATCCGTACTTTTCGAGAAGGGGCAGCGCATAGCGGACATTGTTGAGATAGCCGTCGTCGAAAGTTATCATCACAGCTTTTTGCGGCAGGGGGTTGCCTGCATTTACGCTGTCTATTACCTGTTGGCAACTCACAACGTTGTAACCGTGATTTTTAAGATATTCGAAATCTCTGTCAAGTGCGTCTTCGCCTATACAATAAGTGCTTTCTTTTTTACCTTTTTTCAAAACGTTGTGATACATCAGTACTGTAAGAGTATCTCCGTCAATGCTTTCTTTGGACGCATTTACCGCCTGTGTAGTCGCTATTTCCCGTGAAAATCCGCTATAAGAAATTCCCGCTCTTAAAACAATAACGGCACTTACCGCCGACATAAACAACATAAAAAACAAAACAACCGCTTTTGTTCTTAATCTGTAAAATCTTTCCATATCACACCTTGCAATTAGTGTGTATGTTATTTTTATTTTTATCCGCTTGAAATCCGTTTGACAAAAAGATATTTTCACTCCCCGAAAAGACGGCTTTTTTACCTTTATCGCACAATTACCGCCTTAAAATAATTTTCGCAAATTTTGTAATTATGCAGAATTTGTTTTCTGTATATCGTAATCGGAACAAATACTTTGTCGTAAGCAAAAAGACCGCCCCGAGCGGAGTAAACCGCAAGAGACAGTCTTTTTCTCAATGCTTTTCAAGCCGCATTATCCTTTGTCAATCCTCTTTATCTTATACCCGTCGATTTCTTGAGGAAGTACCATCTCGTCGATGTCATAACTTCCCGAATAAGAAATTATGTCTGCCGTGTTGTCTTTGAACAAGGCATACTCATACGTTTCGTCTGCCAGAGTCTTTTCGAAATTATATCTTACTTCCGTAGTGTATAAAACACTGTTGAGCCAGTCTTCTTCGAAAGTAACGCTCTTTTCTTCGCTCTCTAAAAAAACCTTGCATTTGTCGTATTCGAGACGTATTGCGTTGGTGCAAATATATTTTACACTGTCAGGAATAATTATTTTTTGGCAATAATAACCGATGTCGAAAGCCGCAGATACTATACCGATAACGGGATACTGTGCGTTGTTATGCTCGACGACTTCGGGCAATACCAATTCTCCTTCGTTTCCGCTATATGTTATGATTACTGCACTTTTTCCGTCTATGCCGAATATGTAGTCGCCTTGTTCGACAAACGTCATGTTTTCGGCATTAAAATTTCCTCCCATGTCTCCGATATCGTATTCGCTGTCATCTCCGCCTAAATCGCATCCGACAATAAATATACACAATATGCCGATAAGCAAAACCGCTGCAAAAAAACCGAATATTTTCTTATTCATAGAATTCTCCTTTTACCCCTTTTATATCTAATTCGATTGACAATGTCGGATTATTTCATATTTTTTTCTTATATTTTTATTTGATTTCGACACACTGAATTTGTATTCCCTATGTATTCCGTATAAACACGTAAACACGCATGCAATTCTCGCATATGTTTATAAATAAAAATCAATCATATTATACCACCCCGGGCACGGGCAGTCAATTCTCGTCTTTACATCAAAAAACGCCCGAGATGCTCTCCCGGGAGTTTTGTATATATCGTATTTTGTTTTTACGAATCGAAAATTTATATTTGTATCAAATTTTATAAATGCTTTATTAAAAATCAATTGAATTCAGCCACCACGCATATTTTATCGAAGGTTTATATCGTTATCATATCTGCGTTTGCGCACTGACTACCTCGCTTATCTTCTGACACAGATATGTGCAGAATTTGTCGTCAAGCAACAGTTTTTCGTCCTCTCTGTTGGATATGAATCCGCACTCCACGATAATTGACGGAACAGGAGCGCATTTTGTGATATACAGATCTCCTGCGATTGCCTCGTAATCGTCTCTGCCGCTATACACGGCATTTACGCTTTCGTTGAGATGTTCCTGCATGGCAACCGCAAAATCCTTGCCTCTCAACGTGTCGTCGTAAAAAACCTGTACTCCCCTTCTCGAACTGTCCGAAAATCTGTTGACGTGCAGACTTATCACTGCTATCGGCGCAGCGGCAAGGATTATCTCCTTGCGTTTTTGCATGTCTATTCTTTTGACGTTGCTCAAAGCATTCTCATCCTCTCTCGTCATTACGACTTTGAAATTCTGCGACGTCAGTTCCTCTCTCAATATCTTGGCAAGTTTGAGATTTATGTCGCTTTCTTTCACGCCTGCCGACCCTACTACTCCGCCGTCGATACCTCCGTGTCCCGCATCGACGACTATCGTACCGCTGAAAAACTCGTCCTTGCCCGTATACACTGCGTGCGCAACCGTACCCGCACACGCAATTATGCAGAAAACGGGAATGAAAATACACAATAATGCGATAATTATAGATTTTTTGGAGACAACTTTAATTTTCATAATTTTAAGTTAAACCTTCGTCAAACCCCTCAATCTTGACCAAAACTGCTCATTAGGCGCACTTATCCACAGAGTTATCCACAAAAACACTTGTTCGTGTGGATAACTCGCACGCCCTTTTATCCCTTCAATTCTATGTATATGTTGTCGATTCAGCCAATATTCTCCTGTTTTTTACCCTCATTGACAACCGTTAAAGTCTGTATTATAATGTTTATGGACAATTGAGGAAACAGCTTGACTGTTTTTTTGCTTAAAAGGAGAATTTCAGTGAACATTATACCTTCCCCCCTTTCCTGCGAATGTAAAGAAGGCGCTCTCCGCGTCGAAAAATTTACACTCTCGCAGGACGATTATGTCAATGATTTGCAGCGTCTTAACGCAAAGATTGAATTGAGCCCCGAATTTTTTGTAGGTCCCGACTCGACAGACCCCAAACAAAACGAAGCTTACGCTTTGGAGATAAACAAAGACGGCATCTTTATCAAGGCTCGCTCGCAAGCGGGAGTTTTTTACGCTTATACCACGCTATCTCAACTCATTGCCAATTACTCTTGCGATATACCCTATTGCTCGATAGAGGATAAACCCCGTTTTGAGTACAGAGGTTTTATGCTCGACGTGGGAAGATACTTCATGCCCGTGGACAACATAAAAAATCTCATAAGACTGTGCGCTATGCACAAAATCAACAAATTCCGTCTGCATATCACCGAAGATCAGGGCTGGCGAATGGAAATAAAAAAATATCCTCTTCTGACACTCAAGGGCAGTATAAGAAAGGGTACGAATTTTTCGCACAAACAACACAGCGGCTTTTATACGCAGGCACAAATCCGCCAGCTCGTGGAGTATTGCAGAAATTTCAATATCGAACTCATACCCGAAATCGATATGCCGGGTCATTCCCGTGCCGCTATTGCGTGCTATCCCTACCTCGGATGCTTTGACAGAGACCTTCCCGTCGCTACGCATTGGGGCGTAAAACACGATATTCTCTGCGCAGGCAAGGAAAGCACTTACGAATTTGTAAAAAACGTCCTTGACGAAGTGTGCGAAGTCTTCGACAGCCGCTATGTGCATATAGGCGGAGACGAAGCACCCAAACTGCGTTGGGAAATATGCCCTCACTGCCAGAAAAAAATGGCAGAAGAAGGTCTTCAAAACGAAGAACAGCTTCAGTCCTACTTTGTCAACCGCCTTGCAGAGTACTTGCACTCAAAAGGCAAAGAAGTCATGATGTGGAATGAGTTTTCTCCCACTTTCATGACAGATAAAAGTATCGTACGTCAATTCTGGTCAAATCCCTCAAAAGACCAGACTGCCATTCAAGACGAGTTGAGACAAGGACTTAAATACGTCAATTCGGACGCAAACTGTTGTTATCTCGATTTGCCCGAAAAAAACGTTACTCTCAAAAAAGGATATTTCTTCAATCCTGTCGTCGAAGGTGCGGAAAACGGTATACTCGGCATAGAAGCATGTCTTTGGAGCGAATACGTCCCCGACTATAAAAAAGCCGTCAGACTTACTCTTCCCCGACTTTGCGCACTCGGCGAAAACATGTGGACTGACATTCCCTCGGATAAAAAGAATTACGACGACTTCCTGCAAAGACTCGACGTACATTCCGCTTATCTTAAGAACAACGGATATAAAGTCAGCGATTATTCCGAATCACCTACCCACAAGATTAAAAAATTCTTTGAATGGATATGGTTCAACCGCCGTCCTCTGCATTGGGAAGGACTACACAACGCCGTCGATAACGCACATGTAAAACGAACTTACGGCAAAAAATACAAAAAAATCATAGCCGATATAAAAGCCGACGTCGACAAAAATACCTCAGACAAGAGTGACTTACAATAGCCCGTTACCTTGCAACAAAATCTGTACTTTATGGAACAAAAAATCAAACTTCTGAAAATCTACGATATGCTTGTAAGAGAGAGTGACGAAAATCACCCTCTCTCTACTTATGATATTATCGACAGGCTTGCAAATGAGGGTATAAAAGTCGAACGCAAAACTCTCTATGACGATATCAATCTTCTGAACGCCAACGGTTTCGAAGTCAGACAAGTACGCCGTAAAAGCAATATGTATTATGTCGAAAAACGCGCTTTCGATATAGCCGAAGTGCGCATCCTCATGGACGCCGTTCAGGCGGCAAGTTTCATCACCCCGTCAAAGACCAAAATCCTCGTGGATAAAATCGCAGATCTTGCAGGTCCCCTCAAAGGCGAAGTCATCAAACGCAATATAGCAGTTTTCGACACTACAAAGCATACCAACGAAAATATCTATCTCAACGTCTTTACTCTCAACGAAGCAATCATCGAAGGCAAAAAGATATCCTTCGAATATTTCCGCCTCGACGCCAAAGGCAGACGAATGAGAAGCAACGCCCAAAAACGGGTTTACACGGCAAGCCCTTTGGCTACTCTCCTGTCGGGTGACAACTATTATCTCGTTTGCGTAACCGATTCTCACCCCGACAGAATTTCCCACTACCGAATCGACAGAATGGACGATGTGCTTACTCTGCCGCAAGATATTCTCCTTGACGAAAAGTTCAAAGATTTTGACATCCGCAAACAGAAAAAGCAATTGTTCGGTATGTTTCTGGGCGAAAGACGGGACGTTACAATGCAGATAAACAAGAATCTGGTCGAAGCCGTGTATGACAAATTCGGAAGTAAAACACGCCTCACCCCCTACGGCGATACCTATAAATTTACCGCCGAAGTACAGATAAGCGACATGTTTTTCGGCTGGTGCTTTTCTCTGGGCGGCGCTTTGCAAATCCTTGCGCCGAGAGAAGTTTGTCTTATGTATCGAAGCAGACTTTTGGAAAGGCTCAAAGAATTGCCGGAAAAAGACTGATTGCAATTTCCAAAAAGGCGACGCACAAAATGCGCCGCCCTTATTATTCGCTTTTACCTTTTTGCTTTTGCGTATATACGGTTTATTTTTCAATTCTCCACAGCTTTTGCAATGATAAATCCTCTATATGATATATGATTATCTTACAATCAAACTCCTTCAGCCTCGGTAAAGTCTCATTACAAGACTGTGCACGCATGCGGTAGCGCCGAGATGATCCAATCTTATCTCTTTGCTGTTTTCGCTCTTGTCGTAACTCAATATTTTATTGAGAATCAACGTCTGCGTCGTCATGATATCCAACAAATCGTAAAGCGCTTGTCTCAAAGGCGCTGTCCTTGCCTGCGCTCTTATGTCCGTCGTCATATTGCAGAGATTTTTGACGTATATTTCGTTTTTGTCCTCAACAGTATAGATATATTGCAGATAATCTTTGTACTCACGGAAAAACCGCCTGTCAAGGTTGTTGATTATCGCACCTGCAAGCTCGCACAATTCACAGAATGTATAACATTCGTTGTGCATATATACGGGATAAGGCATTGTGAAGATATGACTCTTTGCAAATTGCTTGCCGACTCCTTTCTTTTCCCCGTCTGCATCCTCGCCTGTAAGCTTGTTTTCCGTCTCCGATCGGTCATCGCCGCTGTCTTCCTGATTTTTCAATTGCCCCCCTGACATATCCGTATCTTGCTTTGACGGCATTATCCCCAGCTTTGAATACTCCTCGTTCATCTTCTCTATCTGCTCGTCGTCGGCAATAATATCTATATCCTCTCTCATAAGTCCTCCCGCTTGTATATTGCGTTTTACGTCTGTTATATAATATTTTAAGCCTTTTGCCGTTATGCCCCAAGCCGCCCAAAATCACAAATTCATGCGCGGTAGTTGCTTTTTTAATATATATTGATTATAATATCTGTATGGATAACAATTTGATGTCGCCCACGCAGTTGTGGGCAAATTACAATCAGGACGCCAGACTTAAATCCAAATTCCTGAAATACGAACGTTCAGGCGACTACACCGTCTTTGAAGCTTTTGTTTCCTCTCCGGACGAAGATAACGAAGATACGCTCGTATATTGTTACGGCAGACTGCCCAAAGAAGGCAAGTCCGCAACTTTGATTTATATCAACGGTTTTAATACACAACTCGAACAAGACGTTTTCGATACTTTTTCCCAAGACGGTTACAATGTGGTTTGTTTCGATTACAAGGGCGATTCGGAAAAGCGCCGCCATACGGTCTATCCCGAAAAACTGTCTTTTGCCAACTTTTCGCATTGCGACGGACATCTGTGCGGCTTTGAAAAATCCCCCAAAGATACTTGCGTATTCGTATGGAGCCGACTGTTGAGAGACATCATCTCTTTTGTCAAAAACATGCTCGGTCAAGATGAAAAAATATACCTCCTCTCCTCTGCGGAGGGCGGAAATATCCTGTGGCAGGTCGCAGGTACCGACAAACGAGTAGATGCGATTCTCGTTACCGACAACGCAGGCTGGCAGGATTGCAAAGGAATCTTCAAATATTCCGCAAGCCCCGAAGAATACGATTTCGGCGAAGACAAAGTCAAATTCATAAGCGCTTGCGCTCCTCAATCCTATGCAAAATACGTGAGTTGCCCCGTCTTTTACGTATCGGGCACCAACAGCCGACTGACAAGTATAGACAGAGTGGAAAACACACTCTCACTCACAAATAACGACAAAGCCAACCATACCTGTTTTTGCGCCAACTTAAGCACTGCCGTTTCGGACAGAGCACGCAAAGCCATGAGTATCTGGCTCGACAATATCTATTCTGGCACCCCTATGCCTAAATCTCCTGTCATTACGCTCGAAGAAGACGAACATACTCTCGTCGCTAAAGCCGACTTCGACAACTCGCAGGAAGCGGAAATGCTCGTATTGTTTTACAGTTACAACGAGGTCAACAGCGAACTTCGACATTGGAACAGAATTATACTTTCCACGGCTTCGCCCGTCTCCGAAATTCCCCTGCGCAGCGACGACAAGAGAGTTTTCGCTTTTTGTTCGGTATTTTATAAAGACGGTCAATACTATTCGTCTCTGCCTAAAATGTTCGATGCCTCGGACAAAGATCTCGTCCGTATATCTCCCAAACGTTCGCATATAATCTATGAGAGAAAGATGGGCGTCAACGTATGGGCGGTGGACGACTCCACAGGCGCATACTACGGCCCCGAACTCAAAAGCGGCGCTTTCGACATAATGGGCGTTACCGCTCCCAAAGGAAACCTCTCTACTTATATTCTCGGCGACAACAGATTCGAAAGCAACGATGACAGCATCCTGCAATTCGATTGTTATTGCGATACCGCACGTGAACTTATCGTTGAATTGTGCGTAGAAACAGGCAAAGCAACTTATGAATTTTATTCGGCAACAGCTTCGTTAAACGGCGGCGAATGGCATAAAATAGCTTTGCACCATACCGACTTCAAGACAAAAGAACTCGTACCTCTCAAAAACTGGGAACACGTCAAAAAACTTTCTTTTGTCAAAATCGACGGCACTTTGGTAAGCAATCTCATATGGATTTGACTTTATGATAAAATTGAGCGAACTCAAACAGAACGATACAGTCGTCACAAAGAAAAATCACCCCTGCGGCAACAACCGCTGGAAAATCGTATCAACGGGCGTAGACTTCAAACTGTGTTGCACTAAATGTGCGCACACCGTCATTATGCCCGCCGAAACACTCCGTAAATCTATAAAATCAGTAGAGTCTTCGGGCTCCGACAGCGAGGCGTGAATGCAAGAAGAGATTGAGAAATACTCGTATATCCCCGACGATAAAAAGCAGAAAAAATATACCGCACTCAATATTTTTCTCATTGTCGTCATAATAATTCTCTTTATACTTCTGATAGTGTTTTCCACTGCTTTTACAACTATGGTAGTGGAAGGCGAAAGCATGTACCCTACACTCGTCGACGACGACAAAGTGTTTTTGCAGACTTACGGCTACAAGCTCAACCGAGGGGATTTGATCGTTTTTGCCCGTCCCAACGATAAAAACGCCATCAAACGCATAATTGCCGTCGGCGGCGATACCGTCGCTTGCGACATCGAAAACAAAGTCTGGATAATCAACGGCACTCCGCTCGAAGAACCCTACTTCAACGGCGAGTACAGCGACAATTATTTTGATAAAATGTATGACAAAGAAGCCATCTGCGGCGAAGGCATTACCGTCCCTCAAGGCTATCTTTTCGTACTCGGCGACAACAGAAACATTAAAAAGACCAATGAAAGCGATGAGCAAAATCCTATCTCTGTCGACAGCCACATTTACGGTCCTATATCGGTTGACAGCGTAATAGGCAAGGTGTTGAGCGTGTACTGACATAAGAAAAACTTGCGTCGCAAGCAAACCGATAAAAAGTTTGTGCATGCGGCTTTCCCTATTGCCCGTTTCGCATTACTGAATGATTATAAAAATCATAGCCGTTTTATCGCAGCCTGTACGATAACTTTTATTTCACAGGTAAGCGAAACATACCGTGTGACGGTTTGTAACCCTTACGGCATACAAAACAAAATACAATTTTATTACGTCGGACAAGCTCCGATCACACTTTAAGGAGAAATTCTATGAAAGCAATAGTTTCCGTTATCGGCAAGGACAAACGCGGCATTATCGCAAAAGTCTCTGCCTGCCTCTATGAGATGGATATCAATATCGAAAACATCTCCCAGACTATCATGCAGGACTATTTTACGATGATAATGGCTGTCGACCTCGCCCAGAGTCAACTCAAATTCGACGCCATCAAAGACAAACTCAACTCTCTCGGCAACGATATGGGTCTCGAAATCCACATCCAGCTGCAAAGCATATTCGACAGTATGCACCAGTTAGACACAACGTCAAAGGGGCTTTGATATGTACTCAAGCAACGAAATTATAGAAACTATAAATATGATATCCCAACAGCACCTCGACGTACGTACGATTACGCTCGGGATATCCCTTTTGGACTGTATTACGGACAGTAAAAAACGTACTGCCGATAAGATCTACGATAAGATCATGTCCAAAGCCAAAAATCTCGTCAAAATCGGCAACGACATCTCTAGCGAAATAGGCGTGCCTATCGTCAACAAACGTATATCAGTTACGCCCGTAAGCCTCGTCGCAGCCGCCAGCAAAGGACATCTCGAAATTATCCGTACTCTCGACAAGATAGCCGACGAAACGGGTATAGACTTTTTGGGCGGCTACTCCGCTCTCGTACATAAGGCAATGACGCCCTATGAAAAAGAATTTATACTCTCCATTCCCGAAGCGCTTTCGACGACGGGTAAAATCTGTTCGTCCGTCAACGTCGCAACTTCAAAAGCAGGCATAAATATGGACGCCGTCGCTCTCATGGGTAAAATCGTCAAGGACTGCGCTTACCGCACAAAAGACAACGATTCCCTCGCTTGCGCAAAACTCGTCGTATTCGCAAACGCCGTAGAGGATAACCCCTTCATGGCAGGCGCTTTCCTCGGTACGGGTGAAGACGATACCGTCGTCAACGTAGGCGTATCCGGTCCCGGCGTGGTAAAAACAGCTCTCGAAAAAGTCGACGGAGACCTCACTGAAGTCGCAGAATGCATCAAACAGACAGCATTCAAAATCACCCGTGTAGGTCAGCTCGTCGCAAAAGAGGCAAGCAAACGTCTTAATGCAAGTTTCGGTATTGTCGACCTCTCCCTTGCTCCCACTCCCGTAGTAGGCGACAGCGTGGCTCACATACTCGAAGAAATAGGTCTCGAAAGCGTTGGCGCTTGCGGTACTACCGCTTGTCTCGCCATGCTCAACGACGCCGTCAAAAAAGGCGGTATCATGGCTTGTAGCAGCGTAGGCGGATTGTCTGGCGCATTTATACCCGTATCGGAAGACGCAGGCATGATAAGAGCTGCCGAAACAGGTGCGCTCAATATCGAAAAACTCGAAGCCATGACTGCCGTATGCTCGGTCGGTCTGGATATGATAGCTATACCGGGAGATACTCCCGCAGAAGTTATCTCGGGAATTATTGCAGACGAAATCGCTATCGGCGTGGTAAATACCAAGACGACTGCCGTAAGAGTTATTCCCGTATACGGCAAGAAAGCGGGCGAATATGCAGAATTCGGCGGACTTTTGGGACGTGCTCCTATCATGAACGTAAATACCAATTCTCCTCTGAAATTCATATCGAGAGGCGGAAGGATTCCGGCGCCTTTGCACAGCAACAAAAACTAAATATGCGAACGCATATAGCGGCGCATATTTGCGATTTTGCGCAAGCAGTTGCGCTCGGTTACGTACGCCTAGTACGCTCCGCTCGCGAACTCTCTTCAAAACCGCAACTCTACACCACTCTCCGCGCTCGCACGAAGTGGGTAATATAATGACGCTTGCGCACTTACGTATATACAATATGCGCCTTTACGGGCGACCTTGAAAAAGCCAACTCTACATCCTTCTCCAAGGTCGCACGAAGTGGGTAAAAAATTCAAAAGCCCTATTGCAAATCAATGTATGCAGCTGCATTATTGACAAGCGAGGTGCACGACTTATACACGAAGCAACTTTTAATTTATACAATTTAAGCCTTAAGTAAATTGTATAAATTATTTTATATAAGAAATATATATAGGAAGCCAAGCCATTGGAGAGTGCTGTGATTTTGTGAATTTTCAGCGGTTGTCCCAATCATAAGCGTAACTAATACGTGCTTGTATACAAACAATAGAAAGTAACTCTAAATCTAAAAAGGAAGAGCCGTCGGAGATTGGTGCGATTTTTGCTTTTCTAAGACCGAGTGCGACAGGAGCGTACTTGTCAGAAAAGACACACTAATATAAAAATATAAAGGAAGTAAAGCCCTTGGAGATTGGTGCAGAGTTGCGGTTTTGAAGAGAGTTCACGAGGGAGCGTACTTCTAGTACGTGACCGAGCGTAACTACTCGCACAAAACCGCAAATATGTGCCGATATACAAGGGCGCACAAGAATATGAAAATAGAAGGAAGAAACCCCCTAACCGAAGCCCTCGATTCTGACATCAAAATATCGAGGATCTACGTATCGAAGACTGCACACGATTTGCAGCCTTTGATTGACAAGGCAAAAAACAAAAAGATCCGCATAGACTTTGTGGACAGAGCTTTCCTGGACAAAATGAGCGAAAGCAAACGCCATCAAGGAATTATCGCTGTGAGCGAAGAATACAGCTACGCAACTATTGAAGACATTCAGCAAGTCGCAAAACAAAAGGGCGAAAAACTCTTTGTGCTTATTCTCGATTCTATCGAAGACCCTCACAATCTCGGCAGTATCATAAGAGTAGCTGAATGCGCAGGCGCACACGGTATTATCATACCTTCACGCAGAAGCGCAAGCGTAAACGCTACCGTTTTGCGCACCTCGGCAGGCGCAGCTAACCATATAAAAGTCGCTATGGTCGGCAATATCAACGACGCTATCCGACAGCTCAAGGACGACTTCGTCAATGTCTATTGCGCCGATATGCAAGGCACTACCCTGTACGACTGCCGTTTTGACGAAGACGTGGCAATCGTCATAGGCAACGAGGGCGACGGCGTAAAAGCACTTACCGCCAAACTCTGCAATCACGTGGTATCTATACCCCAATTCGGCAAAGTAAATTCACTCAATGCGTCGGTGGCTTGCGGGATTATTTGTTATGAAGTCATCCGTCAAAGGCGCAACCTTGTATAAGGGCGTGCCTTTGACTTTTTCTGCGACACTTCTGCTTAGTCACGTACGGCTAGTACGCTCCTTTCGCAGTCGGTCTGGAAAAAATAAAAATCACACTCTTCTCCAAGGTCGCATGAAGTAAACGATATAGCTGTGCGCTTTTGCGTGTGACCTAGAAAAAGAAAAATCACCCCGCTCTCTGTACTTGCGAAATACTTATAAAAAATTAGGTCGCATAAAGCAAACGATATAGCTGTGTGCTTTTGTGTGTGACCTAGAAAAAGAAAAAATCACACCACTCTCCGCACTTGCAAGAAGTACAAAACGCACACTCTTCTCCACGGTCGTATAGTTAATGTAATATCGACGGCTTATGCAAGATAAAAAATAAATACTTAAAAACAAAAGTCGGCTGATGCCGACTATTATTTGCTTTGTAGTGTTTGTCTGTAAAGCTGAATATGCGAAAAATGCACTTTGCAAACAATAATTATTTATCCAAATCTTTTTTGAGTTTTCTTTTGATTTTTTGAAGGACGTTGTCTACGTATTTGGTGTTTTTGCCGAGACGGTCGGCTATCTCTTTGTAACTTATTCCTTCATAATAGCAATCTAGTATTTGCTTTTCCGAAGACGTAAGTCCCTTTTCTATAAGCTCGTGAAGGCTTTCGTCCTCCTCGGCTTTTATGGCTATTTCCTCGGGAGATTGTTCTGCCATTTTTCTGTCGTCAAGCACGCTGATAGGCACACTGTCCGTCAAAGGTTTGTGTTTGTTACGCTTGCTGTTGCGTCCGCAGTCCTTGATCCTGTTGCGAATACAACTCGTGGCATAAGTAGTAAATGCTATATTACTCGTCGTGTCGTAAGTCAGCACGGCGTTGTAAAGCGCAATCATGCCCTCTTGTGCTATATCCTCGATATCCACTCCTTTTATAAAATACACTCTGGACAGCTTGTTGACCAACGCTTTGTATTTTTCCATAAGCGTTTCAACGGCATTGACGTCGCCTTTGCGTATTCTCTCTATAAGCTGAATATCGTCGGTCATTTCTCGTACTTTGCAAGGATTTGTTTTTGTTTTGCTCTGACTTCTGCCGCCTTGCCGCAGGTCATCTTGCCTTCGCTGCACGCACCCGATACGCATGAAGCGCCGCAATCCGCAAATACGCTGGGAGCCACTTCGAGAACAAGTTCGAGCATTCTCCACGCAACCTCTCGTATTTCCCACTGCGCACGGTTGCAACATCTCAACTTGAAGAAATTGAAAAGTTCTCTTGCGTTCATGGTCACGATCATTTTAGTTTCGGCAGCGTTGGGAAGCACGAATCTGGCGTCCTCATTGGATTTTTCACACGCACCGCCTAGAAGAGTCTGCCACTCCGTGTACCAACCGTGCATGGTGTCCATCTGCTTTTTGAATTTGTCCACATATTCCTCGCCAAGCGCCTCAATGCTTTCGGGGATAACGTAATTGAACGTTTCGCCCGACTTATTGGCGTCGACGTATCTTTGGGACTTAACGCTGAAAGAAGCTATTCTGTGCCTCGTAATCTGCGCAAGCAAACTTCTGGATACTCCCTCGATGCCGAAAGTGAAGTTGGCATGTTCGAAGGGAGAAGCGTGTCCGAACGATCTCAAACGTGCAATAAATTTTGCGATATTGGTTTCGTCGAGTCCCTCTTTGAGATTGGCTATCGTCGCATCGCTGTAACATAGCTTTGCAGCAAGTGCAATCGTACGTTCGGGATTGGGTGTATATTCCAAAAGCGTTACGCTGGGTTTTACCTGTGCCATAGTTTCCTCCGCTGTATGTGGTCTTTAATGCCTTTATATTCTACTTCATCGGGCAGGCTTTGTCAATCCTTTGCCGACTGTCATGCTCTACTTGTAAGTACTTGTGTTGTCTGTTGGTTTTATTGGCGAGCGACGTTGCCCGTTTCGCAAAGTCCCAAAATCTCGCCTAGTCTTTGGTTTTGCCCCGTCAGATACAAATAACCTATAACGGCTTCAAAACCGCTTGCCGCCTTATAATCCGCAACGCTTGCGTTTTTTGCCATGGAATGCTGATGAGAATTGCGTGCACGTCTGAATATGTCCTGCTCGTCCTCGTTGAGCATTGCCTCGATTTTTCTCATGCACTCCGCCTGAGCACCTGCATTTACTCTGGCGGTCACGTACTTATGAAGCTTGTCCGCCTTGCCCGTCGTTTCGTTGAGCGCTTTGAGTCTGATATACAAAGTATGCACGCCGTCACCGACATAAGCAAGCACGAGAGGGTTTAGCTCCCGTGCCTGTTTTAAGGTCATAATATCGTTGTTTTGCGGTAAAAAATTCATTGAATCCTACGCCTTTATTTATCTGCCGTGTCAGGCTTTTTTCTGCTTTTTGTTGCCCTTGATCTTTCTGCCTTTTTCGTCGAATTGCGATACGAAATAATCAAAGAGAAGTTCGTCGCTGTAAGTCGTCTCGCCCGTAGCTTTCAACGTGCACTGCTTGATATACTCGTAACAGCTCTTTTCCATAATTCTGATTATCTCGAAAGCTTCGTCCATATCCTTGCCTGCGCAGAAAACGCCGTGGTTTGCCATGAAGCAAGCATTGCGGCCTTCCATTGCGGCAACCGTACCGTTTTTAAGCTTCTTGGTGCCGGGCAAGCCGTATGCGCCTACTCTGCATTCTCCGCCGACGAGTTTTTCCATCTCCTCGCTCATAACGGGCAAAGGTATTCTTGCCGACGCAAGTATCGAACAATAAAGAGGATGCGAGTGAATGGTTGCGTTGATTTCGGGACGTGCCTGCATGATAGCCGCATGGATTTTTCTCTCGCTGGTAGGTTTTTTGCCGTCGCTCCATACCGAAGGATCGCTTATCTGTACGACGGGCATATCCTCGGGAGTGAGAGATATGTAGTCGAGTCCCGTAGGAGTAACGAGCATATGATCCTCGTCGAGTCTTACTGCGGTATTTCCCCAGGTTCCCTGTACGAGATTTTCCTTGAGAAGCGCAACGCCGCTGTCCTTGATAACCTGTCTCAATTTCAATTCTGTTTCTTTATCCCAAGCCATAATTAAGCCTCCCCTTCTTCTTTTGCAGAAGATTCTTTTTGTGCCTCGCCCTCTTCGAGTTGGGAAAGGTTTTGCTGATTTTTCTTGCTGTATTTCTTCTTATAAACAAATCTCATAAGTCTTGCTTCGAAGCCGTTGATGATCTTGTTTTCGCCTATAACGCTGCTTGCTACGAAACATCTGCTTGCCTTGTCAAGTACCAATACGCAAGTGTATGCTTCGTCAAGCGTACGACCCGACGTAATGCATCCGCTGTTTTTGACGAGGCAGGAATTTCTGCCTTTCAAAGTCTTGAGTATGCTGTGAACGTCGTCGTCTGCCGTCTTGCAGGAAGGTCCCACGATCTGTGCCATATCGTCGAGAACCGCAGGAATGGTAGCGCCTGCTTTTGCGACAGGCATAACCCACTTGGGATAGCACTGGCATATAGCGTGAATATCTGCTCTCTCTTTATAGATTTCTGCGTGATAGAGATATTCCTTGTCAACTTTGAATATAAGAAGTTTGATGACGTCTTCTTCTTTGAGATCAGCGAGTTTAACTCCCGCTTTGGTGACATACATATAATTGAGTCCCGATCTCATGCTTATCATATCTTTGTCGCCGACTACGCCTTCCGCAACAAGTTTCTGTGCGTATTGCAAAATGGTTTCCACGATTTTTTCCATTATTCTTCTCCTCCTTCAAATCTCTTCGAGTTAGCGTGTCTGTATGTCTTTTCAAGGCTGTAATAGATTTGCTTGTAGCTCTTGAACAGTTCATCGTAAATATATTTGTTCTGGGGATTGGGACGGTATGTCTTGCTCTCCTGAACAAAGTTTTTAGCATCGGCAAAACTGTTGAGCTCGCCGAGACCGATAAGCGCAATTATAGCTGCGCCGAGTGCGCCTGCGTTTCGGGGATTTTCGACTATTGCAAACTCACTTCCCGTTATGTCGGCAATTATCTGCATCCATGCGTTGTCAAGTGCGCCGCCGCCGATAATTCTGAATTGTCTGCAATGGAATTTGTAATCCTTTCTGAAATTTTCGAGAATCCAACGCAAGTTGTATCCTATACCTTCGTAAAGCGCACGCATGATGTGTTCTCTGGTGTGAGAAGGAGTAACGTTCCAAAGCGTAGCTCTCGTCGTCGTCGAGGATACCGGACATCTCTCACCCAACATCCAAGGCGTACAAATCAGGTGATCCGAGCCTGCGGGAATGGACTCGATAACCTTGTCCATATATGCGTAAATACCGTCTCCGAGTTCTTTCTGCTCGCTGGAGAAGAACTGGTCGCACAGCCACTGAATATTGCTGCCCGCCGCCTCGGTAATACCTACTATAAGATTCATATCGGGATCCGCAGATTGTATTGCCGCTGCACCGTGCTTGAATTTCGTCTTGTTTCTGCTGGAAGCCGCAACCCATGCCGAAGTACCGAGGTAAATATGTATTTCGCCGTCGCCGTTCATGCCGCTGCCGATTGCCGCTGCCTGCGTATCGTCACAACCGCCGAATACCGCCGTGCCTTCGCACAAGCCCATTTTCTTTGCCGCTTCTTCGGTAAGTCCGTTGCCTATTTTGTCGGTACTCTTGACAAGAGGAGGAAGTTTTGACATGTCGATGCCGATAAGTTTCAAAGCGCTGAGCCATGTCTTCTTCTTAAGGTCGAGACCGTAACTCGACGCACCCGAAAGTTCGGCTACCATTTCGCCCGTACATTTATACTTGAGATAACCGTTTACGTCGAGGAAATACTTGGTGTTGTTGTAAACGTCGGGACGCTCTTCTTTGAGCCACTGAATTTTTGCTACGACGTCCTTACCCATGATAGGTGTACCCGCAACAAGAGTAAATATCTTTTTGCCGCCGACTTTGTTCATAAGTGTCTGCGCCTGCCTTTCTGCTCTTCCGTCCACCCATGTTATATTGGGATGTAAAACTCTGCCTTTGGCATCCACGGGAATAATACCCATAGCCTGCGTAGAGAATACGACGCCCTCTACGTCATGAGGGTCAATGCCCGTATCCTCAATCAAAGTACGAGATGCGAGACAAACAGCTTCCCAGTACTCGTCGGGGTCTTGCTCGACGAAAGCGGGAGCGGGATAATAGGTGGGATAGGGTACGGCTTTAGATGCAACGATTTTGCCTTCGAAGTCGATAAGTACAGCCTTATCCGAACTGGTACCCATGTCGTGGGCTACAACGTATTTCATTTTTCCTCCTTTAAGTCGCCGTTGTATATCAGCGTATCTTTTCCTTTTGTCTGCGACGCTCGCCCTCAGTCACGTACGATAAGTACGCTCCTTTCGCGCTCGGTCTTGAAAAAGAAAAATCTGCACTAATCTCCAACGGCTCCACATTTCTGTGTGAGTATTAAATTTTTCAATTTTTTGAAGTCCGTAATTATATCGGCTTCGGGTTTATGTGTTTTTCGTTTTATCAATTACGATATCCGCATCAAAGGGATTATCTCATATCAGAAAGATAGAATCTCCGTCATGATTTTGAGGAGCAATTTATACAATTTAAGTCTTGGATAAATTGTATAAATTATCTTCTTATGCGTACACGTATATGTGCGCAAAATAAGTAAAACAAAATCAATATTATCCCCTTTTGCTCCGCCATTGGAACACTAGGCTGTGAATAATATTGAAATATCTTCACCGACTGCCGCAAAGCTGCGGCAATCGGTATTTTTATTTTGTAGCTTTGTTCCCCTCTCAAACCGCAAAAGAAACACTTTTTATTTGTACCCTATCTGATTAAGATAGTACCGATTTATTTATTAGCAGCCTTTTCCTGCGCCTTCTTTGCGGCTTTGAGCATCTTTTCGGCTTTTGCGAGTTTCTTCTCGTTGCCTGCCGATTTATACTTGTTGATCTTGTATTCTGCTACCTGTACGTCGATAGAATCCGTTCTCTCCTTGACGAGTTTGAATACGTCTTCGAATCTGTTGAGTGACTCGTCGATGATTTCGTCGGTGTCTGCCATAGAGGTATAGAGTCTCGAACCTGCAAGGGTAACGATACCGTTAGCCATATAAGCCGCACCCATGTGTTCCATAGCGACTTTACGTACCATGATCTTGTCTTTCATCTTGAGAACCTTGAGCAAGTTGAGCATATTCTTGGATGAGAAGTCATAGCTCATTGCGCCCGTACACTCGAGGTGAACGATGGAACCTTGGTTGTAAGCTACGTAAGGAAGCTCATACTTGCCGATAAGCTCTACGAGACCGTCGGTAAGTCTGTTACCTGCTTTACCTGCTTTTACGCAAGCGTCTGTCTTTGCGATTTCCTTGATTGCCGTGTAACCTGCAAGAGCGGACAGAGGGTTAGCTGCCAAAGTACCGCCGCAGTATGCCTTCTTTGCACCGCCTGCAACACCTGCTGCCAACAGCGAAACGTATTCTTTCTTACCGCCTACGCCGCCTGCTGCGGGATAGCCGCCTGCAACGATCTTACCGAAGATGGTGAGGTCAGGCTTAACGTCGAAAAAGCCTTGTGCGCCGCCGAGACCTACTCTGAAGCCGGTAACGACTTCATCGAAGATGAAGAGTGCGCCGTATGCGTGAGCAAGTTCAAGCGCCTTCTTGTTGTAGTCAAGGTCAACGGGACGGGTACCTGATTCGGGACCTACGGGTTCAACGATGACTGCAGCCGTGCCGCCTCTTCTCTTGTTGATCTTGAGGTAATCTTCGAGCATGTTGAGGTCATTGGGTCTTACCTCGTCGATAACGCTGAATATAACATTAGGAATACCGAAAGATTCGAGGAATTGTCTTGTGCCGGGAACTTTCAAACCGTAAACCATCTGATCGGACCAACCGTGATATGCACCGCCTATCTTGATGATTCTCTTGTTTTTGGTCTGACATCTTGCGATACGCAATGCAGCCATAACAGATTCGGTACCGGAACCTAACATTCTGAACATTTCTACATTGGGCATATGCTTGTTGATTTCCTTGGCAATAAGAAGTTCTGCCTCATGGAAAAGACCTGTTACGGGACCGCACTCTTTGATCAACTTGATAGCTTCGTTCTGAACGGGCTTGTAGTTGCTGCCGAGAATAGTGGGGCCGCCTGCCTGCAAAAAGTCAATGTACTGATTGCCGTCGATATCGGTCAGATACGCTCCGTCTGCCTTAACCATACACATGGGGAAAGGTTTGTTGAAAGCGAGATTGTGCTGCACGCCGCCGGGGATGTACTTCTTTGCTTCTGTGGTAATCTCTTTGGACTTTGCGCACTTGACATCGTAATAATTTTTGCAGATGTCATTATAAACATCCATAGGAATCGAATAGATGTTTTTTGAAGTAAGTTCTCTGAGACTTGCGTTGATTTCTGACGCATTAGCCCAACGGTTGATACCGTAGCCTTGTTTCTCCTTTTCGGGGAGTTGTGTATAAGTGACTTTCATTGATATGCCTCCTTAATGTATAAATCTCTAACATCTTCAATTTTATCACACTTAATTGATTGTTGTCAATATTGAATTTAAGTAATAATTAAGCAATAATACTACTATTATATGTTTGGTTAAGTTTTTGAAGTATTTTTTAATTGACAAATGTCTACAAAAATGTCGATATTTTACAAAGAAGAAAAATGTGTAAATTAAATAAAAATTTTGCGCATTTGTGTTGAATATCGAAATATTCCCATGGTATAATGATTGAGGATTTATTTATTAAGGAGACGCTTATGCAAAATCAACAATTCACAAAAGGTCAACAGGTCTTTGACCTCGTCAAAGAAGTCATTGACGTGACCGGCCCCCGACTTCCCGGCAGCGAAGAAGAACGCAAGGGAGCGGAAATTATTGCAAACCAAATCGAAAGAGAACTCGGTACGCCTACGATTACCGAACAGTTCAAGACCCCCAGGCACGCTTGCATAAGCGCGATACCTTGGTTGGGATGGGGCATGTTTATAGCTTTTTGTCTTTTCTATCTCAGCCCGATAGCTTCGCTTGTAGTGAGCACTGCGCTGTTGCTCTTTGCTCTTACGCACATTTTCTACTATTCGCACATGCTTGACAAGCTGTTCAAAAAAGATATCTCGCAAAACGTGTATTCCACGCTCGAACCACGCTCGGGCAATAAAAAATACACGGTAATGCTTACTGCGCATATGGACAGCAGCTGGTGTTGGATGCATTCCTACAAAAACCCTAAAACCATGATGATCAAAACGGGTATCGGCGTTATAAGCGGAGTGGCGCTTCTCGTCGTTTCCGTTATCACAATCATACTCGAAGCGGTATCTAGCGGAAAAGTTTCTTTTATGGGTCTGTCGTCGGTATTCGCAAATCTTTCTACCGGCGTTGCTACCAAAACAGATATCGCCGTACTCGTAATGTACTGCCTGCCCGTGCTGTTCTTGCCCGGTTTTTACTGGCTGTCGACGTATCTGTCTTATGACAAGGCAAAAGCCGCACCCGGCGCAATGGATAATCTGAGCGGCGTAGCAACGGCAATCGCTGTCGCAAAACACTTCAAAGACAACCCCGACGACTGCGGCGACGCACGTATTATCGTTATGGGCGCAGGCGCAGAAGAAAGCGGACTCGTGGGAGCTTTGGACTTTGTGAAAAAGCATAAAGACGATAAAAACATCTTCGACGAACATACATACGTACTCAATCTCGACTCTTTCAGAGATTACGACAACTTCAACGTAGTCAAAAAGGATACTCTTCAATTCAAACCCTTTGACAAAGAACTCGTCGAACTCTCTCAAAAGGCTATCGCAAACTGCGGACTCGAAGTCCATACGATAGAAAACCCCGTCGGCGGAAGCGACTCCACTGCATTTGCAAAAGCCGGAATCAAAACCGTTACGCTCAATGCGCAGGATCCCCGTCCTACCGACTATTACCATACCACGAGAGACACCCTCGACAATCTCAATCTCAATACCCTTGACAAGGGCTTCGAAGTCGTAAGAGAGGTCGTAAGACTCATCGACGCAAAATACAGAGAAAACAACTGACATCTTTATCTCTATATCGCTATAATTTACCGACGTCTTAATCGACGTCGGTTTTTTCGTTGTCCGCCCGAAAATACTCTATTCCTTACAAGGCACCCGGGTATATCATCAACATTCAAACTTTGTAATTACCGTATTTGAAAAAGTAATTCAATCCGTTTTTCCCTTTTGACTTTTACTGGAGATTTTCAGGTTTTTAAGTGCATATTTTCGAATCGTATTTCGTTATCGCACATGAGCGTCGTTTTTCTTCTAAACCGCACCTGTGTATTGACTTAATAAATAATCTTTGATATAATCAAAGTGTATATAAAATATAGGAGGATATTTTATGAAAAATAAAACGATAATAACAGTTATCAGTATTGTGATAATAATATCCGTACTCGTAATGTTGTTGTTGGGTTGCGACAAGTCCCTAAACATATCGGACCTGTCAAATAAATCACAGTTGTATGAATACAATTCCACTGTGCGTCAACTCAACACTCTGTCCGGATGGCAATACGAAACTAGCGGCAGCAACTTTGTCGTACTCAACAAGTATGACGCCGAAAACGTTCTGTCTTCAAAAATGCTCTACAGTCTTTTGAGCGACAAATCGCTTCTGACTCTTACGGAGAATTTTGAAGAATACGAAATAAGTTTTGAAGCCAATTATCTGGCTATCGTTAAGAATACCGTCGCCAACCGCATCGACGTCTATGACGCCAACGGTATAGTATTCTCCGCCGACAACGTAAACTATACGACTCAGTCGGAAGGCGGTATATACGAAATGTTTTTCTCCAACGGAAAATGCATTACGGTTTCGGCAGAAGACGGCACAGTAAAAGTAGGAGATACTTCTTTCTTCGCTCAGCCCGATTCTTCATACTATGAAAAACTCGGAGATTATTACATCGGCAACGAAGGTCTCAGTTATTGCCTTTATGACAAGAATTTCAAAAAGATCTCTTCTGTCAATGTATCCGACTATTTGTACTCCAACTCAATGCCGCTAAGCTTTGCTCTCCTCAAAGACTACACATTCGTTATGCAGACGATCGAACTCCTCGATAAGAAGGCTACGAGTTATGACCTCAAGATGGGAGAAGAAAAATACAATATCCATAACCATGTGTACGATATGCTCAAGGGCAAAACCAAAAAGCTCGAACTCGGCAACGTTATCTTCGAGACGGCTTCGTTTGACGACCGCTTCAATTACAATCTTTTGACTTATACAGAGATAACTTCCGATAAGGAACTCGGTGCAGAAAAGCTCGGTATTTTCAACAACGATATGGAACTTCTCGCAGATTTGTCCGGTTATCTGCCTTCTCTTGACAGCGCAGACAATATAGAAGTATTGGCAAACGGCGATCTCCGTCTCTCTGACGATTATACGACCGTTATCGTGGGCGGCGACGGAACTGTTAAAAACGTATTTGACGAGTCTTCTCTCACCGCTATACCCGGTACCGAATTGTATGTGCTCGATTCCGCAAATATGATTTACGACGCATACGGTCAATTCCTGATGGAACTTCCCGAAGACGCTTCTCTCGTATCATCATTCTCTCCTTCTGACTATATCTACTATTTGGCTCCCGAAGTTACGACAGACGAAGGCGGTATCGAACAGACTACCGAATATTACTATTCTTTTAATATCGATACCAAAACTACCGTCAAAATAGGCGAAAAGTCCGAAGTTTACTTTAAGTCGACATCTTATACCGTATCGAAAACAGACAGCGAAGGCAAAACAACTACTTCGTGCTATCTCATTCTCGACGGCAAAGAAGTATATAAAGACATCGCTTCCGACGTATCTGTCAGAGAATTCAACGTATCCGTAGAATCCGGTGCTTTCCTCGTACAACTCACCGACGCCGAAGGCAATACCGTATTCTATCTGTATACGATCACTTACGATAAAAAGGCTTGAGCAAGGAGGACATGACAATGAAAAACAAAAAAATCGTTCTTACAATTACCGTTGTATTGCTCCTGTCGGTAACCTTGCTTTCTCTTACCGCCTGCAACAAGGATAACGGATTCAATATCAACACTATCGCAAAAGGGGCTGAAAACAATTTCCCCACTCAATTCGCAGTTCAGGATTTGAGCGCATATTCAGAATATTCTAATATGATATCTTCAGGCAATTATCTCTTCTTCTCCGATACCGACGAAGAAACGGGTGCTTACAAATATTGTCTGTACAGTCTCGAACAGCAAAAAGTTCTCACAACAGGTACGTCAGATTCTGCTGTAAACGTATCGACTTCGTTTTTCAGTGACATCTTCTCGATTTGCGTACCCTCCGATTCCGTGAACTTTATGACTACTTTCTACGATTACTACGGAGAAATAACTTCGTTCCCCGAGAAAAAAGAAGTCATCAACTGGTCTTACGAAAGCGACTTGAAATATATCGTCTTTGAAGACAACAGCACTATACTTCTCGATAAGGAAAACAAGGGACGATATATCTCCTATTCTCCCAATCATCAAGTAAAAGACATGACAAAAGCGGGAGACTTGTTCCTTTACAACCAAAACGGCGTTACATACGTATATGACGAAAACCTCTATTTCCTCACGAGCTATATCGTCTCCGATAAAATCAGCGCACCTTCGGGCTACACGCAGTCGGCAGTAATAAATTTGACGGAAAAGAAAATCTATCAATATACACAGGAAGTAACCGATGAAGAAGAACCCTACGATTTCGTAGACTCCGACGGCAACAGATACAATATCCGTCAATATCTTCTTGACGTAAAGACAGGCAACGTAACAAAGCTCTCCAACGAAAAACTTTTTATCAGCGCTTCCGCTTCGTCGCTGTCTGCTTCGGATTACTATGTGCTTGAGTATCAGAAAACAAGCGGCAAAGGACTCTCTTTGTCAACGACGACGGGTATCTTTGACAAAAACCTTAACCTTACGGCAAACCTTTCTGAATATGTAGATTACGAAACCGTTTCTTCCATAGATGCATTCGGTGATTATCTTATTATCATAACCTCCCAACACATCTATTTCTATAAGGACGGAAAGCTTGCTTACAAAATGAGTGCTTCTTATGCTACCAATCCCGTATACGGCCGTTATTTCTACGGCAATCTCATCTACTTCGATGCGCTTACGCTCAAAAACGTCGTAGGCATTCCTGCCGATGCGGTTTTGCAAGAAACAAACTCTTACACCGACGGTCTGATGTATTACAAGAGCGTCAAGGAAGTTACAGGTGAGAACGGCTCAACAGAATACGTCAACGAAGCTTATGTTTTCGACACGGAAACGATGCAGGCAACTCTCCTCGACGATACGGGAAATATCCGTTTCTACACCATGTTCTATTCTACCTACAATGAAGAAGCAAATACGTACAGCGCATACGCTCTCTACAACAACCAGGCAATCTTCGAGAACAAAACTCTCAGCAGTCTCTCCTCTGAGGCTACCGGCGATTATACCGTAATCACCGCAACGCAAGAAGACGGCAGCGCTTTGAGATACGCAATCTCTCTGAAGTAATTGAAAACGGGCTACTCTGCCCGACAAAAAAAGATGACGGCTCAACCCGTCATCTTTTTTTCTGCCCGTGACACTAGCGTCTTAAGTATTCAATTAGCCAATAATCTTTCTCAATCTAAAATAAGGTTTATTATAAAATTTATTCAATATAAAAATATTGCTTTGATTGCTATGCACTGATATCCTCTCTCTCGGATAAATCGGATTGTCTCTTCTTCATTCTTCTCCAATTGAAATATCCGTATAAATCGTTGATTAGAAAAACTGCAAAACACGTGATTACAGATATATATCTTATCTCTTTGTATGCCGCCACAGACCACAAAGTTATGAGAACGATATCGTTGGCGGCGTAACCGATAGCAAAATATTCGCTGCGTCTTGCCGTAAGGTAAACCGCTATAAAACTCGTCGCCACGGAAATTGTGCTCAATATCAGATTGGCAGTATTGAAATATGCAAGTATATAATAAAAAATCCATGCGACAATAATCGTCAATGCAATCATTATAAAATATTCGCAAGACTTGAGCTTGTTTATTTTTACTTGGGAAACGTTGCCGTTGAAGGGATGACGCAGCCAAGAGATAAGCGCATATACCGCCATAGGCGCAGTCATGCCGAGATACGTTATCATCTCGCCGTAATATGCCGTCTTAAACGAAATAATGCCGTATAGCACGCTGAAAACTATAATCATGACTTGCCCGACAGGATTTCCCTTTGCGTTGAAAATTAGCGACGTTATGCCCGTAAGCGACGCTGCCAGCGTAACATAGCTTTGCCTGTCAAACACGGCAAATGCAATTATCACCGCAACTACCGAAACAGCCCACAATATTATCTCGCCCTTGGTAAAATAGTTTTTTAATAATTTTATCATTTTATTCCTTAAAAAAGGCACTCGCATCACATCTTCAAAGACCTAACGATGTGAAACGAATGCCTGTGCATTCATACCCGGTGGCATATCTGATTTTTGTCCATTTTACCATAAAAATTTGCCCTTGTCAACAAATCCACGGCATCATGCGATACTGATTAAAAATTGCACATTCGTTAAAAAAAGCCGCTCTGCTTTCGCAAAGCGGCGTTTAATACTCTTTGATCCGTCAATTACTTGAGAAGTTCTGCAAAGTACTTGATAGTTCTTACCATCTGGCTGGTGTAAGAGTTCTCGTTGTCATACCAAGATACAACCTGTACTTGATAAGTGTCATCGTCGATCTTGGAAACCATCGTCTGGGTAGCATCGAACAAAGAACCGTACTTCATACCGATAACGTCGGAAGAAACGATTTCGTCGGTGTTGTAGCCGAAGGATTCGGTAGCCTGTGCCTTCATAGCAGCGTTGATACCTTCCTTGGTAACGTCCTTACCCTTAACTACTGCGATAAGGATAGTCGTAGAACCGGTAGCGGTAGGAACTCTTTGAGCTGCACCGATGAGCTTGCCGTTGAGTTCAGGGATAACGAGACCGATTGCCTTTGCAGCGCCGGTGCTGTTAGGAACGATATTCTGTGCGCCTGCTCTGGATCTTCTGAGGTCACCCTTTCTTTGAGGTCCGTCGAGGATCATCTGGTCGCCGGTGTATGCGTGAACGGTGGTCATGATACCGCTTACGATAGGAGCGTAGTCGTTGAGGGCTTTAGCCATAGGAGCGAGACAGTTGGTCGTGCAGGAAGCTGCAGAGATGATGTTGTCGTCCTTGGTAAGAGTCTTGTGGTTTACATTGTAAACGATTGTAGGAAGATCGTTGCCTGCGGGAGCGGAGATAACGACTTTCTTTGCACCTGCGTCGATGTGAGCCTGTGCCTTTGCCTTGCTGGTGTAGAAGCCTGTGCATTCGAGAACTACGTCAACCTTGAGTTCTTTCCAAGGGAGTTCTGCTGCGTTAGCCTTTGCGTAAATCGTGATTTCCTTGCCGTCTACGATGATAGAACCGGGAGTAACAACGGTCTTGCCGTCTTCTGCAAGAACTGCATCCTTGTAATCTACAGTGTGACCCATAGCTACATAGTTACCCTGCATAGTGTCGTACTTGAGAAGATGAGCGAGCATCTTGGGGCTGGTAAGGTCGTTGATTGCGACTACGTCGTAACCTGCGGCACCGAACATTTGTCTGAAAGCCAATCTACCGATACGGCCGAAACCGTTGATAGCAACTCTAACATTTGCCATAATATATTATTCCTCCAAAAAAAAATTATATTTCTAGGTTTGCTTTATAGCAATACTATTTTATCAACATTTTGCGCTAATAGCAAGCAATTTTTATAAAATTCCATGTCTTGGGTACAATTTTGTGATTTTTTTGACGAAAATGTACATAAAGCTTACAAAAACCCGAGCTTTTATCCTTACAGGATAATTTATTGACGTGTATATTATATCCCCGCACACCCCAAACATACCTCTTAAGGCTTGATACATTGCGATTTTTTGTCAGATATCTTTGCAAAAATCGAGTCTTATTAGTCTGACGCATTAATGCACCTATACCAAATTGACCGCATGTATATTATATTCTTTCCGTCGTACTCCGTGCTCAAATTCTCCCCTTCAGAAATAATAAAACAGGGAGAGAAAATCCCCCTGCTTGTATTTTGTATCAACTTATTTTTAAGATTAACGCACTGTGTTTGCGTACGCCGTATTATAACCGCATGTCCGCAAATCTCAACTTACAATACCTGCCGTCTCCGCACCGCCGCCGGTATCCTGTCCTGACGATGGTTGTTTTTCCTCTCCGCCCAGCGCTCCTACTATGGCATTACGTATAGGCAATATTTTATCTTCGCCTATCATGTCGGCAAGCATATCGCATGCTTTATCCACGCCGTATATCAGAACTTCGTTGATAGTTTGCGCTCCGACTTCCGCCTTTGCCTGTTGGGCAAGGAAATAATATCCAACTCCGAGTGCCGCAACTAAAATTATTGTAAGTATCAACCACATAACGACAATACTTCTTATAAGCGCTGTCCTTGACTTGTTGCCCACGCCGAAAAACCAGCATATGCACGCAAATAAGTTAATAAGCGGTATTGCAAGAACTATAATAGTGCCTATCCATTTGCCTACCGTCATCGGATAGTTGCGCAAATCCATTTCGTCAAAACGCGACGCTTTTTTTGCTATCTTGCGCTGTTTTCTCGTCATGTTTTCTTTTTCAGGCAACGTAACGACTACCGTCTGTCTGTCGCTGCTGACAAATCTAGGGACAAAAGGCTGCTCGGAATTATCATTCGACGCTTGTGTTTTGTCCTGCGAAGCGTTGACCGCCGTCTGTGCTACCGCACCGCCGTAAACGGCATTCACAAAGTCTCCGCCGAGCATATCCGTCTCCTCGGGAATAGCTTTGCGCTCCTCTTTGTATTCTGTCATATCGACAAAACCGTCTGCTTCGTTTGTCTCTGCGTTTTTCGACTTTTTGTTCTTTTTGTCGAGTTTTGCCTGTTCTTTATCGGCAAGCGCCTGCTTTTTCTTATCGAGTTTGTCTTGCTTTGCCTGCTCTTTTTGATTCTGCTTTTCAAACTTGGCTTGCGCCTTATCCTGCTTGGCTTGCTCTTTGGCATTAAGCTTATCTTGCTTTGCCTGTTCCTTGGCTTGCTTGTCTGCCGCCTTCTTTTCTTCTGCTTCTTTTATCTTTTGCTGCTTTAAGTCGGCAAGCTCTTGTTTTTGTCTCTCTTTCTCGTCAAGCTGCGCTTGTTTGTCGGCAAGTTTTTGTTGTTTTTCCTGCTCTTTGGCATTCAACTTGTCTTGCTTTGCCTGTTCTTTTTGATTGAGCTTGTCTTGTTTTGCTTGCTCTTTAAGCTGTCTCTCCTGTTCTTTTTTGAGCAAAGCGTCGTGTTTTTGCTGTCTTTTGATCTCGTCTTTTGTCAAAGGTATCTGTTGAGGCGCTTCGTTTGCGTTGAAATCGTATTCGTTTCCGCCCTGCAATTGTCCGTATTGGGGCACGCCGTAATTATCCTGTGCGCCTGAATAAGCGTAATTCTGCGCACCGTAGTTGTCGTATGCGTTAGCGCCTGCATAGCCGTCCGAAGCTTGGGTATAACGGGGTCTCGCTTCCTGCTCGGGTTGAGCGTATCCGCCGTATTGTGCAGGCTGGCTGTATTGAGGTCTCGCTTCCTGCTTGGGTTGAGCGTATCCGCCGAATTGCGCAGGCTGGCTGTATTGAGGTCTCACTTCCTGCTTGGGTTGAGCGTATCCGCCGAATTGCGCAGACTGACTGTATTGAGGTCTTGCCTCCTGCTCGGGTTGAGCGTATCCGCCGTATTGTGCAGGCTGACTGTATTGAGGTCTTGCCTCCTGCTCGGGTTGAGCGTATCCGCCGTATTGTGCAGGCTGACTGTATTGAGATGCGATATTCTGTTGTGTTTGATTGGGTTGAGTATAGGGAGACTGCACAGACTGTCTGTCTCCGTTAAAAGGTCTGTCTCCCGATAAAGCCTTATTGTCGGGTTGAGAATTTGTTCTGTCGGCTACCGGCTTATTGAAAGCATAATTGCCCGTTTGTGCAGGACGAGGTTTCTGCTCCTTCTGATGAGCAGATTTTGCAAACCCGAACGAACTCGTTCCGAGATACTTCTTCTCGTTTGACGAGGCAGGTTTTTCTGTAGACTGATGCTTGGGAAATTTTTGTTTGGACGGAATAGGATTGTTGTGACTTGCGGGTTGCTGCTCGTTGAGTCCCGAAAGCGCATTGGCAAAACTGTTGCCGAAATTGTTAGAATACGTATTATCCACATATGCGGGAGCGTAGTCGTCCTCTCTTTCTTCCTTTTGCGGTATGCCGTACTCATCCGCAGCCCATACCGATTTAGGAGTAGACGACTGCCATTGAGATGCGTTATCCTGCTGTGCAGATTTATCCGCTTTACCGTCAAAGCCGCCCTGATATGCCTTATAATCCTTGTCGTTGTCGTTGTTGTTGAACATCTTTCCCCTCAATTTGTCCTTAAGGACCTGTAAAATAAACTTTCACTTTCACACACAATACGTCTTTTGTCAGGCAATTGCACTCCGTAATGCAAAATATCCGCCTAACGACGCATTATGATTTTACTACAAATATGAATATCTGTCAATTAAAGTCAATGAGAGGTTTTGAAGGATTTTTTTGCCATATATGACATTTATGCGCCTTTTCCCGAAGAAAAAAGCGCATATCGTCCATAAAAAATTCAACATTTTCATATTTTGCGCATGCTGTAAAAACACACATGCCGCCCCGCCCGAGTTGAGCTTGCTATATTGCCGCAAAATTCTTAAGCGTAATCGTCTAAAATCTATTTAAGATTTTCGGGATTGAGGGCTTTTAGTTCGTCGATTACGAAAATTCCGTTTTTGCGAATAAGCACGTCGTCAAAATAAATTTCTCCGCCGCCGAATTCCTCTGTCTGAACAAGCACGAGATCCCAGTGGATAGCCGAGTTGTTGCCGTTGTATGCGTCATCGTAACATGCGCCGGGCGTAAAGTGTATAGAACCGCTTATCTTCTCGTCAAAGAGAATATCTCCCATTGCTTTGGTGATATAGGGATTTACGCCGATAGCAAATTCTCCCACGTATCTCGCCCCCTCGTCCGTGTCAAACACCTTGTTGATAGCCTCGTTGTCATTGGATGTGGCTTTGACGATTTTTCCGTCCTTGAATTCGAGAGATATATTTTCGAATTTCATACCGTTGGCAGTAGACGGAACATTGTAGGTTATCTTGCCGTTTACGCTGTTTTTGACGGGCGCCGTATAAACTTCGCCGTCGGGTATATTGCGCTTCCCTGCACATTTTACGCCGCCGATGCCTTTTATCGAAAATGTAAGGTCGGTACCTTTGCCTACGATACGCACTTTGTCTGTCTTGTTCATGAGATCGACAAGAGGAGTCATGGCCTTTTCCATCTTCGAATAGTCGAGATTGCATACGTTGAAATACAAATCTTCAAACGCTTCGGTACTCATTGCCGACATGGCGCTCATGCCCTGCGTAGGATATCTCAATACGCACCACTTCGTATTCGCAACTCTCCTCTCGTGATGTACGGGATGGGAATAATATACGTTGTAAAAGTTTCTCTTTTCGGCAGGTACGTCTCCGAGTTCGTAAGCGTTTTCGCCGCCTCTTATGCCGAGATATGCCTGCATCTTGTCCATCTGATATGCGTCAAACTCGCACATTCTCTCGGCAAGTTCCTTGTCCATTCCGAGCATGAGCCGGCGCTGGATTCTGTTGTCGTAAATTTTCACAAAAGGATATGCTCCCGCTTTGCGGGTTTCTTCGATGAGCGCATTGACAAGCTGATAGTCAACTCCCGTCGCCTCTATGAGTATGTTTTCGCCTTTTTTCAGTTCACATGAAAAATTGATAAGATTTTTTGCAAGCGTACGTATTCTTCCGTCCACCAACATTTATAGCCTCCTTACGGAAAAGACCTTCTTTCTTTTCCATCGCAATTTGTCGATATAATATATTATATCCCTTTGCAACCGTTTTGTAAAAGTAATTTTTGCATAAGCTTATCTTATAACAATTATTTTTTGCAAAACGTGCCCTTATCGACTCAAAAACTTCGCCAAACCCTTGTCAAACAATTTTAAGTGTGCTAAAATCTATTTGATAAATTTATTTTGGAGGTAATGTTATGCCACTCGTAACATCTAAAGAAATGTTCAAAAAAGCATACGCAGGCAAATACGCTATCGGTGCTTTTAACGTAAACAATATGGAAATCATCCAAGGTATCGTCGAAGCCGCTACCGAAGAAAACGCTCCTCTTATTTTGCAAGTTTCTTCCGGCGCTCGTAAATACGCTAACCCCGTATATCTCCGTAAAATGGTTGAAGCTGCAGAAGAAGTAAGCCACTTGCCTATCTGCTTGCACCTCGACCACGGCGATACTTTCGAACTCTGCAAAAGCTGTATCGACGGCGGTTTTAACTCCGTAATGATCGACGGCAGCCACCACTCTTTCAAGGATAACATCGCTCTTACCAAGCAGGTCGTTGAATACGCTCACGATCACGGCGTTACCGTAGAAGGCGAACTCGGACGTCTCGCAGGCGTTGAGGACGACGTTAAGGTTTCCGCAGAGGACAGCTCCTATACCCGCCCCGAAGAAGTAGAAGAATTCGTTACAAAGACGGGCGTTGACTCCCTCGCTATCGCTATCGGTACTTCCCACGGCGCTTACAAGTTCAAGCCCGGTACGAAGCCCCAACTCCGTTTCGATATCCTCGAAGAAGTAAGCAAGAGACTTCCTGAATTCCCTATCGTATTGCACGGCGCTTCTTCCGTACCTCAAGAATTCGTAAAGATCATCAACGAGAACGGCGGAAAGCTTCAGGATGCTATCGGCGTACCCGAAGATATGTTGCGTAAGGCTGCAAGCATGGCAGTATGTAAGATCAACATCGACTCCGACCTCAGAATGGCTTGCACCGCAGGTATCCGTAAGCACTTTATGGAGCATCCCGATCACTTCGATCCCAGACAATACCTCGGCGACGCTAGAGCTAACATCAAGTATATCGTAAAGCATAAGCTCGTAAACGTACTCGGTTGTGCTGGTAAGGCTGACGAGATTCTCGGTAAATAATAGGCGACCTTGTATAAGGGCGCACCTTTTCCTTTTATCTTCGACGCTCCTACTCAGTCACGTACGGCAAGTACGCTCCTATCGTAGTCGGTCTTGAAAAAGAAAAATTCACACTCTTCTCCAAGGTCGCACGAAATGGGGCAATAAAAGAAAAAACGACCACTCTCTGCAATAGCACGAGAGTGGTTTTTTCACCTTTCTTTATGCAAGAGTTGCCTCTCTCGGTTAAATAAGATATTATGCGCCTTTGCGGGTGACCTCGAAAAAGAAAAAACTGCACTAATCTCTGCGGTTGCACAGAGTTTGCAATAACCAAAAACTAAAACCACTCTCCTTACTAATGTGAGAGTGGTTTTTTTATAGAATAATATTTAATTATTGTAGATAATAAAATACAAGTCAGTTTTACTATGCCGTCAATATCCGTTTTCTTCCTTATTCTACTTATCATCGACATAGTCTATCTATGCCTTGAGCGCAAGTATCTTAAAAAAGTAAACGCAGAAAATGTAATTAGCGAAAAAGAAAATCTCAAAACTGACTGACTATATTATTATACTTAAATATTAAAACAATTTATACAATTTAAGTCTTGGGTAAATTGTATAAATTAGCTTTTCCCCTTACGCACGTATGTACATGCAAAAAGCCGCTTAAAATGCGGCTGATAAATTTCATATATTTTTATATTACGCCCTCTGTATAATTCTCATAAAGGACAATCTTTTTATTATATTACCGACTCCGTGCGACCTTGGAGAAGAGTGTGAATTTTTCTTTTTCAAGACCGACTACGACAGGATAGCATATAATACAATATCCGCTTGGAAAAAAGTACCGACAAACGGTTTTATTCGCTTGTTGAATATATACCGTTTCGTTTGGTCGGTATGGACAAACCCGACATTTTGTCTTACGCTTTCGACACCTCGGAAGCGTAGGTATTTTGTCGTGGTGAGCGAACCGTGACCGAGCGTAACTGCTTAAAAAAATTCGCAAAGGCGCACCACCATATTACCCACTTCGTGCGACCTTGGAGAAGGGTGTGATTTTGCAAATTATAGAAATTTATCAATTTAATATTACTCACTCCTTGCAAGTGCGGAGAGTGGTGCAGAGTTTGTCTTTTCAAGACCGAGTGCGACAGGCGCATACTTTGCGTATGTAACTGAGCGCGAGCGTCGCAGACAAAGGCAAAATATGCGCCGCTATACGCACTTGCCTATTTGAAGAAGTCAACAATCTTCTGTTTAATAACCTGCAACTTCCCTTCTATAAACTGTTTGATTTCACTCTTCTTGGTCTTTTTGAATTCGTCACGCAGTTTGTCGATAAGTTCCTTTTGAATGACCCGATTATTAGCAAATATCTGCTCGGTATTGCCCTTAATTTCTATATAGCTTTCTGCGACAAGTTCGCAATAGGCGAGGATGCCCTGCTGAATTTCCGCATCGTACATGCCTTTTTCGAGACTAGCAAAAGCGCACAGAAGTTCGACGATATTGTCGCTTACCTTGTCATAGAAGTTCTTGCCCGAAATATACTCGGCAATCGCCATATATGCGGCGGTGTCACGGGTGTATTCCTTGCAAAAGTCTCTGATACATTCCTCAACTTTGGCAAACATGTCTTCGTCGAGCGAAAATACGTTGTCCCAAGTGATTTTCTCAACAACCGTTGCGCCTGAAGAATAGAGTTTTTTGTTGACAAGTTCGAGAATGTCGGCTTCGCCTGCGACTCCGCTTAAAAACTGGATTTCTTTGGGATAAAGATTGTGATTGGCTTTGCTCTGGAAAAAGAGTATGGCCTGCAATATCCTGTCAAACATGCGTATGCGATTCTGCGTACTCAAATTGGGATCGACGTTGCGTGCGATATCGCATATCTCGACGAGATACTTTGTGATCGCAGAATAGCGCTTATAAAGTTTGAGCCAGATTTTTTCTTTAGCTACTGCCATAACTCCTCCGTGTATAATTATTTTAATACCTCATGAGGTTTTTAGTCAATACCCTTTGAGGTTTTTTAACATTATATTATAACTAAACGCTAAAATAAGCCTAAAAAAGCACACCGTCGGAATTTTGTACAAAATTATTCTACATCATTCGATATTTTTGTACAAAATTCGCCAAGGGGTCAATTTAATGCACAAAATAAGCTTTTTAGAAGTGTACAGTCTAGCCGTAATCCTAATATTTTGTAACATTTTATACGATATGTGTCGGTTTTGTATAAAAATTGAAATCTTTTGGAATTTTGTACAAAAATAGCCTCAAAACGCTTGTGTATTCACAAATGTTATGATATTATTTTAACAGTGAAAGTAAAAAATTATTAATTTTCTTGCAATCCCAAAATAAAAAGGTTATGGAGGTCAAAAATGCAAACCGCTGAAGGTGTCAATTTGCATTTTTTAGCAAAAAGAGCCAAGACCCACTTGTGCCAAAAGCCTCAATTTGCGCAGGTATGCGCAGAACATTATTGTCCTTGTTGTAGCTGTGAAAAAGAATTCGAAAGCTACTATAAGGTGGTAAAACTCCTCGTCAGCGAAGAGACCGTTTACGATCCGATAGCACGACTTGCAGGCAGAGAACTGGCAGAATTACCCAATTCGTCCGAAAAACAACGTATTATTCTGCAAACTTGCAATATGTATGCTACCATGCGAAACAGATTGAGACGTGATTTGCTGTCTGCAATGCGCCAGAACAAGCTTTTGTCTGTAGGAGATATCTGCGTAAATCCACAATACGTACTTAAAAAGCTCGGATAATCGTTCAATATTATCCTGTTTGTCTTAACCGCCTTAAGGGGGGCTGAATTTTTATACGAATTTTTAGCTTGAATGCGACAAATTTCGACTGTCTTTTACACGATTTTGTCGTTTATGCTGTTTTTGCACAAAATTCGAGTGCAAAAACCGCTATTTTTGTACAAAAATCGCTTGTCAAATCTTAATGCAGATGATATAGTTGCGTATGGAAGGTTTTCGGAAAACACTTCCAAATAAAAAAACCGAGGTATTTTATGAATAGTTTTTCAACCAAAATGCTGGCTCGTGCCGGCATTATCGCCGCTCTTTATGCGGCATTGACGCTAACTCTCCCTGCATTATCATTCAACAGTATTTTGCAATTCAGACCCGCCGAAGCGCTTACGCTTTTGCCGCTTTTGTACTCTGACAGCATAATAGGACTGTTTTTAGGTTGTTTTATAGCCAACCTTCTCTCGCCGTACGGCGTACCCGATCTGGTTGTGGGAAGTCTGGCAACTCTTATTGCCGCAATCTGCACTTATTTTGTGGGCAAACTTATCAAAAACCAAAAACTCAAAGTCTTTGTCGGCGGTCTTTTCCCCGTGCTCATCAATGCGATATTCCTGCCTCTCATGTGGTTTTTAATGGACAGCGAAGCGGGTTATTGGGCAAGTTTCGGCTCCATGCTCCTCACGCAGGCTATCTACGTGTACGTGCTGGGCATACCTTTCTATATGCTCTTGAAAAAACTTCAGTCAAGCGGCGTTGCCATTTTGCAAGAGAAAATCGCAGGCAACGTTACGGAATTTTCAAGGACAGAAAAATTCATGGCTTTTCTCTCGTCCGTAATCCCCGTATTCGGCGTCGTGCTTACTCTCAAGACAAAACAGTCGTGTAAAAACGTTCTCCTTGCCCAAAACGCAAACACCGACTCTGTCGATTCGACTACCGAATGCGAAAATGATCAGACTCAAGCCGTTGCACACGCCAAAGAGCTCGGCTCTTTCTTCGGCACCGCTACTGCGATATGCGCTTTTTTATGGACGATAGTCATTGCGTTTGTCGTCTATACGCTTATGGTCAAGTACGGCTATGCGTCCGCTCCGTTTTTTATTCAGTAAATAATCGACAAGGCTCATGCATCAAAGAGTATACGGTCGATATGCCGATAAACCGCATACTCTTTGCCCGAAGCCTCGACAATACGCAAAGTCTTAATACAGTGCTAAAAACAAGTCCGCAACAAAACGTTGCGGACTTTTCTCTTGTATATATGACTTTTCTTTTATTTTCTCGGCAATTTGACGAATTTGTAAAGACGGTTGCAAAGTACGGATGACAAGGCGCATTTTGCTATGTCGATAGGGATAAATGGCAACAAAAACGCTACGAGGAATTTCCATACGCTCATTGCCGAGTGCATATAGCCGTACATAATTATCGCACCGTAGACTACGCCTATGACGTCGAGTACCAAAAGACCTATGAGCGAAGATACGAAATATGCCAGATACGTATCCTTGCCGATTTTTTCTCTGACAAATGCGGCTATCTGTCCGCCTACGGCAAATCCTATCAAAAATCCGAAAGAGGGCTGAAGCACATAGGATAGTCCGCCCGCAAACTGCGAGAAGATAGGCAAGCCCACCAATCCCATAAGAATGTATATCCATACCGACAGTCCGCCCCACTTTTTGCCGAGCAACAGACATACGGTATTTGTGACGAGAAACTGCAACGTTATCTTTATCGTGCCTATCGGGATGCTGATATATGCACCTATCGTAGTCATAGCGATAGAAAGCGCCATCATCGATATGGCATAAAGATATTCTCTGCGTTTTGCGTGCGCATCACGCACTTTTACTTCGTCCGTAACCGCTCCGTCCGCTTGCTCCGCAACCTGTGTATCCGCCGTCTCTTTGACGTCGTCGATACTCTCCTTAAAAGTTTCGACGTCCGTATTTTTACCCTCTTGTATCGTGTCTTTTTCTTCCATACCTTTTTCCTTTTATAAACTTTTTTTTATTTCTGTCAATCAAATCCAACTGCCGTCAGCACTCTTTATAGATATTTCTCCGCAAGTAAGAGTACGTTTTTTCCCGTCCTCGTCTATGATAAGTCCGCCGCTAGAATCTATATCCTCGACGATACCCGTCTTTTGCTCGTTGTTAATGGCATAGCTTATCCTGTTGCCTATCACGAGAGAATATTTTTTATACTCGTCCATAAAGCCGTGATTTGTAATATCGTCAGTCAATTCCATAAGCTGCGTATAAATCTCTGCAATCATTTCGCTTCTCGTAATTGTCGGCTTGTCCTCAAAAAGCGCACACGCCATGTCCTTTATTTCGTCGGGAAAATGCTGATTTACGAAATTCACGCCTATACCGACGATAAACGTTCCTGCCTTGCCGCTTTCGAAATCTATATCCGCCTGCGTAAGGATTCCGCATACCTTTTTCTTGCCTATATACACGTCATTGACCCACTTTATCCTTGCATCCCTGTCAGTAAACTTGGCTATTGCCCGCCTGACCGCTACCGCCGCCGCAGGAGTTATGATCATTACGTCGGACAAATTTTCTATTCTCTTGCAGAGACATACGCTCATATAAATTCCGCTCTTGGGCGAAAAAAACGTCTTGCCCATTCTGCCTCTGCCCTGCGTCTGCTCGTCGGATACTATAAGTGCGCCGTGCTCGATTTTACCGTCCTGCAACATTTTCATTGCCTCGGCATTAGTAGACGACGTTGTCGCAAACACCGTAATCTGCTTGTCTGAATACCTGCCGTCGAGTCTGGCTTTTATACTCTCGGGCGAAAGAATGTCGTTGCTTTCGTCGAGAATGTAACCTTTGTTTGTAGTAGCCACAATCTTGTATCCGTCCTGCTGAAGGGCTTTTACCGCCTTCCAGACGCTGTTGCGCGAAACGCCTAAAGTATCGGCTATCTGCTGTCCTGACAAAGCTTTGCCTCTGTCCGTTTCGAATAAAGTCAAAATATCTTTTTTGAGCGTCATAAACTTATCTCCTTGCTAAAGTATAAAGGTATAAAAGACAATTGTCAACCATTTTTGTAAATTTGGTTGACAATTGAGAGTTTAATATTTTTTATTGCAAATTATTTTCAGATTGCGTATTCTGTATTTCCCTATAACGTTTCTCTGCATTTTTGTTCTCTCTGTTTATAAAGCTTTTGTATATTACTTTATGCAGCCACTGTCTAAATCTGAAAAACGCAGGCTTTTTGTTGACGTAACCGTTGTCTTCGTATGCGCCTATAAATTCAATATAAGGTTTGCGCCTTACCTGTTCGAATACGACCTCTACGCAATCAGTCGATACGGGGCTAAACACTGCTATACGGTTGTATCCTATCGTGGTGCCGTCGTAGACTTTTTTTAATTTCCCGTTGACTTTAGCGTATATGGAATACTTTTCCACTCTTTGTGAATATGCCGTATTTTCGACAAGTCGCAATCTGTTGATTTTATACGTTTTTTTGAAATTCAACACAACTTTATAGCTATCGCTCTCGTCTTTAGGCGTATAGTACGACAAAGGATCGTAAGTCTTCTCGTCAAAAGAATACTCTGTCATATTCTCCGCCTCGCAACCCTGTTCGCTCTCGGGCGCACTTACAGAAACAGGCGTGATAAGCTGTAATTGCGACTTACGGATATGTTCTCCCAATCTCCTTGCCGCCTCTACGTCGTTTTCGTGTATGAGTCCCCGTCTGTCGGGCGGAAGATTGAGAAGAAGCATGGAATTGCCGCCTACAGAATCGTAATAAATCTTCAGAAGCCGAGAGTGACTTTTGAGCATGTTATCCTGTGAAGCGTGATAAAACCAACCCGGACGGATAGACACGTCCACTTCGGCAGGATACCACATGAATTTATCGAAGTTCGCCAAAAATTTGCGGCTTCCCAAATCGCTGTAAACTATGTCTGCGCCTTTTTGAGCAAACTTGCCGTCGTCCTTTTGCTGACTGTTTGCCTGTATAGTCTGTATGTCGCACGCAAACTCGGGAACTACGTTCCACTCGCTCTCTCTTGCAAAGCCTCCCTCGTTGCCCACCCATCTTATATCGGGCGCACAACCCGATATGCAGATATCTGACTGAAGCCTGCGAATAAGTTCATAGTATCTCGTCCAATCGTACTCTTGTCTGGGTTTTCCGTCCATATACGAACCGCACGCACCGTCAAGCCATACGCACCAAACTTTGCCGTAATTGGTCAACAATTCCTCAAGCTGGGCGCAATATACGTCGTTATATTCAGGCGTTGAATATGCCTTGTGATTTCTGTCCCAAGGCGAAAGATATACCCCGAACTTTATGCCGTATTTTTTACAACTGTCGGATACCTCTCGCACTATATCTCCCTTTCCGTCTTTATACGGCGAAGCCGCTATGCTGTAATCGGTAGTTTTTGTCTGCCACAGACAAAATCCGTCATGATGCTTGCAAGTCAATATCACACCGTATGCGCCCGCCTCTTTGGCTGTCTGTATCCACTGATCGGTATTTTGCGCAGACGGATTGAACAAAGACGGATCGGCTTTGCCGTCACCCCATTCTCTGCCCGTAAAGGTATTGAGCCCGTAATGCAAGAATATATTGAAATTTTCTCTCTGCGCTTTCTTCTGCGCCTTTGTGGGCACATACGATAAATATAAATCGAGTCTGTCCTTGTCCATTCTTCCCCCGAATATGCGGTCTGCCGCCTTAATTTTTTATGCGGGATAGTTTCCCTTACTGTTTTATCTTAACACACCCACAAGTATTTTGCCATAGACAAAATCAATAGCTTGAATAATGTTTATCACATAATTACCGCATCGGACATATCATATAAAAAATACGCTTTATTCGGAGCCTATACTATGAATTATTACCTGCCTTGTAACCCTAATTCCCGTCAATCGTGTTCTTGCTATCGTCCTGCTTGTATTCCGAGATGTATTCCGTGCTGTCCCTGTCCCTCTCCCGTAAAAGGCGCTACGGGAGCAACCGGCGCCACCGGTGCTACGGGGGCGACAGGACCTGCCGGCACAGCACAAAGCGCATACGGCGGATTGTACAATTCCCTGCCTCAACAAATAATCGCTCAAACTGCGCCCGACGAAGTGCAACTCAATATAGATACCCCTATGCCGCTCAAGGGCATTACCGCAGCAAACAATTCTTTAATAATCAACGAAAGCGGCGTATATCAGGTGTTTTATTCTTTCAACGGCTCGTCGAAAGTACAAGGCGAAATCCAGACTTTGGTAAGAAAAAATCAAACCGACGCTTTCCCTTACAGCGTAATAAACACACAGTTTATGGTCAATACTCTCCCCAACTCGTCCGAACGCATATCTTATTCAGTCGATACTCAAAACAGCTTTATAGCAAATCTCAACAGCGGAGACGTACTCGATCTCGTACTCTTTTTCCCCAATCTGTCTTTCTACCCCAATCTCGTAGTAAGCGTGTACCGTTACGGTGCCGTACTCTACGCAATAAAAATAGGATAACGCAATAATTTTGCGTGCAAAAAATAATACTAAACCGTATAAATTATACCTACCTTTTTCTCCCGTATTGACAACAATTAGCTCTTATGCTAAATTAAAGTTGTCGAAAATAATTTGCATCGACAATATCCGCTTGTCTTTGTAGGCAAGTCGGTAAGAATAACAAAATAAATTATAGTGCTGTCGGCTTGTAAAAAATTCAGCTGCGTACTGGGAATTTTTCGAAGATTTGTTCGTACCGCTATTCAACGGCGCAGATAAGATTTGAGAGGCACATCTTATGTCTGTTATTTTGTTGAGGCGCTTGACAATACGGCAAGTATTGCCGTCGCACCTCGCCGCATAACAGACGCAATCTGCACTTCTCAAATTGCAAGCCCCGTATAATACGGCTTATCCTTGCCGTTTCGTATCGGTAGTTGAGAAGGAAGAAGTAATACTTGCTGTATTACGATGACAACGAAACAAAAAACATAAAGCTTTAATGAATAAATCCGATTGCCTTTGTAGGCAAGTCGGTAAGAATAACAAAATAAATTATAGTGCTGTCGGCTTGTAAAAAATTCAGCTGCGGGCAGAGAATTTTTCGAATATTTTTGTTGAGAAGGACGAAGTAATACTGGATGTATTTCGAGGACGACGAAACAAAAAGACCGGAAAAGGCACGTCCGCAACAAATTTTTTCGCAAGCCGACGGCACGGGGAGAAAAACAATGAAAAGGAACGGTATGTGTCCTGCGTGCTATCTCAAGATGCTTTTGACACCCGGCAAAAGAACGGCTACGCTTGACCTCGGAGAAAAGTATGACAACGGCGTTGCGCTCACTCCGCCTATGGGCTGGGCAAGCTGGAATACTTTCCGCAACAATATAGACGAGGATCTTATTCTCGACACGGCTAAAGCCATGGTTGAAAAAGGACTGAAAGACGCAGGCTACGTATATGTAAATATGGACGACTGCTGGCAATCCAATCTGCGTGACGAAAACGGCGAAATGCAAGGCGATATGGTACGTTTCCGCCACGGCATTCCCGCACTTGTCAACAAGATAAACGACCTCGGTCTCAAAGCGGGTATTTATTCTTCCAACGGTACTCTTACCTGCGAGGACTTGCCTGCAAGTCTCAACAACGAAGAACGAGACGCAATGACCTTTGCAAAATGGGGTATAGAATACTTCAAGTACGATTTCTGCCACAACGAGAGAATGAGTTCGTATGCGCCTTTGGTATATGCGATAAGTATCGCTCCTCAAGGAGAAAGCGAAAGTCAAGTCATTCCCTGCAAACAGGCGAAACTCGACGGACTTGCAAAATTCATGCCCGACGACAAGCTTGAGGGCGGATACTATATTTCCGGTCTCGATAAGGCAAGAGGTACTGCCGTATTCGACAACGTTTACGCCGAAGAAGACGGCGAATACGTGCTTACGATTTGCGTCAAGAAAAAGGGCTGGTACAAGAAAACTCTCGTCGTCAAAGTCAACGGCAAAAACTATATTTATGATTTCCCCCAGCAAAAGTGGTTCAACCTTACCGCACGTTTCCAACAGACCGTAACGCTCAAAAAAGGTATCAATACCGTGGAGCTTTGCAATCCTGTCGCAACACGTGCAGACTCGTCGGCTCTTCAATACTACAAGATGGGACAAGCCCTCAAAAAAGCTACGGCGAAAGTCGCAAAGGACAGCGGACAAAAAGAAAAGCCCATCGTATTTTCTATCTGCGAATGGGGTTTCAACAAGCCTTACAAGTGGGGCGCAAAAGCCGGCAATCTCTGGCGTACAACTCCCGACATACGCCCTATATGGCCTTGGATAGTAATACTCTATAAACACACTTCCAAGCTCTATAAATACTCTTCTGTCGGCGCATGGAACGATCCCGACATGTTGGAGGTCGGCAACGGCAAACTCACCTATGATCAAAACAAGTCTCACTTCAGTGTATGGTGTATGCTCAATGCGCCTTTGATTCTCGGCAACGATTTGAGAAGCATGAAGCAGGACGTAATAGACATCATTACGAACAAAAACATGATAGCCATCAATCAGGATCCCTTGGGAAAACAGGCAAAAGTCCTCAAACGCGGACGTGTAGACGTACTTGCAAAACCTCTCGCAAACGGCAAAACCGCAATCTGTTTCTTCAACAAATCCAAAGGCAAAAAGACTGTTGCGTTCAACCTGCAAAAAGCCGTGGACGACGAATACGTAGCTATGAACAGAAAAGACAAATATACCCTTACCGAACAGTGGACAGGCGAAACTCTCGAAACAGACGGCAAAGTAAAAGTCAAACTCAACAGCTATCAGGTACTCGTTTATATAGTATAGTCTATAGCTTAAGAAAAGAGAAATTACCGACAAAAAGGCTTGCAAAAACGCAAGCCTTTTTTGATTTTATATAAACTGCCACAAGAAATATCAATGGCTGTTTTTCCCTTACCTTTCCTCGCAGAGAATAAATATGCCCCGCAATAATACATACTTCTTGCAAGCACAGAATAGTTGCAGAATAGCGACTTTGAAGAGAGTTCGTGAGCGGAGCTTACTAGACAAAATCGCAAATATGCACCGCTACATTAACAACTTCGTGCGACCTTGGAGAAGGGGGCGATTTTTTCTTTTTCAAGACCGACTACGACAGGAGCGTACTTGCCGTACGTGACTGAGTAGGAGCGTCGAAGATAAAAGGAAAAGGCGTGCCACTAAATTACCAACTTTGTGCAAGCACGGAGAGTGGTGTGATTTTGCGAATTTTAAGAGAGTTCGCGAGCGGAGCATACTTTGCGTATGTAACTGAGCGCAAGCGTCGCAGATAAAGGCAAAAGATGTACTTACCCACTTCGTGCGACCTTGGAGAAAGGTGTAGAGTTGGCTTTTTCAAGGTCGCCCGTAAAGGAGCGTACTAGACGTACGTGACTGCAGCGGGCGTACCGCTGACAAAAGTCAAATATGCGCCCTTATACAAGGTCGCCTTAAGGGAAGAGACCACGCTTCCTCTTCGCAGTACAAATCCTCTCGATAGCAACGGCGTAAGCCGCAATACGGTAACTCAATTTATGCTCTTTTGCTTTGTTGTAGACATCGTCGAACGCACGGGACATAACTTTGTAGAGAGTATTGTTGACGTCGTTTTCGTCCCAGGTCAGCGACTGGAGATTCTGCACCCATTCGCAATAAGAAACTACTACGCCGCCGGCATTGGAAAGAACGTCGGGAAGCACCGTAATATTGCGCTCGGCAAGTATCTTATCCGCATCGACCGTCGTGGGACCGTTGGCGGCTTCGATGACTATTTTACACTTCAAGTCGGAAGCTATCTCCGCCGTGATCTGATTTTCGAGTGCTGCGGGAATAAGTATGTCGCAAGGCGCTGTAAGCACTTCTCTGTTGGTGACGTGACGAGCGTCATTATCGGTATAATCTTTCAAAAGATTTTTAGCTTTTACAAACTTGTATATCTTGGGTATGTCGAGTCCGTCGGGATTATACAGTCCGCCCGATACATCGGCAACCGCTACGATTTTGCAACCTTTTTGATAGAGCAGTTTCGCTGCCGTCGAGCCTACGTTTCCCATACCCTGTATGCTTATCTTCACATCCTTTGGAGAGATGTTGTTTTTCTCGAGCATTTTGAGCGTAACTATCATTATGCCTCTGCCCGTCGCCTCGGGTCTTCCAAGCGAGCCGCCTACTTCGAGGGACTTGCCCGTAACGACTCCGTGCACGGTGTATCCTCTCGTCATCGAATAGGTATCCATTATCCAATCCATGACCTGTGCATTGGTGCCTACGTCGGGTGCAGGTATATCCTTTTCCGGTCCGAGAATAGGAAAAATCATTGCGGTATAACGTCTTGTAAGCCTTTCGAGTTCGCTCACGGACAGCGTCGAAGGATTGACCTTGATTGCGCCCTTGGCTCCGCCGTAAGGAATATTGACGACGGCACACTTAAAACTCATCCATGCGGCAAGCGCCTTGACTTCGTCAATGTTGACGTCCTGATGATATCTTATACCGCCCTTGCAAGGACCTCTCGATGTGCTGTGTTGCACTCTGTACCCTTCAAAAACTCTTATCGAACCGTCGTCCATTCTGATAGGTACGCTGACTTTGAGTTCTCTCTCGGGATACTTGATAAGCACGTAGTCTTCTTCACGCATGCCTATGGATTTTGCGGCTTGATCGAGTACCGCAAGAAAGTTGTCATAGGGATTGTACTTTGCCATATGTGCCTCCTTATCATATATTCAATTCAAGTTTAGCACATAAAAATCCGCCTTTCAACAGTCATTTGCGATAATAGACAAAAGCGGCAAAATAGTATTGCAAATAGGTGCGTTTGTTAAATTTTTTGCGTATAAGCCGCTTAATCGAATATGCGTTAATATATGCGAGACTTTGAGCAATAGGAAATCTTAACAAAAAAATACCGCCGCATAATGCGGCGGCGCTTATCTGCACATTGACGATTATATTATGCGATATTGTCCAATATCAACTGAACGGCGTCTTTAGCGGCGCTGTCGATTTGCGACATAGTCGCATCGTCGAGAATAAGAATATACATATTGGCCCAAAGCCCGCCTTTTCCGTTCTCGTTTTGACGTACAAACAAGGATATATCGGCAACTCCTGCCGTAGTCGTATCCAAAGCGTAAGAATATTTGTATGCCCCGTATTCTTTCAATGTACCGTATTGCTTATAAGAGTTTTTGTCATACTCTGCTTTTACGTCCGTCAAGGTCATATTGTCGGCAAGTTCGGTTTGAGGTTTCAGCTCGATATGATAGCGTACCGCTACCTCGTCGTAGCCCGTAACTTTACCTTCTTTTTGCGTCTTATTCGGCGCCTTGCCGAAGTCTATAAACTTGTAATCCTGTATATAGTTTTCCTCGATAAATGAATCCTTGAGATACATTGCGTCGTCGCCGAATACCGTCTTGATTTCAGAATAGTCGGCAACTTCGAAAATACCGTCTCCGTAAGTCGTTGCGTAAACACTTCGCTGATAAACCGATATGCCTATTGCAATTGCCGCTATAAACAAAATACCGACTATACATACGGGTACGGCAATTGCTATCTTTTTCTTGGTAGTTAAATTGCTCATAATCAGGCTCCTTCAAAGTCGTTTTTCTTCTGTAATAATTATACAGGATAAATTACGGTTGTACAATACGCTCTCTGAATAAAAGTGATATTAACCTAAAATCGCCGTAAGTTTTGAACGATGAATTGTATTTTTTATAAATTACCTAACAAGAGTTGCTTTCGCAAAAAGCAAAAACAACTCTTCGATTTATCTGTCTGTGACCTTATCTGCAAATTCTTCTCAATTCTTTTATCGGGCCCGACATATCTTCACTCATATGCGGTATATGCGCCTCTCTGTCCTTTAACAATCCCTTGAAAAGCTTTGTCTTTACATGAGTCTTGAGCTGATACTTGGATATAAGATTGACAAGTTCTTCAAAGTATTCGCCGTTTTGTTTATGCTCGCATTTTTCAAGTACGACTTTGACGGGGTTGCCGTCATACTCTATCTCTACGCAGTCGGGATTTGCCTTTTCCCGTTTGCCGTCAACAAAAACTTTTGCACTTTCTATATCCCTGAATACGAGAGAGAATTTGCGGGGTTTGGCAATAAGTTTTGTATCACCTGTAGAGGATATTACCAAGGTGATTTTGTCTCCTTCTTCTTTCATTCTGAACGTCGTAAAACACTGTTTGCCATTGAGGTACTTCAAGGTCTCTCCGTCGTCCTCGTAAAGAGTAAATTCGCCGTCCCCTCTATAAAACCATACCTCCAAAGGCTGATTGAGAGAAACGTCGTTGCTCTCGCAGTCAAGATACATAGGAATTACGGCGCCTGCTTTTGCGAATACGGGAATATCCTCTATATCACGGTAAACCGTGTACGATCCGCTCTCGTATATCCTGCCCGTGAAAATGTCCGTATATCTTTCCCCTTCGGGTACAAAAAGTTTTGCACCCGCAAGTTTGGTCTTTGCGCTCGTATGTGAGGTTATCGGAGCGCAAACGAGTTGAGTGCCGAACGAATACTGATTTTTGACTTCGTAAGCCTCTTTGCAGTCGTATGAATAATACATAGGCTCGCAAAGCGCTCTGCCCTCGGTATGCGTAAGATAATTTATAGAATACAAATAGGGTATGAGTTTGTGTCTCAAACGCAAATAGTTCCCGGCGCAACGCTCGGTTTCTTTGGAGCATTTCCAAGGCTCTTTCCCCATAAATTCGTTGCTTGTAGAATGCAGTCTGTTGATAGGACTGAATACTCCGAACTCAAGCCATCTCAAATACAATTCGTCATCCTTGTAACCCATATGATGTCCGCCTATATCGTGACTCCACCAACTGTAACCTACGTTTGTCGCAGTCGAGGTCATATACGGCTGAAAATCGAGTACCTGCCAATTGATTGCGCTGTCTCCGCTGAAGCCGAGAGGATAACGGTGACTTCCTATACCCGCATATCTGGACAGTATGAGCGCACGCTTGCCCTCGTCGCATTGGTCCAAGGTATGGTAATGATTGAGCGCCCACAATGGGTCAAGACCTTGTATATCGCTGCGTGTGCCCTGTTGCCAGTCTATCCACCAAAAACGCACTCCCTCGTCCTCGTAAGGGCGCAAAAGCACGTCAAAATACGCTTTGGTGTATTCCTTGCTCTTGAGCGAAAACTTTACTGGCGCTTTGTCGGAGGGGTCTTGCCCTACCGCTTTGCAAAACTCGTCGTACTTGTCCTCAAAAAATCTCACTCCCTGCGCAGGATGCAAGTTGAGCGTAACCTTGAAGTTTCTGTCGTTGAGCCACTTCAAAAGCTCTTTGTAATCGGGAAACAATTCCGTATTCCAACTGTAACCAGTCCAACCGGGCATACCGCCGTAAATGAGTTTGTCTTTTAAGCTGTTAAAATAGAATACGCCCGCTTCTTTGCCGAATCTTTCAACGACTTTTACCCAGTGCCAATCCATATCTATCGTCGCTACCGTAACAGGGATTTTTCTGTCGATAAACTCCTGCATGAGTTTGCGGTATTCTTCCTGCGTATAAGCCTTGTATCTGCTCCACCAGTTGCCGAGTGCAAACCTCGGTATAAGCGGAGTATATCCCGTCAATTCGTAAAGCGCACGAATACATTCTCTGTAATTGTTGCCGTATGCAAAATAATAGATATCTTTGCACTTTGCTCTGGGCAGAATGTCATCGCCTTTCAATATGAGAGATTTTGAATCGTCGAATACAGCAACGCCGTTTTTGGAGACGAGTCCTCGAGACAGTTTCACCGCACCGAAAGTCATATCGAGAGTACGTCTCGTCCCCCTCAAATTGCCCTTGTGAAAATTTTTAATCTCTCTGCCGTCGGCAAGAATTATTTTGATTATCTTCTTTGCTTTAACGTCAAAAAAGAATGTCGTTTTCTCGGTGACTATTCGCCATATTTTACCATTTTTTTCCACCTTGAAAGAAGGCTCATCCCATGCTCTGTACCACACGCTTTGTGTCGCTTCGTCACATGTCTCGCCCCTCTCCACTCTCACCAGATAAGGCGTTAAAACGCTGATGCGAAAGCCCTCTCCCGAAATAATCTGCGACTCTTTGCTTTTGCTCTTTGTCTCAACAAAAAATCTGTCCATGAATCCCTCCCTATCATGATGTTTCATATCATATCTTCTTTACAAAACATATTATCCTGTTTGCTTCGTCAAAACCTGTCGCCATGTGAAAACGCCTGCTTTCTTCGTTATGCAATTCGCAGTCGCTCGCAAATTCTTTGCATCCCTTTTCCTTTGCCCATTCTTCACACGCTTTTATCAACTCTCTTGCCAGGCCTTTATTTCTATATTCGGGCTTTATGAAAATTCCTTCGAGATACCCCACGGGACTCGTAGCGGTTCCCTCGACATAATCGCTCCTTAACGAACATTCCGCAAAGCCTGCGGCTTGCCCCTGTAAGCTCGCTAAAAAAATAGTTACGTTTTTACCCCTCAAGCTATGCGAAAATATTTCTTCCAATTCTCCCTCGTCCGCATCTTGCCAAAGCGCTTTATACAAGCTCAACGTTATTTCTTTATCCTTTGTTTCTGCCTTTCTTACCATGATATTATCAGATTGCATTCTTCTTGCCTTTTTTCTTTTTGATAAATATGATCACTGCGGCTATCGCTCCCCCCGTCAGCAATACCCCTGCCGTTATGCCCGTAGCCAAAAGCGCAGTATATGTTTTTTCGTAATCCTTGAATTCAGATGGATCTTGAATGTAAGGTGAATAATTTTCGTTTTGCCATACCTCAACGCTCTTTATTCTGAAATCCGTCGAGCCGTCGTCTGCGTTTTCAAAAGTGCCTATCTTCTGCCCGTACGGACCGTATGTTGTATCTCTTATTTCGACGGTCAGTCTCAAAAACTCCTCTACTCTCGACACTCCGCCCGCATCTGTAGTCCATACCGCATTGTCGTCTACGTAAAATACGTAATGTTCGGGAGTCCAAAGCAACGCATATTTGTGATATTCCCCGTCGTATAAATCGTATCCCACGTCCGTCACATGGTCGACACAGCGGTACCACGGCGCATCGTAGGCGTCGTAATGCAATGCGTTGCCCGTCTCGGTACGGTTTTTCTGATGGAAAGACGATTCGTATATGTCTATCTCGGTAGTGTCTTTTCCGCCGTTTCCTATCTTTCCGACATCGTCTCCCTGCAACCAGAAAGCCGACCACATACCCGCTGCGTCAGGTACTTTTACGACTGCTTCGAAATAGCCGAACGCCTGCAAAAAGCCTTCGTTGTCTTCAGTCTTTCTCGTCTCTATTCCGCCCGTAAAAACCCCCGATTCAACACCGCATATTTCGCATTCGTGATTGTCGCTTTTGTACGACGATATTACTAAATCGCCGCTTTCGCTGTCCAAAGATATTGTCTGATCGCACCAATATTCGGTTTTTCTCAATCCGTGAGGAGAAGGCGACCAAGGCGTCTTTTCGTAAACCTCGTCGATGTCTGAATATTGAGAAAAATCCGTATAAAGCGTCCTTGTCCAACCGTCTTCTTCTTTCAAAGAAGGAAGCGGGCTCACGCCCTTATCCGTAGTACATGCACATGCGCTTAACGGCATAACCGCAAAAACGGCACACATTGCAAATACGCAAAATAATTTTTTCAACAATTTGCTTTTCATAAATTTTCCTTATCAACTCCCGCAAAATTTTATCACGTCAATATCATATCGGCCATTATCGCATAATGATCTGACATCTTTGTATATATATCGTCAGACAATACGAAAAAGTCGCAGGGCACTATTTCCCCGACAGAGAATATGTGATCCCACGTCGGCTCGTAAGCCGCATCGGACTGCCCTATTATGTTCACGCCGTCCACATATTTGACATCGGTCAGCTTTTCGCATAGTTTTGCGTAAATACTTGCGGCGGCAAAGTCTCCCAGAGGATTCCCCGACGAATCGGTCCCCTCTGCATTTTCCTGTGAATTGTAGTCGCCGCACGCCGCCAACGCACAGTCGTAACGCTCTGTAAGTTCGTAAATCAAATCAATAAGTTCGTCGGCTTGCTTGCTCATTACCGCAAGTTCCTTTTGCGTATCTTTACCGCGCACCAAGTCGAGATGAGTGTCCGTAACTATAAATCTTTTCCCGTTTGATTTTACCTCGAACAGCCCCCATGTTACGGCACGGCATCCGTTGTCGTCTCCCTCGCTGTAAGGCATATATCCGCTCTCTATCAAAGAGAGAGTGCGTGTGTTGTAAAATATAGGAGTTTTGTTGTAAGAAAATAAATTTATTTTAGGTTTTATTACCTCGTAATCGTCAAAAATATTGTCCTTCAAAACCTTATGCCAATCCGAACAAACCTCTTGTGCGGCTATGATATCGGGAGCATACTTGTCTAATACCGCCGTAAACATTTTGGCTCTGGGTTCAACAGGCAAGCCTCCCCAACCGGCAATATGCACCAGCATGTTGAATGACATGATTCTTACGTCGACTTCGTCTTTTCTGTCAGAATAAGACTGTGCCAACATTTCTTCGAATCCCTCGGGATAAGCGTAATCGCTCAAATCGGTATTGACGCATGCGCCCAAAACCGTTAAACACGCACATAAGACAAGCGCTATCGCCAAAATGAAATACCTTTTCTTCATTTTTTCCCCCGCATACGCACTTGCGTAAAAGTATTACGGTTTAATTATCCGTCATAAAGTGCCGAATGTCAAGACGAAAAAAATCACGTTATTCTTTTCAATATCACGATGCGAGATGATATATTGCATAAAATTCATCTTGAATTACAAAAACAGCAACGGAAAAATTCTGTCGCATTCAGCTTAAAATTTATGTCTTTACGCATAATTTTCTAAAAAAAGTGTGCGTCTTTGTTAAAAACACACACTTCATATTGATTTTAATTTTTTATGATATTCGATAACGTTGTACCCGTAAAACTACTTCTCTCCTATGCAGTCCACAGGCTTTCTTTTTGCTATCGCATATGTGCAGAAAAGACATGCTATCAATGCAGTAAAGATACTGAGAGCCAAAAGCAATGCGACTTGTCTCACTCCGAAACTTATAAATATTATTTCAAGTCCGAGATCTTTTACTATCGACGCATTCAGAATAAACGAAACTATCCACGCAGCTATCGTAGACAAAACAAAATTTATAAGTGAAATTATCAGACATTCACTATAAAAAATCTTGAATACGTCAGCTTTTGTTGCTCCTATCGCACGAATAATTCCTATCTCTTTAGTCTGGGAAGATATGGATACGGCAATATAATTACTCATCAAAACAATAGAAAACAGTGCAAGTCCTATGCCAACGTAAAGGAAAATTTCTCCTAATTGATTGAAAGTACCGTCCTTAAGCGAAATTGCCGACATTACAGAGTTTTGTATATTGTAAGATCTTTCTGCAGTCTCGTCAAAATGCATATTTACCAGATTGCCAATAATATCTTCGTCAGAAGGCATTTGTGTAATCAAAAACAAATATTCAGGCGTAAGAGCTTTATCCGCCATAGCGTAAAGCCCGTTATTGATTATATATATGTCCTCACTGTTTGCATCGTCGATATAAACGCCTACAATTTCAGGACGAATATTCAAGTCCTTGCTGCCATCCTTCCCGTAATTAAAATTAGCCTCGATATTGTCAAATTCTATGGCGCTGATCTCCTTCAACAGATATTCGGTATAAAGCAAATTGCCGTATTTTGCTTTGATTTCTTCACCGCTGAGATGCCCCTTAACAATGTTGCTGACATAACCTCCGTCAAGCGAAGGAATCATCTCATAAAAATCCAAAGTCTCTGTCATAAGATATCCCGCATAAATTACCCTCCATTGCACTTCGGTAAATTGTTGTGCATAATAGTCCATGGAAAAATCAGATGACATAAACGGTTCAATATTCTGATAACATTGATTTACGGCAACTCCTCTCAACATCTTTCGGGTTTCTTCTTCCTGCCCCGCTCCGATAGTATCTATGAAATTTTTGAATTCATTCAATTCCGAATCACCTAGACTTTCTGCCTCTTCGCACGAACCGATATACAGACCGACAAACTCTTTTATATCTTTGAATGTGAGATTGAGTTTGGAGAAATCCGCCAATCCGTCAAAAAATTTTTTATCGATATTGACTTGCATGTAATCGCTGAAATAATTGCTTATTTCCTGCAATGCCTTCAAGCCTATTATGTATTCGTTTTGTTGTAAAGACGTCTTTTCGCCGTTTGCCCAAACAATTTCCAATTTATCGATAACAGAATCGTCTGCGACATTGCTAAATTTGCCGACAAATTTTTCTTGCGTACCGTCAGTATTCGTTTTCTTAAAAGTAACGCTGCCTCGTGCCGCTTTGCCAAAATTATCGTTGGTATTAAGACTGCAAATATAGTCGTATGTCTTTTGCGTAACATACCCCAAAGAATGATAAGAATATGCAAAATAATTATAGCACTCACTGACAAGAATATCGTATTGCTGCTGTGACAAATCGTTATCGGCAGAAGGCTTCAGCGCCGAATACCTGCCGTGTTTGTCTTCCAAGGTATCGACAACTCCTGTGACCTTCCAAATAATCACACTGCCGTCGTCTCCTGTAAACTGTAAATAAGCCTTTTCAACAAAATCTTCTATATCGGAGATTTCTTCAGGCTCGATATACTGATTCTCGTATCCGTCAAATAAGGTTATGCCGCCAAGAGCCATTTGTTCGTAAGTATATTTAGTTACAACGATGTCATTGTCATTCTCGGGCATCTTTCCTGCAATCAGTTTATACTTTTCGCCGTCGATTATTTTATCGGCAGGCAAATAACCGCTCATCATAAGATTATAATAAGTGCTTTTTCCGTCATTGCCGTTCACCTTACGTTTGTAAGTAACGTTAAGTTCCTGCCCGATTCCGTCAAAATTAACAACGCCCAAAAAATCAAGCCCCGTTTTATTTTTTAATACCTCGATATCACTCGATAAAGCTCCGTATCCGGAAGTAATTGCCAACGACTCGTATTGATTGTTTATAATAGAATCAACTGCAGTTTTATTTTTATTGTATGCGGCAATAGTATCTGCCAATCCGAAAAACGCAAAACTGATAAGACAAAGTATGATTGTGATAATAAGCCTTACGGGTTTTGTTTTTATGCTGTTGGCTCCCATACGGAATGCTTTTGAAAAAGGCAGATGCGAACGGGTTATTGACCTTTTATCCTCATAATCTTTTTGATATTCTTTTACCGAAGCATTTTTTACCTTATCCGCTATTACCTCTCCGTCAGATAATTCTATTATCCTGTCTCCGTATTCCTCGGCAAATTCCCTGTCGTGAGATACTACTACCACTAGTTTATCTTCAGACAACTTCTTCAAAAGCTCGAATATTGACCTGCCTGTTTCACTGTCCAATGCCCCCGTAGGTTCGTCTGCCATTATTATCTCGGGGGTCTTTATCAATGCCCTCGCTATCGCTACTCTCTGCTTCTGTCCTCCTGACAATTCGTTGGGCTTTCTGTCTGCGTATCCCTCTAATCCTACTTCTTTCAGTATCTCATCTACTCTCTCTTTGCTTACTTTACCATTCTGCAACTCTACTGCCAAAGATATGTTTTCCCCTACCGTAAAGTCGTTGAGTATGTTGTATTCCTGAAATACAAATCCTACGTATGTATTTCTGTAATTGTCATAGTCGGATTCCTTGAATCCCTTTGTAGACTTGCCGTCTATTATTATCTCTCCGCCGTCTGCGCTGTCCAATCCGCCTATGATGTTGAGAAGCGTGGATTTGCCGCTTCCGCTCTTACCTAGTATGAAGACCATTCCTCTGTCTTCAAATGACAAATCCACCCCTCGGAGTGCCTGTACGGGCACTCCTTTCTTGGGTGTATATGTCTTTGTTATGTTTTTCAGTTCAAGCATCTTTTACCTTACTTATTTGTTCTGTATTATATCCACAGGCTTTTTCTTTGCCATTTTATACAGAGGTATTGCACTTGCGAATACTGTGGCAGCTGCGCCTACACCGACCATAAGCATAATTTGTCTGAACCCTAATTTTAACATTGTAACTTTAAATCCGTATTTAATAAGGATTTGACAATTTACGCCTAAACAAGTAAAAGCAATTCCTATGACCGCCAACAGCAAAATAATCGATAGAATAATAATGCTCTCATTAATAAAGATTGCGATAATATCGCTTTTCTTTGCGCCCATAGCTCGTAATATGCCTATCTCTTTCTTCCTAGACGATATATTTACTGCAAAATAACTTGCCAATAACAAAACAGAAAAAAGACCGACAATAAGACTTCCCCACATCAAATAATGATGAAGTATATTAAAAATATAGTGCTCGCTATCTACAGAATAAAAAGCAATATTTTTACTTACAAAACCTCTTTGCGTATCCATATTACAAGTAATATCCGCAATTCTATCTGCCATTTCTCTATCCATATTGATAGGTGCAATCAAAAATTCAAAGATTTCATTTTCAAAGTTAAGGCTATCGGTGTATAAGATATTATTTATTGCAAAATCAGCAGGATAATCGTTTTGGGGTATATAGATTCCTACTATGGTCGGCGCTTCATTAAAAGCCGATTCAAAAGTAATTGTCGCAGGTTTTCCTGCATAATATATGCTATAATTGTTAGGATTGATTTTCACCATTGAACTTAAAGCATTTTCAATTCTGTTTTTAGTAAAGATAATATCTCTATATTTTTCTTTTATTAATTCACCGCTTTGTCTGCCCGTAACGTTGTTGTAATAGCCTCCTTCAATTATATTTTCGGATAAAATTTCTTTAGTCCCTAAGTAGCAAGCGTATGACAATCTCCACTGTTTTTCATCCATTCCATTCAAATTAAAATAGACGTTATTGTTGAAAGAATTATCCGACAAGCTTACCTGAAAATTCAAATTATTGTCAACATCCGTGATACCAAATGCTCTACCTTTAGAAAAACAATATGCCTTATATGAATTTAATTCTTGTTGGGAAATTTTTTCAGCTTCCTGACAATATGCTATAAATTCTGCACCAATGCTTCTAAAAACATAGAGATTCATATTATCAAATGATATAATACCGTCTATATAATTTTCCGCATAATAACACTTCATATTTTTTTCAACTTGATAGTCGCTGGCAGGCCATAAATATTCTGCAGCTCCTGCTCCTATAACTATCTCATTAGCGGCCAATTCTTTTCTGGATCCTTTTCCATCTAACCAAATAATTTCTTGCGTTTTATTGAGCGCGCTGTCATTAGCTACTCCGTTTACAATAATATTATTTGAAATATTAGTTTTAATCGTCCTACCAAAACCGCTTAAATCTTCTTTCGGATATTTAGCTAGCTCTTTATCATATTTTGTTTGGTCAACAAATATTATGGAATGATAACTATCAGTAAAATATTGCTTGCATATTTGTTCATAATAGTAATCCAAAGTCCCCTGATAGCTCTTTATCCATGACCACTTGCCGTCTGCATCCGCATAAGTATCTAATACTCCTACAATAGTGCCTGGGGAAATATTAATATTTTCCCCAACAAAACTTTCTATATCTCCTATCTCTTCAGGCAAAATATAGTCATTATTTCCCTTCAACTTAATCCCTGCAATTGAAAATTGATCATAATGATATTTCGTGATTATTATCTCGTTTTCATCTTTTGGCAATCTTCCGTATAACTTGAAACCCATAGCATCAAAAAGTTCTTGCGATGCAGGAAGTAATCTGTATATTCCTTGATAATAATATTCGTTATTTAGCGTCAATAGAGATTCGTCCATAACAGGAAGCTTTTGTCTCTCTATTGCTCCTTGAAAGTTCAAACCTGTTTTTTCAGTTATTCTTTCTAAATCCTGATAAGACGGTGATATTTCATTGTGATAATAGGAATACCCTGACAATCTTGGCATTGACGCTTTAAACGATACATAATTGTCTCCGCTTTGATATAAAGCATCGGCAACTGCATCATGATTATTATAGTTAGCGGCAACATCAGCAAATCCGAATGCTGCGAAACTTACGAAACACAGTATTATCGTTATTGCAAGTCTCAATCTCTTCTTCGTCAGACTCTTCGCTCCCATTGCCAATGCTCTCTTGTATGGCAACCTCGCTTTCTTTATCTCTTTATCCTCTCTTTCCTTCCTCTCTCCTTTTATCTCTCTGTTTACCTTATCCGCTATTACCTCTCCGTCAGATAATTCTATTATCCTGTCTCCGTATTCCTCGGCAAATTCCCTGTCGTGAGATACTACTACCACTAGTTTATCTTCAGACAACTTCTTCAAAAGCTCGAATATTGACCTGCCTGTTTCACTGTCCAATGCCCCCGTAGGTTCGTCTGCCATTATTATCTCGGGGGTCTTTATCAATGCCCTCGCTATCGCTACTCTCTGCTTCTGTCCTCCTGACAATTCGTTGGGCTTTCTGTCTGCGTATCCCTCTAATCCTACTTCTTTCAGTATCTCATCTACTCTCTCTTTGCTTACTTTACCATTCTGCAACTCTACTGCCAAAGATATGTTTTCCCCTACCGTAAAGTCGTTGAGTATGTTGTATTCCTGAAATACAAATCCTACGTATGTATTTCTGTAATTGTCATAGTCGGATTCCTTGAATCCCTTTGTAGACTTGCCGTCTATTATTATCTCTCCGCCGTCTGCGCTGTCCAATCCGCCTATGATGTTGAGAAGCGTGGATTTGCCGCTTCCGCTCTTACCTAGTATGAAGACCATTCCTCTGTCTTCAAATGACAAATCCACCCCTCGGAGTGCCTGTACGGGCACTCCTTTCTTGGGTGTGTATGTCTTTGTTATATTCTTCAGTTCAAGCATCTTTTACCTTACTTATTTGTTTTGTATTATATCCACAGGCTTTTTCTTTGCCATTTTATACAGAGGTATTGCACTTGCTAGCAGTGTGGCACCACTCCCAACTAATACCATAAGGATTATTTGTCTAATTCCGATTTTGAGAAAACTAAATACTATACCATAAATTTTAGGCAATAAAGAATTTATAGAAAGACATATTCCTATAACTCCTATAATAGCCAAACCTAATATAATTGCCGTCAATATTATTCCCTCATTTATGAAAACTGCAATAATATCTCTTCTTTTCGCACACATCGCTCGCAAGATACCAATCTCCTTCTTCTTTGAACTGATTGAAATACCAATATAATTTGAAAGCAATAACAAACAAAATACTCCCAAAATTCCACTTCCGCAAGCTACATATGGACGAAGCGTATTCATTGCATTTTGCAACGGACTAACAGATTGAAAAGCTATATTTGCGGCAGCAATTTTTACATGATTATATTCTAGATTATAGTGCATGTCAGATATAAGATTTATAATATCCTTATCATGCGGCAAAGGCGCTATTATATAATCATAAATGCCATTTTCATAATATTGTCCCTGCTCGTATATTTTATCATTTATAACATAGTCATCAGGATATCCTTCTTGAGAAATATAAACTCCTACTACTTTAATAGGTTCATTAATATCTAACTCATCATTCAAACTCTCTGATCCATTAAAATATACATAATCATCTTCAGCAAGCACATTTTGCATTGCTTCAGGGTCATTTTCTAATCTGTTTTCAACAAAAACCTCCCCCTCATATTTATTTTTTATTATATTACCTGACATCCTACCTGTGATATTTGTATAATATCCACCATTTTCATCTCGATCCTCTGCCAAATAACATGCATACGATAATCTTAATTCTCTCTCTGTCATCTCATTTGGATTTTGATTAATATTATCATATGGTTCATTGTGTATTTCAATATTTAGAGGTATATGGTTAAAAGACTCTCCTAAATCAATACAATATTGTCTAAAAATTTCCAACTCATCCAATGATATTTTTTCAGCTTCTTTACAGCAAGCTATAAAAAATGCCCCGTAACTTTTAAATTGATTATAATTTACTCGATCGAAGGATACGATGCCTTCTATATGCGTCTTTGTATATCCGCATAAAATGTCTTCTTCTATTTCATAAGATTGTCTTGGCCACAAATAAGTCGCTAATTTTGAACCTATAACTATCTCATTATTAGCAAGTTCTTTCCTATTGCCTTTACCATCAAGCCATATAATTTTGTCTGTATACTGAAATGAAGACTCTGGAGAAACACCTTCAAAAGACCATAAATTGGTTATCCCACCAGATAATTCTTTTCCGAATTTTGTTGGAAAGCTATCATGTTGACCTATAGGATAAATTTCTTCATAATAAGGCGCATACATAAATAGCATCGTATGATAGCTTAAGTTGAAATATTTATCAACCATATATTCATAATCTTGCTCTAAATTTGATGGTATCTCGTCCTTATTTAAATTTTTTAACCATTCTAAATTACCATTAGGATCCACGTGCGTATCTACTACCCCTACTATTTGAAGATTAGATAATCTAACATTTTTAGCAATAAAACTCTGAATATCCCCTATTTCATGAGGCGATATTGACACTTTCTCATCTCCAATATAATAATTTATTCCATATAACGCAAATTGCTCATAAATATATTTAGTTATTACTCCTTCATTTTCATTTTTTGGCATACTTCCATATAATTCAAATCCTGCTTCCTTAAATAATTTTTCGCTCGCAGGAAACTCATTGTATATTCCAGTATAATACGCTTTACTTTGGTAAGAATTACCGTTTTTATCATAAAAAGGTAGTAAATAATTACTTTTTTGCAGGTTTTGGAAACTCAATCCTGTCTTTTCACTTATTGAATCATAGATATTTTGAGGTATCTTATACCCCTTATCTAATTCAAAAACGACATAATTGTCTTTACTGCTGTATAGAGCATCCGCTCCTATTTCTACTCTGTCTCTACTTGCAATCACATCTGCAAATCCGAATGCTGCAAAACTTACGAAACACAGTATTATCGTTATTGCAAGTCTCAATCTCTTCTTCGTCAGACTCTTCGCTCCCATTGCCAATGCTCTCTTGTATGGCAACCTCGCTTTCTTTATCTCTTTATCCTCTCTTTCCTTCCTCTCTCCTTTTATCTCTCTGTTTACCTTATCCGCTATTACCTCTCCGTCAGATAATTCTATTATCCTGTCTCCGTATTCCTCGGCAAATTCCCTGTCGTGAGATACTACTACCACTAGTTTATCTTCAGACAACTTCTTCAAAAGCTCGAATATTGACCTGCCTGTTTCACTGTCCAATGCCCCCGTAGGTTCGTCTGCCATTATTATCTCGGGGGTCTTTATCAATGCCCTCGCTATCGCTACTCTCTGCTTCTGTCCTCCTGACAATTCGTTGGGCTTTCTGTCTGCGTATCCCTCTAATCCTACTTCTTTCAGTATCTCATCTACTCTCTCTTTGCTTACTTTACCATTCTGCAACTCTACTGCCAAAGATATGTTTTCCCCTACCGTAAAGTCGTTGAGTATGTTGTATTCCTGAAATACAAATCCTACGTATGTATTTCTGTAATTGTCATAGTCGGATTCCTTGAATCCCTTTGTAGACTTGCCGTCTATTATTATCTCTCCGCCGTCTGCGCTGTCCAATCCGCCTATGATGTTGAGAAGCGTGGATTTGCCGCTTCCGCTCTTACCTAGTATGAAGACCATTCCTCTGTCTTCAAATGACAAATCCACCCCTCGGAGTGCCTGTACGGGCACTCCTTTCTTGGGTGTATATGTCTTTGTTATGTTTTTCAGTTCAAGCATCTTTTACCTTACTTATTTGTTCTGTATTATATCCACAGGCTTTTTCTTTGCCATTTTATACAGGGGTATTGCACTTGCTAGCAGTGTGGCACTGTATGCCACTAAAATCATCAATAATATTTGTCTTATACTAACCTTGAGTAATTTTATCGTTATTCCATACGACACAGGTATCAAGGTATTTAATCCCGCACACATAGCTATGACTCCTATTACCGCCATTACCAACACTATTGCCGTAATTATTACGCCTTCGTTTATAAAGATCGCAAATACGTCGCTCCTCTTCGCTCCCATAGCTCGTAATATACCTATCTCTTTCTTTCTGCTCGTTATGGAATATCCTATATAGTTGCCTAGCAACAACAAACAGAATATTCCCAATATCGCACTGCCCCAGCTTACGTATGGCTGTATCGTCGTCATTGCATTTTGCATATTTATTATAGCTGTAAATGAAAGATTAATACAAGTCAAGTTAATTCGGTTACTCTTATCATAATTTATCTCGGCTATAATCTTCATAATATCCAAATCGTGCGGTAATGGTGCTATAACAAAATCGTATATACCATTTTCATAATACTTACTCTGCTCGTATATTTTATCATTTATCACATAGTCATCGGGATATCCTTCACTTGGAATATATATACCTACAATTGTAGGAGGTGTAGTAAACCCTACTTCGTCAATCAACTTCCCTGAATTATAGAAATAGATATAGTAATCATCTTCAGCAACGCAATCCATAGATTCCGCTGCATTTTCTAATCTGTTTTCAACGAAAACTCTATCCGCATATCTATCTTTTATCTCTTTCCCACTTATCCTACCTGTAACATTATTTATTAGACCACTTTCAAAAGTTGCTATATCGTCTCTTTCATAGCATAAATAACATGCATAAGACAATCTCAATTGATTTTCTGTCAATGTTTCGGGATTACGACATTGCATTATAAAATCAGAATCATTTAATGTGATATTATCGGGGAAATAATACGCATTTTGATCAAATGCTTTACCTCTTTCTATACAATATTGTCTGTATATTTCAAGCTCTTCTACCGATATATCTTCAGCCTCCATACAACACGCTGCAAAAAATGCTCCAACGTTTCTAAATTCCCCAAGGCTAATTCCTTCAAATGGTACTTTACCTTCAAAAAACAACTTGTTATATCCACTAGGGATATTACACTCTATATCATAATCCAATCTAGGCCATAATTCTTTTGCAACATTTATCCCAACGACTATTTCGTTTTCTCCTAATTCCTTCCTGTCTCCCTTGCCATCTAGCCATAAGATTTCTTCTGCGTATTTTATCGAAGATTCTGGCGCAGATCCCTTAAAATTTGTTAGAGTATATATACCACACGAAACTCTTTTTCCAAAACCCGTATCATCTATTTCTTGCTTGACTGCATAATCTTTCTCATATACATTTTCGTCGATAAATACCATTGAATGATAGCTATACAAAAAATAGTTTTGTCTTATATTTTCCACCTCTGATGAAAACGGATTCTCTATATCCTTGAGCCAAGTCAGTTTGCCGTTGGGATCTGCGTGTGTATCTGCTATGCCCACTATCTCCCTTCCGTCAAAGTTAATACCTTTAGAAAGAAAACTTTCTATATCTCCAACGTCTTGTGAACTTAATATCTTCTTTTCTTCGCCTTCAAAATAGTACATGCCGTATTCTCTGAACTGATCGTATATGTACTTTGTGATTACCGCTTCTTTATCGTTTGCAGGCAATCTTCCGTAAAGGTCAAATCCTGCTTCTTCAAATAATTCCTCGCTTGCAGGAAAATAGATATATTCATCTATGTAATATGCCGATAAATTAAAATGATTTTCCAAAAGAGGAAGTATAGAACTTTCGCATTTAACTCCTTTGAAATTAAGACCCGACTCGCCAATTAATTCTTCCAATGTTTTTTGAGAAACAACAACCGTTTCTTGTTGAAATTCTCCATAACTTTGTCTAAAACTAACATAATTATCCCCGTTTTCATATAAGGCTTCCGCTCCAACGACTACTTTGTTTCTTTCTACAATCACATCAGCAAATCCGAATGCTGCAAAACTTACGAAACACAGTATTATCGTTATTGCAAGTCTCAATCTCTTCTTCGTCAGACTCTTCGCTCCCATTGCCAATGCTCTCTTGTATGGCAACCTCGCTTTCTTTATCTCTTTATCCTCTCTTTCCTTCCTCTCTCCTTTTATCTCTCTGTTTACCTTATCCGCTATTACCTCTCCGTCAGATAATTCTATTATCCTGTCTCCGTATTCCTCGGCAAATTCCCTGTCGTGAGATACTACTACCACTAGTTTATCTTCAGACAACTTCTTCAAAAGCTCGAATATTGACCTGCCTGTTTCACTGTCCAATGCCCCCGTAGGTTCGTCTGCCATTATTATCTCGGGGGTCTTTATCAATGCCCTCGCTATCGCTACTCTCTGCTTCTGTCCTCCTGACAATTCGTTGGGCTTTCTGTCTGCGTATCCCTCTAATCCTACTTCTTTCAGTATCTCATCTACTCTCTCTTTGCTTACTTTACCATTCTGCAACTCTACTGCCAAAGATATGTTTTCCCCTACCGTAAAGTCGTTGAGTATGTTGTATTCCTGAAATACAAATCCTACGTATGTATTTCTGTAATTGTCATAGTCGGATTCCTTGAATCCCTTTGTAGACTTGCCGTCTATTATTATCTCTCCGCCGTCTGCGCTGTCCAATCCGCCTATGATGTTGAGAAGCGTGGATTTGCCGCTTCCGCTCTTACCTAGTATGAAGACCATTCCTCTGTCTTCAAATGACAAATCCACCCCTCGGAGTGCCTGTACGGGCACTCCTTTCTTGGGTGTATATGTCTTTGTTATGTTTTTCAGTTCAAGCATAAACGCACCTCAATTAATTTTAGATTAAAAATGGCATCTTTTCAATCAATATGCTTCACTTTTTCCATTTTCTCCAGGTTTGCTTTGGTACTCCTTTTCAACTTCTTTACCCGTTTTTTCATCTATTTCTTTTACGGTTGGCTGTTTCCCTTGTTTGCCACAATATTCATTACCCCAAATAGTAATTCCAGGCTCACCTGGAGGCGCTCCATATCCATTAAATCCTCTCTTGCCTCCTTTTCCGTCTACACCTTGATAATAGCCTTGATTGTCAAATAATATTGTAATATGAATAGGTTTGCCACCGTCGCCGCCATTACCGCCTTTTCCGCCATCGCCGCCATCTCCGGATGTCTTTGTAGTAACTCCAAAAGAACCATTCCGACCGTCTCCACCTATTTGACCATCGCCGCCATGTTCTCCATAACCGCCATCTCCGCCTTCACAATACAAACTAGAATCTTCATGAACTATTAAATTGCCTGTAACGTATATTGCCACAGCTCCTGCTTTTCCATTTTCACCGTCTTTACCATTTTCTCCTTTTACGCCAATATTGTCTTGCTTATCTTTATTATTAAAATAACTTTTATAAGCTTCATTATTCTCGTAATCTTTGGTTCCGTTCAGTTCTATTTGCACATATTCTCTCTGCGACAATACTCCACCGTCTCCGCCATATACTTTTACATTTTTAGCATTTATTGTCACTATACCTTCGCCTTTTATTCCTGCTCTGCCGTTATAGTTATAACTAATGCTATTCCCGCCGTAAATATAGAAAGTGTTGCCTTCTAATATAAGATCCTTACACCATATTGCAGGAGCGCTAGCTGAAAGAGATGCTTCACCTCCTCTTAAAGTTACGGAATTGGTCGACTTAAGAGTCAATTCGGGGCAGTTCTTTGCATCTATTACGCTTTTTCCGCTAGGCGCATTCATTTCCATGTTTTTGAATTTGATAGTTAACTTATTGTCTCTTGACAAAACTACGATATTAGTATCATTACATTTTCCGTTGGCAAACGTAACTTCTTTAACAGTGGGATAGACGGTAAATTCCATGCCTACCATTAATGAAAATCTAGAACAATCGACATAAATGACCTCTTCTTTTATATCGTAATCGACCAAAGAAGTAGGCTTCAAACTGATTAGCGTAACATTGTAATCAAGGTCAATCTTTTGTTCAGCTTTATCAGTATAGCATCCCAAACCGAGAGTTTCACTGTTGAGCACATCTATTCTGCTGCCATTGTACGTCCAATAGTTGAAAGTGTATCCTCTCAAATAACCGGGCGTCAAAGACTTGTTTCCATCGGATACCTTATAAGAAGTCACTAAATTGCTACTTGTCTTCGCTATTTCTTCAGGATAATTAATACTGAAAATGACTTCCTGCTCTATCAATACCAAGTCAACAGTTACTCTATTGTTACCTTCCGACCATGCATCTTGCAAATCTGTTTTTTTCACGATGCCTGCCCCGAATAAATAGTTGTGCGTTTCACCGTAACCCAATTGGACAAATTTACCTATGTAGAGTTGTTGATTAAATCCGTATTTATCAAGAGATTCTATTTGATAACCGTCTCCGACTTCATACTCATGATCGTTTATCTTGACAAAATAATCTACTTCTGCACAGGTTTCTACCATGGTTACGACTACGCAGTCGGGAATATTGTCTCCGTCCGAATCATAATTGAAAGGACTCTCATAACCATCGGTCAAATCGCTTATTTTTTGTCCGAGCGCAAGATTTATTTCTTTATTCGTTTCGGTGATAACCCAACCTGTAGAATACTTTAGAGCATTGTTTCGGTTGGTAAATATCTGATCAAGTCCGGCATCGGACGTCAATACCTCGTCAAACGTCAGCGCTTTATCTGCAACGTGAACAACACCTTCCTCATTAAACAATACATATTTAATAAGGTATCTTTCCTCTTCCCAATCGGGCTCAAACTCATAATAATCGGTATCTCCTACGCTGTCGATCTTTTGATATGTGAATCCTTTCAAAAAGTTTCCTGCTTTTTTACCTCCCGGGGTCTTTGCAAAATCTTCCTTAAGATTCAACAAAACGTCTATCAAACTGTCATGAACTTCTACCTTATAATCATCGCCGCTGTCTCCGTCTTCTTTGTCTATAAATTCGTCGCCGGTCCACCACATTGCGGTTTCTCCGTCAATAATCGCCATGACGAGTTTTCTCCAAGGAGCATCTGCCTCGAGTTCCAACGAATCGACAAGCAGTTCTTCATAGCTTTGTCCAGTACTGTCGGTATATAATTTAGTTCCGTCCTTTTCTACCCAGCCGTTGAAATCCCTTCTGCCTTCAAAATCAGGTATCGCCAAAGAAAAATAATTGCCGTAATTACGTATTTCGGTACCATAATATTCGCCGTCTATATACAATGTAATCGTTACTTCCTGCAAATACTCTGCCACCGAAACAGTATATGTTCCTGCTTCTTTAACTACGACATAATAATTGCCTATAGAATTCAGCAGATAACCGTGATCGTATGTTATTTCATTAAGTGCCGCATCGTAGACATAGACTTCATTGTCGGAGTCGATATTTATATTTATTCTAATGCTTTCTGAAACTGAAAGGTTGAACACACCGTATTTATCGTCGGTTTGTATGTTATTTACACCAAACAATAAATCTTCTCCTTCGAGTTGAATTTTGAATGTTCCTCCTTTTTCTCTCTTGACTATCGTATATGTTTCTCCTTCGTATAAAACAGCTTGCGAAACACCGATTGATTGCATAGTGTTGCCGTATACGTCACAACTTCCCCCGACAAAAGTATATGTTGCCGTAATCATAGGTATAAACGTAGCAACAAAATTGTATTCTGCACTGCAATTTTCCGTTGTGCCGTAAACATAGTTATTCTTTACCGTATTAGCCGAAAATCCCACAGATATTTCTGCTGTGCCCCTTGATTTGAGATAATAAAGTTTGTCGGCTTCAAGATAACGACCTTCTGTTTGTATAGGACTGCCGTCGCTCAAACATGCATCGGCATTATAAATATTGTAATATTGCGTATAAGGAGTAATAAAACTGTAATACAATCCTTGTATTCCTTTATAAGGATATGCTTCAAATGTCATGCCTCCCTCTCTTGTGAGTGTCACATTCAAAGGCGCTGAACTTCTGTTTACGCACAAAATCGTATAGCTCTCATTGGGAAGCATAGGATAGTTTACGTATAGCTTTCCGTCAACTTTTGTTGCTTTTGCAAGAACGTTCAACGCATCGTCGGCAATATAAAGATCCACATTCTGCGCATTTGCCCCCGCATCTGCAATAAATACGTCATTATTGAAATCTTCAGAAGAAATACTTGTATAACCAATATCTTTTATAAGTGTTGAGGTGCCTATATTGAGATTTTGCTCTTTGACTATCTTCAGATTGGTAAAATTAAATTTTCCATCGTAAAAATCTTGCGCAAGCATTCGATTATCCAGTGTAGTGTTTTCAAAAGATTCCCCTTGCTTTATTATGCCTACAACGCATCCGTCTTCAGCGACATATACACTGTTATTCTGTTGCACTTCACCGTTAATTACTAAATTATATCCTTCAGGAACTAGGAATTTGTAATTTCCGTCTTCTTCAGGCTTAAACTCAAAACTGTTGCCTTTGGTCAAAGGTACAAAAATCTGATTCTGCACCAAATTGAATTCTTCGTTGCTTTCTTCTACCTCTATACACTTGTTATATACAGTACCGTTACCGGACATTACGCTATTAATGGTGTGCGTACTCAGATCTTCGATTACAGCACCGGTATATCTGCATATTTTGAACGATATGTTGTTATTAATATAGTAGTCCTTATCGTTTGGATTGCTGACCCTGAAAGTAGCTTTTGCAAAATTATGATTGTCTTCATTATATCTCAAATAATCAGCTTCCTGCATCTGAATATCCATACCTATGTTTTTGACTAATCCGTCATATGCTGCAAGCTGCCCTTCTACGGTTAAAGGAAAATCTTTTGCAGTATCCAATTGTGTTTCAGTCAAAAAACTGTCTCCGCTCATTAATATACTAAAATCTACAATTTCACCACTTAACGAGATTGCCTGCGAAACCAACGGTCCTACATAAGGTATCAATAATGCAAGTTTAGAACCAATTGACATTGCGACATTAACTAATCGTTCGTCATCAAAACTATCAAAATTTCCGGAATATCTGGATTGAACATAGTATGCGCCGTCATCATTCTGACTTGAATATCCGCCATACGCTATATTGTTTTTCAAGTCGGTGTCGAGTATTGCGTTGTTAAACTTAATGTCCGACAAAGCTAAATGCGTCGCATTGGCAGAATTCAATATCGTATTTCCGACTTTGAAATACGAGTCTTCAAAAACAACCTCAAGGGTAATATCATAACCGTCGCCGTCAGAATGAGGAGTATAGACTTCTCTGAACAGTAATACAAAGTTCGTACCCGACTGACAAACTAAAACAAATCCGTAATTTCTACCGTTGTATACTATTGTTTCGCCGCTGTTGAATTTATTGACAGGAACATATTGTGCAATGTTGTTTTTGTCAATCTTTTCCGGCAACGTCTGATCTGTATAACTTGAATAATCGACAGTTGACTCCGATGACGCTGCGGCAACCAGATTGCTGTCAGTAACTTCTTCCGACGTAGTATCTTCGCCTTCGATAGTCTGACCCTCTGATGCCAAATTCGCAAGTTCAAAATTTTTGCTTCTTTGTGTTTCGTTTTCAATACCGCTTATGCATAAAAGGCTGATAAAAACTATTACCAAAACCAACGCAATTGCGATACTTAAAACTTTTTTGTTTGTTTTTTTGTTTTCCATAATCTCTCCTAATCCCTTAATCGCCTATTAGGCTTAAGGTTTCTTTAAGATTATAGATTATTAATTTTCGTTTGTCTGCTAAATCTGTTTTACAATTTGTTAAATATGCTTTACAAACCATGATTATTTTTTTGCAAATTAAAAATCATTACGAGAAATAAAAAATATGCCCCTTATTTCAGGAGCATATATGATTGATAAAAACGTTATTAATCGGACTCTTTGATATTTGTTTTTTGTTGTATTGCACTTCCTTTTTTATAAAAAATATAGCCTGCAACACACGATATTATTACTGTCAACAGTATAATCGTGAAAATGTAAAGCACGAATCCGAAAGTAATATTCCAGTCACTAACCGAGACCTGCGCCAAAGAGTCCTCGCTAGGTGTATTGAAGGAAAATATCCCTATCAAAAGCAAACATATAAAAATTGTCGCAATACCGATCGATACGATTAATTTATACTTTTTCAGATTAGATTCCGGTGTCTTTTTCTTATAGTCCGCTGATTGAGATTTACCGTCATATGTATCTTCCGCTAAATCAACGCAACATTCGTTTGCGCCGATTTGTTCACCTTTATCAAACAGCAATTCGTTTGCGTCTATACCGAATTTTTGACATATCGTCAATAATTTTCCTGAATCGGGAACAACTTTTCCCGTTTCCCAAAAATATACCGTCTGTCTGCTTACGTCTATCTGAAAAGCAAACTCTTCTTGAGATAATTTATTCTTTGTTCTTATCTCTTTAATTCTTTGACCGAAAAAATTTTCTTTATTTTCCATTATACTTACCCTTTAAGTTGTATTATAAATTTATTTTGTCTTTCTTGTCAACTTGTTTGACTCTCTCCTAGGTAAACTCGGTCTGATTAAGTAATAAATTTTGCTTAAATCGGTCGATTTGCACATCTTTTTACTCAATAAAGGCTTTATTGTAATCGTAATCATAGTTGAAAATCAATTACTCAAATTTCTCCCGTTAAACGATAAGCAATAACAAACTTCAATATAAAAAATCGGCTGTCGCAAACCTCAATTCGCAACAGCCGAGCAATCAAAAATTATTCTTTATTATTGGTTTGAAAGCGATTCTTCATACTTGGTCTTGATTTCGTTCAAACGTTCGTTGTCAAAATCAACTGCTACATTTTCAGTCTTCACAGTCAAGGAGAAATCAGCTTTTATGTTTGTAGTTACCGCATCTTCACCTTCACCCGACGTTTCTGTCACATCTATTTCAAAACTTGCACCGTTGATCTTTTTGTCCACAACAGTAATCGTAATATTCAACTTGTCAATTTTAAGACCTTTTAACTCCTCGTCAATTGCTGCCATCAATTCTTCGTCTGTTGACAACTCATAATCGGGATATTGCTCTTTGATAGCTTCTGCAACATCCTTTTGCTCTTGCAAAATCAAATTTTTAATGTCATCTATCGTCAATTCCCATGTGATAGTGATAGTTTTTCCTTTTTGTACAGCCGTAGGCTTGGAGAAATCGTCACTCATAACCATGTCAATCAGCTCATCGACCTCTGACAAACTTACGTCTTCACCAGGCAACGACTCTACACTGTCGTCTACCGTAGGAGCCTCGGCGTCCTCTTGGTATTGGTAATAGTCGCCTAACAAATTAGTATATCCGTAAAGATTACCGTCTTTATAATAGCATTCAATTATCAGACTGCCTTCTCCAATGTCGCCGAATTCCGAATCTCCGCTGACTTGTTCTCCGTTTGTAACTGTTTCGGCAGACATTTTTATCTGAAGATTCTGACTCGATATAGCGTTATCTTTGGATAAAAGTTGGTCAATAAACTCAATCTTCATCGTTGTCGTTTCGTAAATTCCGTTTTGAGTTTCCGTCATAGAAACAGTACCGTTTGCAGAAATATCTATCTGATCTAATTTTTCTAAATCAATAGAATTGCGTACGTCTGTCAATACTTGTTTGATTTCTTGCTCATCCAATGTTTTTGAGCAACCTGCAAACGAACAAATCAATACAATAATTAAAATTGATACAGCCAGTATTTTTTTCATAATCTCCTCCCCGCTGATTCTTTAATATAATCATTATAAGTTATTCATTTATTCATGTCAATAGGTGATAAAGTTTAATTTGAAATAACGACTATTCGCAACTCTTGAAAACGCAAACATTTATAGCATAACACCCAAGATTTATTACGGACACAATAAGCAATAATCCTCAACTCTTTTTTATCCGTAAAATGCGAATTTCCCACAAGTATTACTGTTTATTTATGCTTCTATAAAATTTTCAATCTGTGGACAAAAACAACAAGTATAGTTTATAATAAAAGAAAGTTTGGACTATTTTTCTTACAGTTGTTGCCAACGTAAGAAATACCGCATACTTTTACTACAAAACTTTAGAAAAAGCTTCTGTTGCCATCGCCCCAAAAGTTCAATGGAATATCCATAGAATGCGGTTACAACAGTATATGCGCTTTTAACAAAACATTCAGAAAGTACTACGGGATTACCACGACTTGGTACCGCATACGATTCACATCTTGATACCCAAACATTGAAAAAGGAGAATTATATGAAAAAATTAACATTGTTTTTCGTATTCTTGATTTTAATTGTTGCGTTGACGTTAAGCGCATCCGCATGCTCCCCGACAGAACACGAACTTTCGATAGACTACTCGTCGTCAGAAGGAGAGATAATGCACGGTGCGACCGGTTGGCTTTACGGTATAGCAGAACCTGATGTCCCCGACAGCGACTTGCTGCAAGCATTGTCCCCCGCCATTGCGGCTGTTAAGGCTCCTGACGGAACCCAGCACCCTATAGGCGACGTCCTGAACGTGGCCGATACTTTCTTGTCCGGAGGCGGTCAATACCTTTTTGTATATATGCAGGACATATATCCGGAATGGTATTACGTTTATCGAGGCATAGACGATTACAGAGATAAAGTAATTACAATGACTCAAAAACTTGCGAAAACAGATTATGTTGACAAACTCATCTTTTGCCCTTTCAACGAGACCGACAACGGTGAATGGTACGGAAACTTCAAAAAGAGTTCTTCAAGAGAAAAATTCTATTCCGACTGGATTGATATTTATTCAACTATCAGAACCATACTCCCTGAAGCAAAAATCGCAGGCCCCGGATTTATGCGCTACGACAGCGATTATATAGAGGAATTTTTCAATTTTTGCAAAAACAACGACTGCCTTCCCGACATGACTGTATGGCATGAATTAAGCGATAAATCTTACTATAAGTTTGAAGAAAATTACGATGATTACCGTGAAATAGAAAAAAAATTGGGCATGGCTAAACTCCCTATTTGTATAAGCGAATACGGCGAAATGTCAGACAACGGAATACCCGGAACAATGTTGCAATATATCTCGATGTATGAAAGCAAAAAAGTCTATGCCTGTATTGCGTATTGGAGACTTGCCGACAATCTTTCCGAACTTGCGGCAGATGCGACTACCCCTACTGCCGCATGGTGGATGTATTATTGGTACGGAAACATGAGCGGAAATACGTATTCGGTCGTAAATTCAAACGAAAAACGTTCGCATTTGCGTGCCGTAACGTCTTTTGACGAAGATAATAAGGAAATCACTATACTCACAGGCGGAGGCAACGGAACGTCAACGATAAATCTTAATTCTCTTTCTTCTCTTCCCGGCATGAGCGGCGTTGACAAGCTTTATGCCTCGGTAGAAAGCGTTGACTTCAACGGGTTAGGCGCAGAATGTATCAGCCCCGTAAACCTTGACTCTTTTTCGTTGAACGTAACAAACGGAAAAGCTCAAATAACTCTCAACGGAATGAGAGAGGACCGCTGTTATAGAATTGTGCTTTCCGCAAACGAAAACAAAAACTTCGTAACGGACGAAACCGCTACCCGTTATGAAGCCGAAGACGCAACTCTGAACGGTTTTTCTCTCCTCGAAAAATGGAAAGCAAAAGACGACAGTTCGGCATATGCAGTATCGGGAAAACTCATTAAAAACGTCAAAGGCAAAGACAAGTCTATCGACTTTTCGGTAAATGTACCAAATGACGGATTTTACGATGTAAGCGTATGTTATGCAAACGGTTATTCGTCTGACGGTACACTGGAAAACCGCACTTACTCTTACGGAAATCTGTCCGTTGACGGCTCGGAAGTTATGTCCCTGTCTTACCCTAATACTCTGTCAAACACCACGACTGCCGCTATCACCGCCGAAAAAGTTTATCTCAAAAAAGGAACTCGCTTGTTGTCTCTGAATTGTACGCAAGGAGAGATTTATTTCGATTTTATAGACGTCATTCCTTCTTCCGACGACAATACTCTTCACTCTTACCCCGCATCTGACGGATTACTCTTTATTGTAACGCCTGCCGAAGGATATTATACTATCGAAAACACTCAAAACAACAGCGTATATTTCAATAATACAATCGTCACCGACGGAGACATCTTATTCCTCAAAAAAGGCATTAATATATTTGAATCGTCCTCGCAAACGGAACTTTCGGCAGAGCCTTACGACTGCGCCCCCCTCGACACAGTTGTTTCCCTACGTGGAGATTTCTCCGACATAAAACATGTCAGCGGTGAAGACAATGCCGTTCTTATTAACGTCTTTGCTCCCGTTGAAGGCTTGTATGCTCTAAATCTTTACTACTCAAACAACGCACAATCAGGCGAACACTCCTATAACGTAGAACTTGTAGAACGTTATGCCCGTGTCGTCGTCAACAGTAAAGATTACGGAACAGTATTTTTCCGCAATACTTACAGCTGGGATACTTATGCGTCAAAATTAATTTACGTATACCTAGAAAGCGGCGACAACATAATAAGCTTATTCAACGACAAATCCTACTCGCCCGACGGCGAAGCATCTTATCTTCCTTTGATAAATACCGACAGGATTGCTATCTATAAAATGATCGTCTGAAAAGTCTAATGAACTCAATATTGTATGGAATAAACGCTTTGTGAAAATTTTACGATAATCTATTCAAATAGCACTTGATTGCAAAAATCTTCTATAAAGACTGATACGAACCAAGACGATGAGTCAAGGTTCGTATTTTTTGTGAAATAACGACAATAGGACTGACGTCTAGTGCGAGCGTCATGTTATTTCGGTGCTCCGCATCAATCGCACTTTAGGCGCTAGCATTTTCGGGCATAAATAAACATCCACCCGTCAAACGGGTGGTTTTTCACAATACGGGCATAGCCCTATGGTACTAGCCACGCCTAAATG
>CALWBV010000007.1 GCA_944376205.1 uncultured Christensenellaceae bacterium
GTTCGTCCTGAGCCAGGATCAAACTCTTAAGTTCAATCTCTAACTCTTTCAAACAATTGACTTTGCATTTAGTGTTTTAATTTGTACACTTTGCTTAGTTTGAAATAGTTTTTTACAAATTTAATTTTCTCAAATTCGCCTTCACTACTTCAACCTTCTGTTTAGTTTTTAAGGTGCTCCGCTGTCTGCTTTCCGCTGACAGCCTACAAATAATACCATACAAAAAAAATACTGTCAACTACTTTTTCAAGTTTTTTGCAAAATTTTTTCTTTTTCTTAAAAAGCCCGATTTTTCTGGGATTTTGAGACGATTTGAGAACGATTTCGTCTATTTTATTAGCGAATTTTAAGATAAAATATTTTAATCTCAAAAACACGGACATTGCAATCTAATTATATTTACATTTTCCATTCGACAGTTTTTTATACCTGCCTGCAATTCGCCGACAAACTTTACAGCCTATTTATTCTTCTCCTTGTAATTGCCTTATTTGAAATCAACGGACCGAATCACCTTGCTTCGACTTACGGAGCACCACTATACAATCAGATAGAATACATACAGTTCTTCTAAATCGTCAACATACGCTGATGTCCAATTCTTAATTTCAGAAAGAAGATTAGCTGCAATCAATTTTTTATATTCTTCTAAAAAGAGTAAGACAAATACTTCGCCTATTGTCATTGTTTATGCCGATTTTTCACAAACAACTAAAAACGCTCTTCAAAAATAATTCGAAAAACTTGTGCGTGATTTTTTATACATAGAATTTTGCCCCGTTTTGAGAAGATTTTGCCCGTTTTTCTATAGTATTGATAAAGATTATAAATTTTATTTTTAAGTATTATAATATAATATAAAATTTTTGAAAAATATATTTACTTTTAATTAAGGCGTATGATATACTTGATATGGTGTTAAATCACATACAATGATTTTGGAGGATTTATTATATGGCAAATAAGAAGACTGTCCTCGTAACAGGCGCTTCCGGCTCCATGGGTAGCCAAGTTTTGAAGTGCGTTATGGGTACCGGAAAATTCGATTGCGTAATTCTTTTGAGAAAAAAGCCCTCTAACGAAAAGTTGGCTAACAACCTCATCAAGAAATATGCAAAACTCAACAACGGAGCTAAATTGACCGTCGTATTCGGTGACTTGTCCGTAAAAGAAGATTGTGTAAAAGTAGTGAAAATGAGTGATTATGTTTTGCATTGTGCAGCAGTAATTCCTCCCATTTCCGACCACAATCCTAAAGGCGCTGAAAAGACCAACTATTGGGGCGCTGTAAATCTCATCGACTCTATCAAAGAAAGCCCCAGAGCAAAAGAGATCAAGTACGTTCACGTAGGAACGATTGCTGAATACGGCAACCGTGACTGGAAACATCCTTGGGGACGTGTAGGCGATCCTCTCGTTCCTAGCGTATATGACTTCTACGCAATCACAAAGCTCAAGGCAGAAAGATATTTGCTCGAAGCCGAACTTCCCAACTGGGTAGTTTTGAGACAATCGGGCGTTTTGCACGACAACCTCTTCAAAAACAACATGGCAGACGGACTTATGTTCCACACCTGCTGGAACGTACCTATCGAATGGGCTACCGCAAGAGACAGCGGTCTTGCACTCCAACACCTTGTTGAATATGATGCCGAAGGTACTCTCGATCCTTCTTTCTGGCAGAATATTTACAATATCGGTAACGGCGAATCTTGCCGTGTAACAGGTTATGAAACCATGGACGCAGGTTTTGCACTTATGGGCGCAACTCCCGAACAGTTCTTCAAACCCAACTGGAACGCTGCAAGAAACTTCCACTGCTTCTGGTACTATGACAGTGACGTACTCGAGAATTATCTGCACTTCAGAACAGAGACATGGCAGAGCTTCTGGAAGAATATGGCAAAACTCAACTGGTACTTTAAGTTTGGCGCTATCCTTCCCAAGAGTTTCTTGAGCAAAGTTACCATTCAAAAACTTTTCAAAAACTCCAACTCCCCTATGTTCTGGTACAACAATCATATTGACGGACGTATCAAGGCATTCTACGGCTCGAGAGAAAAGTTTGAAGAAATCGGTACAGACTGGTCCAAATATCAACTCTTCTGCAAAAACCAGATCAAGGACGAAAACGGCAATGTAGTTGACTATCAAGAAAGACGCGATATCAAAAATGCAAAGAAGTACTTGCTCAAACACGGTTATGACGAAAGCAAGCCCGACAGCGAACTCGATATCGAAGATATGAAGCAAGCTGCTGAATTCAGAGGCGGAAAGTGCGTAAGCACAAAGATGGAAAAAGGCAACCTCTACAAGAAGATCAAATGGCAATGCCACAACGGTCACACGTTCGAGTCTTCGCCTTTCACTATCCTCAAGGCAGGTCACTGGTGTCCTGAATGCTGTACTCCCGCTCCTTGGAATTTCGACGAACTCGCAAAACACATTCCTTTCTTTGCGCAAGTATGGTATGATACTCACGATCCCAGCGAGAACAACTTCTATCCTGCAGACTGCTACATGGATATAATCGAGAAAGAAAAAGAACTCGCTAAAAAATAATATAAGTAAAAAATTTATAGAGGTATATAAAATGGAAAGATATCAACAAGGTCCTTCTACTCAGAAGCACAATTTCAAAAACGTATTTATCTGCGGCGGTACAGGCTTTTTGGGATACTACTCGGCTCTCGAGTTTATTAAAAAAGGCGCTAAAATCGGCGTTCTCGCTCTCCCCAACGAACTTACTCTTTCCGCAGACTGGTGGCCAAAGGAAATTCAAGTCAACTACGGTATGCTCTTTAATTTGAGACCCGGCGACGAAACCCCCACAGTTACCAAAGAAGAACTCGTAAAGATGTTCACCGGCTATGACACTCTCGTTTATGCAGTTGGTCCCGATGACAGAATGCATACTCCCAAGGGAGTAAGCGGCTATGATTTCTTCCACAAGTATCTTGTAGAAAAAGTTGTACCCGTATTCGAAGCTGCAAAAGAAGCAGGCGTAAAGAAGGCTGTCCTTCTCAACTCTTACTTCGCATACTTTGACAGAATCTGGCCCGAAAGCCATCTCGCACAGAGACACCCTTACATCAGAGTAAGAGTTGAACAGGCTGAAGCCCTCATCAAGGTCGGCGACGGCGGTGTTGCTAACGGCGGTATGGACGTAGTCGTTCTCGAACTCCCTTACATCTTCGGCAGCATGCCCGGACGTACACCTCTCTGGAAAGAAGTATTCCTTGACAGATTTGCAGGTATGCCCGCTATCATGTTCCCTAAGGGCGGCACAAACATGATTCACGTAAACGGTATCGCAGAAGCAGTTGTTGCTGCAGCATACTATGGCCAGCACGGCGACAAGCTCCCTATCGGTAACAAAGACCTTAAGTTTAAGGATATGATCAATATGCTCATGGAAGACATCGGCGCTACCAAGAGATATATGGGTATTCCTACTTGGGTAGCTACTATGGGCGTAAAGATGACTGTTGTTAAGGCTCTTAAGAAAGCCGGTCAGGACAGTGGTCTTAACTACAACTACCTCATGCAGGACATTCAGTCCAAAGATTTGTACTATGAGGACGACGTAAAGAAGGTTCAGGAATATCTCCACTATGACGAACTCGGCTTCAACGGCGGCGGCACAATCGAAGACGGTATCAGAAAGACCGCTATCGCTTGCTATCCTCACAGATTTGACGAAAACGGCAACCTTATCGAAAAATGGAAGGGCGTTAACCCTATCAGAAAGGAAACTGCTGACAACAACGTATTCGTCAACAAAGCAAAGAAAAAGGCTGAAAAGAAATAATAAGCTATCGGCTTAATACAAAACAGGAAGGATTTGATCCTTCCTGTTTTTATTTGTTATTCATAACGTTTTAACGCATAAAAGCAATTTCCACGGCACCCTAATAATGCGTCTATTACAACCGATTACAACTGCCCTGACTTAAACTTCAATTGTCTTGAATTCAGTTTTTATCTATTATCTTTATTTACTATTATATATATTATATATTATTATATTATCCTTTTATATAATAAGCTTAATCACTTAAATACGATTTCGTTTTCTGTACCATAAAACAAAATGACGATAATAAACTTAATTGCTTTTCAACATGAGAGCGTATCTCAAAATAGAAACCACCGTCTTTGAGTCTCTTAAAATATTGTTTTCTATCATTTTCAACGCTTCGCTCAAAGCAATCTTTTTTACATTCAAAAGCTCGTGTTCGTCAAGACGGTTTTGCCCTACGGAAAAATCAGTTGCCAAAAAAATATGCAAAGGCTCGTCTGTATAGCCGGGGCTAGGATAAATCAGTCCGAGATCCTTAAGGCTTTTAGCCTCAAGTCCCGTCTCTTCTTTTAATTCACGCAAAGCACAATCATAAGCGCTTTCTCCCGCCTCTACCTTGCCTGCCGGTATTTCCAAAATATTTTCCCTGTAAGGATATCTGAACTGTTCGACAAGATAAATATATCCCTCTTTGTCAACGGCAAGCACACTGCTTCCGCCGTTATGATGAACATATTCTCTCTTACTCTCGCTACCGTCGGCAAGCGTCACTTCGTCATTATAAAGAGTCAGTATGCGTCCTTTATAAATAAGATTTTCTTTTTTAGTAAATTCTCTGCAATCCATAATATCTCCCGAAATTGAATGCTATTGTTTATAATACCACGCCTATATAATCGGATACGCTATTATATTCATTGAATATAATTTTATATCCTTGATAGCGGTATCTTTTATTATATTATACAGCATGCCTTCATTTAACGGACAATTCGCCGCTTTTTCCTTTATTTATGATACTATAATCTGCGATGTTTTGCAATAGCAAAAAACAAAACACCACATAAATTATTTTGATACGGCTTGCAATCAATATTACAATACAGTGAATTATCTATAACCGTTTATTGCAAGCAAAAAAACGACAAAAAAACCCACTGATAAAACTAGTATGTTTCTGTTGATAAAAAAAGAGAACGCATTTGCGTTCTCTAATTTTTAATTATCAATCTTCTTAAACAAGTTCTTCGGCAAGCTTGATAACCTGTTTGTATATCTTATCGACTTTCGTCGTATAGGTATTGTTGCTGAACAAACCGAGTTGTTGCAACGTGGAAACGTCCGTGCTCATTTCATCCTTGGTAGTTTCCTTAAGATATTCTTTGATAGTCTTGGTCTCTACGGTGATAGATTCGATCTTTGTCTTATCCTCGTTGCCGTCTTCGTCTTTAGCGTATTCGATGACTACTTCGTAGCTGTAAAGATAATCGTCACCCTTGACATACATGTCTTTGTTTTCGCCTTCGCTGTCCTGCTTAACTTGCGTGGTGATAGTACCCTTGTTGTCATCCATAGGCTTGCCCGTCAACATAACAACGTGAATACCGTATTCGTTGACGATAAAGGATATTTCTGCGCCGCTTGCAGTAACCAACGTATAAACGTCTGCCGACAATTCCTCTTCGCCTTCACCTACGGAAGAAGTAAGATTTTTCTTATATACGGAGAATGCGCCGTTTGCCTTCTTAAGAACTTCGGTAGTGCCTGCATAGTTTGCGGTTCCCTCGTTCACTTTATCGCTGCCGTAATCTTCAATAGCCATAGCACCTACGCCTGCATTCGTCAAAGCTCTTGCAAGAACGGTGTATTCTTCAACATAAGTAGTTGCCTGTCCTTCGGGGGTAACTACATAGAAATCAGAACTGAACATTCCGGTATCGTCGTTGACAAGATAAATCCAATCTTCAAAAGCCTTTTGAGAAGCGTATTCTTTAACGAGATACTGTTCGAGCGTGCTCATGGAATTTGCTACTGCATATTCAGTCGCAAGGTTTACTTTAGCCTGTATATCCTCTGCCATAGCGTAAAGTATCGTCAGATAATTTACTGCGGGATTTGCATATGGATTGGTCTCTGCATCTTCTATTGTAGCGTCAGTATAAGCGTCTTTGAGCTCGTCTTCATCTGCATTGTAATCGGGATTTGATACGTTTACGTTGATAGCTATCTTTGCAAAGAGTTCCAACATATCTTTATCGAGTCCGTCGGTAAAGCCCGTTGCGATTGCATCACGATATTGTTTAGCAAGAGCTTCGTTGCCCGCAGCAAGTGCAGTAAGCTGTTCGACTGCGGATTTTTGTGCGTCGGAGAAAGAAAGCAAAATGCTCTTTACCTGCAAATAATCCTTATTAGGAGCCGCATATGCAAAAGTATTGCCTTCGACTGCGGTCTTATATGCATCGTCTTCAAGATAAGATATGAGATCCTGCTCAACCTGCTTGTTATATTTAATAGTTACGTTTTCGTCGATTTTAACGGTATCGAGTTCTTCACCGATTTGTTTTTGATACTTATCTACGATATAAAGCTGCATTTGCTGAACGAGATAATAATCGTAATCGGTGTACTGCTCTTCCATAGCGGACTTAAGCGACTTGAGCGCAGCTTTCATATTATCATACTTTTCTTTCTTCTTGGCGCTTACTTCCTCACTGTCCTCGCTGGTGGGAAGTTCGTTTTTGATAATAGTGTTGACATAGTTGAAGAAATATGCGCTGTCAACGCTGTCGCCGAGTTCGATGCCGTAGAGTTTTTCAAAATACTCTATCATAGTCTGATCGGAGGTAACGTCTGTATTTTCCTCGTATTCAGCGTCTTCTTCGCTCTCTTCTTCATCGGCACGCTGTGTACGAGCGTCGAGCAAGTTCTCGTCGTCGGAAGTATCTTCCGTAGTCTCGTCATCATCGGTCTCTTCGGTTTGAGCCGATTCTTCTTCGAGTTGGGTGATAAACTCATTCCAGCTGTCACGGAATTGAGTGTTTGCCTGTTCAATACAATATCTGTACTCGTCGACGGTCAAGAACTTTTTATAGGCAGCCAACTCGCCGTTTTTAGCCTTGTAATCGTTCCAAGCGCCGAGAGAGGAAAATTTGCTCTTGAATGATGCGGGAAGCGCATCGTTTTTATACAAATATTCCTGTGCGTACAGTATGAGGAGTTTCTGCTTTGTAAGACTGTCATAGAAATACTCAACCACTTCTTCGACGCTCATCTGATAATACGTCACATAAGCGGCAACAGAACTTTTTACAAGTGACTGAAGCTCTCCTTTATAGAGTACGGAAGATATCACACCGCTGTCCTTGGTATCGTAATTGATAGTAGCGACTACCTGGTGATAATCTCTGTCGCCGTCCTTTGTAAACAAGTCACAGCCCACGAAAAACGAAGAAACCATAACAAGTATAAGCAAAAGGACAATAACTTTTTTCTTCATATATGACTCCTTATATTATAATAATATAATATTATGCATAATCTATTATACACAAACAATCGGGTGTTGTAAACAATTTCACTCAAAAGATTTTTTGCATTTGAGTAAAAAATGTTTTACACTCGCCAATTTTTGATCAATCGAACCCGTACGGCAGGAAAATACCAGTCTGGGACAGTCCTCGTAAGTAAGATTCACGTCGTCTCCCGACTCTCCCACCGCTATCATTACTTCTCTGTTTTTGAAACAGCCGTCGTCGGCAAACACGAGTTGCGCAATCTTGTTGGAAATATCTATACTCTTTACGTTTATCCTGCCTGCCAGATTACGTATGAGCCCCGCCTGTAATAACCTTTGCATATCGACAGGCATGCTTCCGTAACTGTCCTCGACGCTTGTTTTGAGTTTGTCCAAAGCTTCTTCGCTGTCAAGATCCAATATATTACGGTAAAGTCGCATTCTCATATCCTCGTCCGCAACGTATTTCTTGTCTATATACGTGCTGAAAGACAGATTGAGTTTGACCTCTCTCTCCCCGTCGTTTTCTATACCCTGCAACTCGTCGATAGTCTCTTTGAGCAATTTGCAATACATGTCGTATCCGACCTTTTCGATATGACCGTGTTGCTCTTTGCCTAGTATGTTGCCAGCACCTCTTATCTCGAGATCTCGCATAGCTATCTTAAAACCGCTGCCAAGCTCCGTATAATCCAATATGGCAGCCAGCCTTTTGGTTGCGTCGCTCGTAAGCACGCTGTCGGGATTGACCGTAAAATACGTATAAGCAAGACGGTTGCTTCTTCCCACTCTGCCTCTCAACTGATACATCTGCGACAGTCCCAGCCTGTTGGAGTCGCATATTATGAGCGTATTGGCATCGGGCACGTCTATACCGTTTTCGATTATCGTAGTGCTGACCAGCACATTGTATTTTTTATCGTAAAATCCCGATATCTTATCTTCCAATTCTTCCGCCGTCATTCTGCCGTGAGCGTAATCGACTTTTGCCTGCGGTACCAACGAAGCCACTCTTGCAGCGAATTTGTCTATACCGCCAACCCTGTTGTAGAGTATGAATACCTGTCCGTCGCGTGCCAGCTCTCTCGATACGGCGTCTACGATAAGTCCGTCGCTGAGTTCGCAAACATATGTCTGCACGGGCAATCTGTCTTTAGGCGGAGTCTCGAGTACGCTTATGTCTCTTATGCCTGTCAGCGCCATATTCAGTGTACGGGGTATGGGCGTTGCGGACATGGTGAGAACGTTTACGTTTTTCTTGAGCACTTTGAGTTTTTCTTTGTGTTCGACGCCGAATCTCTGTTCCTCGTCAAGCACTATAAGTCCGAGATCGTGGAATTGCACGTCTGATGACAAAAGTCTGTGCGTGCCCACTGCCACAAGCGATTTACCCGTGGATATCCTGTCGAGAGAAGCCTGCACCTCTTTGGGCGTTTGCAGCCTGCTGATAAGTTCGACGTCGATACCGAATTCCTTAAAGCGGCTTACGGCGGTGTTGTAATGTTGCCTTGCAAGTATTGTCGTAGGACAAAGTATTACCGCTTGCTTATTGTGACAAATCGTTTTGAATATGGCTCTCAATGCGACTTCCGTCTTTCCGTATCCGACGTCTCCGCAAAGAAGCCTGTCCATAATGATACCTCTTTGCATATCGGATTTGATTTCCTGCACCGCAGTTACCTGATCGGGTGTGGGAGTATAGGGGAAAGCGTCTTCGAACTGTTTCTGAAGATAATCGTCTTCCTGATATTTATATCCGTGTTTATTCTGTCTTTGCGAATAGAGATCGAGAAGGTCTATCGCCATGGCCTTTATGGAAGCCTTGACGGTTTTCTTTACCTTATCGAAATCCTTGCCGCCTATGAGCGAAAGTCTGGGTTCTCTGTCGCTTCCGCTGTATCTCGAAAGCCTGTCAAGTTTATCGACGGGTACGTAAAGATATTCTGAATTGCGGTATTCGACAACTATGTATTCGGCATGAATATCGCCCATCTCTATGAATTTTGTACCGAGACACTTGCCTATACCGTGAACTTCGTGTACAACGTAGTCGCCAACTTTCGGCATAGTAAACGCTTTTGTCTTCTGTGCTTCCTGTTTTTTACGGATGCGGGTAACGTCTTCTCTGCCAAGTACGGCAAGTTTAGCTTTGGTATATACGAAACCTTTTGCTATCTCCTCTGCCAAAAGGAAAATACCCGTCTTCTTTTCTTCGATATTCTTGACGAAACTGCACCCCACTCCGTCGGACATAAGCGTATTGCGCAGATTGTTTGCCGACACTTCGTCGCCCATACATATAAGTACCGTATAGCCCGACTTGTCAAACACCTTGAGATCGTTGACAAGCATCTCGTAATGTATGCTGTAATTATTGAGAGGCGCAGTCTCGATATTGAAAATTTCGTCAGGCGAAAAGAGCGTATTTGTCGATGTGAGATAGGACATTCCTATCTTTTGACATGCCTCGAGTTTTTGAACGAGTGCCGCCCTGTCAAGAAGCGATTTAGAATGTTCCTTGAGCGCTTCGCCGTTGGACACAAGTTGTTTTACTCTGACATAATGTTCTTTGAGATAAAGATTTATCTGCTCATCGACTCCGCTCGGCTCGTCGAACACTACAAGAGAATCGGCGGCAAGATAATCGAAAACCGTGTTCATCTTGTCGCATACAAAAGGCAACAGCCATTGCATTTGCTGCGTGCATACCGACGATGTGGAAAGCTGGGAATAGATATTTCTGACGGGCTCCGCACTGTCCGAAGAAAGTCTGTCGATAGTCTTGCGGGCTTTCTCCATTCCGTAATCCATTACTTTCTCCGACAAAAGCAAATCGTTGTCGGGCATAAGTTGTACGCTGTCGATTGTGCGTATAGTCGTGAGCGTTTCGGGATGATACTCTTTGATACTCTCGATTTCGTCGTCAAAGAAAGATATCCTGACAGGCAAATCCATATGCGCAGGAAAAACGCTGACGATATCTCCCGCCACGCAGAACGTACCTTTTTCCTCAACGGTTTCTTCTCTGACATATCCCATTGCGCCGAGTCTGTCGATAAGCGAATATCTGTCGAGAGTATCCCCCACCGAGATATTTATTACGCTGTCAAGTACGCTCGACTTGCGAGGTACGTATTGCAAAAGCGACTGGGGCGTTACGACAACGCAGTCCAGCCTGCCGGTTGCCCAATCGTACAAAGTATTGACTCTTTGGGAAATAATGCTTTTGAAGTATGTCTTGCGAAGGAGAAGAAGCTCCTCGTTGGCAGGCAAAAAGCCTACTCTATCGCCGTAAAAATCTTTGAGTCTGTTGAAAATTACAGTAGCCTTGAAAGCGTCTTTTGCAACAAACATCACAAATTTGTCAAGATGCGAAGCGATATGAATTTTTTCACCCTCTCCTACCGAAAAGACAGCGCAATTACGCCCCTCCTGAACCTTACGGTACAAGTTGGTCAACGTTCCGCCGAGTTTATCGAGTTTTAAGAGTTTGTCTGCTTCCATAGCCTCACCTGAAAAGACGTATGTTAAGGTGTCCGCCCTGGGAATCAAAGGGTAAATCTTTTGTATTTATTGCTATATCGATTCAGCGATATGAACTGACGAAGTCTTTGAACCAACCGCAAAAAGTCGTTGCAATAATCCTAATATATTCTATTATCTTAACGGTTTGTAAACCTTTGGATTGAATTAACGCCGCCGTTAAATCTGCTTGCCATTGAGTCTTCGCATAAGTGCGTCAAAGTCACCGTCAACCATATATTGCCATATACCTTCGGCAACTTTGTCAAAGACCTTTTTCAGAAGTTTAAGTTTCTCTCCGCCTACTTTAGACAGCACGTAATCTTTGAGATCTCTGTTGCCTCTCTCGTCGCCCACGCCTATGCGCACTCTGGGAATAGCCGTGGTATTACATTCGGCAACAATGTTTTTCATACCGTTGTGACTGCCGCCCGATCCCTCTCGTCTTACCCTGACGTTGCCTAAAGGCAGGTCAATATCGTCGTATATGATAAGTACTTCTTCAGGCGCAAACTTATTTGCTCCCATAAGTTCTTTTACGCTTTCTCCCGAAAGATTCATATAAGTCTGCGGCTGTGCTATTATCTGTTTTTTCCCGCCGATGTATTCTACGCAATATTTTGCCTTGCAACCGCTTTTATCGAGCGTGCGACCGAGTTTTGACAACAGACAATCTGTCACCATAAATCCTATATTGTGTACTGTTCTTTCGTATTGTTTGCCGGGATTTCCCAGTCCTACGATCAACATGATTTCACCTCTTTAATACCGTGCATAATATTAAACAAAATTTTATTGCGCTTGTCAAGAATTTTGTCAGTCTTCTTTGTTTTTTTGTTTTTGTTCTTTGATCTCACGGCGCTTTTGCTTAAAATACTCCACAAGAATTTCGCCGCATTTATCCTGCAATATACCTCCCTCGACGTTGGGACGGTGATTGAATCTCGTGTCGCCGGGCAAATCGTAAAGCGTGCCGCAACAGCCTGCTCTGTCATCGTACGCTCCGAAAAAGATATTGCCTATTCTTGCATTGATGAGTGCACCCGCACACATCGGGCAGGGCTCCAACGTAACGAATATGTCGCAATCGTTGAGTCTCCAGTCTCCTATCTTTTTGCACGCTTTTTGCAAAGCTACTATTTCGGCATGGTACATACTGTTTTTTTTCTGTTCTTTTATGTTATGCCCCCTGGCGATAACTTTGCCGTCCTTTACGATTACCGCACCTACGGGAACCTCGTTGATCAAGGCTGCTTTTTGGGCTTCTTTGAGCGCAAGGCGCATATACTTGGCTTTATCCTTTTGGGTAGCGTTTTTGAATCTGTTGTGCTGATTGATATCCATATTTATATGATAGCATAATTTCCCCCTTTTGCCAAACGATTTATTCTTGCTGCACGCAATGCCAAAGAGGAATAATACTAACTCGGTTTTAAGAGGCATCTGTTATTTATTTGAAGACCTTACTGATATGTCAATATCTGAATATATGTTGACGCCTGCACGGCGATTTGCAGTGTACTTTCTTTTATTGCCGAAAGGTGAATTTTACTTACCCCCAACGCATATAATAGAGTATGTACGATCTTACGTCTTTTCAGGAAGACTTGCGACAACTCTATCAGGACGGAGCGCAGGTATTCGATATAGGTTACACTTATCTTGGGCGTCCTATTCCCTGTGTTTTCAAGGGAAACCCCGATGGCGCTCAAATTCTCATACACGCTTCCATCCACGCCCGTGAATGGGTAACCACTCCGCTTGTATTGCAAATGATGAAAAACTACGACGGCGCTTGCGGCGTATGGTGCGTGCCTATGGTAAACATAGACGGAGTATTATTGTGTCAACAGGGACTGTCCTCGATTTCTCAAAGCGGACTCAAAGAATTCCTTTTGGACGTCAACGGAAATTCTACGGATTTTTCGCTTTGGAAAGCGAATGCACGTGCTGTGGATCTTAACGTGAATTACAATGCGCTTTGGGGAAAGGGTGCGCAAAACGTAACTTATCCCGCCCCTGCAAACTATATCGGTCAGTTTCCTTTCAGCGAACCCGAGAATGTGGCTTTAAGAGCCTTGACAGAGAGAGTCAAGCCTGCTGTTACGTTGAGCTACCATGCAAGGGGCAACGTGATATACAAAGCTTTTTCGTGTCTCGACCCCAATCCCGACGGTGCGCAACTCATATCCAACGTCACCGATTATCCGCTGTTTGACACTTACGACAGCACGGGCGGATACAAAGACTGGTATATAGCTACATTCCAACAATTAGGGCTTACGATAGAAGTCGGTGACAACGATGTGCCTTATGACAAACTTATAGACACTCTGCCAGCTATCTACGAAAGAAATAAAAACGTATTGTCCACCGCTTGCAAAATCATAGGAGAATAAACGCTAGCGCAAAGTTTTATCCGACGCTGAATAAGTATTTGAAAACAACTTTTACTCTTTATTGACTGACAAAACGAATAATACAAAATTTCAAATAAAAGCAAAAGACCGCAAGTTGCGGTCTTTTAATATTTCGTTTATCTTTATATCTCAAATTTATGATTGTATTTTCCGTTTCTGCCCGACATACCCTTTTTTACAATACGTAACGGCAGTATTCAATCTCACTCGTTGTATATATTGCCGCCGAGAGTGTCTATCGCAACTACGGCAGGAAAATCCTTTACCCGAATACGTCTGACCGCTTCGGTGCCGAGGTCTTCAAAACATATCACTTTTGCCGACTCTATACACTTGCTGTATATAGCACCCGCTCCGCCTATCGCCGCAAAATATACGCCTCCGTTACGGGCAAATGCGTCGATGCAATCCTGACTGCGCTTGCCCTTGCCTATCTGTGCGGCAAGTCCGTGGTCAAGCATAAAGGGTGTATACTTGTCCATTCTGCATGACGTAGTAGGACCGGCGCTTCCCAGCACTTCTCCCTCTCTTGCTGGACAAGGACCCATAAAGTATATCGTTTCTCCTGCGTATTCAAAAGCTTGTCTGCCGGCTTGTATGCTCTCGTAAAGACGCTTGTGTCCGGCATCTCTGAATACCAACATTTCGCCCGTGAGAAGCACTCTGTCTCCCACTCTCAATTTCTTAAGTTCCTGCTTGTCAAAAGGCAGATTGAGTCTTACAACGTCTTGCATACTTCGCCCTCCTTTTTACCGTCTATGACAAAGCTGTCCGATCTTGAGCAATGACACAACACGTTTATTGCAACAGGCAAGGACGATATGTGCGTGGGATAACTCTCAATAAATATTCCCAGACAACTCGTCTTTCCGCCGAAGCCCTGCGCACCTATGCCGAGATCGTTGAGTTTAGTTAGCAATTCTTTTTCCAGCCCGTCGAGTACGGGATCGGGATTGGACGAACCTATCTTTCTGAACAAAGCGTGTTTTGACATAAGCGCCGCTTTCTCCAGCGTTCCGCCCAAACCTACGCCAATTATCACGGGAGGGCAAGGATTTGAACCTGCGACTCTTACGCTCTCTACAATAAGTCTCTTTGCTTCCTCGAGTCCCTGTGCAGGATTGAGAAGATATACTTTTGACATGTTTTCGCTGCCGAAGCCTTTGAGCATTACTTCGACTTTGACGTCGTCGCCCTCTGTGATAGAAGTGTGCACGACTGCGGGCGTATTTGTCTTCGTGTTTATTCTCGATACGGGATCGAGGACGGACTTTCTCAATGTCCTATATGCCTTCTCGACTTCTGTGTCAATTGCTTTCTGCAAAACCTCACCCGTAAGAATAACGTTGTTTCCCACCTCGACAAAGACGACGACCATGCCTGTATCCTGACATACGGGACGGTGTTCTTTTGCCGCAAGTTCGATATTGTCGTTCATAACGCCCAGTGCGAATTTCGCCGTGGGATTATCCTCTCTCTCATACGCTTCCTTAAGCGCTGTGCGACATTCGGGTGTAACCTCACAGGAGATTTTGTCTATACATTCTCCTATACGTTTTGCTATCAAAGACGTGTCAATTTTTATCATACTATACCTCTTTACTTTATTTTAACACACAAATATTTGTCTACACAATAAAAATATGCTAAAATATCTGTATTGATCGAACAAAAGAGGTTGTATGGATTTTATCAATATAGCAAGCGGCAGTAAGGGAAACTGCACGCTCGTATCCACAAAGAATACGACGTTGATGATAGACGACGGAATTAATATTCGCACCTTGTCGGAAAGAGTGCGCCTTGCCAACATCGACCTCAAAAAAGTCAGCGCCCTTCTCATAACGCACGAACACAGCGACCATGTTAAGGGAATAGCAAATTTTCTTTCAAAATATTCAATCCCCGTATATTGTCACAGCCGCAGCCGCTGCGGTCTCGACGCCAAAGTTTTGCCGTATGTCGAAGACACGGATATGGATAAAGAGTTTGAAATAGGCGATATAATAATAAAACCTTTCAGGCTCCCTCACGATTCCAATTACAATCTTGGATACAGACTGAGCGACGGCAAACGCAATGTGTCGATAGCTACGGACCTGGGATGTATGAACGATGCTATCTTTGCCAATATTCAAGGCAGCGATCTCGTTATGCTTGAATCTAATCACGACGTTCAGATGTTGAAAAACGGCTCTTATCCTTTTGCGCTCAAACAGCGCATCCTAGGCAACAACGGTCATCTTTCCAACGACGTATGCGCCGATACGGTATTGAAACTTACGAAGACGGGCACAAAGCATTTTGTCCTTGCGCATTTGAGTCAGGACAACAACACTCCCGAACTTGCATTCGAATGTACGGAGAAGACTCTCGACAAAGCAAACGTCAAAGAAGGCGTCGACGCATATGTGGATATAGCTCTGCAATACAGAACAATGCAAAAAATTCATCTCGACTAAAGGAGCAAGCTATGAGCGATACTCAAAAAACATTCAAAAACATGCTGAAGAAAAAAACTCCCTCGCTTGAATTTTACGATGCAAGCGCAATGTTTATAACGCAGTATATTCTGCAATTCATGTTGCAGCTTATAATGATGGTACTCGGATATATCATAATTGCCGATATGCTCAAAGTCGAGACGTCCACTCAAGACGGACTTGAGGCGGTTACGCAAAAGTTTACGGCGTTTACGGCTTCGACGGCAGGACTTGCCATAGTAACGCTTCTCAACGAGACAACTATGATACTCTCTCCTCTCGCATATTGGAAAGTCAAGAGTTTCAACGTATTCAAGGGCGTAGGATTCAAAAGAAAAGTCAACATTGCACAGATAGCCATGACTCTCCCGATAGCATGTCTTTTGCTCGCAGGATTTATGCCTGTCGCTAACCTTTTCGTTACGCTCGTATATAAAACGGGATACGAATACACAGGAGCGAATATCGTCGTTGACAGCTTCGGCAAACTCATACTCTTTCTCGTCGTTACCGCTATGATTCCCGCTGTATGCGAAGAAATACTTCACAGAGGCATGATAGCCCGTGCAGGCAGCAAACTCTCTTTTCTTGCAGGACTTCTGCTCAGCAGCACGATATTCGCATTCATGCACGGTTCGCCTATTCAGTTGGTACATCAGTTTTTCGTAGGCGTTGTCTGCACGCTCGTGTACTATATGACAGGCAGTATATGGATACCTATTCTCGTACATTTCTTCAACAACGCCATCACGCTTTTGGCAAGCTATATCAATTTTGCAGTCAACAACGCTACCACTGTTGCGATTTCATGGTGGGTAATGCTTATTATGTGCGTGGTTGGCATCGGCGGTCTTTTCGGATGTCTTTATGCCCTCTATGCGATAAGCTACAAAAAGCGTAAGAAGGAAGACGAGACGGCAGAAAGCAATTCAGTTTCCGCTATCGTTGAAGTTAGCGATGCAAATCAACTCTCCGACGAAAGCGTAGAAAATTCTTCGACTTCAACCGACAATACTTCTACTGCAAACAACGGGATAGTTTATGTAGATCAACGCAAGAAAAAAGGTATAAGTGCGTTTGAAGAAAAGCTTGCATATCTTTTCACTTCGCCCGAACAAATCGCAAAGCAAAAAGAAGAAAAGGCAAAACTCGACGAACAGCTAAAAGAATACTCTACCGAAAAACGCGAAGTATTTTACTCCATGCAGAATGAGGATAAAGTCGAAACCAAAAAGAAAAACAGCCGTGGCGTAATCTTTGCTCTCGTGGTCGTATTCGTAATATGGATTCTCAATACGCTCGGAGGTTACATGTGATGAACGTGCGCATAGTATGCGTGGGAAAGCTCAAGGAAAAATACCTCAAAGACGGTATCGACGAATATCTCAAACGGCTTACGAGATTTTGCAAAACCGAGATAGTTGAACTAGCCGAGGAACTCTGCCTCGATGCGTCGCCGCAAAACATTCTTCGTACCAAAGCCGCAGAGGGCGAGAGGATTATCAAAAGTCTCAAGGGCTATTGCATTGCTCTCGATCTGAAAGGCAAAATGCTAACAAGCGAACAATTGAGCGCTAAACTCTCCTCTTTGAAGACTGAAGGCGTCTCTACCGTTACGTTTGTAATAGGCGGCTCCTACGGCATAGATAAAGCCGTACTCGATAAATGCGATGCGTCTATATGTTTCGGCAACTTTACTTATCCTCATCAGCTTATGCGACTTATGCTTGCCGAACAGATATACAGATGTTTTATGATAGAGGAAGGAAGCGCATATCATAAGTAATTCAAATCTCATTAAAACAAGCTTATTGATGAAACTGTTTTTTCAATGTGTGATGCAACGATAAAATCGACATATTATATCTTTTCGATTAAATCAAAAAGCGACGTTTGAACGTCGCTTTTCTTTGTTTTACTTTAGAATGTTTTTTACATTTTCGTATCTTCGCTATTCTTGTCGACTGCGTCATCATGTACATCAAGCTCCTGCGCTTCTCTCATAAGAAGGCTTTGTTCTTCATGAAGTTGGTCTTTTGCACCTTCGTCGGTCTGTGCCCCCATAACAGAAGTAAAGCCCATTTCCAAAGCCTGTTCTCTCGTCAGTACGCCGAGTTCGATAGCTTCATTGACGTTTTCTTCGTCAAGCTCGCCTGTCTCGAGATCGTTGGTATATGCTTTTATCTTAAGATCTTTAGCCATCTCCAACTGTTTCTTTTCCGTAAGATTCCAGAAGAAGAAGGGAATCATCGCCAGAATTCCGCATACTATACCGAGTACGCCCCAAATTATAAACGTGCTACGCATTACTTGAGGATTAGCGTAATCCGTAGATTCGTTGGCACCGACTTTCTTGAGCAATATTGTAACAAGCGCACCTGAACCCAAACCGCAGATAGTCGTAATTACTTGCGAATACTGCGACATATATCCGTCCAGACGGTCTCCCGTCTTCCACTGCTGATATTCGCAATAGTCCGCCGTCATAGCAGGCGATGTAACCGTCCATAATGCTGCGAATATATTATGCAGGAAAATTCCTACGAAAATCAAATAAGGCGTTGCTCCCCAATTATAAGCGAATATAACAAGCATCAGTATTAGCACTGAAAGCACTGTTGAACCGCCGAATGACAACAGCGTCATATTCTTCTTGCCCATATACTTTTGTATTATAGGTGAAAACAGCATACCGGGTACAAAGCCGACCGCCATCAGCGTGGGAACTATACCACGGAGCGTGCCGCCGAGATCGCCGCCTATCATATATGCACATACGTAATTGACAGAAGCAAACAATGTAATTCTGCCGAATGCAAGCACCGTAGACAAGTTAAAGAGCCAGAAGTATTTGTTTTTGAAACTCTTTTTTATACCTGCCCAAAAACCGACGCTGGCTTTTGCCTTCTTTTCCTGAATTATTCTTTCTTTTGTACCGAAGAACATTACCAAAGCAAGCGCTACGCAGATACAACCCATTATAGGGAAAATAATCTGATATGTATAGATGTTTTCCATACCGAAGCCCAAGCCCATTTCGCTGACCTGTTCTGCCGTAAGGTCTCCGTAGGTATCCTTGTAAACAAGACCCATTTGACCGTATACGCCGTTGGCAATCAGAGGGAAAAGCATTTGTACTATTGAAGGTCCGAGAGAGTCTATTACGCCGCCGACGGAATAGAGTTTCGTACGTTCATTGGTGTTTGGCGTGATAACTTGCGACAGTCCTACTCTGCCGAAAGAGAAAAGGCTATATACCGTAAGCGCAATGAAATATATAAGTTGGTACGAACCTATTACCAGCCATTTGCGAGTAGTCGTATATTCCTGACCTTCGCCCGGCATAAAGATATTGGGGATAAACGCCAACAACCAAAAACATGCTACGCTTGCAAATCCCGCCCACAAAAGATAAGGACGGTATCTGCCCCATTTTGAATTGGTATTGTCTATAAGCCAGCCTACCAGGGGCGCACGGAAAAGAGACAATATCGCTACGATCCAGGTCGTGTACAATACGATCATCTGATCGAAGTTATAAACATAGGCAAGATGCACACCCATATTTATGGCGAAGTATTGCGTAAGGATACCCATACCCTGAACGCCCATACCGCCTACCGAATAAGCCATGAATTCTTTATTGGAAAGATAATAACCTTCTTTAGCAGGTGTATTCCAATGTCGAAAAAAATCTCCGACTAAAAAACCGATTTTCTGAAAGACGTTTTGTTTTCCCATTTTCCTCTTTTCCCCTATTGACGACTATTAAGAATATAATATCATCTTCATCAATTGTCGGTCAATTGATATTTTCCTTATTTCATAAAGTCGTTGATATATATAAAACTGTTTTATATATTATGAAAATTTACTTATATGTCAACGGCTTGACAAAAATCTTCAGATAAAATATCATATAATCGAAAAATTAGTGAGGATAATATGAAGAATCTTAAAGACATAAAAGGTTTTATATTTGATTTGGACGGAACACTCCTTGACTCAATGGCTGTATGGGTAAAAATATACGAGAGCCTTTTTACCGAACACGGCAAAACGATGCCCGACGGATATCTTTATCACGTCAATCACTTGAGCATGAGCGAGGGTGCGAAATACACTGCAGAAAATACAGACGTAGGGCTTGATAAGGAGGCTATCGAAAAGTTTTGGAAAAATAAAGCTCAAGACAAATACGCCAAAGAGATAAAACTCAAACCTTACGCATACGAATTGCTTGAATTATTATATAATCGTGGAGTGGTTCTCGGTGTGGCGACGGCTTCCAACAAGCAAAACGTTACCCCCTGTCTCGAAAATAACAATATCATGAAGTTTTTCCATTCAATCACGTCCGTAGACGAAGTTGCAAGAGGAAAAGATTTCCCCGATATATATCAGAAACAGTGCGAAAAAATGGCTCTTGCCTATAATGAATGCGCCGTGGTAGAAGACAGTTACGTGGGAGCATTAAGCGCAAAAAACGGTGGCATGCTTTCGATAGGCACCTACGACGAGTCGGGCAAGCTCCATAATGCCGAATTGAAAAACAATTGCAATCTTTATTTTGAGACGCTCAAAGACCTTTACGACGCACTTATCTAAATCAATTGATCAATGTATCAATACTTAAAAACCTTATACGGACGGCAAATTTGCCGTCCGTTTTTTATGCAAAGAATAATTTTTGAACGAATCCGCCGAAGCTTACATTATTTTTCCATAGCATATGCACTAATCAGACGTATATTATAGTTATATATACAATTTACTTAAGGCTTAAATTGTATATATAAGCATTGTCTCGCTTTGTCCATGAACAAAAACGTTGTGCAAACTGTTTCAAAGCAAAATATCCGCCCTTATTAAGGAGCGGATATTTGAAATATATGACAGCCTTATTGAAATCAACCTTTAGGAACGATAATTTCCATATTGGAATCGGGATAAGAACAGCAAGGATGGAAATATCCAAACTTTTCGTCTGCAAGTCTTCTCTTGTCCGCACCCGCTATAGAATACTTTCCTTTGACGAGCTTTGAGTGACAGAAACCGCAACCGCCGGCTCTGCACTTGGAAGGCACATTGAGTCCCGCTCTTTCGAGTGCGACGAGTACGGTCTCCTCCGATTTTGCTTTGACTTCGAAAACCTCGTCTTGTATATGAACCGTGATTTTATAAGTCTTGGGCGCAACGTCACGTGTACCGATACAATTTGCTTCATGCTTGACAAATTTACCTTTTATGCCCAATTCATCGAGTTCCTTATCGACAAAAGCGTACATTGCCTGCGGTCCGCAAAGCATTGCCGTATAGTTCTCGGGAGCATACTTGGCGATTATTTCTTTTGTTATAAATCCGCTCTCGTATCCTCTTACCTTTTCGTCGCTCAATACATATACGATTTTGAAGTTGTCGCTTTGCAAATCTTCGAGCGCATCTCTGAAGATAAGATCTTTGCGGGTTTTAGCGCCGTAAATCAATGTCATGTTAAAGTTTTCGTTTCCCTCTTTAAGTGCTTGCGCCATACTGTAAAAAGGTGTTATTCCGCTGCCGCCGGCAATGGCTACGACGTTTTTGCTGTCCTTGAGGGACTCGTAGTAGAAGTTACCCGAAGGGTCTCCGAGAACGAAAGTATCCCCCTCTTTGGCATTGTCGAACATCCAGTTACTGAAAAATCCTGCCTTTTTGATCGTAACCGAAAGCTTACCTTCTTTAAGCGCCGTAAGCGGTGAAGAAGATATAGCATAAGGTCTTGTCACTTCGCTTTCGCCTATTTTTGCCGTAACAGTAATGTATTGACCAGCACGGAAAATCATTTTTTTAGAGAGCTCGAACAAATACGTCTTTGTGTCAGCGGTCTCTTGTATTACTTCGATGAGTTTAGCCGTCTGTTTGCCGGGGTGAAGCACTTTAGCGGTATCATTAACGGTATAAGTCGCAGGCAAAGGCGTAGCCGGAGCCGTCATTAATTTTTCTCTGCGAATATTGATCATTTTTTTGAATCTCAATAAATCCATAAATCCGAAGATTTGTTTCTTAAAACGGTATGCCATAGTTTCAACCCTCCCTCTTTATATCGCCAACTGTCTGACGTCCCGAGATATCACCCGAGAAGTATGCACTCGAATAACCCGAAAGTCTCATTGCGTAACCGCCTGCAAAACGCAAGCCTTTGATTTCTCTTTCGTCGTGGTCTTCGCTCATCATCATGAGTCGAGGGGTAAGTCCGTCCCAATATTGCGATTCATAGCCGTATATATCGCCTTGAGGATGCAGACAATATCTCGCATAAGTCATAGGCGTAGCGATGGAGATTTCCTCAATACAGTCGCTTATCTTGCAACCCGTATCTTTCTCGAATCTCTCTATCATTTTCTTTGCGACAGCTTCTTTGGTCTTTACGTAATCTTCAGGTTTTACGTTTGCCCAATCGTCAGACATGTACAAAGTCGTAAAATACATCATAGTAGTACCTTCAGGCGAACATTCGGGATAAGCCCTGTTGAGACAAACCGTAGCCTGCACCTCGTTTGTAGCTATGGACTTCATAATATCATACTGTTTTGCAGTGTCCATGGTGTCGTAAAGGAAATAGTTATGATTGGTGATGCCGAGTTCATCGGCAGATTTATTGAGCCCGAGGAACATCGTATATCCTCTGCCTGCAAATTTTCTCGCATTGACCGCTCTCACGATATTTTCGGGAACATTGTCTATCATACTGCCATATACCGTATGAGGCGAACAGTTTGCGACAACGTGTCTCGTCTCTATCTTCTTGCCGCCTTTGAGCACGACTCCGCATACGCCCTTTTCGTCCGTAAGGATTTTTTCAGCCTGCGAATTGAACCATACGTCTCCGCCGAGTTCTCTTATTCTCTCAACCATGGCAAGGGAAATTTCGTGCGAACGCATCTTGGGCATTGCCGCGCCTTTGGTAATGTATCTGTAAACCATTGACGCATAGTGAATAAAGCTCAAATCGTCGCAATGCGCACCCAAATAACACCAATACGCATTGAGAATGTCTCTCGCTTTCTTGGGCATTTTGATAGCTTTGAGCACTTCGTTTACCGAATATGAACCAACACGCACGAAGTTGGAATACTGTGAAAGCATAACTTTTTGATCAGTCTTTCCGTTTACGGAGTTGGTATAAGCTTGAGCCGCATGTATCTCTTTGCAAAGCGCAAAGAATTTTTCCATTGAAGGACGACTGTCAGGCACATAACTTACCATCTTGTCGATAAAAGCATCTACGCCGAACGGCATTGTAGCGTCGAGTTTTTCCTCGCGGGAAATAACTCTGTATGCCTCGGGAATCTGCAACCATTCAATTTTGTCCGTTACTCCCAAAGAATCAAACAAATCTCTCACATCGCCGCTGTTTTCTTTGGTGCCGAAATCGTTAAGCTCGTGAAGCGAAGCCTCAAACTCGAATCTGCCGCGCTTAAAGCTGGTAGCAAAGCCACCGGGTATGTTGTGTTTTTCCACAAGCAAAACTTTGTATCCGCCCTGCAACAGCCTGATTGTTGCAACCAAGCCGCCGTTACCCGCACCGATAACTACTGCATCGTATTTTATCATACACGCCTCCTTATATAGTCGTTTAATATTATTTTGTTAATTATTGTTCGTTTATTTTAGTCTGTGCAACATCATCTCTGTAATACATCAAAAGCCCTTTGAAAGTTGCCGTTAGCATTTCTTTGACGTCTATGGGGTCAAATTGTGCCGTATCGGTAGCAACCATCGTCGCAATACCGTGCGCAAACAACCACATTTCCTTGAGCACTCTCAACGCTGTTTCTCTCGAAAGAAGGCTTTCGCTGTTGAGCGCATCCAAAATAAAAGGCATTTCTTCTATTATCGACAATGTATCATCGCCTTGACTTTCACTCATAAACAAAGCCTTGAAAAGCTGTTTTTGCTCCTTTGCAAACCTGATATAGTTGAGTCCTATGGCTTTATAAGGATTTACGCCTTCAACTTGTTCTTTGAGATACCCGACAAACATCTCTTTTGCTCTTTTTTCCACTACGTCCTTTATGCCGTCCATGTTCTCGAACCACCAAAAAAGCGGCTGCGTCGAACAATCGAGTGCTTTGGCAAGGTTTTTGGCGCTTAAGGCGTTCATCCCTCTTTCTTGTACAAGCTTAAAAGCCGTATCGGCTATCTTTTCCTTTGAAATCCTTATTTTCGGGGGCATAATTACCTCGCATACATATCTAATTATATAATACCCGTTATGTATCGCAAAGTCAATATGTATGTTAAATTTTTAACATATATTATAAAAATTTTGCTTTTAATCGTAAATTACGACTCAAATATAAGTATAAGTAAAACACAGAAGATTAATATTAATTAAAATAATCCGAATTTTATGCGAATTTCTTTAACGCTATTGCATGTCAAACCTGTGAATGAAAACCTAAAAAACAATAGTCTTACAAACGAATTATGTTTAATTCAATAAAAAAACCGCTTCCTGCGAGGAAGCGGCATTGCTTTCGTATTTATAAATTAGTATCATACTTCCATCAAAGCCGTCTTTCGAAGAGTAGGATCTTCAACGCCGTCTCTATAGAAATATACGGTAATAAATCCGTCATCTCCGGCATAAACGACTATCATCGTCTGCGTATAATCCGTAAAACTGTTTTCGCTACCTACCTGTTCGGCAGTGGGAACAGTCGCATTGTTTGATATGTGATAAATAGGATAAGGGAAACTCGAATTGACCATATATTCTTCGTTTATCCTATCTACTACTGCTGCAGACGTAATGTGAAGTTGAGCCATATTCAAATCCGTAATCGCTAATCTGACCTGCGACACAACTTCTTCGGTATAAGCTTCATCGGCTGCTTCGTTGGTACTGCCGAGATACTGCATCGTGGACGGAATAGCCACAGCCGCAAGTATGCCCATTATGGCGATAACTACCATAAGTTCTACCAATGTAAAGCCTTTTTTCGCTCTTCTTTTCATAAAATCCACCTTATCTTTTATTCGACAAGTACCCAGCCGTTACGATCTGCATTAGGGACAAAACTGTAGGAAGTAACGCTGTCTGATTCTGCCCAATATACTTTGAATGCAGAATACGAAAACGAAGACTCCTTTGTGGAATAGTCTCCTGCAACAACCGATACTTTAACTTTTTCTGCGCCGTCCTGAGATATTCTCACTTCTGTGACATACCCTGTCTCCGGCATTTCGCTTTCAAGAATCTCTTGAATAGTATCCTTGGCAACTCTTCCCTCTTTTTCTATTGAGATGAGCGTCAAACTCTTTTGTATAGTCCCCATAAGATTGAGGACTTCGTTTTCCGCCATATTCTCTTTTGCCTTCTGGACATAAGAAAGAGTTGTAGGTATTGCAACTGCAGCTATAATGGCTATGATTGCAATGACCACTATCAGCTCTACAAGCGTAAAGCCTTTCTTTTTGCCTCTCATACACTCCCCCTTAATAAATACCTATGCACTTACGGCTCTAATTGAACCGTAAGTGCGGGTATTTTTCACAATAATGAAAGACTTATTATGCCCAAGTCTGGTCTCCGCTGCCGCCTGCAGTGTAGTCACCCTTGCAATCTTCGTCCATGGTCAAACCGAGGTTTGTAAGATTGTAAGTCTTGGTTACGGTAACTTGGGTATCGCCGTCTTTAGCATTAGTTTTAACAATAACAACAAATGCTGCAGAAGTAGAATCGTCGGTAACTTCAAGTCCGGTAACGGTAGATACTTCACCCATAGCGCTATTCAAAATGCCTACAAAATTTGCTCTGTCGAGTTCGGTATGAGACAAAGAATAGTCGGTGAATGCGGTGTTAAGAGTATTTGCAAGTTCGTTTGCTTCGTTTTGAGCGGTGCTGACTTTCGCTTTATTTACGTAAGAAATCGTTGTAGGAACTGCAACTGCAGCAATGATTGCAATAATTGCAATAACTACGATAAGCTCAACCAGCGTGAAGCCCTTTTTCTTGTTTTTTTTCAAATTAGCTATCATAATATCCCTCCGTATTTGAAAAATATATTTTTTTATTTTATATCTGCCGTAGCAGTTATAATCAATCAGGTTACAGTATAAATAATACGTTTATACTCATCAAGACTCGTTACGCCCTTTGCCACAAGTTCTCTCAAGCTGTCTGCGAGGAACATTGCTCCGTTCTTGACGGCGACGGCTCTGATTTCGTCCGTTCCTTTGCCTGCCGTGATCATCTTCTTCATCGCATGATCGAGTTCTACTATCTCATAAACTGCGATACGTCCGCTGTATCCGGAATTGTTGCATTCAGGGCAACCTACAGGTTCGTATATGTCTTTTATCGTCATGTCCTCAAGCAAGCCTTGATCGGTATTTTCCGCATCGCGTCTCTTTTTGCAATAAGGACACAATCTCTTTACAAGTCTTTGTGCTATGATTGCGTTGACTGAAGCCGATACCAGATAAGGAGGTATGCCCATATCTATCAAACGGACAATCGTAGCGATTGAGTCGTTGGTGTGCAGTGTTGACAATACCAAGTGACCCGTAATAGCCGCACGGGTAGCGATTTCTGCCGTCTCGTAGTCACGAATCTCACCGACCATTATTACGTCGGGGTCTTGACGCAACAGCGAACGGAGCGCACTTGCAAAGGTCAATCCTGCCTTTGAATTTGTCTGCACCTGATTGACGCCCATCATTTGTTTTTCGACAGGGTCTTCAACGGTAGTAATATTTATGTTAGGCTGTCTCAATTTATTGAGTACCGCATACAACGTAGTTGATTTACCCGAACCGGTAGGTCCCGTAACGAGTATGATTCCGTTGGGGGCGCTCAATATATGATTGAATTTTTCGATGTTTTCTTTGCTCATACCGAGTTGCTCGAAAGACAAAAGGTTTTCGCCGCCGGTGTTGAGCAAACGCATAACGCACTTTTCGCCGTATATCGTAGGAAGCGTAGATACACGCAGATCGACCTTGAATTCGTCGGTAATGTATGCAAATCTACCGTCTTGAGGAACACGCTTTTCCGCTATGTTCATACCCGACAAAATCTTGATACGGGATATAATGCTGTTGAGCGAACTTGCCGCAAGTCTCATGGTTTCCACGAGATCGCCGTCTATACGCATACGGATAATGACTTCTTTTTCAAAAGGTTCGATGTGTATATCCGACACTTGTCTCAAGTAAGCCTGATGTACAAGGTTGTTTACCAGCTTAACGACAGGAGTATTGTTAACGCTGGACTCGATTTCGTCCATCTTCTTTGCGGTATCCGTGGAAACCACATTGATTGTCTGGACGTCTTCTTTTTCTTCGTGATAGAACAGTTCTACGTTTTTATAGTATCTGTCTATTGCATTGTTGATACGTTCCTGAGTCGAAAGGACAACGATAGTCTCCATTTTGGAGCTCATCTTGATGTCTTCGAGTACACCCATTTCCTCGGGATTGGATATCGCTACGACAATTTTATTGTTGCGGATATCTATAGGCATCAACTCGTATCTTCTCGAGAGAGTTTCGGGAACGAGTTTTAATACCTCGGGACGTTTTACAACAAGTTCTTTGTTGATAAACTGAACATCTAAACGTTCTGCATATGCTTCAAGGAGCTGATCCTCGTTGAGAATACCACGGGAAATAAGTATCTGACCGATTTCTTCGTCGGGATGACTTCTTTGCCAACGTTTGGCGTCATTAAGTTGTTCTTGTTTGATGACTTTATTGTTGAGAAGAATCTCCCAAATCGCTGAATTATTGTCCACTAATTTCCCTCCTTGTATATAAATTATATTACAATTTATTTACAGTGTCAATATGCAATTTTTATTTTTTATATAAATTGATTATAAATTAACAATGTGTATATAACGCTATATTAATTATAAGTTTTAGAATATAAGTTTTGTATAACCGTCAATGATTAAATCGCCGAAATATATAGTAATTATCGTAGCCAAAACGATAAACGGTCCGAAAGGAATCACTTTGCCTTTGGGCAAATCGTCTTCATCTTCCTCCGAAGAATCGGTTTCTTCCGTTATGCTGTCGCATTTTTCCGTGCATTCGTTATCGGTATTATCCTGCGATTCCGCAAGTGCTTTATCTTCTTTTGAATTGTCGGCATTATCCTTTTCTGCCACGCATACCTTGTCCGATGACGATTCACCGCTTTCGAGAGTCTGCGCATCTTCATTCTCCGATTTTTCTCCGTCCGCATTTCCGTCTTCGTTTTCCTCACTCTCGTCTTGCTTGTTTTTATTCACGATCATGTAGATAATTGAGAAAACTCCTCCAACTACTACGGAAATAAGGAAAATCACCAGAATCTTTTGCCAACCGAAAAGCAAACCCAATACAAAGTAAAGTTTGACGTCTCCGAGCCCCATTCCGCCGAAAAGTGCAAGAATAAGCATAGGAACACTTATGCACACGCAACCTATCAATTTTGATTGCCACGACACTCCCGAAAAAGGAATAAAAGTGATAAGTCCCAACAAAAGTATGGTGATATTAGACGAATCGGGAATTTCAAACGTATCGAAATCCACCATTGCCACGACTATAAGTACCGACACGAGAATGTCGTAAATAAGAGTCATATAACTGATTTTGAATACGGCAAAATTTACCGTCCAAAGAATACAGTTGAGAGCCTCTATTATAGGATATCTTAAAGAAATACGCTCATGGCAATTACGACATTTTCCTCGCAATATAATATAACTCAATATCGGTATGTTGTCATAAGCCTTTATAGGAGCCCCGCATTTAGGGCAAAAAGAGCGTGCTTTTGAAAAAAAAGTGCCTTTGGGCAGACGATAGATAACCACATTCAAAAAACTACCTATCGCCAATCCCGCTAAAGCACTCAAAAAATACAAAGTAACAGTCAGAGCAAGCATATACACCTTTTATGCAAAATAACAAATGAATTTTGAGCCAGAGCTTGTAAAATCAATGCTGTTGCCCAATCTCTCGAGGTTGAGAAGCTTGAAAGATTCCTTGCCTTGCGTGACTACTCTTTCCGGATTATCTCTTTCGAATACGTACACCTGTACTCTCAACGTAAGATAATTGCCCGAAGCCGCATTGTAAAGAGGAACGAAGGATATTTGCACTCCGTATTTATCGTAAGCGGATTCTTCGAGAATAAGTTTGCTTCCTACAGGCAATCCGTTATCGTCCAATTCAAACTCTCCGAGATAATTACTCTCGAGATAATATACGTATCCGTTGAAACTGAACATGGCGTGATGAGTTTTGAGATATTCGGTTTTTACCTCGCCGCTTTGTCCCAAAGCACTACCTGAATCAAGGAAAATCTCCTCTTTGGTATAAAGGTTTTTCTTGACAAGTGCAAGAACAAGATCCTTTACGTCATCCGCCATAAGTGTTTCTGTTCCTTTTGCAAACGTCCTGCTCGCAGAACTCGTAATTGCAAAGACGGATATCGTAAGAATACTCATAATAACCATAGCAACGAGAAGTTCTACAAGCGTAAAACCTTTTTTCCATTTATTCTTGGTCTTTTTAATTCTGTTTATCAACATAATCAATCACCGACGTATATGCAATACGATATTCCGGAATCGTTGAGCGTATAGATATAATACGTTCCTTGAGAGGTAACTCTCTTTTTGATTTCGCTGTCCTTGTTGCTGAGTTCGAGAGTCAAAGGCTGATAAGTATAGTCTCCTTCTGCATGGTCGGGGCTTACGACGGTGATCGTGATATCGTCTGTACTGCCCGATTCGATAGCTTCGACAAGTCTTTCTCTGTCTCTGTCGTAAGCAATTGACATATTGACCATCTTTGTGGAAGTAAACATGAACGTAGAAAACATTACCGCCATCATCGCAAACAATGCCACGCTGACTATTGCCTCCAACAGAGTAAATCCTTTTTTACCTTTGAGTCTTACCAGTGAGAATTTTCTCTTTTTTTCAGTCTTTCTCATAATCAATAATACCCCAAGAATTCCCAGATAATTTCGCCGAACTGACCGATTTCTTCTTCACTGTTTCCAAATTCGAAGTTTACATCGGTAATCAGCGGTGCAGGAACGTGGTTGTAGACACAATACCTATATTCGCTTATCGTCTCTTCAAACCTTTCAACCTGACCTTGCATCAAATAGTTCTTTACTGCCATACAGCCGTTGAGGATAGTTCTGTTACCGTCCGAACCGACTATATCGCCAAATCCGTTGGGCGCATATATGTAGCCGTTCATGCTCATATTGTAACCCATCTCGATTATAATACTGTCATTGGATATAAAGTATATACTGTCCGATCTGCGATCGACACCCGTCATTTCTTCGACAAGTCCTATCGTGCAGTTTGTACCGAATTTCAGTTCGGGCACTTCAACGCCGTCTCCTCCGCTCACATATGCAAAGGTCATATTTCCGCCGGTAAGAACAACTGTCGTGTTTTCTCCGAATGTCACGCCCTTCTCGAATTTAAGATGCAGGTTATCATCAAAAGAATTAAACTTGATAATGTATCCGCTGTAATTGAATTTAATTCTCGAAGTGAATACCATGCTCTTTTTAATTTCGATTACTTTGTTTACATTATCGACAGAAGCAACGTCTGTTCTGCCTGTAGCCGCAACATAACTCTGTATGCCCGATCTGATATCTCCGTTTGAAATATAGCTGTTGATATCGTAGTAATATACACCGAGAGGAGACGTCTCGTCAGCGGCTGCTACGGGAGCATTCCAGAATTGAGGATTTGCCTCTTTCGTTTCCCATGTAGTGGGGAAGAAATACTGCGACCAGAGGTTCAATGACTGTCCCGCCGAGAAATGGATACTCTCAACGCCGCCGTATGTAGCGAAATTGTTGATTTGATGCGCAAATACTACATCAGACGCCTGCGAGAGAACCGCACCGCTGTATGTTACTCCGAACGAGCTCAACCAACTGCCGAGAACGTAGGGATTTATCGTCAAATCGTAATCGGTATCCCAGACTGACAAACCTACCGTATAAAGAGTATCGAGATAGATTGACTTTCTGTTTCCTTCAAGCGTAAATCCTCCGTACCATTCGTTACCGTCGATAAACGTTCCGCCGGGACCTACGAATACGTTGTTGAAATTAAGGTGAGGCGCTTCGAGTCCGCTCCATGCATTTGTCTTGTGCTGACTTTGTTTTATTCTCAACTTGTTAGCCACCAAGTTGCCTGTAACGTCTATTGTATTATACCTCATGGCAGTTTCATTATTTTTACTGTCTTCCATCGAGGCTCCGGTCTTTAGATAGTTTTTATACGCATCGTCGGTGTACTCCAAGTCTATATTTAAATATCCTTCAACGAATATGTTGCCGAAGATTTCTCTATAGACATCGTCACCTTCCCATTTTGCTACGATAATCTTTGTATTAACTTTGGAATAGAGTGTTCCTATTACGGAAGTATTTTTGATATATGCGCCGTATTCGTTTGTATTGAGATAAGATGTACAAAGCGCATTGGATTCTGTGATACAGTCTGACTCAAGACCTGCAATAACGAGATTACCGCCGGGACAGTTGATAGACAAACCGTTGCCGTCCTTAAAAGTAAGCGTGCCGGATTTTATGCTGCTGTAATCGATAGAAAAATTATTTCCTCTCAAATAAACGTTGCCGTATATTGTACTGTCGAGAATCGTGAGATTGTCGCCATTGCAATAAACGTCGCCGTAAATCGTGGAGTTTGCTATATACAAATCTCCTTGCACCATAATATCTCCGAATATGGAAACGGATTTTTTATGAACTCTGCTGCTTCCGTTCCATCTTTGGAAAACATAACCGTCTATCGCAAGATCTTTTCTCGCATAGATATTGTTTTTGATGCCTTTATAAGCATTGTACGTATTAACCGAATCGAAGTTTTCAATTCTAGTATCGTCCCAAAGATACATGTTGCCGTTTATTCTGAACGTCGTATCTTCTGCGGGGATATTGTTGTTGACGTGGTCAAAGAATACGTCGATGCCGGCGGGATAGCCGTGTTCGAATCTGGTATCTCCGAGCGTGTTGTAATAGTCCCAATAGTCACGTCCCATTACGGTGTCGTAATAGAATTGCCAACTTTCTTTATCGTTCCTGTCCTTGTCCCACAAACCTATAAGCGCTCTGGACTGAACATAAAGGTCTCCGTTGATTGCCGTATAGTTTCTGGGATATTCGATTTCACCCGAAAGGTAATCCTGAGGGAAACTGTTGGCATAACTTCCTTGGATTTGTCCGACATAGTCGAATTCAGAGCTTCTTATATCACCGTAATCTTTGTTTTCGCTTCTGTAATCAGAGAAAAGATAAAGTTCTACCCAATCGTTATAGAACAAAATCTCATTCGCATTGGTATACCATTCTCCTGTAGCAGATGCCAAATTCTGACCTTCTACCGCCAAAGGTTCGTTGTCGATATCAAAAGGTTTGGTATGTCCGGTAACGGTTTCGAGTTTATCGCCGTTATAAACCTTTGTTTCTATGCCGCTGTAAACGGTATCGCGCAAATATCTGTTATATACTCCCGCATGCGAATTGTCATTTATGATTTCATCGTTTGCATTGCGGATATACTGACCTGCAGTACCCGTATATGCTCCGTAATATCCGAATTTTTCAAGGCTTGTAAGTACCGTGTTGTAAATACCGCCGTTTGTCGAAGTGCCCTCGTAGTAAATACCGTTTTCGTCATATGCGTAAATTACGGGTTGAGCAACGTACACGTCACCCAACGACTCTGCGGTGATCATACAGGTCAAAGGAGACGACCAACAGAATGCGTTGCTGAAAATCTTGGAAAGCTCTTCAGCTGCCTTTGTGGTTTTAGCAATCTTCATTCTTACGCTTTCGCTGTAACCTTTATATGTAGCATAAGCTTCGAGACTTAATTCCGTACGACGTGTATTTGTATATCTTGCCTGCAATCTGCAAGTACCCATAACGTCCTTAAACAGTCCTGCGTCTTCAATTATTGAAGGTCCCGTATCTCCTTCTATGATAGCGCCCGTGCCTCCGACTTCGCCGATAGTACAGTAAACCGCCGTTATGTCGTCAACGCCGGAAAGTACGGATTCGGCATATTTTGCATCGAGCGTGTCGACAATGATATTCATTGCTTCTTCATCATCGTAAATCAAATCGTAAAGCGCATCAACGCTGGCTTGTGCAGTATAATGTGCCTGTTGTTTGCACAGTTTTGAGAAAGAATAGTTATACGAACGTAACGCAATAGACGTGAAAAGCGTACCCATGACTACCAACATAGCCACTGATACCATTACCACTACCAGAGACATACCCCGTTTGGGGTTTCTCAACATTTTTTTAAGTCTCTTTATCATATTCTTCCTCCTTATCTTAATGTTCCCTCTTATAAACTTTTGACGATTTTCAAATTCAATTAAGTAAGTTCAGTATTGTCCTGCCGAAAATTCGGCAGAACAATACTATGTGAATCAACCGAAAGTTACCGTAACATAAGGCACGGAGTTGTCAAGAGGAGATTTGAAATATCCCTTATTCTTGTCGCCTACCGCTCTTACGATAATATTCTGCGTACCGGTCAATGCATCTGCACTGAAAGTGTAATTGAGAATACCCGTGTTGCTTTGGGGCTTCAACGTCGCATTGGGAATCAAGGTGTAATATCTCATGCCGTCTTCACCTTCCGTGAACGAATAGAATTCGTAGCTTACCGCATTTTCCACAGCACCGAAAGATATCGTAGTTCCGCCGTTGTTGGTAAGGCTTGTTACGTTGGCAAGCAATGCGGGAATGTTTTCAGATTCGATTTCGACTTGCATCGTGTATTTCAAAGTAAAGCTTCCCTCATAGGACAGCTTTATCTCATTGATATCGGGGGTATCGGGGTTATTGTCATGATCGACGGGTTCCGTTGTCTCCACAATATTGAAAGTAAAGCTGGTAATCTCCATGCTGGGATTTGCCTCTACTCTGTCCAAAAAGTCATTTACGATATTGATAGCGGCAACCGTATTGTCCACGGGGATAGCATATGCGGAAGTACAATCGACATACATAACATCGTATGCTATATTCGTTTCGTCCCAAACAGCACTCTGGGTAGAGGTCTGAATAGGATACCAACCCTGTGACGAATACCCCGTCAAACCGCAATCTTCAAAAAGCGTAAACATCATTTCGTCGATATAAGTTGCCGTAACAGGTTCGTCGAGAACTTTGTTGTTGTTGGCATAGTAGTATTCAAGCAAATCGTTATATTTTTTGTCGATTTTAGCCATATTGATAGCTGCAAGTCTGTCATTGAGAGCCTGAACCTGCTCTTGTTTTGTCTTTACTTGCGCTTCGATTGCATCGAGGTCGTCATTTGCAGGCACTACGCCGTACATGTAAAATACAGCTACGAAAATTACTACCGCCAATATGACGAGCATCAATTTATCTTTACTTGTCAGTGTCATACGAATGCCCCCCAGTTTACATTGAATTTCAACGTGAAGTTGATAGAATATTCTCCGTCGTCGGAATCAGAAGGCAAACCGGGATAGTTTTCTTCGACGTTGGAGAAGTACAAAAGATTCTTTTTAGATTCTTCGGTATCGAGTTCGCCTGCAAGGAATCTCGTGAAATGCCATGCGTACTCGTACTCGTTCGTTCCGCAACTGAGAGTAATGCTCGATGTATCGAGAATAATAGATCTGATCTTTACCGTATCGTTGCCTTCGAGATCGTCGTTACCCTGTACGTAATCGAAAAGAAGATTGAGGAACATAGAACTCATCTTTTCCTTTTCGGCAGCCGTCTTGTTGGGATATACGATAGAAATGACGTCGGTTATTTTGTTGGCGTATTCCTGTTGAGCCTGTGCATATTGCTGCTCGAGCTGAAGAACTTCGTTTTCTTTGCCCAATTGTTTGTCGAGGTCGTCAATGACGTCTTGATTTTTTGCTATGTTGACTTTTGCAGTCGCAAACAAGAATATCATTGCGCCTACCAGCACCACGATACCGAATGCTATTATAGCCGTCATGCTTGACGAACTTTTTTTCTTGGTCGCCTGATTGAGACTTTCCAAGAGATTTATGTCACGCTTTGCCATATACCCTCCTTAAACCTTCAGAATAGACAGATCCATAAGTCCGCCTATCGTGCAGAAGAAATCATTATATTCTTCAAGACCTACGCTCTCGATGTTGTCGGGCAACTCGAGTTGCAATACGTTGACTCCGTATTTCTCGGAAACGGGTTTGCGAAGAAGTTCGAGTTTCTCCTCGGTACCTGCTATTACCATTTCTTTGAGATCGTTCTCGGGGAAACGCTTTTTATAAAGGTCGATTGCGCTTCTCAACGTATTGAGTACGTCGTTGACAAAATACATTTTATCGTTTTTGAATTTCATGGACTGCATGGAAATCACGCTCTTTGACATGGAGTACTTAAACTTCTTGTCAACTATAAAGCTGATTACTATAGCGCTCTCTCTTATCTCAACAAACAAATAGTTTTCAGGCAGATTTTCCTGTATGTAAGCAAGGTGCTTGAGCGTACAGTTTTGTCCGATATCTATGGATACGAGATTACACATAAGCGTCTTGGACATCTTTTGCATATCGCTCAATATTTTGTTGTCGACATACGTTACGAAAACTTTTGACTGTTTGAGACCGTCGACTTTGTTCTCGTCTACTATATAGTCAACGGTATTGTTACGCGCCAGTTTGTCATCGCTGAAAATTTCGTTTTTGATAAGCGCGATTGTCTTTTGTCTGTTGAGAGTGGGTACAAGCATCTCTCTGAAAGATATATTGATATTATCTAATATAATCTTTACCTTTTTATTCTTTACTTCTTCGCCGAGTTCCCTCAAAGCGTTGATGACTACCGATTCGAGTTTTTCATAGCCCTTGTCGTCAGGCGAATCGAGATAGTCGCTGGGAGTCGCAATTGAATACAAGCTGTTGATAACAACCTTTTTCTTGCTTGCCGTTCCCTCCAGTATTTTGACGGTATCACCGCTCAAATGCAATACATACATCTATTTTTCTCCTCCTTGTCTTAACCGATTGTCTCGTACAATGTGAACATAGGCATCATTACGCCCATAAGCACGAAGCCTACTACGACAGCCATGACCATCATCATAACAGGCGATATGAGACCTATAAGTCTCTTTACTGCGTTGCTGGATTCTTCCTCGAAGTATCTGGCAGTCTGCATAAGTATTTCGTCCAAAGCACCCGATTGCTCGCCGACGAAAGTCATCGTCATAAGCATAGGGTCGAAGGCGTCTACATGCGAAAACGCTTCGGCAATCGACGAGCCTTTTCTTATTTCGACTACCGCTTCTCTTATCCTCATCTCAACATATTTATTGGTAATGATTTCAGCGCCCATGGATATAGCGTCAAGGAGCGGAATACCCGTCGCATACAATGTAGCAAGAGAACGTGCAAAAGTTGAGGTATAAATCATCTTTTGCAACGATCCGATCTTAGGAACTTTTATAAGCATTTTACCTGTAAAAATTGCGACTTTAGGAATTCTTTTGATAATAGGAATAATCGTAATAAGTACAAAAGCAATCAGCGCAACCATATACCACTGATTTACGATAAAGTCCTTGATACTCATCAGTATTTGCGTAGGCAAAGGCATTGCGGTATCTTCGGGCATCATCTTCGTCATCTGAGGCATAACGAACACGCTCATTACGATAACGACGAGGAAACACACTACCAACAAAATGATAGGATAGCTCATCGCACCTTTTATCTGATTGCGTTGTTTTTGCTCTTTTTCAAAGTATTCTGCCAGAGTCGTAAGCGATTCGTCGATCTTACCGTTCATCTCGCCTGACTTGACCATACTGATGTACAATGCGGGAAAAGTGTTGTCCATCTTTGCCATTGCCGATGCCAAAGATTCACCCTTTTGCAATTGTTCAAAAAGAGACGCAAGTACGGCTCTCAAACGTTTTTTCTTCTTTTCGGTACGCTCGTACAACATCTTCATACTCATACTGAGATCGAGACCTGCACGAAGCATTGAAGACAGCTGCCTGCTGAAAGCAATGAGATCGTTGATTTTCAAAGGCCTGGTGCGCGCTTGTTTTGCCTGGTTGACGATACTGTAATCGTAACAGCGCAAACCTTGTTCGTGCAAAAGATCTCTGAAAGTCTTGTCGTCTGCAGCTACCAAAGTACCTTTGGTCGTTTTGCCGTCGGCGTCAATTGCTTTATAAGTATATTTTTGCAAGTTTATCCCCCCTATTTTTACAATATCAAAATTATTATATCACATGAATTTTACGATTGCAATATCCAATTTTCTATCTTTTACGGCAAAATACTTTGCTCTAAAACGCATTATTATACTTGACTTTTGCATTATTATTCATTAAACCACAGCTTAATTGACATATATTTTACTTTTTATATTGTTTTGAATACTGCAAGCACTAAAACGAGTGGCTATGCAAATTTTACATTTTTTCACCAATTAGATTATTTTTTTATAAGTCGCAAGTCGCTGCAATGCGTTGAAAAGCGTTTTACCGTTCGATTTCGATAATTCAATCTCACAATCAGATCACAATAGAATCTTATAAACCGATATACTGTGAAGGATATTCGCAAATTGACGGTCAGCCGGCTTGCTTTATCGCACGGCGTAACGTTGATAATAACATCCAACTTAAAAACTGTGTTTTGCAAAAGTTTTCTTTAGATTTTACTTCGTGAAAATTTGCAAAATTACATCTTTTACCCATCTTCTCACAATACAACTTTTTCTTTCAAAAATTTACATCCGAATCACTATTTTTCATATCTTTTTTGACATAGGTTTCGAGGTGTTTTTTCGTGGGAAAATATTGCGTTTTTGAAGTACTGTTTTTGCCTGTAAAAAAATGCAATTAGCGGGCTAGAGCACACTTTTTTCAGACATTTAGCGGGCACCTTTCCGTTATTACGATTTTACTATTGACAAATCAATTTATTTGAGATATTATAGTTGTATTACCAAATCAAATAAAAGGCGAAAAGATTATGGAGAAAAAGACTAATAAAAATTCAGCGAATTCTTTCGTTTATACGACAAAGGATCCTACCATCACAAGAGTGGTTTACACACTGTTTATTCTCGTCATGCTTCTGACGCTGGCGGTTAATCTTGCAGCTATTCTTTTGACTGCTTCGGCTAATCAACACAACGGCATGTTCTTTATGGGCGGAAAATATTATGTCGCATGCGACGGCAACACCGACGGAGCTCCCGGCGCAGTATTCGAACAGAAATCAAACTACGGCACAGATTTCGTCGGTTATGTTTATTTTGACGAAAAAGGTATCGCAAAAGTTACCGTTTGTCAGATCTCTAGCGTAAACGACGGCAAATATACCCTCTACACCACCACGGGCGAACTTTTTGCAACCGACGTAGAAGCTAATCAGATACTCGGCAAATTCGTACAAACCTTGCCCCAGCTTACGGTTAACTTCGTATCAGGCAATTCGGGATTCATCATTATGAGCATCGCATTCGTTGCGCTTACGGTCGTTATGGGTCTCTTTTATTACCTCGTATCTCCCAGAGGTGCAAAGAAATTCGAAAAGAAAGACGAGGAGAAAAAAAGCAATTCTACTTCGGCAACCGTTGTTACCGATAACGCTCAATTGCTTATGAAATATATCTCTACCGACGATAATATCGAGCCTCTCGAACTCGGAGAAAACGAAGCTGCTGCAAATCTCAACGTGAACTATTATAATTCCGTAAAGTTGCACAACGGAGAAGTTTATACGGTTGTTAAAAAATATCCCGAAGCCGTCAGAACTCTTGAAGAATACGGCGCTTCCGATATGGATATCATAAAAATGAATATGATAGGCAATGTCGAATTCGAAAAGCTTATCCTCTCCCCTCACAAGGAAAAAACTATGTCCATGCAAGACATAATCGATTTTACCAGCGGACTCGGCGGCGTATATTGCATCAAAAAGCGTGGCGTACTCAACTGGTCTTTCAAATACAAATCAAAGACTGTCATCATCATCAAACAGGATGAAGATAATGACGGCTTCAAAGTTGCAGTCAAGGTATATCCCGACGCAGCTACCAAACTCAACATTATCTACAAGGCTCTCGAAGATTCAACATTCCCTATCGGACCTTTCTGGTATATGTTCAACAACTTCAGAAATCTGCCCGGCAATGTTATCAAGTGGTTGATTACCGAGTCGCTTAAGATTTCAAAATGGCAACAGACCAAAGCCGATATTTTGAGAGATACCCCTACTCTCGAAAGCTTGCAGGTAGACACTCTTGCGATCCGCAACGCTATTCTCTCCGGAACAAAAGAGTTCAAGGCAGACAAATTCACTGTCATTACACAGATTGCCGACAAGGACAGCGTTAAATACGATACCGTTCTTAAGACGGGATACGGCAAACTCGATATGTCCGATTTCACAAAAGAAATCACAATGCTCGTTCCCAATACCAAGAATCTGCAATTCAGTATTCTTACCAAAAAGACCATGGGCGACGCACTTCTGACTTCTCTGTGTAACGAACTCGAAGAACTCTGCAATCCTCCCGCAGATTACGTAGCACCTACACCCACTGAATCCGATGAGGCAGCTGCAAAACCCGTTGCTACAAAATCGGCATCCGGCGCAAAAGTAGTAAAACGCACTACAAAGAAAAAATAACAACAAACTCTGTATAACGGAAAAGCCCGACTCAATCGGGCTTTTTTCATACGCATTAATTCTTATACCATTACCGGCACTCGTCAACGACTTGCCTTTTTATTTTATAAATTTTCTGATTATCTGATTGTCACAACAAATAAATTGTTCTATTACGATTGTCGTTTATTCTCATTTCTTCGACAAAATCTCATCAACTCGCAGCGACTCTTATTTACTCTTTAAGCGACATAAATTTCTGATTCGCAATCTTTATCGAACATTTGCCGTTTTTCTCTTTAAGGGCAAATTACGCCCTTGAATAACGATACTGTTAAGTACATATACTGTCAGGCGGAATATCCTCTGCAATTTATCGCATCGCATAACTTCACACTTTATCCGACTTACAAATATTGCGTTATTTCTTTTACTTTTTAGCAGGATAACGTGATAATATACCGTTATTTTAACGGTTACACAATAAAAAATAAGCTATAAGTTTTTAGATTAATTTGAAAAACATAAATTCTCTAAAGAGTTTTAATAAGAAAAAAAGCGGCGGCATAAAGTGCCGTCGCCCATTGAATTTTTGTAATCAGTGATTATGCAAGGTTTTGCAAATCTTCTGCCGTAATTTCTGCATTGCCGTAGGTATATACGCTTTCGCAAACCTGTTCGCAGTTGATAGTCAAAAAGCCTTTGTATTTTCCGCTGTAAATTTCAGTTCTTCTCCATGCCGCAAATATCTTTACTCCGTTGACCTCTTTGATTGCAAAATCGAATACGACTACATCGTCCTTGATAGTAAAGCCTTCTTCGTCGGCACCTGTCTGATTGAGAAAATCGTCAAGCGCTACTCTGAATTCCGTACGCATCATCTCGGGTGTACAGTTGAGAGTCATAGAGCAATAATAAGTGTCGCCTACCTTATAAATCTTGTCGTCGTGTTTAGAAGACAGATTCTCTTTTTTGAAAAAGTTGTAGGTGGTGAGCTGATCTTTATAAAGATAATTCTCTTGCTCAACGTCGCCCTCAAACGCTACAAAGTCTTCCCATTTTTGAGTGGTAAAGGTTCCCGACTCTTTGTTGTATTTGACAGAATTTCTTTTATTGAAGTCACTGTCGTCAATGTTAAAATTAGACTCGAAAGCATTCTCGCCGTCAAAGTAATATTTCTTTGCGCAACTGCCGTCGTCTTCACCCGTACCTACGATTATCTCCTGCGAATAGATTTTGTCGTCGACAATCTTTCTTGTAAGTTCGGTTTCTCTCGTAGCAAAATCAATTGCGCCGTTGAAAGCCTTAAAGGAAAATCTTTCTTGTCTGGTATAATTTTTGCTGGCTATCCAATCGTTGTAAGCCTCAACGATCAAATCGTGCGCACCGCTTTCCTGTGCAACGTTAGCTTCGTCGTAAACTGCAAAGTTTTCGTCTTCGATCAATATCAACTCTGTAATATCTCTCTTATGGCAACCTGCTAATGCAAAAATGCTTGTCGTAATGACCAATACAAGCAATGTAACAATCAATACTTTTTTCATAACTTCCTCCACATTGTATGAATAAAAATAAGCGTATAATATTATTAAACAGAATTATGCGCCTATTGTCAATACTTTGAACCTTTTAAGATGCAATTTGCTGATTTTTGCCTTATACTTATCGTAAACTTACGTCTTAATCGTTAAATTCCTAACTCTCTTCGCACTCTGCATTCAAACGGTTTGAGAATATTTCCCCTGTACTCGACTTCGAAAGAATTGTGATTTATGACAAACACGGCTTGACGTTTGTCTTGTCCTCGTTTTATTATTTCTACGCCGTCGGGAGAGTCAATAGTCGCTATCTCTGCCTCTCTCAAGACCTTATCCGCAATATCTTCCAATAAAGCATATTCGAGAGACGTACCGAGATAATACACTTTGCCTTTGCCGTATGAATTTTTGATAACGGCCGCATAGTCCGAATAGAATTCGTCGTGATATCTGTACAACACTTGTGCACCGTTTGCGACAAGCATGTCTCTGAAAACGCCTGCCTTGCCCTTTTTACCTTTGCAATCCCCCTCGCCCACGAGATCGAATCCGCTCTCGCTTTGAATGCTTTCGCACTCGCTCACGTAGCCGCCTGTCAAATCGTCGAGATTTACAGGAATTACTCTGCCCAATATGAGATTATTGTCCGAGTCTTTGACCGCCGTACGGTATGTCATAATCAGCAAACCGCCCTTTTGAACATACTCTTTGAGCCTGTTTGCAAGCGTATCGTCGCATACCGTAAGAGAAGAAACTATCAACACTTTGTATTTATTAAACTCCCTGTCTGAAGGAATTATGTCAACGGGTACGTTTTTGTCATAGAAAGGTTTGTAGAGTTTTTTCATCTCTCTCTGATTGTCGTAACTTATACTTTGCGGTTGCAATCTCATGGACGACAGCGAATCGTAAGAATATATCATCGCAACCCGGCTGTCGAACGGCGAAGCGAGAATTTCGCCGTAAGGTCTTATTTCATCAAAAAAGGACTTTGCCTCTTTGAACTTGCGTCCGATTTTGTTGTCGCTGTCGATTATACCGTAACAAAACTGTTCGGCGCCTTTGATACCCTCTCTGTATCTGAAATAAAGTAAACCGTCTGCGCCTCGCGCCACGCCTTGATAGCTCCACATTTTCGCCTGATTAGGACGAGGCAAAAAACCGTTTATATTATGTCCCTGCGCACCCATGATAGCCTCGGTAATGATAAAATTTTCGCCTTTTAATCCTCTTGCGTAATCCAGACCGAATGCTATTTCGTGAGGGGGCAGAGGTTGCATCTGTCCTCCCCATACGGGATAATTGTTGTATGCCGCTTTGTCAAAATAAGAGGCCACCGCCGAATAGTCCACGCTTTTGTCGGGACCTCCGCCGGGAAAATCGTGTATTACTACCGCATCGGGTATTATGCTTTTGATGATGTCGGCCTGGACCTTTGCAAACTCGCAAATATTTTCGCTGCAAAATCTCTCGAAATCCAGTCTTAAGGACGGATTGTGCGTGGTTATCGTGTTGGCAGGCACGGGAATCTCATCAAAAGAATTATATTCATGACTCCAGAAAACCGTACCGTATGCCTTATTGAGATTGTCGATATCCTTGTATTTATTTGCAAGATATGCACTGAACTTGTTTTTACACTTGTCGCAATAACATACGTCGCTTCCCTCGTGTCCCAATTCGTTGTCCACTTGCCAAGCGATGATGTTCGTTTCGTTTTTATAGTGCGCAGCAAGCCTTGAGACTATCTTCTTGCAATATTCTATATAAATCGCACTGCTGAAACAAAAAGTGTGTCTTCCGCCGTAGACTCTGTTTATTCCCCTGTCGTCCACTTGCAGGATATCGGGGTGCTTGTGTATGAGCCATGCGGGAGGCGTTGCGGTAGGCGTGCCGAAAATCACCTTTAATTCTCTTGCTCTCGCCTTATCTATTATCTCGTCAAAAAAAGAAAAATCGTATTCTCCCTCTTTGCTTTCCATTCTGTGCCAGGCAAATTCGCCTATTCTTATGACGTTGCAACCCAATTCTTTTATCCTGTCCAGATCGCCGTCCGCCATGAGTCTTTCCCATTGTTCGGGATAATAATCTACTCCCAACAGCATATTATTCTCCTAATACATTGATTTTATAAAAAACTATGATGATTTCAAAGTCTGTCATCTTCCGACGACTCGTCTTTGTCGTCATCTTTTTTATCTTGAGTATTTTCGACAAGACCTTCGTAAGCATCGTGTTGTGCCTGCGTATTGACAGGCTCGTCGCCTGCATATATGCTCTCGGCAAATCCTTCGTCAAGCTGCATCTGCGAATCGCTTTCCTTGCGCTCCGCTAACTCGTTCATGATTTGTTTATAGAATTTGTCCTTGAGTTTGTACTTTTTGAGATAAATGACAAGACACAACAAAGAAAACAGTGCGGGCAATACTATCATAATTATTCTCATACCCGTTATCGTGCCTTCATTCTGCGTCTGATTTGCCACAAATCCTATGAGTTTGAGACCCACACCCGATATAAGCGCACTGAACGCCCCTGCAAACTTTACCACAAACGTTTGCGTAGAAAAAAGTACGCTTTCGTTTCTCGACTTGAATTTATACTCGCCGTAATCCACGACTTCGGAAAGAATAACCGTGATCATAACCAGCATAAAACCTATTCCTATATTTACTATCGCACTGCAAAATCCCACGAATACCGCACTTTGAGGCGCAACGTATCCCGCAAGAAACAAAAGCGCAAATCCGGCAACAGGTAAAAGACATGCAAGAATAAACAATATTGTTTTGTTGATTTTCAATCTCAAAAAAGGAAATGCAAACAGTGCGCCTATCTGCGCTATGCCTGCAACGGCTGTATATACCGAAAACAACGATTCCTTTACTCCGCATACATACTCAAAATAGTAAAGCGCAAAGCTGTTGGACAACTGATATGCAAGATTGAGAAACATCGCAATCATCAAAACTACAAGCACCTGATCGTTTTTGAAGAGAACCTTGAGCATCTTTTTAATGCTCGTCTTCTCTCCCGTTCCTGCCGTGGCAATAACTCTTTCTTTGGTATTCATAACAGTGATTGCCGAAGTTATGACGAAAATTACGCTTATTACGACGGCAAACCAAGCAAAGCCTTTGAGCTGATCTCCGTCTCCTAATCCCTTAACGATATATAGTCCGCCCGATCCGACTATCAACCAGGCAAAACTCGCAAAAAGTCTGGGAATAGCGCTTATCTGATTTCTTTCGCTTTCGTTGTTCGTCAAAGCAGGCACCATACTCCAATAAGGTATATCCATGAGCGTGTAAGTCATACCCCAAAGCACATACATGAAACCTATATATACCGCATATTTTACTCCCGATATATTGACATTGAGATACAGCAAAATAAGCACTGCTGCGTTGAGAAGGGTACCTATCATTATCCAAGGTCTGAATTTACCCCACCGTGTGCGGGTATTGTCTACTATATATCCCATAGCCGTATCGTTGACCGCATCCCATATGCGTGCCACTGCAAACAAAATGCCCACAAAAGCAGCATCTACGAGTCTTACGTCGGTGAGATATTTCATAAGAAACGTCGAAACTATCGCATAGACAAGGTCCTTACCGAATGCGCCTAGTCCGAAACTTATCTTTGAACGCCAAGAAAGTTTTTCTTCCATAAAACCGCTCCTTCAAATTGATTTCCTATTTATTATTTGCAAAAAAATATTTTCTAAAATGCAAAAATCAATCAAAACTACAGTATTTCAATATAACAAAAATTTGATATATCAAAGAAAACAGTCGGCTGTCATGTGAATTTTTGATTTTATGTATAATTTATCTAAAGTTAAGGAGAATTGAAAAAAACGTATTGTCTTTTGACGCTTTATAAGATATAATAAAAAAGTAGGAGTTTTTATTATGCAAAATTCAATGTTTGACAAAGAATGGTTCAGACTCGACAATGCTGCGAAGATTTACCCTGCGGCAAGAAGCAGCCGTTGGAACAACGTCTTCAGAATGTCGGTCGTTCTAAAAGAAGAAGTAAAGCCCGAGATTCTTCAGCAAGCGCTCGAGGACGTAATAGACCGTTTCCCTTCTTTCAGGGTTACGCTCAAAAAGGGCTTTTTCTGGTATTATTTTCAATTTGTTACTTCAAAGCCCAAGATACAGGAGGAAAAAGCATACCCCTGTACCATGATGCGTCTTAAAGGCAAGGGCTATATCTTCAGAGTGCTATATCACTCTCACCGTATCTCCGTGGAAGTTTTCCATTCGATTACCGACGGTACGGGAAATATCACCTTCCTTAAAACTCTCGTTGCAAGATACTGCGAACTCTGCGGCGCAAAAATCGCCGATTACGGGGACGTGCTTCACTATGACGACGATCCTACGCTTGAAGAAGTCGAAGACTCCTTCAGAAGATACGTCGACAAGAGCAAAGGCACTATCGGTCGAAGCGAACCCAGCGCTTATCAGATCACGGGACAAAAAGAAAAACGAGGCGTACTCGATATCACGCAGGGAAGCATGCCTTTCGAACAGCTTCACAAAGTCGCAAAATCTTACGGCTGTACTATCAACACGTATCTTTCTTCCGTTGCGGCATACGTATATTTGAGAAGACAGATCTATGAAAACAAGTCCAAGAAAAAACCTATCAAGATTCAGATTCCCATCAACTTGAGAAAAATCTTCCCTTCAGTCACGATGAGAAACTTTGCAGGTTTTTTCAACACTTCAATTTCGCCTGAAGATAAGACATTCGAGGAAATCTGCAAAGAGATGAACAATCAAATCAAAGATTTCATCACTCCCGAATACTGCCAGAAGTTTATCAATTCCAACGTCTCGCTCGAACAGATACCTATCATCAGAGTCGCTCCCCGCTTTGTGAAAACTTTCTTTATGAATATGTCTTTCAAAGCCGTAGGAGAGAGACTTATGTCGATATGTCTGTCCAACGTCGGCAACGTCGTTATGCCCAAAGAACTCAACGATTACATCGATCGTTTTGAGTTTCTCATCGGACCTCAAAAATATATCGACCACGCCATGACCGCCATATCGTTCAACGGTACCACAGTGGTGTCTTTTACCCGTACGATAAAAGACCCTATTCTCGAAAGAGACTTTTTCAAAGTTCTCGTCGAACACGGTATAGACGTTACTATCAACACCAACAGGAGGTAAATACGTATGAAACATCAGTGTCGTAAATGCGGAGTCTATGTAGAAGACGGACTCAAAAACTGTCCTCTCTGCGGTGCGTTTATCTCCGAAGAAGAAGGAAAAAGTATCTACGAATTCCCCAAAATCAAACTCAAAACGGCTAAATGGCTGTTTATGAAAATATTACTCTTTATATCTATCTTTACGGTTGCAACCGTGCTTGTCATCGACCTTGCCGTCAACAAGAAAATCTCATGGTCACTCCATGTTATCTTCCCCATAGCGCTTTTGTGGATAACCGTAGGCAGATCGATAATAAAAGGTTTCAATGCAAGAAAACACCTTGCTTGGGACTTTGCGGGACTTATAGCTTTGTTTTTCTATATCGAACATTTCACAAACACCGCAAGTCACCACTGGGCATTCAACCTCGCAGCTCCTATCGCCGTCCTCGTATGGGCAACCGTGCTTGAGATACTCTATTTCTCTCACCGCTCCAGCAAGGACAATTATCAGGTAGCTTTGACAAGACTTTTTGTGATCTCTGCAATCTGCATAGGAATTTCCTTCCTGTGGCTCAAGACTTGCAATTGGGGTTGGTACGTCTGCACCGCAAGAGGTCTTGTCGACGTACTTGCGATGTCCTTCTTCGACAAGGAATCCTACTCCAACACCTTAAAACAAAAACTTCATATATAATACAAAAAGCTCCTTCGGGAGCTTTTTTATTTGGTATGGTATAATGTTGAGTTATATACCATGTCCCGCCGTTAAGTTTTAGTTCCCTTTTGTTGTTTGGTATGGTATAATCTTGATAACGATGGACATAAGTTTTTCGATGTTTTAGTTCCCTTTTGTTGTTTGGTATGGTATAATGCGCGTGCCGTTTGACTTGGTAGCCGTCAGGTTTTAGTTCCCTTTTGTTGTTTGGTATGGTATAATTCAAGTAGAGTATACTTTGACCAACGGCGCGTTTTAGTTCCCTTTTGTTGTTTGGTATGGTATAATCGGTGCGATACGAAGACAAACTCAAAGAGGGTTTTAGTTCCCTTTTGTTGTTTGGTATGGTATAATTCGAACTTATCAAAATACACTTTGATATAGGTTTTAGTTCCCTTTTGTTGTTTGGTATGGTATAATTCTGACTCTCGAGGTTTTTAGCATAGTTGTAGTTTTAGTTCCCTTTTGTTGTTTGGTATGGTATAATGCTTAAAACGAGATATTCTAGGGCGCTTGTGTTTTAGTTCCCTTTTGTTGTTTGGTATGGTATAATATAAGCATATTTGACATAGTAAAGGAGGATGTTTTAGTTCCCTTTTGTTGTTTGGTATGGTATAATTCGCAAGGCGCTCGAAACTGCCGAAATAGCGTTTTAGTTCCCTTTTGTTGTTTGGTATGGTATAATAGAAGTCAAAGCTATGTGCGACCTTATACCGTTTTAGTTCCCTTTTGTTGTTTGGTATGGTATAATAGACCTATTTATAAAAACTATAGAACCGAAGTTTTAGTTCCCTTTTGTTGTTTGGTATGGTATAATAAGCTTTTGTTACACGAGAACTACCAAATGGTTTTAGTTCCCTTTTGTTGTTTGGTATGGTATAATCGGTGCTACCGCTACCGCTTCGAGCGCAAAGTTTTAGTTCCCTTTTGTTGTTTGGTATGGTATAATTCCAATCGATCTTTATTTTTCCGTTTTCAGGTTTTAGTTCCCTTTTGTTGTTTGGTATGGTATAATCGAGTTTCGTATCGAGGGTAAATTCCTTGCGTTTTAGTTCCCTTTTGTTGTTTGGTATGGTATAATTTTTTTAGTCTCAATATCAAATAGCCGTATGTTTTAGTTCCCTTTTGTTGTTTGGTATGGTATAATACTAAGTAACACTATTGTAACTAAGTAAGTGTTTTAGTTCCCTTTTGTTGTTTGGTATGGTATAATTTTAATTAACTTTAGCTTGCGATATATAATGTTTTAGTTCCCTTTTGTTGTTTGGTATGGTATAATTTATAATATATTGTCTTTCCGTCCCGAGATGTTTTAGTTCCCTTTTGTTGTTTGGTATGGTATAATAGAGGAACAAAAAAACAAGGATATATGTCAAATAAACGACACATATCCTTGTTTTTCTATTTGGAGCATTAGTTAATTTTTGAAAAAAATAAATAAATTTTAACTTTTTTGATATAAAATAAGCAGATTTCTAAAAAAATGACAGTTGATAGTGTTCAGCCTTTTTCTCTTCACATTTTACTTTACCTCGCACAATATACATATTGGCGTACTGTTTTTCCGTAACAACCATTACCCTTACCGACCCGTCTTCAGGGGCATAATTGGCAAGTCTTCGACAGTGCATCTGCGCATTGTCAAAGTTATTACATAACCTTCCGTACACGGAAAATTGTATCATATAATACCCGTCATCTATCATAAACTTTCTAAAATCTGTGGCAATTTTTCTTTGTTCCTTTGTCATAACGGGCAAATCGAAAAACACTATTATTCTCATAAACTTACTCATAGGTATTCATGCGACTTAATATCTTGCATAACAGGTAATTTAAGCTTATTGACGCCTTGTTCGAGAGACGACATAAAGCTATCCATAAATATCTCTATGCTCCTAGGTAAAACTTGATTTGCATTATCTATCAATACATCCGTATTATTTAGATTGAAAAGCAGCTTTTTAGCATCAACATCGAGTGCAGTCAGCGAAAACTTGCTTACCATTCTGTCTACGATAGGACGATAAGGCTCAATAAAATCGTCGGCAAGATTAAAAGCGTTGAGCTCACTCGAGTGATGAATCCCTAAAAACACACTAAACCCACGTGCCGCTAAAGTGCGGGCAATGAGCCCTCGCACAATTGCATAACCGTAATTCAGACAAGCATTGATACCGTTGTCGCTGCGCCTGTCAAAATCTTTTCCAAACAGCTCCTTGAAGTAAATGCGTGCCGCCGTTGCCTCCAGATTGGCTGAATCGTCGCTGGCAACTTGTTCTGACATTTCAAACAATTTATCTGCTCCGCTATTGTTTCCCTCTAATCGCAGACATTCTGCCTGATTTGCTATTTTACGTGACACTATATTTTGCCAGAATTGCTTGACAAGAGGCTTTTTTGTTTGAGTTTGCAATTTGTAAACTCGTAGATGAGCAAAATACTGCCCGTAAGGCATCAATATTGCCGTTGGCATATGCTTCTGGTCGCAGACAAAGATCGCCACGCCTTCTTGGGCAAGTCTTGACAAAAGGCTTATACTGACAGAACATTGCATATTATCTATCATCACACAATTTACATCCTCTATGGCAAAGCGCGCCTCTTTTTCGCCCGAGAGTATAAGTCCGCCGTTTTCCAGCGAAAGTTTGCAGTACGAACTGACAAAGATATTTATGTATCCCATTATCTTTTCCTTTTAAGTTCGAGCGGCAACCTTTTCTCGCTCTTTACCTCATGGTAATTACCTAATACGTCTACTGTATATTTTTTGAATTGCAATAAGGTCGTAATTCCTACACCGTCTGTTGAATAGGCATTTGCAATATCGCTTACCTCTATAGAGGCTGTCCTTCTATTAAAAGATTCATAATACAATACGGTAGCATTTACAGACATCGTCTTCGGTAAGGCGCTTTTGATATTATCGTTGGTCTTTTTTAATTCAATCCCTTTTTTGTGTTCGATATATACCAAATCGTCCTTATGTAAAGTAAACAAGAATTGATAACTGTCATTGATTTGCGGCCATTCGTCCTCGTTTTTTCCAGCCGTTGCTACCTTATTAGGCAATATGCCTTTGTATAAATCCGCAACATATATAGGCACGGCATAATATTTTCCGCATTTTGTAAATATATCTATGCGTATCATAGCATTGTTGCCTACTAGCGCATTTGTTTTATCTATAAGCATACCGCTTGTACTTTTATCTTTAATTTTTACGCTTCTGACGATAGGACCTTGTCTTCCGTCCTTTGTGGGCTTGTAGACAGGCTCTGCAAAAGCTTTTTGAGCATTGCCATCAAATTCCTTGAGGCGTGATAAAAGAAGATTGTATAGCTTTATATCGGACGATTTGTCATAGTATCCCGTAATTTCATCTTTTTTCTTGTCGTAAGAAAGTTTTGTCAAAGGCGTCTTGACTGTGACAAACCCTTTGTCGATATGTTTTGCGCTCTTATAAGTTGCAGCGTGCATGGTGCCGATAGCCTTGCGTCTAGGCATACGGCTGACAAAAATAGGTTTGACATCGTCAATTTGCTGTTGAGTATAGCCGATACATTGCAAAGCGTCAATCATTGAATCCTTGTCCGGTAAGCATCTTATTCTGAGTTCCTCAACAAAATTTTCATAAGGCTGCTTTGCACCCCTCTTGAGCAAAATAGCCACTTCCTTATAGCCGAATACTTCTCCCGTATCATTGTCAGTATATTCGCCTCCGCCCAATTTGACATTTTCTCTCATCTTATAAAATTCTGTAAGATTTTTGATAACGCCACTATCCATAACGGCTATAATTGCAGCATCGACAGCGTGATGCAAATCGCCGTCCTCTCTTACTTTGTTTATTCCCCACACTCGTCGTAAAGTAGCAGTCATCTTGCCCTTAACGGCAAATACGGTACGCTTTATATGTTTAAGCGGCTGAAAATAGAGATAATCTTGCAAAAGATTTTGCACGAATTTCGAAAGATACGAAGTATCGTTGAGCGCTCTGTTTTTCCACTCTGTTTCGTCAATCTTTTCTTTAAGTAGTTTTTCTCTTTTTGCGGGATTATTTTGATACAAGGCATATACAAGCGCTCTAAACTCTTTTTCTCTGCCTCTTTTAATTTGATAAGCCATAGCCGTATCGTTGCGTTTGTCTTGGTTTTCCTTGGTTAAAACAAGCACTTTATTACTCAAGCTGTCGTCAAAGCTCTTACTATAAGGCAGTATATGGTCTACTTGAGCATAATCCTCGTCTTTGAAAAGTATGTCTGCGTCAATAACTTTGCCGCTATAAGGGCATCTGCATCCTTGTTCATTATACAACTTGTATTTAATAAACTCGCTCGATTTAGGTTCTCTGCCAAAAGTTTCTTTGAATGCGGCTCTCAATTTATTATTATTTTCTTCACGGTCTTTGTTTTCTTTTTCTATTTTCTTTCGTTCCTCAAAAGTTTTGGACATTTCTCTCGCTAATTCAATATTTATAGCTACTGGAGAACCGTATTCACGAATAAGCGCATTGATCACTTTTACGGCTTGGCTCACCGAGCGTTTGACGACTGGCGAAGTGATTTCATCTATCCTCGCCCTCATTGCTTCGCCTTGCAAAAGTACAGATTTCTCATCGTCTTTGTCTGCACTGATATCCGCTTTTTCCATAGCCTCGTTATATTTATATCCATTTTCAAGATAAGGCTCGATTGCTTTTAATGCGCTGATAGAAAGATTTGAAGTTTTAGTGCAATCAAGCTGCAAAATATTCTGGATTTCTTCTTCTTTAAGAGAATAAAGAAAAGGATTATTGACTATTTGTTCTCTGATTCGTTCTTCACTCTTGTTAAACAAAAGCACTTTGGCAACTTCGTCGATAACGTCCCTATTGCAATGCTCTTCGGACAACGTTTTTGATATTGTCGCACTATTTTTCATTGTTACAAAAACCTTGTCTTCTGCTTTCTTTATTATATCTTCGATAGTAAATTCCTTTTCTTCTTCCCTTTTCTTCTTGGGCGCTTGATAGGATATATTAAAGATATATTCGTACGAAAGCGCAAAAAGTTTTCGCACATCTTTATATTTAATTTCCGTTTTTTTGATCAAAAGCTCTCTGACCGCAGCTCTCTCTTCGTTGCTCAAAAATCTTTCTTCGCCGTTGCCTTGAATTTTCAAATTGTTGATTTTCTGCAATGCGTTGGAATAATCGACCGTATAACTGTACTTGGGAGCGCGGTATTCGCCGTTGAAAGTACCTACGGCAAAGCTACTTGAATAAGGACTACCCTTGCCTGGGCCTTCGTCAAAACTTCTCTGACGGGTAAATATTTCAATAAATTCCTTTTCTGTTTTTTCATCAGCAAGAGCATTGCCAAGTTCTCGTTGCTTTGCAAACAACAACATGACCTCTTCTATAAGTCTATTGCGAGAGACAGTCTTGGAATAGTCTCCGCCTTTATTGCGAGTACAATACAGTTTATTACCGTTGGGGTCAATGCTCACGTAATGTTTATAAAACATTTCACCTACCGTGCGATAATTGTTTTCTTGCATTATTAGATCGTTCTGCTTGGTAGCAGCAAGTAATTTTCCATCGTCTTTGGAAGATGCGTTTTTACGATTACTTTTGAATCCTCTGTGCTTTGCTATTGAATAAAGCACACGTGCAAAATCACGCTCACTAATTTGCTCATTAAGTGCAGCATATCTCAATTCATTGACATCTCGCTCGCCTTCTTTTCTTGACATATCTTTTTGTCCTAAAAGATTGCGAATGTCCTCAAGACGTAATACTTTACGTCTTATTCTTCTTCGAAGTCCTCTTGCCATTCTTCTGCCTTCGGCAAGACTTTTGCCATCCTCCGCCTCTGCCTTATCAAAAGTACGCGAATGAAGACTTAAAATTCTCTTTGCCTGTCCATTCTCGTCAATCTCAATAGCAGCTGCACCGCAAGATGCAATACCTAAATCCAGTCCTATTTTGTAAAACATATCAATCCCTCTCTTGTATAATTTTTATTGCTTAAAAAAGATGTCCCGAGGTTATCGGGACAGAGCTTTTCGGGATAAAACCCTTATTTTGGTAACCTATTTGTTGTTTGGTATGGTATATTTGTTCAGTTACCTTGCTTATAGATTATCATATAACATTTAATTAGTCAATATTACTTTTGGAAAAATTTAATTGTTTTTTTGACAAAATTAATAATTCTAGAATTTTAACTTCTAATTGTCCAAAATATTGTACATTAATGTTGAATTTTTATTGTTTTTCAAAGAAAATATCCTAAATTGCTTATCAAGATTTAGAGCCTCCCCGTAGGAAGGCTCTTTGTGAATTATGTGCGCCAGCCGTGAGGCAGACGTCTTACTTTGACGAATTTATTAGCAAATCTCGCTGAGTTTTACGGGTCTGCCCTCTTGCAAAGACTTCTTTGCGGCTACTCCGATAACTACCGCTTGCAAACCGTCCTCGATGCTTACGGGCACGGGCTTATCATTGACGATACAGTCGATAAACTGACTGATTTCGTTGACGTATGCCTGCATATATCTCTCGAGGAAGAAAAGCAAAGGCTTCTCTGCCGTTACGCCGTCTGCATTGGAGATTACTGCGTTGGATGCGCTGTCGTTGGCAATAGCAACCTGACCGAGTTCGCCGAAAGCTTCCGCTCTTTGGTCATAGCCGTAGCTTGCACGTCTGCAATTGTCGATGACTGCCAAAGCGCCGCTCTTAAGACGCATTGTAATGACTGCCGTATCTATATCTCCCGCTTCGCCTATAGCCTTATCTACCATAACGCCGCCCATAGCGAATACGCTCTCGACTTCGTCGCCAGACAGATATCTTACCATATCGAAATCGTGAATGGTCATATCGAGGAAGATACCGCCGCTGACTTTAATGTACGATACGGGGGGAGCTGCAGGGTCCCTGGAGCAAATCTTGAGCACGTTGAGCGTGCCGATCTTGCCTGCTTCCACAGCGTCTCTGACAGCTTTGAAGTTGTGGTCGAAACGACGGTTGAAACCTACCTGATATTTTACCTTCGAGTCGGCAAGAGCTTTTTTAACTTCGAGAATCTTGTCGATATCGTGATCGACAGGCTTTTCGCAGAATACGTGTTTTCCTGCCTTGATAGCTTCGATGGATATAGGAGCGTGCGTATCCGTGGACGAACAAATCAATACGGCGTCGATAGACTTGTCACCCAAAATGTCGTGATAGTCCTTTGTCGTCTTTTCAACGCCCATACCTTTGAGCCACTTTTCGGTGTCTTCGTTCATAAAAGGATCAGCTACGGTCTTGACCGTTGCGCCCTTGACGTAACACGTGATTGATTCGCAGTGTACCTTACCGATACGGCCTGCGCCGATGATACCTATGTTTATCATAATTTACCTCTTTTCCTTAAACTTTATAATTGATATTTACTCGCAGTTGCGTACGGTCTTCCCGTACGCAGACTTTAATTTTTTATTGTCCTATACGCTTATCAGATCGTTCCGTCCCAGGTAGAAACCTTGGTAGACTTTGCTTCGTGCTCGTCAAACCAGTGAGTAGTAACCGTCTTGCTGTCGGTGTAGAACTTGAAGCTGTCTCTGCCCAGACAGTGCAAATCGCCGAAGAAGGAATTCTTGTGTCCGGTAAAGGAGAATACTCCTACAGGCACGGGAATACCTACGTTTACGCCTACCATGCCGCCGTCGGTATTGCGCACGAATTCTCTTGCGTAATATCCGTTTTGAGTATAGATTACAGAGCCGTTTGCAAAGGGGTTTGCGTTCATGACCGCAAGACCTTCTTCAAACGTCTTGACTCTCTTGATACAGAGTACGGGTCCGAAAATTTCTCTCGTGCCTACCGTCATTTCGCTCGTTACGTTGTCGAGAATCGTGGGTCCGAGATAGAAGCCCTTTTCATATCCCTTGACAACCGTATTTCTGCCGTCGAGTACGAGTTTTGCGCCCTCGTCTATACCTTTTTGGATCCAGTCGCAAACGCTCTTTTTGTGTTCTGCGCTATATACGGGACCGAGTTTAGTCGTCTTGTCGTAAGCGGGACCGACTTTTATATCCTTGGCAAGCGCTACGAGTTTGTCGACGAGTTTGTCGGCTATACTCTCCTGAACTACCGCAACAGGCAAAGCCATACATCTTTCGCCTGCGCAGCCGTATGTAGCATTTATGATTCCCGCAGCCGTTCTGTCGAGTGCGGCGTCTTCGAGTACGAGGGCGTGGTTTTTAGCCTCGCAAAGACACTGTACTCTCTTTCCGTACTTCGCAGCCGTCTCGTAAATATATCTACCTACCGTCGTCGAACCTACGAACGTAATACCTACTACCTTGGGATTTGCAATGAGTTCCTGCGTATCGTTACGGTCGCAGCTTACGATATTGAGAACGCCGTCGGGAAGTCCTGCTTCTCTGTAAAGTTCTGCAATTCTCAACGAAGTCATAGGCGTAGCGCCTGCAACCTTCAGTACGATTGCGTTACCGCAAGCAATACATACGGGAGCCATCCAGCCCATAGGTATCATAGCGGGGAAGTTGAAAGGAGCTATACCGACGAATACGCCCATGGACTCACGGTAAAGCACTGTGTCATAGCCTGTGGAAGCGTCCATAAGACTCTCGCCCTGCAACAGCGAAGGCATGGAAAGCGCAAGCTCCGTACCCTCTTTTGCTTTGAGAATATCGCCCTTGCTCTCTTCCCAGTTTTTGCCGTGCTCGGTAGCGCAAAGTTCGGTAAGTTCGTCCATATGCTCGACGAGAAGATCTCTCAACTTGTAAAGCACTTGCACTCTTTTGATAACAGGTACTCTCGACCATTTCTTGTATGCTTCCTGCGCATTGTCGATAACTTTGCTTACTTCAGCCGTGGTACATCTGGGCATCTGCGCAATTTGTTCGCCCGTAGAGGGATTGAATACGGGATAGAATTTATCCGTAGTAGACTGTACAAACTCGTTGTTGGTAAAATATCCGAGTGTCTTGATTGCCATAATTAATTTCTCCTTTATCTGTATATGTGATATAAATAATTAAATTTTTGCTGTTTTTCTGATATAGTCTCTCGCCTTGAGCGCATACTCGAAGGGATTTGCCTTTGCAGGGTCCTGTTCTGCCTCGACGATCATCCAGCCTTCATAGCCGCTCTTATCGAGCACGTCGAACACGGGAGTAAACTCTATACAGCCGTCTCCGGGTACCGTAAACGCTCCTTCTCTTACGCCTTGCAAGAACGAGAGTTTTTCTTTCTTGACTTTTTCGACTACCTCGGGGCGAATGTCCTTGAGGTGTACGTGCGCTATACGTTTCGCATACTTATTAAGCACGGCAAGATAATCCTGTCCGCAGTATGCAAGGTGTCCCGTATCGTACAGAAGCGCAAATTTGTCGGGATCGGTCATGTCCATCATTCTGTCGATTTCTTCCGCCGTCTGCACGACTGTACCCATATGGTGATGATATACGAGTCTGATACCCATTGAATTGGCAATTTCGCCAAGTCTGTTCATTCCGTCTGCAAACTTTTTCCACTCACTGTCATTCATGACGTATTTAGCGTCGAATACGGGAGTGTTCATTTGACCTTGTATGCTGTAACTCTGTTCGGAAGCGCCTATTCTCGTTGCTCCCATAGCTTTCAAAAAGTTGCACTGCGCAATGAAATCTTTCTCGACTTTTTCCATAGGCTCAGTGAGCACAAACGAAGAAAACCATTGATTTGCTATCTTGAGTCCCCTCATATCCAGCGCCTTTTTAAGCACTTTAGTATCTTTGGGATATTTGTTGCCGACTTCACAGCCCTCGAAGCCTGCCAGCGCCATTTCGCTTACGCACTGTTCGAAGGTATTTTCGCTGCCCAAATCGGGCATGTCGTCATTTGTCCAGGCAATGGGTGCAATACCCAGCTTGATTTTTTTGTTGTCCATAATTTTCCGCCTTTTAATTAATATCTTCTTGCTTTTTCAAGCATTTTTTGTTTTGCTTCAAGCGCATCCTTTTGCGCCTTTGTGCGTGGATTCTGCGTAACGCCTACGTTCCACCAGCCGTCGTAACCGTGCGTCATGGACTTGGGCAATACCTTGATGTCGATGAGTACCGAATTTTCCTGTTTGAGACTGTCTTCTATAGCCGCACGGAGTTCTTCTTCGTTGTGTGCGGTATAAGTGGTAAAGCCGTAACCCTTTGCACTCATTGCATAGTCGATATTCATAAACTTGCCCTTGCGTATAGGAGCGTTGCCGTTGCGGTAGCGCAATTCCGTACACAAGCTGTCGATGCCCTGTCCCATCTGCAAATTGTTGATACAACCGAAAGATGCGTTGTCAAACAGCATAACGTTGATTTTAAGACCTTCCTGCAATGCCGTAACCATCTCGGTATGCATCATCAGATAACTTCCGTCGCCTACCATTGCATAGACTTCTCTTTCGGGGAATGCTATCTTACAGCCGAGACTGCCTGCTATCTCGTAACCCATGCAAGAATAACCGTATTCCATATTGTAGCTGTCTTTGCAATCGCTCGTCCACATTCTCTGCAAATCTCCGGGAAGGCTTCCCGACGAACCGATAACTATTGCGTCCGAAGGGATAAGTTCTCTTATTATGCCTATCGCAGTAGTCTGCGCCATAGCTCCGCCGTGTTCTTTGATAAAGTTTTGAACTACGTCTGGCATATGCTCGTCTATCTCGGGCTTATAGTCTTTTCCTACGCTGATATGCGTAAGTCTGTCCATCTCTTTTGCCCACGCTTTTTTAGCTTTTTCGATTTCGCCCTTATATGCGGTAACATAACCGTCGAGTTTTTTGTCAAGCGCTTCTATACCTGCTTTTGCGTCACCGACGGCTTTGATTGCATCGAGTTTGCCGGCGTGGAAAGGCGACATATTGAGCGTAACGACTTTTTTATCGGCATAGAGTGACTTGGATGCCGTCGTAAAGTCTGTAAATCTCGTGCCCACCGCAATTATGAGGTCGCACGCCTTTGCAAGCGTATTCGCACTGCTGTTGCCCGTTACTCCGAGACCGCCCGCATTGAGTGCGTGAGAAGACTTTATCGCCGTCTTGCCGGCCTGCGTTTCGCAGAAAGGAATGTTGTGCTTTTCGCAGAATGCAGCTACGCTTTCGCCCGCTTCGCTGTACTTGACGCCGCCGCCTACGATAAGCAAAGGTTTCTTGCTTGCCTTGATACTCTCGGCAAGATCGTTGAGCTCCTCTTCAACGGGCACGGGACGAGTGATTCTGTTGACTCTCTTTTTGAAAAAGTCAACGGGATAATCGTAACACTCTCCCTGTACGTCCTGCGGAAGCGCCAACGCAACCGCACCCGTATGCGCAGGATCGAGCAAAACTCTCATTGCGTTGATAAGTGCGCTCATGACCTGTTCGGGACGGTTGATTCTGTCAAAGTATCTCGTGACCGCCTTGTAAGCGTCGTTTGTCGTGATCATAGGATTGTATGTATGTTCTATCTGCTGAAGTACTGGGTCGGGCTGTCTGGTCGCAAACGTGTCGCCGCACAACAACAAAAGAGGTATGTTGTTTGCCGTAGCCGTGCCTGCCGCAGTTATCATATTGGCAGAGCCGGGTCCTATCGAGGATACGCAAGGCATGATTTTACGTCTGTTGTTTTGCTTGGCGTATGCCGTAGCCGCCTGTGCCATACCCTGTTCGTTTTTACCCTGATAAACCTTGAGCGAATGTTTGCCCATAGACAAAGCCTCGCCCACGCCGAGTACACAGCCGTGTCCGAATATAGTGAATACGCCTTCGACAAACTTTTCTTCCTTGCCGTCGAATTCAACGTATTGATTATCCAAAAATCTGACGATTGCCTCGCCAACGCTCATTCTTTCCGTCTTTATCATAATTTGCTCCTTAAAAGATTATTTCTCCCAATATTCGTATCTGGGGTCAACTATTCTCGTCTTGTCCCAAGGATTTCCGTCGAGATGTCTTATCATCCAACAACAATACATCGGATATCCGGGCGCCGTAACCTGTACGTGCGTTTTGCCGCCGGGGAAACAACCTACGCAACCGTCGACAACGGTATGAGGTTCCATTTCGCCGATAAAGCAAGCGCCGAAAGCCTCGGGAGTCGTCATCTTGTAATAATATACCTCGGGTTGAGGATGCGAGTGAGGAAGATAGCTCCACCATCTGCCCTGTCTGGCAAGCACTTCGCCTACAACGAGATTGGAATAGGGCGCATTCGAATAGTCAAAGATAGTGTTGACGTCTCTTACCGCCGTATTTTCCCACAGTCCCTCGCAAGACACGCTTCTTATGACGTCTTTTTTGTCGTAGAATTTAGCGGGGAAAACTCTGTCGTTTGTCGTAGCCAGATAAATTATCTCGCTGTCCTTGAATGCCTTGACTGTGATCGTATTGCCCTTGCAAACGTGCATGCATATAGGCAAATCGTCGAATACTCCGCTTCTCTCGCCCTTGCCGACGAGATCGCCGCAACTCATCTCCACTCCGCCTTCGGTGAGAAGTACGCACATCTCTTTTTGTTTTTCGCTGTAACTCACGCTCTTGCCTGCCGCAATTTTTACGACGAGGATATCCATGAGCATATCCTTATTTTTGCCGTCCATTCTTGTCAGGGTCTTGACGCCCTGCTTGTTGAATTTAGGATAATTAAAAGCCATTTTCGCCTCCTTGAAGTCATGCGTTTTGCAAAACTTATATGATATTTTCTCAAGTATGTTTCAACAACCCTAGAAAATATTCCGTCTTATATTTTAATAACGCTTTTTGTCGGTTATTACGCTTGAGGAATTTTTATGCTTCAACCTCTCGCTATCATATCGCCGAATTGTTTTTTCTCGTCAGCAATAAATTTTTCAAGTTCTTTAACGGTAGGCATAAACTCCGAACAGCCGTGTGCCGCAACAAGCATGGACGCCGAAGCTGAACCGAGTTCGAGACAATCCATGATTTCCTTGCCGTCGAAAAGTCCGTAAAGGAATGCCGAACCGTAACCGTCGCCGCCGCCAAACGACTTGAATGCAGTAACGGGGAAAGGTTTGATATTGTACTTTTGTCCGTCGAAGGTATGAGCCGTACTGCCCTTTTTGCCGTGTTTGATAATAACTATCTTTGCACGCTTTGAAAACCAATAGCCGGCCGTCTCTTCGTCATTCATCTGGGGTGCGAATATAGCCTGCGTGAGGTCGTATTCTTCTCTCGAACCCATGATGATGTCGGCATGTTCTGCCACAGCCGTATAGTAGACTGCGATTTCGTCTTTACTCTTCCAGTTGTAAGGTCTGTAATCTATATCGAAGATTATTCTCGTATTATTCTTTTCGGCAAGCTGCATAGCCTTGAGACAAGCTTCTCTCGAAGGACTTTGCGCAAGCGCAGTACCCGATATAAGGAGCGCTTTGGCGCTTGCTACATATTCCTCGTCGACGTCGTCGGGAGAAAGCATGAGATCTGCGATACCGTCACGGTACATCAAAATACTGCTCTCCGTGGGAGAAAGTATCTCTGTAAACGTAAGTCCGAGTTTTTCGCCGTTTTTTGCTCTCGTAACGTGAGATACGTCAATGCCTTCGTCGGCAAAAAACTTCGTGACGTAATCTCCGAACTGATCGTCGGACACCTTGCCGATAAAGCCTACCTTTTTGCCGAGTCTTGCAAGACCTACCGCAACGTTTGCAGGCGATCCGCCGAGATATTTGCGGTATTCTTTGCTCTCTGACAAAGGCTTGAAATAGTCAAGCGGATTGAAGTCTATGGCAATTCTGCCTACGGCAATCAAATCCAGTTTTTTGTTGTTTTCAAAGGTAACGTATTGCATTTTCCACCTCAATTATTAATTCCCCGAATCGGGCTTGTTGTCATATAATATATAATATAAGTAATAATTAATATTATTTATAATTATTTATACAATTTACATAAGGCTTAAATTGTATAAATAAAGGCTTTTGCATGCGTATGCGCACGTAAGAATTCTCTTTTTAGCGCCAAACGCACGACAGATTGTAGTCTATGCGTTAGGCTCGCAAAGATTGATTATCCTCTCGGCGACTTCCTGCACGGCTTTAATGGCAAACGGCAGATATGTCTTGGGGTCGTATGTCGCACTCTTGTCGGCAAGCCCCTTTTTCAGTCCTTCTGTAAAAGCTTGTCTCAAATGAGTCGCAAAATTTATTTTGTTGATTCCTGCGGCTATGCAATCTCTTATTACTTCGTCGCTCAATCCGCTTGCGCCGTGCAGTACAAGAGGGATATCCACGCTTGCCGCAATCTCTTTTATTCTGTCAACGGCTATATGCGGAGTGCCCTTGTAAACTCCGTGCGCCGTGCCCACGCCTATCGCAAGACTGTCTACGCCCGTGAGTCTGACAAATTCTACCGCTTCTGCCACCTCGGTATATTTTATCTGTCCTTCGGTTTCTTCCTTTCCGCCTATAGTACCGAGTTCTGCCTCGACGCTTACGCCGCTTTTGTGAGCAATCTCGACAACTTCTTTTGTGAGACTTACGTTTTTGTCGAAATCGAGCATGGAACCGTCAATCATAACTGACGTATATCCTGCTTCGATACATGCTTTGACTATATCTGTATCGCCGCCGTGATCGAGATGTATAGACACATCGGCGCCGCCTTTATAAAGCGCACGCACAAGTGCGGAATATGTGGAAATACCGCCATACTTCAATGTACGGGGGATCGTCTGAACTATAAGAGATTTTCCTGTTGAACTCTGGGCAGCCAAAACACCCAAAACGCTTTCGAGATTATCTACGTTAAAAGCAGGCACGGCATAGCCTTCGCGCTTTGCCTTATCCAATAAAACTTTGTTGGTAACTAACATAATTTCTCCCCGCAAACGGCAAACGCCGAAATACATTTTCATTATACTATCTGACCACTTCAAAGTCAATACGAAAAACCAAATTTTTGCACCAATTCGGATATATTAATTTTTATGCAGTTGATTTATAATAAATACAAATATATAGCCATTTTCGGCTTTTATTTTATGAAATATTATTGGTTTATCAAAAAATCGCTTTTTATTTACCTATAAATTTTATGCTTTTTTGTCCATATTTTGCCGTTTTGTCCATATAATTTTTGAATTATAAACCCTATAAATTTGCTATTTGCAACAAAAAAAGACAACCGCCGTAATGCGGTTGTCCTGGCTTTACACGATTTAAGAATATATCAGTCTTTTATTTCGTCGACTGATTCGTCGCCGTTTGCCGAGTCATTCTCCGTCTTCGACTCGACGTCCGTGTAAGTATTGACGTCTTTAGGCAAATCATCGGGATTCATTGAGCAATATTTGGTAAGAAAAGTCTTTTCGTCGGATACAAGGTAAATTATTCCTTCGATAACTCCCACAATACAAGGAATTCCCGTCCAACTGAACAAAATACACAGAATACCTCTGCCTATCTTGCCCAGATAAAACTTGTGAGCACCCAAGCCGCCCAACAAAATGCCGAGCACCCCTGCGACAATTTTGCTTTTCATAAGCTCCCTCCCAAATTTTCAGTTACTTGCACAATTATATTATGCAAATTCACTATAACATAACTCATGCAGTGTGTCAATAACAGATCAGTTTTTATATTTATTGTAAAAATCAACCAATTTTTGTTCATTGTCTATGCCTACATTTTGAGGCAAATTATATTCTGAACTAATAATCGCATGATTTTGTTCGTCTATCAATTTTGCATTTACTATGTTTTGATACCATCTTAATACAGTATCTATATTAGGTGTTGCCACGTTTACCACATCTGCTATAGCTTTTATTATAAACAACCCGTATGAAAAATCTTCTTGGAAATATCGAGATTGCAAATCGATAACAAATCCGCCTTCCACTTCTCTCATAGGCGAACCGATCCCCTTAAACGCCTCTATGCTGCGAATTTTTTTAGTTAAAGATTGTTCGTCAAAAGACTCGTAATGAACCAACAAAGGCTTTACAGACGATAAATCAATCGAAATACTTGCCAATATTTTCTGCAACTCTTTATCGCATTTAATAAGCCATTCAGATGCCTTATCTGTCCACTCCTCATAGAATAATATATTCCTATCATAAACATGTTTAGGACTGTGATCAGAAAACATACTATAAAGCCTCGTAGTATGCAATATTGGATTAGATGGCGTAAGAGTAACTTCCAAAAAAGTCTTTAATTTAATCGCTTTTATCTCTAATAATTTACCGATATCTATGGACGCTCCTTGTCCGATAACCGCATAATATATACTATCTTTTTTACTTAAGAGATACGCACTGTGTCCATACTCTTTTACTCTTGCAATATAGGGAACTCTTTGCAATCCTACAAATACTATATTTTTTTTGTCTTTCGGCAACAAAAATTCAAGCCCGCCCGTGCCCGGCAAGAATACAAAATATACTAGCTTATTTTGCACTAAAGCAATATGTTTTTTTACTTCACGCGACAAAATTTGTTTTGGCAAAGTATAAAAATACACGTCGGCATCATTCACAAAAGAATCGCTAACCTTAATTCCGCGCGCAGTATATTGCAGATTGTCAAAATGATCGTAAATATCAATTCTATCTGACCACTTATCAACATTAGACGAAACAATAACTATCTCGTCTTTGGCATGGAGTCTTCTCAATTCTCCTGCCAAAACGCTGCCGATATTGCCCCCACCAACAATTACATATTTCATTTATCCCCTCTCATTTCAGTTTTTATAGCTTTTAGAAAAGCATTGTTTTCTTTAGTATCCTTTACAGCTACTCTTATAAAATTCTTACCGTTGAAATAATTTTTGGAAGACAAGTCCTTAAGCAGAATATTATACTTATCCAAAGCCTCAACGCAAAACTCATAAGACGATTTGTCTTTTAGGTTTACCATAATGTAGTTTGCCTGCGAAGGATATGCCTCTATTTTGTCTATCTTATTGATTTCTTTTATCATACGGTTACGTTCGCTCGCTATCTTTTCACAAGCGTTTGCATAGTCCTTTGCAAAAAGATTATATGTCTGCAAATAATATTCCGCAAAGCTGTTTATATTCCAAATCTGCATATACTTTCTCATTTCGGACAAAAGTTTTTTATCGGCGCTTGCTACTACTCCAAGTCTCAATCCCGCTACGCCGAAAGATTTTCCTATGCTCTTGACCACAATAAGATTGGGATACTTTTGCAATATTGCATTATCCATGAGCGTATATTTTTTATCGGGTTCGGCAAAATCTGCAAACGACTCGTCCAAAAGCAATACGGTATTTGTCTTTGCGGCGCATTCGGCAAGTTCAAGCGCCTCTTCTTTAGTAAGCATTGCGCCGCTGGGATTGTCGGGCGTAACCACGCAAAGCATATCGACATCTTTGCATATATCCTTATAAGCCTGCAAATTCAAGCCGTAATTCCACTTGGAATTGTCTACATAGACTATCTCGCAGTTTCTGAAACAACGTACATATTCGTTGAAAGTAGGCACTCCGACTGCAATCCTGCCTTTAGTAACGAGTCCCAACGCATTGATAAGTTCCGATGCGCCGTTTCCGACAAGAATATTGTCTTGATCCACTCCGAAAATTCTCTCCGCATTCATATTCTGCATATTGAGTCCGGAGGGATAAGCGCCTAACAAGGTAGGGAACTCTCTCTGCATCTTTGCCGTAAATTCTTTTGTAGGGAAATAAGGATTGACCAGATAACAAAAGTCCATCATGCTGTCATAACGCCAATATCCGCCGAATTTCGATATAAGCAAATCGTATTTGGCTTTGCCTTTGCTGAACATTGCGTTTGCAATATCAAGGTCTTGCGCATCATCTATTTCGTACCAAGGCATATCGCCTATTTCGTATGCATTCAATTGCGTTTTTGACAAATGCGCTACGACTTTAAGCGTCGTTTCGTAATAGCTGTTGAGTCCGTATGCCTTCATATAAGCTTCCAAAAACGGGATATATACGTTTTTGCAAAATTGTTTACTTAATTTGTATACATTGACCGTCTTGTAATAGTCATTGATAAAATCGAAATTCATGTCGGCTTTATCAATAAATTGCGTAATATGACCTTCGTCATCGCAAGTTACGACCGTTCCGTCCATCCAGCTTTTATATCTTGCTACCGCAACAAGGTCCTTATGTTTTACCGCCATCATTTTTTTGATAAGACTTTTGTCATAAATCAAATCGGATTCAAGCAAAACAGTGTCATCTTTTACAACGTAATCCTTCGCAAGATAAAAGGAATAGATGTTGTTGCTGGTAGCATAATCCTTGTTATAGATAAACTCAAATTGCATTTGTGAATCTGCGTAATTAGCCTTGATATAATCAATCAAATTCTGTCCCTCGTAACCTACAACGAGAATCATTTTGTTTATACCCGCTTCCTCAACGGCTTCGATAGCACGGTCAATGAGTTTTTTACCTGCTACTTCAACCATACATTTTGTATTGTTGTTGGTGTATTTTCCCAATCTCTTGCCCATTCCGGCAGCTAACATTAACGCTTGCATACTTACTCCTTTTTCAATGAATCCTTATTAAAATTGGTTTTATCAAATTTTTTATAAGGGTTATTATAATCCACGTAACAGATTGAATGTCCTTTCCTTTCTTCCTCGGGCGGCAATTGCATATAATCACCGAACGACAACTTCAAATAGGTATCGTAATCTTCAACCCCGTAAAATTGCGTATCCTCAAAATCGTAAAGTTTGGGCTCGCCAAAACATTTTGCCGGCAAAGGTTGCGCTGCGCCATACACATTTATCCAATACAACGAAGACTTACCCTTAAACTTTTTAATTACGTTATAAGGCATATCAAACCATTTAGGACTTTCAGGTAAAATCTGCAAACATCTTGCAACGACTGTCTTTAAGAATGTTGTCCTGCCGCCTTTTTGATAGATACCCGATATAATTCTTTTTTTCGTGTGGATTTTTTTCGACAATTTGTTTGCCTTTTGCAAGTCGTCTCCGATTTCATCAAGAGGAAATACATCAATGAATACTCCCCCTACAAACAATGTATCCAGTCCCGATTCGACATACGTGGTATTTTCGTCATACATTTTACAAAAACCGTATTTGAAATGTTTTCCGTCAGACGGAACATTGAAAGTATATCCGTCGGGAAGCTTATCTCTCAAAGTCAGCATCCTGTCGTAATCTTTTCTGGGCACGCCGAAATCTATATCGTCATCCCAAGGAATAAAGCCCTTGTGCCTTATTGCGCCCAGCATAGTTCCGCCAAGCATATAATATTTTATGTCGTTTTCCTGACAAAATTTGTGAAATACTTTTGCCATTTCCAACAACTTTTGCTTTAACAACACTGCATCGTTCATTATTTTGTCTCCTCCTCGCTTTGTTTTTTTTCTTGATCGTTCGACATATCCTGCTCGGAAACGATTTCCTTATCTTCACTGTTTTGCACGTCTTGCATTGACATATCGATTGTATTTTCGTTATCTGTACTGTCTTGTGCGGACTGCACGACTTCTTGTGCAGTTGCTGCCGTTTTTCTTTTAAGACTCTTCAAAATGGCGATCATTTGTTTACACAATGCAACCACGTCTTTTGCATGGAATATCAATACCACTAAAATTATAACTGCTTGCACGCCGTAATAAACCCAGTTGGATTTTATTCTTTCGCTTTCGAGAATAAATACCGCATGGAAAGCTATGAGCAAAAGCAAAATTATTTCTTTAACCCAGTTGGCACGCAAATGCGAATATTTTTGCGTATCGACTATTCTTATAGTTGTCATAATCAAATATCCTGCAAGGCTTGCGATAAGTGCGCCTTTAATTCCCATAAAGTACACAAGTATCAGGCACATTATTGAATTTGTAAGTGCTCCCGCCAATGTCGATACAAACACCATTTTCGTTCTCATCGCCGCACCGTAATACGCCCCGAAAAACGAACAATAACAACTTATGATTGCGGTAAATATCGCCATTGACGAATATCTCCACGAATCCGCAAATTCTCCTTGCAAGAGAAATTTGGAAACAAAGGGCAATATCATCAACAAACACGTCGCTGCTATATGAAGGAATGCTCCGTAATACTTGAATATGCTTGAATTGAATTCTGACTTATCCTTATCGTCTATCGACTTGACGGTAGAAATCGTCCACGCCTGAAGGAAGATAGTTCCGAAAATATTGATAAGCGTAGCTATTTTTGATGACGCTACATAAAGTCCCGAATCTCCGCTTCCGCAAAAATAAATTATTATATATCTGTTGACGACTTGAATAAACCACCAGCACAGTAAACTAGGCATCAAAGGCAAAGCGTATTGAACCATCTCTTTGAATAATTGCTTGTCCAAAGTTTTGGGATTGATATTTTTGAATACTCCGCCTACGAAGAAAAGTATCAACAGAGATGACATATATGCCGCTATCAACGAAAGAAGATATCCGTAAGCGCCCCATTTCAGCCAATAGACAAATATCGCATTGCTTGCAGCAAGCATAAGCGCCTGAGTAATACCGCTTATAGCAAAAGTTATGACCTTGCCTGTACCTCTGACAAACTGCCCCCAAACGTTGGATAGCGCAACGCACATATAAAGAAAAGCAAAAAGTATGCAGAGTTTGAAGTCAATTTTTATAGCCGCAAGCAACGAGCCTGCAAGCACCATAATAAAACCTAGCGTCAATATACCCATAGTATTTGACAGCACGCTTTTTGAATTGACGTCTTTTCTCATGGTAAATCTGAAAACAGCATCCTGAAGACCCAACGTAAGCAAAGGTATGATAAGTTCCGTCAAGCTCATGAGAGACTCTGCCGTACCGTAATCCTCCGTTGTCATTGACAAAGTTATCAACGGCATCAGGAAAAACTGTATGGCTTTTACGCTGAACGAACCTATTGCAAATACTATTGTATTTTTTGTGAGCTGTTTGTAGTCCCCCATATCTTAACTCCTCTGAAACCGAATATGAATCCCATCACTCTGAAAATCAATACCGCGCATATAAAATACAATATGTTCGTTGCGGTATCAAACAAGCCGCTGCGAGGCAACGTAAACAGATTGTATGCCAAATAGAGTATTATCGCATTCTTCTCTATACTCATACCGTTTATGTTGACTGCAGACATATATGCGATAGCTTTGCCGAGAAGCAAACCGCCTATCACTACGCCGATTACGCCAAAAGCAATGTAAAGTTCGGCAATAAACGACGTGCCCATTCCGTAACCGTTGACGTACAATTCCGGATTAACAAGATAGGATATCCAATGCGAGAAAGAATCGTTGGCTTGAACGTATTCCAATCCTTGAGCCAAATCCGGCGTGCTTATTCCGAACAAAACAGATTTTATCTGTTGTACCAATACATTGTTGAATAGCGCTTGTTTCAACGGATAAAGCAAATATACTATTCCGCTCTTGGGAAAAGCGTCTTGTTTGTCGATCGTGTTGGCAATAACCGAATCCGAACCGCCTGTGGAAACCATGAAATCTTTAAGAGCTCCGAAAAGGCTGAACGAATCGTTGGAATCTGATCTTGCCTGTTCGATGAACCAGAACACTACCATTACCAATACAGCAAAAAGCCCTAGGAAAATAAAATAAGTATATGGCATTTTCTTTCTGTCATAGCGGCAGCACATGATTACGTACCAAACTATAAACAGCAAGGCTTTTGCCACCAAAGCTCTTCTTCCTATCAGAACCTGAAGTCCGCCCTCGACTATCAAAAACATCAACAATACAACGAACACCTGCGACAGTTTAGGACGACAGCAGAGATATAAAAATACAAAACCTATAAACAGGAAGTTGCCTATCTTGATAACGGGATTGACGTCAACGTTGACAAGGTATCCCTCTGTATAAGACATATCGGACTTGACCGCAACGATCTTGGTCTGCATGTAAAGCGAACACAAAAAACAGATAATCAACAATACCATAAGAACTTTTCTCGAAGTTTCGAATTGTTTCAGCTGTTGCGAATCTGTATATCTGTTTTTTATGATTTCGTTGTTACGACGCTTAAAATACTTTCTGAAAGAGATCCTGTATCCGATAAATACGCTTATCAGCGCTCCGTACATCAGGCGTGTAAATACAAAATACTTGCTTGCGTCGAGCTTGAGAAAACTGAACGTCAAAAACTCATCGTAACCGCCCGTTTCCATATATTTGAAAATCTTTTGTCCCAACAAAAATATAAAGAAACAAAAGAAAAACGCAAATGCAAGGAAATGCTTGTTTATGCCTACGATGATAAAATAACAAACTATTGCAAAGAAGAGAATATATACATTGATAAACAGCAAAACGTTTGTCGTTTCGTTGAGAGAAAAAGCTTGTATGATACAGAATATCACTTCCAAAAACAGTGATATTCCTACGAAAATATCGGCAACATTTATTCTGTTGTTTATTTCGTATAAAAAATTCTTCTTAAGCATTACTTCTGTCTCTCAGAATTATCTCCTGAAATTTTTCTACATACGAACGGTTGTCAAACCCCTTTTCTTTTATCGTCTCTGCGTATTCTTGCCTGTCGTTTTTCGGCAGCTGCAAAATTCGCTCCGCCCATACAGCCGCATCAAGATTTTCTCTAAAACATATATCCGTCAATACGCATTCCGACGTAACTTTGGACGATATAACGCAAGGCAACCCGTTTGCCTGCGCCTCTATCGCCGAAACGGGAAATCCCTCGTGAAAAGACGGCAAAACGAATACGTCCATTGCATTGAGAAGTTGATGCACGTCGCTTCTCATTCCCAAAAAAATCACTCTGTCTTTGATGTCGGATGTCTCGGCTTTTTCTGCTATTGCGTCCTGCAATTCTCCATTTCCGACATATACTATTTTGTATTGCTCGGGCAAAAGAGCCAATACGTCTATCATAAACAACGGATTTTTCACTTCCGTTATTCTTCCTACCGCCGTCAAAAGAATGTCTCCCTCTTTTGCTCCTATTTGTTCTCGCAATTCCTCTCGAATTTTTCCGTTATAAGCAAAACGCTCGGTATCGATAGAATTTCTCAACACGTTGACGGTATGATTCTTTCTGTATTTTTTACTGTAAAAATATGCAGCTGAACTTTCCGAACAAGCCAATGCTATATCGAGATTTTTATAGAACGTTCTCGTCGTGAACATCTCGATTATTCTGTAAGTCAGCTTGCGCAGGAAACTTCCCTCGACACATTCGCCGTGCGAGTGCGCAATGGTTCGTACGCCGTACTTTTTGGCAATTCTAAAAATCGCTACGTCAACCTTGCTTGTATTGTTTATCCATACGTAATCGAATTTTTCTTTTTGCAAAAGAGCTTCGAGTTGAGCGGCATATTGGCGTATATCCTTGCCGAAAGGCGTTATCTTTACAATGGAATATCCCATTGCCTGTATATCTTCTTCAACCGCAGAATCGTATGTCAGCAAAACTACCGCATCGAATTTTTCACGATCGAGATATTTGAGAGTGTTCATTACAACGCTAGCAACTCCCCCTCTGCCTTTACCTATTCCGCTTATGAGTATCCTTATTTTTTCCATAATCTGCCCAGATATTTTTTGATTATTTTGATAGCGTTTTTCTTGCCGAGCAAGAGAGTTGACGCAACCATTTTATATTTGAGTTCTATATATTTAGAAAAGAGTATCTTCCACTTTTCTTTTTTGAGCATGTCCGCATATTTTGCGACATAATCGTTTTCACCGACAACTCCGTATATTATACCTTTGCACCAGAACGCCAAAAGACCTTTGAGATAATGTGCATAAGCTGCTTTTTTGTTTTTATCATCGGCTTTTGCTACTATGTTCAATCTGTTTTGCAAATCGAACAAATGGTTTTCTTTAAGTTGTCCGCCCGACAAAGAAAGTGCGTTTTGCCTGTAAAAATAGCCGTTGTAATCGCTTGTTACCAGCACTTTGACATTCTCTGAATACCTGAATATAAAATCCTGATCTTCGCCCAGTTTTATACTTTCGTCAAAACGGATATTATCAAGCAAATCTCTTTTGTAGAGATACCTCACCGAACAATACAGGCGATTGTTTTGAAGCATATACCCCTGAAGATTTTTTGTTATGCGCTTTGTCTTATTTTTCCTGTTGACTTCGGGCAACTTATCAAAAAACTCGAGATACTCCATTCCCGACATATCGGCTTGGTTACTCTGCATATTTTCCGCCAAAATTTTTATCATGTCTCGGTCTATCACGTCGTCCGAATCTACAAAAGCTATACACTCGCCCTCTGAATGGTCGATTCCGTAATTTCTTGCGCTGCTCAATCCTCCGTTAGGCTTGTGACAACTTCTGATACGGGCGTCCCTTTCTGCCAACGCATCGCAAAGTTCTCCGCTGTTATCGGTGCTGCCGTCATCCACAAGCACTATCTCTGTATCTTCGTAGCTTTGAGAGAGAATGCTGTTTACACACTCTTCGAGATATTTTGACGTGTTGTACACGGGTACTACAATCGATACTTTCATATTTCTTCCTTTGCTTTAGTCTTCTTTGTCTGCGATCTTTGCGCAGATTGATATTACGATTATTTACACTATATTCAGACTTAAAATCTCATCAATGACCTTGAGCCACTTTCTCGCAAGTATATCGTCGTCGTTTTCAAACGTGGTATTGTGCAATCTGAACACTACTGTGTCTTACTGCGCCCAAAAGCGTACCGCCCGACATAAACAGCGTGAGTCCGTTTTCATCGCACAGCTTGTCCAGATAGCCGACCATTTCGACCAAACGTTTTTTCATTTCAGGCACTTCTATTTTTCTCATATACACCTCTTGTATTCTTTCACTTCACTTGCTTTTATTTATTGTCTTCTTGAGCGTTTTGTAAATCTTCGTTATCTTTTTCCATTGTTGCCGCCTGCTTATCGACTTTTACGAAAAGCGCAATTGTCAATCCCCACAATGTTCCCAAGCCGTATGCAAAATGCAACATCGGAAACAAAAACGGCAAACACAACAGTCCGATCCCTTCTTTGTAATCCTTGCAACTCTTGAGTGTAAGCAATACGTCTATTAACAGATACAGACCTACTCCGCACACAAAAGGCAAACACAACCACCAAGGCACTTGCGGTATAAACGATATCCCGAACAAAATAAGACACACTACTGCTGCCAAGGCAAATATACAGGGTACAAAGTGATACAGCGAAAAAATCGAAGGAGTTTTTCTGACGGAAGTAATTCCTATCCACTTGCCGTTGCCCCATTTCTGTTTGAGCATGCCTTTGAGAGTCGCTCTCGTCTGATATTCTGAATATATCCTGTCGGACATACAAATTTTGTAGCCGCTTTGACGTATGCGATAGTGCATCTCGTTGTCTTCAGATCTTAAAAGGCTCTCGTTGAATAAGCCGACTTTTTCAAAAACTTCACGCTTATAGCAAGCATGAGCTACAGTCTTGACATACTGTTTTTTATCGGAATTTCGATATGTCGCCACGCCGCTGCCGAACATGGAATTTTCAGCCATGAGCAAAACTTTTTTCGCCTTGGAATCTCCGTTGATTACATTGACTCTGCGACCGCCGCAAACGTCTTCGCCCGAATCTATGCAAGCCACGTTTTCGCTCACGAAATTTGCAGGGATTATAGCATGAGCGTCGACTCTTATAATGAGTTCGCCCGTAGAGTTTGTGATTGCGACGTTCCAACCGCTTGCCTGTATCCTTTTGGGATTGTCGAGCACAAGCACGTTGGCAAAGCCGTTCTCTTCTTGGGCAAAAGCGGTCATAATTTCTTTGGTTTTATCTTTAGAGCCGCTGTCTACCAATACTATTTCCGTCTCGGAATGGTCGTAATCCTGCGCCCTGATATTATCGAGAAGTCTGGTAATATTTTCTTCTTCGTTCAGCGCTATTACGCACAGCGATACTCTTATCGTCTTCTCTTCCATATCACTCCTTGATTACTTTGAAAACTGTCTTGAATATCAGCCCTATATCGTAGAAAAATCCTGCTTTTTCGATATACTTGAGATTGAGTTCGAGTTTTGCGGGCATTATTTCCTCGATATATTTTTTGTCGGGATCCTCTGCTTCTTTGAGCAAATCGTTTTCGTTGCGGTATTCGATTGACGCAAGATCCGTGATACCGGGCTTGACGGTAAGCACCTTGCGTTGTTCTTCAGTGTAAAGCGCAACGTATCTGGGAACCTCGGGACGGGGTCCGACAAAACTCATCTTGCCCGACAATACGTTGAACAGTTGAGGAAGTTCGTCTATCTTTGTCTTACGAATAAACTTACCGACTTTTGTGATTCTGTTGTCGCCGTCGGTAGTAATCTGTCTGCCCTTTGCTTCGGCGTCGACAACCATCGAACGGAATTTCCATATCTTGAAAGTCTTGCCGTTTTTACCTACTCTTTCCTGCTTGAATAACACGTGACCTTTTGACGAACATTTTATTGCGATAGCCACAAACAAAAACAGCAAGAGCAAAAACAGTATTCCCAACAACGAGAAAAATATGTCGAAGCATCTCTTTGAAAATCTATACACCTGCCGCCTCCTTATAGCTGTCGATGATGAATTGCACTTCTTCGTCGGTAAGGAGAGTGTGCAAAGGCAAAGTTATCTCATTGCGGTAGAGGTCATAAGCATTGGGATAATCCTTGATATCGAATCCCAACTCTTTGTAACCCGTAAACATGGCAAGCGGTTTGTAATGCACATTCGTCGCAATACCTTTGGAAGCAAGCGCAGTGATAACCGCATTACGATGTTGCTCGTCGATACCGTCGACTCTCGTGATATAAAGATGTCCGCTGCCGCTGTGGTCGTCGCCGAAATGATCGAGAATTTTTATCTTCGTACCTGCAAAAGCCTTGTCGTAAGTTTCTATTATCTGACGTCTTCTTGCGAGAAGTTTTGAATATCTTTTAAGTTGGACTATACCTATTGCAGCCATGATATCTGTCATATTGCATTTATAGCCCAATGTCTTGATATCGTATTCCCATGCGCCTATCTTCATTTTTGAGAGTGCGTCTTTGGATTGACCGTGCAAGGACATAAGCATAAATTGCGTATATATATCTTCGTCGGATATGCCGTCTATGCTTCTCCAGGTAACGGCTCCGCCCTCGGCTGTCGTAAGATTTTTGACAGCGTGGAAAGAAAAGGACGTAAAATCGGCAATCTCTCCCGATACTTTACCGTCCTTGACTGCTCCGAAAGAGTGAGCCGCATCGGCAATCACAACAATTCTGCCTATTGCTTTCTGCACGGCGTTTGAAGGCTTGAATATGTTTTTCTTATCGTCGGCAATCGCATACAGTGCGTCATAATCTGCTATGATGCCTGCAATATCCACGCCGATAATAGCTTTGGTCTTATCCGTAACGGCTTTTGCAACGTTTGCCGCACTTATAGAAAAATCGTCCTTGTCAACGTCGACAAGCACTATCTTTGCTCCGACGTGACGTATAACGCTTGCCGAAGCCGTATATGTGTATGCGCTCGTGATAACCTCGTCTCCCTCGCCTATGCCGAGAAAACGCAAAATAAGTTCGAGTCCTGCAGTTGCAGAATTGAGACATACGGCTTTTGCGGTATGACAATATTCTGCTATCTGTTTTTCAAAAAGTTTGGTCTTGGGACCGGTAGTGATCCATCCCGACTTCAAAGTATCGACTACTTCGTCTATCTCTTCCTGCGTAATATCGGGAGGTGAAAATTTTATATTCATAATTCGCTCCGAACACTAATATTTTAATTTATAATATTATAGCATTATGTTGTGCAAATATCAACATTTAATACCAATTTGCTTTTTATTAAAATTTTATTAAAGAATAATTAAAATATTTGAAAAGTAAAAAGCCGTCTTTTAATGATAGAAAGGCGTATAAAACAAACAGACCGACGTTTTACCGTCGGCCTTGTTTATCGGATTGTTTTATTCTTTGTCTTTTTGGAGCATTTTTTTGTATTCGTTGAACTCGTAATCGGGATTAACTCGCCAGAGATTCCACTTCGAAGCAAACGTAAATTTACTTTTAGGGTAGGTCTTGCCTCTGTAAATCTCGGGCAGACATATCTTGCATTTTATAGAAGCGAAATAGTCTCTCATGGCTTCGAGACGCTGCTCGAAATCCGTATAATCCCTCTTTTTGACGGGCGTCCAGCATACTTCTGAAAAGGCTACGAGACGTGCCATTGTAAGCATGTCGAGTTTGCCCTCGTCGGATATGTATTCAGTCCACTGCGGTATCTCCATACCAACGACGTTTTCGTCATTCATGACGCCCAGCTTCTCCGCCGAAAGCGAATAGGTTTTGGCAAGAGGACGCACATTGTACGGATGATCCATATATACGTAATTCACCATGGACAGAACGAGCTTTCCGCCCCTTTCCATCCAGCCGAACTCGTTTTTATCACGCTTGCGGCGTGTCCACCATTGTGCGATTATATCCGTATCCATCATATCGTAGGCATCGAGAATTTCGTTCCAGCCTATCATGGCTTTGCCCTTTGACTTTAGATATTCGGCTATCACGTTGTTGAAATATCCCTGCAAATCGTTTTCGTTTCTAAGACCTTCCGCTTTGATTTTAGCCTGACAGAGAGGGCACTTTTCCCAGCGTGCTTTAGGCACTTCGTCTCCGCCGATATGGAAATATTTTCCGGGGAAAATCTCACACATTTCGTCTATGATATCTTTTGCAAAATCGTAAACTTCCTGCTTGCCGCCGCACAAAATATTGTCCATTACTCCCCAACGGTTGGAAACCTCCGTCTCCTGACCGCTGCACGAAAGATGAGGATAGCATGCGATTGCCGCTACCATGTGACCGGGCATATCTATCTCGGGAATAATCTCGATATGCCTTTCTTTGGCAAAAGCAACGACGTCTTTCATTTGCTCTTGCGTATAAAAACATCCCTCTCCGTACGGTTTGCCGTCATGAGGTTCTTTCCCTCTCATGTAGCCTTTGAGACTCAAAGGAGTATCCTTTCTGATCGAGCCTTTTTGCGTAAGCAAAGGATATTTTTTTATCTCTGCTCTCCATCCTTGGTCCTCTGTCAAATGCCAGTGGAAAACATTCATTTTGAGGTGCGACATTATCTCGATTATCTCTTTTATCTTATCGACAGTCCAGAAGTGTCTAGCACAGTCAAGCATAAAACCTCTGTGAGCGTATTGGGGTTTGTCCTGAATGTCGCTGCAATGCACGGCATTGCCGTTGCCGATAAGCTGCTCGAGAGTCATCAGCGCATAATAGGCTCCCGCCTCTCCGCTTGCGCTTACCGTAACTCCGTTTCCCGACTTATCGCTGATAATAACATATCCCTCGGCAGGAACATGTTCGTCGGCAGAAAATTTTATAAAAGTTCCCTCTCCGCCGTCAATATTGCTTAAAAACTTTTTGGCAAATGCCGCCGCAGACGGAAAATCTCCGCTGATTTTAGTGGCTTTGCCGAATTTTATTGCGTGTTCTTTAACCACGTAATGCAAAGGTTTAGGAATAACGTTCATACATCCCCCTAGTATTTTTTTGTCTTAAAGTAATTTTATTATAGTACATTCCAAAGGTTTTTTCAACCCCTGGAAATGACGTTTTTGCCGCCCGTGAACTCCACATCGTTGAAAAGTCTTAATTTCCCGCCGTCGCGCGTATTGAAAATTTCCACTTCTATGCTTCCGCCGTTATAATCGAAAGAATAAATCTGCTGTCCGAATTGCACGAGATCGAGAGCCGAAAATTCGCTGTCGGGTTGCACTTCTTTACCGTCTACGTAAATTTTCATATCGCAATAATAAGGAGAAGCAAAGCCGAAATTCGTAAGCATAAAACTTGCCTTGCCGCTTTCTATCTTAAGATTTGACGCTGCAAGTTGATATCCGAGATGATATTTGAGATAATCGAAAGCGCTTATTTTTCCTTCTTTGAGCAAATAAGGGTTGTAAGGAAGATCGTTTTCTTGCAGATAAGTCTCGTCCAACCATACCTCTTTCGCCTGCTCGAGAACATACTTTTTTCCTTCGTCCTCATTGTAATTGTGCTCGATTGACAATGTGGTAAGTCCGTATCCTGCACATTGTTTAACTATGCCTTTGATATCCGTCTCTACTCCCGCTCTGCCCCATGGCAATTCGCCGTCAGTAAGCGTATATTTGCATTTATTGAGAAGCTTGGGATATTCGCTGTCATTCCAATCCATCATACCCCATTCGTGATCGTATCCCACAAGAAAATCGTCATGCAAGCCGAATCTGTACTCCAAGTCGTCAGGGACTTGCGTGAGCATTTCGGGCGTACGCACCATTATAGGAACGCCTTCCGGAACCATATCCGCAACCGCCTTTGCAACTCGTCTTACACTGTGTCTGTGGACACTGCCGTGTCCCTCTCCCCAAAGTCCTATCATGCCCATTTGTACGGCGTAGACCACATCGTTGAACAACTGCGTGTTATCTTGGAAAAACGCCTTGAGTTGACTGCAATGTCTCTCGATATCACGTGTTCTGGGGCCCTCTTTTTGTCCTTCGGTAGTCTCGTAAGCAAAACGCAAAAGTATCTCTACGTCTTTGCTTTCGATATACTCAAAATATTCCTTGAGTTGCTCAAATGCATTAGAAGGAATATCGCTGTTGCAATACTCTATAAGATAAACGTAAACCTGCAATATTTTTATATCCTGTTCGCCGTGACGGGTAAGCTGTTCGTCGAGTTTTTGAATATAAGGCTCGCCGCTGCCCGGATAAGCTTCGTCTCTGCCGAGAGTGATATAAGTCTCTCCTCTGAATCCCCTGTCGGGATTGAATAAAGGCGCACTTTCCATCGTACAAAAAGCAATGCTTTCGTCAATCGTATATTTGAAAGACGTGGCAGTAGGAGGATAATCTTTTATATTTATTTTACTGCATGCGCACAATCCCAGAATGCTTACGCTTACTATTACAGCAATTAAGGCAATGCATAAAATTTTCATGATTTTCTCTCCTAAAAATACAACTTAAAGCGACTGACTCTATTTTAACATATCGCAAGCTTTCAAACAATACGTGATATTATTGCTTTTTTTGAACAAATCAATAAATACTATATACACGCTCGCAACTTTATAAAAAAAGTCCCTTCTGAAGAGAAAGGACTTTTATGATTAACTCTAATTTTGTGCCGCGGCACCTATAATAGGCAATGCAATCGATATAATTATTATAAAAATCTGAATCAAGCCGAATACAAGACCTATTATAGACAGAATCTTACCTACTCTGGCGTTACTTTCGCCCTCGTATTCGCCCGTAGCTGCAAGTTGCAGTCCCTTATTCGCCATATTGAGACCGATGATCGCCGTGATAAGCGTGAACACTCCGAGTATAGACAAAATACCGCATACGAGTGCGAACGTGGCGCTGGAATTGCTCAATTTCATCTTATATCTGGGCGGCACGTCGTTGTTTGAAGTACCGTATCTGTTGTTCCTCTCCGATGAAAATTTATTTATATCGTCACTCGAGGTATTGCTATTTACATAGCTTGTTTGCTCATATTTATTTTCATGAGCAAGATCTTCGAATTCGTCGTTATCGTGCGTATGGTCTATGACTTCCACTTTTCTTTCTATTCTGTGGCCGCAGTTGCCGCAATAAACGTCTCTGTCGTCAACAATGCTGCCGCAATTTTCGCAACGCATATTTTCCCTCCTTAAACGAATTGACACATTTATTTGTATCGATTATATTTTAGCATATGCTTTGGGATTTTTTCAAGAGTATTTTTATGTTAATTGTCCAGATTTTATGCAAATTCTGCATAATTAATTCTCTATCATATACTGACTGTAACCTAAAGGCGAAAATCCTTCTCTCTTGTAAAGCCTTATGGCACCTTCGTTGGAATCTTCGACTTCAAGCCTTATTCGGGCAAAAGCGCCGAGTTTCTCCTTGACAAAACGAATGAATTCTCCGCCGAGTCCCTTACCTCTGAACTCGCCTTTGATAAACACTTCTTCTATCCATACGACCCTGCCTCCGGCCTCGTTGCTGTATGTGTATGCCGTGAGACCGTAGCCTGCGGTTTTGCCGTCGCATACAAGTATAAACAAGTCGAGATAAGGGCTTCCCGCTTGAGCTTCGTCAAGCGTATTTTCCATATTTTTTTGAGGTATAGGATGTTCTACTGCCGGTGAAGAATAAAATTCATTCATCATAGCAAGTACTTCGTTTCTGTCTTCCGCATTATATTTTCTTATCATATTCGCTCCTTATAACTTCATATTCAATATAACATATTTAATTGCAAATTGCAACAATGTAATTTTTTCCTTGATAACTGAAGAATTTTCAAACTTTTCTACAAAATATACTGATATTGTGATTGAGTTACGGAAAAATATGGAAAAATGGTATATAATGACAGTGTAAAAAACTTAAAGGAGACAAGTTTTATGGCAATAACAGAACTTACAAAAGACAACTTCGACGACGAGGTATTGAACAGCGACAAACCCGTGCTTATAGATTTCTGGGCAACATGGTGCGGCCCTTGCAGAATGCTTTCACCCACAGTGGACGAAATCGCAGAAGAATACGATTCAGTAAAAGTATGCAAAGTCAACGTCGACAAAGAGATGGAACTTGCAAGCGCTTTCGGCGTAACGAGTATTCCTATGCTGACAGTAATTAAAGACAAAAAAATCGTCGCACAGACCGTAGGCGTACAACCTAAATCCAAAATACTCTCCATGCTCAACCTTAACTGAACATATTACCCTAAAAAATACACGGCAGATTTTCTGCCGTGTATAACTTGGATGTAAAGCTTATTTGTGATTGATAGCGTCTCTGAAGACTTTGTCGGATTCGGAATAGAGTTTTCCGCAATATTCGCATTGAGCTGTAGAAGCTTGCGCCTCTGCATAGACCTGTGCGCCGCAATTGACGCATTTGAAGGAAAACTTGTGCAATTCCTGCTTTCTGGAATTGATAAGTTCCAACCGAGTGTTGTCGACAAAGAGATATTTTGACAAATATCCGTTTCTTATACAAGACTGTATAAGCGCTACAACGGTCTTTTCGTTGAGCGACAGATAGGTCGACAAATCGGCAACCGTATAGAGATTTTGTTCTTCGATCGCTCTCAACAAAGCAATGTTTTTATTGTAATCGGCCATTCTTGCCCAACATATGGGTGCACCGTAAAAACCGGCGACTATGAGAACGATTCCCAATGCCATCAATATCCATATCTTATTGATTGCACACAAAACCGTCATAACTATGCCGACAGGGAATCCGACGGTCAGAATAATTGCTACCGCAAGCATTGTTTTTTTCTTTTTAATAACTGCGTCCATACATACCTCTGTATTTTATTATATAGGGTGTGAATAATAAAATCAATATGCAAAACGAAATTTGTAAATTTTTATAAAAAAAATTATCACTTCAGGAGAATATATGAAAAATATTAAAACCGTGATCATCGGAGGAGTAGCCGGAGGAGCCACTGCCGCCGCCAGATTGAGACGTCTTGACGAACATGCGGAAATAGTCATTTTTGAAAGAGGAGAATATATTTCATTTGCAAACTGCGGACTGCCGTATTATATCGGCGGAGAAATCAAACGTAAATCCTCGCTGACTTTGCAGACTCCCGAAAGTTTCTCTGCCCGTTTCAACGTAGACGTAAGGGTTTTCAACGAAGTTACCGCAATAAACAAAGAGCGTAAAACGGTTACGGTCAACGATCTTCTCAACAATCGAACTTACGAAGAAAGTTATGACAACCTGATAATTTCCACAGGCGCTTCGCCTACTCTTCCTCAAATCGAAAGCCTTGACGACGAAAGAATCTTCACGTTGCGAAATATTCCCGACACATACAGAATCAAGGATTACGTAACGCTTCGTCAACCACATACGGCACTTGTCGTAGGCGGCGGATTTATAGGTATGGAAATGACGGAAAACCTCGTAAACGCAGGAGTAAAAGTCAGCGTTGCAACAAGATCGGACAGAGTTATGTCGCACCTCGATTACGATTCGTCATGCTTTATCCACAACGAATTGAGAGCACACGACGTAAAACTTTTATTCAATAGCGTTCCCGTAAAAATCATTCCCGGCAAAGACATTCTCGAAGTATCTCTTTCAAGCGGAATCACCGTAAAGACTGATATGATTATTCTCGCTTTGGGGGTTACTCCCGACAGCAAAATAGCAATAGACGCAGGACTGGAAGTAAACTTGAGAGGCGCCGTCAAAACGGATAAACACATGCGTACCAGCGATCCCTCCATATACGCTGTCGGCGACGTTGCTCAAACTTACGATTTCGTCACGGGAGATCCTGCATACGTACCCCTTGCAGGACCTGCAAACAAACAAGGCAGAATTGCCGCCGACAATATTGCAGGCATTCCCAGCCAATATAAAGGCACTCAAGGTTCTGCAATAGTCAAGATATTCGATCTGACCGTTGCATACACGGGCATGAGCGAAAGAGAAGCCTCAAAACGAGGTATAGACTACGGCAAAAGTCATACTTTTTCACCTAACCATGCCACATATTATCCAAACCCCGAATACATGTCGATAAAGACTGTTTTCGATAAAAAGGACGGAAAAATACTCGGTGCGCAGATAGTCGGCGGAGAAGGCGTCGATAAGCGTTGCGACGTTATCGCTACGGCAATAAGGGCAGGTATGACGGCTTACGATCTCACCGACCTCGACTTGTGCTATGCACCTCCTTACGGCTCGGCAAAAGATCCCGTAAACATGGTAGGCTACACAATAGAAAATTTGCTTACGGGCAAGGTGAAAAACTTTTATAGCGAGGATATTGAAAAGTTACTCAAAAGAGACGACGTCACGCTTCTCGATACCCGTACCAAATACGAATACGAGAGGGGACACATCCGAGGATTTGTCAATATTCCGCTTGACGAATTGAGGGCGAATCTTCATCTTATCGACAAATCCAAGCCCGTATATCTCACTTGCCAAGTAGGACAAAGAGGCTACGTCGCATCGCGCATTCTCTCTCAAAACGGTTATGACGTATATAATTTGAGCGGAGGATACAATCTCTATTCTGTCATAGAAGCTTCAAAAAATTCATAAACAGCGTCAAGCGAAACAAACAAGTTTATTTATATATAATACTAAATATATAGTAATATAAGTTATTTATACAATTTACCCAAGTCTTAAATTGTATAAATAATAGAGTAAATCCGATAAAAAAGCCGATTGCATAATTCAGCAATCGGCTTGTGTCATTCATGTCTGAATTTTATTATTTGCCGGCAATGATATTTTTGAGTTTATGTTTGTCCACGACTCTCAACTCGCCTCTTTTAAGTTCGACGATACCTTCAGTCTGAAAATACTTGAGCATTCTCGTAACGACTTCACGTGCCGATCCCATATACTTTGCAATCTGCTCGTGCGTAAGTTTTATAGTATCATGACCCGTCTTTGCAAGTTCGTCATTGAGAAAAATCGACAAACGTTTGTCTGCGCCCATAAAGAGAATTTGCTGCATTGCCCACATAACGTCGGAAAATCTTACTGTCGCAAGCTTGTATGCAAAATTTTCGAGATAAATATTCTTACTCTTGATTTTCTTAAAAGTCTGGGCGCTTATAACAACTCCCCTCGTATCTTCTTCGGCATCGATATACACGTCAAAGGAAATTGCGTCCAAAACGCATGACGCCGACAAAATACACACGTCTCCCCCGTACAGTCTGTATAGCGTAACTTCCCTGCCGTCGTCAGACACCATATACACGCGCAGTTGTCCTTCTTCGATATAAATCACGCCGAGGCATTTATCGTCGGAACGGTGTACGTTTTCACCCTTTTTGAATAGGGCTTCTCTCGACGTCGAAATAATGAGTTCTTTTTGTTCATCGGTAAGAAAGCCGTAAAATTCACTCTTTTGCAAAACTTCTTTTACACTCATACAAGCCTCCTACGGCATTATATCATAGCGAATAAAAAATTTCAACGGTTATCTCGCCCGTACAACTCAATCAAAGAGTCGTCATGCATGACCGCAATAATTCTAACCCGCCTCGGGCATATTTATTATAAGTATTTTAACGTCACTCGTCAGAATTATAATTTCATGCCCTAAAAATTCAGGCGGCAAAACACAGTCTGCCGCCTTACAACGCATTATGATTTATTTATACCGTACACGCATGTGCATTTACACGATTTACATTGGCAATTATTCATCGCAATCCGCTATCCTTAAAAGCGTCACTGCTGCCGCCAAGGTCGAATCCTTTTTGAGATTTACGAGTCGCAGCAAATCTCCGCTTTTGAGTCTGACCACAAAAGTATGCGAAATCCCCGAATTCTCCTCATTGCCGTCAAAGTAGGCTTTGCCGCCTGCGACAGCTTTATCGTTGACCGTTACTCCTATACCGCATTTTGCGTTGGGGCAACGGTTGCTTCCGCTCGCATTGTAAGCAAGCTGATAGAGTCCGCCCTTCTTGATATTAAGACTCATGTCCGATAAGAGTTCGGCGCATTCTCCTTTGTCGAATATCTTTTTGTCCATACGGAGATTTTCGTTTTCGTCATAAGTTGAAGGCTCACTGCTTTCTGCCGCAAACAATTCGCTGTCCAAGGATTTTCCGTCTTCTCCCTTACAACCTGTCGGTCCCGTCGGTCCTGTAGGTCCCGTACATCCTGTTGCACCAGTACACCCCGTCGCACCCGTGGCGCCGTCTGTACCTGCCGCACCTGCAGGGCCTGTAGGTCCCGTCGCTCCCGTTGCTCCTGTTGCGCCTGTAGGACCTGTCGCTCCTGTTGCGCCCGTGGCGCCCTTCGGACAGTACCCTCGCACGGCGGGATGACATACCGCGTTGCATGCATACCAACCGTAACTGCCTAAATTGCATATATAATTATTGTTTTGATAAAAATTACTGTTCATATATTTCTCCCGGGCAATAGCCATCTGTATCATAATATGCATAAAAAAACTTTCTTGCTTATACCTATCGCACACAAAACCTTCTGCGGCAATAAAATATATAGGAGATATATATGACATTAAGCCTTTGCATGATTGTAAAAAACGAAGAAGACGTGCTTGCACGCATACTGTCCATGGCAAAAATCTTTTGCGACGAGATAATAATAGTCGACACGGGAAGCGAAGATAATACAATAGAAGTCGCTAAAAAATTTACCGATAAAATATATACTACGCCTTTCGTCGATTTTTCTTCTGCCAGAAATTATTCTCTTTCCAAAGCGACGTGCGACTACGTTATGTGGCTGGACGCCGACGACTTTATCAGTGAAAAAAACTCCCTCGAATTTCTTAACCTCAAAAATTCTCTCGTCGACGAAGATATGATAATGTGTCCTTACGTCACGGCTTTCGACGAAGCCGACAAACCTGTATTCAGCTATTACAGAGAGAGGATATTCAAAAACAAAAGCGGATTCCGCTTTGAAGGAAAAGTTCACGAAGCCGTATGTCCCAAAGGCAAAGTCGTCTTAAAGGACATTGCCGTCGAACACAGAAAAACAAAATCTTCCCTTCCTTTGCGCAATCTCAATATCTATCAAAAGGCTATAGCCGACGGAGAGATCCTCTCGACAAGAGATCTTTATTACTACGCCAATGAACTGTATTACAACAATATGTATTCTCAAGCACTCGCCACGTATGAAGAATACGGCGCAAGAAAGGATTTTTTCATGGCGGATAAAATACAGAGTCTTATCAATTCGTCGAACATTCTCATTTCTCAACGTCGCTTCGATAAAGCGCTCGAAAAAATCTCGGCAACATACGCTTATACGCTCCCCACACCTACAATACTCTGTCAAATAGGATATGTTCTTCAGCAATGGGGAAAATACGAATTGAGCGATTATTTTTACCTTGCCGCACTCCAAGCAAAAGAAAACAACGTCTTTTCTTTTGTCAACTCGGATTATCAGGCATATATTCCCTATGTTCAGTTGGGTTTCAACAACTATTTGTCGGGCAATATCGACATGGCGATATACTATACTTCTCAAGCGCTCGCCGTCAAACCTTACGGCAAGGTTGCGCTGGGAAACAATGCGTATTACCTCAATCGGAAAATATTTTCGAAAAAATCTGCATGCCGTGAATAAAGTAGGATTTTGTGGGCAATATTCATATCGGAGGTAGTGATATGAAACTTAAAGACAGCAAAACTTATTTTAACTTGGCAGCCGCTTTCGCAGGAGAATGTCAGGCTCGCACCAGATACGAATTCGTAGAATACGGCGCAAGAAAAGAAGGATATAAGGCTCTTGCCGACATCATCGACAAAGTAGCTTATCAGGAATTTACGCACGCAAGACTTTTGTACAGTTTTATACAGTCCGCAGACGATAAATGCATCGCCGACATCAAAATCTGTTCGGGTTATCCTTTCAAGGAGAAGTGGGATCTGACTGAAAATTTGCGACTTGCGGCAGAGGACGAAGGTTTCGAAGCCACAAAAATTTATCCCGAATTTGCAAAGACGGCTATGGAAGAAGGCTTCAAGGATATCGCAGGGCTTTTCGATAATCTCGCTAAAATCGAAAATTGTCACAAGATGCTTTTTGCCGATTTGTACAATCAGATGAAAAGCGGTACTCTCTATAAAAAACAGGAAGTCGTCAAATGGAAGTGTCCCGAATGCGGATATGAGGCATGCTCCGAAGAAGCTTTCTCGATATGCCCCGTATGTCAGGCGGCGCAAGGCGGCGTAATGCTCAAACTCAATGACAACACCTAATACTTTTTCTTTTCCCCTTATACCGAAAACGGACTGCATTGATTTGCAGTCCGTTTTTGTATTTCCTCAAATATATTTTTCGTCAGCCGACAGATATCTGTTCTGTTGACTTAAAATTTTTGCCCGCAAGAAAATCCTCCGTTATCTCTTCTCTCCGACGATTTCTCTTGCCATCAATACGCCCATTACCGAAGCCATCATAAGACCTCTCGTCCAACCCGTTGAGTCTCCGAGACAGTGCAGGTTTTTAACGCTTGTATTGAAATGTTCGTCCATCTTTATCTTGTTGCTGTAAAACTTGAGTTCAGGCGAATAAAGAAGGGTTTCGGTACTTGCAAAACCGGGCACTACCATATCTACTTGCTGAATAAAGTTGAGAATACAAGTCATCGCTCTGTAAGGCATTGCCGACGTTATGTCTCCCGCAATAGCGTCCGTGAGCGTAGGCTTTACGTTGGATTGCTGAAGTTCCTTTTGCCATGTGCGCTTACCGTCGAGTATGTCGCCGTATCTCTGAACCATGATATGTCCCGCACCGAGCATATTCGTCAGTTCGCCCACTTTCTTTGCATACTCGATAGGCTGATTAAAGGGTTCTCTGAAGTTGTGCGATACGAGTATAGCCAAATTGGTGTTGGACGACTTCTTGTCCTTGTACGAATGGCCGTTGACCACTGCAAGATTGTTGTCGTAATTTTCCTGCGCTACGAATCCGCCGGGGTTCTGACAGAAAGTACGTACCTTGTTTTTGAAAGGATTGGGATAGCCTATGAGTTTGGACTCGTAAAGCACTTTGTTGACTTCTTCCATTACCTCGTTTCTGACTTCCACTCTTACGCCGATATCTACCGTGCCGGGTTGATGATCTATATTGTGATTGCGGCAAGTCGTCTCCAACCAGTCGGCTCCTCGTCTGCCGGTTGCAACGATTACTTTATCTGCGTATATGGTCTCGATTTTGTTTTTAACGTTGATTGTCGCACCCTTGCAAACGTTGTCTTCGATAACAAGGTCTGTACACTCGGTGTTGAACAAAATCTCTACTCCGTTTTCAATCAGGAATTTTTCTATCGAATAATAAATCTGCTGCGCCTTTTCCGTGCCGAGATGTCTTATAGGGCAATCGACGAGTTTCAAGCCTGCCTTGATAGCCTTTTTGCGAATTTCCTTGATCTTGTCGGGTTCGGCAATACCCTCGATTTTGGTATCGGCACCGAATTCGAGATATATGCTGTCGGCATATTCTATGGTTTTTTGAGCGAGATCGTGTCCTATGAGATCGGGCAAGTCTCCGCCTACGTCACTGCTCAAAGAAAGCTTTCCGTCCGAAAAAGCTCCCGCACCCGAAAATCCCGTCGTAATAGCGCAGTTCTTGCAACTCATGCAATGTCCCGTCTTGTGCTTGGGGCAAGCTCTCTTTTCTATTGCGGCGCCCTTTTCCACTATCACGATATTTTTCTTACTGTTTTTTTTGATAAGCTCCAACGCAGTAAATATTCCCGCAGGACCTGCACCTATTATCAATACGTCTGTATTCATTTTTCTCTCCTCGGCGGCATTAAAAAAGCCGCTCATTGTATTGCACGGGGCATACATCGGCAGCACTTAAGATACTTTTGTATCCTCAATCGATTATATCACCAAAATACTGACTTGTCAACCCCTATTTCTCCCGTCCCTTTTCTCTTACTGTACATCTGAATGCGGATAAGGTTGCGTCTTTGGCATTACGTATATAATTTTGTGCGGCGAATATTGACTTAAAATATATTTCTTGTTAAAATTGATGTAGCCGACACAGGCGAAAGGAGATTTATGACGGAAAGAGAAAAGATGACTGCCGGTATGCTCTACAACCCTACCGACTCCGAGCTTACCGCATTGAGAGAAAAAGTAAGACAAGCATGCCGTGACTTCGACCGCACGGACGAAAACGAAGGAGAAAAGAGATGTGCAATCCTTGACGGCGTTCTGAAAAGTCACAAAAAGTTTTTTCACTTCGAAAGAGGCGTAAGATTCGATTACGGCTGCAATACTTCGCTCGGCGAAAACTTTTTCGCTAATTACAATTGCATTATTCTCGACGTTTGCCCCGTCAATATAGGGGACAACGTTATGTTCGGTCCCAACGTGACCATCGCTACTCCCGTACATCCCCTGCTCGCCGAAGAAAGAGCGGTACAACAATTCCCCGACGGCTACTATGATCTCGAATACGCAAAACCTATCACGATATGCGATGACGTATGGCTTGCAAGCAACGTCGTAGTCAACGGCGGAGTTACCATAGGCAAAGGCTCCGTGATCGGAAGCGGCAGCGTGGTTACGAGAGACATACCCGAGGGCGTTATAGCCGTAGGCAACCCTTGCAGAGTGCTGCGAAAAATCACAGATAAAGACAGAATTTTGCATAAGCGTGTCTGATGTGCGCTTTATGCTGATATATATTTGCGAAACCAAATATAAAGTTTACATTCACTCAAAAAAAAATAGCACGGTTTGCGCTTTGCAAGCCGTGTTTTTCTATATATAAATCTAAATATATATTAATATAAAATAATTTATACAATTTACATAAGGCTTAAATTGTATAAATTAGCAATTCCAATGCGTACACGCTTGCGATACGTATGTACGCATATACGTGTTTTGCGCACAATTGCTATTTTCTGACCAAAATTGCAATTATAAATAAAGTCGGCAAGCCTTTATTTACACTCTCCGTTCGACCGCTAATTATTTACTTCGTGCGACCTTGGAGAAAGTAGTGGTTTTTTTCTTTTTCAAGACCGACTACGACAGGTCCCCCACTTTGTGCGACCTTGGAGAAGAGTGTGATTTTTTCTTTTTCAAGACCGACTACGACAGGAGCGTACTTGTTGTACGTGACTGAGTAGGAGCGTCGAAGATAAAAGGAAAAGGCGCGCCCTTATACAAGGTCGCCTATATGATGAGAGCCATTAATGGCAACGTCACAATCGACGACATCGTTCCTAAAAGCACAGTATTTGCCGCAACGTCCTGCCCTTCGCCCAAAATCTCGGCATAGTTCTGCACGACGGATGCCACGGGACATGCGCACATTACGTACATACACCATTTAAGCTCGTCGTCAACCCTCAAAAGCGTCAATATGCCCAGTACGGCAAGAGGAAATACAAACTGGTTTATTGCGACGGCAAGATAGGAAAGCGGATTGGTAAAAATGCTTTTGAACTCGACAGTCGCAAGTCTCATGCCCATGACAAGCATACACAAAGGCGTGGTCATTTTGCTCAATATCATTATCATATTTTCGATTTGTCCGAGAAAATAACCGTTGTCCGCACTGATCTTGAATCCCGTAAAGAAAAACGGCAAGGAGATTGCAATCGAAATCGTTGCCGGATTGATAAGAATCTTTTTTAGGCTGATATGTTTTTTGTCCCTCGTAATAAGCGCCGAAACAAGAGTCCAGCCCAAAAGGCTCATTGACAAAAAGTACATCATCGAATATACCGCTACGTTGGGAGAATTTGGGAAAAGCGCCTCAAGCAAAGGTACTCCCAAAAACGAACAGTTGGACAGCGTTGTCGCAACGGTTGTAATACGGTATTTGACGTCATCCATTTTCTTTCTGAAAATAAGGCAAAATATGCCTATAAACACAAGCTGAACAACTGTAATGATTACAAAGAAAATCAAAAGGTTGATGCCCAGCTCTTTTGTAAAGTCCGCCTTGTTGAACGAATAAAGCGTGAGTACAGGCTGACACACAAACATGAGCAACTTTGAAAAAGCCGATATGCTTTCGGGCTTTACGGCTTTAGTCTTGATAAGCACAAACCCGGGCACGGCATACGCCAACATAATTCCCACCATTATCAGCGTAACTTTGAACTCTTGCATAAAAATCCTCTCAAAACTTTCGAGTGCATATTAGACCAAAGCAATATGCTTTGTCAACCGTTATACGCTAAAACTCTAAATCAAACCGTGAAGATTGTGCATAAGTCTTACGATAAGTTCTTGTTGGTTGTCCGGCAAGCCGCTGAAAAGCCCCAGACACGCTTCCTCCATCTTGCTCAATCCCATATCGTCGTCATCTATTCCCAAAATAAAATCTGCGCTTACGTTGTAATACGCACTGAGTGCTATTATGGCGTCGCAAGTCGGCTTGGAAGTTCCCTTTTCCCACTGGCATACCGTCGCCTGCCCTATGCCCAATGCGTCGGCAAGTTGTTTCTGCGAAATCTTCGCTTGAGTGCGCAAAGTCTTAAGAATATCTTTTATCTGCATTTTTTCTTTATTTTCCATCAAATTTTCCATAACGGTTATATTTTACCACACGATTTTCGATTAGAAAAGCGATTTTTAGTAAAAATAAAATTAGTTTTACGATTGATTTTACAAAATATTTACTAATTCGACACTATTTGACAACACTCTGCATTGAAAGAATTTTTGCGGCATAATAAAATAAATATGCTCAAAAAATTCAGCGGAGGATTATATGAAAAAAATTAAGCTTTTGGTTGTTGATGACAACGACGATTTTATCAACAACGTCAAACAAACTTACCTTACGGATGAAGAAGTGGAAGTTATCGGTTCGGCACACGACGGACTCGAAGCTATACATAAGATAGAAAGTTACAATCCCGACGTGGTTATCCTCGATCTGGTTATGCCCGAAGTCGACGGTTTCGGCGTGCTTGCCAACCTCGATTACAAAAAGATGCCCAAGCGCCCCAACTTTATCGTAGTATCTCAACTCACGGGCGAAAACTTCATAAACAAAGCCGTTTCTCTCGGTGCAAGTTATTATCTCGTCAAGCCTGTCAATATGCTCATGCTCAAAGACAGAGTCAAAGAATTCGGCTCCGAAGCTCCCCGTAAGTCAGACGAAACTCCCGACGACAGATTCGTCAGACAGGCAATAAAACGCTCGCAGCGTAACCTCGACGAAAAACTCGCAAATATCTTCATATCCGTAGGAATTCCCGCACACATCAAGGGCTATCAATTTTTGAGAGAAGCCATCAAAATGGCAATCGAAACTCCCGAAATAATCAACAGCATCACCAAAAAACTTTATCCGTCGATTGCTGCAAAATTCAATACTTCCCCCTCAAAGGTAGAACGTGCCATAAGACATGCTATCGAAGTCGCTTGGAACAGAGGTCGTATCGAAAATATCAACAATATATTCGGTCTTAAGATTTATACGGCAAACGACAAGCCTACCAACGGCGAATTTATAGCACTTCTTGCGGACAAAATGATAATGGAAGGCGCTTAAAAATATATACTCCACACTTGGCAAAGCAAAACGCTTTGCCTTTTTTATATTATAAAATACAACTAAAAATTCAATTTGTCCGCCCTGAATTTCATTTGAAGATTTTATGCCAAAAATCTTCTTTATCGGCGCACGCTCATCTGAAAAGATATATTACGATAAAAATTTTTTATTTTTTTTGCAAAAACTATTTACAAATTGCCTTTTTGTGCATATAATACTAGACATTGAATATATACTTTCTTTTTGCAAGATAAGGAGATGTTTATGGGAAAATATATCAAGTGCCCCAGATGTGAACTCAACTGGATAAAAGAGGAAGAAGAATATTGCGACGTCTGCAAAGCAGAACTCGGTATGGAAGGTTTCAGCTTGCTCGAGGACGACGAAGAAGACGAAATGATTTGTCCTTACTGCCATATCAACTATCTTGAAAACGGCGAAAAAATGTGCGCAGAATGCCGTGCGAAGAAATCTCAAGAAGACGATATGGGAGATATGTTCGAAGGCGAAGAAACTCCTTCGACAAGCGACGAAGACGAAGATAACAAGGAAATTTCTTTTGACGAAATAGACGAGGGCGAAAAACTCGATATGTACGATGACGCCTTTGACGATCAGGATGACTTCTCTGCCGGAGACTTCAGCGAAGACGAGGAAGAGGACGAAGAGGACGAAGAAGTTAATTCCGCAGACGACATCGATGACGATTTCAACTATGACATCGACGACGTAGATACTTCAGATCTCGACGACGAAGAGGACGAAGAAGAATCCGACGAGGACGAAGACCTCTGAAATAAAATATCCGTTTGACTTTTATTGAAAATTTTAATATAATATTAGCGGGTAACAAAGCTACCCGCATACGGAAGCGTATCGAAGTGGTCATAACGAGGCGGTCTTGAAAACCGTTTGGGTGCAAGCCCACGGGGGTTCGAATCCCTCCGCTTCCGCCACATCAAGGCAGTTTGCCTATATACAAACAAAAAAGACGAGAGAAAACCTCTCGCCTTTTTTTGTTTTACTTCTTGGCAACTGCCTCGTTCTCTTCACCTCGGGATACCGAATTTGTGACGCTCGCATCTTCCACTCCGCTAGCTCGCTATTCCGTCGCTTCGCTCCTTACGAATCCCTCCGCTTCCGCCATTAGTGAATAATACGAACTCTGAAAACGGGTTCGTATTATTTTTTGCCGTTGATTACTTCGGCATCATCGTTGAACGAAATT
>CALWBV010000008.1 GCA_944376205.1 uncultured Christensenellaceae bacterium
GTTCGTCCTGAGCCAGGATCAAACTCTTAAGTTCAATCTCTAACTCTTTCAAACAATTGACTTTGCATTTAGTGTTTAATTTGTACACTTTGCTTAGTTTGAAATAGTTTTTTACAAATTTAATCTCTCAAATTCGCCTTCTCTACTTCAACCTTCTGTTTAGTTTTTAAGGTGCTCCGCTGTCTGCTTTCCGCTGACAGCCTACATATCATACCATATCAATTTTATGTTGTCAACACTTTTTTGCAAATTTTTCTAAAACTTTTTTTAATACATTTAAGAATAACTTTTTGCTATTTATTTTTACACAATATATTGCGTTTTTCATACCAAAAACGCCCTATTCAGGGCATTTATTGACATTTTTGATATAAATGATTGTTTAAACATACGGCAATCAATGGTATAACCAATGAATATAATAGCCGATTTATTTCCGTCTTTCGGCGTCGCAATCCGACGTTAATCAAGAAGTATAACTACCATTTTTTATCTATTACGCCGCCGCCTAAACATACCTCCCCGTCATACACAACTGCATACTGACCTTCGGCAATTGCACGCTGCGGCTTTTCGAAGTTTATCTCCACGCCGCCGCCTGTAAGTTTTGCCACGGCTTTTTGCTCGGGCTGACGATGTCTTATTCTGACTGTACACTCGAATTCTTTTTTCTCGGGCGACTTTGTGATAAAGTTGAAACTCTCGCATAAAAGATTGGAGTGATATATCATAGACTGATCGCCTTGCGATACGTAAAGTACGTTTTTCTCCACATCCTTGGATACGACAAACCATGCTTCGCCGTTTCCTCCTCCGCCTATTCCCAGTCCTTTGCGCTGTCCTACCGTATAATAAAATACGCCGTTATGTCTGCCGACTACCTTTCCGTCAAGAGTCTTGATATCTCCCTCTTTCATAGGTATGTACTCGCTTAAGAACTTTCTGAAATTTCTCTCTCCGATAAAGCAAATACCTGTAGAGTCTTTTTTCTCCGCTGTTGACAGACCGAATTTTGCGGCAAGCGCTCTGACCTCGCTTTTATCGAGATTTCCCACGGGAAAAATCACTTTGTCAAGCTGTTTTGACGACAGTTGATTGAGAAAATAAGTCTGATCTTTGTTGGAATCTTTTGCTTTCAAAAGATAATTGAGTCCGTCTTCGTCATGACGCACATTGCAATAGTGTCCAGTGGCTATATAATCTGCTCCCATGGCAAGCGCCTGCTCGACGAAAGGAGCGAATTTTATCTCTTTGTTGCAAAGCACGTCGGGATTGGGAGTACGTCCTTTTTTGTATTCCTCTACAAAATGTTTGAAAACTCTCTCATAGTATTGATCGGCAAAATCCACGCTGTAATAGGGGATACCTATATCGTTGCACACCGCACGCACGTCGTAAAAATCCTCGTCCGCAGTACAACATCCACCATCGTCCTTTTCGTGCCAGTTGCGCATAAAAAGTCCGACGACTTCATAGCCTTGCTCCTTGAGAAGCAACGCCGACAATGAGGAGTCAACTCCTCCGCTCATTCCTACTACTACTCTCTTTTTCATAGATTTTATTTTATCATATCAGATTAAGTCTTGCAAGCAAACGCATATAAAAAGGAAGTCCCCGTACAATAAAGACTTCCTTTTATTTTTGCGATTCTCAAAATTCGATCGACGCTGTGAGTTATTCTGCAAATGCAGGCGTCTCGTTGTATTCGACGTCTTTCAAAGCGTTTGCTATCGCTGCGCTGAACGTGTCGAAAACTTCTTTATTCTCTATCGTATATTCGCCGCCGTTGTGCAAAAAGTTGCCGCCGTAATATCCCAAACGCACAAATGAACCGTCCTTAAAAACGCACACGTAATATGCCTCGCTTTTTGTAGACATAGGGTCTAGATTTTTGTGCTTGTCTATAAACACCGCATCTTCCTGCAAAGTCTGCCACGCTTTTGCAAGTTCCTCTATTCTTCCGTCGCCTTCCTTGACGCATTTTACCGTCATGTTGCCGTAGACTGTTCCGCCGTCGGAATTGATTCCTTTGGCATACCCTATCTCGACGATATTATCTGCCGAAAAATTATATTTTGACAAAATATCGACCTCTTTGCCGCTACCGCTTTCGCAAGCAACTGTGCAAACCGTTAGCGCTATCAACAATAAAACACAAAACGTTATCTTCAAATATTTATTCATATTTTCTCCCTGAATTCATATTTTAAATTATTATTTTATCCTATATATGTTATCAGATAACACTGCAAATAGATTTTCATCTTCCGTTTTACCGTTGCGACAACCACATTTTTTTGTCGGACTTTTTCAGTTTTTACTCATATCGTCCGTGTCATTCTTGTTAGCTGTCTTTTTCTTTTTCCCGGACATTTCTTCTTTGATTGCAGCCGAACTTTCTTCTTCCGTAGGGCAATTATGATATTCGGGTACGCTTTCACTAGCATGCACCTCATAATTATCCGCACTCTCGTGCACCTCGTAATCGTCTTCGCTTTCGTGGATTCTGACGTCTTCGCTGTAATCGTCACGTTCTTTTCTCATAAGTTCGAGCATTTTAGGACTGCAATTGAGATGTACAATCATTGCAATAAGAACTACCCCCGCAAGTACGCCGCAAACTATTTGTCCGACTTTTGAAGAATAAACAGCGAATATTATGCAACCGAATATAAGCGTTACCAAAGCAAGATACCAGCATCCTATGACTCGCATTATCTTCTTGTGATACTTTTTCGCCCTCTCCGTCTTCGGCTCGTAATGATAACCAGCAACAAGTATTCCGCCCTTGCCGCAAAGCATCATAATGCCTATCGCATATAAAAACACGCCGATTGTACACATTATACAGAGAATTAAAATTTCATTGAATCCCATAAATATCTCCTTTTTGTAATTATAACATGTAATTTAGCAGGTTTCAATACCGACTTCATGTATAATCTGCAAAAACAATGTGGCTTAAACAAATAAAAGCCCGCATAAAAGCAGGCTTTTGGCGCACCCAATGTGACTCGAACACATAACTTCACCGTCGGAGGGTGATGCTTGATCCAATTAGGCTATGGGTGCAAATTAAAATCTATATAATAAGATTATCCAAACGCTAAAAAAATGTCAAGTCAATTGATTTATTACCCCAAATTGATAATAAAAAAGATTATTTTGTAAGTTTTTTATTAAAAATTTACAAATTGCGATTTTTGTATGTTATAATTGAACCAATAGAACCATTGGGAGAAATTATGGCAAAATTACCTTCTATAGACAATAAGTTTAGAGGAATAAAAATCGCTTGCGTAGGAGACAGCCTGACATACGGCACAACTCTGTTAAAACGCAAAAGAGATTGCTACCCTTCACGACTGCAAAGAATTTTCGGAGAAGACTACAACGTACTCAACATGGGATTTGCAGGACATACCGTCAATCCTTATTGCGACAAATATTGGGCAAAAGAGGATGTTGTCGCCCTGCTCGAGGATTACCGCCCCGATTATATAATCTTTATGCTCGGCACAAACGATTCGAGAGAACACAATTGGACAGACGCCAAAACCTTTGAAAAGGAGTACAAAAGACTTCTGAATTTTTTCAAAAGCTTTCCAAACAAGCCCTGTATAATCGCAATGACTTGTCCGCAAGTTTTCTGGGATAAAAAACTATTGGATATCAACCTCAATATTCTCGAACAAATTGTAGATATACAACGCAAAGTCCTAACAGAAAACAAAATTCCCTATATAGATATACACGAATTGACAAAGTCGAGAGAAGATTTATACTCCCCCGATCTCGTACACTTCAATTCCAAGGGCGCAAAATTTCTGGCGTTCAACGTATATTATAAAATTGTAGAAGATATCCGTGCTAAAAACAGAAAATACAAAGACCGCCTGCATTCGGGGAAACATCCTAAAAAATAAACTCTTGACAATTCTGTCTGGCAGTGCTAGAATATTGTCAAGCAAAAAATACATCTTTGGGCAAGCGTTAAGCTGACCGGTGGTAATGTCATCTTTGAATGAACGAGTCCAACAGCCCCAACAGCCGATACGGTGAGATTCCGTAACCGCCTGTAAAGTCAGAATGGGAAAGAGTATAATATAGCCGAAATTGTCATCGGCATTCGTATTATGCAACTTCTTCCCTTCGGAGGAAGTTTTTTTATGCTCTTGTATTTTTGCAATAAATCTTTAAGGAGCATGTATGAAAAAACGCACAAGACTTGTCGTATTCACGGCATTGACGACTGCAATGACAACGGTATTCACGCTTATAAGCATAGCGCTTCCCGGCGGCGGATACTACAACTTCGGCGACGTCGCTATATTTATAGCGTCGATTGTTCTGGGACCGCTTTCAGGTATGATTACCGGAGCAATCGGAGCGTGCTTGGGCGACGTTATTCTTGGATATTTCGCATACGTCCCTTTCACTATGATCGTAAAGGCACTAGAAGGACTCGTTGCGGGACTGATAGCAAAAGCGGCAGCAAAGTTCTGCAATAAACTTCACGGAGCAAGGCATCTCGAATCACTTTTTGTTGCACTCGGAAATATTCTCGGGGGCTTAATCATGGCAGGCGGATATTTCCTTGCCGAAGGTCTTTTGCTTGCCGAAGGAAAATGGAGCGGAGGCATAATAAATCTGCCTTGGAATATTCTTCAAGGCACCATATCCGCACTTCTTTCTGCACTGCTGTTGTATGTTTTAAGACTTAAACCCGTGCTTACAAAAGTATACAACGGACACAATGCCGATAGCAGCCAATCGGAGACATCAAGCGACGAAAACGTAAGCAAAAATCTGAACGGTTCGGATAAAGAAAGCCTTTCAGACGGCGCAGACGAAAATAATAATAACGACGATTCAGATAAAAATACTCTTTGATACAAGGAAAATGCGATGCAAGATACCAAAGTATTGACAATACAAGACTTTTCGTCATTCGGACAATGTTCCGTATCCGTTGCGCTACCCGTCATATCCGCTATGGGAAGCGAAACCGTCGCATTGCCCGTCGCCGTACTTTCTACGCACACAAGCGAATTTGAAGATTACATATACAACGACTTGAGCGAAAGCCTTTTGCCTGCCGCAAATCACATAAAAAAATATAATCAAAATTTCGATTTGATTTATACAGGATATCTGGGAAAAACCAAAACGGTTTGCGACGTGGAATCAATAATAGATCTTTTTCCCGAATCCAGACTCATAGTCGATCCTGCTATGGCTGAAAGCGGCGAACTTTATAGCGGAATTTCTACAGACTATGTAGGCGCAATAAGTAAGCTATGCAAGAAGAGTTATCTTTGCCTTCCCAATTATACAGAAGCGTGTATGATTGCATCAGTCAAGCAAATCGATTCTCCCGACGATCAATTTTTGACTACGCTTTGCGACAAACTCTTTTTAACAGGCATCTCAAATTTTGCCGTTACGGGAGTGGAACAAGGCAATGAAATTTTTATCATTCTCGGAGAAAAAGGCAAAGTAACAAAACTTAAAACAACAAAAATTCAAGGAAAATTTTACGGTGCAGGCGATGTATTTTCTTCCGTGACAGTCGGAGCACTCGCAAAAGGTTTAACGATAAAAGACAGCATCTCTCTTGCTACCGATTTTACTCAAAAAGCCGTAGAGGAAACTGCAAAAGACTCATACCACTGGTACGGGCTTAAATTTGAAAAATTTTTGCCATACCTCATAGATAAGCTCAAAAAATATATAAAATAAATTTCTATAAAAAAAAGGACGTCGTGACGTCCTTTTTCTTATTATCAATTATTATCCTGCGTTTTGCTCTTAAACCAATTCAAAAGTTCTTTGAGAGTCATATCCTCTATGCCGAGACCTCTTGGCGTTACTTCAACTACCGAGCCGTTGGGCTGTTCGATTTCCCCTAACGGAGTATCTGCATAACCGAGCTTGTTAAGCGTAGCGACATTGAAAAGCCAATACCCTACACATATGAGAATCAATATAATTACCAAAAAAACCACAATCGAACACACAAATGCTTTTATCATAATTTTACCTCATTGTAAGTATAGTTTATTAAAAATTTTTCATACTGTCAATAAAATTCAAAAAATCGTTTGACAAGCAAATTGTGTTGTGCTAAAATCATAAAGCAATAAGGAAGCTTAGCTCAGCTGGGAGAGCATCTGCCTTACAAGCAGAGGGTCATAGGTTCGAGCCCTATAGTTTCCACCATGTAGCGGCGTTGCCAGTGGACGCCAATAAAATAGAGGTTCTAAAACCTCTATTTTTTATTGCCTGTTTTCGGCACACCGCTTTAGTGTCAAATAATGTGGCAGTCCGAAATAACGTGACGTTCGCCTTCTCCGCTCCGCTAGCTCACTAAGCCGTCGCTATGCTCCTTGCGAGCCCTATAGTTTCCACCAGTCTCGCTGCCCGATAAAGGTAGCGAGTATTTTTTTATTCAAATACTCGGCTTTATATATCAGTCGCTCGCCTACCGACCAAACGAATAGGTTTATATCATAGATATAACCTATTGTCGGTACTATTTATAATATGTTTAATTTACACGTTGCCAGTGGACGCCAATAAAATAGAGGTTTCAAAACCTCTATTTTTTAATGCCAGTTTTCGGCACACCGCTTTAGTGTCAAATAATGTGGCAGTCCGAAATAACGTGACGTTCGCCTTCTCCGCTCCGCTAGCTCACTAAGCCGTCGCTATGCTCCTTGCGAGCCCTATAGTTTCCACCAGTCTCGCTGCCCGATAAAGGTAGCGAGTATTTTTTTATTCAAAATACTCGGCTTTATATATCAGTCGCTCGCCTACCGACCAAACGAATAGGTCTATATCATAGATATAACCTATTGTCGGTACTATTTATATTATGTTTAATTTGCACGTTGCCAGTGGACGCCAATAAAATAGAGGTTCCAAAACCTCTATTTTTTAATGTCAGTTTTCGGCACACCGCTTTTGTGTCAAATAATACGACACTATTCAATATTGATATTGAAACTTTTACAATAAAAATTTATCGTAACTCGATAAAAATTTATTGACATTTCCCTGTCGGTATATTATAATCGAGATAGAATCCATTAAGGAGATGTTATATGACGACAAAATCATTATTTTTTTGGGTACGTCTTTCTATCGTAGTTATCGCATTGTGCGGCCTAACGGTTTGCGCATTGTGGTATCCGTATAGTTTTTCGTTGATAAGAATAGGTTTGATAAGTTCTGAATTATCAGAATTGACAACGGCGCAAAGTTGGGGGCTGGTTTCCTTCTACTGGGCAACGTCTATACCCTGCTTTGCAATCTTAATAATCGCATGGAAAATTTCTGCATACATAAAGACGGAGCGACTTTTTACATGTCAAGTCGCAAAATTGATAAAACTCTGCGCACTTATCTTATTGATAGATTTAGGGGTATTCTTTATAGGCAATATTATCTTTTTGCTATTGGGAATAAACGATTTCGCAATAATATATTTCTTTCTCATTATAGGCGGATTGGTTTTATCCATATTCCTGTCAGTACTTTCATATTACATTGCAAAAGCAGCAGAATTACAAGAGATGAGCGACGGTACAGTATGATAATTATAAATATTGATGTTATGTTGGCAAAACGCAAAATGAGCGTTACGGAATTGACTGAAAGAGTCGGTTTGACTATGGCAAATATTTCCCTGTTGAAAAACGGTAAAGTGAAAGCCATCAAATTATCGACTCTCAACAAAATATGCGAAGTATTGGAGTGTCAACCGGGCGATATTTTAGAATATTCCGATAATAACGACGATACAACAGGACAATAATAAAACGGTTTGCGAGCATAAACGGAATAGGTAATGTAAGGAGAAAAATATGCAACTAACAAAGAAAAGAAGCGGAGTCCTTATCTTTTTCTTAATTTTATTAGCATTAATTGTCAGCTTTATAAGAATCTTTTTCGGATTAGCTGTTTATTATGGCATTAAATTTTCTGCAAGTTTGCTCCAAAATACTCAAGGATGGATAGAATATAATACAGAAATAGCCATTCCTCAAGACTTTCAGTTGGTATTTGAGTACAATGGAGATCATGGTTGGTCTCCGGGAAGAGCAGTTGAATACTATGTATTCAAGTTAGAAAATGAGCCGACAGAATGGCTTGAAGAAAATAAATTCTCAAATGAAGCCAATGAAGATTTTGAAGAAGTAATAAATAAATTTGTTCCTGAATCAATACAGACGGAGATATCTACTGAATATGTTCCCGATTTTACAGATACATATTATTGGCTAAAGGCTCCGGATTTATATTATTTTGCATATCAACCCGACAGAATGATGCTTATGGTGTTTGCACAACCTTGGTAAAATGCAACTTTAGGGGCAAGGCATTAGAAATGTTATATAACGATACAATTAAAATACAGGAGTGAAAATGCAAAAAACAAAAAAGAGAATATTGAGTTTCGTCATAGCCCTCATTATTATTGCAATCCTTGTTTTTACGGTTCTGTTTGTATTTTTTGGAATTCCAGATTTGGGGAGAAAAGAAAATAGCGCCAGAAGATGGATAAAAGCCAATACCGATATCGAAATCCCCGAAAACTCGAAAATGTTATATCGTTATGAAAATAAAGATGTATTTTTCCCTGTCCCCGGGCGACTTTCAGGATATTATGTTTTTAAGTTTGATTCCGAGCCTTCCGAATGGCTTGAACAAACTTCGTTTTCTAAAGAACCTGATAAAGAATTTGAAAGCGATTTTGATGTTCCCGATTGGATAATAGAAGAGCTTTCTGAAGACTATATTGCAGACTTCGAAAAGCCCTATTATTGGCTCGACGCTCCAGAATTAATTTACTTTGTTTATATGCCCGATAAACTTATACTGATAGTGTATGCACACCCCTGGTAAATATCAACGCTCTGCAAGCCGTTTGCCTACGAATCGAGATTAAGCTAAATTACCAAAACCTCACATGCCTTATATTTTAACTTATTACAACACCGTATAACAATTTGTATTGCGTAAAAATTAGAAATTTTTATGCAATACCCTATTGAAACTTGTTTCTTATTCCTTTATTCTCAAATTCCGTCCACTCGCATATATTTACGGCATGATCGCCTATGCGCTCATAATATTTTGCAATCATAAGCAATTGCGCAGCCTGATTTGCTTTATCAGGGTCTTTTTTTATAGTCTCAACAATCTCATCACACGAAAGTGTAAATAACAAGTCCATTTCATCATCAAGTTTTTCTGTCTTTTCCGCCAACGACGTATCCTCGTTTATGAGTGATTCAATTGAGTCTTTAACCATCTTTAACGCCAACGATGACATTTTGACTATATTCTTTGTCGATAATTTTGCGCAATCCAACGAAAGTGTAATATTTGCAATATCGGAAGCTTGATCGCCTATTCTTTCGATATCGGTTATTGCCTTTAGAATACATGATATTTCCCTAAAGTCTCGAGCAAAAGGTTGATTTCTCAAAAGCAAACGCATGCAACCGTGTTCGATATCCATTTCGGCATCGTCAACAAGTTTATCTGATTTTATTATTTGCATTGCGCTTTCTTTGTCTGACTTTAATATCAGTATATCTGTACCACGAAGCATTTCCATAACGGTCTCGCACATTTTTTTGAAATCGCTTTTTAATTTTTCAATATTACTATCAAGTGAATATTCCATTTTTCCTCCTTATTATCAACCGAATCTTCCTGTGATGTAGCGTTCGGTTTGTTCTTTTGACGGTGCTGAAAATATCTTTTCCGTATCATCGAATTCTATTAATTCTCCCAACAGAAAAAATCCTGTTTTATCTGAAATTCTTGCTGCTTGTTGCATATTGTGAGTCACCATGACTATTGTTACGTTTTGTTTCAACTGACTGCACAACTCTTCGATTTTTGCAGTAGAAATAGGATCAAGTGCGCTTGTAGGCTCATCCATAAGCAATATCTGCGGTTCAACCGACAAAGCTCTAGCTATGCACAATCTCTGCTGTTGTCCTCCTGATAATGCTAAAGCTGATTTATTGAGACAATCTTTCAATTCCTCCCACATTGCAGCACCCGTAAGAGATTTCTCTACTATTTCATCAAGCGAAGTTTTATCCCTTATACCGTAAAGCCTCGGAGCGTAAGCTATATTATCATACACACTCATAGGAAAAGGGTTAGGTTTTTGAAAAACCATTCCGACATTTTTTCTCAACATCTGTAAGGAAAATTTAGGAGCATATATATCCTGTCCGCCTATCTCGAATTTACCCTCGATTTTACATCCATCGACAAGATCGTTCATGCGGTTTAGACATTTAAGAAGCGTAGACTTTCCGCATCCGGACGGACCTATAAAAGCTGTTATTTCTCCTTGAGATATTTTCATGTTTATATTATTCAAAGCCTTAAATGCTCCATAATAGAGATTGACATTATTTATCTTAATCGCTTCCTGCGATAAATCGAATTTTTCCACTTCTTTTTTCTTTTTCATTTTATTTTCTCCTTTTTAGGTGTAAAAGCAAATACCAGCATATTAATCACCGTGACAAGAATAATGAGTACAACCGCAGTGGCATAGGCTTCATTCATATAAAGTCCCTCACTTACAAACATATACATCATTACGGCAAAACTGCTGCCGGGAGACATAATATCTTTTGGCATATTTCTTACCGAACCGGCTGTAAGAAGAAGTGCTGCCGATTCGCTTACTATACGACCGATACTTAAAATAGTTGCTGTGAGTATGCCTTTCATGGCTGACGGCAAAACAATTCTGAATACCGTATGTACCTTACCTGCGCCCAACGCATAACTCGCTTCACGGTAAGCAAGCGGAACAGCCATAAGACTTTCCTCCACCGAGCGTATTACAGTGGGTAATATCATTATTGACAAGGTTAGTCCGCCCGACATCAAACTATATCCAAGTCCCAACGCGTCATTAAAAACAATCACTCCGAAAAGTCCGAATACAATCGAAGGTATACCTGACAAAGTATCAGTAAACAATCTTATTATTTTTACAAACTTATTGCTCTTTCCTGCATATTCTACCAAGTAAATAGCCGCACATATACCTATCGGAAGTGCTATTGCCAAAGCGATCAAAATGAGTGCGCCCGTACTGACAAATGCTGGTGCAAGGGATATTTTGCCAGATCCTGCTTTGCCGAAAAGGAAATTTATTACTCCTATTTTTCTAAATGCTACAATTCCTTTAACAAATATGAAAATGAGTAAATAAGCTACTACTGCCAACATTATAATCACTGATCCACAGCAAATATATTTTAACGTCTTATATAAACCGTTTTTTGCGATATATGTCCTGTTCCCACCGTCCTTGTTGAAAACTTTACCGAATTTGGCTGCTACTCTGTCACGGCAAGCTTTTAATTTACTTTTGACTTTTTCATTCGAAGCAATAAATTTATCGTTCAATCTATCGAAAAACATTACAACTTTGCAAGGCGTTTTTTGAGCTCTTCTTTCTGCCTTTTTTAGTTGTCTCAACTTTCTGCGTTCATCTTTTTCCCAAGTTTTTCCTGCGCTTTTTACATAATAAAGAATTCCGTTGAGAATCAATATAAATATCAACAATACAAAACCTGTAGCAACAAGTGCACTGCGATGAATACCGCTAGCATACGACATATCCATGACTATATTACCCGTGAGCGTCATAAAACCTTCAAACAATCCCTTGGGAAACTGAACTGAATTTCCCGCTACCATTATTACAGCCATCGTTTCGCCTACCGCTCTGCCTATCCCGAGTCCCAATGCCGTCATTATTCCCGAAGACGCCCCGGGAACCATTACTTTGAATACGGTTTGTTCTTTGGTCATACCTAGCGCCAGTGACCCTTCGAAATATTTTGACGGAACAGATGAAAGTCCGTCTTTTGCCAAACTGGTTACCGTAGGCAATATCATTATTCCCAGCACGAGTGAAACTGCCAAAATTCCTGTACCGTTACCGTTAGGGCTAATTTTCGCAAGCAAAGGAACAATTTGTTTCAGCCCGAAATAACCGTAAACAACACTTGGAATGCCTGCAAGCAAACTTATAAGTTGAGTAAGCGGCATTTTTAGTCCTTTAGGACAAAAGTATACAAGAAATATCGCTATAGTTATTCCTAAAGAACCCCCTATGAGCAATGCTCCGCCGGTAGCTATTGTAGAGCCTACTATCATTGGCAATATTCCGAACTTTTCTGAAGCGGCTCCTTCATACCCGGGAGACCATACCTTTCCGAATAAAAATTTGAAAATGCCTATTTCTCTCATTGCAGGCAAACCTGCGTACAATAAATATCCTATTATAGATATTACGGAAACAATAGCAAAGAGGGCCGCCAAGGCAAATATTGTCTTGGCAACCCCCTCCTTTGTTATAGATAAATTACGTTTTTTGTCCATATGTGTATTAGATTATACAACCGAAATCTCTTATGATTTCCTTACCTTGTTCGCTAGCAATAAAATCGAGGAATGCCTGTGCAGACTCACTGAGCGTTACGCCCTTCTTTGTTGCAAGCACAAAAGGTCTTTGAAGCTTGTAGGTGCCGGCTTTGATATTTTCAACTGTCGCTTCAACGCCATCGAGAGAAACTGCTTTTACTCTGTCGTTGAGCGAACCGAGAGAAATGTATCCCATTACGTTTTCAGCTCCTGCAACTCTTTCTATAACACTGCCGGTTTGATCCATATTTTCACCTTTGAGTTCTTTGAGCTCTTTAAGACTATTGCCTTCTGCGTTTTTGATAAGTTCGTTAAAACCGTCTCTAGTACCGCTTCCGTTTGAACGGTTTACGGGAGTATTTATCGAACCGATTGCCGTACCGTTTGCATAGAGATTATAGACCTCTTCAGATGTAACGTTTTCCAACGTTGACTTATTGTTGACTATAATAGCAATACCGTCTTTACAGATTTCTATAGAATTCAAAGTCTTCAATTCTTCTTCTTTCAAAGCTCTCGACGACATACCGATTTCACATGCTCCTTTCTGAGCGTCGGCAATGCCTTGAGACGAACCCGAACCAGTGATAAGAATACTTACGTTTGTATTTTGCTTTTCAAATTCTTCGGCAAGTTTTTCAATCAAAGGAGTAAGAGAAGTCGAACCTGTAATAATAACTTCTTCTTTACCTGTATTGCCGCAAGCGGTCAATACTGACGTGCAAACTACTGCCGTCACTACACATAAAATCAATGCTACAATAAACTTTCTTTTTTTCATGTTTTTACCTCCATTTATCTTACGATTTTATTGTAGCAAACAAAATTATTTGTGACTATCTGTAAATAGTCAGCCGACTGTAAGTTTTGTGTAAGTATGCTTTTTTATTTTGAACGCTTTTCGGAAATATTAATTTACATGTGTAGTTTCTTTTAATAAAAAAACCGACAGCCTCTGATTTCGAGCTGTCGATTCGTTAATGTAATTATTTTCAAATTAAAATAAGCAACAAATTTATATTTGTATTTTACAAAGTCTCATCACTTTGATCAGATTTGTCTTCTGCCAACGAGTCGCCCTTTTGTTCAGACTCTTGCAACCCGTTTTCCAATGCAAATCTTTCCAAATCTTCAAGAGTAATTTCGTCTGATTTAACAGTATTTTCTTTGTCTTTACGTTTTTGTTCCCTGTCTTGATACTCCTCGTATTTTTTGAGAATATCGAGAAGATACTCTTTTTTTGAAACGTTGCTTTTTTCGTTTTCGATAAGATTGAGATAATCGTTGATTTCTTTCACATCTTCGTCTGTCATAAATCTCGACTTATAACGTCTGTTTTCTATCGGCATAATAATTATATTACACGTAAGATAAAATACAAAGATTCCCAAAAGTATGACATCGAGAATAAATCCTATTACGTCAGTTTTGATTACAGAATATACGAATACGCCTATCGTAAGCGCAGCAAGAATTGCCAAAATGGTTATTCTGATTTTAACGTTGTCCTTAAGAACTTCCCTGTTGAGTTTGTCAAGATCACCGACTCTTTTCATTTGTCCTCACCCTTATGTATAAAATTAAATCACGTCATTTATCTTGAATTTTGCCTGCATAATGTAAGGATATCTGGCTGTAGGAGAAAAATATCCGTATGAATCCGTGATGACGGTGCCGTCATCGAGAATTACAACTCCGCTGTATCCGCAATCGGCTTTTTTATAATTTTTGCCTAAAATCAAGACTTTGTCGCCGTAGGTATATTCAGTTGAGTCCTCCTTGGAAAAACTCATAAGATCTTCAAAATCTCCTATCCATGCGACCCAGCCATCGGTAAGATATTTTTCAGGCGAAAGCGCACTCTTTTTGAACTTGTCTCCGTTGGAGAGATATTGACGGAAGCTGATTATAACTTTACCGCTTACAGGATCGTATTCTGCCTTATGCCTGTCTCCCGTAAGGCAATTGGGCAGTTCTTTAGGTTGAGTCCAACTCTCTCCCTCATCGTAAGAATAGCAAATCACCGAATTGCTTACACGGTTATTCGCACGGGCAATAAGAATAAGACAATCGTTTTCGGGATTACGGATTATTTCTATTTCGCACATACCGTATTTCTCTTCGAGTTCTCTGTGCTTTTCCAAAAGTCTGACAGGTTCGCTCCATACGGGCTCATTATCCTCGTCAAAAGTGAGATACGTCGCATAATTGACAAACGCTTCGCCTCCGTCCATACCGTACTCGCTTGCACCTCTGTGGAAAGTACCGAGCCATTTATCTATATAGTTGCCGTCCTCATCTTTAAGTTGAGTGAGACTGCTCATAGCGACGATAGCATCGTATGCCGCATATTCGTCGGTGCCCAAAGAAGCATTCTTGTCTTCCGCCCATTTTTGTCCGAAAAAGTTGGAAAACTCCGTCCATGTTGCGCCGTTATTAGTCGAGATTGAGCAATTGAATCCGTCGGGCATCAGATTGACGTCGCTCCAATAAGGACTGCCGGACGTGAGCACTAAAACAGAGGTGCCGTCAGTCTTATGAATATTATACACGCAGGGCGTCTCCTGCGACTTTTCCCATGATGACGGAGTGTCGGTTATATCCTGCCAACTCTCCCCCAAATCCTCGCTGTACTTGCCTATAATAGCTCCTTTGCCGTGTCCCGAAGGATAAAAAGTCAAGAGTTTTCCGTCATCGGTAAGAACAAGGTCGGGGTGTCCGAGATAAGTGTTTTGTTTATCTATCACAGAAGTATATTCACTGTTTAGTCTGTCTATCGGAATTTCGAGAAAAGTCTTGACGTTCTTCAACGTAAATAAATGTACGCACAATAATATTATTCCGATAATCAGCACAGGAACCACTATTGACGTAATTATTTTTTTCGTTTTGCTCATTTCTGCCATATATACCTCATAAAATGCCGCACCTGAATAACTCAACGTTTTTCAGCCGTATAATAAATTATACACGCTTTCGTAATCCTAAAAGATTATGTGTCAGATGACGTGCTTGACGGCATATTGTGCAATTAAAGAGGCAATGCCATTGCAACAATTTGAATTATTCAGGTACGGTATATACTATCGATATTATATTAAAAATAATATAAAAAGTCAATAGCAAGCAACTTATTATAGGCATTAGGTGACATTCACAGTTGACAATATTAGCGCTTGGGTGTATCATTTTATAAGAAAGTCAAACTAATCAGCGAGGTAAAAGATGGATATAGATTTTTTTAAGAAAGAAAAAATTGCAAAAATGAAAGAAAAAAACAGCGACGCTGTGTCCGCACTCAACGTGGTTATCAACAAAATAATGTTGGCGACTATCGAAAAGCGAGCTAAAAACGAAACTCTTGCCGAAGGAGATATCCTTTCTATTCTTCAAAAGACAGAGAAAGAACTCCTTGAAGAAAAAAGCGGATATGAAAAAGCAGGCGCAAACTATGTCGACAAAGTAAAGAGTCTCGACGTACAGATTGCAACTGTAAAAAGTTATCTTCCCTCTCTTATGAGCAAGGAGGAAATCAAAGAAGTTATACTCTCACTCGATGATAAATCGGTCCCCTCTGTAATGCGCCATTTCAAAGCAAACTACAACGGAAAATGCGACATGAAAGTCGTCAATGAAGTATTAAGAAGTCTTTGATAACAGCTCTTTACAATAACGATTACAAAAAAAATGCACGGTTTCGTGCTTTTTTTTTATTTTCCCCGATACAACGAAATTTATCATTTTTACATCCCAACCTCATTGAGTCTTGATTTTTTTATACATCATATAAATCTGCACAAAATGCACGAAGCCACGGCGCCCACATAACACGCAACCAACGATATAGGTATGGCATAGCGTAATCTCTTTACTTTCGTTGTGGAAAAATAAACAGTGCCTACATAAAAAACCGTTTCGCTTGCGCCGACTATGACGGAAGCGCATCTTGCGATATAGCTGTCTACCCCGTAATTTTCGTAAATTCCTTCCAGAAGCGCCAGCGACCCGTTGCCGGAAAGAGGACGAATAATGAGGATTTCGCAAAGTTCCGACGGCATTCCCAAAAACGTCAACACGGGCGACATGATTTTTGCCAGATAACTGTTAAGTCCGCTGAGCGAAAATAATTCGACCGCAATCAATACTGCGCAAATATACGGAAAAATAGAAAGAATAAGAGTTATACTCTCCTTGCTTCCCTTAACAAAACTGTCATAGACAGGCACCTTTTTTATAAACGCCCATATAATAACTATACCGATAAAGGCAGGAAGAATATATTTGCTCATTTTTTCACCGTACCCGTTTTTACGGTATTCTGTATATAAAGAGGAGCTTTCGGCATAGGATTTTCAACCGCCTTTTTCTGTTCTTTTTTGGCAAGTTTGGCACACAGTTTAGCTAGCACGACTCCCGTAGCCGTAGAAATTATCGTAGCTATGAGAGAAGGTAAAATTATATCCGAAGGAGAATTGCTTCCTGCCGACGATCTCAATCCTATTATAGTGGCAGGCAAAAGCTGTATTGACGTGGAGTTGATCACCATAAACAATATCATGTTGTCAGTCGCTTTATCGCTTCCGTCCTGCATACATTCCATAGCCTTTATGCCGAGAGGAGTTGCCGCTCCGCCCATTCCTAGAAGATTTGCCGAAAAGTTGAGAGTTATGTATTCGAGTGCAAGATCGCTTTCTCCCTTGAACAGCCTTTTAGTAATAGGCTTGAAAATTCTGTTGAGCATTCTGTTGAGCCCGATACCCTCCATAAGCGAAAGCACAGAAAGCCATATCGCATAAATGGCAATAAGCGTAAAAGCAAGTTTAAGCGCAGAACTCGCTCCGCTTATCATGATTGAAAAGGCGCTTTCCGGCGAAACCACTATCAGCATCACCAATGAAGCTATAATCATAATCGTAAATACAACGTTCATAAAAACACAACTCCCATACTCAATAGTATGAGAGTTGATTGTCTTATATAACCGTATCTCGGGCTTTGTCCGAAATTTACGTCAAAGCGTACAGACGCTTTATAATCAATATGTCGGTTATGCTACGCTTGTAATATTGTCGGCACTCGCCGATGCTATCTGAACCGTAAGAATTTCGCCGTCTCTTATAACTTCTATAATCATATTGTCGCCTTCTCTGACGCTCAACATACTGTCAACGATTTTGAAAGTGCGGTCAACGTCGATCTTCACACCGTTGATAGTAACGGATTTTATTACATCGCCTTTTTGCAACTGTCCGTTCAAAGGACTGTTTGCGTCAACGTCTTCGACAAGCACTTCTTCTACGATTTTTGTCGACAGTGTATTTTCGTCATATACGGCTTTGGATGTTCCTGCGATAACTGTCATTCCGAGTGCATATTTCTGAACTGTCGTCGTTGCCGAACCGTCACAGTTATCGATTATATTGTCGGCAACCCCGACGGCAATACTTACAGGAATCGCATAGCCTATATTTTCTATGGAAGACGAGCTGACTTTTGCGTTGACTATACCGATAAGCTGACCTTGAGAATTAAACAGACCGCCGCCGCTGTTACCTGAATTGATTGCGGCATCGACTCTCATTACCCTATAAGATGCAGGCGAGCCCGTGTCCGAGTCGCTTATGGAAATGACTTCGCTGTCAACGCTGACGATACCTTGAGTAACAGAAATACCTTCGCCTGCTGCATTACCTATAGCATAAGCAGTGCTTCCTACGCTTGCAGAGTGATAATCTGCAACCTGAACTTCTCTCGCATTGCTGTTTTTCAAAACTTCGCTTGCCGAAATTTTCAATACTGCAATATCATAAGTGTAGGAACCGCCGAGATATGTGGCAGGTATGAGATAACCCGAAGATTCGCTACCGTATAAAAGTATCTGAATATTGTCGCTTATACCGTCCTCCGTATTAGATTTTGCATAATACACTACATGGTGATTTGTGATAATATAAGCGTCGCCCGTCGATTTATCCAGCTTATAAATAACGCCCGAGCCTGCCGATGTGCCTTCGTAAGTAGAAGTCTGCGGACCCGTAATAGGATTATACACCGTCTCCGTAACTTCAAATTTGCTAATTACTCTCACAGACGAAAGAAGTGCCGTGCTTACTCCCGCAGTATCTTCGTCAACATCTAGTGAAAGATATTCTTTTAGAAATTCGAGATAGCTGCCCGTGTAGCCGTTTTGTACCGCAAGCGAATAAATATCCTCGATACTTACGTCTTGTCCGTCCATTCCGTTAGAGCCGTCCGAACCGTCTGCGCCTTGAAGACTTTCGAGCCATTCGGTAAGCGTACCTTCAAAGCCCTCCTGAACGGCAAGTTCGTATGCGGAAAGTCCGCTTTCTCCCTTTTGATCGCAAGCCGCAAAGACGCACAGCAACGATACTGCAACAAGAACGATTGCAACAGTCAATACGATTTTTCTGTTCATAATTACCTCTTGATTCCGAATAGATAATACATAATATGTATCTTAATGTAATTATACATAAAAAATCTAAAAACAATCTAAATAAAATGTAAAAAACATGTATTTTATACAACTGTATTTGTATTTTATACCGAAGCTAAAGCCTGAAACGTAAAAAAGAGAGGTTTTTCCTCTCTTATATACTGTTTGTCATGAATAATTATACATTAAACAACAAAAATATATAATTAAATAATCTTCACAACTGTATCTTGTCGTTTTTATCGCCGTTTGTGTCGCTTTCTGAATCGACTGACGAATTTAGCTTATCGGACATCTTCGAATCAGGAACATCGCTTTTCTCTATCTTGTACTGCAATTGGTTATCCGCATAAGGCGTATTTATATGACAGCCCGAACAGTGTGCGCAATTACCGTCGCAAGCGCTTTTACCGTGTTTTTTCGCCCATACACGATAAGCAATGTATGCGCCCGATCCGCCTAAAAAAATCAGTACTACGATAATACCGACGACGATTTCCACTACTTGCACAGCCAAATATTCAAGCATTGTCTTTCTCCTTTGACTCGGCATTCTCCGATTCGTTCATTTCTTTAAGAGCATCGGCTTGTAAAGTTTTTATGTGTCTGCACTTTTCTAAAAAATGTGCCGCAATGAGCAATACCGCTATTACGAATGCAAAAATAAACGCCGTCCACCAATAAGTGCCTACGAGATTGATCACCATAGCAACTATATAGGAAGTTGCCAGCCAGAATAGCAACGCAAGCGCAGTTTTTTTGGCGCTGCCGAACTCCGCAGCCGCTGCACCTACCGTTGCCATACAAGGAATAGTAAGCAAATTGAACGCCATATATGCAAATATTCCCGCCGTGCCTACTCCGCTCTCGGTTATCAACGCTTCAACGCTGCCTGCAAGTACTTCAATAGACGATATTACCTCTTCTTTAGCAATGAGTCCGGTAACGGACGCAACGATAAATTTCCAATTGCCGAAACCGAGGGGCACAAACAACCATTCAAACCATCCGCCGACAGTCGCAAGGATGCTCTGATCTTCTCCTACCATTCTGAATGAGAAGTTGAAGTTGAGCAAAAACCATATTACGACGGTCGAAGCCGCAATTACCGTACCTGCTCTGAAAAGAAAATGTTTGAGCTTTTGCCAGATGTGTACCGCTACGCTTTTGAACTGCGGAGCATGATATGTCGGCAATTCCATGATAAACGGAGTAACCCCCTTTTGTCCGCTCAATTTCTTGAGGATCAAAGCCGCTATGACTGCAACCGCAATACCCACAAGATATACTCCGAATACGGTAAATTCGGGATTCCAACCTACGGTTGTGGCAAGCACTGCCGCAAAGGCAAACCAAATCGGACTTTTTGCTCCGCAAGAAAAGAATGGAGCAAGCAATATCGTCGAACGACGCTCTCTATCGTTTTCTATCGTACGAGTCGCCATGATGCCGGGAACTGCACAACCGAAACACATGAGAAGAGGCATAAAAGACTTGCCCGAAAGTCCTATCTTCCTGAATGCTCTGTCCATAATGAATGCGACTCTTGCCATGTAACCCGTATCCTCGAGAATCGTGAGGAACAAAAACAATACCAGTATCTGCGGCAAGAACGATATTACGCCGAACACACCCGATAATACGCCGTCGCAGATTATGCCCCGCGTCCATTCGGGAGCGTTTTTGAGAAGTCGGGGTATCCAACCGCCTTCCTCTATAACTGTCTGTCCAGTAACTTCGCCGTTGTCGTCAACAACGTCTTCGACAACTCTGGGAGCGTTGACCAAATCTGCAAATCTCTCAACGAGTCCCTGCAAGAATACTCCGGGAGACTTTATAGAGTTTGCGCCCTTAATATTACCGTCTTCGTCCTCTTCGTATTCCGTATCTACAAACAACGATGCGACTGTATTGGCATCCTTAAATGCTCCGTCGGGAATTACTGCCGAAAGATAGAGAAAATTCTCGCTGAACGTAATATGAAATACTGCAAGAATAATAAGGAGAAATATAGGTATTCCCCAAAATCTGTGCGTGAGTACTTTGTCGATTTTATCGCTTTTACTGAGCTTTGGTTGAGGAGCAACGCATACTACCACGTCGGAAAGATGCTCATTGATATATGCGTATCTGCAATCTGCAACGCAAGCTTCGTAATCTCCGTTATACTTTTCCTTTACGGTTTTATTTGTTGCCTTTATAGCGTCGACCTTATCGAGAATATCTTTATATTTTTCTTTTGTAAGCTTATCGCCTTCTACGAGTTTTACAGCGTCGAAAAGCTTGTCTTTCTTACCGTCAAGCAAAAGCAAAACTTCGTTGAGCGTATCCGCAAGTATGCCGCGCGATATGAAAGTGACGGGATTTCTCGTCTTACCTTCCTGCTCTTTTACCGCTTGCATAAGTTCTTTGAGTCCTTTTTGCTTGAGGGCGGATATGCTCAAAACGGGTACGCCTAGTTTTTGCGAGAGCATATCAGTATCTATCGTCTTGCCTTCACTCTTAAGACTGTCCGTCATATTTAGCGCAACGACCATAGGCATTTGCGTTTCGAGCAATTGCGTGGTAAGATACATATTTCTTTCCAGATTCGTAGCGTCGACAATGTTAAGTATTATATCGGCATCGCCTGACATAATGTAATTTCTTGAGATGATTTCTTCGGGAGTATAAGGCGACAACGAATAAATGCCGGGCAAATCCACGATATTGAATTCAATACCGTTTTTCTTGTCCTTATATACTCCTTCGAGTTTTTCTACGGTAACTCCTGCCCAGTTGCCGACGTGAGCCGTAGCGCCCGTCAAAGCGTTGAACAATGTAGTCTTGCCGCAATTCGGATTACCAGCCAAAGCAATCTTCACTTTACCGACTCTCCTTTATTATCATTATTACTATTGCTCTCCCTCTCAACCTCTATTCGCATCGCAACGTCTTTGTTCATCGCAAGTCGGCAATCTCTGACTTTGACAATGACATCTCCGAAATTGGATTGCATGAGCACGACTTTACCGCCTGCTATCACTCCTATATTCTGCAAGCGATTTTTCGTCTTGTCGTCGGTATTGATTTTTGTCACGACAACCTGCTCCGATACAGGCGCATTCAGAAGAAGCATCTTTTTCTCCTTTGTCTCCAAAAGTTTGTTTAAGCTAACTTTTGAAACCTAAATAAATAAGGTTAATGTTAACCTTCGCTAACATTATATCAACATAAATATATGCTGTCAATAATTTTGATATCTTACTATGAGAAAAACAAAGTTTTTTTGTTAATTTCAGTTTCCATATAAAAAAGGCACGCTTTTTGCGTGCCTTTTTTAATCGAGAGACTTTATTAATCCTTTTTGTTGCGGTTGTTTTTATGTTTTTCAATGATTACCTTGCCGCAACCTATAGCAAAGAACATTGCTATTATGCACAAGCAGAATACTGCAAGTACTATAACGTATTCGGGGTTATTTATAAACTCGTAATCTTTGACTATGGCTGTATTGTCAGCATCGGTATTGTCTTTTGCGTAATTTTCGAAATATACAAGGGATTCTTCTTTGCCCTCTTCAACCTTGACTTCTGTTTCAAACATAGCCGCATCAACGACTTTTACTATAAACGTCTCGAGTCCCGATTTTATTTCATAGCTTTCCTGCATTGTCTCGGGCAATGAAAGAATTACTTTGTAATATCCTGCCTTGGTCATGCCGTCGCAAGCCTCATATACGCCGTCTTTTACGGGAGAATACTCATAGCTTACAATGAAGTCGACATACTCGCCGCTGAATTGCTTAAAGCCTACGACTACGCCCTTTGCATTGTTTGTATCAAGACCCGTGATAGTAGTGAAATCATACACCATTCTGTCGATTACGTATTTGTTGACCGTAAGAGTTCCTTTTGTGAATGTCTTGACCACATAGTTTTTATATTCGGTCTGACCGATTATGATATCGTACTCGCCGGGTACGGAATACATACCTGCGTCGGTTGTAAGTACAAGTTGTTCTTCATATCCCTCGATTTGATCGCTTGTATAAGTGAATACAGGCAATTTCTGACTTACGATCTTTTCGGCATTGTTTATCGTCACGGTAATTTCCTTTTTGAGGATATTGCCCTTAAAACCGCTCAAATTGCTGACTATCTTGTATTTATCGTCAGAAGATACGACCTTAATATTGATAGCAACTTCACCCGCATTGACGTCTGCATACTCTGCTACGATAGACAATGTAGAGGTATCGAACGTTACGGAACTTGCAAACGATAAATTTCCTTTGAAAGTCGTCGTTCCGTCAAATACTTTATCTGTACCGCTGATGACGATATCATTGTTATTAATTTCTATTTTCTTGTTATTTGCATTAAAATTAATAAATGTAGGCAATTCCGACACATAAGTTTCATCCGTATCGTAATCTACCGTATTGCTCTCGGCTTTGAATCTCAATTTTGTAGGTTCGTCTATAACGAGTACCCCGTCATAAAGCTGCCATTCGCCGCCTTCTTTCATATAGTAGATATTGCCGCCCGCTTCACCGAAACGAGTACCGCTAAGGTCGATATAAATCGAAGAATCGGTTTTTTGGTTGCCGTATGGCGTATAAACACCATCCTTATAATAATAGAACTTATAGCTCAATACGGGTTTTACGAGGTCGATTTTTGCATTGCATTCGTATGTCGCAGTACGTCCTACATTATCTGTAACCACTATCGTATTTTTACCGTTTACGAGACTTGCCGTATATGTGTCGGATTGCTCGTCGTATGTCATTGCTTTATTGTTGAGCGTTACGCCGGCAATGCCGCTCGCAGCGTCGTAAGCACGGATGGTAACTGCGTTTTTGCTGTAATAGCTGTCCAACGGTCTGTCAAATACCACATCGCTGATAACAGGGTCGTTAGCGTCTATTTTTACATTGAAAGATATAGGTTCCGTAACCTGAGTGCCGTTGAGCGTAAGATATACCGTATAAGTTCTGCCGTTGACGGGAGTATCGAAGTTACTCGACATATTGAGTCCGTCCACCTGTTTGGGAAGGCTTCCGTTGACGGTATATACATAGCCGTTTGCTCCGTTTTCCGTAGCATTCTCATAAGTAAAGTCAAAATTGAACGAATCCGACCAATCGTTGATTGTAGGCAACGACGTAATCTTTGCAAGCGCAATGTTTACCTTGTAAACAGAACTGTCTTCGGCAATCGCAATCTGTCCCTTATCGTCGTTGACATATGCTATGTTAGAAGCCAAAGTACCTAATGTGAGATTATATTCACCGGGCAGAATCATCTGACTGAGAGTCTTGCCGTTGTTGAGCAAATTAAGCATGTTTCCGCTTACGGCTTCGCCGTTACAGGTAAATACTTCATTGATGTAATCCGTACCCGTATAAACAAAATCGCTCTTTGCAAAATCAAGCGTTACCTTTTCGTAAGCATACAAAGAAAGGGACCAATAGTAGTCGTTTCCGCTCTCGCTTCCGCTTGCAGGATTGCAAGGCTGATATGCGGGGATTTCAAGAGTGTATCCGCTTTGTTTAGCTTCGTCGAGATATACTTTTTCTTCGCCGTTTGAAGGAACACCTTCATATTTGGAATTATCCTCTGCCTCTCCTATCTTCTTATAGAATTGTTGTTTTGCCATGATCTTGCCGCTGTCAGGCGTAACGGTTATGATTTGTTTTCCGTCCTCGAGTCTTATGCTTGCGGTACATCCTGTCAATACAACATAGTTTGCTAAAGATTTAGCGTGTTTATCACCTTCGCATCCGCATTGATCGGAATCGCTACCCGAACCGATATCCAATACGGTCACATTGCTGTTCGGTCCGCAATTGACTACAGCATTCTGCGCAATATTCGTACCGTTTGTAAGGCTTGAATAACTTCCTCTCCAATATACGATCACATTGTCTACCTTACCTGCCGTGGTTGCGACTTTAGTGCTGATATTACCTTGAACTGCCGCAGCTTCTCTGTATGCCAGTCCTGTCTGTCCGCCGCCGTCGGTTTTACTTGCGCTCAGTTTGACGGAAGTCGAAGAATCGGAAATAGCTATTACGTTGCTGCATTCTGATTCGACAGACAACGATGTGCCTACCGCGCCGCCGAATATCGCCTTCGAATCGAGCTTTATCTGACTGTTGTAATTCGCATAAGTATAAAGCGTAATATTTGCGCCGCTGTATTCGAGAAGAATGTTTGTGATAAGGTTGCTGTTAGCGCCTGCAAAACCGCCGAATGACGTAACGAAAACATCGTCTTTGTTTGCAACGTTATCGATTTTTGTATTGTTGTAATTATATGTAAACGAACCGCTGACGAGCAAATCGCAATTTCTTATTACGCCGTTGTTCACGCCGGTAAGAATACCTACGTTGTTTTGCGCCCAATACGAACTTGCATTACCGATCGTCAAAGACGAAGAATATACGATTTTCAGATTTTCGATAGTACCGTCATTTACGTCTACCAAAAGTCCGAAATCCTGCGTTGTCGCATAACTTGCCGTCGAAGTGAGCGTCAGAGAATGTCCGTTGCCGTTGAGCGTTCTGCCTGCGGCAAAAGTACGGTTGGACGCCATAGCCTCTTTGTCATATGTAAAATCGGCTGTAAGATAACCGTACACTGCGGTACTGTCGAGAAAACTTTTGAGGGCTTCGGCAGATGCTATCGCTACTGCGCCCAAAGGTGCCGTCGAAGCAATGTTTTCGTCATACTTCGTCATTGACGACGTCTCAACTGTAATATTGTTGGCAGAAACGTTAGTCTTTGACACAGCTATATCGGTGCCGACATAAGCCGTCGCACCCGACGACAGGCAAACGCCTGCCGTCAGTGCAATCAAAAGAATTACTGCCGTAAATACTGCCGAAAGTGAAAGAATACTAATACGTTTAGCTTTCATATTACACCTCCTCGTCTGCAAGAACGTTGACCGTTATTGCACATCTCTGCTCGTAATCTCCGCCCTCGTCGATAATTACATAAGCGGTATATTTTCCGGGAGTCGTGAATACCACGTCATCGGTAAACCAACTTACATCCGCTTTGACAATTGCGCTGCCGAGTTTTATTTCCATCTTGTCTGCGAACACATCGCCACCGGAAGCGACATACTCGTCATAAGTGAAGGATATTTCGTCTTGAATAAGACTGAATGTAGCGTCGTTGAGTACAATGCGGAGAGTAGTCTCGTATTTGTAGCTTCCTTCGCCTGCCACAACGTTGCATTCATATGTTCCGCCCTCAATTCCGAACACAACTTCAGATGTATCGATCGTGACGGGTACGCCTGTCTTGATTTCTCCCTGTGCGGTATAGAAGTCAAGCTTATCGGGAATGAATCTGTCGAAAGTTACTCCGCCGTAAAGCGCATACATGGTATCTATAACCAATGTGTCGCTGACGAGTCCGGCAAGGTCTGCGTCGTTGATATTGACTACTACCGAAGGAATATCCCATTCGTTGTATTCTCCCTTATTGAGAGTGAGCGAAGCGATATACTGTCCGCCGTCCTTGTCGAGAATTACGTTGGAGATATCCCAGCTTGCTTTCGCCTCATACTTCTCACCGTCGAAACCGACTACTGTAACGGTTTCGGGGAATGCTTTTCCTGCCAGATAATCGTATATATCGGTATCGACGTAATTCTTGCCGTTGATTTCTATGCCGTAGACTTCGAAAGGCGTAAATCTTACGTCAATGACGAGTTGCTGCTCGAGATCGGTACCCTTGCCTACAATTGCATTGACCGTATAATCTCCTCCGACAATAAGCTCCTCTCTGCTCATGGAATCGAATTGCGAGAAATCATACTCGACATCCATATAGCTGTAGAAGCTGTCGTTGACTTTAACTTTGAGTTTGCTGTTTTGCAACTTCTCGAATACGTCTTTGTAGTTGTATGCGTTGACAACTATAGTATCTGCCGTAACCGTTTCGTTTTCAAGCCAGATATAGAAGTCGTATTGTTTGCCTCCGAGCATTACGTTTGCAGGTACGGCTTTCATTGCGTCCTGACTTGCATACGCACCTCTCGTGTAGTTGATTGTCTGACCGTAAAGCGTTCTCTTACTTCCGTCGGAAAGCACGACAGTAATATAATCGGGAACTTCTCTCAATGCCTTGACGACAATATCTTCTACCTTTTCGATAGCAAGCGACTCAATCGTGAGTTGCACTTCTATAGTCTTGTCAAAAGCTTTACCCACTACGGTATAATCTCCGTCCGCATAAGAATCGAGAACTCTCCAATCGGTGATCGCCGCATTATTGATGCTCCAGCTTATGTTCTGATAGAAGTCTGTCGACGAATGTCCGCTCGTCTGTTTCTTTGCTTGTTTTGCAAACAGATCGTTAGGGTCGATTCCCGTATTCCTGTTGTAATAAACGCTTGTTTCCTGTCCTTGCCAACTGATTACGTCCGCAGCGTTTCTGTTGTATACATTCGCCGCAAATCCGTATGAACTGTCGGTATTGCTTGCAACAGCACTGATGTCGTGAAGCTTACCTTGCGTAAGGCTGACGCTCACGTCGAAAGTATCAAAGCTAGGCAAAGGCAAAAATCTGTTGACGATACTGTGTACCGTATTATCGATATTTACCCAGTTTGCTATCGTTGCAAGGAAACTTCCGAGTTCCTTTTCCATTAAAGGATAAATAATATAGTTGTACAGATCGTTGAAGAATACGTCTTGCGTATCGTTGTCATAGTTGAGCGTAATGAGATTTGTGTTACCTGTCAGCGAAGACAAGTCCATATCGGTAAATACGCCCTGCACTGTCTCGTCGAGTAAGTCGCTGACAAGAGCGCCGTGGAAATCAACGTCGACTTTTATATCCATGGAAGCCGTCATCGTAAGACTGATACCCTTGAGTATCGAATCGACGGTAAGACCTTCGGTAACGCTTCCCTCATCTGTTTCATCCTTGTCAGGCAAAACGCCTTCGGGGATATCTATAATGCCGCCGCCGGTTGAAACGCTGCCCTCGCCGAACAAGCTGCCGAGTGCATCGGTAAGAAGTCCTTTTACGTCAAGATCGATAGGGATATCGATAGCGGTACCGTTGGCTACCCATGCGTCAAAAAGCAATTTAGTGCCTTTGACTCTTACCTGTCCGTTGTCAAAATCGATGTATCCGAACAAAATAGCATTATCGTCGTTGAGATTGTTCCAGTTGTCATAAAGAATTAATACGAGCGAACGGTAAGGTGCCTCAAGTCCGTTTGCAAGATATTCCTTGCCGCCCTTTTGTGCGGTAGATCTGCGGATAAGTATTCTCGTCTCTTTATTGAATGCCGTATCTACGCTGTTGTTGTAGAAGTCGATCATAATGTTGAGATTCTGTGACTCGAGTATGCTATCGACAAGTACGTCAGCGTTGAGAGCGTTGTACTCTCCGTATTCAGATTTGTTTATGTTGTCTATTGTTATAGGATTGTCGCTCTCTTTGCCTGAGGTAATATCGAGACCTATGCTGACAAATCCGGCGTCGAGAACCGCTTCTATCGTGCCTGCCATATTCGCATTGATATCTACGCTCACGTCAATACCTGCATCGAACATGAACATTCTCATAATTCCGAGTATGAACTCGCTTTTGAGCGTAGCGCTGATTGTGCTGTCGTCGATATCGATTTCCGAAGACGCCAAAGCAACAGCCGCATTGTCTTGCGAAGGCATAAGTTTGTCTTTTACTATTTGGAAAAGATCCGCATTCGTCAATACAAATTTCATAAGTCCGAGATTTGACAAATCAACGTATGTTTTGCCTTCGTAAACATAGGCGCTCATAAGCATATCGCCGTCGGGAGTAATAACTTCTAATTTAAGCTTATTGTCAAGAGAATTATCCCCTTGATAAATTGCAAAGTCTACGGTAAAGACTCCACTGTAATTGCTCAAATCGAGAGTGATAGGCAAGTTGAACGACGCATCCTGCGCTACAAGAATATTATTGATAAGTTTTGTAATATCCAATGTCGTATTGATAGTAGACAAATCGAGTTTTACGGTAGCGCTGAAATCTTTGAGAAGAGAATTAACTATTCCCAAAACGTCTTTGCCGTAATCGTCTTTATTTCCTATTGCCGACAACACCGAATCTTTAGTAAGATCTGTCGTTCCGATAAGGAAGTTTTCAGCCTTGAGCACGATTGCTTTGTCAAGCATCGTTACTTCAAAATAATCAATACCGTTTGACGAAAGTTTGAGCATTGCGTCTATCTGATAAGGGAAAGTAAACGCACTGCCCCCTGCAATTTCGATAATCTTGTCGATAAGCTGTTGATTTACTGTGAGATTTACACTGTCGCCGCTGACGCTTATAAATTGTTCAAAGCCCGCAACTCCGATAATCTTATTGAGTACCGTTACCCAATCGGAAGAAATGACAGCTTCGCCGCTCTCGTTAAGACTTACGCTTGCTATACCGTCGTCGGGCTTAAACTGCGTGCCTAGTAAATTATCGATTGCATCTGTCACTGTTTTTACAAGAGAGTTTATCTGACTTGCCAAATCGAACTCAACTGCAACTTTAATCTGGTCTTCTATATTGATATAGAATGTTCCGTCTATATAGTTCACCGAAGCAAAAACCTTATCGCCGGCGGTCAGCGTCAAAGATATGAGATTATTGTCCGTTGTACTGCCTTCAAGGTTGGAATCGAGACTTACTTTTGCGTTGAGTTTATAGTCTACGCCTGCCTTAAGGACAAGCACTCCGCTGCCGAATATAGCTTTATCGCCGAGTAAAGAATCTATAAGCACACCCAAGTCGAGCCCGTTGTCGCCTGTATCTATAGCAAGCGAAAAATCCGCATTTAAGTTGCCGAGACTGAATTCTTTATACTCGTCGAGATTTTCAGGCAACTGAAGGTCTGCCCCGGTACTGCTGAATTCGATCGAAGATGTAAATCCTGCAATAGTAGAACCGCTTGCTTCTTCTGACTTATCTACAATTCTAAATCCTATGGACTCGATAAGTTCGTTTTTAATGCTGACATCGGCTACACCGTCGATTTTAGGCATAGCCTTTACAAGATCGCTGATAAACGACAAATCTATGTTCAAATCGAGTTTGCTCAAAATTGTGTCTGCGAGAATACCCAAGTTACCCAAAAAGTCCTGAATTGTAACGTTGATCACAAAATTTTCTACTTTATCCTCGCCTTCGCCCTCTGTACTGTATTGACTGTTGAACAACATAGGGAACACAAGATTTATCAAACTGTCGACGGACATATTCAAATCCGACAATACACCTTCGAGAAGAGATTTGAGTTCTGCAGGCAATTTGTCGATAATTGAAAGAAGATACGTTGTGTTTATCTCCGATATATGATATATCGAACCGTCTGCGATTTGTACGAAAAGTTTGGAATCAACAATGTATATCGCATATACTACTTTTCCGCTTTCTTCATTTATTTTGACTGCCAATTCGATATCGCTGTCGGACACATTGATTCTTCCGTCAAGCACATACTTCTTGCCTTTGACCTCAACTCCACCGCTTACTACGATAGACATATACTCTTCAGGCGCACATTGTGAAATATACTCAAACGCCGCCATGGTATCGTATGTGTAAGCAGGCAAATCGGGATCTTCGCCGTCACCTCCGTCTCCGGGGAAATCGGGTCTGTTGGGGCGATCGTTATTATCGCCCGAAGTATTTCCGTCACCGTCGTCTGTAGGCGAATTCTTTTGACATGCCGCCAAAGTCAAAGAAAACAAGAAAACCAATAACAAAATTATTGCTGTGATAACCAGATATTTCTTGTTACGCATAGGCTTTTCCTCCTTTTCCTCCTCTAATCACGAGAATTCGATTGCTCTTCCTACGATTAAAACGCACTGACTTTGACTTAAAATTTTGCCGAATATGTACTTTAATTCATAGAATGAGCTATTTTAGTCAACCTCATTATCATTACTATATATTAAATTTAGATTAAAAATATCGACTTTGATAAAATTTACAGATTTTACCTGTTTTCAATCTTAATATTGCCTTAATTTTAACAAAGGAACTTTGATAAATTGTAACTCGAGTGTGATTTTCCTACACCGAGCACAAATTTTTTACTCATTTATTTGTCATAATATAAATTACCGCTAAAAGCATTTGCGACTCATCAATATATTTTATGTATTTTCCTCCTTTTTATCTTTAATATTTACAAGTACCGAATTGTTAATTTTTTTACCTTAACAGGCTTTTTTCTTCGCTATTACTACAATTTAGCAAAATGTTTGTATCGCATATTACAATAATTTTGCATTTCAATGCTTCGGGTTTTGAACACTATGCGTTGCCACGCAATATTAAAAACAATACCGCCAATAAAAAATGCGACGGTTTTGCCGTCGCATTAAACTGTATCAGATAAAAAATATTAGATAAAACTTTATTAGAAGATATTATTAATATCCTATTAATAATAATTTCTGTATGCGTATTTGTTCTTATCTGTGCTTTGCTCTCGCTATGCTTTCCTCCCAGCCGAGCAAAAGTTTATAGCGGTAATCCTCATCCATAGACGGAGTAAATTCTCTGCCGACTGTAATCGATTTTTTGAGGTCGTCGATATTTGACCATACCCCCGCCGTCAATCCCGCAAGATAACATACTCCGAGTGCCGTGGTCTCTATTACGCTTGGACGTACGACTTTAGCTTTTAGCAAATCTGACTGGAATTGCATCAAGATATTGGATACGCTGGCGCCGCCGTCGACTGCAAGCATAGGGATATCGCTTCCTATATCGCTCTCCATTGCATGAACGACGTCAAAGACCTGATAAGCTATGGATTCGAGTGCAGCACGCACAAAGTGCGCGCGAGTCGTACCTCTCGTCAGCCCCGTTATGGTACCTCTCGCCTTTGCGTCCCAATGCGGCGCTCCCAAACCGACAAATGCAGGAACGATATACACTCCGCCCGTATCGGGAACGGTTGCGGACAGTTCGTCGGCTTCTCTTGCCGTTTTGATAAGTTTCAATTCGTCTCTCAACCATTGCAATACGGCACCGCCGACAAATACGCTGCCTTCAAGCACGTATTGAGGTCTGCCGTCCTCCTGACTGGCGGCAAGCGTAGTGATGAGTCCTCTCTTTGAAGTTACGAAATCCTTTCCCGTATTCATGAGAGTAAAACAACCTGTTCCGTATGTGTTTTTCACGCAACCTTTATCGACGCACAAGTGTCCGAACAATGCCGCCTGCTGATCTCCCGCAACGCCGCAAATAGGAATATCTCTGCCTACAACTCCTCTGTCGCAATTGCCGAAATGGTATCCTGACGGCAAGACTTCGGGAAGCATGCTTTCGGGTATGGAAAAGAGTCGGAGAAGTTCTTTATCCCAGCATAGTTCTTTTATATTGTAAAGCATCGTACGGCTAGCATTAGTATAGTCGGTCGCATGTATAGCACCTGCCGACAGCTTCCACATAAGATAGGTATCTATCGTACCGAATAACAACTCACCCTTTTCGGCTCTTTCTCTTGCGCCCTCTACATTATCGAGTATCCATTTGATTTTTGTCGCCGAAAAATATGCGTCGATAGTCAGTCCCGTCTTGGCATATATCATATCGTCATAGCCTTGCGCCTTAAGCGTATCGCAATATTCTGCCGTACGCCTGCACTGCCAGACGATAGCGTTGTAAACGGGCTTACCTGTATTTTTATCCCAAACTATTGTGGTCTCTCTTTGGTTTGTTATTCCTATCGCAACAATAGCCGTCATAGGAATATGAGCCTTTTTAATAACGTCTTTTAGTACGAAAAGTTGCGTATTCCATATCTCTTCGGGATTATGCTCGACCCAACCGGGCTTGGGGTAAATCTGCGTAAACTCCTTTTGAGAAACTTTGACTATACTTCCCGTTTTATCGAATATAATAGCTCTTGAGGAGGTAGTACCCTGGTCGAGAGAAACGATATATTGAGGAATTTCTCTTTTAGGCACGTCTTTTGTAGCGACAAAATCCACTCCGAGACCAAGTACGTTTTGCAAAATTACCTGATCTTTTTTGACGGGAGCTTTTACTGTCATGTTTCTGATCTTTTCAAGCGCCTCGAACATTTTGTCTTTGGGAATACTTTCCGTTGTCTTAACGCTTACCATACGCACGGTACCTCCCTCGACTTCGACTATCGAGGTTACCATTCTCTTGGGACAAACGACTTCTTCTTTGGCATATTTTTCGCCGCGCGGACAGGTATTTCCGCTGACTTTTATATTGTTCATATCGCTGTCGTCAACTTTGAGATGACATCCCATAGGACAACAGATGCAAATCATCTCTTTCATAATCATTCCCCTTTGAGCGTAACTTCCAGTTTAGCGGCTTTCTGCGCTTTTTCTATTGCTTGCGCATTGAGAATAACCGATTCCATTTCTCCGGGCGTTACGATCTGTTTTTTCTTGGAATAAATCTCCTCGCCGTCTGCCACTACGGCAAGCACTCTGTCTTTATATACGTTATTGACTCTCATTTTAAGCTGCAATTTGTCAAGTTTGTCGCTTCTGGACAGATACTGCGGTACTGTGTATCTTATTCCTCCGCTCACGTCAAACTTTATATAATCGCGTTTGGGAGCTCCCTTACGCTTGATATATTCCGCTGCGCTTTTGCCCGCATCCTCGCTCTCCATACTCACGAAGTCTACGAGGTCATGCACGTGCAAAACGTTGCCGCATTCGAAAATACCGTCGACCGACGTCATCATGTTTTCATCGACGACTGCGCCTCCCGTCACGGGCGACAACTCTACCGAAGCTCCCTTTGCAAGTTCGTTTTCGGGAAGCAGACCTATACTCAACAATATCGTATCGCACTTAATCTCTTGCGCCGTGGACATGATAGGCTGAAGATTTTCGTCAACCTGTGCAATAACAACGCTCGAAACTCTGCCTTCGCCTTTTATTTCCACAATGGTATGCGAGAATAAAAGAGGTATGTTGAAATCCTTTATACACTGAACTATATTTCTGTTGAGTCCCGAAGAATAAGGCATGAGTTCAACGACTGCTTTTACCTTTGCGCCCTCAAAAGTTATTCTTCTAGCCATGATGAGACCTATGTCTCCGCTTCCGAGAATAACGACTTCTTTGCCAGGCATGTATCCGTCGATATTTATGAGTTTCTGCGCCGTGCCTGCAGAGAAAATACCTGCGCATCTGCTGCCAGCCACGTTGATACCGCCTCTCGGACGCTCTCTGCAACCGCACGCAAGAATAATCGCCTTTGCTTTGTATTTAAGAAGTCCGTCTTTTTCGTTTACCGCCGTTACGACTTTTTTGTCGGTAACGTTGAGTACAGTGGTTTCGAGTTTGTATTCGATACCCCTATCTTCGACTTCTTTGATATATCTCGAAGCGTATTCGGGACCGGTAAGTTCCTCTTTGAAAGTGTGCAGACCGAATCCGTTGTGTATGCACTGATTGAGTATCCCTCCCAAAACGCTTTCTCTTTCGAGAATAACTATGTCTCTCTCGCCGCTGTCGTATGCACTCTTTGCGGCTGCGAGTCCCGCAGGACCTCCGCCTATAATAACAAGGTTTTTCTTTATCATATCTTTGTCCCCCGAGATTAATTTTTCTCTTTTCTGTAAACGATGTATTTGCCGCTTTCGTTCTTGACCACGGTCTCGAAATCCACGCCCAGTTCTCTTGCGAGAATTTCCATAACGCATTCGAGACAGAAACCGCTCTGGCATCTGCCCATTCCTGCACGGGTACGTCTTTTTACGCCGTCGACCGATTTCGCTCCGATAGGACGGTTGATAGCGTCCACGATTTCGCCTTCCGTAACGACTTCGCATCTGCAAATAACTTTACCGTAAAGAGGATTCTCTTTGATGAGTTTTTCTCTGTCGCTGTCGCTCATCATAGCGAAATGAGGAATTGCCTTACGCTTTGCGATAAAAGATTTTTTCTTTTTCAGTTCAAGTTTGGAAGCTATGTCTTCTGCAACATAAACCGCTATCGCAGGTGCTGAAGTGAGTCCCGGCGACTCTATTCCCGCAACATTATAAAAGCCTTTTTTATCGCTTTCGCCTATTACAAAGTCGTCTTCGGTGCAGTGCGCTCTTATTCCGCTGAACTGCGTGATTACAAACTTTTTATTGAGCGAAGGAACGCTCTTGCGTGCCTTGTCGTAAACTTCTGCCAAACCGTCTACCGTGGTATCGAGATCTTCTTTGTTATCTACGTCTTTGGCGGTAGGTCCGGTAATTATATTTCCGTGAGTAGTGGGTGCTACGAGAATACCCTTGCCCATTTTACTAGGCATTTGGAAAATCGTTGTCGAGGTAAGATATCCGCATGTCTTATCGTACAACATATACTCGCCTTTGCGTGGAATAATGGTAAGCTTCTTATCACAGACAAGATTGTTGATTTCGTCGGCATGCACTCCTGCACAGTTGATTACCATATCGCCGTGAAAAACTTCTTCGCTTTCGGTTATGATGTCCCAGCCGTCCTCAACGCGGTTGAGTCCTACAACTTTTTTCTCCAATTGAAAATCGCAACCGTTTACAGCCGCATTTTCCGCATAGGCTATCGCCATTTCGTAAGGACTGACTATACCCGACGTCTTTGCGTAAAGCGCTCCCGATATATTATCGGTAATTGCCGGCTCTATCTCGTGGACCTCGTCGGGGGTAAGTAAAAACATATCCTCGACTCCGTTTTGAATACCCCTGTCGTAAAGTTCTCTCAAGCGAGGCAAATCTTCCTTGTCAAAACAAAGCACGAATGCGCCGTTGCGCTTGAAGGGAAAGTCGAGTTCTTTGCTGAGCTTATCGAACATGGCATTTCCCAGCATATTGAATTTAGCTTTTAGTGTACCCGGTTTTGCGTCGAAGCCCGCATGAACTATACCTGAATTGGCTTTGGTTGTACCGCTGCTTACGTCATTGAACCTCTCCAACACCGTTACTTCGACATCGTATCGGCACAGTTCTCTGGCCACGCTGCAGCCTACTACTCCTCCGCCTATTATGATAATTTTTTTCATAATACCTCTTATCGTTGGTTGTATTGTTTGTCCATTAAATTATATCATAAGCCATAACTCAATTCAATACGCTTTTATTTTTTTAACTCTTTTTTACTTTTATTCCAACTCTTTTTCGACAAATAAAACGACAGTTTAAGTAATTTTGTAAATTTTAACGATGCGTTTTTGTCAAAAGTTTGGCAATTGCTCGAATTATTTATATAATCCGTTGAAAAGAGTGCAGGTGAAAACTCTATATATTCTCTGAATTGTACGATAAATCAAAACTCGTGTTTTGTCTCGAAAAGTCTTTGCCGGATTGGAAAATGTGTCATATTTGCAAATTATATATTTGACTTTGGATAATGCATATAATATAATTAGATTATCCTTAATAGGCTTCGTATAAGCTCATAGAGGATCAAAGTTTTTTGAAGGTGACATATGAAATACGTTGTTATACTCGGCGACGGAATGGCAGATTATCCCAACGAAGCTCTCGGCGGAAAAACTCCTCTTGAAGTTGCCGTAAAACCTAATATCGACAGACTGTGTCAGTACGGCGAGATAGGACTCGTAAAAACCGTGCCCGACAATCTCAAGCCCGGCAGTGACGTGGCAAATCTTTCTATGATGGGTTACGCTCCCGACAAATATTACAGCGGTCGTTCTCCCCTCGAGGCTCTTTCCATGGGCATCGATCTCAAAGATACCGATATCGCTATAAGATGCAATCTCGTAACTCTGTCCGACGAACCCGAATACTCCGATAAGCGAATGATCGACTATTCCGCAGGAGAAATAAGCACCGAAGAAGCAAAGCAGCTTATCGAATGCGTACAAGAACATTTCGGCAACGATAAATTATCTTTTTATGCCGGAGTAAGTTACAGACATTGTCTTGTATTGCACAATGCAAAACTCGGCACCGATTTTACTCCTCCCCACGACATTTCGGATAAATATATTACCGAATATTTGCCAAAGGGACTTTACGGCGAAACCATGAAAGAACTTATGATAAAATCGTACGATCTTCTCAAGGACCACCCCGTAAACAAAAAGCGTATCGCCGAAGGCAAAAATCCTGCCAACAGCATATGGCTTTGGGGAGAAGGCACAAAACCTGCTCTTACTGCTTTCGAAGAAAAATACGGACTCAAAGGTAGCGTGATTTCCGCCGTTGACCTCATAAAAGGAATAGGCAAAGGCGCAAAAATGAACGTAATCGAAGTCGAAGGCGCTACGGGCACTTACAATACGAATTTCCTCGGAAAAGCGCAGGCGGCTATACAGGCACTTAAAGACGGATACGATTACGTATATATCCATATGGAAGCCCCCGACGAATGCGGTCATCAGGGCGACGTCAAACACAAAGTATTATCTATTGAATTAATAGATTCCGTTGTGGTAAAATATATAGTGCAGGAACTCGACAAATCCGGTGAGGATTACAAGATTCTGATCGCACCCGATCATCCTACCCCGCTAAAGCTGCGTACCCATACACGCGATGCGATACCTTTTATACTCTATTCGAGCAGGGACGCAAAACCCAGCGGCGTAAACACATACAACGAAAAGACCGCTAAAGAAAGCGGAAATTATTATAAAGACGGTGAATCTCTGAATAAAAAATTCTTAAAGGAGTGAAATTATGGCAAACTTTTACGATGACGACAAGTTGAACGAAAACGAGTCTCTTACAGAAAACGAGACCGCCGAAATCAACGAAACTCTGAACGAAACTCCCAATGAAACTCTGCTTGAGACGATCGAGCCCGTTCAGGAAAATGTCGAAACTTCCGAACCCGCAACTGTAGATTCGGACACGCAGACTTCTGACAATCTCGACGCTTCGGCTCCCGACGGCGAACCCGACGAGCCTCAAAAAGAACCCAAACAAAAACGCGGTATCTCTTTGACAAAAAAGACAAAGATAATCATTACCGTAACGGTTGTAGCAACCGTCCTTGTACTTCTTTTGGGTGTTATGCTTCCTATTTTGCTCTATCATGCTCCGAGAATTTTCGTCAAGACAGCAGCAGATTTCGTCGCAGGCGACAAAACCGGCGAAGTAGGCAAATATTTCTATTCGCTCGATAAAGATATAACTTGCGATACTCTTACCCTTGAAAACGGCAATGTTTTCAGCATCGATATGAACAAACACGACATCACCGTAACGAATGACTTCAATATCGTATGCACGGAAGACAGAAAAGGTACTGTTTATATCGGCACAAGAAAAAACGATACGACCTACAACAATAAAAAAGCTACTCTCAAAGCTAAAAGCGTAGTTATCAATGCTCCCAATCTCGACGTTGTCATTGCGGCAGACGTCGTTGCAGAAAGCATTGACGTTACGGCTAAATCCTTTACGATAGCTAATTCTAAAAACGGCGAATACGCAAAACTCGATATGACGATCACTGCTCAATCCGTTAAGTTCAACGGCAACGTAAGTGCTTCGGCAGGCAGCGCAATCACTATCAGCGAATGTCCTGACATCGTTGTCAACGGTGTAAAAATCGAAAATACCGTAAATATCAATACGTCAAGCGTACTCACTGCTCTCAAGGGCAGCAGTATCTCGACTCTCAACCTTGACGATTCGTCTACGGCAAGCATTGCAGGCACCGTATCTATGGTAAACGGCGGTAAACAAGTTGTAATGGAAACGGGACACAATTGCAACACTTATGCAAACATCAATACTCTCGTTATCTTCAGAGACAGCAACACCGGCAGCACAATCAAAAATTGCCGTGCTGTGATCTGGGTAGAAAAGCTTGCAAAACCCGTCGACATCAATATCGAAGAAGTAAACGGCAAGATTTATTGCGTTGTTTCCGAAGTGGCATATGCACAAGGTTACAACTATTATGTAAATGACGAACTCGTTTCCGAAGCAAATAAATCTCCCAGACTCGACATCACAGATTTCGTCAAAGAAGCAGGCAAATACAACGTCAAAGTTGTTCCCGTAGGTAATTACGTAAGCGGCATGGATTTGTCCGAAAGCAATTCAAGCACAATGTATATCGACGGAGACGCTATCTCCACCGACTATAACTGCGTATTTACTTTGCAAGCTCCTCAAAACCCTAAGGTTACAAAACAGGACGGACAATATATACTCTCCTTTGACTCCGTATTGCACGCAGAAACCTATAAGATTATCATCGACGGCAAAGAGATTAAACGTTCTGACGCAAGCAAAACAACTGAAGATATTACTCAATATCTTGCAGAAGTCGGAAACCACTCCATAAGAGTTCAGGCTCTCAACTCCAATTCGAATATCCACAATTCCAACGAGAGTATGACTTCTTACAGCATTACTGCCAGCCTTGAAGCTGCTACAGGCATTACCGCAGAACTTCAAGACGAAAACGCTGCAATCAACGTTAAATGGCAAGGCGTCGTCAACGGATACGAATATGAGATAAGTTTGCAAGTCAACGACGGTACAACAGTTGTAGTAGGTAGAACTTCTATCATCAATGAGGACGGAAGCGTAGCTTTTGTAATCAACCTTGACGATCTCGGCATCGAATACTCCTCTGCCGATACCTATAAAATCAGCGTTAAGGCAATCGGTCATGATTATTACACCGATTCCGTAACAGCTTATGTAGTATTGAATGCAAACGCATAGTGCAGATTACAATTCAAACTTAACAAAACAAAAACGGGAAGATTACTTCCCGTTTTTTGTTTACCTTGTAATTAGCGCTTCTATATTATAGACCACTTTCCGCTTATATCAAAAAAACCTGACGCTATATAGCCGTCTTTATCAGAAAGATGAAAATATAGTCTGTCCTTTCCAAACGGAAAAACGTTATATATAATCGTTTCATAATCAACATCTTCAAGTGTGTCTGCAAATTTTGCCGATCGATTTTGAATTTTTAATTTCCAAGTTCCTTGATTAAACTTGCTAACGCTTATATATTCGTTTGCTGTTCGAAAATAATAAATCCCTTCTCCGTTGTCAATAAATTTCCCGTATTTCTCTTTATCGACATAAACTCCTACTCCCTTCCAAAGAAGACCGATAGCTTCCTCTTTCTTGACTTGTATTTCAGATCCTTCATAAGTATTTTTCTCTGCATCCTCGGAAAAATCTCTCGCCTCAAACAAATCCTCTTGTTCGGCTTCAATACGTACCATTCCTCCTCCAAAGGTCAATACCATAGGGTCTGTCCCTTGAGCATTATATATAAATGACAGCTTTGCGTTGTAATCGGTAGATAATATCTGCGCATTACACTCTACAATACAGAAAGAACAACAACTCTTTAATTCTCCATTTTCTATAACTACCGTGACGAGATAGCCATAGCCTTCTTCGGGTTGAGCAAAAACTATTCCCTTATTTCCTGAAAACTGCGCATAAACTATTTCATCAAACCTTCTCAATCCGCTTGATTTCACATAAGTCCAAACCTCTCCGCTTATGTAATCATCATTTAGGCTGCCGTCTATCAAATAATTCCCCATCCCGCCTTCGTTATCTATACAACCAAGATATACGAGACTTTCGCCGTTAGAAGTCATACAGTCAAATCTGAAACCAAATTCCTTTTCCTCTGCTATATCCAAACTCTCGGCTTTTATCTTCGTTACTTTCGTCTTATACTCTTCATCGGTAGATACGTCTTGCGATATGTATATATATTCGCCTATTACATGAGGATTTAGAGGTCGTGTTTCGGACACGAAGTTTTCGATTGTCTCTTTTCCTTTGACATCGAGCGACTCCAATATTCCGATTGCATTGTCTTCTACGACGAGATACTTGCCGTTTTCCAATTCGTATATATCGTCAAACTCGTTGACGTCTTTTTCTATTTCGACTTTTACTTCTTTTACACATCCTACACAACTAATACATACCGTCAACAAAACCAATATCATTGTCGTATAGATAAATATCTTTTTCATAATATCCCCTCTTGACGTTTGTGATATTCAACATCGACATCTTGGTATTACTTCTTCAATACCGTCTTCTTTCAGCCGACACTTTGACTGTATTTTCGTCAATCTTTTTGCAGTTCAGCTTTATAAATACTGAATCATCTATCATATAATTCATCTTTTCCAGATCTATCTGATGTAAACTGTTATCAAAATTTTCCTTATCTATTTCCCTGAAAAGTACAACTGCAAAATATATTGTCGTTTCTTCTTCGCTCAACATTTCTTTGGGAATTGTCAAAGTGTTTTTGAAACGGAAATAATGCGGTTCACCCAATAAGGCTTTCCACTCTATCTTTACGTCAAAAGGTCCGTTCAGAAACTCGTCTCGCGTTTTTACGTCCAAAAGACTTGTTTCTTCAAAATCCGACCTGTAATCCTCAACAAAATGTTGGATGTCAGATGTCCTCATGCAAAGATATGTACACAGTGCCGCATGGTCTTCATAAATATCCCTTGCTATACCGTAATAAAAATCTATCGTAACGTCGTCGATATCGAACACATTGGTCGGACTTTTTGCCGCCGCAATAACCGGAAGATCGTTTTCATAATTAAATCCTACGTATATATCCCTCTTTTCACGCAAAACGTCCCAACAGCCTTGAATATTGCAAAAACATATCGCAGCTATTACCGATATTAAGATTATACTTATTATTATCGTCTTTTTCATAGCAAACCCCTTATCTGTTTTACAATATACTACACTTTATTTTCCTGCTTGTATCGTTATTATATAAATAATTTTAGCATATTTACGGCTTTTGGTCAATACTGAAGGTTTTTAAGAAACACCCAAGCGATATTTTGCGGCATAATAGCACGATTTTTATAAACTTTTTACATAAGAAATCAGTTTTTTAACTTATTTTTAATTTGCGAAGAATATGATAAAGGCGTGAAGATAAAATTAATGTTTTATTTTTCATAAGCATCTCCTAAGGCTTTGTTGCCGAGACTGTAGGCAACGGCAAACCCCGATTAGGACAGTACCCCTGCTGTCCTAATTATTTTTTACCTTAACAGAAGCAATACAATGCTTGTTGTAAGCGTGGCTTTTCTGTTACTTGCATTTCGTCATCATTGTAATACCTCCAGTATTACCGCTTCTTCCTCAAAGCAACTTTTCAAAAAATCCCCTGCTTACAATCAAGCTTGCATTGCTTCTGTTGCGGTACGTTTTTATTTTATAATTCTGCGTGGCTTTTCTGTTATTTGCATTTCGTCATCATTGTAATACCTCCAGTATTACCGCTTCTTCCTCAAAGCAACTTTTCAAAAAATCCCCTGCTTACAATCAAGCTTGCATTGCTTCTGTTGCGGTACGTTTTTATTTTATAATTCTGCGTGGCTTTTCTGTTACTTGCATTTCGTCATCATTGTAATACAGCAAGTATTACTTCTTCCTTCTCAACAAAAATATCCAAAAAATCCTTCGTCTACATTCAAGTCCGTCTCACTCTTTTGCACTACGCATTTATACTTTTATAGTCGTCTTGCATTATAATATACCACTTACAATAACTATTCTGAATCAATCAGTTTATCTACAAAATAACCGCACAATATTTTATAGTCAGGTTTTGTTTGTATATATTTAATTAAAAGCATTGAAAATTATTGATATTTTATATATAATATTTTTAGGAGGAAGTTATGAGAATTTTATTGGTTGAAGACTCTATAAGTTTGTGTGAAGCGCTTACAACGGTGCTGCAAAAAGAAAAATACGAAGTTCAGGTCGCAAACGACGGTCAGCAAGGACTCGACTATGCTTTGGCTAACATCTTCGATTTGATTATCCTGGACGTTATGATGCCCAAGAAAAACGGCTTCGAAGTGTTGACAGAACTTCGTAAACAGCGCATTACAACACCTGTCATTATGCTTACTGCGCTTTCGCAGGAATACAATAAGGTAAAAGGTCTCGATATGGGTGCAGACGATTATTTGCCCAAGCCTTTTTCTACCGCAGAATTGCTTGCCCGTATCCGTGCGCTCTTAAGACGAAAGTCAGATGCCACTCCCGACAATATCATGTCATACGGCAACGTATCTCTCAATCTCTCTACCTATCAACTGTCTACCGATGAAAAAAGCGTCAAACTCTCACAAAAAGAGTATGACATCATAAGATACTTTTTTGAACGTCCGCGTCATGTGGCAGAAAAAGAACCGCTTATCAACAAGGTATGGGGACTCGACAACGAATTCGAATCCAACAGTCTCGAAGTATTTATATCTTTTTTGAGAAAAAAACTTACATTTATCAACGCCGACTTCAATATCAGTTCAGTAAGAGGCGTAGGATATCAGCTCACACCCAAAAACTGATTGAATAATGGAAGATAAAATTTTTACAAAACTTCAAAAAAAGTTTTTCTATATCCCTCTGGTAATAGGTTGGATATTGGTTTTGCTTGCCTGCTCGCTGATTTTTTATATCACATACGAAAAGACTATGAGCAAGGTGCAAAGCACACTTTTAAGAGCAAGCGATGCGCCTTATTTCCAAAGCGATAATTTTATATACGTATTTGACAAAAACGGTTCAGTCTCCACTGCTCAAATAGAAAACTCATATACCCAGGAAGAAATCAACGAAATTATATCTTTCTTAAGTCACGATAACAACGAAAACAAATTTACCTTGAAAGGAGGAAAACATTTTATGTATGTAAAGTCCTCCTCGACCGATAACGGCGTCACTACCGTAAAATACGTCATAATCGAATATACCGACGATATGGAGACGCTGACTGCGCTTGCAATCACTCTTACCGTCATTGCTATATTCGCAATGCTCGGCATTTTCCTTTTTTGCTACCTCTATTCGAGAAGCGCCATTGCCCCCGTCAAAGCTTCTTTTATCCAACAACAGGAACTTGTCGCAAACGCTTCGCACGAATTAAAAACTCCCTTGACTATTATTCGCACAAATCTTGACCTTATTACGTCAGATCCCTCTGCTACTGTCAAAGACAACGAAAAATGGCTGTCGTCCACCGTCGAACAAGTCAACAGAATGAACACGATGATACTCGATATGCTCGAGTTGTCGAGAATTGACGCAGACACAAACAGAATGATGCGTGAACCTGTTGTGCTCAACGATTGCGTACAAGGTGCGATATTATCCTTTGAAGCTCCTTGTTACGAAAAGAATATCGACCTTCAATTCGACGCACCCGAAAAAGCAACCGTATCGGCAACTCCCGACGAACTCGAAAAACTCTCAACAATACTGCTCGACAACGCTGTCAAATACACGCCCGACAACGGTAGAATAACCGTCAAAATTCAACGTGCGAAACAGCGAAGAGTTGTCGTATTAAGTTTTACAAACACAGGCGAAGGTATTCCCGAAGAACATCTTGAAAGAATTTTTGACAGATTTTATAAAGTCGATCCTTCTCACAAAGAAACTCACAATTCCTTCGGACTGGGTTTGAGTATTGCCAAATCTATTGCCGTATCTCTCAAAGGCAACATAAGATGCGAAAGTAAATCGGGAGAATATACAAGTTTTATAGTTGAGTTGCCGCTTTGCGCAAATACTGCAAAAAAATAAACTCACTCCTTATTCAAAGATATTTGCATACAAATACCTCTTTTTAATTGACAAACAGACTTAATTTAACTATAATTGCATATGTAACAAGTCCCTTAAGCACTCATAGCTCAATTGGATAGAGCGTTCGGCTACGGACCGAAAGGTTGGGAGTTCGAGTCTCTTTGGGTGCACCAAAAAGCGGTTAAAATCGATTGATTTTAACCGCTTTTTTATCTATTTTCTATTTTAGCATTAAAATCTTGTTACACAATAATGCCATTAAAACCACCGTGCAAAAAAATTTCCTTTCTGCAAATTTCATCTAATGTCAATTCCACACTGCAATAAAGTTTCTGTTGCCGATTTCGCCTGCCGATACCTGCGTTACGATATCGTCGCTTTCGACATCCTTCCAACCGCCGAAAGTAAAGCCGTCTTTTACCGGATTTACAAATATGATTTCGTCATTCATCGTGTAATATTCGGGATTACTCTCTCCGTCGTTGTATCTTCCGCCGTCAAGATCAAAGTCGAGATAATAATTCGTAAGTTCCCATTGTGCTACAAGCTTTTTGTCTCCGATTGTCCCAATATTTATATTACGGTCATAAGTCGTTTTGCTTATCTCGTCATACCAGCCCTTAAAGGTGTATCCTCTTTTTAAAGGGATATTGATAATTGCTCCGCTCTCGACTGTGTAAGAAGAAGGATTGCTTATCCCTTCATCGTAGTATCCGTCTGCCAAATCGTAAGTGATGGAATATTCGATAATTTCCCACTGTGCATATACGGTAAAATTACCTGTCGTGCCGACGGGAATTCTTTTAACTTCACTGCCGCCTTCTTCACTGTCAAACCAGCCGAGAAATACATATCCTTTCCTTGTAGCTTCGCTGAATTCAACCTCTTGCGTAATATCGTAAGTCAAAGGATTTTCTTTAGAATTTTCGCCGCCTGAAAGCTTATATATTACCCTGTAAGGTACAGGCTGCCAAACTGCTTTGAGTGCTATATCTCCCGTAGTAGAAGAAGGAATATTTGTCCACTCTTTTCCGTTGTCGTCATACCAACCTGCAAATTGATATCCCTTTCTCGAACTTACGGGACTGTAAAAAGACTGTACCCCGTCGATCATGGTATATGTCGAAGGATTGACTTCGTTGGGGCGCAAACCGCCGCCCTGAAGGTCGTATGTTATGTTGTATTCAACTTTCTTCCACTTGCCGTAAAGCGTGACGTCTTGCGTAAGAGTCAACTCCTCTATGCGGTTACCGTCCTCATCAAACCAGCCGTCAAATTCCATGCCCCATGTCGCAGTGGTAGGATTATCTGGAAATACCAGCTCTGTATCTTTTGCCTGCGTAACGGTGGTATAGATATTTCTGCCTGTAAGTCCCGTTTTGCTGTCCATAGGCAACTCGAAAGTCACGGTGTACGATTTATTGCAGCCTGCCGCAAATGCCGCAACCGAAATAGCAAGCAAAGTTATCAGTATTGCCAATACAAGTTTCTTTTTCATAATTCCCCCGTCTGCCGAATTCGGCACATATGATTATACTATAGTGCATTTTTATTTTATCATTATCTGACGTCAAAAGCAATATACAAAATTTCTCCCTCCGTGCTTTTCACGCTGCGGTTAATTTGTTTTGTCGTCGGTTGTTTTTCTGTCGGCTGATTTATGTTTTGCAAGCGTTGCAATTTCTATCGCCATCCATATTACGATAATAAGCGCACTGTAAACAAAGAATATCCACGCCATTTCTTTCGCCGCTATCGTTTTGCCGAAGAAATCCAGCTGCATAGAAAAACTTTCCTCAAGTTTCGCTCCTGCCTGCGGTATAACTTCTTCTATCTTCTCCAAAGCGCCCCTCATAAACAATTCTCTGAAAAGACCCGCCGAATATGTCGCAGGTATAAATAAGGTTACGTATTGTATCGCTTTAGGGAAAATAGATATCGGCATATATGCACCCATAAAAAATCCTATAGCCGCACTTATAATACCTACTATTGCACTGTGTTGTGCGCTGGTTTTGACAATTTTGCAAATAAGCGAGATAATTGCCGAAGACGAGAATACCGACATTACGAGAAGACCGAAAGACATGAAAACTTCGCCTGCACTCATCGTCCAACCCGAAATTGCCATATATACAAAAGCAATTGCAAGCACTATCGTACATATCGTAAGCGTAATAATTACATTGGAGATGTAGTATCCTATCGATAAAAGATATCTTTTGACGGGGGCGCAAAGCATATCGGCAAGCACGCCTTTTTCTCTGTCTTTGACTACTATTTCCTGTGCGGAAAAAGATACCGTAACGCAAGCTACGGATATTACGCCCGCAAGCATCCAGTTGTCTACAAAATTCTTAAGAAGCTTGTTGTCAATAGGAATATCCTTGAATGCACTCTCGATACTCTGCATTTGCACGTCACCCAAAAAGAGTACGTAAAGTCCCAAAACTATAAGCGGTGCTAACAGGGAAAAGAAAACTCCCATTTTGTCTTTCAAAAAGATTTTGACGTTACGCTCTACAAGGCTCCAGATAATTATGTTGTCTTCTTTGAAAGTATTTTTCATTGTTCGCCGCCTCCCGAAAGTTTTTTGCCTGTAACGTTCAGAAAAACGTCGTCCATATCGCCTTTTACAACCTCAAAATCCTCTATCAATTTGCCGTATTTTGCAAGCAATTCTTTTGCCTGTTTACTTCCCGAAAGCACAACTTTATATGCACCGTCATACTCGTAGTCAAGTCCCTCAAAGGCTTTGTCGAGTTGGTCGTTTTTGTCAGAATATACGATGAGATAATCTCTCGAATACTTGTTTTTAAGCTGCACCGGAGTACCTCTTGCGGCAATCTTGCCTGCGTCTATTATTACGACGTCATCGGCGGTATTGGCCTCTTCCATATAATGCGTGGTAAGAAATACTGTCATGTTCTGTTCTTTCCTTATCTTGTCAACGACTTCCCATACCGTCTTTCTTGTCATAGGATCGAGACCTGTGGTAGGCTCATCCAATATAAGAATCTTGGGCGAATTGATAAGTCCTCTCGCTATATCTACCCTGCGCCTTTGTCCTCCCGACAACTTACCGTACGGACGGGACAGTATATCGTCAAGACTCAATAAATTTGTGAGCCCCTCAAGACGACGTTTCCATTTGTCGCCGTAATATCCGTAAAAAGCGCCTCTTATTCTTAAATTGTCTCTTACGCTCAAATTGGCATCGAGTATCGAACCTTGAAAGACTATGCCTATATCGTCACGTATCTGCATAGCCTGCGTGTCGAGGTCGTAGCCCATAATATCCACTTCTCCCGCATCCTTTTTAAGCAAAGTTGAAATGATATTTATTGTTGTGCTTTTGCCTGCGCCGTTGAGTCCGAGAAAAGCAAAAAGACTGCCTTGTTCAACCTCAAACGAGATATCGTCGACAGCCTTTATGTCTCCATAACTTTTTTTTAGATTTTTGATCGTGATTACCTTGTGCATATCGCCCTTACCTTTTATAAACTGATTATATTATATAATAGACAAGGGATATATGTCAATATACGCTTTAACGGCATTGCCTTATTCAATCAGCAAATTTCTTTTTGTTTGTTTTGATAAGCACCGGTATGCCAGCAAGCGAAATCGCAAGCGGAACGAAAGGTAAAAATATTACGCTCCATACCGGCAAGAGATTGCATAGTCCCACGATTGCGAGAGTAATCTCGGACACTATGGTTATAATCAAACCCCAACTGCGATTTAGAATATCCCACGCTTTTTCGTTTTCCAAAGTGAGAGGTATCCTTAAGCCGACGATACCGTTTTGTTTGACGCCCATACAAATTGCTCCGCACACTATATATAATTCGCATAATATAGCGCTGAACAAACTCGCAAACGTATCCCCCTCTTGCGCCGCATATCCCATATCGAGAGCGGCAGTGTTGACTTTGATTGCATGCACTATCATAAATATCGTCGTGAACAAAGGAATAGAGAGCAATATTGCACCTGCTAAATGAGCAGATTTAATACTGTCGTCGCCTTTCATATACATGCTTGCCTTTATAAAAAATGCTATGTATCCCAAAAGGCAAAACGTTATGCCTACCCCTACAAATTCTTTGCTGCTTCCCCAACGGTCGATTTCACCTTTTCCGTTGTAATGCGCAGGTATAGTAGTCGGAAGAAAAATTCTCGCAACCACCGAAATAAAAAGCGCAAACGACGAAAGACACAACATAACGGCAATCCACCGCCAAATGACAAAATTCAACTTTTTTTTATGCAATTCTTTCTCTTTTTGAGTATCGAGCGTGATGTCCTCAAAAAAGTATTCTGCTTCCACTCCGAATATCTTGCATATCTCCTGAAGATAAAACACATCGGGAGTTGAGCGACCGCATTCCCACTTTGACAGGTTTTTATCGCTCACGCACAACATATCCGCAAGTTGCTTTTGCGTCATATTTTTTGAACGTCGAAGTTCTTTGAGCTTTAGTGCAAAAATCTCTTCCTTGGTCATAATCTCTCCTTTGGTTAGATTATAGCATACCTCTGCACTTTGGGTCAATATTCACTCCTTATTCTACGACTCTACAATCAGTAGAGTCGGGTTTTTCTTCTCTGTTATGCACGTAAACAACTTTATGCGGCTTGACTTTTTCTATCAATTGTCTGATCTCAATGTTAGATGCGTGACCTGATATATGCAAAGTTCTGACTACTGCTTTAGCTTCTTTGACTTTTTCCATAAAGTTTTTAATGTTTTCGTTAGCATGTTCTCCGCTTAAATATCCGCTCCACATCGAATATATTACCAAAGCATTACCCCTTTTTTCTATAAGTCGGCTACATGCGTCTGCCATTGATGCCCTTACCAATACAGCATATCTTCCATTGAAACTATATAATTCGCTCATATTCTTATCATAAACCGATATGTTCTTATGCGAACGGGGATGTGGAATCGAACCTCCTATATTATTGAGCATTTTTGCCTGTACGGCATCCATCCAAAGTGTTCTTTTGCTTCTGTTGCATGCCTTATATACCGACACTATTCTGTCAATATTGCTAGAAGCACACAAAACATAAACGTCTTTGTCTTCGCTCATATATTGAGCAAGTTTATGCTCAATGATTTCCTCTGTATATGATCCCCTCTCGTAATCGTTTGTATGTTCGCATATAAGAACTTCTACATTTTCAGGCAGACGCTCGATAAGTTTTTGATAATTTTTCCTTCCCGTACCTCTGAAATCTCCCGTATATAATATTTGCTTTCCGCCAGCCTCGAAATTCAACATATAACTGTCGAATGCCGAATGGTCGCACAGATATGGAGTAATGCTTATCTGTCCTATCGTCAATCTTTTGCCGTAGCTTTTGATGTGTTTGTTTTTCCTTGCATTTTCCGATAAAAACAGCTTTGCTTTTCCTCCGATATAAACTTCTGTCTTTTTACTGATTTCCTCTATTAGTCCCGAATGATCGGGATGACTATGCGTAACTACGCAAGCATCGTATCTTTTCTTCAATATCTCTTTACGTATTTTGCTTCCTTTCTCGCTAGGCTCTAATTCTTCACCGCATTCAACGAGAATTCTTATATTTTTATAAGATATTTCAATCAAATTTGCACCGATTCTGTCTTCTCCGTCTAAAATATCGTATGTCAGTTGAGTTGGATAAAACTTCTTTAACTCGGGGCATATTTCCAAGGCTTTTTCTGTAAAATCGTCAGATATTCCTGCCTCCTCGAGTTCCTTTTCTGCCATTCTCAAAATCAATGCAAATTCTTCCTTTTTCTCTTCGACAGCGGCAAAAACGCTCTCCTTGAAAATCTCTGTAAAAAGTTCGATATCGTTTATGTACAATCTTGCAAAATCCAACGATAACTTGGACGCAAAGAAACCAGGGTATGCAGACCTTTTTTGTACACCTTTGATATCCTTGCAGATATTCTGCAAATGGCTTTTTTCTTTCAGTATCAGCACATTGCCGCCTTCAAATATTTTTTTTGAAAGCTCGTGTAAGCCCTCAACACTCTTATCTGCGACTTCGAAATAATCAAAAACTTCATCTAAATCAAGATCCAAATATGAGTATCTGCTGTCTAAATATGAGTATAAATCTATATCGTGTTGCACGCTCATATCAAAGCATATATCTCCGATATACAAGTTTAACAGCGAAAGACATATGCTTCCGTTATTCAACGATATTGCATTCAACATTCTGACTTCCTTGAGTTCAGTTTTTCTGACTCCGCTAAATGCACCGTTATTCTGCAAAAATTCCGCAAACTTTTTTATACTCTCCTCTTCTACTCCGCATGTTTCGAATCTTGATTGAATTTTATCGTTATCAATAGCAACCGCTGTAATTTTCACAATATCCTCACCACTGAAATTCATATCGAAATAAACCATAAATCCTCCTTACAATATAGGTATTTCTATATCGTTAATGTTATTTTTATAAGGGCAACTTTGTCCTTATCGCCCTTATTATCTTATATTCTCTTTATTATAAACTCCTCCCCTTCTTTATGCAATTCAAGCATCACTATATCGAACTTTTCAATAAGTTTTTTTGCCCAAGGCAAGTCTCTTTCTTTATATGCCATACTTTCGGCATCCACAAGTACTGCTTTTTTCAGTTTATCTGGAGTTACGTTATACAATTCAAAAAATCTAGAGTTGAGTTTTTCATAGTAAGTTTCTATTTCAAGCACACATCTCAACAAACTCTCTATACTGTTGAAATATTTTGTTTCCGTCATATAATAATATTGTTCGTCTCTCAAAAGTAAATCTATATTCTCTTTGCTTCCGTTTTTTGTCGTTATCTGATAATCCACAGTAGCAAAACCGTCTTTGTACAGTTCGTCACTGCGTCTCGAATGACACATACAATGCACCAGACGGTCTTCTTTTTTGCCTTGCTCGATATACTCGTCATACAAGCTGTCTATTTGTTTACCTCTGAGTCCGTCTATTCGCTCGGGAAACTGATTGTAAGTACACTCCTGATTTTCATCTATTCCCAATGTCCAGCGACTATTGTTTTTATTGTATTCTTCGAGTACGGATACTATTACTTCCTTGAAACTTTTCTTCGTATCGCTGGTAACGTATTCCTTTCTTTCTTTACACTTTTTGTCTTCCACTACAATCTTGTCGGTATACAGATTTAACGGATTTGTACGTAAAATTGCGTATGTCCTGTCTTTCAGTTCTTGTTCGGTGTATTTCATAATTCGGTTCTCCTTATGAATATTGCGTATTTGAAATATCATATTTTGAATATTGATATATATATATTCATAAACATATAATACACTACTATTTTCAATTTGTAAAGTGTTTTGACAATTATTTTTTAGGGAAAAAACTAGCTGTCTTAATTTGAGTTATCTTATCGCCTACCCAGACGGACTTTGCCTCTTTGTATTCTCCTGCAAATCTTCCGAATTGAAATAAGTACCCGAAGCAAGCACCGAGCGCAATCTTATCTTTTCTGTCGATTACGGAATTATATATATCTTGGCGGTAACGGACATATGACAAAATAGGCGGAATAAAAAGATAGTCGTTTGCGAATTTGATATTGCACAAAAGTTCCTCATTGTTTATATCGTTGAGAAATTCTGCAAAAAGTTTACTCTCCAAAAACCACTTTGATCCTTTATATTTCACAACAAAATCGTTTATATCGAAATTCATAATTCACCTCTACTATATTATCAGTTTTTTTGTCTCTTTTGTCAAGCCGTAATGCCTTTTTGAAATAATTATGCACCCCTGAACAGGAGTGCATAAATAATACATTTGCAATAAATTTAAGATTATTCCCACTCGATTGTGCCTGTGGGCTTGGGAGTACAGTCGTAACATACTCTGTTGACGCCCTTGACTTCGGTGATTATTCTCTTGGTGATTTTGTCGAGAAGTGCCCAGTCGATATGCTCGATCGAAGCCGTCATTGCATCGATGGTATTTACGGCTCGGATAACAACGGGCCACTCATAGAAACCACTAAATATTAAAAATAGCTTTCAACATATCACCTATTTTTTCATCTTCTTTCTTTCCCATATTTACAAATTTTGCAACAAGTTGACACCATTGCAGTAATCTATTTTCCTCTATATACTCTTGTTGCCAATATTCTTTTAAACTCGACTCTTCAGTTGCTATCAAAACAGAAATAATAAGTTCTTTATTTTTATTTATGCGGCCGAATGCGGCGGGCACTTTTTCAAAGACTCCTTTTGGCGTAACAATATCGACCTGACCACCCGCAGAAAATTGATCTCTAATATTAGTATTAATTATACCACAATTAGTTGCTAACCATAAAGCATAACGTTGATACTTTGAGGTACTATGGCTCATTATTTCTGGAAACAATGCATATCCCTGTACGGTAAAAGAATTTCTTTCATTTATACTTAAAGTATTCCATAATCTAACCGTAGGAGGAGCAACTGTTTTTTCTATATTGTTTTCAACCCACCAAAGGCTTTCACCTTTTTTAAGCTGGCTTTTATAGTAATTTGAAACCGGAACTACCGGATTATCCATTTTCCGAAGTTCATCATATGAAACACCCATTTTATCAAAAATGGTATTTCCAGGTGCCAATTCCATATCTATTTGATAACGAGGATAATGTGTTACAAGTATACCAGAAAGGCATTCTTCATATGGTCTACTTTTAAAAGCAACTGGCTCACCTAGTTTTCCAAAAGTAAGAAAAATACGATCAACTTTTTGATTACGCGTTGACTCTAATATGCTACTTCCAATCGATTTCCAATGATTTTTATTTGTACTTTTAACTTCAACTCCATAATAATTGTTAACTATTATGTCTGGGAAAGAAGCTCCTGAAACTAATTGTATCGTATTTTCAAAAGGTGTTTTTTTTGCACATCTTACTAGTGCGTCATACACATCTTCTTCCAATTTTGTTCCGTTGCGTCCTTGGTAATATATTTCTCTTCCAATAGCTTCAACATTAAGCAAAGCGTCTGTTTTTGCCATTAGTTGCTTAAATTCATCTAAAGACGCATGTACATTTTCAGATACAATCATAACTTTCACCTCCAAAATATTTATCCCATAGACTTTCTATACGTTTTGCAATATGGAACCCCAATAGAGGTGGAACGGCATTACCAATAAGCTTATAAGCTTCCGAAGCCGATACAGAAATATTTTTATTTTTAAAAACAAATTCGTATGTATCAGGAAATGTTTGAATACGTGCGCATTCACGAATTGTTAAACGTCTTTCTATATTACCATTTTTCAATTCTGCTTCATACATTCCACCATGTTCTATACTTAAGCGGCGAAATTCTATATTTCCATGATGTTCCGACCGAATAGTTGGTCCTATACTGTCCAATTTTATCTCTGTTTGTCCCTGACAATGTTTCCCCATATATTTTGCCCTTGAGTATTTCTGTTGCGATATATCAAGAGTTTTGTCTGGCTCGCATAAACCGACAAAAGCTTTTCTTAATGTAACAGGTGGCAATAAATCATCTTTATTTGTATTATATGCATGCGTTACAAGGGGATATGGATCGTATTCTTGAGGAATCGTAGACATTGAAAGTGCTATAGTTGCACTAGGAGTCAAAGCTGATTTCTTAAACCCAAAAAAAATTACTCTTTCTCTTGATTGAGGAACACCATAATCAGCCGCATTTAATACTCTTGCTGGCACTACTATATATCCGTTACCTGCGATACTACTAAAATCATGCTCTATTATATTTTTAACATCACCAAAATTTACAAGTCCTTTTACATTTTCTGCTATAAAAATCTTTGGTTGAGTAATGGAAATTACTTCGCGCATCCACATATATAATTGTCCGCGACTTTCTATACTCGGCGTGCTATCATCAATAATTTTATTACCATTATGACTTTTATCAGATTTAAATCCTAATCTTTTTCCTGCAATTGAAAAATCTTGACAAGGAAACCCCCCAGTAACTACATCAACCTGTTCAGGAAACACTTTTATACCTTTTTCTTTATGTAATTTCACAAGATTGACAATACTATCAACACTGTATATGGAATCGCTAATTCCTTTTCTGCCAAAATAATTTATCCAAGCTGCCCTTGCATATTCTCGTATATCATTTGCAAAAATAGTATGGAATCTATTTTTTGGAAGCCTAACCCAATAATCATCAATTTTTTCTACATTCCATTTAGGATTTATAATTTTATTTACAGATGCAGCTAAAACTTCGAAATCTCCTTCAAATCCCAAATCCATACCGCCGCATCCTGAAAATAAAGAAAGCACATTTATACTAGATTTTCCGTTCTTATTTTCTATATATTTAGAGGAACAAGATGTTTGAGATGCAACTGAAGGAATTAAGCAAATACCATTTTCTTTAAACGTCCCCTCAATACAACCTTGGTCACACAGAATTTGATTTTGACTAGATGTAATATCCCGCTTCTGTGCATCTCTTATAATTTCTCTCATAATATATCCTGTAGCACTTTATTTTCTAAAAAGTGTAAAATTATCTTCGTTAAAAAACTATTTAATAGTTATAAATAAATAAAAGGAAAGTTTATGTTTTAATATTTAAATATTTATATTTACTAAAACTTTCCCTTTATTAATCATTAACTATTTACAATAAATTTAAGATTATTCCCACTCGATTGTGCCTGTGGGCTTGGGAGTACAGTCGTAACATACTCTGTTGACGCCCTTGACTTCGGTGATTATTCTCTTGGTGATTTTGTCGAGAAGTGCCCAGTCGATATGCTCGATCGAAGCCGTCATTGCATCGATGGTATTTACGGCACGGATAACAACGGGCCACTCATAGGAGCGTGCATTGTCCTTGACGCCTACAGACTTGGTATCGGGAATAAGCGTGAAGTACTGCCATACTTTGCCCTGCAAACCTGCCTTGGCAAATTCTTCTCTCAAGATAGCGTCGCTTTCTCTTACTGCCTCGAGTCTGTCTCTGGTGATTGCTCCGAGACATCTTACGCCTAAGCCCGGACCGGGGAACGGCTGACGGTAAACCATATCGTCGGGAAGTCCGAGTGCCTTGCCGCATGCTCTTACTTCGTCTTTGAAGAGATATTTCAAAGGCTCTACGAGTTCAAACTTCAAATCGTCGGGAAGTCCGCCTACATTGTGGTGCGACTTGACGATCTTGTTGGTCTTGGTACCGCTTTCGACAATGTCGGGATAAATCGTACCCTGTGCGAGGAAGTCGATACCATCGAGTTTTCTTGCTTCTTCTTCGAATACTCTTATAAATTCGGCACCGATGATCTTTCTCTTCTTTTCGGGATCCTCTACGCCTGCGAGCTTGTCCAAAAATCTGTCTACGCTGTCGCTGTAGATGAGCGTTGCGCCGAGTTCTTCTCTGAATACTTTAACTACCTGTTCGGGTTCGCCCTTTCTCAAAAGTCCGTGGTTTACGTGCACGCATACAAGCTGTTTGCCTATTGCTTTGATCAAAAGCGCTGCAACTACCGAGCTGTCAACACCGCCGGAAAGAGCAAGCAAAACTTTCTTATTTCCGATCTGTTTTCTCAAAAGTTCAACTTGATCGTCGATAAAGTTTTGCATATTCCAGTTGGCTTCGCACTTGCAGACGTCAAATACAAATTTTTTGAGGTCTTTTTTGTCAAGCTTGGAGCACTTGGATGTAGCATGGTCTAATGCCACAACAGGCAATCCGCAAGCGTATACGTCATCGCTTGCATCTATTTTTACGCCGTCAACTATGTTATTGGGACCGCCGTTGAGTATTATACCCTTGAGATTGGGCATGGCTTTGAGAGTATCAGCCGAAATATCGTGGGGATAGATTTCGCTGTAAACGCCCATTGCTCTTATCTCTCTTGCGAGAGCGGAGTTCTCTTCGCTGCCGAGGTCCAAAATTGCTATCATGTTTTGTTTCATATTCTCTCTCCTTGGTTTTTATACAAATCAATTTTACATTATTTGTCGCGATATGTCAAACCGTTGCCGTATATCCGCAACGATTTTTAGCTTATTAACTCAAAGAGTTAAACGTTCTTATGTAATCTGTCTTTTATCTCTGTAGAGATTATTCTTCACCCTCATGCAATTTTCTTTTTTCTTTTCTTGCGGCAAGCAATTTCTTCACGATGAAATACAATGCGACGCATGCTCCACCGATAAACACAATGCCGAGAGGAATGAAGATTGCCATTAGCGTTTCGGGCGTTACATAAAATCCGGTATAATCCGTAACGTTTGACTCCATGGTCGACAATACTTCGGGAAGCACGTAAGCACCGCTTCCGTCATTGTCTCCGTAATAAATTCTTATTACGTTTACGCTGAAAGAATTTACCTGCGTTGTTACCGTGTTACCGTCTATTTCGCAATCGACTTGTTTAGGCAAAACGGTAGTCGAACCGATTTCGTTGCAAGCGCCCTTCTCTCCGGAGAAGTACTGCATTGAAGCCGCATTGAGGTTGCCGAATCCGTCGATATCGAGATTTACAGGCATGGACTTATTGTTGGAATTGACGATTTTGACATAGATGACTTCTTCGTCTGTGTCAACTGTCGTAGACGTATATACGCCGTTTTTATCGAAATCGGTGTTGACGTAGTTTTTGCCGTAATTGTTTGAATAAAGCATTTGAACGTAATAGCTAGGGGTAAGCACGATATTCTGCGAATCGAACCATATCATATTTACGTCCCAACACTGTGCGTTGACTTTTGCAAACGTAGGAGCATAAGCCGCCATAACGACTATATCGCCGTTGCGCTCGACGCCTGTAAGATAACTTGCTTCTTCGACTGCCGCCCAGACATTGCTCTTTGTAGTCAGTTTGCCAAAGCCCCAACACGTTGCAGCATATTCGCCGATAAAAACTTTTGCGCCGTTTCTGTCATAACTGTCGTATCTGTCATTGTTTCTGAAAAGAGTGTTGTTGCCCGTGTAATAATGTTCGTCAACTACCGTATCGGGGTATCTGTCGTTGATAAGCTCCCACGACTCGTCGATTCTCTCACCCTCGAATTCGTAAGAAGCCGAAGATATTATTGTTATATCGGGACATTCTCTTTTGATTACCTGATATATTGCGTCAAAGTTGCGCCAATAGAGTTCGCCCCAATTCTCGTTGCCGAGTCCTATGTATTGCAGATTGAAAGACTCGGGATGACCGTTTTGCGCTCTCTTTGCTCCCCAATAAGTAGAGGTATCGCCGTTTGCGTATTCCACGAGGTCGAGAATATCCTGCACATACGCATTGAATTCGTCCGTACCGGGTCTCAACGCAACCGTATCGAGATATGCCTGCCACTGAGCAAAAGTCATCTTGCCTTTTTTATATTTCTCTGCCGTTTCGTTGTAATTAGCTTCAAACTGACATATCATACCGACATTGAGTATCGGCAAAGGCTTTGCGCCGAGATCGTCACACAACTGAAAATATTCATGATAACCTAGCGCAAAAGTATTATTGTAAGCTTTTCCGTTTTCGTTGTCGTTCCATATGTTTGAAGTCTGTTCTCTCTCTTCCAAGGGTCCTATCGTATTTTTCCAACTAAAGAGATTATCGAGGTCATCGCCTTCTGCCAGACAACCTCCGGGGAAACGTATAAAAGAAGGCGAAAGATCTTCAAGCGCCTGAACCATATCGCTTCGGAGCGTCACGTACTTCCACTCGTCATTTCCGTATCCGTAACTGTCTTCAGGAATAAGCGTTACAAAATCAATACTGAAATTTCCCTTGCCGTCGACTTCAAAAATCAATCCGCCGTCTTCTGTCGACGCCGATGTCAGCACGAGTTGAGTTTTGATCCATTCGCTTGAATTCGCAGGCAGAGATATTTCCTCTCTTGCGCTATTACCGTCAGACAAAAGTCCCACGCTTATTTTTCCTTCGAAGTCAATGTTTTTTATATAGAAAGTCAAATCGTATTTTACGTCTTTTTTGAATCCCATATCGGGAGTTGACATCTTTTGTTCGTTGTAGTCTTCAGTAAGATAATCGTAATATTCCAAAAAGCCCAGATTGACTATGCTTCCCTTTCCTTCCGCATGGACGTTGAGATAGCGGGTATTTTTATCGTTAAGACCTTCGTCTTGACCTACGTTTGCAGAAAGATTATCTATTTTCCAGTTTGCCAAAGGCAAATCCTCATATTCAAAGCTGTCATTAGCGACAAGATTCGATACGAGTCCTCCGTCGCCCGCATAAGAAATATCTTCAAGAAAAAGTCCGTACATGTCCTGTGAAATTTCTATGCCGATATCTTTTTGAGACACTTTGAATGCTATCGTATTCGCACTATCGCACGCACATAAAGCTATCGAAAAACACATCAGTATCAACAATGACATAACTATACAAATTCTTTTCATACATACCTCGTATCATTCTTATTTTGCATAGATATTATATCATTATAATATATTTGTGTCAATTTAGCTTTTGACATCATACCGCACATTTTTTACGATACGCAATCCTTAAACACATCGTTTTTTGATTCCGTTTGCTCCTAGGACGACAGCCATAAGACAAAGCACGCAAAAGATATGTATCAATAAAATCCTTCAATTGCATATCAAACGAAAAAAGACCTTTTTCAAGGTCTTTTTTGTTTAATCATATCGTTTTCAGAAGCTGTTATCTTACTGTTCCGTAGATATACTTGACTGCCGTTTCGTTGGAAAGTGCAACTACGACTCTGCTTCCCTTTGTATTATTGCCGAAGATGTTATCTCCCACACCTTCGAGTTCGGTTACCTGTGAATCCGTGCCGACGAAAATACCTTTAGCCACAACGTCGTCAGTACCGGGCAGCATACTTACAGTGTATTCCTTGGTATAAATCAGTCCGTTGATAAGAGGATTACGGAAGCCGTGTCCGCTTACCAAAGTCATTTGCGCATTACCGTCGGGGTAAAGAACTCCGACAATGGATTCGAGCTGTTCGCTGGACTTGAAGATATCGGTATATTCGTCTTTTGCCCAGGTGTCCGTCGAATAGCTTACACACTTATCTATCGAGCCGTTGCTCAATCCTGCAAAAGCGCCGTTATATGCACCGCCGACTGTAGTATTGCCGGTCGCATAACAACTCGTGATTTTACCTTCGTTGAGACCTACGAAACCGCCTGCGTATTGACTTGCAGATGCTTTGCCCGTGGAGTAACAATCCGTGATAGCACCCGTATTATATGCTACAAATCCGCCTGCATAACCGTTGTTTCCGTTTGCTACGACTGACTTGTATACATTATTGAGAGTAAACTCGCCTGCATAAGATCTTGTAATCGTTGAACTGTTTACGGCCACGAGTCCGCCTGCGTACACGCCTTCTAGAGCTTCGCCGTTTACTGTAATATTGCCGATGCTTTCACAGCCGCTTACAAGCGCAACCGTTCCGTCGCTGGCTTTGGTCTCGTTGATTACGGCAAGTCCCGCTCCGTAAAGCTTCGTTACGCCGTCGAGCATATACTCACCTATATTACATTCTATATCTCCGTAGAAGCCGCAATTGAGCAATCTTGCAAAACTGTCTGCGCTCATGCTGATATTGTTGTATGCAACGCCTGCTACGTTTCTACCCTTGAGAGTAGCGTACACTTGAGCATTTGATATGGAATTGTAGTTGTTGAATACAAGTCCTGCGATATTTGCGCTGTCGACATCTATCGAATCGCTCTGCATTACCACTCTTGAAATCGAACCGTAATTGTTCAAAGCCAAAGGTGCGATATAAATATTCTTTACTTCTTCGGCAAGCTTCTCGAGGTCGATTTCCTGCAAAGACATTCCCACAAAGAAAACTCTGTTGAGAGAAGCTCCTGCTTTGATGTCGCCGAAAAGCGAATAGTTGAGAGTGTCTGCCGAATCGTTTACTTCTACAACGCCGTTTTCTGTAAGTCTCTTGTTGGTGATGACCATATTTGCAACAGTGTGGTCGTTACCTTCGATTTTGCCGTAGAAATCCTTGATATTGACAACGGCATAGCCACCGAAATCTATATTTCCTTCAATACTGTAAGTATCGGTGTTTGAAGGATTTGCGAAGTTGTTGATCACCATGTAAGCATATTCGCCTGCGTTGGTGATTACCCAATATCCGAATGCGTTTTTATCGGGAATCATATAGCTGAGGTATTGAGCGTCTGCAAAAACGTCGTTACCGTATTCGAATTTAACGCCCGAATTGCCTGTTGCTATGGATATATCGTAAAGTTTTCCGTAATAATCGGGATCGCTGATAAGCGGAGTATATGTCGTAACCGTTTCGCTTCCCCCACCCGTAGTAACTTCCTGAATAAAGATACTGTCGAGAGAAAGTTCGAATACGTGATTCAATACATTGCCTTCTTCGTCATATTCAACGTATTTTTTGATCTCGAGTCCGTCTTCGGTTTCGAAATAATAAAGTTGTTTGCCGTCTGCGCCGTAAACTTCCTGTTCTTCGCCCTTATCCTGAACTGCGAGAGAACCGTCTTCGAGATTGTATTCGCAAGGCATCAAAACGTAATTCTTACCTTCTTCCGCATCTGCTTTATATACAATGTCTACGCTTGCGGAAGGCACGAAATCTTCATATTTTACAGCGTTTCCGTCCTCGTCATAGACTGTAAAATCTGCTCCGTCTCTTTGCACTTTAAGCACGCCGTCCATATTGTAAACAAGCATGGTTGCGCCGACTTCGGGAGTTACGCTATCTGCGCCTGCATAATTGTAGACGTCATACAAATCGCCGACTACATAGGTAATTTCGTTGGAAATCGTCTTGCTTGTCAAAGAGCTGTCAAGTTGAGTCTCGCCGTTTGCAAGCAAAGCTTTCAGGCTTACATTGAAATTGTTAGCAAGCGAACTAGCTGCGATCTTCCAGGAAAGCGTTGCTTTTCCTTCAGCCGAATAGGAAAGCTGAATATCCTCGGGATCGATGCCTTCGAGTTTTGTAACTTTGAACTCTTCGCTTTTTTCCGTAAAGTCACTGGACTTAAAGACTTCGCTGTTGTCCTTATTGATAGCCTGAATAGTAAAATAATAGTCTCCGACCTGATCGAAAGTAAACTTACTTCTCTGATAGCTTGTACCGGTAGTAGTTGCGTCAACATAAGTTCCGTCAGGTTTTGTCATTCTCAAAACATAAGACGTCGCATTTTCGATTTTGTTCCAACGCAACATCGTAGTCATTGTGCTGAATACAGGAGTTTCGAGCACAACAGAATTGATATAGGTTGCCGAAGCGGTTGCCGAAACATCGTATTGAGGAAGCGCCTCATCGGGTTTTGCGACTACCGTAACCGTATATTTGTCATAAGCGGCATAGATATTTTTACCGTCCTCGCCGTTCTTTTCAAAAACATAATAAGTGTCTTGAGTCTCTACGCTGTCGACAAGCTGATTTTTGCCGTTATACACTTTTACTTCGTAAACATTGCAATTTTCTATCGCCTGCCAGCTGGCTTTTTTTGTCTCCTCGTCAATGACTACAACAGGAGTATCGAGAGCATTGCCCTTGCGGTAAACAAAAACGTCACTCTTGTCGCTGGTGCCGTATTTCTCTCCGTCTCCGTAAGCTCTTACGGTAATATCAAAGTTGCCGTATCCGCTGACTATTTCTGCGAGGTTGTATGTCGTATTAGTAGTCGTGCCTTTCTCCTCTCCGTTGACTCCGATAAAGTATTCTTGAGCATTGTCAACACTGTCCCAACTCAACGTACTACCATTCACCGCCAGATTTGAAGGCTTATCGAGTTTGATCAGTCCGTCAGCGTCGCGTTCCTGACACGCAACAGTCGTCACCATCAACATCACAAGTAGTACGACTAATACGGTAATACCTATTCTTCTTCTCATAAAAACTCCTTTTGTATCATAATGTACTGATATATTATATCAAATGGGGTGGACAATTTCAAGCCATTTTACACTATTAATATAATTATTATGCGGGAAATGTTAGGATTTATTTATTCTATGGTATATTAGCATCATTGCTTATAGACATATAAATATCGGTACAAACTCTTATTGACTGCTACAAGATGGCATTACTCCCCTTAACTAAAAAAGCCTCTCTCTTAAAAGATATAAAATTATATGGACAAAACGGCATATATGCGATAACTCATATTTATTCACTCGGAAAATATTTTTTAATTATCAAATATCAAAAATACCGTTCGTCCCAATAAATCAAATTAAATAGCTAATTTTTTATTGATTTTAATTCACCTTTTGCTTCATCTTGTTGATTTATGCACAAATTTATAAAAATAATCGAGTTTTTTCATTTAGCTATTGAATTTGTAAATTTTTTATGATATATTATTGATGAGGGGTGAATAATATGGATTTTTGTACAAATATGAGAAGATTGAGAAAAGCAAAACATATATCTCAATCCGTAATCGCAGAAAAACTCAACGTATCTCAACGTACCATTTCCCATTATGAAAACGGTACATGTCAACCCAGCATCGAAGGACTTATCAAACTTTCCGATATGCTGGAAGTGTCTATCGACGAATTGGTCGGACACGTAGTTGAGCCTAAATAATTTCTGCAGAATCAACCTTTCAACTCAAAATATTCAGCGCTTGATTTGCGTCCAAAAAGCGGTATCACTGTACCGCATAATATTGTATTGTAAAATTCGAGACCGAAACTTCAGTCTCTTTTATTTTTCCACAAAGCATGAATCTTTACTAAAAAAGTTGCTAGGTTCATATAATTTGTTAAATGACACCATTTTACAACTTTTTATATTATGTGTAATTGTTAATAAATATGTATTATTTTTAGCGTATCTACCCTATACCGCACTTATCAATTTCTGATTTCGTTGAATCAATAAAATTCTTTATGTATGTCAAAAGTGTTTTATAATAAGTTTTTTGGATATTTACAATATTTTTTTAATATAAAATTAAAAAGTTATTGCAAGTCCGGTAAAGTTTAGTATATAATATATTCATTAAACCATTATAATTTTTAGGGAGTGAAAATTATGAAATACAAAGATTTAATCGGCCAGATGACTCTGGAAGAAAAGGCCGGACTTTGTTCTGGCAAAGACATGTGGCATACCAAAGGCATTGAACGACTAGGTATCCCCTCAATAATGATGTGCGACGGTCCTCACGGACTCCGCAAACAAGACGAAAGCGGCGTTTCAACCAACGTTAACCAGTCTATTGACGCAATATGTTTCCCTACGGCTGCAGCTACCGCTTGTTCATGGGATAAAGACTTGCTTTATAAGCTCGGCGAAACCATAGGCGAAGAAGCTGTCGCAGAACGCATCTCCATCGTTCTCGGACCCGGCACAAACATTAAGCGTAGCCCACTGTGCGGCAGAAACTTTGAATATTTTTCAGAAGATCCATATCTTGCAGGCATGCTCTCCGCTTCATTCATCAACGGCGTTCAGAGTAAAAATGTAGGCACTTCCATAAAACATTACTGTGCAAACAATCAGGAAACTTACCGTATGTCCATCAACGCTGCAGTTGACGAACGTACTTTGAGAGAAATTTATCTCATGCCTTTTGAAATCGCTGTTAAACTTTCTCAACCCCGCACAATCATGGCGGCGTATAACCTTATCAACGATACTTACGCTACCGAAAACGAATTTATTCTCAACAAGGTCTTGCGTGACGAATGGGGTTTCAAAGGTATCGTCGTAAGCGACTGGGGCGCTACCAACGAAAGAGTCAAAGGTATAAAAGCAGGTCATGACCTCGAGATGCCTTCCAGCGGCGGAATGAACGATAAGCTTATTGTACAGGCTGTAAAAGACGGTTCTCTCGACGAGAAAGTACTCGATGAAACCGTTGACAGAATTCTCCAGGTTATTCTTGCTACAAAGGACAATCCCAAAGACGCTACTTACAGCAAAGAAGAACATTATCAGATTGCAAAAGAAATCGCCTCGGAAAGTGCCGTGCTTCTTAAAAACGAAGACAATGCACTCCCCCTTAAGGCGCAAAAAGTTTTGCTCGTAGGCGAACTCGCCATATCTCCCAGATTCCAAGGTGCAGGATCTTCCTTTATCAACTGTACGAAGATTTCCACTATCGAGGAGAGTCTCCGTGCCGCAGGTATCGAATACGAATTTACAAGCGGATACGACCTCAACGACGAAAATCCCAAGAAAAATCTCAAACTCCGCAAAAACGCTGTCGAACGTGCTAAAGAATTCGATACCGTACTTGTTGTTGCAGGCTTGCCCAACTCCTACGAAGCTGAAGGCTTTGACAGAAAGCATATCAATCTGCCCGAAAGCCACAATCTTCTTATCGACGAACTTGCCGCTGTCAACAACAATATAAACGTTGTTCTCACAATGGGCGCAAGTGTAACAATGCCTTGGATCGACAAAGTCAAGAGCGTGCTTTGCATGTATCTCGGCGGTCAGGCAGGCGGAGACGCATGCGTAGATCTGTTGCTCGGCAAAAAGAATCCTTGCGGTAAACTCGCAGAAACTTTTGCACTCTCTCTCGATGACATTCCTTCAACGCAAAACTTCCCCGGAAGCAGATTCTCTTCGGAATACAGAGAAGGCATTTATGTAGGTTACAGATACTTCAATACCGCAAACGTGCCTGTTCTCTTCCCCTTCGGACACGGCTTGTCCTATACTAAATTCGAATATTCAAATCTTACTCTCTCATCTACGGAGATCAAGGACACGGATACTCTTACCGTAAGCGTCGACGTAACGAATACAGGAGACGTTGAAGGCAAAGAAATAGTTCAGATTTATGTCAACGACGTAAAATCCAGCGTATATACCCCCGCCCAACAGCTCAAGGCTTTTGAAAAAGTCAATCTTATGCCCGGCGAGAAAAAGACGGTTAAATTCACTCTCGACAAGCGCAGTTTCGCATTCTATAACGTCGAAGCTCACGATTGGCAGGTAGAAAGCGGAGAATTCAAGATCATGGCAGCTGCTTCTTCAAGAGACGTAAAACTTACCGCAAGCGTATATGTTACTTCAAAAGACAACGTACAGGTAAAACCTATCGACGAAAACAGCTGGTATGCGCATCCTTCCAAGGAAATCATAACAAGAGAAGAATTCGTCGCTATGAGCGGACTCAAAATAAAAGAAGATTACAGAATCGCAAAGAAAGGTTCCTTTACAAAAGACGACTCTTTTGAAGATATGTCGCACACAAGCGGTCTTGCAAGATTTGCGCTCAAAATTGCGAAATTTGCCATTCGCGCAAGCATGAAGGCTGACAAAAACGATCCCAACTATCTCATGATTTACGAAGTAATGAAGACATCTCCTTTGAGAGCTTTGGCATTCTCATCGCAAGGCATGTTCAACATGAAGATGGTTGACGGCGTTATCACCATAATGAACGGAAAATTCTGCAAAGGCGTCAATATGGTAATAAAGAATATAGGCGGTGACAAAGAAGAAAAAGCCGCTAAAAAGGCAGCCAAGAAAGCAGCTAAAGAAAAAGAGAAAGCCGACAAAAAAGCTGCAAAATAATAATTAATTCGTTATAAAGATACGCACCGACAAAGTGCGTATCTTTTTTTATTTGCCTATTTATTTTGGCTTACTATGGAATTAATATCATTCGATGCCTTTATATCATTTTCCGAACAATAAAAGCAAAACTTTTAACTCTTGCTACTTCCCTTTCTTAACCTTATTGCTGTAATTAAAATGAGAAGTTTAGCGCTTTATATAAATGCTGCCTTGCGCTGTAAGACGCTTTACAAACTCTCTCTTGGCAATCATTTATATTGCAATTATCGGATTTAGCAATACATCGGACTATTTAATCTGCAATTTATTCAATTGCCTTCATTGGATTTTTTTACGATTACAATTCAACATATCAAATGATACAATAAAAAATACGCACGTCTAAAACGTGCGTATTTACAAACTATCCTTTAACCGAAAACTCAATCAGTCTTCTTTCTTTGCGGCAGTCGCATCTGTCTTCTTTGCGGCAGGTTTCTTGGTCGCCGTAGAAGCGGTCTTCTTTGCCGTTGTGGTTGACTTAGCCGTCGTTGTCTTCTTGGTTGCAGAAGCACTCTTTGCGGCAGTAGTCTTGCTTGCAGGCGCTTTGGTCGCAGTAGCTTTTACCGTAGTCTTTTTAGCACCTTCAGCCTTTGCTGTTGTAGCTTTCTTTGCCGTAGCTGTTGTCGTAGCTTTCTTTGCCGTAGCTGTTGTCGTAGTTTTCTTTGCGGTAGAAGTCTTGCTTGCAGGTTTCTTTGCAGCGGTAGTCTTCTTTGTTGTGCCGGTTTTCTTTGCTGCGGGTTTTTCTTCGGTTTTAGCCTTTTCTTCCTGCGCTACCTCTACTTCAGCCGCAGCTGCAGCTTCCTCGAGAGAAAGGACGGGAGCGTCAGATTTTTCCTCTTCTGCAATAGAATCTTTGATTTCGACTTTTACGTCTTCATCAGGCACGGCTACCATATCGTTTTGAGAAAGAATGACGATTTCGTCTTCGTCGGAATTTTTCGACTCTTCCTCTTTTTCTTCGACTTCTGCAACGGCAGTTTCAGTGCTGGTTTCCTCTACCATATCCGCCGCTACTACAGGCTCCGATACGAGAGCTTCGACTTTTGCACTCTCTAGTTCTTTTTCTTCGCTTGCTGTCTCGCCTTCAACTGCAACAGCTTCGCCTTCTGCGGCTTGCTCTCTGCCTTTCTTGAAAAGCTTATCGTTCATGATAAGGAATTTCTCTGCAAAGAACATTATGATAAGGTCAGCGGTAGAATATACCATAACGGCAACTGTTACTGCCCAACCTTCGGGATCGCTGGTAATATGAGATACCCACCATTCGTTGCCCATAAGAGCATTCTTGACAGGTGCTTTCACAGCAGCAGAACCAATCCAAAGCACAATACTGAAAATGAGATACATAGCAATACTGAATGCGAGGTTTGCTCTTGCTTTGAACAACACTTTTCTGTGAAGAATAAAGTTGATGAGTTTGCAGATAAATACTGCAATCATCGTAATTATGAATGAACCTACTTCTTGAGGAAGTCCGAACAAGTTGAATGTTTGCTCATTAAGATTTTTAATGGCGGGAATTCTGAAGCCTACCTGTTCGATGATCATCTGAACGATAAAGCCTGCCATACTCAAAAGAATAAAGAGCACAAGCTGAATAAAGTTTTTGAGTCCGTTCTTCTTTTTAGGCTCGCCCTCAACGGCAACTGCTTCGCCGTCATTGGCAGGTTGAACTTCTTCGGTTGCGACTTGTTCGTCTTTGAGATTTTCCGCTACTTTCTCTTCGAGGGTAACGTTGTCTTTAACTTCATTAGTCTCTTGCATTTTTCCATCTCCTAAATTATTTTCGCCTTTAATGCGATTTGAAATTTCGATAAATTTATTATACTATAAAAATATTGAATAAATCAATATATATTTATATTTTTTTTATATTTTTTTGCGCGTATTATATACACGTACACAATGCAAAAATCGGATACAAAAAACGAATGATTTTGTGCCTTAAAATAAAAAGTCGCACCCAAGATTCCGTTTGCTTCTTTCAAAGTTATAAGAAGCCTGAATATAATATCTGAAAGATCGCATTAAAAATTTGATAATTTGCCGTTTTTAGTATTTTAACAGCTCAAAAAATTGACTAAATACCGAAAAACTACTGCTAAAACCCCCTTTTAATTGACAAATGTAGAAAAAATAAATATTTATTAACAAATTTGCTTGATTTTGTTGAATAATTTATAACTCGTGTGCTAAAATACTCTCAATAAAAAATTTTTTTATTAAGGAAAGGTTTTACATTATGGATTACGTAGACAGAGTGTTACAAGAATTAAAAGAAAAGAATCCGGGTCAACCCGAGTTCCACCAGGCAGCTACTGAAGTTCTTGACAGCTTGAGAGTCGTACTCGATTCTAACCCCGCTTACGAAAAAGCAGGTCTTCTCGAGAGACTCGTCGAACCCGAAAGAATTATCATGTTCAGAGTTCCCTGGGTTGACGACAACGGCAAAGTACACGTCAACAAAGGTTACAGAGTGCAGTTCAACAGCGCAATCGGACCTTATAAGGGCGGCTTGAGATTTCACCCTTCCGTAAATTTGTCTATTATCAAATTTCTCGGATTCGAGCAGATTTTCAAAAACAGCCTTACTTCCCTTCCTATCGGCGGCGGTAAAGGCGGTAGCGACTTTGACCCCAAAGGCAAAAGCGACAACGAAATCATGCGTTTCTGCCAGTCCTTTATGACAGAACTTTACCGTCATATGGGCAGCGATACTGACGTACCCGCAGGCGATATCGGTGTAGGCGGAAGAGAAATCGGTTTTCTTTTCGGTCAGTACAAGAGAATTCAAAACGAACATACAGGCGTATTGACAGGTCGTGGCTTGTCATACGGCGGTAGCCTTGCAAGAACGGAAGCTACAGGTTTCGGACTTGTATATATTTCGCAGGAAGCTCTCAACAGCAAATGCAACAACTTCGCAGGTAAGAAGGTTGTTATTTCCGGTTCGGGTAACGTTGCAATCTATGCTTGTCAAAAAGCTATGCAACTCGGCGCTAAAGTTTTGGCTATGAGCGATTCAAGCGGTTACATCTACGACGAAAACGGTATCAATCTTGACGTTATAAAGGATATCAAAGAAGTAAAACGTGCAAGAATCAATGAATATGTCAAAGCAGTTCCCACTGCAAAATTCGTTCCCGATCACTCCAAAATCTGGACAATCAAATGCGACATCGCTCTTCCCTGCGCTACGCAAAACGAACTTGACCTCGAAAGCGCAAAAGTTCTTGTCAAAAACGGAGTTATTCTTGTGGCTGAAGGCGCAAACATGCCTACAACCATGGACGCTACAAAGTACTTCCAGGACAACGGAGTTATGTTCCTCCCCGGTAAGGCAGCAAACGCAGGCGGCGTAGCAACCAGCGCTTTGGAAATGGCTCAATCTAGCAGCAGAATTTTCTGGAGCTTTGAAAAGGTTGACAGCGAGTTGCAGCATATCATGATCAACATATTCCGCAACATCGACAGCGCTTCCAAGAAGTACGGCTATGAAGGCAACTATGTTATAGGCGCAAATATCGCAGGTTTCCTCAAAGTCGCAGACGCTATGATGGCTCAAGGCGTTGTCTGATAAGCAAATCAAACCAATAAAGTAAAAGCGGTTGAAATCAACCGCTTTTTTATTTTGTAATTATTTGAATTGACTGAAGACATAGACAATAAAATTTTGCAATATTAAACTCTGTTGAGTATTTGTATGTAAACAAAGCCTTTCTTATCGCAAATAAAAAGGGACGTATAGTCCCTGTCTTTAATTTTGAAAAATCTCACTGTATAAATATTTATTCTTGACTTTCGTTTTCAACAGCGGTTTCCGTCTTTTCTGATGCCATAGAATCGTTTTTCTCTTGCAAGAATAATCTTCTCTCTTTTGCGCTTATCTTGAGATATGCAGCAAATACCACTACGGTAATCATACACAGCGTTGCTATAATTGCGACGCCCAACCAATTAAACTTGCGAACCTGTTTGAAATCGTACACCACGAGAAGCGATGCTACGGACATCATAAAAAATCCCGCAATATCCACATACAATATGGCAATATACGAACTGGTTATATCTGATTTTATCTTTTGAGTATTGACATCGTTGAGTTTTGCCGAAACTTTAGCTTTGCCGCTGAATATAAGCACATAAAAAATCATGGCTACGCAACAACCTACGCTGGCAGTAAAAGCAGCGTTTGTGAGACTTCCCTTGTAACCTGTACGTGTAAGCATTGCAAGCGTGATTATCCATACAAAAAAGAATATGAAGGAAATTATTGTAGAGATTTTTTGTTGTTTATTAAGTCGCATATATCCTCTTATTACTTAACTATTATATACTTATGCACAACCTATGTCAAGAAACTGCCGCCAAAACTCTCCTTACAATCCTTTTGACTTTGCCGCAAATTTGGTCTAAAATAAAATTAGGATGTTAAAATATGCATTATTCGATTTAGACGGCACTTTGACTGACCCCTACGAAGGCATTTCCAAATGTCTCGAATACGCATTGCAACGTATGGGATTTAAGCTGCATGACGATTATAAAAAATTTATCGGACCTCCTCTTACCTATTCGTTTGAAAATTTTTGCGGCATGTCGAGAGACCAGTCTCTCCAAGCTGTAAAAGTTTATCGGGAAAGATTTTCAACCATCGGTTTGTTTGAAAATTACTTGTATGACGGAATTCCCGAAGTTCTGCAATTTTTACGCTTGCACAAAGTTACACTCGCCGTTGCTACTTCAAAACCGACATGTTTTTCTCAAAGAATTCTTGACAAATTTAATCTGTCTCAATACTTCGATGTGATCGTAGGAAGCGAACTCAACGGCGAAAGAATAGAAAAAAGCGAAGTAATAAAAGAATGTCTCACCCGCCTTAACGTCTCTCAAAGCGATCTTAAATTCACATACATGGCAGGAGACAGAAAATTCGACATGTCGGGCGCAGTAAAAAACGGCATAACGGGTATCGGAATAGGTTACGGATATGCGCAAGGAGACGAACTCAAAGAAAGCGGCGCGACTTATATAGTACCAGACGTAAAGTCTCTCTTGTCTCTCTTTGAAAAACTTATTGAAAACTAATGTCCGCCGTCAACGTCATTTTTATATTTTATATTCGTTCAACAATTAAAATGCCGTGCGTTTTTTCGCAAACGCTTCTTTAAGGCACAACCTATAACAAATATACAGGAAGATTGTACTGCCCGTATTTTTATTACAATTCAAAAAATCTTTCGGTGCGCATGCTTATCCCGGACAATATTTCGTAATTTATTGTTCCGCATGATTTTGCAATATCTTCGGGAGATACGTAACTTCCCATAATTTCGACTTCGTCACCCGTCTTTATATCGTCATCAAAAGTATTGACGATGCATTGGTCCATACATACTCTGCCCACAACAGGATAAAATTTACCATTGAAATAAACTTTGCCCGCCCCGGACAAGATTCTAGAATAGCCGTCTGCATAGCCGACCGCAAGCGTTGCAAGCGTACTGTCTCTGTCGCAACGGTATGTCCAACCGTAACTTACGCCGGTATCCTTTTTGACACGTCTGACCGCCACAACTCTTGCCGACCATTTTGCGCAGGGCTTAAGCGGTGCTTTTACGAATTCTGACGGACAATAGCCGTACATGGCTATCCCCAATCTGGCGGTATTTCCGAAAGCCGTAGGATACCTGAATATACCTGCCGAGTTGAGAATATGAGTTTGTCCTTTGAATCCCGTACGCTCAACGATTTCGCAACACTCTTTCTCAAATGCCGATATTTGCTTTGCGCTTGCCGCATCGTCTCTTTCGTCAGCTTTTGCCAGATGCGAATAAATTCCCTCTATCGAGAGATTATCCAACAAAAAGGTTTTGAAGACGCTTTTGTCGCCTGTCACAAATCCCCACCTCGACATGCCGCTGTCTACGGCAAGCTGCACTTTCAATTTATTCCCTGTACTGCCAGCCAAACTATCCGCATAAAGTGCGCTGGCATAATCGGATAGGGAAAGCGTAATTCCTTTATCCGTTGCTTCTCTGATATTATTCTCGTCGAGTTTTATGCCGCCGAGTACGAGTATGCTCTTTTTTATGCCGATACGCCTCAAAAGTATTGCTTCTTGCAATGTTGCGACTCCGAATCCGTCCAGCAAGTCTTCGCAATATAAGGCGATTTCGCTTCCCAGCCCGTAACAGTTAGCTTTGACGATTCCCAAAATCCTCTTATCTTTAGCGAAGCTTTTCGCCAACAATATATTATCTCTTACGGCACCGACGTCTATGGTCAACCAATTTCTGTCTTTCATCTTGCCGTCGCACTCCTGAATTCCCCGAGAAGATAACTTTGAAGTGCATTTACAAGCTCTTGACGTCTGCCGCCGACTGCTATGCCGTCGATACTTTCCGCTTGTAGACATAACGAGCCTGACGAAGTTACGATAACTTCGTCGCTTTCCATCATCTCTTTTAAGTCAAAAGGGCGTATCTCTACTATTATTCCCAGCGCACGACAAGCTCTGATAAGATGTTCTCTCGCAACTCCTTTGAGAATATATTTATCTGTCGGCGGAGTAATAAGCACCCCGTCTTTGATAATATGTATATTGGAATGCGCGCACTCCGTAACCCTCTCACCTCTGTGCAATACGCATTCGTTGGCGCCTCTTTCTTTTGCGTACTGCGCAAACAAAACATTCGGCAAAAGATTGAGAGTCTTTATATTGCAAAGCGTATATCTTATATCTTCGTGAGTGACAAGTTTGATTTTTTGAGACATATCGACAATAGGTTGCGGCTTGAGCATTACCCACAGTTTGCCATATCCTTGTTCATAACAATGGTCTCTTATTCCTACTCCTCTCGTAGCCTGCCAATATACAAAAAGTCCGTCGTCGTCCATATACTCCAAAAGCGAATATAACAGTTCTTTAAGCTGTACTTTTGTCATACCGATTTTTATATCGACCGTCTCCAGTCCGCTGAAAAATCTGTCGATATGCTCGTCGATTGCAAATATCTTTTTGTTGCGTGAATAAGTAGCGTCGTATATTCCGTCTCCGAAATAACATGCTCTGTCAAGCATAGGCACGGTCATTTCTTCGAGTTCGCCTATCCTTCCGTCATAATACCCCAACGTTTTCATAAGTCCTCCGTCAAGATATAATATGCCGCATTTTGTCAAAAATTACTATGAAGCATAAAGCAAAAAAGCAGGAGCATAATACTCCTGCTTTATAAATAACTGAATCACTTGTCTGTTTTTTCATCAAGCGGTTGAAATCTTTTGAATTTCTTGCCGTCTCTTTCTATTGTCTCCTCAAACATTTCCAAAGGTCTGACCCAGATTCCGCCGTCACCGTAAAGTGCACGGTAGACAACAATCTTTTCGAGAGTTTCGCTATGAGTGGCGATTGCAATAACTTCGTAAAGATTACCCTTGAAGTGTCTGTATATTGTCCCCGTTTTGATCATTGCTATTGTCTTCCTCTTTGTTTTGAATAATTATCTTTTTCTTCAAAGTACCCGTAGTAACAACCATAAGCGCAAATCCTATCAATACCATAGGGAAAATCGAACTCAACGTTATGAGCGCTATTCTGTATCCTTTTATGTCCTCTAAATATACTGTCTGGAATTGCGAATGCCATTCTTCTAGACTTACGATTTCACCTACCATAGTGACCCCGTATTTATTCGCAAGTCGCAAGAATTCATTTGCGCTTGCCGTCTTTTTGTCGACATTGAGACTGCTGTCCATACAGCGAGTATACATAAGACTCATATATATACGTTCTATTCTCTCGTATTCCTTGCTGTCGGCTTCGACCTTATTCATTGCCGAACGGATAATTCCCTCATACTCATTGAGCGATGTTACCGCCAAATAATCTACTTTATGTTGTGACACACTGTCATACAAATCCAAGTTACCCGGTAAAAAATATACTCTGTCGCTTAATTTATCCATATATATGGCAATCTCTTTCGCCGCATCTTTATAAGCAACTTGTAAATATTTTGCCGCCAGCGTTTCCAGATCTATATCGCTGTCCCACAACTGTCTGGACAACAGATAAGAACGCATACGGGACAATTCACCCTCTTTTTCTCTGTTTCCCTGATGATATATGCCGTCGACGTTGTTTTCGAGATAAAATTCGAGATTTGCTTGCTGAACACCCAGATTGGGATAAGGCATAAGCAGATTGCTGAAGTTGACCACATAATCCCACACGATAAGATTGGGAGCCACTTTGCCCCATTCTTCAATAATTCTCTTTCCGCCTGAAGAAAAAGCGTTTGAGCCCTTTGCAAGCGAATAGTTCTGACTAGTGCCTATTGGCGCCACGACTATATTGACATTGTCATTGGGAACGATACCTTCAGGTACTTCCCTGCAGAAAAGATACGCAAGCGTAGAAATCGTCACGTCGGGAAAACGCTCGGCAAGTTTATTGACTAAAGGCAAAAGCGTACCCATCATGCTTCCCGTCTCGTCGAGAATTCTTTTGCAAGTCTCGCATTGGCAATAAATATTATTGTCCATGACGGAAAAATCCCAATATCCGGCATTAGGTTTTTCTTTCATCATCTCTTGAAGACGGTTGACTATTATCTCAAAAGCTTCGTCATTCTGCGTGAAATAAGAATAACATAATTGCGTTGTCTGTCTTTCTCCGTTTACGAGAGCAAAATATTCGGGATTGCTTTCGTAATACAATTCGGGAGAAACGTAATCGAATGCGCTATGGCACCAAGTTCCCCAATCCTCTTCGGGAAAACCGTTAAGTCTCAATCTGTCATGCCAATAATTCTGATAAATTTCATATTGATACACCCTGCGCCAAGCCACATCGGGATTGCTGACGTAATCGAGTTTATCAAAATACAACGTAGGGAAAGAGGGAACATAATCGTAGTTTTCCTCTATAAACATCACTTCGAATTTGTCTTCCAAAAATCCGTATATGCCGTTGCGAATACCGGCTTCCGAAAGTCCTTTGACGTAAATTACTCCGTCTTCGCTATAAACTCTGTAACCGTCGTTTTGCACTCCGTCTACAGAAATATCCGCACTGAAAACAGTGTCGCCGAACACAAAAGCTTTAGCGGGCAAAACCTTTACCGTACTGTCCGCATGAATCTGTATGCTTGCGCCCGTGATCTCATTGAAAACATTGGCAAAATACTGTACGTCATTGACGAGTTTTTGCGACGCTGACGACGAATAAATCACCGTATAATCGCTTTTGCCGTCAACTGCGAGACAAAGTTCTTTTTCTTTTGCCATCTGCTCTGCCACTTTAGATTCGTCATAATTGAGCTTGTCCGACATCGAAAAACGTTCGTACCCCTTTGCGGAAACTGTTACCGCAAGACAAAGTACGCCCACAAGTGCGACGGCTATTATACAACATACTGCAATTATGACTTTTGTTTTCATAAATTTTATTATACCAAATTGTTGTAGGATATTCAAGAGATAAAGCTATAAATATTTAATATTATATTATCTGATTTTCAAAGCTGGCTTTTTTATATGTTTTCCGATAACACAATTTATAAAAACAGTTGATTGATTTTGTAAATCCTTGCGATTTGCAGACTTTGATTATTTATTGCAAAATTTCATCAATCAACCAGAAAACCGCCCTTGTGAGGCGGTTTTCCGGAAAGTTTATAAAAGGTCGTACATTATGAAACAGTCGATTTAGGGATTTGTCGAACAGATTCTATCCATTCGTTTCTACTACACATATATATTACCATCAGACAAGACAAAAATCAATACCTTTGGTGAAGTTTGTGAGATAAAACTTAAGTTTTCCTTAATTTATTACAAACTTACGGTGTTT
>CALWBV010000009.1 GCA_944376205.1 uncultured Christensenellaceae bacterium
ATAGACGACGGCGTTTCGGGAACGACATTTCAACGCCCCGAAGTACAGCGACTTTTGGACGATGCCAAGACAGGAGTAATAAACACAATCATAGTGAAAGACTTATCCCGTTTTGGAAGAAACTATATCGAAGTAGGACAGTATATAGATTATGTGTTCCCGGCTTTTGGTATACGCTTTATAGCTATACAAGACAATGTAGACACTGCAAATAGAGATAGTGGTGCTATGGATATGATGCCTATTATGAACGTATTCAACGAATGGCATGCAGCGAATACAAGCAAGAAGATAAGAGCTGTTAAAAGAGCTAATGCCTTAGCAGGAAAATTCAGCGGATCAAGAGCGCCGTATGGATATATAAAAGGCACAGACGAAAAAAGAACGTTTCAGATAGACGAAGAAGCTGCGCCTATCGTAAAAAGAATATTCGAAATGTATGCATCGGGAATAAGCCCATATAAAATTGCTGAAATATTAAATAATGAGGGTATACCAAGTGCAGGCAGACTTACTTTTTTAAGGACAGGAGAGAAAATTAGAAATAACGAACACCCCTATTGGGCAGAAACAAGAATAAGACCTATCTTAAAGAATATAGAATATCTCGGGCATCTGGCTCAACAAAAATATGCTTCAGTTTCGTACAAAAACCATAAGATAATACAGAAGGACCAAAGCGATTGGGTAATAGTATATAATACGCATGAGCCGATAATATCTCAAGAACTTTGGGATAAAGTACAAGAAAGATTGAAGTCGAGAGCTCACGGCAGAAAAATGCGTACGGGTATGACTCATCCGCTTTCAGGCTTTTTGTACTGTGCCGATTGCGGCAGTAAACTCAAAATGGGATATGTATGGCATAAATACAAAAACTATTATACATATAATTTTGATTGTGGCAAACTGAAACGTTATGGAAGGTCCTTTTGCTTTTCACACTATATAAGGGCAAACGTATTGGAAGAAATCGTGCTCGGAGATATACGCGAAATGGCAAAAAGGATTGTACTAGACGAAAAATCTATACGAGAAGAATATGTCCGACATAATGCTGAACTGAAAGACCAAAGCATAAAGTCTATTAAAAAAGAATTACAAACAAAAAACAAGCGTATGGAAGAATTATCTCGCTTGATTCAAGTCGCATACGAAGACAGAGTAAAAGGCAAAATGCCCGAAGATATTTGCATAAGCTTCATACAAAGATATTCAGAAGAACAAAGGTCAGTTACTGCGGAAATAACGGAACTTGAAACAAAGTTAAACGACACAGAAACTGCAAGACAAAACGCAGACGGTTTTATACGCAACATAAAGAAATATCTCGATGCACCGGAACTTACCCGAGAAATGTGCTATGAGCTTTTAGACAGAGTCATAGTCGGAGGACTGCCAAAAGTTACAGGCAAAGAACGAGAGATAGATATTATCTACAAAGTCGATATTGCATCTGTCTTACGTTACAAACTTAATAAATAATAAATAGCGTATGGGGACTGAACTCATACGCTTTTTATATGCTATTTTCTTCCCAACATAGAGTGTCCATAAAATGTTGTTGCAACTGTTTTCAAACGGATATTAGTTTGATCGCACGCCTTTGCGAAAATTCTTAAAGAAAAACATACAGCTTTCTGATTTGCGGGGTTGAAAACATTGTAATTCGTCATATCTTTTGAGGGGCTTTCGGTAAGCTCCTTTTTATATTTAAGCAAATATATATACAATATAAGTAGTAATTTATACAATTTAAGCCTTATGTAAATTGTATAAATTAGAAATCAAACGGATTTTTCCGTCCGTCTATCGAGATTATCGGGCGGCGTAATTTAATTTACAAATACACAAATACGTTTTACTTTTTTTGCGCATTAGAGTATAATATATAAGAAAATTTATCCCTTCAATCGGAGGACTATATGGAAAAGAAGAAATTTTACATTACTACACCTATCTATTATCCCAGCGGTAAGTGGCATATCGGCACGTGCTATACGACGATAATTTGCGATGCGCTTGCGAGATATAAGAGAATGCAGGGTTACGACGTATTCTATCTTACGGGTACGGACGAGCACGGACAAAAGATACAGAAGGTTGCAGCAGCGGCTAATACCGAAGTCAAGACGTATATCGACGGCGTTGTCGGAGAACTTAAAAAGCTGTGGAAACTTCTCGATATTTCATACGACAAGTTTATACGTACCACCGACGAAGAGCATATGCAGGCGGTGCAGAAAATATTTACCAAACTCTATGAAAAGGGCGACATATACAAGAGCCAGTATGAGGGATGGTATTGTACTCCTTGCGAGGCATTCTGGACGAAAACACAGCTTGTAGACGGCAAATGCCCCGACTGCGGCAGACCTGTTGAGCTTATGAAAGAGGAAAGCTATTTCTTCAGATTGAGCAAGTATCAGGACAGAATTCAAAAACTTATCGAAGAAGACAAGGAATTCCTTCAGCCTACGACAAGACAAAACGAGATGCTCAACAACTTCATCAAACCCGGACTTCAGGATCTGTGTGTATCCCGTACGTCCTTTGACTGGGGTATAAAAGTGCCTTTCGATCCCAAGCACGTAATCTACGTTTGGATAGATGCGCTTACCAATTACATTACGGCTTTGGGTTACGGCAGCGACGACGACAGCAAGTTCAAGAGATATTGGCCTGCGGACATTCATATGATGGGCAAGGAAATTATCCGTTTCCACTCGATTATCTGGCCCGCTATACTTATGGCACTCGATTTGCCTTTGCCCAAAAAGGTTTACGGACACGGCTGGCTTATGTTCAACAATGACAAGATGTCCAAGTCCAAAGGTAATATCGTAGATCCTTTTATACTTTGCGAAAGATACGGAGTAGACGCATTGAGATACTATATGTTGAGAGAAGTGCCTTTCGGTCAGGACGGCAACTTTACCAACGAAATATTCTTGAAGCGCCGCAACAGCGACCTTGCAAACGACCTCGGCAATCTCGTGTCGAGAGTAACGGCAATGGTAGCGCAGTATTTCGACGGTGTGATTCCTGCGCCTGACAAAAAAGAAGCGGTTGACGACGAGCTTATCGCAATGGCAAACGCTATGTATGCGAGCGTTACGGAGAGCATGGACAAGATGTACGTACCCGAAGCGCTGGACACGATATTCAAAGTTATTCAAAGAGCAAACAAGTATATCGACGAGTGTACGCCTTGGATACTTGCAAAGAGCGAAGAAGGAAGAGTGAGACTCAAGACGGTACTTTACAACCTTTGCGAGGTTATCAGAATGGCGGCAGTCATACTTCAGCCTTTCCTCACCGAGACGCCTGAAAAGATTTTCAAGAAGCTCGGCGTAAGTGAAGAAGAACTCAAGGACTTTAAGTCCATAGAGAAGTTCGGCGCAAAGATTGACGGACACAAGGTTGACAAGGGCGAACAGCTTTTTGAGAGAATAGACATTCAAAAGGAACTTAAGGTAATGGACGATATTCTCGAAGAACAGAAAAAACAAGCTCAACAGGCTCAAAAGAAAGCACAGGAAAAAGAGGAGAAAACAAACGTGGCAGATATAAACGAAATTACGATAGACGATTTTGCAAGAATACAGCTTAAAGTCGGCAAGGTAGTAGAATGCCAGAAAGTGGAAAAAGCCGACAAGCTTCTTTGCAGCAAGATAGATTTGGGAGAAGGCGCACCCCGCACGATAGTCAGCGGAATAGCAAAATATTACACTCCCGAAGAAATGGTAGGAAAACAGGTTATCGTAGTCACCAACTTGAAACCTGTCAAGTTGAGAGGTATAGAGTCGCAGGGTATGGTACTTTGCGCTAGCGACGAAAATGGTAATCTCGCACTCGTTACGCCCGAGAAGGATATTACGGCGGGCAGTGAAGTAAGATGATAATAGATACGCATTGTCATCTTTGCGACGCAAGACTTAAGGACAGACAGGAGGAGATAATCTTCTCTTTGTCGGATTGCGGCATAGAGAGTATATTCGAAGTCGGTTGGGGTTTTGACAGTTCAAAAGACGCATTGACTCTTGCCGAAAAGCATAGTAATGTGTGGGCAATTATCGGCACGCATCCTCACGACGCAAAGAATTATTCCGATCAAGCAGAGGATTTTTACTTGCAGGCGGCAGAAAATAAAAAAGTCATTGCGATCGGAGAAATAGGACTGGATTACTATTACGATCTGTCGGACAGAGAAGTGCAAAAAGATGTTTTTGCAAGACAAATCTGTCTTGCCGACAAAGCGGGTTTGCCCGTAGTTCTTCATATCCGAGACGCTTACAAAGACGCACTCGATATTCTGTCGGCGCACAGGGACAAACTTAAACACGGCGTATTGATGCACTGTTATTCGTCGAGTGCGGAGATGGTAAGAGAATTTATGAAATTCGATTGCTATTTTGCTTTCGGCGGAGCGATAACTTTTAAGAACGCAAAAAAAGACGAGGTCATCAAAGCCGTTCCCGAGGACAGACTTCTTATAGAGACGGATTGTCCGTACATGACGCCCGTACCGTTCAGAGGTCAGACCAACGAACCGAAATATGTAAATCTCGTTGTCGATAAGATCGCACAAATAAAGAATATCGACAGAAAGGCGGTAGAGGAGAGGACTTACCGCAACACTTTGAAGCTGTTTTTCAAATACGGCAAATGAGAGGATTTTATGCAAAACACTTATGTCTACAAGGTAGATAACAATCTATATATAAACCTTACCAACAGATGCAGCAACCGCTGTGAATTTTGCGTGCGTTATTACGACAAACCTATTTACGGCGATTTGTGGATAGGTCACGAGCCTACGGCGGAAGAGGTCATAGATATTCTTGACAAGTGCTACAATCTCAAAGACTACCACGAAGTTGTCTTCTGCGGTTATGGCGAACCTACTTACAGATTCGACGCTATCGAGAAGATAAGCGAATATATTCACTCAAAAGGCGCAAAGACAAGAATCAATACCAACGGTCAAGCCAACGAAATTCTCGGCGAAGACATTACGTCCCGCATAGTTAAATGCATCGATACGATAAACGTCAGTCTCAATGCTACCGACGCAGAAAAATATGACAAGATATGTCATTCTCAATACGGTCTTAAGGCTTTCGATATCATGCTTGACTTTGCGAAGAAATGCGTCGAACACGGCGGCAACGTGGTTTTGAGCATAGTCGATTGCGTGGGTAAAGAGGAAATCGAAAAGGCAAAGACGATTGCAGAAAAGATAGGCGCAAAACTCAGAGTAAGGGAGCTTTTGTAAACAATGGGAGACATCGGCAAAGTACTCAAAGAACATAATTTCAGATTCAATAAGCAGTTCGGACAGAACTTTATTACCGACGTCAATCTTTTGCAGGCGATGGTTGGGGATGCAGGCGTAACGCAGGACGACACCGTGCTTGAAATAGGTGCGGGGGCAGGTACGCTCACAAGAGCGCTTGCAGAAAAGGCAAAAAAAGTTTACGCATTCGAGATAGACAGAAATCTTATACCTATACTCGGGGAAACGCTCAAGGGATTGGACGATAAAGTCGAAGTGATTTTCAAAGACATTATGAAAGTGTCCGATGACGAACTTGACAAAATCATAGACAGCGGCAAATATAAGGTTGTAGCAAATTTGCCGTACTATATAACAACTCCGCTTATCATGCGTTTTCTTGAAAGAACTCATAAGCCTTCTAGCATAACGGTAATGATTCAGAAGGAAGTCGGAAAGAGACTGACGTCTTCTGCCGATTGCGGAGATTACGGCGTGATAACACTTTCGATAGCGCTTGAGGGAAAAGCTAAAATAATGAGGGAAGTTCCCAGATATATGTTTACGCCTCAGCCCAATGTGGACAGCTGTATTGTGAGAATCGACCTTGACGACACATATAAGGACGTCGATAAAATAAGAGTCAAAAAATTTATAAAAGCGGCTTTTTCGATGAGAAGAAAAACTCTTGTCAACAATCTCTCGTCAAGCTTGGGAATAGCAAAGGATAAAATCGAGAGTGCACTTGAGAAACTGGGCATGGACACGAGGATAAGAGGAGAAGTGCTGAAAGTCGACGATTATATAGCGCTTGCCGATTTGTTGTAAACTATATGTGTCTTATATATACAATTTAAGTCTTGGGTAAATTGTATATATAATGATAAAAGCTATTATTTATTCTTATATAATAATAAAGCGGAGATTGCTCCGTTTTTTTTATTGTTTTACAACTACTTGCAATTTTTTCAAAATCTTTTCAAATTGATATTTTATCTTAATAGTGTGAGACGATAGGTCATACATCGCCTGCCTTTCGCATACATTATCGTGTACGGAGGTGGATATATGGTAATCCTTAAGAAGATAATTATTCTCACAGAATATCAGAACAGCGGAGCGTCGGGCATAGTAAAACTCGAAAATTTTGCAGGACGTACAAGTTGTTTTGTAAGAGTTTTGGGAGTCGCAGACGAGGGAGAAGTATGCATAAAATGCGGCGAAGACATAATGTACTGCGGCAGTCTCGTCACAGGCGCGATGAAATTTGGAGCGCTTTACGATCTCACAAAACCTATATATATTGCCGTGGCAAAAGAGGGAAAGATCGTATGTATGGGAAGCAATACGGGCAGATTTTCGCCCTCTGTTTTATCGGGCGAATTGTACCGTTATTATGCGGAGCGCAATAATCAAAACGTATCTTATGAGTATGAAAATCAGTATGCGTGTCAAAGAGAAGTTGATATTGATAAACCGCAAAATAACGACGAAAATATTCAGCATATAGAAGAAAATCGTGAGCCTTTGAAAAAGGAGCAGTCGCCCGTTGAGAAAACTGCGGTGCAGGATTCGTCTGTTAATGAGGAGCCTAGTGAGCAAGAAACAATATCCGAATCTGCTAATAATACCTCTAAAAAGGCCGTAAAAGACGACAAGGTCAGTGCAGAAACAAAAGTCAAGGAGCCTTTTTATAAACAGATAGAAAATAGCATGCAGGAGCTTTTCGATAAATACGAAAGCGACAGCGAACTCAATCTTCTCGTTCCAGACAGCAAGTGGGCGCGTGTACCCGTGGACGATCAGAATTATTATGTCGTAGGACTTATATACAGCGACGGCAAGCCCAATCTCATCTGTTACGGCGTTCCCGATAAAGATTCTTCCAATCCTCCCGCAAATACAAATGACTGCCGTCAGTGGCTCGAACTCGAAAAAGGAGGCAGAGGTTACTGGATGATGTATCAGTCGGCAGTATCGGGGCAGACTCTCACCACGCAGATTATTTGAATTTAATCAAAATTGTTAATAACTGAACAACGTCAATAAGAAAATCTCTCTGATTTAAGGGGAGATTTTTTTATATAACGTTTTAATTGTTATTTTTACATCAAAAAGTAAAAAGCTTATTTACAAAACTCTTTACATAATTTATAATGGATATAGTATTAAATTCTATGTGGGGAAAAGAATGGGGAAAATTATCTCGGCTGTTAAAGGCTTTTTCAAACAATGGAACAAACCTGAAGGCGATAATTACGTAGCAAGCAAAGAAATTATTGCCTATTCCGTAGGCGGAATGGGAGTATTTTTTATTGCGGCTATCGCCAACAACATCACGCTTTCGTCGGCATGTCTATTGATAGGTGCGGTATACAGAATAAGTCCTACCGTAATCATTACTCTTGCCAACGTCAATACTATCGTAACGCTTTTGGTGCAACCTCTCAAAAGCTGGCTGATAGACAATACGCCCGGTAAACAAGGCAAAGCCCGACCGTGGTTGTTATGGCTGGGCGGACCGACAGCATTGTTTATGTCAATGATAGCATACATACCGAACAACTGGTCGCCTGACGTAAAGGCTGTCCTTGTAGGTATAATATTCATTTTTATGAATTTCTGCTATCAGTTCTATTACGGTATGTATATACAGCTTTCGCAGCTTATGACTCCGAATACCAACGAAAGAGCCAAGATAATATCCTTGTCTTCAATTATTTATTCGATGGCACCTACTATCACGGGCGTAATCTTCCCTTTGATAGCGGCGCAATTCGGCGAAAACGGCACAGGTTGGTATTCTCAAAACTTCTATAGAGTTATTGCTCCCGTAATGACTATTTTCGGTTACGGACTCAGTTTGATAGCGTATTTCTTTACTAAAGAAAGAATAGTTGTCGCAAAGAGATACGAGCAAAAAGTAAAATTCAAAGACGGATTTTCCAAGATTCTCAAAAACAAGTATTTGTGGATCGCAAATATAGGCGTAATGCTGACGGTAGTTAGAGCCAGCATTACTACGGTTATGGGTTGGGAATACGTCTATGTATTGCAAAACGATAATATATATTCCGTAATGTCGTTGATAATGGGTACCGCTTCGCTGTTCGGTATGGCACTCGGTCCTATAATGATGAAAAAACTCGGCAAAAAGAATACGGTTATTTTGGCAAATGCGATATTTGCAGGCGCTTCTGTAATAACGCTGTTGTTTGTCAATAATTTTGCTTTGTTCACTGTCGGTATATATCTGTGTTATTTCTCTGCGGCAGTGCAGATTATTACGTCTCCTGCGATGAACGGCGACGCTCTCGATTATCAGCAGTGGAAGACGGGCGACAGACTCGAAGGTTTTGCGGGTAACTTTGCTATTATCACTTCGATAGTCGCTTTAGGTACGAATTATATCATGCCGTTTGTCAATGAATATTTCGGTTTGGTTACCGATTACAATGTTCTTTACGATACAAACGTAAGACTGCCTATGTTCAGAGTGTTGTCGGTAATAAGTTTGATAGGTTCTGTACTATTTATAATCCCTTATCTATTCTGGGATTTGTCCGACGAAAAGCATAAAAAGATTATCGAAGATCTTAAGGAAAGAGCACGTGCGCAGAACATAGAGGACGGATACGCAGACGCTAGTATTCTTTACAGCGACGAAAAACTTGAAGCTGACGAGGATGTTTACGAGGAGAATACAGAAGAACTGGTTCTCAAACAGGCAAAGACGCTCAAGGCACTCGAAGAGGACGGAGAAATCAAAGATGAAGCTACGCTTGATGCGGTAGAAAACGATGGTTTGTCCGAAGGGAAAAATGTAATCGTAAACGATGACGAAAATGCAGACGATAAGCAAAAGGAGGAAAAATGATATGAAACGTATTATTTGTATATTGACTTTATTATGCTTATGCGTTACTGCGGTATTTGCTTTTGCAGGATGTTCTCAAGTCGACATGCAGGATTTGGGAAGCCTTATCGACAAGGCATGTTCTGAAGAAGTGACGGCAAACACGGATTATACATTGAAAGCATACGGCGCAAGCGTAACAAATAACGATAAAATCTCATACGAACTCAACTATAAGACGGGTGCGCACGGCAATACGAAGTTTACCGTAATAGACGAAACTGATTTCAAATACACAAAATATACTTCTTCCTATTACGGAGCAAGCGTGCCTTCAAATAAATATACCGATTATTGGGCTTCTTTCCCCAACTCGTTGTTCAAACTCGAAAAAGCTACGGAAGAAGATTATCAGGACTGGTATTTCTATGACACCACGCTTTATTATGACGCTTCCGCTTCGACAAAAACGTATTATACTTCCAAACAAAACGATAATCAAAGTTCATCGACGTTTACGGTAAAAAGACAACTCGAGGGCGGATGGGAAGAATTTTTTGCTATGGAACAGTACGCTAAATGCGACATAGCTTATCTTGCAAAAGCAGTGTCGGGTATAAAGGATTTCGTGGATTACGAGAACGATTCGAATACTGTCAAGACCAAAGGCAGAGTGACTACTTTTACCGTAAAGATCAAAGACGAATGCACTATTGAATATCAAGGTGAAAAACTCGGCGGAAAATTCTTGACGATAGCGTTTACAAACGAAAAAATCAGCAACTTCAAACTCGAGGGAAAATTCGATATCTTTGTTGCTTACGGCGGCGCCAAGATAATGATGCCCAATTACGATAACACTGCTTATATAGATTTTGCAAATCAAGTGGCAGCATAAAATATTTTAAGATATATAAAAATAAAGCACGCACGAAAATGCGTGCTTTATTTTTTATGAATTGCAATTACAAGAAAGGATTTTCTAAAGCGTACGCACACGCAAAGCTTATAATAAAGAAAAAAACAATCAAGTCGTATTTGTTGTCCTTATTTGCCAATAATTTTCATAAAAGGAACTTTTAAAATGAAATATAAGAAATTTTTTGAGTATTTTATTTTTTTCTTTAGTTTTGAAAATTGTATGTAAAACTTCTCGTATAAGACTCATTTCCTCTTGAAATTAAAAGCATTTGGGTATAAACTATATTTACTGATAAAAAAGGTATTGTTTATTCGGAAAACTGTGGCAAAGGCTGTTTATCAGCCGTATAATGCAAGGCAATGGCATCAAAGAGGTAAAAAATTATGTTGAAATTGACAAACATCAAAAAAGATTACTTGTTGGGCGGCGGTGAATTCGTCACCGCACTTAAAAACATTAATCTCAGATTCAGAAAAAGTGAATTTGTCTCTATTCTCGGACCATCGGGTTGCGGTAAAACCACACTTCTGAATATCATCGGCGGACTGGACCGCTATACAGACGGCGATTTGGAGATTGACGGTATTTCCACTAAACAATACAGTGACGTCGATTGGGACGCTTACAGAAATTTGCGTGTAGGCTTCATTTTCCAAAGTTACAATCTCATTAATCATATCGATATTTTGGCAAACGTCGAAATGGCGCTTACTTTGTCAGGCGTACGCAAACACGAACGTAAGGCACGTGCCGTCGCTGCTCTCGAGGCGGTTGGACTCGGTGACCATATTCATAAAAAACCGAATCAGTTGTCAGGCGGACAGATGCAGAGAGTTTCTATTGCGAGAGCGCTTATAAACAATCCCAGCATCATACTTGCCGATGAGCCTACGGGTGCGTTGGACAGCAATACCAGCGTGCAGATTATGGAGCTTCTCAAGGAGATATCTGCCAACAAGCTTATAATAATGGTTACGCACAACCCCGAGCTTGCATACAAGTATTCAAATCGTATAGTTAAGCTTGTGGACGGTGAGGTTGTCGACGACTCAAATCCCTATTACGGACATATCGAAAATCATAAGGATAGCGAAGAAGCAGAGTCTGAAGTCGAAGCGTTAGAAGCAAATAACGTAAACGAAGTTGAGCAGTTGCAACAAGAAAGCGACAGCGAGGAAGTTACGTGCGATGCGCCGCAAGAAGCGAAAATGCTTGCCGTAAGTCCCGAACAAACAGCAAAGAACAAAGCAGATTTTATAAAGCATAAGTCTAAAAAACACAGAAAGATGATGCTCAAGAAGACTTCGATGTCTTTCTGGTCTGCGATAAAGTTGTCTTTTACCAACCTTATGACAAAAAAGGGACGTACCTTTATGACGGCTTTTGCCGGTAGTATCGGTATCATAGGCGTTGCATTGGTGCTTGCTATTTCCAACGGATTTTCCACTTATGTCAACAACATGCAAAGGACCATGTTGTCGGGCTATCCCGTCACGATAACAAGCAGTTCCATGGATTTGACAAGTCTCATGAATATTACAATGGGTGCAAGCAACAAGCCTAAATTCCCTGTGGACGAAAAAGTCTATTCGCAGGATATTCTTTCGGCTTTTGCGAAGATGATTCATACAAACAACATCACAGAAGAATACATTGCATACCTTGACGAAAAGAATGAGACGTGGACGGAAAACGGATATATCGACAGTTTGTATTACGATTACGGTTACGGATATACGGTATACAATAAGAAAGGCGAAAACGTAGGCAAAACTTTTGATATCAACGACCTCGGAGGAAGCCTCGGCGACGGTACAGACGATTTTCTTAATTCAGTCAACTGGCAGGAGATGGTCGGCGATAAAGAATATATGCTCAACAACTACGACGTAATAGGCGGAAGATATCCCGAAAACGTCAACGAAGTAGTGCTTATTGTCGATTCCACCAATACAATTACTTCGACATTCTTCAATGCTTTAGGATTTACTTGGGGCGATGACGGAGCAGTAAAAGGACATGTGGATTTCGAGCAGATCATAGGCAATGAAGAAAAGGGAATAGAACCTGCAAAATTATATATTCCTACCAACGATCAAAAGTACAAAAAGATCACAAATGCCGAGACGGGCAATGAATATTATGTCGAAAAAACTTTCGGCGAAATAGGTTCGCTTGAGGGAATGAGAGAAGTTACCATTGTCGGTATTATGCGTCAAAAAGAAACTTCGGCATACGCTCCTATGATGGCGGGCGTAACATATACGCAGGAATTGACGCAGGAAATCCTTAAAGAAAGTGCAGAGAGCGAAATAGTAAAATTCCAAAAGGCAAATCCCAAGATAAGTTGTCTTACCGGCAAGGAATTCACATCGGGCAATGTCGATATCGGTCAAGTTGAAGATTTGGAGAACTTGGACAGTCTGTTGTCTTTGCTTACCCCCAGCGGAAACTATAACAGCGTTATGCAGAAGATAGGCGGCAGCAATCTTCCCAGCATGATAAGCATATATGCAAACAACTTCGACGGAAAAGATTTGATATTGGCAGATCTCGATGCTTGGAACGATAACAACAACGAAAACATAATCAAATATGCCGACAGTGCAGAAATGATTATCGGCATGATGAATCAGATTATCAAGATAATCACTATAGCACTCGTATGCTTCTCCTCCGTATCGCTTATAGTATCGTCGATAATGATAGGCATCATAACTTATGTATCGGTAGTAGAACGTACCAAGGAAATCGGTATTCTGCGTGCGCTGGGTGCAAGAAAACGCGACGTATCCAACGTATTCAATGCAGAGACGGTTATCATAGGATTTACGGCGGGCGTAATCGGCGTGCTCGTAACATATATATTGAGCATTCCTATCAACCTCATTATAGCTAATCTCGATGCCGTCAAGAACCTGAGCGTAGCGATCACGAGTATAGCGCTTCTCAATCCTTTGCATGCACTTGCGCTTATAGTATTGAGCGTTGTGTTGACTTTAGTTGCCGGACTCGTACCTGCACGTATAGCTGCAAAGAGAGATCCTGTAGTAGCATTGCGTTCAGAATAAGTCTAGGGTAAACGAGATTCTCATTGCTGAAAAGTTAAGAGGAAAAACAAACGATTAAATTTTAACGGGTTCCGTAATTATTCGGGACCCGTTTTGTATTGATGTCCAAGGATAAAACAGTTAACTTGCGATTTTCGTAAGAATAAAGCCGTATGCTGATGTATGCTTGCGAAAAGTCATGCTTTTGTCACGTTGAAGTCGGCATGGTATCGATTCAACTGTTCAAGAGATAAAAATACAAATCACAAAAACATACAAATTTGTTGCTATTTTAATAAGCATTATATATAATAGATATGTAATTTTTTAGCTAGAGGCGTAACAATGAAAGAGATAAAATCGTATGAATTGAGAGAAAAATATCTCAAGTTTTTCGAGTCAAAAGGACACAAGATAATACCTTCGGCATCGCTTATTCCCGAGAATGACCCCTCGGTATTGTTTACCACGGCAGGTATGCACCCCCTCGTGCCTTACCTTCTCGGACAAAAGCATCCCCAAGGCAAGAGACTTTGCGACGTTCAGAAATGCGTACGTACGGGAGATATCGACGAAGTCGGCGACGCAACTCACTGCACGTTTTTTGAAATGCTCGGCAACTGGTCTTTGGGCGACTATTTCAGAAAGGAATCTATCAATTTCTCTTTTGAGTTTTTGACAAAGGTACTTGAAATTCCCGTTGAGAAAATTGCCGTTACGGTATTTGCAGGCGACGAAGACTGCGCAAGAGACGAGGAAGCAGCAGATGCGTGGGCTTCTCTCGGTATTCCCAGAGAAAGAATTTTCTATCTTCCCAAAGCCAACAACTGGTGGTATGCGGGCGCAACGGGTCCTTGCGGAAGCGATACGGAGATATTTATAGACACAGGCAAGCCTGCGTGCGGGGAGCATTGTGATCCCAGCTGCGACTGCGGTAAGTGGGTTGAAATATGGAACAACGTATTCATGGAATTCAACCGCAACGCCGATGGCAAGTTCGAAAAGTTGAAGCAGAAAAACGTAGATACAGGTATGGGTCTTGAGCGTACTATTTGCATGCTCAACGGCTTTAAGTCAGTTTATGAAACAGACCTTTTTGCAGGAGCTATAGCAAAGATAAGCGAACTTGCAGGCAAGAAGTACGGCGAAGACGAAGCAAGCACACGTGCTATGAGAATCATTGCCGATCATATCCGTACAGCTACATTCCTTCTCGGCGATGAAAACGGTATCGTGCCTTCAAATGTCGATCAAGGTTATGTGTTGAGAAGACTCATAAGAAGAAGCGTAAGATTTGCCCGTCAACTCGGTATTGACGGCAAGAGCCTTGTAGATATAGCAAAACTCTATGTCGAACAGTACAAAGGAGTATATCCCGAACTCGGAATCAACAGCGAAAAGATATATGACGAACTCGACAAGGAAATCGAAAAATTTTCCAAGACTCTCGAAGACGGTATCAAACAACTCGATAAGGTCATTCAGTATCTTAAGGGTGACACCGTCAACGGTAAGACAGCATTCAGACTTTACGATACTTTCGGTTTCCCTATCGAGATGACAGTGGAAATCTGCAAGGAAAAGGGACTCAATGTTGACATAGAAGGCTACAAGCTTGCACAGGAAGAACATATCAAAAAATCTCAACAGGGAGCAGAGCAGAAGTTTAAGGGCGGTCTTGCAGACAGCAGTGAAATGACGACTTTCTTGCATACGGCAACGCACTTGCTTCTCGCAAGCCTTAAGAAAGTTTTGCATGATGACAACATTCAACAGAAAGGCAGTAACATTACTCCCGAGAGATTGCGTTTTGACTTTAACTTCCCCCGTCCTCTCACAGATGAGGAAAAACAAGCTGTAGAAGACGCAGTCAATGACGCTATCAAGAGAGATATTCCCGTCGTTTGCATGGAGATGCCTATCGAAGAAGCACGTGCTAAAAATGCAGTCGGTGTATTCGGTAGCAGATACGGCGAAATCGTAAAGGTATATCAGATAGGTGATGTCGATTTGCAGATATGCGGAGGACCTCATGCCGAACATACAGGACAACTCGGACATTTCAAGATTGAAAAAGAGCAGTCGTCCTCGGCAGGAATACGTAGAATTAGGGCTACGATACAATATTAAACTTGAAAGGCGAGCGCGTATAGCAGCCCGCCTTTTGTTTTTTCTGCGACACTCACGGAAAAGTATGTGTCTGTAGCGCTCGGTCCGGAAAAGACATAATGAACTTATTTTTAGCGAAGATTTTTTTACATTTTAAGAAACGTTTTTTAATATTTATCAAAGAGTTTTGCAACAATTAAGTCAAGTTACAATGGCTTTTGTCTAAAAGCGGTATTTTCTATATTGACAGCGTATAAACTATATGTTATATTAATTATAAATAATCGATATAATCAAGCTAATTTTATAAGCTATATATTGATTACAAGGAGTATAAATTATGAGTAAAAATAAAGCAGTAATAATTTTAATAGTAATGTTGACATTCATATTGTTATTTATGTTGGCTGGTTGCAAAGACTACGGTTATTCATTCCATTATAGAGTAATAGGCGGAAACGGTGAGATTGAGCCTGAAAATAGTAATTTTCGTACAAGAGCTGAGTTATGTAATGAGTCCGAATTTTGTGAATTGAATTGTCCTGAAGGGTCATATGTTATTAGTTTATTAGGCAACAGAAAAGGCTGTACGATAATTTTTTTAGCAATACCCGATGAAGGGTATCAAGTAAAAGAGTGGCTATATAATGGCAAAGTAGTTGAAGATAACAAAACAAATACATATACGGCAAATGTTACAAAAAAAGATAATTACAACGGTGTAATTGAAGTGGTATTTGAAAAGATACCTGAAAATGAATGAAATCATCATAAAAAATAATAACAACTGTTCAAGCAGAAAATCACCTTTTCTGCATATAAATCGGCATAAAAATAATTATAAAAACCGCTCCTGATCGTGGGCGGTTTTTACGTATATGTACACACGTGCGCATAGCTTATTCTTTAATTTATACAATTTAAGTCTTGGGTAAATTGTATAAATTACTCTTATATTATTATATATTTAGTATTATATTTAGAACGGATTTGCTTTTTCACTCATATATTACGCACATAAAAAACCACCCTTGTATGAATGACAAGAGTGGTAATTTTTATATTAAACTCGTGCGACCGCACAGGTAAAGCCAATATATGCGCCGCTATTCGCTGTCGCCGACGACTGAAGAGATTGGTTGCGATTTTGGGAATTTATAGCGGTTGTCCCGAGTCCTGAGCGTACTTAGCGTACGTGACGGTGAGGGACGTTCCTAAAATTCGCAAAGGCGTGCCGATATTTTCAGTTGTCCACTTTGCAAGGGTATTTGCCAGTAAAGCATCCCTTACAAAATGCCGTCGTTGAATTCGGTGCCATTTTGTCTATCGTCTTTACATCCATAAATCCGAGAGAGTCCGCGCCGATTTTCTGGCGGAGTTCTTCATGAGTGTACTTGTTGCAAGCAAGGTATTCTCTTGAGGGAATATCCGTACCGAAGTAGCAAGGATAAATAAATTCGGGAGAAGCTATTCTTACATGCACTTCTTTAGCTCCGGCTTTTTTGAGAAGTTTGACGATGTTTGCAAGAGTGGTGCCTCTTACGATAGAGTCGTCTATCATTACCACACGCTTGCCTTCGATGTTACTCTTAAGGGTATTGAGCTTGAGGGCAACGCTCTTTTCTCTCATAGCCTGTGTAGGTTGGATAAACGTTCTGCCGATATATCTGTTTTTGATAAGACCGACGCCGTAAGGAATACCGCTTTGGAGCGAATATCCGATTGCGCTGGGAAGACCGGAGTCGGGAACACCTATTACGAGGTCGGCGTCTACGGGGTGAAGTTGTGCGAGCATTTTGCCTGCGTTTACTCTTGCTTCGTTGACGCTTTGACCGTCTATAACGCTGTCGGGACGTGCAAAATAAACGTGTTCGAATATGCAAAGACCGCCTTTATGTCCGCAGAATTTTTTATTGGATTCGATTTTATCTTCAGTTACGATAACCATTTCGCCGGGGAGAATGTCTCTTACGAAATCACCGCCTACAGTGTCGAGACCGCATGTTTCGCTGGAGAAAAGAATGCTGTCGCCGAGACTGCCCATACAAAGGGGACGGAAACCGTATTTGTCTCTTACTGCGATGAGTTTTCTGGGACTCATGATCAACATGGAGAATGCGCCTTTGAGCATAGGTATGACTTTTTCTACGGCGTCTTCTATACTTGCAGACTTAAGTCTCTTTCTTGCTATAAGATAGCATATTACTTCGCAGTCGCTTGTCGTATGGAAAATAGCGCCTTCGGCTTCGAGCTTGTCACGGAGTTCCTGCGCATTGAGGATTGTACCGTTCATAGCGACGGTCAGATTGCCCTTTGCGTATTTTACGCTTATAGGCTGTGCGTTTTCTACCGTATTGCTTCCGAGAGTAGCGTATCTTACATGTCCTATTGCGATTTCGCCTTGCAGGTGAGAGAGATTATTGTCGTTGAATACTTCGCTTACGAGACCGAGATTTTTTACCATGGTAATCTCTCTGTCTTTATTGACAGCGATGCCAGCCGATTCCTGACCTCTGTGTTGGAGAGCGAAAAGACCGAAATAGACGAGGCTTGCGATATTGCCGTGATTGGCTTTGTCGTAAATGCCGAAAATGCCGCATTCTTCGTTGAGTTTTCTTGTCATATAAACCTTCCTTTTGTATTAAAGAATGATATTATTATAACAAACTGCAAGACAGATAGCAAACGCTTTAGCGGGATGCGTCGAAATTTTTACAATACAAATTTTAGGCAAGCATTAATAGCGGAGAGGCTGAATCAATACGGCAAAACAAACTTTGATGCAAGAGGAATGTCGCTCCCGAAAGAGCGGTATCCAAAATAATATGGAATAAAAATTAGAGGATTTAGTCATCTTGCAGAGCGTCGTAGCCTCTTTCTCCTGTCCTTACCTTGACTACGTCCAAAACGTTGTAGATAAAGATTTTTCCGTCACCGTAGTTTCCGGTATAGAGAGCTTTGCGAGCGGTTTCCACAACAAGCTCGACAGGCACTTTGGTTACGACGGCTTCGAGTTTGATTTTAGGTAAGAGTTGTACGTCGAGTTTTGCGCCTCTGTAATATTTATCGTTGCCCTTTTGCATGCCGCAACCCTGTACGTTTGTTACCGTCATGCCCGTAATACCTATGGAATCAAGAGCTGATTTGAGTTTTTCAAACTTGTCGGGGCGAGTAACGATAGATATTTTGGTAAATATAGCGTTGCCTTTGCCGGTATTTGTCTCAATGACGGGCAGTGCTTTTTCAACAGGTACGCTGCTTTCTTCGTATTTTACATCTTCTTTAGCGGACGAAGCGAGCATAACTTCGGGTACGGGCATAAAATCTGCATAGGAGCTTGCAAGTCCGTGTTCGGAAGCGTCGAGGCCGGCAAGTTCGTCTTCTTTGCTTGCACGTAGCATTCCGATTTTTTTCATAATCATGAATACTGCAGACATTATAATTCCTACCCATGCAACTACAGCGACAAGACCGAGAAGCTGTACGCCGAAATAGGAAAAAGCGTCTTTAGCCGTCAGTGCGTCGTTATAGATGAATCCGCTTATTACACCTTTGTTCATATCGAATATACCGACTGCGATTGTACCTACTGCGCCGCAGAGACAGTGCACGCCTATTGCGCCGACAGGGTCGTCAATATGAAGTTTTTTATCTATGAACTCAACGCCGTAAACTACCACAAAACCGGCGATGACGCCAATGATTGCTGCTCCCGGTATTGATACGACGTCACAGCCTGCCGTAATTGCTACAAGACCGGCGAGTGAACCGTTAATGGTCATGGATACGTCAGGCTTGCCGTATTTTATCCAGGTAATCGTCATTGCCACTATTGATGAAACGGCAGGGGCTACGGTAGTTGTTATAAAGACTCTTGCGACAGAGTCGTTGACTGCATAAGCGGACGAACCGTTGAAACCGTACCAGCCGAATCATAGAATAAACACGCCGAGAGCGCCGAGCGTAAGCGAGTGCCCGGGGATAGCTTTGCTTTCCAAAACAGGTCTGTCTTTTTTGTCGATAACGGCAAGGTTTTCCTTATACTTGCCGATACGGGGACCTAGAATTGCTGCACCTACAAAAGCTGCTACGCCGCCTACGAGGTGAACGGCTGTCGAGCCTGCAAAGTCGTGGAAACCGAGTTGCGATAGCCAGCCGCCGCCCCATATCCAGTGTCCCGATACGGGGTAAATGATGAGTGAGATTATAAAACTGTATATGCAGTATGCAAGAAAGTTTGTACGTTCTGCCATAGCACCCGAAACGATAGTTGCGGCAGTTGCGCAGAACACGAGATGAAACATTACTTTAAGCATATCGCCGCCGACGAATTGAGTATATACAACGCCCAAGTCGCTTACGTTGCCGATTACGCCGCCTATATCGCTGCCGTGCATAAGTCCGTAACCCAATATGAGAAAAGCTACCGTACCGATACAAAAATCCATGAGGTTTTTCATGATGATGTTACCTGCGTTTTTTGCACGCGTAAAACCTGTCTCGACCATAGCGAAACCTGCTTGCATAAAGAATACCAGGCAAATTCCTACGAGTACCCATAGAAAGTCGCCTTCCGTGAGGCTTGCCGAATATACTTCGGACAATTGTGCGGATAGAGTTGTTGCCATAAATTGTACCTCCTGTAAAAGTTTTCGATTAAAAATTAAAAAAAACACAAAGGCGTATAATTTTCATTACACGCCTTTGTGTCAGATATACGACTATTCGATTTTTATATTATGATTTTGTTATGTGCCCGAATTGTAAGTCGGATTATTCTTTTATGGAGAAGAGTATGTCTCCGTATGTGGGCATGGGCCAATATTTCTCTGCGGTGTTGACTTCCATTTCGTCGGCAGTCTTGCGGAGTGCGTCCATAGCGGTAAGAACGTCCGTGCGGTAGAACATGGCCTTATCTTGCAGATTGGATATGCTTTCGGCTTTGTGTACTTTTGTTTTGAGCGTTTCAAGATTCTTGTAACCTGTCGTACACAAGTCGGAAAGTTTCTTTGCGATAGTGATCTGCGTCTTTGCGTCGATACCTACTTCTTTTGCGGAGTTGGCGGTATCGGACAATTCTTTGATATAAGTGGTAACCGCAGGCATGATGTCTTTGGTCATCATATCTATCATCGTAAGCGCTTCGATGTTCAATACCTTGGTGTAATTTTCAAGGAGAATATCGGTACGGGATTCAACTTCGAGAGCGGAGAATATGCCGTGCTTTTCAAAGAGTGCGATATTTTTTGCCGTTCTGAAATAGGGCAGAGCTTCGGCGGCGGATTGCAGGTTGAGGAGCCCTCTCTTTTTAGCTTCCTTTACCCATTCGTCTGAATATCCGTTGCCGTTGAAGACGATACGCTTATGTTCGATAAACGTCTTTTTAATGAGCGCTTTTACCGCCGCCATAAAGTCTTCGGCGCCTTCGAGTTCGTCGGCAAACTGATCGAGCGATTCTGCGACTATGGTATTGAGAATAATATTGGGTCCTGCAATCGAGAATGATGAGCCGAGCATTCTGAATTCGAACTTGTTGCCCGTAAAAGCAAAAGGCGATGTGCGGTTTCTGTCCGTGGTATCCTTTTTGAATTTAGGAAGAGAACTTACGCCGATTTCGTAATCGCATCTTGCACGTTTAGAATACGTTCTGTCTTCTGCGATAGCGGTAAGAATACCGTCGAGTTCCTCACCGAGGAATACTGATACGATTGCGGGAGGAGCTTCGTTTGCGCCCAATCTGTGGTCGTTGCCTGCGCTTGCTACGCTTACACGGAGCAAATCCTGATAGTCGTCAACAGCTTTAAGCACCGCTACGAGGAAAAGCAAAAATTGTGCGTTGTCTTCGGGAGTGTCGCCCGGTTCAAGCAAATTTTCACCTGTGTCTGTGGACATGGACCAGTTGTTGTGTTTGCCGCTTCCGTTTACGCCGTCAAAGGGCTTTTCGTGCAAAAGACATGCCATATTGTGGCGGCTTGCGATTTTCTTCATCATCTCCATTGTCAGTTGGTTGGCGTCTGTGGAAACGTTGGACTGCGTAAATATAGGAGCGAGTTCGTGTTGTGCAGGAGCGACTTCGTTGTGCTTTGTCTTGGCAAGTACGCCGAGTTTCCAAAGTTCGACATCGAGGTCAGCCATGTACTTGACGACTCTCTGTTTGATTGTGCCGAAATAGTGGTCTTCGAGTTCCTGACCTTTGGGAGCAGGGGCTCCGAAAAGCGTACGACCCGTGAAAATCAAATCTTTTCTCTTTTCGTACACGGATTTATCGATAAGGAAATATTCCTGTTCGGGACCTACAGTCGTGATGACCTTGCGTACGTTTTTACCGAAAAGTTTGAGAATGCGGCAAGCCTTGTTGGAAAGATCTTCCATGGACTTGAGAAGAGGAGTTTTCTTGTCGAGTACTTCACCGGTATAGGATACGAATGCCGTGGGAATGCAGAGAGTGTGATCTTTTACGAAAGCGAAAGAAGTGGGGTCCCAAGTGGTGTAGCCTCTTGCCTCAAAAGTAGCTCTTATACCGCCAGAGGGGAAAGAGGACGCATCGGGTTCGCCTTTGATAAGCTCTTTGCCGCTGAATTCCATGATAACTTTGCCGTCGGGGGTAGGCTGGATAAAAGCGTCGTGTTTTTCTGCCGTGATACCCGTCATGGGTTGGAACCAGTGCGTAAAGTGAGTGCAGCCTTTTTCAATTGCCCAGTCTTTCATTGCGTTGGCGATTACCGTAGCGCAAGAGAGAGAAATAGGATCGCCGTTTTCAATGCAGGACTTGAGTTCTTTGTAGGTGTACTTGGGAAGTCTCTCCTGCATAACCGTCTCGTTGAAAACAAGACTGCCGAAAATCTCTGACATTACCATAAATAAAATCTCCTTAAAATGTCGTAATAATAAAAATTGCGCCACTAGGGTCATACCCTTGTAGCGCCGTTGCTATCTATACCATAAGTATAGTTATTGAAAAAGACTTTGTCAAACAAAAAACAGCAAAATTTCCCGATAAAACCGAAAATTTAGCATTTTGCGCTGCCGTGAGTTGAATTGTAGAATTACAGGTGATAATTCTGCGCCGATTGCCGACAAGCGAAAACGATGAATTTTGCTATATATTTATATATTATTATTTTTATATTACACTTGATATTTGACGATATATATGGTATAATTAATAAAATTTTATGTTCGCTGAAAGAGGTGTTTATGAGTCAGACGGTCAAAGAAGTTTTGGATTTTGTCAAAGACAACGACGTTAAATTCGTCATTCTCACTTTTTGCGATTCATTCGGAAATATAAAAAATATTACATTGGTAGCCGACGAACTTACGAGCGCATTCGAAAAGGGAGTTTCTTTCGAAGCATACTCGGTAGGCGGTTTTGTTGACCCCAGAGAAAGCGATTTGGTACTTTATCCCGATGCCTCTACTATACAGCTGTTGCCTTGGAGAATCCAGCACGGTAGCGTAGTGAGGTTTTTTTGTAAGATGCGACATACCGACGGCAGGAGCTTTGACGGCGACGGCAGAGGAATGCTTTTCCGTGCGCAGAACAAACTTGCAGAGATGGGATATTCTTGCCAGATAGGCAGCGATTGCGAATTTTATCTTTTCAAACTCGACGGAGAAGGCGAACCCACTCTCATACCTCACGACAGGGGCGGATATCTCGATGCGGCGCCTTTCGACAAGGGCGAAAACGTAAGAAGAGACATCTGTCTTACGCTTGAAAAACTCGGTATAAAGCCTATCAGTTCTCATCACGAAAGAGGACCGGGACAAAACGAAATATGTTTTAAGAATAACGATGCGCTTATGGCGGCAGACGATCTTTTGACGTTTAAGACAGTCGTAAGAACGGTTGCGGCTATGAACGGACTTCACGCTTCTTTTATGCCCAAGCCTTTGAGAGACGAGATAGGAAGCGGGCTTCATATCAATCTTTCTCTTTTGAAAGACGGAGAAAATCTCTTTTCTCCCGCAATGCTTTCTACAAAGAGAGAGGCGGAGAGTTTTATAGCAGGTATTCTCGCAAGAGCAAAAGAAATGGCGGTTTTCCTCAATCCTACCATCAATTCCTACGAAAGACTCGAGGACAACGAAGCTATCGAGGCATACAACAAGATCGCATGGTCGTATTCTAACGGACCTCAACTCATACGTATAGAACAGGACGGATTCGCAAAGATGCAGTTGCGTTCGGCAGACCCTTCATGCAATCCTTATATCGCTTATGCGTTATTGTTGTTTGCAGGCGCAGAGGGTATTGAGCAAAAGATGAAACTCGGCAAAGAAGCCGATATCGAGAATCTCGAAGATACCGATACTCTCCCCGAGGATCTTAAAAAAGCCATAGATATAGCAAGCACAAGCGAATTTATAGCGAGATACGTGCCCAAGAGCACTCTTGAAAAATTCATAGAGTATAAGGAAAACGAATACAAGAATTACTCGTTGTCAAAGGACAAAAACGAGTTTGTGACCAGACTGTATTTCAATAAAATCTGACGGAGGTTTTAACAGCAAATACACCTTTACAACATAGTCAAACGGTTCAAAACGTCATCAAACGGAGATTGTCGATATGGCAAGTGCCTTAATAGTTTCCACAACTCAATACGCCCCGAAATTCACCGAGCTTCTTGCAAGCGTCGGTTACAAAAGCGCCACGCAGGCGCATTCGGGTACGGAGGCAAGACGTCTGATGAGCGAAGAAGAATACGATCTGATAATCGTCAATACACCGCTTGCCGACGAATTCGGGTATGAACTTGCGGTGCAGGCGGCAGAGAATACCGTAGCGGGCGTGCTTATGCTGGTAAAATCCGATGTCAGCGAAACTATTGAAGAAAGGGTGGAAAAATACGGAGTAGTCGTACTTGCAAAACCTTCTTCGTCGGACGATATATACAGGACGCTCAAGGTAATATACTCTAACCGCCGCAGGCTGGACAAGCTTCTCAACAGCAACAAGCGTCTCGAGGACAAGATAGAGGAACTCAAACTTATAGACAGAGCAAAATGTCTTCTCATAATGCATGAGGGAATGAGCGAACAGGACGCACACAAACACATCGAAAAAATGGCTATGGACATGCGGATATCCAAGCAGGAAGTAGCGCAAAAAATTATATCACTAAAACAACGCGATTGACAAAAGAGGTAAAAATGGACAAAGTGTATCTTATTCTTGCAAACGGCAAAGTTTTCGAGGGTACGTCGATAGGCGCAAAGGGCGAAACCGTCGGCGAAGTCGTATTCTGTACTTCCATGACGGGATATGTCGAGACTCTTACCGATCCTACGTACTACGGACAGATAGTATGTCAGACTTTCCCCGCAATTGGTAATTACGGAATTATGAAAGAGGACTTCGAGAGCGACAAAATGCAGGTCAAAGGCTATATCGTCAGAGACTTGTGCGACGAACCTTCCAATTTCAGAAGTCAGGGCAAACTCGACGATTTGCTCAAGGAACAGAATATCGTCGGTATAGCGGGTATCGACACGAGACAACTCACCAAGATTATAAGAGACGAAGGCGCTATGAACGGCATAATAACTTCATCTCCCGTACTCGACGACAGACAAAAGAAAATACTTGAAGAATACAGCATTAAAGACGCCGTCGCAAGCGTATCCGTCAAAAAGCCCGTCAGCTTTAAGGGCGCAGGCAAACCTAAATATAAAGTTGCGATGATGGATTACGGCACAAAGAGAAGCTATATAGACAAGCTCACAAAGAGAGGCTGCGAAGTTATGCTTTTCCCTTGCGATACAAAGGCAGAAGACGTACTTGCCATCAAGCCTGACGGCATTATGCTTTCCAACGGTCCCGGCAATCCCGCAGAAGCGACTTTCCAAATCGAACAAATCAAAAAGATGCTCAAGAGCGATCTTCCCGTGTTCGGTATATGTTTAGGACATCAGCTTCTTGCCATAGCGCACGGCGCAAAGACATACAAGCTCAAATACGGTCACATGGGTAATCAGCCCGTCAAAGATTTGAAGAGCGACAGAGTTTACGTTTCGTCGGTAAACCACTCTTATGCGGTAGACGCAGACAGCTTGCCTTCAAAGGTCGCAACCGTCAGCTTCAAAAACGTCAACGACGGTACTTGCGAAGGTCTCGATTACGCAAACGGCAAGGTATTTTCAGTTCAATTCCGTCCCGAAACTTGCGAGGGCGCAATGGATACCGGTTATTTGTACGACAGATTTATAGCTAAAATGGAGGAGAATAAATAATGCCACTCAATAAAGATTTACAAAAGGTAATGGTTATCGGTTCGGGTCCTATCGTAATCGGACAGGCTGCCGAATTCGACTATGCAGGCACACAGGCATGCAGAGCGTTGAAAGAAGCCGGTCTCGAGGTAGTTCTTGTCAATTCCAACCCTGCTACGATAATGACGGACAACGCTATTGCCGACAGAATATACATTGAACCTCTTACTTTGACTACGGTCAAGAGAATAATAGAAAAAGAACGTCCCGACAGCCTTTTGTCCACTCTCGGCGGACAGACGGGACTCACATTGAGCATGCAGCTTGCCAAGGACGGATTCCTCGACAAGATGGGAGTTAAACTTCTGGGCGCACGTCCCGACACCATCGATAAGGCAGAGGACAGACAGATGTTCAAGGATACGCTTGCAGAGATAGGCGAGCCCACGATACCTTCTGAAGTCGTCAACGATATAGAAAACGCTATAAGAGTAGCCGAAGAAATAGGCTTGCCCGTTATTATACGTCCTGCTTTCACGCTTGGCGGTTCGGGCGGCGGTATCGCATATACCATGGACGAGTTCCTCGAGATTGCCGAAAACGGTTTGAGAACATCTCCTATACATCAGATCCTTGTAGAAAAGTGTATCAGCGGTTGGAAAGAAATCGAATTCGAAGTTATCCGCGACAGCAAGGGCAACGCTATAACCGTGTGCAGCATGGAAAACTTTGACCCCGTCGGTGTACATACGGGCGACAGTATCGTTATTGCTCCTGCGGTAAGCCTCAGCGATAAGGAATACGGAATGCTCCGTTGCGCAGCGCTCAAGATAGTAGAAGCACTCAAAGTAGAGGGCGGATGTAACTGTCAGTTTGCGCTCAACCCCGATTCGTTCGAATATGCGGTTATCGAGGTCAATCCCAGAGTAAGCCGTAGTTCGGCACTTGCATCGAAGGCTACAGGTTATCCTATCGCAAAGGTTGCTACCAAGATCGCTATCGGATATACTCTTGACGAAATCAAAAACGCCGTTACTGGCACGACATACGCTTGTTTCGAACCCACTATCGACTATGTCGTAGTAAAATTCCCCAAGTGGCCTTTCGACAAATTCTTCTACGCTTCGAGAAAACTCGGTACGCAGATGAAGGCGACGGGCGAGGTTATGGCGATAGGCGTAACATTCGAACAGGCTATAATGAAGTCTGTAAGAGGTGCGGAAATTTCTCACAATACTCTCAACGATAAAAAGTTTATGAAGTTCACGGACGAACAGCTTGCCAACAAGCTCCACGATGTGGACGACGAGAGAATATTCGTTATCTACGAATTGCTCAAGAGAGGAGTGAGCATAGATACTATTTACGACGTCACAAAGATAGACAGATGGTTCTTGTATAAACTCAACAATCTCGTCAAAATGCAAAACAGACTTGCGAGCGAACCCCTTACCGACGAACTCTATCTCGAGGCAAAGAAGATGGGCTTCCTCGACAGCACTATCGAAGAATTCAGCAAGCAGAAGATCAAAAACGTAAGATACGCTTCTTACAAAATGGTAGATACCTGCGCCGCAGAATTCGAAGCGTTGACGCCTTATTTCTATTCGACTTACGACGACGAAAACGAGGCAAAAGAATTCATAGAGAAAAAGAGCGAAGGCAAGAAGAAGATAATCGTTTTCGGTTCGGGTCCTATCCGTATCGGTCAGGGTATCGAATTCGACTACGCTTCCGTTCACTGCGTATGGGCACTCAAGCGCAAGGGCTATGAAGTCGTCATCGTCAACAACAACCCCGAGACCGTTTCAACGGACTTCGATACGGCGGACAGATTGTATTTCGAGCCTCTTACCAACGAGGACGTAATGTCCATTATCAAGACGGAAAATCCTTACGGCGTCGTAGTTGCTTTCGGCGGACAGACAGCTATCAAACTCACCAAGATGCTCAAAGAAAAGAATATCCGTATCATGGGCACGCAGGCAGAATATATCGACATGGCAGAGGACAGAGAAAAGTTTGACGAACTTCTCGAAAAACTCAAAATCAAACGTCCTCAAGGCTTTACCGTAATGACAAAAGAGGACGCTTTGAAAGTTGCCAACGAGATAGGTTATCCTACTTTGTTGAGACCTTCTTACGTACTCGGCGGACAGAATATGACGGTATGTTACAGCGACGCAGACGTCATCGAATATATGGACGTCATTCTCTCGCAGAAGATAGAAAATCCCGTGCTTATCGACAAATACCTTATGGGTACCGAAATCGAAGTCGACGCTATCTGCGACGGCAAGGATATTCTCATTCCCGGAGTAATGCAGCATATCGAACGTACGGGTATTCACTCGGGCGACTCTATTGCGGTATATCCTTCGTGGAATATCGAAGATGAAATGCTTGCGAGAATAGAGGAATGCTCCAAGCAGCTTGCCGTAAATCTGCACACGATAGGTCTTGTAAACATACAGTACCTTATCTATAAAAACGAACTTTACGTAATAGAAGTCAATCCCAGAAGTTCACGTACGATTCCCTATATAAGCAAGGTTACGGGCGTGCCTATGGTAGACTTGGCGACGAGAGCCATTCTCGGTGAAAAACTTGCAGATATGGGCTTCGGCACGGGAATATATCCCAGCTCGCCTTACGTAGCAGTCAAGGTTCCCGTATTCTCATTTGAGAAACTTACCAATGTAGATACGCAACTCGGACCCGAGATGAAGTCTACTGGCGAAGTTTTGGGTATCGCTCCCACGCTTGAGGAAGCATTGTATAAGGGACTTGTAGCCGCAAACTACAAGATGAAGAAGAAAGGCGGTATCTTCATATCCGTCCGCAATCAGGATAAGGACGAGATAGGCGAGATAGGTCAGAAATTCGAAGAACTCGGATATACGCTTTATGCGACGGCAGGTACTGCGGAAGTATTGAGAAATTGCGGACTCGACGTAATCGAAGTCAACAAGATTCACCAAAATTCCAAAGACAATACGATTACTCTTATCGAGTCGGGCAAGGTAGATTATATCATCTCCACTTCCTCCAAGGGTAAACTCCCCACGAGAGACAGCGTAAAGATAAGAAGAAAAGCCGTAGAAAGAGCTATTCCTTGTCTCACGTCTATCGACACCGCAAATGCGGTAGTCAACAGCCTTATGAGCCGTTTCTCCGAATTCAATACCGAGCTTATTGACATCAACAGATTGAGAGAGGGCAGAAGCATTCGCAAGTTTACCAAGATGCAGGGTACGGGCAATGACTATGTATATTTCAATTGTATAGACAATCCTATCGTCAATCCCGAAGGTTTAGCGGTCAGAATAAGCGACAGAAGATTCGGCGTAGGCGGCGACGGAATCATACTCATCTGCAAGAGCGACGTTGCGGACGTAAAGATGAGAATGTTCAATGCCGACGGAAGCGAAGGCAAAATGTGCGGCAACGGCATAAGATGCGTAGCAAAATACTGTTATGACAATGCTATCGTAAACAAAAAGGTCATGACCGTCGAAACTTTGAGCGGTATCAAGACTATACAGATACATACGCAAAACGGAGTAGCAAAACTCTTGACCGTAGATATGGGAAAAGCCGAACTTGCGCCTGCAAATGTGCCTGTAAAACTCGACGGCGACAAGGTAGTTGCGAGAAAGGTCGATATCGACGGCAAAGAGTATGAGATTACGTGCGTATCCATGGGCAATCCTCATTGCGTTATGTTTGTCAACAACGTGGACAACCTTGCAATAGACAAAATAGGACCCAAATTCCAGGAAAACAAACTTTTCCCCGAAAGTGTCAACGTAGAGTTTGTAAAAGTGATTGACAAACATACCTTAAAAATGAGAGTATGGGAAAGAGGAAGCGGAGAAACGTGGGCTTGCGGCACGGGTGCGTGTGCAGTTGCGGTTGCCGCTGTACTCAACGGTTATTGCGAAAAAGACGAAAATATTACAGTAAAACTTCTTGGCGGAGATCTTACGATCAGATATACCGACGATACGGTTTATATGACGGGCGAAGCTAAAAAAGTATTTGACGGAGAGGTAGAAGTATGACAAAGTATATATTTGTTACAGGCGGTGTAGTATCGGGTTTAGGTAAAGGTATTACAATGGCATGTCTGGGCAGATTGCTCAAGGCAAGAGGACTTAAGGTTATGGCGCAAAAGCTCGACCCTTATGTCAACGTTGACCCCGGTACGATGAGTCCTTACGAACACGGTGAAGTGTACGTTACGGAAGACGGCGCCGAGACAGACCTCGATCTCGGACACTATGAGAGATTTATCGATGTCGAACTCAACAAATATTCCAACCTTACCACAGGTAAAGTTTATTGGAACGTACTCAACAAAGAACGCCGCGGAGATTACCTCGGCAAGACCGTACAGGTAATTCCTCACATCACCAATGAGATAAAAGAATTCGTTTACAGCGTTGGCAAAAAGAGCAACGCCGACGTAGTTATGACAGAGATAGGCGGCACGATAGGCGATATCGAGAGCCAACCTTTCCTCGAGGCTATAAGACAAATTTCTCACGAAGTAGGCAGAGGCAATTGTCTGTTTATACACGTTACGCTCGTACCTTATATTCAGTCCAGCGGCGAACAGAAATCCAAGCCTACCCAGCACTCTTGCAAAGAACTCATGGGACTCGGTATCAACCCCGACATAATCGTATGTCGTTGCGATATGCCTATGGACAAGAGCGTGCTCGAGAAAATTGCTTTGTTCTGTAACGTTGCTCCCGACTGCGTAATCGAAAATCTTACCGTAGATATTCTTTACGAAGCACCTCTCATGCTTGAAAAGAGTCATTTGAGCGAAGTTGTATGCAGACAACTCAATCTCCAGACCCCTCCTCCCGATATGAAGGAATGGACGGATATGATCGAGCGTATCAAAGCAAGAAAGAAGGAAGTCAAGATTGCAATTGTCGGCAAATACGTCAAGCTTCACGACGCATATCTTTCCGTAGCCGAAGCTTTGAGACACGGCGGCTATGAAAATTCGTGCAAAGTCGATATCAAATGGATAGAGGCAGAGGATATTACCGACGACGCTGCATGCAAGAAGATTCTCGGCGATGTAGACGGTATACTCGTACCCGGCGGATTCGGTGACAGAGGCGTAGGGGGTAAGATTCTCGCTTGTAAGTACGCCAGAGAAAACAACGTTCCTTATTTCGGAATTTGTCTCGGCATGCAGATTGCCGTAATCGAATATGCTCGCAACGTTCTCGGATATAAGGACGCTACAAGCAGCGAATTTAACCCTGAAAGCAAACACTGCGTAATCGATCTTATGCCCGACCAGCACGGTAATATTCCCAAGGGCGGTACTATGAGATTGGGCGCATATCCTTGCAAGATAGCAGACGGCAGTCTTATGCAAAAGGCTTACGGACAGGATCTCATACAGGAGAGACACCGTCACAGATACGAATTCAACAATACATATCGCGAGGAGCTTGAAAAAGCAGGTTTGAGAGTTACGGGCGTATCTCCCGACAACAGACTCGTTGAAGCCGTAGAAGTTCCTGCCAACGACTTCTTTATTGCGGTACAGTATCATCCCGAATTCAAATCACGTCCCAACAGAGCGCACGCTATCTTCAGAGAATTCGTCAAGGCATCTCTGGCGCATAAAGAAAAATAACAATACTTTTGCATTAAGTATATTATTATTTATCAATATAATATATATGGCAAAAATTTCTCAAACGGTAAACGGACGGGCGCCGCAAACCGCAATAATAAGCAAGATTAAAAGGCGTTTGGCAACAAACGCCTTTTTTATGCGGCGTCGCATGCTTATATTGATAAACATGTTATATGCAAGACTCTTAATTGAGTAATAAAATAAGTCAAGTTTGATTGAAAAGAAAAAATAAAATTTCAAACAGAATTTCTAAAAAAGTGAAAGGTTAACGCATTCTTATTTGTATTATTAGTGAAAAGCAAAAACAGGAAAGACGATTATGAAAACGGTAAGCTCGACTTTGAAAACAAACGGCGATAACGCTAAATACGTGGGAAGTTACTTGAAAGACGAAGAAAAAGTATGGTATAGCATAAGGTCTAACTATAGCGTATATTACAGATTGACGGAATATTGATATTCGAGCTTACAAAGAGAAAAAGACGAACCGAAAAGTTCGTCTTTTTTGTGGTTTCAGGAATTGTAGAGCACGGATATTATTTGTCTTTCTGACTGAGTTTGTTTGCGGTAAAGCTGAGGTTTTCGATATCCTGATTGCTTCCGCCGACTACGATAATATCGTCTTCTTTAAGCACCGTATCGCCTGTAGGGGCGGTAATGACTTCGTCGTTTGCCCGTATAATAATCAATACGTTGACGGCGTATTCGCTTCGGAGTGCAAGCTCACCGAGGTTTTTGTCTACCCACTTGTCGGGGATTCTGATTTCGGCGATAGAGTAGCCTGCGACAATCTCCATATGATTTTGTATGTTGGGATTGATAAGCGTTGTAGCAACCTTGACAGCCATTGCCGCTTCGGGATAAATTACTTGATTTACGCCGATTTTGTCGAGAACCTTGCCGTGTTTTTCGTTGTGGGCTTTGGCGATGATGTTTTTAACGCCTAGTTCCTTGCAAATAAGCGCCGTAATGATAGAAGCCTGCATATTGTTGCCTATCGCTATGACGACCGTATCGAAATTTTCTATCGCAACGGTACGCAACGTGCTTTCTTCGGATACGTCGGCTACAATAGAGTGCGTGCAGAAGTTTGCTACTTCGTTGATTTTTTCTTCGTCAATATCTATCGCAAGAACTTCGTAGCCGTAGTTGTAAAGCGCTTTTGTGATTTCTGTACCGAACTTTCCGAGACCGAGTACGGCGAACTGTTGATTTTTTGTATGCTTGAATTTTTTCATAACGTGCTCCTTTTGGGGTATGCGAAAGTTATACTGTTATATTGGCTTCGGGGTATTGGATTTTGCTTACCAGTCTGGTAGTCTTTGTGAAAGACATGAAGAAGGTAAACGCACCTATACGTCCGAGATACATATTGAGCATTATTACGACTTTGCTTATGGGAGACAGAAGGGGGGTAACTCCCAGCGAAAGTCCGCATGTAGCGTATGCGCTTATCTGTTCGAACATGAGCGCGATCATTGTTGTTTCGGCTACGTTATTTTCGGCAATCAGCAATATGAACATACTCGTAAGCATTACGGTAAGCGCCAAGGAAAGTACCGTAATCGCCTTGGTAAGGGTGTTTGTGCCGATAGCTTTCATATCCACTACAAATTCTTTTCTGTTTTTAAGAGTAGCGAATACTTGTGCGCCGAGGATATAAACCGTTGTAACTTTGATACCGCCGCCGGTAGAGCCGGGAGCTGCGCCGACAAACATCAAAAGCATTGACGTGCCCACGGATAAGTCGCTCATTTTAGACAGATCGAAGCTGTTAAAGCCTGCGGTACGGCATGATACGGAGTGGAAATAGCTGTTGACCCACTGACCGAAAAGAGGCAGATTGCCTATTGTGTCGGGGTTGTTACGCTCGGCAATCCATATCACGAAAGCTCCGCCGAATGCAAAAATCAGCGTCATTATAATTACGATTTTCGTGTGCAAGGACAGGCGACGGAAACGTTTGTTTTCGGATATGTCTATCAATACGATAAAACCTATGCCGCCTATGCCTATGAGCAGCGCAAGAGTGATAAGTACCAAGTAGTTATCGTTTATCGACGTGAGAGAAGTGCCTGTAAGACTCACGACGTCAAAGCCTGCGTTGCAAAAAGCGGATATGCTGTGGAAAATACCGAACCAGAGCGATTTACCGAAAGAATATCCTTCTATGCAAAAACCGATAGTAAGGAGTATTGCGCCCAAAAGTTCGACACCGAAAGCTAAAATAACGATTTTAATAGCGATAGACTTAAGTTTTCCCATACCTGTCGACTGCATGTCTTCGCTCATGCTTACGAGTCGGCGGAGGGTAAATTTTCTGCCTATCATGGAATAAAAGAAAGACGTCAGGGTCATGAAACCGAGACCGCCTATCTGAATAAGCAATAAAATAACCACTTGCCCGAATACCGTAAAAGTGTCTGCCGTCGGAGCGACGATAAGACCTGTCACGCAAGTGGCGGAAGTGGCGGTGAAAAGTGCGTCGATAAATTGGAGATCGACTCCTTCTTTGGTCGAGAAGGGGAGCATGAGCAAAAGCGAACCGACAAGTATGATTATAGCAAAACCAAGCAAGAGTATTCTTGCCGTGGTAAGATGCCGGAAAATCGAGTTTTTGTTAGACCGAGTCAACAGAGACTCACTCAAACTGAATGGTTTTCTCATATACTTCCGTTCAGAGACCTCCGTATGCCTCTTAGGCAGATATCTATCCTATTATATATCAAAAATGAGTTTTTTGCAAGGATTTTGCAGATAATGAATGCTCGCATGACAAAGCAATGCTTTAATATGCTTTTTATCGACACATATGCACAAAATTTCGATTTTGAAAGTATTTTTATTTTGGCATATTTATTATGTGATACAAACAGTAATTATATCCGTGATGGCTTGCGGACAAAATTTTGACTAAAATAACGCATTGAAAACGTCATAGGAAGAATTTGTCATATAATTTTTAATGCGAATGTTTGTAAAATCATACAAAAGTATGTATTATAAAAGTGCATTGCTATACAAATTGAAATTTGTGTGTTACAATATAATTGATAAATTGTGTGAAAGACAGATAGAATACAAAAATAAAAGGGAGTGAAATATGTCTGAAAAAAAACAAGTCAGAAAGGTCGACATTCAAAAGGACGAAAGAGCAATCAGACACAACAGAATAAATAAGAAAACGGGTGCAATAATAGCGGCGATATGTATTGTAATGCTTATCGGCGGTATGGTAGGACTCGGATTCGGAGCATATTCTATAGCTTCGAATGTTTGGGATAAACATATAGGAAACGAGGCGGGAGTATCTTTCGGAGAGCTGTTTACTATTTTTGACGGCGTTACAAAAGCCGACGAAAAAGCTATCGTTACGAATAAATACACCGACGAGGATCTTGACAGTTTTTACGCAAATCTCAAAAACAAACTTTATCTTGCACAGGATTACGAACTGGATATTACTAAACTTTTGAGCAGTTTCTTGAGTTCCGACAATTCCGAGCAGGATGGCGGAGACGATTCGCAGGTTGCATTGACCACAGAGGGCACAGACGGTTATGACCTCGTATATGTCTATACCTATCCTGACGGTACTGTAAAAAAGAGTGACGTTGCATTGAGTGAAGAAGAACTTTCCGAAGGCGTTGTCGACAACGAAGACGGGCAAAATAACGATCAATCGCAAGATGAATCGCAGACTCAACAGGGAACAGGCAACGAAAAACTCGATGAGTTGCTCAAAGAACTTCAATTTGATTTTTCCTCGTTGGAAAATTACAACGGAGATAAGAATATTCTAGAAATACCCGACAAACAGCTTGCTGCGCTTGTCGATGAAATATACGGATCTCTTGCGGAAATATTGCCTCAGGTAGAGAGTATCGAGACAATGATCGGCAAGTCTTTGGACGAGGTTATGGAAGTAAAACAGATCATAATCAGCGGCGACGTAGTCAATCCGAAGACCGTTAAATTCCAGATCACGCTTTCTTTAAGCGCAAGAGACATGTTGTCGAAAATCATAGACGACAAGGGGCTTCCTGCATTTATCAAAAAGCTTATACCTCAACATCTTTATGCTACCGCTACGGTATATCCCAACGATAATACAAAGGCTGCACAGGCTTCCATAAATCAGATGGAAGAACTCAATACAGATAAGGTTGTAAGAATCGTCGATGTTATTCTCAAGAAGCTGGGAAAGGAATTCAGCTTACATGATTTACTGGTAAGCGTAAATACTAAAGTCGTTGATTTCCTCACGAAACTCCAGGAAAAACTGCCTATTAACTTTGTTACGACGGGCAGCGTGGATATGTATCCTATCGAAACGCTTATGAAGACTCTCAACGTCAATATAAGCGAACAGGCGTTCCTCTATATGATCAAGGATATAAAACTTCCTACCGAAGAATCCTTGGGTTACGATGTCTATACTCCAGAGCGTAAAGAGCGTGAAACAGGCGAATTCGTAGACGATTTCACTAATAAATACTGTCTTGACAATTCGCAGAATCTTATTACCACGACCAATACTATCGCAGACGTAATAAATCTTGCGTCGAGCGAAGACTTTTTGCAAAACGTTCACATTCAGAATATGGAATACCATTCGTCGTATTTGTCTGAAATTTACAGGGCGCGTACGTCGTATGTTGCGCTTGCCAACATGCTTACAAAATACGTCAACGACGAAAATATGCTTGGCAATATCAAGGCAGAGATAATCACGATGTCTTACGATTCTGCCAAGTCAATGCTGGGCGTAGACTTCAAGGTAAATGTTGCGGCTATGCTGGGATTTGACGAACAAAGTACAATGGCGAGCCTTATCAGACAGCTTGTTCCCGAGGAGATTTTTGTTACGGCGTATATCTGTCTCGACGAAAATCTTAATATATCCACTACTATGGAAGTCAATCAGATAGGAATGGAAAAATCGCGCGAGCATCTTGCCACCATCACGGCTTTGGCTACGACATTCGGTATGAATGTGGAAAATATAGATTACGATAAGATATGCGAGCAAATAGACAGCGGTATAAGACAAGGATTAGACAAAATCAAGTCTTCAATAGGCTGTGACATAATATTTACGGAAGGCGCCGCTTATCTTCCTAATATTTTCGAAGTAGTCAGCTCCAACGAAAAGGTCAACGGCAATATAGCCGAGGGCGAACACGTGATTACAGACGCCGAAGTGTGGGAAATCATGAAAGGACTGTATGATTACGAATATGTGGACGACGGTACATTTACTCCTGCAACTGGAATAGAAAAATTTATCGACGAATTGTATTATAAGTATTTTATAAGCGATTCTTTCAAAGCAGAACTTGTAGCGTCACAGGAAAACAATACCTTCCTCGACGTGTTGAAAAGAGGCGTCGGCGAGGATTTCAACAGCGGCAAAGTAAGACTCAAAGACCAGATCGTTACGACAGAAGGGGGCGATATTCTTGTCGACGGAATTATGTCTGTAAACAATATCACGCCCACGTATGACGAGGCTTATATCACACAGAAGTTCAAGCCCGTATTCACTATTGAAGAGATGGCATATCTTATCAATACGCAAGACGAGTTGTTAAAGAGTTTGTCATTCCTCAAGGACCTCAAAGTTATTTATGCATACAACAACTCTGACGAAATGAGTCTCATTGTCGAGGGTAAGGGTAATATTTCTGATCCTTCGATGAATGCGTTGTTGCCGGAGACGATAAACGTAAATATTCTCCTTGACCTCGGAAAGATTAATACAGACGGCACGAGAGACGATTTGACCGTGAGCGAGATGGGCGTCAACGATATCGACAGCGTACAACAGTCGGGCAACATGACCCAACTCGATTTGTTGCTTTTGTTTATCTCGAGAATATCGAGAGACGCTGAAAGCACCGAACCTCAAAAAGAGATGACTGCAGAATCCGTCAAGGCTGAAATGGAAAAAGGTCTCAACGAGGATGTCTATGAAGAAGACGGCGTAACTGTAAAATCCGTATGTCTTAAAAATCAGATCCATAATGACGTCTATACCGTATCCTTCCTTGAGAGCGGCGGATTCAGAGTCAACGAAACTATATACGAGATAGTAATCAACGAATTGTACAAACCCGCAGAAGGCGAGCCGGAGCCCGACCCCGCAGAGATACCCGAGGAAAATGACTTCAGAAACGCTATCTGCAAGATAAACAATATGCCTGACTCTACCGTATATACTTCTAGTTCGAGACAAAACTATATAATCGATTTGCTTGTAGGCAATAAGGCAAGCGACGCAAATACGGCAATCGACGATATCAACGCAAAATATTTCCTTACTGATTCGGCAAAACTCGATTATGACGTTACAAGTGGCAATATACTCGATTCGATTTCGTCGAAGGCTAAAAATTATGCGACGGTTATCGACGGTCAGGCTATGGCAAATTCTCCTCTTACGATAGAGGAATCACGCCCTGTGATCGACGGCTCGGAAATGTTGGTTATGTTGGAAAACAGCATCAAGATAACGGCAAAAGGATACGAGAAGGCAAAGATGACCGGACTTTACGTAACCCGTAATTCGAATGCTATTACAGGAGAAAAGGGCGAAATCGTGCTTGTATTCAAGAGCCCCGTAGATAAAAACGTAGCTCAAGTAAAATATCAGGATCTTTTGCCCGAAGAACTCGCACTGCTGGTAGTTGTCGATATGAATAAACTTACGGCAGACGTGCTTTGCACCAACGTTTACGTAAACGATCTCAACGAAAACGAGATGGCGGCAATCAATGCTATGCTGGTAAAGGTTACCGAAGACGAGACGAATCCCGACGGTAAGACGATGGATCTGGACGAACTTAACAGCGAATGCTCGGCTTCTGTTAAGTCTACGATGATGTCGCTTGTGGAGAATATGACGCTTACGCTCATTGCAGGTGTTACGAGTCAGACCGGCGGCGTACAGTCATCGACCGCAGGAGAAATCAAACTCGAAAGCGCTTACGAAATCGCATCAAAGAATTTGTCGGACGAAGATTTTGTTGTTACGGCAGAAGAATTGAGAGATTTGCTCAAAGCATTGTTTGCAAACTTTACTGCGGACGGTTATACGGCGGGCGCGACGACTTTGACAGAAACGTTCGATGCTTCTCAAAAGGATAATTACAACGTTCTTCTCGAGGCTTCTCTCAATCCTTTGCAAGCAACAGTACAAGGTGCTTTGGGCGAAGGTAACATAATGTCAAAAATCGATATGGTAAAACTCGGCGCTGATTTCGGTGTTGACAATACAGTGCAGACTGCGATAATATCCACTCAAGCCAACGACCCCGGTGATATATTTGCAAACTTGAGAAGAGACTTTGTTCTCGACGGACAAAAGGAATATTTCCTTATTACGTTTGACATAGCGTCTTCGTCGATAATAGGAAATACCTCGCCCGACGCAAGCGAAGTAACCCTCTTGCCCAAGAATATTCATGTAACGTTCTGTATTGACATATCGACTCAAACAAACGATCTGCATATCGTATATAACAAGATGAACGATGCGCAAGCTGCTTTGCTTGAAAGAATAGTAACGCAAAATCAGGGAGACGCTCCCGACGGTTGCTTGTCGCAGGCTAAACTCGACAAGATGAAAAACGATCTCATGGATACCGTAATCCTCAAGTATGTTTATACGGGACAGGGAGAGATGCAACTTACGCTTCGCGAGATACTTCTCGACAGCAGCTGTACGGCATTGCCTTATGACGGAGTAAATACTGCGGTTGACGGTATAGGTATGCTGACTTTCAATATTACGAAGAGTTTGACGGCTATCTGAAAATCCGATAGATATTTTATAAATTTGTTGGACATTTTATATTTGTAGTTATATAATATCAATATTGTTCCGTGCGCCTGCCTATGGCAGGCATACGGATAAATTCATAAATAAATCGTTTAGGTAATAAAAGGTAAGGACAATGAAAAAGCATTATGACACATTGACAATAGGGCACATTTCTCTCGATTACAACATTGACTATCTCGATCATCAGATCATCGAAGTAGGCGGCGCCGTGATATATTCTTCGGCGGCGGCATATGCGGGCGGATATAAAGTAGGAGTAGTCACAAAAGTGGCTCCTGCCGATACTGACAGACTCAATACTTTCGTTATTCCCAAAGAGGACGTTTTCTATATTCCCTCCAAAGAATCCACTTCCATTCGCAACAAGTATCATACGGCTGACAAAGAGCGCCGTACTTGTACTTGCATAGGCCAGGGCGATCCTTTTACGATAGAAGACATACCCGACGTGGATTGTGACGTATATCATTTTGCAGGACTTATATACGGAGATTTCACGGGCGAGCTCATGATAGAACTTTCCAAGAAAGGTAAAATCGCAGTCGATGTACAGGCGCTTTTGAGACATGCCAACAGAGCGACAGGCGAGATGTATTTTGAAGATTGGGCAGACAAAAAGAAGATTTTGCCTTACGTAGATTATCTCAAAACAGATACGGCAGAAGCAGAAATTCTTACAGGACAAACCGACAGAGTAGTTGCAGCTAAAATGTTGCACGAGTGGGGCGCAAAAGAAGTCGTAATCACCAACTCCAAAGAAGTACTTGCATATAACGGTAACGAACTTTATACTTGTCCCATAAGAGCGAGAAATCTTTCGGGCAGAAGCGGCAGAGGAGACACGACTTTTGCGGCATACATTACAGAGAGACAAAAAGAAAACATGGAAAAATCTTTGCTGTGGGCAACGGCAACCGTATCCGTCAAAATGGAAGCTCCCGGTCCCTATAAGGGCAACAGAGCCGACATTATAAAATATATCGACGTGATTTATCCCGAATACGATTTTTATAAGACAAAATAAGAGGTGAATATGCATTACACATACAAGACAAGCGGCGTTTGTTCGAGAAGTATAGATTTCGATGTGGAAAACGGCGTTCTTAAAAACGTAAAATACGTCGGCGGTTGCGACGGTAATCTCAAAGGTATCGGCAAACTTGTCGAGGGAATGGATATAAAAGAAGTCGCCAAAAGACTTGACGGCATCAAATGCGGGTTCAAAGCTACTTCTTGTCCCGATCAACTGTCCAAAGCTTTGCAAGAAATTATTGAAAAAGAAGAAAATTGACTTTGTTTTGATTCTATAACGTAAAGTATAAACTTTTCATACTCTGCGTTATAGTCAAGTTGCATTGATAAATTTGTAACAAATTAAAAAAATATTAAAATTGTATAATTATTAGTGTTGACAAAGTTAATCTTATTTATTATAATGTTATCACTTAAAAGGCAAGAGAAATACGGAGGTAAAGGATTGTGGAAGAACAAAGAGCAAGTTTTGAGATGAGGATAGCCGATTTGGCCGACGATGCCAAGTCATACTACATTCAGCTCAAAGAATATCTTCTCTCCTTCAAGAAAGTCAAAAGCAGACTCAGCAACAGATGCGATAGTTTCAGAGTCGGCAGAGATCTGTTGTGCAAAATGGCAATCGGCGGCAAAACGTTAAAGATCTATTTGGCAATCGACGCTGACAGAGAGGATGTACGAGACAAAAAGCTTCACTTCAGAAACATGTCTGATTCAAAGGCGTATAGCGAAGTACCCGCTATGATTCCCGTAAAAAGCGAATTGTGCGTCAAGAAAGTATGTGAAGTGATAAATATCATGATGCAAGAAAAAGGTCTTGCGCAAAAAAAGTAAAAAGCTGTATATAAACTATACAGTTCAAAGTTGACGCCGCATTTTATGCGGCGTTTTTTTACCTTTAATGTTTGTCGGTTAAGACACGATTACAAGAATAATACTTTCTGTCGCTTCTCATAATTAATGTCGTGTTAATGTTCAATACAAATTTCAGGCTTCGTCTTTGAGTGACATTTCTAAATTTGCCTTGTCTTCTTCTCTCATTTTTGAACTGTATTTTTTCAGATTCTTGAGAGTGGGCGTTTTTTCTTTTTTTGTCATAGGCACCTCCGAAAATAGTATGTGCATAAAATTGCTTTTATGTCCTTGACAAAATACAAGTTATTGTTTATATTCAAGACACAAGGAGTAATTATGCTTAAAGGTGAAAAATACGAAGCAGATATTGTATCGTCGGGCATGAACGGCGAAGGCGTGGCTAGAATCGACAACCGCGTTGTATTTGTGCCGTCAGTACTTGAAGGAGAAAGGGTGTTGATAGAGATTACCGACGTCAAAAAGTCTTTTGCCGTCGCAAAAGTAATCAAAATTCTCACAGCTTCGCCCGATAGAGTAAAGCCGCCTTGCAAGATATGCTATAAGTGCGGCGGATGTGAAATGCTGCATATATCTTACCTCGCACAGCTCAAAATAAAGCGTGCCAACGTAAAAAATTGTATCGATAAAGAATGTAAATGCGACGTATATGTAGACGAAACTGTTGCTTCTCCCGATATCATAGGTTACAGAAATAAAATTCAGTTGCCGATCACTGTTGTCAACGGAAAGCCTGCGGCAGGTTTTTTTGCTCCAAATACTCACAATGTAGTTCCTTTTATCATTGAGGGAGAGGACGGCGAATGTCTTCTCAACGAAAAAGGAATGAGGGGATTAATATCTACGTTTCTTTCTTTTGTCGGAAAATTCAAGGTCAGCGTGTACGACGAGAAAGCGCACAAAGGACTCGTCAGACATCTCGTTATCCGCAAGGTAGGCGAAAGCTATGCGGTTTGCGTTGTCATCAACGGCAAAAGTTTGCCTTCATACAAACAGCTTGTAAAATTGCTTGAAGACAAAGGATACGCTTTTTCGCTTTATATTTCCGTCAACGAAAAACGTACCAACGTTATAATGGGAGACAATATCATAGCTTTATTCGGCAAAGAAAAACTCGAAGGAGAAACTCTCGGGGTAAAATACAGCGTTTCGCCGCTATCGTTTATGCAAGTAAACGACAAAGTAAGGGATATGATATATTCCCGTGTAGGAGACATAATCGCAAACAGCGGTATCGACAATGTAATAGACGCATATAGCGGCATAGGTATAATGAGTAATCTTTTTGCCCGCTTTGCAAAAAAAGTATATGCGATCGAGATTGTACCCGAGGCGATAGAAGACGCAAAAGTGCTTGCGGCACTCAACGGCAATTCTCAAAAAATCGTCAACATATGCGGCGACTGCGCAAAAGAATTGCCCCCTCTCATAAACAGTCTTGACAAGTCGATAGTCGTCATCGACCCGCCTCGTAAAGGCTGCGACGAAGCTGTGCTTAAAGCAATGCTTGACGCTCGTCCCACGCAAATCATATACATATCGTGCAATCCGGCTACGCTTGCGAGAGATTTACGCATATTGAGCGAAACCTACACGATTCAATCCGTAACGCCATACGATATGTTTCCCAATACACGACACGTCGAAACTTTGGTTTCGCTATGTCTGAATAAGGGGTAAGTTGATTAAAGATTTGAAATTTGCGGCGCTTGAAGTATTTGTAAAAAATTGAAAATAAAATTTTGAGTGCAATCAAAAAATAAGGACTGACGTGTGTCAGTCCTTATTGATATTTTTGATTTGTTATTATTGAAACTGATGCGCAATAATAAAATCGCTTTACCGTCTCATTTATTGTTTATCTTTGATAAAAGGATAAAGCTTCGATAAAAACGCACCTTTGATTATACCTTTCTTGAATAATATAGCACATACGGCATAAGCAATTATCAGTGCTCCCGCAATAGACCCGATTACTATGCCGGCGATAGCTCCGTCGGAAAGTCCGTCGGGTTCGGCAGGCGAAGGAGTGATTTCTCCGTCGATATCGGGAGAGACGTCTTCTGTTCCGGAAGGAGTTTCGTCAGGCTCGGAAGGAGTTTCGCCTGTTTCGGGAGTAGATGTGGGCGCACTTGAATATACAGCTTTCAAAGCCGTGTCGGAAGCGGCATTAAAAGTGTAAGTGACTTCTTGACTTATTATTGTTTTACCGCCGTCGGTACTCCAGCCTTCAAATATCATTCCTTCGGGTGGCTGTGCTGTTACGGTAACGGTTCCGTTTTCGGCAACAGACGTTAAGGTTTCGCCCGTTCCTGCGATAATTCCGCCTTCGACGGTTATTCTGAATCCGTGTGTAAGAGTAAGCGTAATAAACATATTTCTCTGTCCGAAACCTGTTGCGTATGCGTATTTTACGACTGCCGATTCTCCGTCGAAAGTAACCGTTTTGCCGTCGCTGCCCAAAGTACCGTCAGTTACGCTCACACCGCTTACTTTTGCCCAATCTTTGAGCGGTTCGGACAAATCGAGTTCCCAGACGTTGCCTTTCTGCGGTGCCGCATACTCGGCTTCTTGTCCGTCGCAGTCTAATTTGGAAAGGGACTCGCACATCGATACGTCAAGCGTAAGGAGTTTATTGTTTGCACAGTAAAGAGACGTAAGCATTTTGTTGTTTGACAAATCAAGGATACGCAAATCGTTGTTATGACAGGTGAGTATTCTCAATTTTGTGCAATCGTTGAGATTCAACTCGCTCAAACCGTTATCGGTGCAATCAATGGTTGCGAGATTTATACATCCGTTAAGTTTTAGGTTTGTCATGCCGTTATTTGCGCAATCCAAATATTGAATTGACTCGTTTCCGTTCAAATCGAGTTGGGTCAATTTGTTATTCGAGCAATCGAGAGTGTTGAGCACGACGTTTTCTTTGAGGTTGAGTTGGGTCAATTCGTTATTAGCGCAATAGAAATACAGCAAATTTACGTTTTTATTAAGATCGAGGTCGGTCAGGTCGTTCATATCGCAATTAAGATATGTCAAAGAGGTAAATCCCGACAAATCGATCTCTTTCACTTTGTTTTTTTCAAAATTAAGATGCAAAAGAGAAGAACCGTTTACATTAATTGAATAAAGGTTGTTGCCCGAACAATCTAATTTTTGAAGAGAGGAATGTTTAGAAAGGTCAAGCGAAGACAGATTATTATTGTTGCAATATAAAATTTCGAGAGCCGTGTTTTCCGATAAATCGATTGACCAAAGATTATTGCCGTAACAATAAAGACTCTTCAGCGCTGTAAAATAATTTATGCCTTTAAGACTGCTTATGCCCATATTGGCTATGCCCATTTCGGTCACTGCGGCTATTTCTTCATCGGATAAAAAACCGCTACCGTCGGCATCGGCTTCATCAGAAACGTATTGACGGAAATCAGTATCGGGAAAATTGGTTTCGTCTATTGCAATTTCTCCTGTTTCTGCCTGTGCGTAATCGGTTGAAAATAAATTCGTCGACACCAAAAGCACTGTAAAAAGCGCAAAACACAATACTAGTGTTAGAACAAGAGTAACAGAGTTTTTTTTCATTTCGTTCATAGCTTTTCTCCTTATCGATATATGAATTACGCAATGCACTATATGCCGTTGCAAATGTTCCGACAAAATATCGGCTATATGTATTTATATTGTACAATTAAAAGGTATATCTGTCAATATGCACTCTTAAGCACAAACCGTATGAAGGTTTATCTTGTTGCGTGCTTATTTTTGCGTTAATGGTAAAAAACTAATTATTTATTGTTTACAGTTAAAATTTTTCCGACTAAAATATAAAAGGAATATAAGTTTTAATATAAAATATATGTATTAAAGGTATGATTGCAATATGAGCAAAATTTTAATAGAAAATTATTAGTTGTATTGAGCGTAGTTTTGATATTGACTATGCTTTTCAGTGCTTGCGTAAAAAAAGGAGATATTACCAGTTCTGATACGGGGATAACGTCTGGAGATATAAGTGATACTCCGTCAGGAGACGAAAGTGTAAGCGGAGATCTTCCTTCCGGAGACGTTTTTGACAGCGAAGACGATTCGGACACTCCTTCCGGAGATATTGATGATGACACTCCTTCGGGTGACGTGCAGGAGCCTCCTGTGCAGCCTGTAGAAAAACAGATTTATCTTGACAGCCTCTCTTACTCATATCAAAGCGTAGGACTCGGCAATCTTTCCATAGATAAGGATTCAAACGGAAACACTCTTTCGCTTTACGAAAACGGCGAGGAAAAAGAATATAAAAGCTGACATCGAATGTAACGGGAGGAGAGGAAAATGGCTTTTATTGAAATGAAACTCAATGCAATACCTTTCAGTCAGATTGACAAAGGCGAAAAAAGCGTTGAAGTAAGATTGTTTGACGAAAAGAGAAGTAAACTTAAAGTCGGCGATACTATAAGATTTTATGCAATGGATGACGATAAGAGATTTATAGATGTGCGTATTGTCGCATTGCACAGATACGATTCGTTTGAGGAATTGTTCAAATCGCCGCATTTTTCCAAATGCGGATTTGGAGATATGAATGCTTCGCAGGCGGCAGAATGTATGGATAAATATTATACAAAAGAGCAACAACAGAAATACGGAGCCCTAGGCATTGAAATTGTTAAGATATAAATCTGAATAAAATATTGATATTAAATATATTGATAATAAAAATAAGCGATGAGCTGCGGTTTAGTTAATGATGTATTTACGAGGCGATAAAAAGTCAAATGACGATATTGCTTTTTGATTCAATATTAATATAAACTGAAATTGCGTATTGACAAACCATTTTATTTCCAATTATAATAAATAAAAAACACTTGGAGGAAATTATGGGAATTTTTGACGCATTCAATGACGAAAAGGGGAAAATCAATCACAATTCTGGCAAATACCGTGTAATTCAGGTAGTTCTCAGAGAAAAATTTGTTGGTAAAGGTTCTAAAAACTTCGACGAAATAGAAGAAATCTGCAATCAACAATACGCAGAGGGATACAGATTGCATACTTTTGCGCAATCTACGGCTACGTCAGCAGGTTTTGGCGGCGGAGACCGTACCGTTTGTAATCTTATCTTCGAAAGAATCAACTGATAGAAATCAAATATTTCACAAATCTACAAAATGCGAATTCTAAAAAAGGATTCGCTTTTTTATTTTAACAATTGATATAACAGTAAAATATAATTACAGCAAACTTGTAAAAACTGCATAGTAATTGTATTCTTTATATAAAAAGAGTATTGATTTGTATTACCGCATAGTTTATAATATTAGCAAAGGAGGCTAAAGATATGTTTTTAGCAAGCGAAGGATTGACGTTTTGGCAAGAGCTTCAGATAGCTTTCGGCGATATAGGCGTTATTCCTGCAATATTACTTATATTGGGTACGATATTCATCATAATTGAGATATTCCAACCCGGTTTCGGCTTTTTCGGCATAAGCGGTATAATACTCGTTATCGTCGGAATGGCTATAAGACTGTACAGAAGCGAAAGAGGAAGCATAGTGCTTCAGTTTTTTGTGATGCTGTTGTGTGTGATTTTCTTCGTGGGAATAGCTTTGATTATAATGATACAATCCATGCGAAAGGGCAAACTGTCAAGGACGGCTTTTGTGCAAAGTTCTACGGCTGTACCGGAGGGTATAACCAAAGGTACGGAGGATTTTACGGGACTTATCGGCAAAGTCGGCGTTGCTACGACGGTATTGCGTCCGAGCGGTAACGCTCTCATAGCAGGAAAGTTGTACAGCGTGGTATCTCAAGCAGGTCTTATAGAAAAAGACAAGACCGTAGAGGTAATTGCAGTCGAAGGCGTAAAAATCGTCGTCAAAGAATTTGAAAACAGTAAAAACGATCAATAAAAACAAATAACAAATATAAAGGAGAAAAAATGATTTTAATGACATTGGGAGCATTGACCGCAGAGGCTACAATAGCGATAATAGTCATAGCAGTCGTACTCGTGATAGCAATTGCTATACTTTTAGCAATTTTGCCTATAAGATTATGGTTCAGAGCGTTGGTGTCCGGAGTAAAGATATCAATGGCAAGACTTATAGGTATGAAATGGAGAGGAATAAAAGTAACGCCTCTCGTAGACGCTTATATCTCTGCGAAGAAAGCGGGTTTGGATATTACTATAGACGAGCTTGAAAGCCACGTGCTTGCAAGAGGTGACGTAATCAAAGTCGTCAATGCGCTTATATCTGCGCACTCGGCAAATATGGAACTTACTCCCGAAACGGCAAGAGCAATCGACCTTGCAGGACGTGACGTACTCAATGCTGTAAGAGTTTCGGTCAATCCTAAAGTAATCGAAACGCCTGCGATATCGGCAATAGCAAAAGACGGTATCGAATTGAGAGTTAAGGCGCGCGTTACCGTAAGAGCAAATATCACCAGACTTATAGGCGGTGCGGGTGAAGATACTATCATTGCACGTATAGGTGAAGGTATAGTTACGACCGTAGGTTCGTCCGTCTCACACAAAGACGTCCTTGAAAACCCTGATACGATTTCCAAGACTGTCCTCAACAAGGGACTTGACAGCGGTACGGCATTTGAAATTTTGTCTATCGACATAGCAGATATCGACGTAGGCAGAAATATCGGTGCACAGCTTCAGATGGATCAGGCAGAGGCTGACAAGCGAATTGCCGAAGCGCGAGCAGAGGAGAGAAGAGCAATGGCTGTTGCGTTGGAGCAGGAAATGAAAGCAAAGACGCAGGAGATGAAAGCTCTTGTTATCGAGGCGGAATCCGAAGTCCCCAAGGCTATGGCAAGTGCGCTCAAGAGCGGAAAACTCGGCGTAATGGATTATTACAATATGCAAAACATTATGGCGGATACCAATATGCGTAACGCAATAAGCGGTAAAGACACTGAAAACGTCGTGGATAAAGACCCTAAAAATAAGGATAAGAAATAATGTTTGAAGCAATAGTAACAGTTATCGTAGTTGTCGTCGGTATCATTGCATTCGTAGCTAATATGCCTTCGAATAAGAAGAAGAAAGATCAAGCAGGCGAGTCGGACGGGTATGAGGAGAAAACTCCTTATACCCAGCCGGTAGCGACAAAGCCGCAGGACGGAGAAAAGTTGAGCAACTACAATGTGCCTGCTTACAGCACCAATCTTCACCGTCGCCCTGTAGATAAGAAAAAGCCCGGCGAAGCAGCCTATGCTGCGGGACATCACGAAAGCCATTGCGACGTGGATTCGCACTCAAACAATGATAAATACAGAGTCGAAAAAGTCCCCGTCATGAACAGTATCGGCGGTAAATCTAGCGAGGGATGCAGTGAACATTACGATGTGCGTTTTGTCAAAATAGACGAAGAAGAAAAAGATACTTCCGTCAAACTCAACGATTTGCAAAAAGCTATCGTATATGGAGAAATTCTCAATAATCCCGCATTCAAAAGGGGCGGCAGAATAAATATCCGCTAAATAAATATCCGAATAAGTAAAACGAAACAGACGGCAACGCCGTCTGTTTTTATTTATGCAATTACAAAATTACATATAATTTGAAATTCAGAAAAATCAGTTGTTTCTGTCTTTCATAGGGATGTAGTCGAGAGCAGGCTGTGTACAGTTGTAAGCAGGACGCATGATTTTGGATGAGTTGAGAAGTTCTTCCATTCTGTGCGCTGACCAACCTGAAATTCTCGAGATTGCAAATATAGGAGTAAACAATTCTTGAGGAAGTCCCAGCATGTCATATATAAATCCGCTGTAAAAGTCTATATTTGCACTTACGTTTTTGTAGATATTCTTTTGAGTAGAGATGAGTTTGATTGCGATCTTTTCTACTTTTGAATAGAGATCGAAATCTCTCTTGAGTCCTTTTTCGATGCTCAAAGATTCGGTGGACTTTTTGAGAAGTACGGCACGGGGGTCGGATATGGAGTAAACTGCGTGTCCGATACCGTAGATAAGACCCGATCTGTCAAAACATTCTTTGTTGAGTATTTTGTTGAGGTAGTTTTCGATCTCGTCTTCGTCGTTCCAGTCTGCGACGTTTTTCTTTATATCTGCAAACATTTGCGAAACTTTGATGTTTGCGCCGCCGTGTTTAGGTCCCTTAAGGGATCCCAAAGCTGCGGCAATTGCCGAATATGTATCAGTACCCGAAGACGTAACGGCACGAGCTGTAAAAGTGGAGTTGTTGCCGCCGCCGTGTTCTGCGTGAAGAACAAGTGCGAGGTCGAGCACTCTTGCTTCGAGTTCGGTATATTTACTGTCTATACGGAGCATATGAAGTATATTTTCCGCAGTTGAGAGTTCGTCCTTGGGTTCATGAATGAAGAATGAATGATTTCCCTTGATATAATAGTCATATGCCTGATATGCATATACAGACAGAAGAGGGAAGAGAGCGATAAGCTGGAGACACTGACTCAATACGTTGGGAAGAGAGATATCGTTTGCTTTATCGTCATACGAATAAAGGGTAAGCACGCTTCTTGCAAGCGAGTTCATGATGTCGCTTGAAGGCGCTTTCATGATAATATCTCTGACAAAAGTATTGGGCAAAGATTTTCTGTACTTGGCAAGCATGGCGTTGAACTTGTCGAGTTCTTTTTGAGAGGGAAGTTCGCCGAAAAGAAGCAAATACGTGATTTCTTCGAATCCGAATCTCTTGTTGGAAAGGAAATCGTTGCACATGTCGTTGATGTTGTAACCTCTGTAATAGAGTTTACCTTCGCAAGGAACGACTTCGCCGCCCACGATCTCTTTACCTACGACGTCGCTTATGTTGGTAAGTCCCGTGAGTACGCCTTTACCTTTTTGGTCTCTCAAACCTTTATTTACTTTGTGCTGTATAAAAAGTTCGGGGTCGATAAGACCGTTTGCCTTGAACTTGTCGCACATAGCATTGATGTCTTTGTATATTTCCATATCGCTTTTGGATATCATGCTCATTCCTCTTTTATGTAAAATTATTATATTAATGATTTTATACCCAAAGATGCTTATTTGTCAATTAATCGAGAAAATACTTTTGACGATGTAAAAGGAAACTCCTAAAAATTACTATTTTTAGAGATATTTTATAAACTTTTTCTCAAGAAGTGTTAAATCGGCAAAGGTAAGATTGATATTTTATAAACGATTTTACAAATATGGGTTATAGAAAATTGAGATGTAATAATTTATGATTATATCATAGTAACATAATCCCGATATATACGTAATATAGATGTCAAAATGAGTTTTCAAAATATAATGGAAATTAAAAAAAGCATTTTTTTTAAGGTAAGTTTATGTTATAATATTACCAACCTCAAAAAGGAGACTCACTATGGACTTGAAAAAACTCAGAGACGAAAGCGGTAAGCATGCAGATTATATGATGCAAGAGATCACTTCCGTCATCAAAAACTGCGGCAAAAGATTCCCCGGCAGTGAAGGCGAAAAGAAAGCAGTAGAGCAGATGGCAGAAACATTGAAGCCTATGTGCGACAGTGTGGAAATTGAGCCTTTCAGCGTGCATCCCAATGCGTTTTTCTATTGGATACACATAATGGTTACGATAATCCTCGCAGCTTTCGTAAGTTACTTTTTTATACCGCTTCTTACGGTAATTCTCATTGGTGTGGGTATGTTGTTGATGTTGTTGCAATTCGTGCTTTACCTTGAGATTGTTGACTTTTTGTTTCCCAAAAAGACTTCGCACAATCTTACCGCTATAAAGCACCCCAAGGGCGAAGTAAAGAGAAGAATTTTCTTCAACGGACACCCCGACGCTGCACATGAATGGACTATGAGTTATCTCATCAACGGCAAGGCATTCGTTGCGCACTTTCTTATATCTATGATAGGACTTGTCTATCTTACAGGCATATCGATATTCTCTATCGTGCTTGCAAAAGGCGTAACTCCTTACATAGCAGAGGGATTGCCTTTGTATCTCGGATTGGGATGTTTTGTATTTATACCTTTCTGGTTGGCAATGTACCGTATGTGGAATACCAGCGTAGTGGTTGACGGCGCTAACGATAATCTTACGGGATGCTACATGGGTATTGCGCTTCTTAAAGCTCTCAATGACGAAGGTATAGAATTTGAAAATACCGAAATCGGAGTATTGATTTCGGGAAGCGAAGAAGCGGGACTCAGAGGTGCGAGAGCCTGGGGTAAGGCGCATGCGGCAAAGGGCGATTTCAAGGACGTAGAAACAATAATATTCTCTTACGATACGATAAGAGACGGAGAATTCCTCTATGTCAACAAAAAGGATCTCAACAATACCGTAAAAGCAGACGAGCACGCAAGCGAACTTTTCTTTAATGCGGCAAAGAAACTCGGAATCAAATGTTCTTACGGTTCGGTGCCTTTGGGCGCAACGGATTCTGCGGCATTCAATCAGAACGGCTATGCGGCTACGGGTATCACTGCGTTGGATCACAATCTTCCCAGCTATTATCATACGAGAAGAGATTCTTACGATAATATGGATCACGGTTGTCTTGCGGATTGCTTCAAAGTAACCGTTCAGGCACTCGAGGATTTTGACAACGGAATTTGATTCGGGGCAGATTTTATAAAAATACATATTCATACGAACGAGGGAGCTTATGCTCCCTTTTTCAATGCTTAAGCAATAAGGCAATAGATTTTCTTTGTTTCATCAGACATAAAATAAAAAAATTTGCTTTGAAGTATAAAAGCGTTTGCTATTGGCAATAATTAAACCGACAAACGAGGTGGAATATGAAAATTTTAGCAGTAATAATAATTTGTCTCATAATCATAGGAGCGGTGATAATCGCAATGAAGAGCGGTTCGGGACAGCAGCAGGAACAGTATTTAAGAATACATATCAGAGCCAACAGCAACGAAGCAGGCGATCAAAGCGTCAAATATAAAGTCAAGGAAAAGATAGTCGAGTATATGTCTCCCAAACTTGACAATGTGACCAGTAAGAAAGAAGCAATGAAAATTCTTAACGCCAATCTTGACGGCATGAAAAAGGTTGCAGACAAAACTCTCGTTGAAAACGGTTATACCTATACTGCCAACGTAAAATTGCGCAGCGAAGAGTTTCCTGTCAGGACTTACGGAGACCTTACATTGGACAGCGGCGTTTACGATGCGCTTATTATCGAACTGGGAAGCGGTACGGGCGATAATTGGTGGTGCGTGGTCTTTCCTCCTCTGTGTTTTGTCGGTGAAGAAAGCGAGGACGAAGACTTCGAATATAAGTCGTTTTTCAAAGACGTATACGACAAATTCGCTCAAAGATAATGCGTGCCGATACTGTAAAAAATCCGAATTATCAAAGTTTCTTTTTAACCGTTATGTATTAATGACATCATAATAAAATCCTTATTTGTATATTTTGCGAAAAGCCCCGATATAAATTCGGGGTTTTTCGCTTATACGGTTGAGATATACTTCATTGTTGTTTGCTTCTTTATAAAACATTGTATAAAGCCTTTACGTATAGGAAATAATCAATGCAACGAACGATTAAAGGAGCATTTATGGATAAAAAACTGATAGCAAAAAGAAGCGTAGCGGCGCTGTTGGTGCTTTTAACGGTAATAGTAGGTATAATAGCCTTTTCTACAATATCTCCTGCGGAGGAGACAGCCGTACTCAAGATGGGTTCCAGCGGTTCGCAGGTCAGAACGCTTCAGACAAAACTCAACAGATGGGGATACGATTGCGGTACTGTAGACGGCATATTCGGTTCAAAGACGCTTGCCGCAGTCAAACAGTTTCAGAAAAACAACGGCTTGACGGTTGACGGCATTGTGGGCGCTAAAACGGCGGCAGCTCTCGGAATGACGTTGACGAGCGGCAGCAGCAGTAACAGCAGTTACAATTCGTCAGACGTGTATTTGCTTGCAAAGTGCATATATGCAGAATCGAGAGGAGAGCCTTATCTCGGGCAGGTCGCAGTAGGGGCTGTCGTGTTAAACAGAGTCAAGAGCAGTTCTTTTCCCAATTCAATATCCGGCGTAATCTATCAGCCGTATGCGTTTACTGCGGTAATTGACGGACAGATAAATCTCGAACCCAACGAAACGGCATATTCTGCGGCAAGAGACGCAATGAACGGTTGGGATCCTACAAACGGCTGTCTGTATTATTACAATCCTGCCACGGCGACAAGTTCGTGGATATGGAGCCGAACTGTAAAGTTGACAATAGGAAAACACAGATTTGCTGTGTAAGGAGGTATAAATGTTAAGAGACGCATCGGGAAATATGGTGCTTACAAAAGGCTGGAAGATTTTTCACATAGTTACGGCAATAGTGCTTTTGACGGCGATAATATTGTTGTCGGTATTTTTAGGATTATCCAAATCGAGTGAATCGGCTTGGATGGAGATGAGCGAAAACAATTTTGAAAGCGCATATTATACGCTTTCGGACAGTCTTCTGAATATAGAGAATAATTTGTCTAAACTCCGTGTAACAAGAAGCGACAGCCTTTCGGGCGAAATGCTCATCGAGATAGCTATGAACAGCCAGACGGCAGAAGCAAATCTTGCTATATTGGCATATAGCGGTTACGATATGTCCGCACTTGTAAAATATTGCAATCAGGTGGGGGATTACAGCAAATATCTTTGCTCCAAAATTACGTCCGGCGAAGGCTTGAACGACGAGGATTACGATACGATAGGCAAGTTGTATGAGACAACTTACACAGTAAGCAAAAAGCTGGGAGAAGTCAAAGATTCTCTTATGGCGGGCAATAAGATACTGACGGGCATGAACGAACTCAATCAGTATTTTACAGATATTGCCGACGGTTTGACAGACGGAAGTATAGTTTATCCTTCGCTTATTTATGACGGAGCATTCAGCGATTCTCTCGACGAGAGTCAACCCAAGGCATTGACGGGAGAGGATATAGATTCGTCGGGACAGGAAAGCCGCATAAGAAAAATTCTTTGCGATTACGAAGTGGAGAGTATCACTTACAAAGGAGAAGGCGACAACGGCTTTGCGACTTATATCTATGACGTAACGCTTAAGGACGGCTCGACGGTTTATTTGCAGATTGCAAAGAAAGGCGGTTCGATCGTAATGTGGGACAAAGAGTTCGATTCGCAAGAGCCAAAACTTACGGTAGCAGAGGGCGTGGAACTCGCTTCGCAGTATATGTACAAACAGGGCTATAAAAACATGAAGGGAGTTTATGCTTGCGTGACAGACAGCGTGCTTTATGTCAATATGTGCTACGTGATTGACGACACGGTGATTTATCCCGATATGATAAAGATAAAGGTCAATCTCGATGACGGTAAAATAATAGGTTTCGAGGGATTGAATTATATCTATAATCACACCGAACGTACGCTCGATAAACCCCAAATCACTGAAGGCGAAGTGAGAAATATGGATTTCGGCGGACTCAATATCGAGTCGGTAAGACTTGCTTTGATACCTGTGGAAGGCGGCAAAGAAAGATTGACTTACGAAGTATTCGGAAGACTCGACGAATATGCATATTATGTCTATATCGACGCAGCGACGGGCAATGCCGTCAAAGTATTACAGGTTATCGACAGTGACGAAGGCGAATTGTTGATGTAGTTAGTGTACCACAATTCGGCAGTGAAGACTAGATTTGAGGCGTGTATATCACGCCTCTTATTTTGTTGTGTCCCTTGACAATACGGCAAGTATTGCCAGCGGTCCACGCCTCATAAGAGACGTAATCTCCGCACCTCAAATTGCTGCGCACCTAACGGCTAGTCCTCACCGCCGACTTGCGGTACTTTTGATATATGTTTGCTTGTTTTGTTTAACCTCTTGACAATACGGCAAGTATTGCCTGCGGAACACGCCTCATAAGAGACGTAATCTCCGCCCTCAAATTGCTGTGCACCTTACGGCTAGTCCCCACCGCCGACTTGTGGTACTTTTGATATATGTTTGCTTGTTTTGTTTAACCTCTTGACAATACGGCAAGTATTGCCAGCGGTCCACGCCTCATAAGAGACGTAATCTCCGCACCTCAAATTGCTGCGCACCTAACGGCTAGTCCTCACCGCCGACTTGCGGTACTATTCTTAAAAATAATTTGCTTGTTTTGTCTAGCTCCTTGACAATACGGCAAGTATTGCCAGCGGTCCACGCCTCATAAGAGCCGTAATCTCCGCACCTCAAATTGCTGCGCACCTAGCGGCTAGTCCTCACCGCCGACTTGCGGTACTTTTTAATATAATTTGCTTGTTTTATCTAACCGCTTGACAATACGGCAAGTATTGTTTACAGTCTGCGTCATATAAAAGACGTAATATTCACACCTCAAATCGCTGTGCACTTTTGGGCTGCTTCTAACTGTAAATTTACGGCACTTTTGAGCTTTTTTAATTGCGGCAATTAAAGTTTGTTTTTGCGATATAATATAGCGTTTGCGCTTGCATACAAGTCGGATAGAATAATAAACTAATGCAAAAGGCTTGATTTTGTAAATACGTTATGCTATCATAAATGTGTATAATGAGTGCGAATATGTGGTATTCGCCGATAGCGAGGCTGTATGGATTCACACAGTTACAAATTCAATAGCGAATTTTTGAATACAATAGACGGATATTGTATGCGCTTTTCTTATAATCTCTCTGAAAATAAAAATTTAATATACATTACACACGGAGGTTACAATGAGACCGTTTTTTGAGTCTGTGTTTAACTTTGAAAAAGACTCCTCTAATATGGCTATAATAGCCCTTAAGGGAGCTGAAGAACTTGGCAAAAAAGTAGATTATTATCTTGTCAACTGGTACAACAGCGAGGCAAAAGCCAACGGTAAAAAAGCTACAAAAAGCACTTTCTTGGTAAGCAACAATTGCCCCAGATTTACCACAGGCGACGGCAAGGCGCTCATCAACGACAGTATCAGAGGTAAAGATTTGTTTATCATCTGCGACGTAGGTAATTATTCTATCGAGTATAATATGTTCGGCACGCCCAACCGCATGTCTCCCGACGATCACTATGCAGACCTTAAGAGAATCATTTCCGCTTGCGCAGGCAAGGCAAACAAGATTACGGTAGTAATGCCTTTGCTCTATGGCGGCAGACAGCACAGACGTACCGCAAGAGAATCTCTTGACTGTTCGCAAATGTTGCACGAACTCGAGTATATGGGAGTCAACGACGTAGTTACGTTTGACGCTCACGACCCCAGAGTTCAGAATGCCGTTCCTACCATGGGCTTCGACAACTTTATGCCCACTTATCAGATTTTGAAAGCAATGCTCCGCACTTTCCCCGATATCAACATGAAAAAAGAAAACTTCATGATCGTAAGCCCTGACGAAGGTGCAATGAGCAGAAATATTTACTACGCTTCAGTACTCGGTACCGATCTCGGTATGTTCTATAAGCGTAGAGACTATGCAAACGTAGTCAACGGAAGAAATCCCATTGTCGCTCACGAATACATCGGTAACGACGTAAGAGGCAAAGACATCTTTGTAGCAGACGATATCATCGCTACGGGTGACAGTATGCTCAAACTCTGTACCGAACTCAAAGCGGCAGGTTGCGGAAAAATCTTCTTGTCGGCTACCTACGCTCTGTTTACCGAAGGACTCGAAAAGTTTCAGAAGGCATACGAGCAGGGACTGTTCAACGCAGTTTTGTCTACCAACCTCACATACGCTACCGAAGAAGTTCTCAAAAAAGAATGGTTTATTCAGGCGGATATGTCTAAGTTCGTAGCATACATAATTGCGGCTATCGACCAGAATAAGTCCGTAGGTCAGTTGCTTGACCCCCACGATAAGATTCACGAACTTATCGAAAAATTCAATGCTAGTAAGCCACAACAATTAGCGATGGATATCAGCGAGGAGTAAAATGAACATAGAATGGCTGGGGCACTCGTGCTTTAAGTTGACGGAATCTACCGGTACGACGATAATCACGGACCCTTACGAAAAGTCTATTGTAGGAATCGAAATGAAAAAGACGGATGCAGATGTGGTGACTTGTTCGCATCAGCACAAGGATCACAACGCAGTCGTCAACGTACTCGGTGCGCCCGTAGTACTCAGCGAGTGCGGATTTTGGGACATCAAAGGCGTAGGCATATCTTCGATCTTGTCTTATCACGACGATAAGTACGGCAAGAAAAGAGGAGAAAACCGTATTTTCAAATTCAGAATGGACGGCGTTGACCTGTGTCATATGGGCGATGTTGGCGAGGAATGTACAGTAAGACTTGCCGAAGGAATAGGTTCTGTCAATGTGCTTATGATTCCTGTCGGCGGAAATTATACAATTACTGCACAACAAGCCAAAGAATACGTAGACTTTATAATGCCCGATATAGTTATACCTATGCACTACAAGACGCCTAGCAGCATAGTTGACATAGACAAACTCGATGAGTTTCTCGAATTGTTTGACGAAAGTCAGATAATATACGTCGATGGTCAGACGCTTGAAGTTGACAGGGAATACTTCGAAGCCGATTCTACCAAAGTTATTGTTTTTAAAGACAACGTTTTTTAATATTGATCGCCGTCCGATTTTTTCGGACGGCGTACAAAAGAATAAATTTAATTTTTTCAGTCTATACTTTAAAAAATTCAAAACCTTTTACCGTCAGGGAAAATTTACTGAAATTCAAACGAAAATAATCGCTTAAATTCATTTATAGCTTTATACGGCATAAATTATAATAATCAATATAGGAGAGTATTTAATGGTAAAGAAAAACTACACCAAAGAAGAACTGCAATCTAAAACAATATTCCAATTGAGAGATATTGCAAAAAAAGCAGGAGTCAACAATGCGAGTTATCTTTCCGCCGAAGCCTTGATAAACAGAATATTACAGGATAATCAGGATGATGCAAGGTCAAGGATTCCCGAATGGGCGGCAGGTTATACCAAAGAAGACTTCAACAATATGACGATACATAATCTCCGTGAATTTGCCAGAGAGATCGGTATCAATGCTCCTACGAGAAAAAATAAAGAAGAAATCATCAATGAATGTTACGATTTTATCAACAATGCAGAACATATCGTTACTCCTGTGAGCAAGCGAGGCAGACCCCCCAAGAGCGGCGGTCCCAGCATAGAAGTACATGATTCGGAAGGACAGTTGCATTATAATTTTTCGGAGTCGCAAAGCGAAAAACCTCAGGAAAAAAATCCCGAAGAACAAAAACGCAACGCCCCTCTCACGATAGAGGATATGCTTAAGCAGGAAGACTGCGAGATGAGAAGCGGCATACTCGAAATGCTCGAAGGTTACGGATTTTTGCGTGCGGAAAACTGCGAGTGCAGCGAAAAAGACGTTTACGTATCCGGAAAGATGATAAAAAGCGTGGGTTTGAGAGCAGGTGATTTTGTTGTGGGCGTAGCAAAGCGCAACAGCGACAATAAGCCTCCCGCCCTCGTGGCAATAGAAAGGGTAAATCCTGACATAGACTATCAGATCGTCTGTCAAAAAGACGACAAAGGCAGAGATATTCCTTCGACGGGCGAATATAAGTCGGTAGGCTATATAGGCGATACGGGTAAAAACTATTCCGATCTCAAGTCAAGACCTCATTTTGATAATCTCACGCCTATTTTCCCCCAGGAAAGATTGAGGCTCGAGATAAATTCGGCAGAAAAGAATGTTACAAGAAGCGATTTTGCAATAAGAAGTCTCGACTTGATTGCTCCTATCGGAAAGGGACAGAGAGCAATGATAGTTTCTCCTCCCAAAGCAGGTAAGACTACACTTTTGAAGAAAATCGCAAATTCCATTACGACAAATCATACAGAAGTAAAATTGTTTGTATTGCTCATAGACGAACGCCCCGAAGAAGTAACGGATATGAAACGTTCGATCAAGGGCGAGGTAGTATATTCAACTTTTGACGAAGTGCCCGAACATCATTGCAAGGCTGCGGAAATTCTTATCGAGAGAGCAAAACGTCTCGTCGAACTCGGACAGGACGTCGTAATCATGATGGATTCGCTTACACGTCTTGCAAGAGCATACAACTTGACGATACCTCCCACGGGAAGAACTTTGTCGGGCGGTATAGACCCCGGTGCGCTTGCAAGTCCCAAGAAGTTTTTCGGTGCGGCACGTAATATAGAAAACGGCGGTTCGCTTACCATAATAGCTACGGCGCTTGTAGATACGGGCAGCAGAATGGACGACGTAATATACGAAGAATTCAAGGGTACGGGTAATATGGAAATCACTCTTGACAGAAAATTGAGCGAGAGAAGAATTTTCCCCGCTATCGACCTCAACCGTTCGTCCACGAGAAGAGAAGATTTGCTTTTGACGCAAAAAGAACTCGAAGGCGTATGGGCATTGAGAAAATTGCTTTCGTCGGGTGATTCGCAAGAGACGACGGATCAGCTTCTGAATATGATGCAAAAGACAAAAAATAACGAGGAATTTATCGAGTCGATAATCAATCAGGTAAAGGTTTTCGAGAAAAACGGATATACTTTGAGAGGACTTTGATAAATTGTAGTATATGTGAAGCAAATATTATTTGTAAAGACAGTTTTATATTAGGAGAAAAGTATTAGTAAATATAAAAACGCACCGACGAAGGTGCGTTTTTATTTTGTTTGGGTTTATAGCGTGTGCCTAAAAAGATAATACGGTAAAAAACATTCAGCGGTTAGTGTCTATAAGTTCGTCAAGTCCGACAGACAATATGGCACTTAATTTTCGCAACATTTCTATACTAGGCTCTGAACGTCCTTGTTCCCAATTTGCGTAACAGCTTTCTACAACACCAAGTTCACGAGCCACTTCTTTTTGAGTAAGATTTCTTAACTTACGGGCTTCTTTTAAGTTTTTACAAAATATGTTGTCCATACAAAAATCCTAACCTAAACTAGATGAAATGTCTTGACACTAGACAAAATATCTAGTACAATATATCTAATAAGTATAAATTAATTATCAATATTTATTCGGAGGTTAAATATTATGGGCAAGTTTTGCAAAAGGTGTGGTGCCCAATTGAGAGAAGGAGCCGAAGTGTGCGGCAATTGCGGCAATATCGTTAATAAAGATAACGATAGAGTAGAATACAGCAAAAATGTTGCGGGAAATTACAATGTGATTGATGCTCAATTTGAAGAGGAAAACGACATGAGTGTTAGCAGTGTAAATGATGACAAAGAAGAAACCAGCACAGAGAGAACAACAATTATCAATAATGACAATATAGAAAATGCTAACAACATAGCAAATCATGGTCAGAACGGGTATGAAAGTCGCCCTTTGCCTTCTGCTGGCGACACGGGTAGCATAGCTTGGGGTATATTAGGATTTTTTATACCTTTTGTCGGTGTAATATTGTATTTTGCATGGAGAAAGTCCAGTCCGAAAAACGCAAAAAAAGCCGGACTCGGTGCATTGGTAAATATAATTTTTAACTTTATATTATTGATAGTAGTAAGTATTTTTTGATACGTTGAGATTCACCTTTGCAAATAATATAGCATAATAAAAAAGCGCATTTGAAGATGCGCTTTTTTTGTTGGTAAAATTAGTTTTTTGTGTTGTATCTGTTTTTGTACAGTTGTTTTGCGATATTGGTATATTTTACTACAAAATCCGTCTTTGCCGCCGTATAGGCGTCACGGTCATAAGTGTATTTACGCCACAGCTTGAGTTTGAGTTTTTCGTATTCCCATGCTACGTTATCGTGAGTGGCAAGATAATCTCTGAAATAGAGTTCGTCGTTATCGCCTTTGATGCGCAGATGTATATGAAATACTTTATCGTCAAATCCCTTGGGCGTATATCCTTTGTTGAGGGAATATCTTTCGGCTGTTTTAGCCATTAATAAATACTTATTTTGAACAAGAATATCGCAGACACGGTTTAGTGCGGCTTTGTCCGACGTCTCTATCAGAATATCTATAATCGGCTTTGCCCACAACTTGTCTATTGACGTACTTCCTATATGCGATATCCTTATCAAATCTTGTTGAGGGATGAGCGATTTCAAAATAACTTCTTCTTCTTTGTACCAATCTTCCCATTCGGGATTGTGTTTTGTGAGAAAAATGGGAAAGAGTTTCCATAGTTGTTCTTTTGTCATGTTTTCCAATCTGTTTTCCATAAATACATTATATCATACAGCACTTATATTATCAATATTAAATTTATAAGGGCGTTGTAATAAAATACACGAAAAAGTACAAAATCTACTGTGGTTAGATCAGGTAAAAGGATAGCTTTGTCGGCAGATTCTCATAATACTACCGTAGTAAAACATACCGATATTTCATAACGGCTAAATTGCATAATGTTTGAAGGAGTGTTTGATTTTCAGTTTGCGTAAATACAGTAAATTATTAAATTTACCATACATCGTATTTTTCTAATCTTTTATGCTGTATTTTATTGTATATCTATAGCATTTTATAGTGTAGTTTATATCGTATTTTCAAAAATAAAAATAATTATCATTTTTGTTTTCAAAACAGTTGACAATACGATTTTACTATGATAATATGATACCAGAAAACAGGATAAGACCATATGACAAACTTTTCTTCTCGCCGACAAGCTGTGCTTGAGGTAATGAAAACTATGAGATGTCACCCGTCGGCTGACAGAGTGTACGAGGAAGTCCGCAAGACGATACCGAGTATCTCGTTGGCTACCGTATACAGGAATTTGGCTTTTCTCGAAAAAGCCGGGATTGTAGGAAGAGTAGTCGGCTGTGACAATAAAGAGCGCTACGATGTCGAACTCGATAATCACTGCCACGTGATATGTACGGAGTGCGGCGAAGTAGAGGACATGGACTATCCCGAAGATCTCAAAAGATACCTTGACGGGTATTGCGACAAAAACGGGTTTTGCAAATTCGGCTTGAGTTTTTACAAGATTTGCGACGAATGTAAACGCAAGAGTGAATTAGGCAAACTTCAAAATGAAATTTCAAAAAACTGAATAAAAAATATAATCAACAAGCAATTTATGGAGGTAAATTAATATGGCAAAATTTGTATGCAGCGTATGCGGTTATGTACACGAAGGAGACAGCGCACCCGAGCAGTGCCCTGTTTGCAAGGCTCCCAAGGAGAAGTTTCAGGAAGTAAAGGCAGGCGAAATGAGCTGGGCTACCGAACACATTGTCGGCTCTGCTAAAAACTATGACGCAGAAGTAGTAAAAGGTCTTATCGACAACTTTAACGGCGAGTGCGCAGAAGTAGGTATGTATCTTGCTATGTCCAGACAGGCTGACAGAGAAGGCTATCCCGATATCGCAGAAGCTTTCAAGAGATATGCTTTCGAAGAGGCAGAACACGCTTCCAAGTTTGCAGAGCTTCTCGGCGACGTAGTTACCAACAGCACCGAGAAAAACGTAAAAATGCGTATGGAAGCTGAAAACGGCGCTTGCGCAGGTAAGTTCGAACTTGCTAAACTTGCAAAGAAACTCGGTTACGACGACGTACACGACACCGTACACGAAATGGCAAAGGACGAGGCAAGACACGGTTGCGGATTCCTCGGTCTCTACAACAGATACTTCAAGAAGTAATTTGCAGTGCGCTTGAGAAATTTTCTCACAGTGCAGAATAACCCCCTTAATATATAATATCCCCCAAAAGAAAGATACGGCTTCGTGCCGTATTTTTCTTGCAGAGAAATTTTGACGTTGACGAAATTATTATAAGCATAACGATTTTATAGCATCTTGATAAGCTTGAATCAACGATTTTTTATAAATCTTGTAGTTTCTACATAATTTTTGCAAAATTTACAATTTAGTTGTTGCATAAGCATAAATCATAAGTTGACTAAATCCTGTCAAAATAATAATTTAGAAGTTGTAATATATTATTATATACACGCAATATATTTTCGGAGGGTACTCAATGGATTTTTGGGGAATAGCTGCACAGTTGTGTTTGCTCGTAGTCGGTTTTGTATTTTTGTCAAAAGGTGCCGATTGGTTTGTAGACGGCGCGTCATGGATTGCCAGAAAATTCGGTATTCCGCAAATCGTAATAGGACTTACGATAGTAGCTTTCGGTACGTCTCTGCCCGAAGCGGCGGTAAGTATCACATCGGCGGTGCAGGAAAGTGCGGAGCTTGCTATAGGTAATATTATAGGAAGCAACATTCTGAATATTTTCCTTATACTCGGTATAAGCGCTTTGTTTGCTTCTCTTACCGTACAAAAGACGACTTTGTATATAGAGATACCCTATGTCGTCATTATAAGCATAGTGCTTATGATAATGGGATTCATCGGTGGACAACTCGGTTGGATCGACGGCCTTATTTTGTGGGTACTGTTTATATTGTTTTTCGTATATCTCATTGTGCTTTCCAAAAAAGGAAAAGATAAAAATCCCGAACTCATGGACCCTGCGCAAGGAGCTCAACAGTCCGAAGTCGTTGTCGAAGCTGACGGCACTGCAAAAGTTGAGAAAAAGGGTGTCGAAGCAGTCAAGATGCTTGCAAAACTTATCGTAGGTATATCCATCGTAGTGCTGGGTTCGCAGATGGCTGTCAACGGTGCGAGAACAATCGCAAGAGAAGTCGGAATGAGCGAAAGCCTCATAGGTCTTACGATAGTTGCATTCGGTACGTCTTTGCCCGAACTCGTTACGTCCGTAGCTGCGGCACGTAAAGGCGAATGCGATATAGCAATAGGCAACATCGTGGGTAGCAATATGTTCAATATCTTGTTTATACTCGGTACGTCGGCGCTCATTACTCCGATAGCTTACGATACCAATTTCCTTACAGGATTTACTTTTGACAATATCATGGCTATCATTGCCGCAGTCGTACTTTTTGTATGTATTGTGCTCACAAAAGATAAAAAGCTCAAAAGAGCGGGCGGTATTGTAATGCTTGTCATATATGCGGCATATTTTGCTTGGCTCGTGGCAAAAGATTTTGCCTTCAACTGAAGATAATAAATAAGTTATTGCCGCAAGCGAGATTTTCGTATTTGCGGCAATTTTTTTGAAAATAAGCGGATATTTGCAAAAATATATAAAAAATAGTTAAAAATGTTTGACAATCGTATTGCTTTTTACTAAAATGGATAAGCAAGAAAAAATATATCAAAGAACTAGCCCCTCTGCGATATAAAGCAATACAAAATACAATTGGAGGGTTTTATCCGTGAATAAGACATATATGGCAAAACCTGAGGACATCAAGAAAGAATGGTATGTCGTTGATGCTACCGACCTTGTTTTGGGTAGACTTGCAAGCAACGTCGCAAACGTTCTCAGAGGTAAAAATAAGCCTACGTTTACACCCAACGTTGATACAGGTGATTTCGTTATCGTTATAAATTGTGCAAAGGTTCGTCTCACCGGCAAGAAGCTTGAAAAGAAGTACTATGTACATCACACAGGTTACGTCGGCGGACTCAAAGAAGTTCAATACAAGAAGTTGATGGCAGAGAAGCCTGAAAAAGCCGTTATGTTGGCAGTTAAAGGTATGCTCCCTAAGAACTCTCTTGGCAGAAAGCAGCTCACAAAGTTGCGTTGCTATGCCGGCGCTGAGCATAACCACGAAGCTCAACAGCCCAAAGAATTAAAATTCTAATAAGGAGTGTATGATAAATGGCTACGAAGAAGACTAAGAAAAAAGTTCAATTCTGGGGTACAGGCAGAAGAAAGAAAGCTATCGCCAGAGTAAGACTTATACCTGAAGGCAGCGGTGTTATCACCATCAACAAGAGAAGTATCGACGAATACTTCGGTCTCGATACACTCAAACAGATCGTACGTCAGCCCCTCGAGCTTACCGAAAATCTCGCTAAATACGATGTAATCGTAAACGTACAAGGCGGCGGTTTTACAGGTCAGGCAGGCGCTATCAGACACGGTATCGCAAGAGCAATGGTTCTCGCTGACGAGAATACAAAGGCAGCTCTCAAGAAAGCAGGCTTCCTTACCAGAGACCCCAGAGCAAAAGAAAGAAAGAAATACGGTCTCAAGAAAGCAAGACGTGCACCTCAGTTCAGCAAGAGATAATCGAGCTTTATTACAAAAATTGCAAGTACCTCGTTTCGGGGTACTTGTTTTTT
>CALWBV010000010.1 GCA_944376205.1 uncultured Christensenellaceae bacterium
ATAAATTACTTCTATCATTCGCAGATAAAGCAATCTGCTAAAAAATAATCGCAGTACCCGTCAAAACCCTTTTGAAAAGTGTCCATAAAAATATGTGACAGTCTTGATATGAAAGAACTCGAAGCACAGATCGCAGGACTTGACTTTGACATCGGGCAAGAGAAACAACGCAACTATACATATCTTTCACCTGAAAGCGTAGAAAAGTATTTGAACTCGATTATATGCGGCGATATACAGGAAATGCCCGTGCGGAAACTGATAGTGAAAGCGTTTGTGCGAGAAGTGATACTCGATATCGACAACGTAACGATAACATATAACTTTACCGAAAACTATACGAAGTATAGAGTTACGCAAGAAATAATACAAAAAGTGCAAAGGCAGTCTCGAAAAAAGACTGCCTATAATAAAAATTTGTGTTCGTATAAACTCCCGCCACATCAAGGCAGTTTGCCTATATACAAACAAAAAAGACGAGAGAAAACCTCTCGCCTTTTTTTGTTTTACTTTCGCCAGCCGCCTTCTTCCCTACATCTCTCGTGAGCCTGAATAGATATCTCTTTTATACCAACTGAACAATATAATTTCGTCAAATTATAAAATAATGCACGAAAACAAAAAAACTAATTTATATAATTTACATAAGGTTTAAATTATATAATTTACTTAATTATAATATAATATATCTATAATATTAGGCAAAAGACCGCTCAATAACATAAACCGCAAGTGAGAATTCCAAGGTTCAACGGCGATGTGACGTCGCATATTGTTTTTTAATTGAAAATGTGGTAAATTAATATAAATACTGCAAGGAGCGGACATCAAATGCTTACTATCGACAACTACTCTGATACTTATGAGAATGACGTCAAAGACCTTTTGGTCGAACTGCAAACACATATCGCTTCTCTCGACAAGCGAAAAGTCATTGTGGTAAAAAGCAATTACAGAGACGACTATTTTGCCTACGTAATGCAAGAGATTGAAAAGCATAGCGGCAAAATATTCGTGGCAAAAGTCGATGACAAAATTTGCGGAATGATCGTATGCAAAATTTTTCAGGGCGGCGGCGAAGACGAACTTACGACAAGCTGTCCAAAAATAGGATTTATAAGCGATCTGGTAGTAAAAGCCGCATACAGAGGACAAGGCATAGGCACAACGCTTCTTGCGACGGCTGAAGATTACTTTGAGCAAAACGGCTGCGAATACACTCAACTAGAAGTTTTTGCGCCAAATACCCAAGCCGCAAAACTCTACTCAAAACTCGGTTTTGAAATAAATTGTTGTTATTTATCCAAAAGGACAGGAAAAAAATGATTTTTGTTACAGGCGACACTCACGGCAGTATAGATTTTTCAAAACTCCGAAAATTCGCTGACGAAAACAGCAATCTTTCAAAAAAAGATTACGTCATCATTGCGGGAGATTTCGGAGGAGTATGGAACAGCAAAACCCTCGACAAAACGCTGGCTCATTATGAAGCCTTGCCTTTTACCGTACTGTTCGTGGACGGCAATCATGAGAATTTCGATATTCTCGATACTTATCCTGTGGAATTTTGGAATGGCGGAAAAGTTCATAAGATCCGCCCCGATATAATACACCTTATGCGTGGTCAGATATTCGAGCTTGAGGGCAAGACTTTCTTTACTTTCGGCGGAGCAAGCAGTACCGACAAGTGCATGCGCAACGATCACGAGTCTTGGTGGGCACAGGAAAAGCCCAACTTCGACGAATTGGGCGAAGCGATAGAAAACCTCAAAAAACACAACAATGAAGTCGACTTTATTATTACGCACACTTGCGACGAAAAAGCGCTTTACTATCCCCCTCTTTACGTTCCGCCCGTAATGCCTACGGTATATCCCGAAAACAGTATGCTATCGCTTTTCGAAGATACTGTAAAATACAAGCATTGGTATTTCGGACATTATCACAAGGACGCTCAATTATACACCGAAAAAACCGTCTTATATCAAAAAATCATACGGATAGTATAATTTAACGACAAAGCTTCAAAAAGCTCTTTATGAGCCAATTGCGGCGCCACAGAAGCTCTATTGCGCTTGCAATCGAATTTTATACAAGTATTTACTCTATAATATTGCGCTCTAATATATCAATTAAATTATTAATTGAATGCAAACATCTTCTCTGACATAAAAAAGGTTCCTTTCGAAAGGAACCTTTTGTTATTAAGATATAAATGAATGAAATTGATTCATTGCATTGAGATTGATACCCTATCAATCGTTAACTGTTGAAAAGGAAGTAGCCGATAATACCCAAAACAATGGCGATTATTATTACCGAAACTATGATTGTCGCTACCGTAATTCTCTTGAATATACCTATGGAAATACCGAATACTATTGCCAAAAGAACAAGTAGTGCCATAAATATTCCGAAAGCTATCCAAGCCGTAAGATCGTTTTTGATAGTCATCACTGCCATTGCTATCAAAGTAAGGATAAAGATTATAAATACGATGACCGAAACTGTCGTAGACATATAAGACACAAACAACAGATTGAATCCTACATATGCAAAAGTTGCCACAGGTATGGTCAGCGAGTTTCCGAATACTACCCAGCTTTGTTTGCCGTGAGAAACGATTGAATAAAGATTGCCTGCACTTGCTATTACAAACAATATGGTCATGACTAAACCTGTGCCATCAACATAATAAATTCCCGATACAGTGAATGCGTCCAACACTATAAGCATAGCCGTATTTATTATCTGCGTCGTAAAGGCTATACTGATATATTTCTTATTCTGTCCGAATTTGATCATGTAGACAAGTTGGAGAATTACAAAGTAAGCCGTCGAAATATACATTGCGACAGAATTAAGACTGTCTACCATTGCTCCTCCCCAGAATGTAGATCCGATAGTCGCATAAGCAAACGCAAACGCACTGAACGCAAGAGTAAGCAAATAAATGAATATCCTTACGCCTATATTACCCGACTTTGCGATAATCTCAACTCTCTTTGCTTTTTTATGCATTTGAGAGATCTGTTCGTCTTCCTCGAGCCTCTTGAGATAATCTACGAATTCACTCTCCTTGCAAATAAAGAGATCGTTTACTTTGTCGGAAGGAATAAAGTCCTTTTTCTTTTTGAGAAGCGACTTGTACTTGCGGTTCTTTTTGAGCATTTCCTGCTTGTTCTGAACCATCATGTAAGTCTCTATATTCTCGGTCTCGACTTCGCAGAGTTTGCTGAAATCCTCGTCGTCCTCGATATTGTTTTTGCAAAGGATGAGTTCTACGGTGTTTATCGCATGATATTTTGCGTGCAATCTTCTCCAGTAAAGTTCTCCGTCGAGGGCGTTTTCCTTGATGGCATAGGTATAGAATTGTATTGCCTGCTCGTATTTTCTTCTTATGAGCATAAGGTCAGCCATATACTTGAGTCGTTCGCACATGAATACCTTGTTGTCCATCTTGATGTACTTGAGGATATTGTAGTAAACATCGGTAAGCTCTGCTATGCTGTTCTTGCTGTCAGTATCTGCGATAAGGTTGATTATCTCGTTGGTAACGAGTTTGATGCAGTAATCGTATTGACTCAAGAAAATACTCTTATAGTCTATCTTGAATCTCGAAATGCTGGCAAAGTCGATAGATTCGTTTTCTTCTACGTTATACTCTGCAAGGAGGTTGTAGTAGAGGTCCTCCTGTGCGTTGTCGATATAGAACTTACACTGCGATTCGCTTTTCCATTCAGTCTCGTCTTGTTTACAGTATTTGAATATATCTTCAAGCTCTTTGATAAAGCCTTCGAACTTATTCTTTTGAGCAGCTTTTATCAAAGCGTAAATGATATAGTTGGACTCGTCGTAAACGTTATCGTTACGCTTCGTAAAGTCATTCTGCTTGTCTGCATGTATGAAGTTGAGAGTACTCTTACGCTTGGTGCGGATGTCCTGCAACGCACTCTCTTTGATATGATACTTTGAGACGAGTTTGAGGAATCTTATATTGTTGTCGCCGGGTATAAAGTCCAACGCTTTGTCAAAGAATGCATCGCTCTTGTCAAAGGCATTGATCTTCATCATATATACGCCCGTACTTATCTCGTATGCGACAAACTCGTCTACGGCATTTTCGTCAAGCGTCTTTTGCAGATATTCTTTGAGTGCGACGATTTCGTCATAAGAATAAATATGTTTTTTCGAGTTTAACGAAAGTATCGCATCGAATATCTTATACTTGAATTCACTTTCGGTGAGTTTGTTGCCGTTCACCTCGAATTTGCTGTAAGAATAAGATATAACTATTTTGAGCAAATCAATGATTTTCTGCTTGATCTTACCCTGACCGCTTTTGTACATATGCTCAACGCCCGCACGCAATGTATTGGCAAATAAGCTATTGTATTGTTTAGCTTTTTTACGGTCGGAGTTGGCAAGAAGATCGTCGATATCTTTTATGTCGGATATAGAATACAGATCAACGAGATTATTGTCGGACAAAGTGGATTTGATTTCTAATCTTATTCTGTTGAAAAGATATATGTCATCCTTTTGATCTATTTCGCCGATTTTTGCATTGATAAGCGCAGCCGAATCGTATCTCTTGAATTCCAAAAGTTTATCTATTATGGTAGCACATTCTTCTATATATCTGTCTGCGCCGTCGTTCGCAACGGTGGCAAGATATACCTCGGTCAAAGAATCAAGATTTTTGTTGCCTTTTTCGATATAGCCAAAGATCTCCTTCAAGACCATACTCATTGCCTTGGCTCTCTGTTCGATATTGTAAGCGACTATCTTCGAATAGAATTTTATAGCTTGCTGAACGTTACCGTTTTTGAAGCTGTCTGCAATAGCGTCCAAAAACATATTGGCACATTCGCTCATTTCGCTTTGCGAACAGTTCTTCGCCAATCCGTCAAAATGGTCGAACAGTTCGAATTTTGAACTCTTAAGTGCAAATTCAACGGGATCTTTTGCATTTACCGAACTCATCATAAGTCCCATATGGGCTTCTGCATTATCTCCCTTGCTAAGCGCCGACTGATAGTATCCCGTCGCAATTTTGAATCTTCCTTTTTTGAGCGCTTCGCTTGCTATCTTGAGAAGCTTTGCTACGTCAAGAGAAGTTTCTTCCTGTTCCTGCGTACCGATTTCTCTTATCGTTATAGCGCCTGCTACGGCTTGCGTCTTATCGGCTTTTACGCCCGACTGCGAACCGAATTGTTTCTTTTCGATTTTTTCGCCTTTGATTTTGGTCTGCTTGACGCTCTGTACGTTGAAAAGTTCTATTCTTTCGTTACCGTTCCGATACATCTTGAGTTCATCCATGATGTTTTTGATGATGTTCAGAAGGTTTTCCGACGCTTTGAACTTGCTCATATCGAAAGCCTGCTTGTTTTCTATGAGCGAAAGAGGTATTTCCTTTGCGTCGAATTTGTCGCTGTCGTATGCAACGATAAGCGAATTTCTGTGCTTGGCACCGGAGTTGAGTTGATTTTGCCATCTCACCCACTCGTTTCTTATCCAAGTAGCGTTATAATATTCGCTGTTCTGCGCATAAACTATCATAACTTTAGCCGTACGCAAAGCGTTGTAGATATAAGGTTCGTACTCCTCACCGGCTATATTACTCAAACTTACACGGCTGTAAAATACTTTATAGCCTGCGTCACGCAAGAAGTCGTACAAGTCCTGCATCTTTTCGCTGTCCTTGGTACGCTTGTTGTTTTCATCGGTCTCTTTGTAGCTCAAGAATATATCGAAAGGCTGTTGTTTTTTGACGATCTCGTTCCAATAATTTCTTATCTTATCGATATCCTGCGCCATTTTTTCATAACAAGCCTTGATTTCGGCAGGAGCGCCGAGACACGCTTTTTTGTAATCCTTGTCGTCGCTGAACGCAGTGGGCATTGCATAGCAAGTAGGAACTCTCTTGCGTGAGCCCTTTCTCTTGTCCACGACAAAAACTATACCGTTGCGCGCAAGCGCAAGTCCCATATGTCCTTCGTAGCTGTTTTCGTTGAGAGAAAGAATGTCCTCAAAACTGATTTGCGCCTGTGCGATATCTCCCTTACGCAACAATTCGTAGGCGGAAAAAAGACGCATTCCCTCCTCTGAATTCGACAGTGAATCCTCGTATATCGAGTCACAGTATTTACACTTGAGCTGTCCCACTCCGTAATACTCGAGCTCACCGCCGCAATGCATACAAATGTGTTGTTCTTTCATACAATTCTCCAATAACTTTTTTCAACTTACAAACAAAAAAATGATAATATTATATTATCATGCGTTTTTATTATAACAAAGCGCCGTGTTTGTGTCAACACAAAGCCTATATCGTTTTTAATCTTTTTTTTACATTTTCTACATCTTAAATTTACGACTGCCCGATCAGTATACTTGAACTTCGGTGCATAATACAGTACGCATTCGATATATGCATACCGTCGCTTGACATCCGTAAGAAAGCCCTACAAAAAAGGAAGCGGTAACCGCTTCCTTTTTATGTCGTCAGTCGTTGACTTGCGGTTTGACTATAGTTATCTCCGGCATCTTCTTGCCCGAGAATTCGCTGTCCATAAGTCCGAGCTGTTTCTTGATGATACCTCTCATGTTTATTGCGGGATTGAGACAATATTTTTCAAACAAATCGGTATCGACGTCCTCGGGTTTTGTCCAATTGGGGAAAAGCAATTTGATGTATGCGCAACAAATTCTCTTTACCGCCGTAACGTCTCTGGTATCGGCTCCGTCCTTGATTTTAATCAATGCATCTACTATGCTGCGAGGAATAATATCCTCTCTTAAAGCATGCATGATTTCCGCAAAATATTCCGTATTGAGCGCCCAGTCGTTGATCTTTTTATCCTCGCTCATTCTGGGTATCTTCCAACCTTCTATGAAGCCGTGGAAACGGTCGATAAGCGCAGAATCTCCGAATACTTCGGGAAGTTTGCTGAGCATATTGCAATCGGTGTTCATATTTTCTTCGGAGATGTTTCCGAGCAATATTACGCCGGCATCGCCCTTGCCTTCTTTTACGCCTACGGTATATACGCCGCTTTCGAGATAGCCCTTCATAGCGCCCTGCATTTCGTTGATGTCGCCGAATTTTATTGTAGCGACTTCGTCAAGCGCAACGTAATCGTAATTGCTTACGAGACCTTCCTGCTTGATCTGCATATCGTAAAACATCTTGGCTCTCGTCATAATACCACCCGACGCAAGCCAACCGAATTTGCTTATCTTGGAAAATACGTACGATTTGCCCGTACCCTTGGGAGCAAGCTCTATGAGATTGAGTCTTTTTTCCACAAACGGCAAAAGTCTCGTCAAAAGATAGATCTTTTCTTCTTCACTCTTGAATCCGGCGGGGTTGTAGTCGATAGCTCCCAGCAACAGGTCAATCCACTCGTGTATATCAAAATATTCTCTGCCCTTTTTATAGTAATCGAGATCTGTCTTGTAGGGTCTGAAGTCAACAAAATTCTTGATTGAAATTTTGCCTACTTTCTTACTGTCTACCACAAAACGCAATTCGACGACACCCCATATAGGTCCGTTGGACGAGAGGAAAGGCGCCTTGCATTTTGCCCATACGTCGAGAGGAAAAGTCGTCTCGTTGTAACCCACTCCGAAATCGGGAAGTTCAAAAGATATTATTCCCGTACGCACGTCCTGTTTTGCCTGAATTTTACATATAAATTTGACGGTTTCGCCTTCGGTAACCATCTTATCGAGCAAAGTAGGCCAATCTGCTTTTCGGGGAATCGTCTGTTTTATAAGCTGCGATATGTATGTAACGTTTATCGATCCGTCTTCGTTGGCATACTTTCTTAAAAACCAGTCTCTGATAAATGACGGTATTGCAAGTATGGCAAACTGTTCGATCGAAGCGTCTTTTTTTACGCACATTCCGCCGAAATACTTTTGTACTTTTGTCTCTTCCATAAAACCTCCGATAGTCTGCTTATTTTACTCTGGACAACGTCCTGTCTATGAAATATTGAACGATATCCACGGGAATACCGAAATTCATGCCTTCGGCTTCGTCGATACCCGATACTACGACAGCGATGACCTCGCCGTTTTCGTTGAATATAGGTCCGCCCGAATTGCCGCCGTTGATAGCGCAGTCGGTCATGAGTCTGTCCTGTCCGTTGACGCTGCGACGTTTGTCGCTGACGATACCGCTGGTAATACAAGTACCGAGACCCAACGAATTGCCTATGACGAATACACGCTGTCCGTTGCGGATACTCTTGCTGTCTGCAAGTTTTACTTTTTTCATTCCTGCGGGAACACTGCGGAGTTTAACAAGCGCAAGGTCTTCTCCAACACTGGGATTTGGCGAACCTACCGCCTTTACTTCGAGATCTACAGTCCTTCCGCATATGTAACCTTTGAGATTCTGAAGCAAGTTGCCGTTTTCCGTAACGACGTGCGCATTTGTTATGGCATAACCGTCGTCGTCAATCATGAATCCCGATCCGCTGAATCTGGATTTTGCGTTGTTTCCCGTTATCTCCATAACGCTGTTTATATTAGCGTCGAATACGTCTTCGCCTTTTTCTGCGTAATTAACTATATTGGTGCGTGAATTCACGTTGCTCGCAGGCTTCTCGTCCTCTTTTTCAGCGATATTGTCGCAAAAAGCACACTTATACATTTCTTTGCCGTTGATAGTTACGACCTTGTATTCTCCGCCGCAAATATTACAAATTTTTCTCATCGTTCACTCCTTAAATACCGAAATCGTTTTCTTCAATACCCTGTACGAAAGTCAGTTCTTTTTCTCCTATCTTATGCGAATCCCCGAAAATCTCTACCGTATATTTACCGGCGGCGATATCCAGTTTTTCGCTCTTCCAGTTTCTTATGTTGCCGCTGCAAGCGTAATTTTTACCGTTGATCTTGACTGATACCATAGAAAATTTACGGTCTACGAAAAACTCTATCTGAGGTTTTTCGCAAGGTTGCAGTTTTATAACGTCGCTTGCAAACTCTATCACGATATCTTCCTTTTTATCAGGCACCTGGGGTTTTTCCGCAGGGGCAGGATTTACGGGTGCGGTAGGCACATCGGGTGCTTTTGCCGCCGCCGAAGGGTCTATTCCCGCATATCTCTCAAACTCGACGATTTCTCTCTTGCTTACCGAAGGTCTGACCTGTCTGAAAGCGTTGATGAGATCGTTTCTGGTGATTTTAACGATAGAGTCGCTCTGAATTGCTTTGAGCAAAGGGTCTTCTTTGGCTCTGTCGCAAATTTCCTCTATATCGGCACCGCTGTATCCGTCGCTTATTCTTACAAGTTCGTCAATGCTTACGCTGTCGTCCAATGGAGCGTTTTTAAGAAATTTATTCAACAAAAATCTGCGTGCTTCGCCGTCGGGCAAAGGTACGTATATTTTTTGAGAAAATCTTCCCGAACGCATAGCTGCGCCGTCGATATCCCACGGTCTGTTTGTCGCACCCAACAAAAGAAGATTGGGGTTGCGTCCCACAAATCCGTCAATCTGTTGCAAAAACTCGTTGACTCGCTTGTCGTTGTGGATATCTTCGCCTCTCTTGCCTATGAGCGAATCCATTTCGTCGATAAAAATTATAGCAAGTTTTTCTTTTCTCGCCGTCTCGAACAGAGAGTTGATGTTCTTTTCGGAATCACCTACCCACTTGCTGACGATATCCGAACCTTTTATGGCAAAAAACGTTGCCCCTACTTCGCATGCGATAGCCTTGGCAATCATAGTCTTACCTGTTCCGGGAGGGCCGTACAACAACACGCCGCCGCCCGTCTTTTTGCCGTAAGCCGCATATTTTTCGGGATACTTGAGAGGATTTATCATTCTAGTAGTAATTGCTTTTTTGACATCCTCGAGACCGGCTATATCCGAAAAATGTATATTGGGAATCTCCGCCGCCGCCCACTGCTTGCCTTCGTCGTCGTTTTTTGACGTCTGACTTTGCGCAGGGGAAGTGCGTCTGTCCTTGGAATTTTCCATCTCCGCTTCGAGGTTTTCGGCAATGTCTATAAGTCTCTTTGCCCTCTCGATTCTGGCTTTTTTTAGTTCGGGAGAAGAAATTTTCGCCAGCTTGAGCATGGTCTCCGCCGCCAGCATGTAATTTCTTTTTGCCAAAGCGACGTTATTCTCTTGCTGTGCCTTTTTTGCATTGGCATAATACGCTTCGAATTTGTCTGTCAATATCGAAATATTAAGATTGTCCATATTCTCTCCGTATGTATTTTTCTTGACCGTAAAATTTTAATGACTCTCAATAGCGGTTCTATAAGAATCGTTTCTTTGACCGCCTGCGTGAAAATCGTCAATTACAGCACAGCGACGGACAACGTATTTTACACGTCTCCGTCATCCGACTGCATAAAATAACAGTTAAATCAGATATCGCTTTCGAGTTTTTTGCGCAGACTTGCCAATTCTTTTTCGATAGCGTCGTCGCTGTCTGTGTCAAGTCCAACTTGTTTGTCGATAAGATCTTTTATCTCGGTATCGTCGATAGAATCCGTGGAGCCCGAAGCCGAACGGAAACTGTCCTGACTCGTCTCCATGAACATATCCATCTGCTCAGCCTGATGTTCTGCCTTGCCCATTGCGACTTCGAATTGTTTCTGAACTTCGATAAATTCTTTTTCGTCGGCCAGTTTTGCCATCTCCTTGCTGAGGACGCTCATTCCGCCCAAAAATTCTTTGGTCATCATGGTCATATCCTTCATCTGCGAGGTGATTTCGAAGTTGAGCAACATTTCCTGCGCTCTTCTCTGTTGCAACAAGGTCATCTTGTAGCCTGTCAATGCGAGATTGTATTGAGCTTCGAGACCGTTTTTCTTGGCGATTTTAGCCTTTTCGATCATGGCTTTTTTCTGTTCTTCCAAGGTATTGATCTGTTTGTTCATCGCATTGATAGTGCGCTTTACAAGCATTTTTTTCTCTATTTCTTTTTCCTGTTTACTCTTAAAAAGTCCCATATTAGTCTCCGATATTAGCCTGTTTTTCTCTCTCGTTATTAGAGCTCGTATCTACGCCGAGTTCGCTGTTGACCTCATCGGCATTCTCGAATATAGCGAGAAGCTGATCGTCCTGCTCGTTGACTCCGTAGATCTGCTCGTTTTCCACATAACCGCTCTGTATCTCGTTCCAGATATCGTCGGCGGAAGTAAGTACGTTTTCGCTCTTTACCTTGGTATTGAGCGCCTTGTTGAGGAATTTGGCGAGACCTTTCTGGTCGCCGAGAAGATTGCCGAGAGAAACCTTGCCTGTGTTGGCAAAGAAACTGTTGTCGTCTATTGCCGATTTGAGTCTCTTCATCAATCTGATATTGTAAAGAAGATACATTCCGCGCTTCACGTCTTCATTGCATTCTTCTTTGAGATTCATGATCTTTTTTGCATAAAACTTTTTGAGTTCGTTGTTTTTTTCTACCTTGCCCTTTTCAAGCAAATCTTCGATATCTTTTGTTTTCTCTACAATACCCGTCTCGATATCCTGTTGTTGCTTTTCAAGATTGCAAATAGCGTCGACAACGTCCTCTCTTTTGAGTTTTTGATATTTACTCTTAAAAGGCCACATGCTAGCTACTCCTGTATATTATTTGTTGGTGTAAACCTTGCGTTGAGCAAGCAACAGCTTGATATCCTTGATAGTGCTCTCTGCTTTTGCAAGCGCCTTTTCCTTGTCGCCCTTGGAAAGTTCGATCTTCAAATCGTCGAGATTGTGCGAGATTTTCTCGTCTATCTTCTTTACTTCGTCAGCGCTGGAAGGCGTGAGATATTTCAAGGTATCCTGCAACTTAAGCAATTCCTGACGCATTGCTTCGTTGTCCTCTGCCATAACGAGAAGGATCTCTATGGTCTGGGTATTTTTGTTTGTATCTTCTCTGCTCTTGAGAATCTTTTCTTTATTGCTTAATTTTTTTCTGAAAAAACACATAGTCTTAACTCCTTATTCTGCGATTTTATTTATGATTACAATTTGGTTCCGCAACCTGCGCAGAACATAGCGTCGGAAGGATTTTCCTTCTTGCAGTTGGGACAAACTTTCTTTACGTCGCCAAGTTGTTTACCGCAACCCATACAGAATTTGTCGTTTTGTCCGTAAGGTCTGCCGCAATTAGGGCAATATCTGCCTGTGGATTTGCTGCCGCCCTCTTTAGGCTCCCAACCGATAATTTTGCAAACTTCGAGATATTTTGCATAATCTTTTTGTTTGAGTTCGAGCAAATACTGTTCTCTTTCCCAGTTTTTATCGTCGAGTCTTTCTGCCTCTGCCTTTGCGGCTTCCTCGCGCTTTTCATCCTCGAGCTTTTTCTTCTCTTCCTCTGCCTTCTGCTTTTTAGCCTGTCTTGCATTTTCAATTGCCTGAATGCTTTCGGGAGAAATGAGTACGTTTGCAAGCGTAAACGAGAACATTCTCAAGCCGTATTCTTCCTCAAACATCTTGGACAATACTTTGAGTACGGATTGAGCAATTTCATCCTTGTGCTCGCTCATTCTGTCATAGGAGAGATTCTTTTCTCTCATGGTCTGTGCGATAGCAGGTTCGATTTTGCTCATCATTCTCATGCTGAGTCTCTCTTTGAGTTCGTCAACGTTGAAATTGCCCTTTACGCCGATAAGCTCGAGATATGCCTTTCTGGGATTGCAAATCTGCACCTCGAATTCGCCGTGTGCACCCACTTTGATAGGCACGTCCGTCTCGGTGTCTCTCAAGTCAAACTGCGTTCTCGTACCCCAGTTTACCTTGAGCTTTGCGGTCTTTGACATATAGATGACCTCTACGGTAATGTTGGGGTCGTGCTTTTTCTTTTTGCTGTCAAAAATATCGTAACTTCCGCTGTTGAGGGTATCCATCATCATACCGTCTTTAAGCAAAATAGCGTTGTGTGTTTCGGGCACGATAATCTTTGCGTCTGCCGGCAAATCGGTTACGCTGAATCTCTTGAAAAGTTCTTCGTTGTTGCCGTCGTAAGTAATAACCTTGTTGATTTCTTTCTTTGCCATAATTTACTCCTCAGATTTATTTGATTGTAATTGTTTTTTATTTTGTTTTTCCATATAAAATGGTTTGTTTCAGTTGATGCTGACAAATACGGGAAGCGTACATTCTGTCGAAAAAGCTTTGTCTTTTTTCTTCTTTACGCATATCAATATAATGTCAACAACTACGGCTATGCCTGCCGCTATCGCTCCTATCCAAGCTAATTTTACCACAATTGTAGCCACAAGTGCAACTAAAGCGATAACACTTATTATTATCATAATAAGGCTCAATTTGGATACGGATTTCGTATGTTCGCGTTTTTTTGCCTTATAGAGCGAGTCTATATTGTTCTTGCAATGTCCTGCGGCTTCTTTGAACTCCTCTCTTTTTGCCGATCTTATCTTATCGGGAAGCTTATTGAAGTCGGCGATTATCGCATTGATTTTGTCTATATCTTCGTTTGTATAAGACGTACTTACTTTATAATCTTTAATTCTGTCCGAAAGCTTTTTGTATATACTCTCGTAACAGTCGTTGATTTTGTCGAAAAACCTCAAAAATCTGTCCTGAATTTTTTTATCGAGTTCCTTATAGACTTTTTCGAGTTTTGCAAGATTCTCTATTACGGGATCGTCGGACAAAGTTTCGTCTGTGAGTTTTTCAAAAAGTTGCTCTATGCGGTTTTCCTTTTCCTCCGCTATGACGGCGGGATTGTACTTCTCGTCGAGATACGGACGGTATTTAGGATTTACCCCGTGAAGCGCAAGTTGAATATCTCTCTCCTTTATCGCAAGTATCTTGCAGTAATTCTTGAAATTATCGAGAGTGACGCTGTCGTCGGCAATGACGTCTTCGAAACCTTTGATAATTAGATCGAGTTTGCCGGTGTACCGGTCTGCTGCGCCCCTGTAAGCGTCCTTTTTAAGTTGAAGAATCTTCGTTACAAGCGCTCTTTCTTCGGGCGTGGTAACGCACTCTTGCATCGCTTTGAAAATATCGTGTTCTTCGAAACCGTTTATCTTAACGAGTTCCTCGTCGTCACGTGCTCTGAATTTTACTAAAAGCAATCTGTGATATAGTCCTACCGAAGGAGGAACTTCCTGCAAGGCACGTGCCGCAAGCGGCTTGCATTTGTCCCAGTTTCTCGTATTGATAGCGTTGTCGAGTTGCTGCAAAACCGAAATAGCCGACTGCGACATTTTGTTCTTATTGAACTCGTCGAGTCTGTCTACGATTTTTGTACGGTCAAAGATTATTCTGCTAATGGTGCTGCCGAGATCGCTGAAAAGCGAATTTCCCTGTCTTACGCCCTGAAAACTCTGCAAAGACGAAGGCAGGTTTTCGGGAGAGAATCCGTCCATAAACACGGGCACTATCATTTTGCCGTTGGAACCGGAAAGTTTGAGAAATCTCGACCACTCGTTTTTGACCCATTTTGAATTTATATACTCACTCTTACTGCATAAGAGAAGCATTACTTTAGCCGTATATAAGCCGTAATAAATATTAGGCTCGTATTGTCTTACGACGATGTCTTTAAGACTCTTTTCGCTGTAAAATACGTGATAATCCTTTGCAAACTCGTTGTATATCTCGTCTGCAAGCGCTTTATCTGGCGTCTCTTTGTCGTTGTCGTCACTTTTCTTAAAGCATATAAACACGTCGTAAGGAGGGGTATTCGCCTTGATAGTCTTATATTTTTGTCTAGCGTCTACTATGCTTTTGAATTGCTTTTCGTAAATTTTTATTTCGTCGGGATAAGCGCATTCGAGAGCTTTGCGATAGTTCTGCGAATCTTTTGGATTAGTGTCGCTGATAGCAAGGAACGAAGGAAAAGTTTCGCCCTGCGCATCCTGCTCGAACAATACGCTTTGCTCGCAAAGGAAAAGTCCCCAATACACTTGCGACGTAACCTCTTTGGGATATTTTTTCAATATCTCCTCGTACTTTGTCTTCGCACCTTCGAAATCCGCACTCTGGCGCTTGTCGTCGGCAGACATAAGGGCAATGCCGTATTGACCGTCGAGAGGCTCCTTTGCAAATTCGTTGCCGCAAAAAGGACAGACGTATTTATCGCCCTCCAATTTGACCGCCGCACCGCAAGTAAGACACAATTTTAATTTCACTTTTATTACCTCTTTTACCTTTGTAAATTAAATTTCGTCACTCATGTTTTCGTAAATTCCGTCATATTCGGACGCTCTGTCGATTACGTTGCGAATAGAATCGAAGACTTTCTGATACGAACGGAATTGCGTCAGATACAAGTTGTATTCGGCAAGGACCTGCCTCAATATGTTCTTTATTTGAGGTATCCTTCTTGCGTAATATTTGTCTATACTCTTTCTTTTGAGTACGCAGTAGACGATTATCGCTACTCCTGCCACCACACCTACGGCGGAAGCAATCATCATATAGTAGCTCAAGAAAAATGCCGCTACGAATATCGCCACCGAAAGACCGAAGCACAAATATGCCGGCCACTGCTTTACTTTCGCTTTGTCTTTTTGCGCCTTATCGAGATAGAATCTTTCTATATCCTGCTCGGTACGTCCGCTGTCTTTTATATCGACTTTTGCAGAATAATCCTCAATCTTCACGTCGACGTTATTGAGACGGATATCTTTGTATTCACGCTCTATTTTGTCTACGACTTTTTGGTTGAGCGGCAAAAGATATTTGTAAAGCATAAGTCTCACGTCGTCGCTGATATCCTTGTCGTTGAGATTTTTGAGCCAGTCCTGAATCTGTTTGCCGAGGTTGATATCCTCGCTCTTTTTCTTTGTTTCCGCCTTGTAGATTTTACGAGCCGTATCTACGTCTCCTCTCTGTCTGATAATCTCTTCCTGAAGTTCGACTTTATCGAAAATTTCCTTTTCCTTTTCGCAAGGAGCGTCGATGACGTCCGCCATCTGTTTTTCGATAAGCGCTTTTCTGGTATATTTGGATTTTTTGAGCGACTCGGCTATATTTGCGAGAATATTCTCCGAATTGCATGCAAAATCCATATTCTTTTTCAATATATAGAAATTAACGCAATATTGTTTCAACAGATTAAACTCTTCGCATTTGTCCGTTTGAGTCAACAGCGCATCGTAACCCTCTCTTATAACTCTCATCATAAGCTTTCTGTTGTCAAAAGAATTGACTGATTTGGAAAGACTCTTTTCGACAAAAGTTTTGATAGTTTTTTTGATTTTGGGAGAGACGTTTTCCGCCCTGTCTGCCATAATCGAGAAAAACAGTAAAAATACCTTGGATTCCTTGCCCTTCTGCGGCAAACTCTTGTATTCTTCCAACCACTTGAGCGCTTCGTTTTCCTGCTGCGTATTCAAGCTGTGCAGAAAATAGAATATTATCGTATTTCTCTTATCGAGTTCCAAGGCATGCTCAAGCGCCCTTTCCGACGCCTTTTTGTCGCCGTTTTTTGCACTGGAAAGACTTATCATAACGGAAGATAGCCAATAGTCCTGCGTCTGATAGTATTGTTTTTCGACGAGCTTGGTCATCTTGTCGTTGCCTACGACTTCCTTTTCGAGATTGGTGAGCAATCCGGACATAAGATTTCTTGCCGCATTGAATTCGCCGTATTCGCTGAATCTTTTTTCGTCAAGTTCTCTTATGGTCTTGTATGCGCTTTCCATCTGCTTATAGCGATTGTAAAGAATATTGATTTCTTCCTGAATAATAAGCGCTTCGCCTACGTTTTTATCAGAACTGTTGATTATTTTATCGCATCTTTGGAGATTTGACGTAACTTTGTCTCTGTATGAGTCAAGCTCATATTTCGCATTGCTTACGCCGTTTTCGATAGTCCTTATCTCCGATCTCAATTCGGAGTTGATAGCTTGAAGACGACTTTCTATACTTTCATATTCTCTTAACTCTCTTTTAAGTGATTCGTTACTCATTTTTCCTCCCTGGATGCCGAACGTGCATGCTCACTGCCCCATTTTCTGATTTTTTCAACCTTTTCGGGATTAACTTTTGTAATCGGTATCACCGACTTGAATACGTCGGCTATGGATTTTTTGTTTACGGCGCTTATGCCGTTGATGAGCGCCGTATGCGCTACGTCCTTGACGGCATATTCGATGTCAGAATAAGAAAAGCCTTCGCTTATTTTGACAAGTGCGTCTATATCTATCTCATTTGCGCCCATATGCAGACATCTGTCGGCATATTGCAAAATAGCCGTTTTGCGTTCGTCTGCATTAGGAAGATCTACGAAAAAGATATCCGAAAATCTTCCCTTTCTGAACAATTCGTAAGGGAGCGCATCGATATTGTTGGCGGTAGCCACGAGAAAAACTCTGCTCTTGGTCTCTTGCAACCAGAACAAAAATTGTCCTAGCACACGCTTACTCGTATCGTTGCCGTCATCGGAAACAGCCATAGCTTTTTCTATCTCGTCAACCCACATTACGCACGGGGAAACGTTGTCGATATACTTGAGCGCTTCGGTCATATTTCTCTCGCTTTCTCCCACCCATTTGTCATAGACGCTTCCCGCATCGAAACGGTAAAGAGGAAGATCCCACGCCTTTGCGACCATTTTTGCCGAGAAAGATTTTCCGCAGCCCGGCACTCCGACAAGCAATATGCCCTTGGGGGTACTCAAATCGTAATTGAGCAATTGTTCTTCAGTCGCAAAAAACACTTTTTTGCGTTCTTCGAGCCACTCTTTGAGATTTTCAAGTCCCGATACTTTGATGTTTCTGTCTACGTAAACTTCCTGTACGCAAGGCAATGCGCTGTAAAGTCTGCTCTTTTGACTCGTCAATTCGTAAAGATGCTTTGCCTCGAGTCCTTTGTTGTTTATGAGCGCTCCTGCCAGTATATTGTCTATCTGTATCTCCGTAAAACCTCTCAACAAAGTCGCTGCGGTAAGGATATCGTTATCCGACCAGCGAATAGGGTATTTGCCTTTGTATCTGTCGATAAACTTGCGGATAAGTTCAATACGCTCCTGCGTGTCGGGATAGTCTAAAGTCGTAAGCATGCCGAATTGCAAAAGTCTGTTCCACACTCTGTCGGGCGTAATAAGTATGAGCGTACCGCAGTTTTCCTTTGCCTGATACAACACGTTGAGCACTTCCTGACTGTAAAGATTGCCGTCGCTTATTCTCTTGGTGTCTCCTATCGCAAAAGTAGCGTTTCTGTTCTTTTTGAAGACGTCGCAAACATACGGCATAGGGTCGCTGTCCACGTTTTTATACGCCTTGTCGTTGAAAATGCTGACCTGTTTTGCGTCCGTATAGTAATAAACAGGTATGCGCATTTCTTTGGAAAGTTCCCCAAGCATACGCTCTACCCTTTCTCTCTCCGACGATACAACGACGATGAGAGGCGTACGGGCTACAATAAAATTACGTATTTCTTCTTTTGTGGCTTTATAATTACTCATAGCTGTATGTTTTTTAGTCTTGTTATTTCGTATAAAACGTCTTGCAACGTTCCTGCGGGAGATTCGTACTCTCCCTTTTTTAGCTGAAAAATTATCTTGTCCGAAAACGCATCTATTTGCTCAATTATACTCGTGCGTATGGACGTCTGTTCCTTTTTGCTTATAAACGGCAATTGCGACGTGCGGGCAAAAAGCTCCTCGTCCCGTCTCATTCTTTTGAAAAGCAAAACGATATAATCCGTATCGCCGCACTCAAGACATTCTTCGAGTTGTCTTAAAAACCTTTTGCATCTCTTTTCAATCAGAAAATCAATGGTCTTTTTATAGCTTTTCGCCAACTCATTTTTGCCTGCGGAATTGCCCTTATAGTCGGATTTTATTGCCGTAACGACACTCTCTTCGGTAAGCAAACCCGTCTCCCGAAGCTCGTCGAAATAGGCTATCCAATCCGTGAAAGATCTCAATTTCTTTTGCATCAACCGATATACTGTTATTTATTGAAAGAGAAAGGAGGCTCGAGACTCCAGGTAGGGAGTTTCTTGTTTGCTTCGCTCAATCTCTCGTTGGTATATTCGAGATTTTCAGCTTCTATGCTGGCAAAACTTTCATGCAATCTCTTTGCGACTTTCTTGGCAAATTCCGTCTTGGGCGCCTTTTCGTCTTGAGATGTCTCCTCGTCTAAAAGGGTCAAATCTTTGTTTTCGCTGTCTGCCATATTTTCTGTCCTCCTCAGATAAACTTGATTTCGTTGACGATGTCTTCTTTTGCTTCGTAAGCTTTTTTACAATATTCGTTGAACTGTCCCAACTCGTCCATACACTTTTTGAGATTATCCAACGCTTTGTTCTTACGCTTGTTGAAGCCCTTGGAAGCCGTTGCTATCCTTATTGCTATAAATACTGCGATAACGCCTACGGCTATAGCGGCATAAGGCGTCACGAAACATATGCCTATAGCTATAAACAACAGTATAAAACTTATTATGTTGACGAGATTTATGTATTTATATTTGAATTTGTTTGCCGAATAAAATTCGTTGAGATACTTTTCCTGCGTGTCGAGGTCGTTGCCGTTTGTCGTTGTCTTGAAAGTGTCTATCTGCAGATTGTATGCCGCAGGCGTTTCTTTCTTTACGTCGAGTTCGTATTTGTCTACGGCTCTTACAAACCATTCGCTCGTGTTTCTCAAAGCAAATTTCTTGACGTTGTCATCTATCTTTTCGTCATACACTGCCCATTCGACCATCTTGGCTCCAACGCTGGAATTTTTACTCTCGAGTTCCTCGAGCGCTTCCATTTGTTGTTTTGCCGCTTCGATCGAACCTTTCTGCGCTATGACAAACTCGTAATACTGTTTTTGCTTTTTGAGTTCGCTTTCTTTTTCGTCGTAACTCGACATGAGTCCGATAAGTATTTCGTCAACTCTTTCTTTATAATTTTCTTCAGTCTGCGGCACATCCGACAGCTGTCCGAATTCCTTTACCTTGTCGAGAATAGTATAGAACTTACTGCAATTTCCGAATATCTTGGATATTTCGGGATACTCCGAACAGTACGCACGGAGATTAGAGTAATTTTCCGACGAGGCAGTAGGCATTGTTTTCAGATAGTTTTCGTAAGAATCTATAAGCGCATTCGCCTGCTCCACATCGTTGCTTATGATATTGATCCACTGGTCGATCTGCAAAGTAAGTTGTTCTTCCATTTCGGCAGACTTACCGAAAATACCGTTGAGGAACGCCTGCAAAACAACTGCCGTCTCCTGCTGAAGCATATTGGGGTCGAGAGTTCTGATATACTCGAAAAACCACTGTTTTGCCGCTTCTATCCTGTTGAATCTCAAATTCATGAGACAGAAGAAAAGACTTGTTTTTATAGCGTCTCTCTTGCCGCTTTCCATAAGCGCATTGTTGGCAATACCCGCATTGTCGTTGACCCATGCGGTAATAGCGATAAGAGCGTAAGACAACCAATAATCGGACGTGTTCATCCACAATTCTTCGGACAAGTCCTGAATAGTGGTATTGCGCACGAGGTTTATGTCAAAATCTCTTACAACGCCTATCACAGTACGTCTTATTGCCTTGTAGTTGCTGTATTTTGCATTGAGAATCTTGTTGATTCTCAAAATATTTTCTCTGGCAATCTGCGGTTCTTCGCCTTCGATAAGATCCTTTCTGAATTGCTTTACGCTAGCGAGGATTTTGTCGGTAGTCTTTTGGATACTGTCAGTAGAATCGTCGACGGCATTCACGTTTACGTCAACGTCAGATTTCATACTGCGTATCGAACTGTTTAAGTTGGATATTAACTGTGTTGCGTTCATTCCTGCTCCTCCGCGGTAAGATTGAATTTATCAATTGCATCGAACAAATCGTTCGCTTTGAGGTCTGCTTCTTTGTATATCTGTCGCCATTGCGCCAACTCGGTAAGCGTCTCTTTCAACAGTAACAGCGCTTTTTCGCACCGCTGCTTGTATATCTTGTTGTATTGACTGACGTAAAAGCCCAAAACTACGCTGCTCACCGCAAGCACCAGTATGGCAAAAGTCAATATCAATCCGTGGAAATATCCTATCAATACCAAAAACAGTATGAGCGAAAGCATTATGCCGCACAAGCTTAAAAGAATTGCTTTGTCGGTTAACTGTTCTTTGATAATCTGCTTCTTGAGATGCTTCTTAACTTTTTTAGAACAAGGCTCCATATCGTTTTCGTTGCAATTCATTACGCAGCCGCTTATGTCGATATCGTAGTTTTGCTTTTCATGCTGTCTGTATTTGTTGACCGTATCCGTATATCCTTGCTTTATTTCTTCCTGAAGAATATTCACGGCAAATTTTTTGATACTTATGTCAAGTTTGTTATTGTCGTATGAAAAAGCCCATTCAAGCAGCATTTTATCCATGGACGCTTTCTGTTCGCTCTTGGGTCTGTACTGCATTTTGTAACTCTCGAGAGCTTTTTCCATATCGCCTCTTGCCGCAACTATGCAATTGTTGTAGATAGTCTCTGCAATATTTTTTTCCTCTTCGACGTCATAGTCGTTGACGAGAGAATAAAGTACGCTTTCTATTCGTTGAGGCAAGTCTTTTCCTTTATTGGAAGTTTCGTTGTAGATTTTATTGAGCGAATCCGCCATGAGTTCGTTCTTTTCTGCCTGCGAGAGAAGATCCAACATCGAGTCGTATTGCGAACACGTGCGTTTGAGCGACAAAAACTCGTGGTGCGTAACGTGCGCCGTCTTTTCGGCAAACTCTACCGTACGTTTTATTATCTCTTCTCTGTAACCCGTGTTGAGCATAAGCGAGTTATCAAGCAAATCTTTGAAGTTTTGTTCGACAAGTTCGCTGAGTTCAGCATCGGCTCCGAACGCTCCGTAAAGATATGCCTGTATGAGATATTGCCATTCGGGAGTCAGACTCTGTGAATCCGTTATCTCCAAATATTTTTTATACCAACGTTTTGCAGTGTCGATTCTGTTGAATCTCAAAGCAATCAGCAAGAAAAAGAGACAAGAGTTGTGATAATTGATCGACAAACTTTTGCTCAAAGCTCTCTCTGCAGCTTCTTTTTCGTCGCTGTACCAAAGCATGACAGCCATAATGGCATATGCAAGCCAGTAATCTGTATTTTGCAAATACGCCTTCTCTACCGTGCTTCTCAAAACTTCGTCGGATATGATGTTGAGATCCGCACCGATGACGAATCCGAGGGTAATTCTTCTCAAATCGTTGTAATGCGAAAAATTCGCTTCGTAATCGTCCGCAAGCTTTGTAAGTTCCTTGGACGCAGTGGAAATTGTCTTGAAATTAAGGAATTTCTCAACTGTTTCCGTCAGCGCATAAAAAAGATCGCTGGCATCGTAAGCGGCTTTACCAACGTGATCCTTCAATCCCGAAGTCTTGCTTTTGACGGCCTTGCTCATATCCTTGCAGTTTTCTACCGCTATCTGACCACTCTCTATGGCATTGTCAAGCTCTATCTCAAGCTGTGCATTCTCACGCTCGAGGCGTGCAATATTGCTTTGAACGCTGTTGATTTGAGAAATTAGCCGTCTTCTTTCTTCTTCTTCGTAATCGTATTCTTCAGCCATAACGGTCTCCTTTTTACCGACTTCTTTTATTATATCCTATAAGTTATGCCATGTCAATATTTAATCTCATTTTAATATATCTATATTAACTCCCGCATCTATAAAAACACGACTTTATAAGAAAAACTTCTCAAACACGCATTTTTACCGATAAAGCGTTTTATCTGCATACAAAAATTCATTGGCGAGCGAACTGATAATTTTCATAAAATCACGGAAAGTTTAGCTGACAAACGCCGTGTAAAACAGGCTGAAAAGCCTTGATTGAAGCCGTCGGCATAAAGTCGATGACACGTCTGCAAACGGTAATATAATTCAACCATATTTTAATAACTAATGTCAATCTTTTACATAAAGAATTCGGAACGTCTGCGATAGTGCAAAGACGCTCCGAATCAAAATTATGGAGGTATAATATATTGCGTTTGACACGCAATACGAATAAGCGTTTTATATCTGTCCTTTGGAGCACGCATCGAGAAAAGCTCGTGCCTTTTCCTTTCCGCCTTCGTCCGATATTTTTCCATCGAGTATTATAGCCGCTTTGTCGCAAAGTGCGTCTGTACACCTTCTGTCATGAGTGGTGGCAATAACGGTGTTGCCCGTATCGAGGTGAATTTCGTTGAGCACTCCTACCATACGTTTGAGCCCTTGATAGTCCTGTCCTACGGTAGGTTCGTCGAGGATAAGCACTTCGGGTTTGCAAGCAAGTACCGCAGCGACTCCTACAAGTCTTTTTTGTCCTTCAGACAACGAGTGCGGATGTCTGTCGAGAAGATGTTCTATACCCAATCTTTCGGCAAGCTCGAGCGCATACTTGGCACTTTCTGCACCGAATTCCAATTCTTTTTTCACAGTAGGCATAAACAACTGATAATCGGGATTCTGATAGACGACGCCCACCGTCTTGAACCATCTTCTGCCCGCACGTCTCGAGTGCGGCGCAACATTCTGTACGATTTTTCCTTTTGTAGGTTTGATGAGCTTTGCCATCAATCTCGTAAGCGTAGTTTTGCCGCAACCGTTTTGTCCCATAAGAAGCATTCTTCCGCCTTTGGGTACAGTGAGATTTATTTCTTTCAAAATATCTTTTTTCGATACTGAATAGCTTACTTTTTCAAGTGAAAACGCATCGCCCGTGCCAAGAATTTTACCCACGCCGTCATCTATGTACTCTGCCCGTGACGCAAGATATTTTTGCTTATCCTTAACCTGATAGAGTACTGCGTCCTGCAAGTGCCAAACTCTGTCCACATACTGCATGACCGCATCCAAGCGGTGTTCTATGACAAGCACTGCGTATCCGCTCCTTGCAAGTTGAGTCAGGCTTGTCATAAGCAATCTCGCTCCCTGTCCGTCAAGATTTGCAAGCGGCTCGTCGAGTATGAGAATTTTTTGTCGCATCGCCATTACAGACGCCGTAACGAGTCTTTGCTTTTGACCTCCCGACAGCGTGCGTGTCCTTGCGTTTTTGTCAAGAAGCATACGCTCGCAAGCCGTATCGATGCTATGCGCAATATCCTCTGCCGTCATACCCAGATTTTCGCAGCCGAACGCTATCTCGGACTCCACTCTGTCGTGAATTATCTGTGCGTCGGCATTTTGCAAAACGACACCGACTTTGCGACAGATTTCGTTCATCGAAAGTCCTTTTGCGGATTTGCCTTCGATATACAATTCTCCGTCAAGATTACCTTTTAACACGTGCGGAATAATGCCGCAGATTATATTCATCAAAGTACTTTTACCCGCTCCCGAAACGCCCGACAACAAAGCGAGTTCGCCGTACTCCATAAAAAAGTCCGCACCGTTGAGCGCAGGAGTATCGCACCCCTCGTAAACAAATCTTATATTTCTCATTCTTACAGCACTCATATCGTCACCACCGCCGCTACCGTTCCCGCCGTAAACAAGATTGCGAAAACTGCGTCTTTGAATTTGAATTTCACCGTCTTGTACACGGTATAGTTTTTATCCCCCACGACAAAACCTCTGGTCTCCACGCTGAGCGAAAGCGTATCCGAAATATTCACCAGCCTCACGGCAAGAGGAAGCAAAAACGCTCTGTAAAATACCGTCGGTTTGATTATGCTGCCTGCGCCTCGGGTTTTCATTGCTTCTCTTATCTGTGCCGTTTCTTTGACAAGCAAAGGGAAAAACGACGTCGCTATCATCATGCCGAGAGTTATGCTTCGTGGCGCTTTTACGCTGCAGAGATTACTCACGAGATCGGAAGGTTTTAAGCCTATACCCGGAATTACGGCAACGCAAACCGCAAGTATTCTCACCGCCGCCGAAAGAGTTGCCTGCGCATCTTTCGATACGGCATACGTGATAAGACAGAATATCCCCGTCATTGCCGCCGCAAACGGTATTACTGCCAAGCAAGCCTTGTAATATCCGAACAAAAAAAACAGAATCCACACCCCTGCAAGATAGCACCAACCGTATGTACGTTTTGCAAGCAACAGCCCTACCACGAGAATTATTATCCCCGCAAACACTCCTGCAAGCGGATATAAAGGTCTTCGACAACTCAATTTTTCCATATTATTTTTTCAAAACTCCCGCTTTTTTCAATTCTTTGGAAATTCGCATTCCTATCAAAGTACCGATTACGCTTACGGCTACGACTGCAAAGCTCATGCCCACTGCCGCCCAAGGCGCTTTATCCGCTACTGCGGTCATGACTTCGTTGCCGATTATGAGGTTATATACATAGTTGAAAGGCAGAGAAAGCGGATTGTAAAGCGCTACTGCGAAAAACACCGCCGCATCCTTGTCATAGCCTCTGAAAATTATAGCCACCGCCGCTTCGAGCAAGAGTCCGATAACGATATTGTTGACAAACATCGCAGGCGACATCAACAACTGTATCACGCCCGTAAAAACGGATATGAAAAACATACTGCCCGTTTTTCTGACCTTCGACAAGGCAATTGCGGGGAATATCGAAAGTTGCAATCCCGTAACCAATTGCGCTATTCCGAAAACAGTCGACTGGAGAGGGACTACAAGCGGCATTACCGAACTCGTAACAAGTACTACTGCCGACATTATCGCAAGAAAAACTATGTCTTTGACTTTGAATTTTTTGAAAAGCTTTTTGCGATTTTCCCCTTCGGATTTTTCATGGCACGCACTTTGCAAAACGTCTTTTTCAAAAGCATTAGATGCGTCTTTTTCTTTCTCGCCGCTATCCGCATAAATTACGTCGGTTGCGCCCTCTTGTCGCACAGAATCGGAATCACCGCCGTCCACGTATTTTTCAAACATTTCGTCATCTGCCGCAATCGGATTTCCCGATTGTACAGAATTGTCGTTATCGCTATGTAAGAGTTTATTTTTGTCTTCCATTTGTCACCTCGCTTATCTTTCCGTTTTCTATCCTGTAAACCCTGTCTGCTATCGCCATAGTCGATTCTCTGTGCGATACGAGTATAATGCCGGCATCCTTTTTTCCGTCTTTGAGAGACTTGAGTATTATTCCTTCGTTGATACTGTCCACATTGCTCGTAGGCTCGTCAAGCAATATGAGTTTGCTCCCTCTCAAAAACGCCCTCGCAAGTCCTATGCGCTGTTTTTCGCCTGCGCTGAAATTCTCTCCGAGACTTCCCGTCTTCTGTCCGTACCCCTCGGGCAAGCTTTGGATAAACTCGTACACAGAAGCTCTTTTACAAGCCTCGTCGATTTCTTCTCTTGTGGCGTCACGCTTTGCGATACGGAGATTTTCCTCTATCGTATCGTCAAAAAGATATGTGGTCTGACTGACCATGGTTACGTTGTCGAGAAGACTCGACGTGTTTATCTCGTCGATATCGCTGTCGCCGTACATTATCTCTCCCGATTCCTTTTGCCAAAAACGCAAAAGAAGTTTGAGCAAAGTCGATTTGCCGCTGCCGCTGTCACCCGTAATACCGACGATCTCGCCTTTTTCCGCATGCAAGCAAACATCTTGCAAAACACGTGCAGTGTCGTCGTATCCGAAACAAAGGTCTTTTACCTCTACGCTCTCAAAATCGAAATCTTTTTTATTTTCGACAGGAAGCACGGCAGGTTTTTCTGCGATGAGATCAAGCACCCTGTCGCCGCCTGCAAAGGTTTGCGTAAGGTTACCGGGCAATGCCGAAAGCGCTATGACGGGACCGAAACTTCCCGTAACGATTACGACGCCTACTATTGCCTTGCCTATATCCGTTTTGCCTGTTGCAACCAGTATGACTCCTACTGCCGCCGCAATAACGGTAAAAAAGGACACGCATACCTCTGTGACAACTTGCGAATACGCAGTTTTGTTTTTGAGCCTTTTGGCATGTACCAAAAGATTGCCCGATCTTTGTCCGACTTCATTCATTCTCTTTTCGCCTGCATTGTGCAAGACTATATCCTTTATACCTTTTATACTGTCCATATAAAAAGCATTAAACTGCGAAAATTCACGTCTGTAATTCACCCCGTCCGTCTTCATTTTTGATGAGGATATCAGAGGCATAATAACACCTACCGTCAGATACCCCAAAAGTGCTACGAGCGCAAAATACGGACTCAATGCAAAAGTCAATACCGCCAAAACGGTCAGGCTTACCGCAACGGCTATGCAAACGGGCGAAACGGTATGCGCATAAAACACTTCCAATGTCTCTATGTCTGCCGTTATCATTGCGATGATGCTGCCTTTTTGTTTGCTTTCGAGTTTTGCGGGACAAAGTCTTCGGAGCGCTATGAAGATTTTGTTTCTCAAGACTGCAAGAAGCCTGAATGCGATGAAATGGTTGAGATATTGTTCGGCGAATCTCAAAAGTCCCCTTATAACACCGCACGCTATCGCAAGCCCTATTATCCAACCGTAAGACAGCGCCACGCCTGCGCCCAGTGCCTTTGCGATACCTGCCGCTCCCAATGCCGTTATGCTCATAGCACTCAAAAATCCGAGCGTACCGTTGACAACGGCAAATACCATTGCATAGGCAAGACTGCCGATAAGCACTATAAGCCCCGACATGATTTTGATGCCGCTTCTTCTTGATTTAGAACTGACTTTCTCTTTCATACCGCATCCTCCGAGAGATAACCTTCTTCGAGCTTTTTCTGTGTCCTGAACAATTTGCCGTATTCGCCGTCTTTATGCATAAGTTCGAGATGAGTGCCCTCCTCGTCAATTCTTCCGTCACGAAGACAGTATATCCTGTCCGCTTTTACAACGTTGGCAAGTCGGTGCGATATCAATATGACTGTTTTTGTTTCGGCAAGCTCGGTGATATTGTCTATAATTATTTTTTCGCTGTCCGAATCTATATTTGAAGTAGCCTCGTCGAAAACGTAAATATTCTTGTCGCTCACGAGATTTACAGCAAGCGCAAGCCTTTGTTTCTGACCGCCAGAAATATTGCCGCCGTCTTCGTTGATGACCTTTTCGAGACCGCCGTTTTCCATTATAAACGAATGGAGATTTACCTTCGTGAGCGCCTGCCAAATCTGCTGTTCGCTGACGTCGGGATTTACGAGTCTGAAATTGTCAATGACAGTAGTATTGAAAATGTAAGTATTGTAATTGACCACGGCAATTTGAGAATAATATTTTTCTCTGTCGAGAGAGTGCAAAGGTTTTCCGCCTGCAAAGACGACTCCGCTTTGCGCCCTCAAAGCTCCCGTAATCAGACCTACCACCGTAGACTTGCCGCTTCCGCTCTCTCCGACTATTGCGGTCATGCCTTTGCCGAAAACAGCATTCATTTCGTCTATTACCTTTCTGCTTCCGTCGTAAGAAAAACTTACGTTTTGAAATTCGATCTCCTTGCACTCCGCAACGTCTTTTCCCCATTCGGGCAAAGGCTTATTGAGAAGCGCATATATTTTCTTGCCTGCGCTTGCTCCGTTCATAGCTACGTGAAAAGCGCTTCCTAAACTTCTCAACGGCAGAAAGAATTCCACGGCAACGAGTATTAGAAAAAGTGCCGCAAAAGGATTGAGTCCGCGTGCCGCAACTCCCCATACCGCCACCGCGATACCTGCACCTGCACCGCCGAATGCGACAAGATCCATTATCGTAGTACTTGCAAGTTGCATGACTAGCACTTTCATGGTTATCTTTCTGAACTCCTCTGCTTTTTCGTTCATTCGTACGTTATATTCTTCGTCTGCTTTGAAAATTTTAAGTTCTTTCATGCCCTGCACGGTATCCAAAAATCCGTCGCCCATAGATATGTACTTGCCCCAATACTTTGCAAATATCTTCTTTGCATACTTCGATACGGCAACTATCGAAACGGGTATGAGCGGAACGCATGCCAAAAGTATGAGCGCAGTGCGCCAATCTATAAATACGCAAACTGCAAACAAAACAAGCGGAGCAATCATTGCATAAAAAAACTGCGGAAGATACGCCGAGTAATACAAATCCAACTGTTCGATTCCTTCTATACTGATTTGCGTGAGTCCCGCCGCATTCATATCGTCTGTGGAATTAACTCCCAAGTCGACTATCTTCTTGTATGTTTTGTTTCTCAAGTCCTGCTTTACGCTTGCCCCGATACCGTTTCGCAATTTTCCGCTTGCAAAGCTGACGGCTGCTCTTATCGCTATAAGACACGCAGCAGTCGCCGCAAGAGGAATAAAATCCGATGTCTCTTTCGATAAATACGCCCATGCCAATGCGGTGCATACGCATGCCGTAATCCCCAGATTGAGTATCATGCCTGCCACGGAAAGCACTACCGTCCATGCAACATAACTCTTTTTATCAAGTAATCTGAATAAATCTTTGTCCAGCATATTATCCCACCAAAACCGCTTTGTCCAAATCCGCTCTTACAGAAAAGTTTACTTCTCTGTTCATAAGCTTTACCGTGCAAGCCATAGATATTTTATCGTTGAGCATTTGTCTGTCTATCTCAAATACATAGCCGTATTTGTCGTCCTCTTGAACACTCTGCCCCTCCGACAAATTGCCCTCTTGTCCCAATTTGACGGAATTGAGCGCATTGCTTTTGCAATAAAATGTAAGAGAATAAGTGCCGCCACCGACTTTAAGCAACATATAGTTGACGCAGTATTGCTCTATCATGCTTTTGCCGACAGCGCTCGTATCTTCTATAGAATAAGGCAATCGGTATTCTCCCGTCGCATATTCGTCGATTCCGTATATCTTGCCGTATTCCCTTCCGTATTCGTCTTTACCCGATTTCAGATTTTCGACGCTGTCGTTACCGCATGCGGCGAAAAGACATATCGACGCAAGAAGAATCAAACATACCGTAATATTTACCGCCAATTTCTTTTTGTATTTCTGCATCTACTGTGACTCCTTTTTGTCTTTTTTCAATTGATTTTTTCTCTGCCTCTTTAATCTGACAGTTTCGCTTATGTGCGCTATGACAAGCTTGGGATTATAAAACATCAATCTCGGTCCGCTGTATTTCATCACCTTGATTATCTTTTCTTTCATCGACGGCTTATAGCATTGTATCTTGCAGTTTGAACAAAACGTCTTGTCGTCACCGAAAGGACAATGCGCCCTTCGTTGGGCAACGTAATCCAAAAGCTGTGAACACTCTGAACACAACCCTTGCTTTGTCTTATGTTTTGCCTTGCAATACATTCCGATCATAAAAGTTACCGTGTCCAAGTCTTTTTTCTCTTTATCTCCCGTTTGTTTTATGTCCTGCATATACGCCTCCCGAAGATATCTATAGCAATCTTTATTTACATATGTTAGCTATGGCTAACTTTATAGTCTAAAAAAATAAATCTTTTTGAAAGACTTATGTCGATTTATCATATGCCTATACGATTATCTTGCAAACATGACCAGGATTTTATATGATACGATACACTATAAACTTCTGCTTCGTGCTTGCAACTACATTCTAAAATATTAAATTCGCTTTGTCAACAAAAAATGTTAGCTTTAGCAAACTTTTTTTATTTTTAATTTTATCTCTCATAAAGCGCAACTTGACGTTTTGATTTTACGAATAAGATGAAAAATTTTATAGATATAACATTAAACAAACTGTATAACACAATATATAACGTCACTATATATACAATTTAAGCCTTATGTAAATTGTATATATAATAAATATTTATATCATAATATATATAGTATATCCGTATTTTGAAAAAATCATTTCCGATTTGTTGAAAATTTATCCGTCATTTTTATATGAGAGTTAATATAATTCTCCTTATTTTTATGATTTTGATTTGAGCTTTATAAGTCAAATCGCATGCGGTATTGCAATCGCATAAAAAATGTTTTATAATTAAAGCATGAACGAATTATTTACCCCTTGGGCAGACAAAATAAACACTTCGGAATATCCCCGTCCTCAAATGGTCAGGGAGAGTTATCAACCGCTTGACGGAAAATGGCAATATCTTATCCGTCAAGGCGATCTCACGTTTATCCCCGACGAAAACACGCAATTCGACGGCGAAATTCTCGTGCCTTTTTCTCCCGAAAGTTCTCTCTCGGGAGTAGGACGCACGCTTCTTCCCGACGAAGTCCTCGTATACCGCACGACTTTTTCACGCAAGGAAGATAAAGCACGTGCGATACTGCACTTCGGAGCGGTTGACTACGAGTGCCGAGTTTATGTCAACGGATATCTGGCAGGTATGCATACAGGCGGATATACGCCCTTTGAATGTGACTTGTCGCAGTTTATCGAAGACGAAAACACTCTCTGCGTATGTGTCGTCGACCCTACCGACACCCGTCCGATAAGCCGAGGCAAACAAAAGACCGAACACGGCGGAATATGGTATACTCCCACTTCGGGAATATGGCAAAGCGTATGGATAGAATACGTTCCCAAAACTTACATACGTTTTGTTTACTTTACCCCCGATATCGACAAAAAAAGCGTGAAAATAAATCTGTATACAAACGCAGGCAAAAAGCCTTTCAGCGCAACTGTGGACGGCAAAACCTATAACAGCGAAGGCGACGAACTCACGATACAAATCGACGACGTAAAACTCTGGTCACCCGAAATTCCCTATCTTTACGATATAGAATTAAAGTCGGGAGAAGATTCTGTCAAAAGTTATTTTGCCATGCGCAAATTTTCCGTAGGTACAAGAGAGGACGGCAAACCCTGTTTTATGCTCAACAACTCTCCTTACTTTATGACCGGACTTCTCGATCAGGGATATTGGTCGGACGGACTGTACACCGCCCCCAGCGACGAAGCGCTTCAATACGATATAAAACTTGCAAAAGAATGCGGCTTCAACACTTTGAGAAAACATATAAAAGTCGAACCGTTGCGTTGGTACTACCACTGCGACAGACTCGGTATGATAGTCTGGCAGGACTTTATCAACGGCGGAGGCAAATACAACCCGCTGGCAATACTTATTTTGCCTAATCTGGGAATAAGAGTCAAAGACAGCCATTACGGTTTTTACGCAAGAAAAGACAAACTTGGCAGAGACCTCTATTACAAAGAAATGGACGAGATTATAGCGACCCTATACAATACTCCGTCATTGGGACTGTGGACCGTATTCAACGAAGGCTGGGGACAATTCGATTCGAAAAACGTTACGGATTATCTCAAGGTAAGAGACAAAACACGAATCATAGACAGTACGAGTGGCTGGAGCGATCAGGGCGGAAAGATAAAAAGCATACATAAATACTTCGTGCCTTTCAAAATGCCGAAAAGAGAAAAGCGCCCCGTATCATTGAGCGAATACGGCGGTTACAGCATGAAGGAAGAAGGACACAGCTTTAGCGACAAAATCTTCGGCTACGCAAAATTCAATGACGCTAAATCGCTCAACGATGCCATAAAAAAACTGTGGACAAAAGAAATAATACCCGCACGCAAGCAGGGACTGTGCGCCGCTATATACACTCAACTCAGCGACGTGCAGGAAGAGGTCAACGGCATAGTTACCTACGACCGTAAAGTCGTCAAAGTCGATAAGGATTTGATGAAATCTCTCAACGAAAAACTGTGCGGGAAATAATAAATTTAAAGGCTCTATATAGAGCCTTTAGTACATTTATATTATTTTGTTGCCGTAATGAATAATCGTTTAAAAGCAAACAATACCTTGCCGTTTTTTTGCATCGGATAAGTTTCTGACAGCTTGTTTTTCACTACATTTATAAAATCTGCGACTTGATTTTCTTTAAGTTTTTGCATATACGGTCTTAATGCAGTACCCGCCAAAAACTCAAGTATTTTACTGTGACTGTCCATAACATGATAATAATCAGTAACCCAAATATCTATATTATGCGAGAACTGCGAAAGTAAATCGTAATACTGCCGCTCGTCGTGAATAGTAAAAATGTCGTTACTGTCAAAACGATTTCCTTTAATCTCATTATAAGCGTTTATTATACAATCATTTGCCGGCATATTGTTGAACAGCGGTATTTGCGCGGCAAATATTCCATCTTCGTTCAAAACCTCGAAAGAATTGGCGATAAACTGTTTTTGATTGGGTATCCATTGCATAAAAGCATTGGAAAAAACTATATCGAATTTCCCTAAGTTCCCAAACGGCAACGAGCAATCTCTACAAACAAACTTGACTTCGGGCAATGTCTCTTTCGCTTTAGCAAGCATCTCTCGAGACAAATCTGCTCCGATAATTTCGCTGTTTTGCCAACGCGCTTTTAGTGCGCGCGTACTCATTCCGCTACCGCACCCTACGTCCAAAATTCTATTTACTTTATCCGCCGATATGCGGTATGTAAGGTCGAGCGAAGGTTGTATCCGCTCTTTTTCAAAACTGTTATATAATCTTGCGTCCCACATATTTTTTTCCTTTCTTTTCCATTTATTCTATTTTCATAATATCCTGCTTTTCATTAAGGGGAAATACGCAAAGCGTTTTGCCCGATTTGTTTTCATCATTCATTGCGACCTTGTTGAGCCGCAAATTTGAATAAGTCTTGTAATAGTACGCGCCCTGCGCTGCGTCTATACAGCACGAATAGGTCGTCTTATCAACCTTGCCGTCTTTTGTCAATACGCTGCCCGCGGGCATAGCTACGCTGTCGAGAATATGAAAAACTTCCGAAACGCAATCTATACTCTCTTTCGCGCCTGAGTACGCAAGACTGTTTTCCTTGCAGAATACCGCCCTCACGAATCTCGACGGACTGGTCCAGTCACCCGCAAGTCCTACCGCTCCTCCGCCTACTCCGAAAGAAGTCAGCTTTGCAGATTTGCAAAACCCCTCCTCGGGATATTCTGCTTTCAGATTCATATACTGTCGCACGTTTTCGGTGTGGTAAGGAAAAGGAGGATTATTAGTAATCACCCCGTAGGGATTATCGTATATTTTCATACCTTCTTCACCATACTCTACTACTATACTGCCGCCTTGGTCGGCAATAATCCAGTGCAAAGGCGCGCACGGCATAGTCGATTTAAAATCTATACCCACTATATCGGTATTTTCCAAAGCTTTTTCGGCTTCATTCAAATCCGCACAGCTTCCCAAAACATAAGGTATAATTTCGTAAGGCGCAAGAGCAAATCTGTAAGCGTTTTTCTCTTTTGCATACTTTGCGTTAAAAGGGAAATTCAGTCCCGCCATACAAAGCCCCTTTTCGTTGCACGCCTCCGCATATAAAGGATATCCGTCCGTCACGTTTGCCATACCTATCAAGGCATAGCCGTTTTTGAAATCTCCCTCTTTCTTAAATTTGAAAAGATACTCTCTCGGGGTAATGACTACTTTCTCCCCGAAGCGGTATTCTATATCCATGTTTCTTCCGAAATACAGATTGTTTTTTACATAAGTAAACGCAGTACACATAATTTTACCTCACTTATAATTAAATCGCCATGTCAGGCCAGCGGTATTATTCTTGATGTTCGTATTTAGTGTCGGCAAGGCTTGAGTATTTATTCAGCCGCCTTACAAAATTCATTTTGACATTACTTGTCAACGCCGTCCATAAGCGCTTCTTTTTCTATCAGTATCCCCTCTTCGGGCAAACCTTGAAGTTTATCGTGCCTGTATGTGCGATTGTTTGCAATAAGTTCGTCAAACGATACCGGATAAAACGCATTGACGTCTACTCCTGCATTGAGCGCATTGGGGTAACTCATCAGCCTCAAATATTCGATCTTGTCCGTCCTGTTGTGAATATGCCCGTATATGAGATATCCGAGTCTTGACGAGCCCTCTTTTCTGCTGTTTCGCCATTCGAGCATAGGATAGTGACAAAGAGTTATCATTCTGCTATAAATATTGAGTTCGAGATATTTGTGCACTTCCTCAAAATAATCCGACGGATTGATCTTTTTTAGCCATACGGAATCGTGATTCCCCTCTATGAGTATCTTCTTGCCTTTGAGCCTTAAAAGATATTTTTCGGGGTCGGGAGCTTTCCACATAAGATCGCCTACGATATAGACGGTATCTCCCTTGCCGACTTTAGAATTCCAGTTGTCGATTAGCTTTTCGTCCATTTCCTCTACATCGTCGAAAGGACGAAGACAAGATTTTATCACGCTTTCGTGTCCGAGATGCAAATCAGCCGTAAAATATATCATTGTTTCTCTCCTTTTCTTAAAACGATTGTTTGTCAGAAGAATTTTCGCCTACTCTGCCTATGTAAAGTACGCTGTCATTTCTTTCTATAAGTACTCCGCCCTCGGCAAAGCGTTCGAATAATTGCTCTAACTCTTTGACGTAAGAATCGTAATTTTCATCGTCTTTTTTAAGCGCATACGATCCCGAAAGACATCTTCCGACAAAATCTCTTGCGCTGTTATATACCGTGTCATTGGAAAAACTCTTTATTTCAAATCCGTCTTTGAAAAAATCCTCAAAAGATTTTTCGTCCGACGCATCGAATCCGCCCGAAAATCCCTTATAACGAGGACAATATTTTTTATTGATACCGTAAAGCTCTTTGCTCATAGGAGTGTCCGTGTTCCTCGAATTGTAGATTATCGCTACTCTTCCGCTCGGTTTCAATATTCGCCTGCACTCTTTGGCAAAAGCTGTTTTGTCAAACCAATGAAAAGCCTGTGCCACCGTCACCAAATCCAAAGTATTAGGACTTATGCCTGTGTTCTCGGCACTTGCGGCAATACTTTCGCAGCCGCCGTACAAAGCTGCTTTTTCCTGCAAAACACTTCGCATATCGTCGTTAGGTTCGACGCATAAAACTCTGTATCCCGCTTTTATGAGCGGCAGTGCAAATATTCCCGTACCGGCACCTATATCGGCAATAACGGCTTTTTTATCCATAGAAGCACAAAGATAATCGTAAAGTCCTTTTGCGTATTCGGGGCGGTAAGCATCGTAAAATTTTGCCTTGCCCGTAAAAAGATTTTCGTTCATATTAACCTCTTTTCATCATCTTTCTTAAGCAATTCGGCGCAACTATCATTTCATATCTTCTAACGTAAGCACCTTTTCGTTATCATATATTTTTTTGAGTTCTTCGGCGGTGTTGCACATTGCGCTGTAACGGGGAGTTGTGTAAGAATTGCCATCCTCGTCCTGCTCGTAAACGCATACGAATTCTCTGCACCAGGTACAGAAAGTCAGCCATCTGGTATTTTCTTCAAAGGCTTTGTCGATGTCGAAAATAAAATCGTTTTCGCTCATCATTATCATCTTGTTTTCGCTTGCGGCAAAGCACTTTTTGAATCGTGTGGAGTTTGCCGTATCTTTAAGATATTTTTTCCTCGAATTATCGGGATAATAAGGATCGTCTCCTATGATATCGCACTTATCGTCGCCGACGTACCAATCGGGATCCTGTCCGTTGTAAACCCAAATCAGATTGTTGAGTTTGTGATAGTTTGTCATTCTGTCGTAGAGGATATTCCAAAGCTCTTTGTATGCGTCTGCACCGCCGGCACCCCACCAGAACCAACCTCCGCTCGCCTCGTGCAATGGTCTCCAAAGCACGGGAACACCTTCTTCGGACAAAGTCTTGAGATAACTCGAAATTGCGTCTATATCCTCGATTAAACCCTTATAGAGTTTACCGTCTTTATCTTTCAGCGCCTCGGCAAGATCGAATTCTGTCTGTTCGGTATAAAAAGCACGCGGTTTACCGTCCATGTTATCAACCGTCCAATGCCAGCATATCGTGACGATACCGCCTGAATTGTGCCATTCCAGCGCCTGCTCGGAAGTAAAACATCTTGCTCCGCACTCAACTCCCGATATATCCAGCCCCAAAAGTGCAGGATATGCGCCCGTAACGCTGTAAACGGCTTGCAATTCGTTGGCTTTGAATACCGTCCTCGAACTGTCGGGATCTTCGGGGTCCTGCCTGAATTGAGGGAGGTCGAAATTTTCGTATTCGTTGATATATTGTCCGCTCAAAGTGTACTTGCCGTATATGCTCTTGAGATACTCCATAAGCTCAACTGCGCACTCGTCTGCATTTGGATTGATAAGCGTAGATTGCGCTGTTTCATAATGTTCGTCAGGTATTTTTATAAATGCGTAGCAACCGCTCAAAACAAGCGAAATACAAAGCGTCAAAACAAGCGATAATACAATTATTGTTTTTCTTTTCATAAAATCCCCCGTACGTTTATATGATAATATGCGTACGCAGGGGTTGTCAATAGAGAATTAAAGTTAGAAATATTAATTAAAATTGCACCGTCCAAAACATAAATAGGCATTGATACTATTTTCATTATATAAATCTTGTTATTGTTGAATGTGCCAGCACGGCAACATTAACCGCATAATACCAAAGATATTTGTTAACGGATTTATCAGCAAACCTTTCAGCAACAACAAAATTTATTTGATGAATAAATCTAAAACAAAACAACAACAAATATCACAAGTGATACAATTAGTTTTATAAGACCTACGCCCAAACCGTCCATTTCGAGTCCTCTTATAAGAACACGCAAAATATTGATAGATGTTACTACAATTGCAATTATGAAAGTGCAAGAAATAACGTTGTGTGCACAAATGCAATAGCAAAACAAATCAATATTATATTGGCAATTGTTATAAAAGCCACAAATCCCGCCATATGACCTAATATTTCATCCCTTTCGTCTGCATGGGCACAAGCATCAAGATACATTTCATAGATTTCGCTCATATAATTTCCCTTATATATTTAAGTTATTTTGTCATAATCAATATAACACTATATTTAGTGTATATTAATAATTTTACACTATATTAAATGTATAATTGTTATATGAGCAGCCTCGGTGAAAACTTGAAATCTTTGAGAAAAATCAACAATATCAGTCAAAAAGACTTTGCCGAAAAAATGCAAACTACTCAACAGCGAGTGAGTGAATGGGAGTGCAATAAGGTTGAGCCTTCGCTATATAATATCGTAAAAATATTGAAAATCTTTAATATTACTTTTGAAGAACTTATCGACAGTATCGAATTTTAAGGCGTCAATAAATATTAATTAAGTTGTTGAAACTAAAAAGCATAAAAAAAGAAGAGCTTTGCGACTCTTCTTTTTTGGTCGAGGTGACAAGACTTGAACTTGCGACCTCACGGTCCCTAACCGTGCGCGCTACCAACCTGCGCTACACCTCGATTGGTCTGTAATTGCGCTTGATGAATACTTGCTTCTCTCTCAAGGCTTCTATATTATATCCTCTAAATCGGAAAATATCAAGGCTTTTGAAGCACTTTTTTTAATTAATTTTACGCTTTTTCAGACAATATCCGAGTGGACGCCCGTTTTCAGGCGGGCTTTATACCACTCTTTTTTGCGTTTTTTATGTTTTTGCTCACTCTACGGGCGGCTTGGTCTTATAGATATCAACGATTATGTCAACGCATTTTTCTATACCTAAAGTACCGCTGTCAAGCGCTACGTCGTAATTATTTGCGTTGCCCCACTCCATTTCCGTATAGAATTGATAATATGCCGCACGACGCTTATCCTTATCCTTAAGACGTTTCATAGGAGAATCCTCTCTTTCGCCGTAAAGGTTGACGATACGTTCGGCCCTTTTGTCCATATCCGCATGCACGTACACTTTTATGCAATCTGCGATGTCACGCAAAATATAGTCTGCACAGCGTCCGACAATTACGCACGACTCCTTTTGTGCAAGTTCCATGATTATTTTACGCTGGGTAATCCACAGATAATCCTGATTGGATATGCCGTTGTATGTTCTTCCCGCCGCAAGCACATTGGCAAGCCAACTTCCGTGTGCCGTGTATTCGCCGTGTTCCTCGACGTATTCCTTGGCAAGTCCGCTTTCTTCTGCGACCTTTTCGATAAGTTCGTTGTCATAACAAGGTATGCCGAGTTTTGCGGCTACTTCTTTGCCTACCGTCCTGCCGCCGCTGCCGAATTGTCTTGAAATAGTGATAATTCTGTTTTTCATAATTTACCTCCGCTTGTTACGTTTATATTATATCACATTAAAAATCGAAATTGAATACCCTTTTTGGAAATTACTCAAAATTTTAGCCTTATATTGACTTTGCAAAAATTAACCGTTATAATTAATTTATCAACGTAATATGATATCAGGGTAATAAGAATGAATAAAAAATCAACGAAAAAAAGAAAAGTTTTTTTGACAGCTTAAAAGAATTCGACGAATACGAATCAATGCCGACTCTAGAAGACGACGAAAAAAACTGCGACTTCGAAGAATACTCGTATAACAATAATCTGCCTTACGATTTCTCGCCCGATCCCGACGAGAATGATCCCGAAGAAAGAGAGTTTGACAACGAGCCGTTAGCCCCTAGTAAATACGAAGACGTAAAATAATTCGTGTGGAAAACGGAAAAGTATATCTTTCTTATAAGCCCGAATACAAAGATTACATCTCCTCCATACTCTTGCCCATACTCGGAGAACTGCCTTTGGCGTGTCTGTTTTCCTTCGTATTTGCTTTGTTCGGAGGAGTTTTGGTCTACTACCGTCCTTTCGGAACAATAGGAATAATTGCAGCCGTAGTACTTTTTATACCCGTACTGCTCATATCTTACAACGTGCTTAAGGCAATATTCTTTTTGCTGTGCGCTCCCAAGAGATACAAATTTACGAGATATATTCTGACGGACAGACGCATTATGTGGATATACGGTTCGTCTGAAAAAACCTGCGTCAAACTAACCTACAAACAAATTAACACAAAATATATGGTCTTTCATTCTATATTGAATATTTACTTTTTCATGCAGTTATGATACAATCATGTTAAGGAGATAAATATGGCAAAATTCGACGAAAATTATTTCAAGACAAATGAAGAAACGCCAAAAGATTTCGATATCGACTCTCTGATCGGAGAAAACGAACAAAAGCTTTGGCAAGGCAAACCCAACAAAAAAGCGTATGTAATGTCCAACGTACTCAAGATGTTGCCTTTTGCGCTTATATGGCTTGCAGTTGACGGTACGATGATAGGTCTTATCATTAAATTTGCAAGTCAGCTGCCCGTCGGAGCAATTATCGGAATGGCTGTATTTTTGCTTTTCCACCTCGCTCCCGTGTGGATATGGCTATACAATATAATTACGGCTTCAAAAAGGCACAAAAACATAGAATACGTCTTTACGGACAAACGTATCATTGTCAAGACAGGTCTTATAGGCATTGACGTGCAAAATATTTACTATTCAGACATCCAAAGCGTCAACGTCAAGGTAGGTCTCTTTGACAAAATATGCAAAGTCGGCGACATATATATCAAGTGCAATCAACACGCTTACGTGCTGTGGGATCTTCCCAATCCCTATAATCTTGCCAATAAATTTCAGAAAATCGCACTCGATATCAAGACGGATATCAATTATCCCAACGCACTTCGCCCCGACGAAAATACGGGATATAAAACAAGCTACAAAACACAAGATGACACCAAAAGCGACGATAATCTGAAATTCTGACATTTGAGGTACATATGATCACACTCTTGCCCGGAAATAAACCCAACGTATGCCAGCAAAACCTGATAGACCGCAAATACGGCATGTTTATCCATTTCGGAATAAACACGTTCAACAACACCGAGTGGTCAGACGGAAAGCTTGCTGTCAATTCCTACAACCCTACGGCTATCAATGCCGATTCGTGGGTGAAAAACGCTTACGAAGCGGGAATGAATTATGTAATCATCATCACAAAACACCACGACGGTTTTTGCCTGTGGGACACCCAAAGCACAGATTATTGCGTAAATTGTTCTCCCAACAAGACTGACGTAATATACGAAGTGGCTAAAGCCTGCAAAAAATACAATATAAAACTAGGACTTTATTACTCTCTCTGGGACAGGCACGAAAAATGCTATAAAGACGACGAAAAATATGTAGAATACATGTCAGGACATCTCAAAGAGTTGATGGGCGGAAAATACGGCGAGATAGCCGAACTGTGGCTTGACGGCGGTTGGGATAAACGTGCAAAAAAATGGAATATACCCAAACTCTACGACCTAGCGCATTCACTCCAACCTCAATGCGCTACCGCTGTAAATCTAACGATCGGATACCCTTGGTCAAAAAAAACCATGAAAAAATTCCAGCCGCAAAATTATAAAGAAGGTATGCCGATAAGATACTTCCCTTCGGATTTCAGATTGTGGGATCCGCACTTCACAAGAGAAGACGATCCCAAACTTTATACCTATAAAGGCAACACGTATTATTTACCCTTTGAAGCGACTATATGTATTCGCAATATGTCCAACTGGTTTTGGGACCCTGAATACAGCAATGACAAATTGGTAGACGCCGATTTTATAGTAGACAAATATAAATTGCTTGTCGGCGCTTCGAATTCTCTCGTTGTCAACGTCGCGCCCGATATACACGGCGAACAAGACCCCGAGGATATCGAGAGGCTCATGCAAGTAGCAAATAAATTGGGAATCGCTCGCAAAGCTTAAAAGACTTCAAACAAAAAAACGACCTTGCGGTCGTTTTTTTAGTGTTTATTCTATTTATCATTACGATCTTCGTTTTCTTTATCCGAAACAGAAATGTCCGAAATCCCTTCTTCTTCCGTGCTTTGCATAGCGGCACTTCCCTCGGCTTCTTCGGCAGTCTCAAGTGCAAGTTGAGTTTTTTCTGCACGACGTTTTTCAAGTTCGGCTTTTATTTGAGCAAAACGCTCCCTGCTGATATTCGCTCTGTGCGAAAAGATAATTGAAATGATAAAAATCAGTCCGGGCAACACACCTAACACAACTCTGACCGCCGACAACGCCGCTTCGGGCTGTTGAATTACGCTGCCGTCCATGCTCTCGACATAACCGAATGCGCCGAGGACCGCCGAAACAAGCGCAATAGAAACACCGTTTGCGACCTTATACATAAACTGCGTTATGCCGTAATATGCCCCCTCTCGTCTCGTACCGTTGACATACTCGTCAATTTCGACTACGTCGGGTACGCTTGCGTAAGGTAATATCTGTATCGCCGACATTCCGAAACCGGCGAAAACGCACAAAAGCACCGTCGTCCATACTGTCTTTGCAGGCACGAAAATCGCCGCAAGCAATACAATTGCCATATATATGCATGCTATTGTGTAGACCTTGTGTTTGTTGAATTTCTCACTGAGTTTTACCCATACAAACGATGAAGCGATTGCGCACACGAGAGGTATAGCAACGAATACCATTGCCATGGCTCCGCCCGCAAATCCCAGAGAATCGTTGATGAAAAACATGAATACCGCCATTATGATATCGAATCCTACCATACTCAACAGATAGCACATCAATATATTGCGAAATTCGGGAAGTTTGAAAAACTCCTTGAGCGTGGCAAAAAATCCTTTGTCGTTTTGTTCTACGACGTCCACACGCTCGTGTATGTTTGCCGCACACAAAAGCATTATCACGATAGATATGGCAGCAAATATGGCAGCGGACAGCATATATGCTTTTCTTGCGTCGCCGAACAGTTGATAAAACAAACTTTCCTGTCCGTCGGCAAACAATGCAAACAACGCTGCTCCGAGAATTATGCCTACGTTGGCAAGCGCTATCCTTATACCGTTGAGCGAAGTACGTTCGTCATAGTTGTCGGTCATATTCGCCGTTATTGCGTTGTAAGGAATGTAAACGACTGTCCATGTGGTGTTGAACAACATGTATGCAAGCGTATAATAAATCATCTTGCCTACCTGTGCGTCGGCGTCGAAAGGCGCAACCCACAACAACAAAAACACAAGTCCGTAAGGTACTGCACCGAACAACATATATACTCTTCTCTTGCCCCACTTGCTCTTGGTTTTGTCGCTTATTCTTCCCATCATATAATCGGTTACCGCATCCCAGAATTTTGCAATGATAAATACTGCGGAAGCAAGTTCGGCTTTAAGTCCGCCGACATTGACGAAAAAATAAAGCAAATAAAAAGAGATTGCCGCAAACATAATGTTCGCAGACAAATCTCCAAGACCGTAAAATATTTTTTCCTTGAGTTTGAGTTTCATACCTTTCATCTTTCCCTTTTTGACTCTTAAGAATATTTTAATCGGTTAGATCGTGTGTAGTCAAGCAGCAAATCGTTTTTCATGCAAAAAGCACACAAAAGGATTACATGCCGCTATATATTATAATATAATAATTTATACAATTTACATAAGGCTTAAATTGTATAAATTAATCTCTTCACGTGTACATGCATACGCATATATGCGTGGAATACGCACTTGTGAAGCTCTATTTACCCCTTGAAAAATTAACGTATCTTTCGTAAGTCTCCCTTGAAATACTGGGATTGATCTTAACAAAAGCCTTGTCAAACATCTCTTTTGTCAAAGGTATAGGCTTGTCGCCTTTTTCTGCTTGAATCTTTTCAAGCGCCAATCTGCAGGCTTCTTCTACTATACCGCAAATATCCGCCGCAGAATAATATGCCGTGGCTTCTCCGCTGTCAGCCCTGTGGGTGCGTCTCTGCGTTTCCTCGACAATATCGTCAAGCGTAATTCCCGAAAGCTCGATGCCTTTTATTTTTCCCTCAATTATGGCACGTATAGCAGCTTTATCGGGCGGCGTAACGTGTACCAAATGAGAAAATCTCTTATATCTCAAGTATGCTGGGTCGATTACGTCGGGACGGTTGGTCGCACCTATCATAATACGTTTTGACCCGTCAACTCCAAAACCGTTTATACGCTGTAAAAGTTCCGTCGTGACTGCAGCCTTATAATCCTTTGTATCCTGTCCTCTTCGGCTGAAAATGGATTCGCATTCGTCCACAAACAATATCGCTCCGTCGGGACAAGCGTCGATTTCCTGGAATATCTGTTTTACTGCCTGTTCGGACTCGCCTACGTACGACTTGAAAATATCCGCAGGCGTAACAATAAACAGCGGCAGTTTCATGGCATTCGCTATAGCCTCGGCAAACATAGTCTTACCCGTGCCGGGTGCCCCGTACATAAGCATTCCCAGACCGCCCTCGATATGATAATACTTGAGAATATCGGGGTGCTGTGCCATAAATATAAAACTTTTGACAAGCGCCTTAACGTTGTCGAGTCCTTTTACGTCTTCAAGTGTGGTGTCGGGCACTTTGCTCTTAATGACCGAACCGTAACTTGCCGCAACGTCAGTGAGTTTTTGATAATTCTCTCTGTATTTAGCGCTCTTTTCGTTGTCAGTACTTCTCTCGGAAATCTTAAGGGCAAGCTGTGCCGCCTGAAAATACTTTTGTCTTAATTTTATCTTTTCGTCATCCGACAAATCTTTTTTATCTTTTTTGCCGCCCAAAATACCTCTTATTTCATTTGTGACGGTGCCAAACTCTTTTTCAAGTTGTTCGATTGTCGATTCAACATTTTTCTTTTCTTTTTCCGCCATAATTCCACCTATAATTTATATACTATGCAGAAGCAGTATCCGCACTGCACTTTTTATCATACTCGTCACGGCATTTTTGCAATTCTTTCTCTGCCTGGTTCTGATAGTCTGCCATAACTTTATCCTTTGCACCTTTTTCTATTGCTCCGTAGAATGAAATACTATCTATAAGAGATTTCATTCTTTTTTGGATTATTCGAGTATATTTTCGTATTTCCATTTTTGTTTTTAATTTACACTTACCGTGAATTTGAAGTTCCACATCAAAAACATATTCAAAATATTCATAAGCGTCGTCCACGATATCCATCGTTTCCATTATAGAATCAGCAATTTTTTGATCGAAAGATATCATCTCTAAAAAGTCCAACAGGCAATATTGTAAATCATAGAATTGTTTTAGCATGCACGTGATAGGATTGTCTTTGCCAAGCTTTTCTTCATTCTCGACAACTTTACGTGCAATATTATTCACGTGTGCTTTATATTCAAGTTTTCTAAAATCGAAGTCTTTTTTAGTGAATGTTTTATCTTCGTTTTGCTTTATTTGCTCATCCTTGCTTATGTGTTTATTTTCGTTTTCCAACATTATTTTTCCTATCCATCCTTATATGTCATCAGGTATGTCGGCAATTAACTTGTCGGCATACCTATTTGCCGCATAAATTACATAAAAGTAATATCGTCTATATTGCCGGGATTTGAGCTGTTACCGCTGCTGTCAGCAGGAGAAGCGGAAGTATCTGTGCTGTGCGTTTTGTCATATTCGTCACGGACTTTTTGCAAATATTTTTCTGATCTTTCTGCAGTTGCATCAACTTTAATATTTTTTGAATTGCGCTTTTTGAAGCTTTTGCCGATATCCTTGCCAAATTTTGAGAATGCTTTCAAGAGACCGTTTGTCATGCCGTTTATATTTTTGATTGTGCTACCGATGCCTTTTAATCTGTTTCTGACATTTGAAGTAGCCTTTCTAATCTTATAATTGTTCTTTACTCTTGCTAAAAAGCCGTATCTTTTGTTTACATCGACGTTAAACATACTTCCAATAGCATTCATACAGCTATCAAAACTGCCATCGATAATTTCCATTGTGCTGCTTATGACATTCATAGCGAGCGCCACGTCGCTTATGATTGTTACAACCTCTTGCAGATTGAATAACACATCGTAAAAAGATCTCAACATTTGCGTCTTAAAATGTTCTTCGCCGCACTCTTTTTCACTTTCTACAAGTTGTTGCGCAAAATATGCAAGCTGACTTTGCAATTCTTTCTTTTGATCTTCAAGCTCGGCTTTCTTTTCGGCAAGCTCTGCCTTTTTTTGAGCGTCTTTTAGTTTTTTCTCCATTTTTTGGTCCAGCTTACTCCAACTGTCTTCAAGTTGCAATGATTTTTGCTCATTCTTTGCCATTTTTTTATCTCCTTTTTTTAGAATATAATATCATCTATGCCGCTTTTCTTTTGATTTTTTTCTTCAGTTTCCTCTGATGTACTTTCGTTTTTAGATACCGACACTGAATTAATTGTCTTTCTTGCATACTTTTTCTTAATATCATCAGCTTCTTGCTGCTTGCGATTTTCCATATCTTCTTGAGAGGAATTTGTTCTTGCTTGTATATTATTGGTAGCTTTATAGTTATTCCACTGATTACTAAAAAGAATATCTCTTTGCATGCGGCTTGCTGTTTGGTTTTTAATATTTTCCAACATATTATCGATATAAACCAAAGTGTCATTTATAGCATGTTGGTCAATACTGTTGTCCAATACGTCCATGAATGACCTAAAATTAACAGGTCCGAACAACGTTTGGAAAAATGCAGGTTGTTCTCTTTGATAGAATCTGTAATAAAACTCCAATGCTCTGATTTGGTTTATCAGTCTGTTACCCGCAAAAACATTGTTTTGTATAACTCTCAAAGCATTATCAAAATGTTCTTTTTCTAATTTTTTATTTTCTATTTCACCATCTAAATATTGCGCTTCTAAATTGAATTCATCAATGCTTATTTCGCCTCTATCCGATTTAGCAATCAAATCCTGCATTTCGTTTTCTTTTTCATCTATATCGGCTTGCATCTGTCTGATCGTCTGAATATAACCAGACATTTCATCTTTTGTCCTCTTGATTTTATCTTTAATTGACCTAAAGAACATGTCTCCGTCAACAATTGTATCTTGCATATTAGATACTCTTGAGAATGCATCTTTCTTAAATCTTATGCATTCAAAATCTCTTTCCTTAACAGGCTTGCCAATTGATTTTACTGCGCACCATTCTTCAACTATTTTGAAAAGTTTTTGTATACGATGCGTTCCGTAAATACCTTTGGCGGCATCTTCACGCCAAGCTATTAATCCGGTTTTTCCGTCTCCCAATATGGCTTTTGCATACTCTAAAGCTTTTTGAGATGCCTGGTCGTACACTTCATTTACTTTTTGCTGCAACTTTTCAAGCAAATCTTTTGCTTCTTCCAGAGTCTGCTTACTTGATTCTATTGATTCTTGAGATATAAGATTATTTACTCCCAAAATAGAATCGTCAATAAATTTGCAAACCTCGTCTTTCACGTTGACCATATTTTTTTCTCCTTTGTAATTTTTGAATTTATCGGTTATTTTATTTTTTTCTTTGATATATGAATTTAGTTTGTTTACCGCCTTGTATGCAGAGAGTTTTACGGCTATTTCGGTAAGTTCGAAAATAGCGTTTTTCATGTCGGGAGTAAATCCTCCGTTATCAAATCCCAGGTGCAATATCTCCTCAATTTCCTCTCTTATCTCGTAAGAAAATCTTTGACACTCATCAGAGTCATATCCGTTTCTTTCGATATTTTCAAAGTTTCTGGCATAGTTGATTTTGTTTGCGTCCAGTAATTCTACTATTTTCCCAACTTGTGACATCTCAATTCTCCTCACACACGTCTTTGATGAATTTTTCCACTGCTTTTTTCACGGATGCATGTTTATCTTTGAATATGTATATATCGTCATCGTAAAACACACTTGAATTATAGTGTTTTTTACGTATAAGCCGTCTTAAATACTCATCGTTATCTTTGCCGAGACACTCTGCTATTTTGCTTATCTGATGTTTTTTCAGATATCTGTGTCTGCCTTTGCCGTTGAATATCATCATATATATTCCGTAGGACGGAATTTTTCCGACATATTCTGTGACAGCGGCAAGGTTTTTCTTCGTCTCAAAACCGTGCGGACCTATTCCGCCGTTAGCGTCCGCTTGGGCAATTTTCAGATAAGTATCTCTGCTTATCTTTTTCAAAACGGAAAACTCTCCCTTGCCTGACAAGAAATCTTTTGCTTCGCTTGCCGAAAGTCTGAAAACGGCAAACAACGGAGCTCTCTCTTCGTCAAAGCACGAACGCCATACAGAAAAAGCAAAATCGGAATTGTTTGTTTCGTTTACCTTTATTTCTTTAGACGCCTCACTTTTGTATTCTCCGCCGAGCGCTTTTATTTTCGCATATATATCGTTTTTAAGTTCATTGATGTTAGAATATCCGTCAAATTTGTCTTTCTTTATTCTGTCGATTACCTCTTTGGGCGGATTATCGAGCATGGCCGCAAGTCTTACGGCACATTCGAGTTTTATTTCGGTCAAAGCGTCTCCAAACTGTCCTTCTTTTGAAGGATCTTTTTCTGCCGACGTTCTGACATTACTGTTTACGTTGTAACATACTGCCTTATAATAGCGATAAGCCGCATTCCATCTGTCCTTAAGGCTTTTGCTTGAATCCATATATCCGTTTTCATAATAGTAGCCCATACGCATCAGTGCCGCAGGATGAAGCGCAAAAGCCGCTTCGCTGCATAAGTTCAACGCTTTATCGAGATACTTGAATCTGATGGCTTTTGCTTCGTTTGTCGAAGTCAACCACTTATAATATGCTTCTTCCGACCTTACGAAAAGTTCTCTGTTTTCGGCGTCTATCACAAATTCGCAATTTTTTTCGGGAAAGATATCTTTCTTACATCTAGGACAGCACCATCTGCCGTCATACAATTCAAGCGGTCTGCCTATATCGAGAGCTGCGCCCTTCTTATCTTTACAATTTCCGCACTTCATTCTTGCACCTCCTCGGCATCACGTATTTCAAAATCTTTTCTCAAACCGCTCAATACGTAATTTTTGCTTTCGACTTTTGCCTCGACATAATACTCTCCGACTTGCGAAGGCAAGGTTTCGAGTTTTTCGCCGCTAATCGTATAATAAGTATAGCTGACGGTTACTTGTCCGTCATATTCCTGACCTTCTGTGACAACATAAGGTGCGTGCGTTGACTCGTCAAAATCGAACACGGTCTCGTCGGACCATATTGCCGCTATCGTCTTTGGAGAAATAACAAAAGTATCCGTCTCGTAAGATATAGCGTAATTTTTGTTGATTTCGTTTTCTTCAAAGCTTACGCTCAAAGTATATTCTCCCGCATCGACAGCGCTTATCGCATCACCGCCGAATTGAGGCTCACCCAAAGCTTCAACGGTGTCTTTCGTCACGAGTCCTGTCGCTTTTACGCTGAAAGCTCCGCCCGCTGTTCCGTCATATACCTTGTCTGTTGCGACTGCGCTCACGGTAAGCTGTTTCTTATTTATAGTATAACTCTTTTGAGTTACTCCCGACAAGAGGAAATTAGTATATCCGTCTGCAAGTTTTGCGCTCACCTTATACGAACCGGCATTTATCGGAGCGCCCTCGAGAATAATGTCTTCTGCCGTGTAGTACGTATATACGACTTTGACTTGTTGAGCGTATTCCGACTCGTTGATTGTAATATAAGGCGCATGCGTATTTCCGTCATACTCGAATTCGCTTATACCCGACCATTCCGCAGTAAGCGTTCTGGGCGATATGGTGAACGTGTCCGTATTGTATGTAATAGCATAATTTTTGTTGATTTCGTTTTCTTCAAAGCTTACGCTCAATGTGTAATTGCCTACGTTTACCGCACTTACCGCATCACCGCCGAATTGAGGCACGCCCAAAGATTCAACGGTGTCTTTCGTCACAAGGCCTGTTGCTTTTACGCTGAATTCTCCGCCCGCTATTCCGTCATATACCTTGTCTGTTGCGACTGCGTTGACGGTAAGCTGCTTTTGAGATATCGTAAATATATCCGTCACATAAGAGATGTCGTAATTTTTATTGATATCGTTTTCGGCATAGCTTACGCTCAAAGTATAATCGCCTACATTTATTGCGCTGACTGCGTCATCTGCGTATTGAGGAGTACCCAGCGATTCGAGAGTATCTTTGGTCACGAGTCCCGATGCGCTGACGCTGAATACTCCGCCCGCTTCGCCGTCATAAACCTTGTCGGTTGCCAAGGCATTGACCGTCAAGGTTTTCTTTGAGATACTGAAAGTATCGGGGGTATATGTTATATCGTAATTTCTGTTGACTGCGTTTTCTTCGAAACTTACGCTCAATGTGTAATCTCCCACATATACCGCACTTACGGCATTGCCGCCGTAAACGGGGGTGCCGAGAGAAGCGAGAGTGTCACTGCCTACGAGTCCCGATACGCTTACGCTGAATTCTCCGCCTGCTTCGCCGTCATATACTTTGTCTGTTGCCAAAGCGTTGACGTTGATAGGCTTTTGCGTAATGCTGTAAATCTTTTGTGTACTTCCTATGAGAGTATAATTGGAAGATCCTGCCCCGAACTTTGCGCTTACCGTATATTCGCCTGCATTTCTGCCGTAGCCTTCATATACGAGATTACCGAAAACTACATTCATATCTTCTTCGAGTACGCCCGTAATGTCAGTAGCTTTGGGATAACTGTATTCGCCGTTGAATACAAACTCGCTTTGCTCTTGCCAAACGAGAGAGACTTCCTTTTTGGCGATAGTGTAAGTTTTTGAGCCGTCGCTCTTGATAACGTAATTGGAATTTACTGGCAAGCTTGCTCTTACCGTATATGTGCCTGCGTTAATACCGCCCGACAAACTGTATGCCAACGATTCAATCACATCTGCCTCTTCTGCCGAAACCGCATCGGTCAGCGAAATGACCGCAGGGTGCTGAACGCTTCCGTTGTAAACTATTTCGCTCTCATCCCACACGCAGACAACAGGACATTTAGCGATGCTGTAAGTATACGAAGCACTTGTGTCGGTCTTGTAATATTCTGCGCTGTCATTTGTGAGCGTAGCTTTATTGGTATAAGTACCTGCATTCGTCACGGCAACTATATCGGTAGTGAAATAGAGACTGTCGCCGCTTATCAAATCTTCTGTCACATAATCGCATACTGCCTGTTTAGGTGTACCGTCATATACGGCGCTTTCGGGGAAGCTCCATGAAAATCTGACAGTTTTTTTGTCGACATTGATATCGATGTAATCCACAACGCTGGACGTCAAGGAAGTAAGCGAAGACGACGCCTTGACCGTTACGGAGAATCTGCCCGTTCTGTCGGGAGTAACTCTCGACAGAGTTGCTTGTTTTTGCGTGCCTATCTCCTGCGACTGCGTATCGTCCGACCATACGTAACTTAAATCAAAGCCTTCCACGGGAGCGATTGCTTGCACGTCGAAAATTACTACGTCGCCGTAAACGAACATATTCGTAGGGCTGTTGGTAAAGACCTTTTGTATGTCGGGCGCGTTGAGCGACCATTCGGGAACAACGCAAACCGTACTGTCTTTAACAGGCAAGGAGTTGTCTGAAAGCATTTGCGTAAGGCTGTTTATCTGACCTCTTGTTCCGCCGTAATCGTAATACCATTTGAGAGTAAAACCTTCTCTGGACAATTCGTCCAACAAATCGTCGGCACAACTTTCAGCAACATATCTGTATTCGTATGTCTTGCCGTCAAGTACGGTATATTTGAAAGTATCGTCGGGCTCGTAGAGAGTGTCGTTGTCCTCGAGAACTTGTACTTTATATATCTTGTCAAAACAGATCTCTGCGCCGTAAATATTTTCAGTCACTGTTTTTCCGTCGACATTATTGCCGTCTGCAACGATTTCTTTGAATACGTATCCCGCATTGTTGAGCATGCTCCAATGAAGGCTTGCGTCATCGGTATAATCGCCGTTGACGATATATTCTATATTATTTGCCAACGCATAATTTCCGAGGTCGAATACTTCTCCCTTTTTACCTGTCCAAGTGGGAATAATGTCTTGTCTTACCTGCGCACTTTCCGTCCAGTCGTAGCTGAAAGTGATATACGCTTCGTCCTGCGATATATCGGAAGGATACATGGCATTTGCAAGCTGGATAGCTCCGCCTATTTGACTGCCTATCAATTCCTTTCTGTATTCGTCGATCACTTCACGCGACACACCGACGCTCACGGAATCGCTCAATTGATTGCTTCCGATAGTTCCTTTGATAACGAGTTTTTCGTTGCCTTCGATGACTATATTTTTCAATTCGTCGGAAAAGATAAGGTCGGCAGATACGGAAACTACTTTCTTACCGTTGAAAGTTTGAGGAATAACGGTTTTATTTCCCCTGCCGCCCGCAACGCCGACAGCCTCGTAACCTCCGTTTTCTTCGTCATAACTGAACAATACTGCCCTGACTTCGTTGTCCTCACCCTGTCCGAAATAACCGTTGGATGCGATAAATACCGAATAACTGAAAGTAAGAATAACGGCTACGGCAACTACTGCTATCAATGCCGCCTTTGCCAAAACAGACGGCTTGAAATCAGATGCCAATGCGCATACCGCCGTCACTACCCACAATACTATGTGAGATATTACAGCAAGCGCCACCGCAGAAATCGTCATCACTTCGTAACCCGAAAATCCGCCGTTAAAGGACAACATGAGTATTGTCAATATTGCACTCAACGCAAGATAAATTATCCATAGCGCCAGCGAATATCTGAATCGGAAATTGGTAAAACATACCCCTGCTATAAAAAGTCCGTCGGCAATCAGCATAATGAGTGGAAATGCGTATATTACCGCTCCGTATCCTGCTACCAAGGCAACTATAAGGGTCATAAGATCGCAAAAAGCTGCGATACCTGCGCATACGATGAGCAATATCCTGTCGCTCGAAAGACGCTTGAGCGTACTCGGTGAATAATCGACATTGTTGTCTTTGAACAAATCGCTTTTCATTTTCTCATCCTCCTTACAGTTCTATTTTTTCAGGTGAAGGCAAGAAGCCTTTTGCGCCAAGTTTATCCTTGTCGAATTTATATACGATATTTGCATTTTGCTTTTTGGAATTTTCGATTATAAACAAAATGCAATCTTCGTCTTCTTTGCAATATTTGCGGTTTTTGGCATATCGCATTCTCAAAGACAAAGGCAGCATGCCTGCATACTTTCGGTAAAGTTTGTTGCCTTTTGCATAGTCGTTGTATTCAATGCCCTTTATGCCCGTCTTGGCTATAGCGCAAAAATCGCACATGTATTTTTTAGGTTTAGGTTCTGCATCGCTGTAATAAGTTCTGCCACAACACGAACATGTCACAATATTTGACTTGGGCACCAACGTCATTTTGTCTCTTGCAAACGCAAGATTCGACGTAAGGCGTTTGACATTGTCGTCGCAAACAAACGTAACTTCCGGATAAGGGCAATTCTTGCATTTGCATATCATCCTTGCACCGGAGTCCAATTCTACAATATCGTCTTTGCATACGTATCTTACGCAAGAGCTGCCTACACGTATATTTTCCTGGCAGCTGATTCTTTTGATATGCGATGAGAATACTCCGCTTTCTTTGACCTCCTCCAAAATCTTGTCGAGCGTAATTGCAGAATTATCCTTATCATCAAAAGTAATGCGAATGTTATCCTTCTCAAAAGAAGTAAAGAGAATTTTATCCCTGCGGTTGACAGAAAAACGTATTTTCCCTGAATCGACAAGCAAAGCTCCCGATTTACAATTATTGCAAGACAAATCGAGTCTGCCGCCTATGCCGATAACCGCTTTGAGGACAGTCTTACCTCCCAGCTTGATATCGTAACTTTCGTTTTGCCATTTGACGTGCGAAATATTCATTACCGTAAGACTTCGGCAATACAATCTGACGTTTTCGTTGGGGCCTCTGTCGACCATGCTTTTTATAGTCAAAGTATCGGTTTCGCCCGCAAGCACAAGACAGTCGTCAAGATATTTTGTCGAATTTGCGTCGGATAAATTGTTTTTTGTCAATTTATCGAGCGCCTCTATTACGGTATCGGTAAGCGCACGACTGTTTTGCGAGGGCTTGAAATTTTCTTGAGTCTTGTCAAAAGACAACAGACTTTTGCTGATTTCCTCGGCTTCTTTTTTGTCAAAAGGAATAATTTGTTTTGCAGTCTTTCTGAAAAAGACCTTGCCGAGTATAGGAACGGCTTCGCCCGTACCGTCGGTAATCTCCAATCTCAACGAAGCTCCGTATATGTCTTCGGACTTTTCTTCGCCCTTGCATTCCGCTACTTCAAATACGTAATCGGGATAAAAAAGTCTCAAAAATTCCTCTATACGCTGCTTGTGTATTTCGACCTCTTTTTGATCTGTACTGTCCTCGTGAGGAGCGTATTCGACAAGCGAAAAGTTTTTGTGAAAATGCTGTTTTACCTTTTCTACCAATTCCAACCATTCCGCATTGTGATTCTTGGGAGCGCTTCCTCTGAATACGGCAAACCAAGACGCACCGTCATTATCTATCTTTGCGTCTACGCTCTCGGTATTGCGGGTGTCCTTATCTCTTGTAAGTATGAATTCTTGAGATTGAGTACTTATTATACCATCTTTTGTATTTGCTTTATCAATTATATCTTGAAGTATATAGCCTTCTGAACGCATTTTGACTGCACACATTTTGACTATGCTGTCAAAAGTAGACTTATACTCGTTCCCGACATATATCTTCGATTTTCCTGTTTGTTCTCCCATAACACCTCCGTTATTTGTCCATCTTGAGCATTTTTCTTATCTCCGCAACCTTGTTTGCTTCTTTTTCGAGATTTGCACAGAAAGACTCGCCCTCGTCGTGTTTGAAATCCCATGCCGCCCTTATATATGCCGCAAAAGTACGGGCAACTACGGGATGCAAATATCCCTTGATTCCCTCGCTTGCACACTTGGGACATCTCGCCGTCCACTTCTCGTCAAATGTGATGACGTGCGGTTTGGGTCTGCATTCGCTGTAATCGCACACCGAGCATTGTTTTATGCTGTCCTTGTCTATGCCGAAACGGCATTTTACGGGACAACCCGCTTGGCATTTGCAATTTGCGCACAGCGTCGCAAGCTCTACCGCCGCCGTGTGAGGATTGTGACGGTACGCATTGATGACGGGGCACTTGCCGTCCATTTCGTTTTTGAATCTCGAACAGTGCAGCATAGAACACAGTTTGCTGCAATAATAATCTCTGTCACCTTTATCGCCCGTATTGCACATAGTGCCTTTAGAACTGTTATTGATGGATATGCATTTATAACCTCCATCTATATTTCTCACAAAAGCAGTGCCGCAAGTAGAACACTTGAACTCATAGACGTTGATTTCCTCCATAAGCGTGCCGTCGGGATTATCCTGAATGCACTGTTTTTTTGCTATGCAGTAAAGTGTGCCTTTTTTCTTTCTTTCCTCGTATTCTTCTTTTGAATACAATGCGACTTTGCCGCATGCGGGACATCTCACGGCAACCATTCTTTCGTTGTTGCTACCTGCGATTATCGTAGCGTCGCCGCTATTGCTAGACAAAAGTCCTATTGTATTGAAATAGGCAAGCGCAAAGCCTTCGAGTTTGTTCATATCCGCAAAAGAATATATCTTTACGTCGTTGGTCTGACCGAGACGGAAAACACGTCCTATGCGCTGATCCATCGCCAAGGGGTCGGGAGTCACCTGGAAATTGACTATGACATTGCTTTTTTGCAAGTTAACGCCCTCGGTAAACGAACTGTCTTCAATTATAAGAACGGCGTCTTCTTTTTTGTCGAATTGATTTTTGATTGCATCTCTGTCCTCATCTCTTCCGATCAAGATTCTCTTTGCGAAATTCTTATCCGACATGAGAGCACTCTCAACCTTTTCCCACTGGCGGTAACCTCTGCTGGTCCTAGGCAAATCGTAATCGAAAAATACGAGTACCCTCTCTCCCTCATGCTTTTTGAGCAACTGTTTGAGTTCGGCAATTTTATATTCGTAACTATCCGCGCCGTTGGTAATGAATCTGAATACATTGTCGGCTTCTGCCGCACTCTTACGTTTCAGCTGCTCCCAATAATACCCCTGCGTATTTTTCTTATCGAAAAGTTTTATGTTGTCAAACGAACCCGTAGCTCCCAAAATAACGGAAACCAAAAGTTGGGCATATCTTTCCTGCGGTCCCTCTATGTCATTTGGTCGTGCAAACTTCTGAATATACTCTTTGAGTGAATAATACTTTCCGTCTGCAAACACTGCTTTGTTTGTATTGATTTCGTTCAGATTGACTTTTATCTTTTTCTTTTCATATTCGAATTCAATCTCATCTGATACCTGCGTAGTTATCGGGAAAAAGTAGGTGTTGAAAACATATCTTTTTCTGCTCAACCTATTGGGCTGACGAATCATAATGGTACGCAAAACTCCGTTGTGATAAGCGCTGGCGACCCTCTTGAGTATTTCCTTTCTTATCTGTTCGTTGTCAGACAAAAATCTTTCTCTTAATATTTGTCTTTCTCCCTCGGTGCCTTCGGAAAAGTTTTTCTCCTCGCCTTTAGCTTTGAGATAAGCGGCAAAAGCGTCGTTGAAATTGTTGTCTATCTCATACTTTTTAACTGCCGTAATAAACTCTGCTACGGTATTGGCGCCGCGGCATACGTTGTTTTTATAATATTCTTTTTCCTTGCGGTAACTATCCGTCCTGTATTTATCTTCCTTTTCGTCAAAGTCATCGGGATTACCGCCTTTGCAGCGAATAAAATACCACAGTCTGAACATCTTGTCGAGATTTCCTGAATGAGGAGTCGCCGAAAGTAATATGCAATATGTACTGTTGGCTTTTTTCTTGGTCTCCATCATGAGAGAGAGAAGTTTCATTGACTTTGCATACCTGCCCTCTTCCATACAGAGATGGTGCGCTTCGTCCACGACTACCGCATCGAAAAGCACGTCTTTGATAGCGCCCTCTTCCCAATTGGCAAAATCCTCTGCCTTGACGATAATAGGACTCTTGGGGCGTATGAAATCTGTGCCTTCTACGGCATCACATTCGCCGAAACGGGCTTCCTTAACCTCTTTCAGCACCCCTTTGCCCATACCGAATTTTATCTCGAGGACACCTTTCCAATCGTCATATACCTGTTCGGGAACAACCAACAAAAGGGATTTTATTTTACCTCTTGCCGCAAGTTCACTCAAAACGATACAAGCCTCGTAAGTCTTACCGCTGCCTACGACGTCCGCCAGAAGTCCGAATCCTCTCAATTCTTTGAGAAATTTTTCGGCAGCAGTCTTCTGATGTGGCAAAATTACATATTTACTGTTGGCTTCATCGTGGATATAAGTCTTTTTGATTCCGTATTCGCTTTTGTCATCTTTTTTCTCATAAGCGTTGAGATCTATTTTAAGCGTTGCAAAATCGTCATAGCGGTCCAACTCCTCCATGCATTCCATCATCTTTGCCATAGTAGAGTCATAAGCGCATATTTCGCCCGATAGACCCGCTTGTTGCAAATCCTTGTCAAACGCTCCGTCCACGCAGTCGATACTGTATTTTTTTTCTTTGTCCATATTCGTTTCTCCTATCAGTCTCCGCCTTCGACGTCAAATTCGTCTACTCCGTCAAACTTGAGAATTATATCTTTGTATTGTGTATATTCGCCAATGCCATTGCTGCCGAAAGGTCGGGTTTTTATACTGTTGTTTGCGCCGTTTTTGTCGAGATCGTTTTTAAGAACAGGTACGGCTCTGCCGTCTCCGTCGACTCTGATGCCTTCTTTGAAATGTAACCTATCACCTAATTCAATCTTTTGCAGAGATCCATCCGACATCTGCTTATAGAAATATATTCGTCCCTTTCCTTTTCCGCCCGCTACGGTCTTGAGATTTATCTCTTTTTCTTGTTCACGTCGAATCTCACTGTTAGGCTCTCCTATTACAATAGGAGCTGAATCTTTACTAGGTTTACGGGCAGTAGTGGAAAAAAGCTCATCGTTTTCAATCCATTTTTCCCATATAATCGTTTCATCTTTTTTTCTTTTCTTAATTGTTGATCCCACCAGATAATCTTTTCCATCAGGAGGAATTTCTGTTCCTTTCTCCAGAAAGAACGTAAGAATTTTTTCGTTTTTATTTCCCGATGTTCTCCACTGCCATGTTCCGTATGACAGCGAAGCCGCAGTTTTTATGCTGTAATTCATGAGCGCAACAATTGCTCCTCCGACAGCGGGCGCAAACGCAGAATCCTCATATGAGAGAATATTGAATCCGTCATCGTCGTTGCAGAAATCGTCAAATGTGATGACCTCTATTTTTTCAAATCCGTTTTGTTTGAGACTGTTCTTAATAAATTTTACAAGTCCGTAGGTCTCGACAACTCCGCCCGAAAGTGCGATTTTGGTCACTTTATCGTTTACGGGGCGATTTAATTCGCTGATTATGTAATCGGCGATTTTGCTTGCGATTTTATCTCCGTTTGCGATGCCTATACACTTGCAAAAATCTTCTCTCGTTATGTCCTGCTGAATAGTGACTTCTCTTTGAATGCTCAAAGGCACTTTGTCTTTGAATATGTTGTCATAAAGCGCATCGGGGAGAGAAAGCGCTACCTTGGCATTTTTTATTTCCGTCAACATCAAAAACTGTTTTGAATGCAATCCTCTTTCGGCTATAACGTCTCCGTTTTTGTCTGAAACGCCCAAGGTTTCTCTGCCGCTCAAACGGCTCTCTATCAAGTCTCTTACTGCATAATCTATGTCGTTGCCGCCTATTTCGATAGGCAGATTGTGTCCGTCCATACCGTCAACGAAAACCGTATTGCCGTCAGCGCTCAAAGACAATTTGGCTACCGAAATATCTTCCTCGCCCATATCGACAATGACGAGTTGTTCGTTTTTCTTCAAAGCGCCTCTGTGATAAGCGTAAAGCCCCAAAGCTTTTGTCGCCGACAAAACTGTCGCAGGCTCCTTGCCGAAAGCGTACTTAATAAGGCGCTTAAGCTCATCAATCATGTTTTTTCCCGCTTTTGACGGATAGACGAGAGTATAATCGATTTTGTCAAAACTTTCTATATTTTTTGCCGTCTTGAGTTTTTCTATTGCAGGTTTGACGATATTCTGCGCAAGGTACACAAAAAAACTTTCGCAGACTTTTTTAGGCGTAACGTCGCCCTTGAAAGTCATATCCATCTCGACTGCTTCTTGAAAATTTGCAGAAATCTTTTTGATAACGGGAAAATAAAATTTTGGAAAGTCATAACCTTCCGAATAAAATTTACGGTTTGAAGCTGTGATATCTTTATCCTTTTGACGTGCCAAAAGAGATAAAAGGGTTTTGATTTTTACTACTGTGATAAAAGGTCTGTCCGTACCTCGGTAGACGTCGCTGCCGAAAAGCCACTTGTGATTATCCTCATCGTAATATACAATTGCAGGCGTAACTACGCTGCCCGTTACGTTTTTATCGGCGAGTTTACCGTAGACGGTATTTTCACCGTCTTTATAGGCAAAAGCCACCTTTATTTTGTCACTTCCCAAGTCAATAGCTACTTTCAGCGCTTGCATGTTTTATCCCCTTTATGCGTACACCCACGATTATAACATATAATATAAGAAAGTTCAAGTGCCAATTTGTGTAAAAACCACAACTTATTACAGAAATTTACAAAATTTATCACC
>CALWBV010000011.1 GCA_944376205.1 uncultured Christensenellaceae bacterium
CATTTAGGCGTGGCTAGTACCATAGGGCTATGCCCGTATTGTGAAAAACCACCCGTTTGACGGGTGGATGTTTATTTGAGCAAAATTTTATCAAAATTTATAAAAAGAATTGCCATAATACGAGTTATTTGGTAAAATGATTATGGTTTTACAGAAAACTGTAATTATTTCAGATAAAAATTTTGGAGGCTTTTTATGGAAAAGTTAGTTGGAGCTTGTATGTTCGGTCAATCAGGCGGTCCTTCTTCCGTCATCAATTCCAGCGCTGCAGGCGTATTTACCGAAGCGTTGAAACAAGACTGTATTACAGCGGTTTACGGTGCTGCTCACGGCATCAAAGGCGTACTCAATGAAGAGTTTTACGACATCAGCAAAGAGGATATGAATGAGATCATGCTTCTCAAGAATACTCCTTCTTCCGCTCTCGGCAGCGTAAGATACAAGCTTAAGGCAGAAAAGGTAGACGATACCGATTACAAGAGACTTCTCGAAGTATTCAAAAAATACAATATCCGTTATTTCTTCTACAACGGCGGTAACGATTCTATGGATACTTGCAACAAGGTCAGCAAGTATATGAAGAAGTCGGGTTGGGAATGTCGCGTTATGGGCGTGCCCAAGACTATTGACAACGACTTGTTCGGTACCGATCACTGTCCCGGTTACGGTTCTGCGGCAAAGTATGTAGCTACCACTACTATGGAGCTTAAACTCGACGCTACCGTATACGATACCCCTATGATCACTGTAGTTGAAGCAATGGGACGTCATGCAGGTTGGTTGACGGCTGCGAGCGCACTTGCTTGCACAAAGGGTCTCGGTCCCGATCTTATTTACCTTCCCGAAGTTCCTTTCTCCACTGACAAGTTCCTTGCAGACGTTGAGAAGAAGATGAAGGAAAACAACGGCAAGTGCATGATCGTTATATCCGAAGGTATCTCTGACGAAAACGGCACTCTTATCGCTGAAAAGATCAACGAAAATATTGCAAAAGACTCTTTTGGTCACGCACAGCTCGGCGGTGTAGGAACGGCTCTTGCAAATCTTTGCAAAGAAAAGTTCGGCTGCAAGACGAGAGCTATCGAATTCTCTCTTATGCAGAGATGCGGCGCACATCTTGCTTCCAAGGTTGACGTTGAGGAGGCTTTCAAGGCAGGTGCTGCAGCAGTTAAGTATGCTGTCAAGGGTACGACTGACAAGATGGTTATCATCAAGAGAGACATGTCTTCCGGCAAATATAAGAGCAAGATGGGCGTTATGGGCGTTGCAAAGGCAGCTAACGCAGAAAAGAAAGTTCCCAAGGAATGGATCATCAACGACGGCACAATGCTTTCGCAGGAATTCATCGATTACGCTTTGCCTTTGATTCAAGGCGACAGCAAGGCTCCTTTGGAGGACGGACTTCCCAGATTTGCAAAACTCAAGAAAGTTCTTGTAGAAAAGAAATAAGATTTGAGAAAAGACAAATAATTATTACAAACAATCAAGGTCGGTGCTTGCACCGACCTTTTTTGGCTTTTGAGTATTGAAGGATAAATTATGGCTTTTACTTTTGTATCTTGATTTCATCTTTCGTATTACACTACATTGTATGTCAGTCATATTCAAATAGTTACTTAAATCAAAAGACTTTTATAAGGTGACGTATATTTTAGTCAAAGAGGTTTTGTATTCAGTTTATCATCGAAGATATATTGTTTGCAAAGAAAATAAGAGACTTTTTAAGCTTATATTTCTGCCGTATAATATCTCTAAAACGCTGTAATGCGATATACGGCAAAAAGTACAGTCGGCTTATCCAAAATGACTCAAGATGGTGTTGAAAACTTTGCGTAGGCGCAATATTCAAAGCCGAGTGACGTGTTTGAGGTTTTGAAGTGCATAGAATTTTACACGTGTTGTCGCTTCAGTCCGTTTATTGCATCGGCAATGACCGTGGCACAGGATTTGACGAGAGAGTCAACGTCTCTCGGCGTGAGCATATAATGAGAGTAACCTGCGACTTTACCGTGCCTGCCTAGTATAGCGCCTACAGATATTATGAGAGGAACGCCTATGGACACGACGGGTACGGAAAGGCTTTGTTTGTTGAGACAAGGTTGAGGATTGCCGGCGCCTCCTCCGGGACATATTCCCGAAGTGGTAAGCTGATAGCATTTGCCCAGTCTTTCAAGGCGGTTTGTCGCAAGAGTGTCTATGGCTATAACGGCGTCGGGGGATTGATTTTCAACGATAGCTTTTACTATGTCGAATGACATTATGCCTGTCAGTCCTTGCACTTTCGGGGCGATAGTTGCGAGATAATATCCGTTTTTTTGTCCTGCATCTATGTGCTTTGTTACTTCGTTACCCAGAGCGTCTACTATTACGTTTTCGTTGCCGAGACCTACTATAAGAAGTTTTCCTTCGTGTATTCCCGAATATCGTAGAAGTTTAAGAAATGAGTTTTTGATTACGCCGCTTATACTTTTTTCGCTTATCTCGGGTGTAGGGGAGAGTGTTATATATTTCCCTTCCCGTCTTCCTGTTTTTCGAGAAAGTACTTTATCTATATTGCATTCGTCCACGGCTATTCCTTTTTGTACGTAACTTTTGCAGGGTATTGATACGTCCTTTGCGGCTTCTATGATCAAATCTGTGTAAATCATACCCGAAATTATGTACTGTTTTGACCAAATTAAACCTGTCGGCTCGTCAAAAACACGTCTTAAGAGTGCAAATTTATTCAAATGCGCAAAAATATATATGAAAATTCCTTGCTTTAATCAAATTGATATGATAAAATATGTTAGTAAAAATACGAAAACGGAGGGAGAGGTATGCCTAATATTAAGTCCCAAAAGAAAAGAGTTTTGATTTCTCAAAAAGAGAATGTGGCTAATACGTCCAAGCGTAGCAGAGTTCGTAACGCTATCAAGAAGTATGAGCTTGCAATTGCTGCAAAGGATATCGCTACGGCTGAAAAACTTTTGCCCGAGACCATTTCTTTGATTGACAGAGCAAAGAGCGACGGTATTTATCATGCCAACACTGCTAGCAGAAAGGTTGCTAGACTTTCTAGAATGTTGGATGAAGTAAAGAAGGCTTAATCGTTAAATAAGCAATAAACTTGACTGTCCTTTAAGGGCAGTCTTTTTTTATGCCGTACCGAATTGTCATAATACGCACTAGTCGTAAGGCGAGACTTTTATAAACTTTTTGATTTCTATCATAAAAAAATCATTTTATTCATCAAAATACATAGTCAGTCAGTTTGTACGGTTTTAAGATAATTAAGCATATTAAAAGCAAATGCATACGTCATAATTTTTCAATATTATTTGAGCGTGGTTAAAAATAAGTTTGAATAACAAAAAAGGCTTACCCGAATGAGGTAAGCCTTGATTTTTTTGTAATGACGATTATTTTTAATCGTTGTTTTTATTAAGTTCGTCTTCGTTCGATTCGCTATCGTCAAACTTTGTAACGTCGTCGCCAAGCAAAGATGAATCGTCTTCGGAAACATTGTTTGCTACTGAAGTATCTTCAACTACAACGCTTGCGCCGCTGTCGTCGGTAAGCACGACTTCATCGCTGTCTGCGTCTTCACCTGCATCTGCAAGACTTCTCTTTTTAAGTTCTTCTACGATTGCAGCATGCTGTTTTTTGGTGAGAGGATAGAATATCATAGCGATTGCCATGAGTGCAGCGGATATAGCCGATATCCACAGAGCAAGATTAAAGTAATCGGTAGCAATTTTCATCAACTCATCGCTTACGGTTTGTACGTTGAAGTAGTTTGCAGGCTGATAACCCATATCACGCTTTACAAGAGCTATTACGACATATCCTACGTTGGTGAATACAAGTACGAGTGTGTATGCGAACATCTGAATAAAGCCTTCCAGACGCTTGCCTGTCTTGAGCTGTTGATAATCGGATATTTCCGAAAGCATAAGAGGCTGCAAGGAAGCGATTGCGTTGAACAAAGCGATATATCTGAGTATTGTCAGTAAAGCTGCACTCAATGCGCCTTGTGCGATGTTTTCTACGCCTATGATACCCAATATTGCATAGCCTACGGCGTTGCAAGTCATCCAGATAATCATGATGGTTTTGTTGTTGAGTTTTCTTGTCATTAGCGGCAAGAGTATCATATTAGGAGTTACGGCAAAACCTGTGACAAGGGTAAGAGAAGCAAATACTTTCTGACCGGTAGGAATATCCGTAGCATAACGCAACTTGCCGAGAATAGCTGAGTCGACTTCGATTGTAGTACGCATACAGCCGAGTATAAGCGCAAGCGTAAGGATAAGCAAAGGCTTGTTTTTCATGATCATGCCGATGCCTTGGAAAAGTCCTACTTTTTCGGAGTTTTTGGAAGTTGCGATAATTCTTTCTTTAACCTTGAAAAGCAAGAGTACAAACAACAATCCGAGTATTGAATAGATAAATCCGATATAACGGTATGCGAGATATTCTGCGCCCTGTTCGTTGAAGTAACCTCTCAAAGCGTTGCCGAGTACGTTCATGATTGTAGGTGAAAAACCTATTACGAGACCTATAGGCGACCAGATGTCTGTACGTTCTTGCTGGTTGGGAGTAACGACGCCGGGCATCATGTAGAAGGTGTTTTGGAAAAGGTTCCAAATAATAAGCGTAGGGGTACAAATGCAATAAGCATAAGCGATTTTTGCCGATGAATTGAATTCTTGATTACGAATCAAATCGGGCGACCACGTAGCAGCGATAGCAAACGCTGCAAAGATAGGCGCCATCAGCAAAATAAACGGTTTGTATTTTCCCCATTTTGTTTGGGTGTTCTGCAAAAGTTTGCCGAAAAGAGGTTGGATGATAAGTCCCAAAATGCTAGCCACAAGACATATCAACGGACCGTGCAGAACGTCTATGTCAAACAATTCAGAGATCTGCGTAGCAGTGATAAGACCTGATACGACGGTAACGAGTGTGCTTACACCGAAAGCGCTTCCGCCGAAACAAAGTATCTCTTTGAGATTAAGGTATCTGCCTTGAGGGGGATTGTTCCAAAAGTTTTTGAGTTTTGCGGGGGCGCCCTTTAATTTTTGGCTGAATTGCCCCTTTTGTTTAGGTTGTGAATCTTTTCCCATAATGTCCACCTTACATTTTAGTACTTTATAAGTTTATCATACAAAAAGCGTACGGGTCAATATAAATGCGCAAATATATATATATTAAAAAATAATTTATATTTATAATAAATTTAATTGCATGGTAATCTCGTCTAATTTTTTCTTCTATCTTGAATATGGCGTGCGGATATGTTATAATATCTTCTAGTAAAACAGGGGGGAAATACCATGCAAATAAATAAAAAAGCTATAAAAATCACGGCTATAATACTGGCGTGCGTCATATTCGTCACGGCGTCGGTATTTGCATTTATGGGCATTGCGCATGCTGTAAAAATAGGCAATATACCCGAAGTGGAGTATAACGGAGAAAAGCTCAATGTAATACTTATGATAGGCGACGGAATGGGATTCAATCATATCAAAGCCGCAGTGTCAAGATACGGAGAATTGTTTATGACAAGCGCACAAACGAAAGGAGAAGTTACGACTTTTTCGAGGTATCTTTTCGGAGCTACTGACAGTGCGGCGGCGGCAACTGCACTTGCTACGGGAGTCAAGACTGACAACGGAAACGTAGGACAATATCTCGGTAAAGAAAAACAGTCTACGACTGAACTTGCAGTTTCACTCGGTATGTCCACTGCGATATTGGCGACGGAAGGTGTTGACGGAGCAACGCCTGCAGGATTTTCCGCACATACAAATTCAAGAAACGATATCGACGGAATACTTGACGATCAGCTTGCCAGCAATATAGACGTGTTCATAGGCAGCAATATCGAAAGATATTCGTCTTTGAGCGAAAAGATAGAAAAGGCGGGTTACAGCTTTTTCGACAGTATGAGCACTCTCGATATGACAAAAGACAAGGTTTTTGCTTCTTTTGAAGAAATACCTCTCGAGGATCAAGGCGATGCAAAACCTACGCTTGCCGATCTTGCAATCAAAACGTTGGATAAGATATCGGTAAACGAAAAGGGCTTTTTCATGATGATAGAAGAGAGTCACATTGACAAGTGCAGTCACAATAACGATCTGGACGGAGCAATCATGCACGTCAAAGCTTATGACAATACTATCAAAGCGGTCGTCGAATATGCCCAGAAGATAGGCAACACAATAGTTATAGTAACCGCCGATCACGAAACCGGCGGACTTCAGTACAACGGAGAAAAAGACAGTGAGCTTAACAATTCTATGTACACGCTTACAAGTCACTCCACAGCCAATGTGCCTTATTTCGTATTCGGCAATATCGATTACGAATTTGCAAAGGTGATGGATAATACGCAGATTGCAAGGTTGTGTCAGGCTGTTATAGGCGCAAGCGTATAGGCGACCGCTTATATCAGCACATCTTTTCCTTTTGTCATCGGTACGCCCGCCGCAGTTACGTACGACAAGTATGCGCCTTTGCGGGCGACCTCGAAAAAGAAAAATCTGCACTAATCTCTGCGGTCGCACGCAGTATGTGAGAAAAGATGTGCACAGCAGTCACGTACGACAAGTACGCTCGGGACTCGTGACAACCGCTAGAAATTAGCAAAATCACACCACTCTATGCGGTCGCACGCAGTTATGATAAACGAAAAACTAAACCCACTCTCTACTTTATTGGAGGGTTGGTTTTATGCTTTTCTTTGCGTGATTTTATGATTCGCATCTTTGCGGACGACATTGAGAAAGAAATAACAGCGCCAATCAAAGCGATAACACAGAGCGTGCGATAAACGGTATATCCGTCAACGTTGGATTCCACTTGTGCGCAAAACGTGTGTACTATACGCGTATAACGTATGCTTACACGCATTTAATCTCCTAATTTATACAATTTAAGTCTTGGGTAAATTGTATAAATTATTTTTTATATTAATATGTTTAGATTTATATATAGAAAGAGACCTGCGAATTGCAAGTCTCTTGTTTTTTTATCATTTAATTCTTTTATCTGTTATCAAACTAAATATGTGCCACCATATTACCCGCTTCGTGCGACCTTGGAGAAGAGTGTGATTTTTTCTTTTTCAAGACCGACTACGACAGGAGCGTACTTGTTGTACGTGACTGAGTAGGAGCGTCGAAGATAAAAGGAAAAGGCGCGCCCTTATACAAGGTCGCCTATATAATTTTGTGAGGCGCATACGACGTATGCAAAATCTCATGCGCTTTATGGCTGTTGGGGAAGCCGAGGAAATCTTCGTATATTACGTTCATTACGGGCGAATCGTCAGAGCGGCGCAGTTCGTTGTGATTGTCGCTTGAATACAACGCCATTGCACGTGCTTCCTTGAGTTCGACGGAGTTGCGCACGCTGTCGGAAAGTGTAGGCTGTCCGCCGCCGTTTACACAGCCGCCGGGACAAGACATCACTTCTACGAAGTCGTATTTCTTTTCACCCGACTTGATTTGTTCGAGGAGTTTGCGTGCATTGTCGAGCCCCGATACTGCGGCGACGTGCAGAGTATGTCCTGCTACGAGATAAGTGGCTTCTTTGATGCCTTTTGTACCTCTTACTGCAAAGAAATCGAGAACTTCAAATCCGCCGTCAAGCATATGAGCCGCCGTTCTCAATGCGGCTTCCATTACGCCGCCTGTAGCGCCGAATATAGCGCCTGCGCCGCTTGCGAGAGCAAACGGATTGTCGAATTCTTCGTCGGGAAGTTCGGTGAATTTTATACCTGCCGTCTTTATCATGCGTGCAAGTTCTCTTGTCGTTATAGCCGCATCGACGTCTCCTTTCATTTCTTCACGTTTGCATTCGTACTTTTTGGCAGTACAGGGTATTACGCTTACAACAAAGAGATTTTCGGGTGCTATGTCGTGTTTTTCGCACCAATAAGTTTTGAGAAGCGCACCGAACATCTGTTGAGGTGATTTGCACGAAGATATGTTGGGTATGAATTCGGGATAGGTCTGTTCGATAAATTTTACCCAAGCCGGGCAGCAGGAGGTAAACATAGGCAGAGGCTTGTTGGTTTTTATACGGTTGATGAGTTCGCTTGCCTCCTCCATTATAGTGAGATCTGCCGTCACGTCCATATTGAATACGGCATGAGGATTGAGTCGTCTTATTGCGGCTACCATTTTTCCTTCGACGTTTGTACCGATAGGCATGTCGAAAGCTTCGCCCAAAGTTGCTCTCACGGAAGGCGCAGTAAAGAATATTACTTTTTTAGTGCTGTCGGAGAGTGCGCTCCATACCTCGTCCACATTGCTTTTTTCTGCGAGAGCGCCTACGGGACAAGCTACGATACACTGACCGCAGCCAACGCAAGGCGATTCGCTCAAAGGTCTGTCGAAAGCGCTTCCTATATGTACGTTGAATCCTCTGCCGATAGGTCCTATGGCATTGACATTCTGTTTTTTGCAGGCAGCGACGCAACGCATACAGTTGATACACTTGTCGTTGTCACGTACAACGTAAGGGGTCGACGTGTCGATAGGGAGTACGAAATCTTCGCCTTTGAATCTGTCTTCGTCTACGCTGTAACCGAGTGAAAGTTTTTGCAGTTCGCAATTGTGGTTACGTTCGCAAGAGAGACACTTTTTCTTGTGTTTGCTGAGGAAAAGTTCGAGAGTCATCTTTCTGGACTGGCGACACTTTTCGGTATTAGTACGGACTTCCATGCCTTCTGCGACGGGGTAGACGCAAGCCGCAACGAGTCCTCTGGCGCCTGTAGCTTCTACTACGCACATGCGGCAGGAGCCGACGCAGTTTACATCCTTGAGGAAACAGAGGGTAGGTATTTCGATATGAGCCTTGCGCGCCGCTTCCAATATAGTGGTGCCTTCGGGCACCGATACGGGAATTCCGTTGATTTTCAGATTGACAGTTTTAACTTCCATAATTCACACCTCTCATATTCTTTTGATTGCGTCGAATTTGCAATTTGCCATACACAGACCGCACTTGATACATTTTGAAGTATCTATTTTGTGAGGTTTTTTGAGTTCGCCGCTGATAGCTTTGACGGGACAGTTTCTGGCACAGAGTGTACAGCCTTTACACTTATCCGCATCAACCTGATACGTCAGAAGAGCTTTGCACACGCCTGCGGGACAAACCTTGTCCACGATATGCGACAGATATTCGCTTCTGAAGTATCTCATTGTCGAGAGTACGGGGTTGGGCGCCGATTGACCGAGCGCACAGAGAGATGATTGTTTCATATGGTTGGCGAGTTCCTCGATTTTTACGAGGTCTTCGGGTTCGCCCTTGCCTTCGGTGATTTTGGTAAGAAGCTGGAGAAGACGTTTGGTTCCTATACGGCAGGGGGTACACTTGCCGCACGATTCGTCGGCGGTAAATTCGAGATAGAATTTTGCTATATCTACCATGCAGGTATCTTCGTCGAGAATGATCATACCGCCGCTGCCCATCATCGAGCCGATAGCTATAAGGCTGTCGTAGTCGATAGGAGTATCTATACATTCGGCAGGGATACATCCGCCCGAAGGACCGCCTGTCTGCGCAGCTTTGAATTTTTTGCCGTTGGGGATACCGCCTCCTATTTCTTCGACTATTTCACGGAGAGTCGTACCCATAGGTACTTCGACGAGACCTACGTTGGTGATTTTGCCGCCGAGTGCAAAAACTTTGGTGCCTGACGAAGTAGCTGTTCCGATAGACGAAAACCATGCCGCACCGTTCATGATGATAGGGTTGACGTTTGCCCAGGTTTCTACGTTGTTGAGAATGGTAGGCTTGCCGAAAAGACCTTTTACGGCAGGGAAAGGAGGACGGGGACGGGGTTCGCCGCGATGACCTTCGATACTTGTCATAAGAGCGGTTTCTTCGCCGCATACGAAAGCGCCTGCGCCGAGACGTATCTCTATATCGAAATTAAATCCCGAGCCTAAAATATCCTTGCCGAGAAGTCCGTATTGTCTTGCCTGTGCGATAGCAATTTTAAGACGTTCTACCGCAACGGGATACTCGGCACGCACATAAATAAATCCGTGGTTAGCGCCGATAGCGTAGCCTGCAATGGTCATGGCTTCGAGGACGCAGTGAGGATCTCCTTCGAGGACGCTTCTGTCCATGAAAGCGCCGGGGTCGCCTTCGTCGGCATTACAGCAGACATATTTTTCGTCGCCTTGAGAAGCCTTGGCAAACGACCATTTTCTTCCGGTAGGGAAGCCTGCGCCGCCTCTGCCTCGGAGTCCCGATGCATTCATCTCGTTGATGACGTCGTCTGGAGACATTGTCGTCAAGACCTTTTCGAGAGCGGCATAGTCTCCTGCGCCTATTGCTTCTTCGATATCTTCGGGCGCTATAACTCCGCAGTTACGCAAAGCTATACGCATCTGTTTTTTATAGAAGGGGGTTTGAGAAAAGGGAATGATATCTCCGCTTGACGTAACGGTTCCCTGATAGAGAAGATCCTTTACGATAGCACCGCCTTTGACGAGATGTTGTTCGGCGACGGTTTTTACGTGTTCGGGGGTCATTTGTGCATAAAACGCACCTTCGGGATAAACTATCATGATAGGTCCGAGAGCGCACAGACCGAAACAACCCGTCTTTACCACGAGGATATCGGTGATATTGAGTTCTTTGAGTGATTTTTCAAGCTGTTCGATGACTTGCATTGAGTGTGAAGACGTACAGCCCGTACCTCCGCACACGAGCACCTGTTTGCGGTAGCCGGTTTTTTTAGCAAGCTTTTCGCCTTCTTCTTTTACTACGCGGCGAACTTTGATCAAATCTTCTTTGTTTTTGCGTATAGCGTCTAATTCTTTGATAGTCATGCGTTCGCCTCCTTATCCTTATATTTGTCGAGAATGTCTTTGACCATTTCGGGTTTGAGCTTGCCGTAGACTTCGTTGTCAATCATCATTACGGGAGCGAGACCGCATGCGCCGACACAACGGCAACTGTCTATTGAGAACAGACCGTCTTGAGTGCATTCGCCGCATTTGATGCCGAGAATTTTTTCGGTTTCTTCGAGTATCTTGTCGCTGCCCTTGACATAGCAAGCGGTGCCGAGACAAATGCTTATGCGGTGTTTGCCCTTTGGCTTCAATGAAAATTGCGAATAGAATGTGGCAACTCCGTAGACTTCGGAAAGCGAAATGCCGAGACCTTCGGCAATCATAGATTGAACCTCTATCGGCAGATATCCGTAGATTCCCTGTGCTTCTTGCAATACATGCATAAGACAACCGGGAGTAGAGCGTGATTCTTCGATTACGGCTTTTAATTTTTGCGTCTGTTGAGCGCTTGAGTGAAAATCACTTTTTTTCTCCATAATTCCTCCTTATCAAAAAAACGTCTCCAAAGGGAGATAAAAAATAAACCGATTAAAAATATTATATCATATGTTTTTCAAATATTAAAGTAGTATGTTAAAAAAATATCAAACTTTTACATTTTTGTCTTTTTTTTTCGGTTTGTACAATATATGCGCTTACTTAATATTATATATTTATTAGTATTAATATTTAGTGATATATACAATTTACATAAGGCTTAAATTGTATATATCAAGGGTCATATGCGCATAGCGTGCGTGCATGAGTGCTTAAATCTTAAACGTTTTATGTCTTTTGTAAGTCAATTTTTTAGAGGAAAACATGCATATTCAAATATGTGGGGTTATCGAGCAGAATTGAAAAAAGCGTAATCGGACATAAAAACGGCAAAAAGAAAACCGCCTGGAAGGCGGTCTCGGATTTATGGACAAGGTTTAGTCTTTGTTGTACTCGTCATTGTCAGAGTCGTTTGCGATAGAAGACGAAGCGTCGGCAGACGCTTTTTTCTCGGCAAGTCGTGCCTTGATTATGGCAATCAGGTCGATATCGTTGACAGTGCAGTATGTCGAAAAGATAGGCACTGCCAAAAATATTACGCTCATCAAAATACCCAGCACATATATTACGTATTGTCCGCTTTGACCTGCCAGCGATTTGAATGCGTCGCATATAGCGCCAACCATATCATTGAGAAAAGCGGGAAGGCTTGCTCCTGCCGCAACGGGTATCATCAGTATGAACGACAGCAAAAGAGGTATTGTCATGACGGTGCTGTAAGCGCATACGGCTATTGAAAAGACGGTTTTGACTTTGCCGTTGAAAGTGCCTGCTGCATAAGACATAAGCATAATTCCTGCCGCCATAGTAATTATTACGAGCGCGTATCGTCCTATGATGTTGGGAATTTTGTCGATGTAGCCGAGTCCGACTTTAGTTCCTATGGTTTGCAAAAGCGAGAAAATACCCCAGATGTTCAATCCTGCCGAAACGGTAATCATTACGGATTGAATGATTTTTTTCTTTGTAACTTCGTTCATAAATTTCCCCTTACATAAAAAAGAAAGCATAGCTTTCAAATCAATTATACACAACGGTGCGTGTAAAATCAATAATATATTAAAAAAATATTAATATATTATAAATTCTTTAATCAGTTCATTGTTAAACTTACAAATTTACATGAAACATATGCCTATAAGTTGCAGAGTCTCATAGCCAGAAAACATTGAGTACATTGTGCAAATATATGCATATCATGCATAATAATCTATAAAATATAAGCATTTGACATAGTTAAAATGCGCTTATATAATGTAATCGAGGAGAAGACGGTATGACGATCGAACAATTCAAAGAAACAATAAAAAGTCGTGCCTATATAGAGGGTGGCAGCAGTGCACACTTACTTATGCACGAAGCGTCGGAACAAGCACGTAAAATCACTTCGAAAATCAACGGAGAATTTCATACGCAAGACGAATTGAGAGAGCTTTTTTCTTTGCTTACGGGAGAAAAAGCAGACGAAACTTTCGGACTTTTCCCTCCTTTTTACACGGACTTCGGCAAGAATATCAAAGTCGGCAAGGGAGTGTTTATCAATTCGGAGTGTTGTTTTCAGGATCAGGGCGGTATAGAGATAGGGGACAATTGTCTTATAGGACATCAGGTAGTAATTGCTACTTTGAACCACGATCTGAAGCCGTCAAAACGGGCAAGCATGATAGCCGCCCCCGTAAAGATAGGCAAAGCTGTTTAAGGATTTGATAGCCACGACAAAATAGGCGTATGCACAAAGGTTTTTGTACATACTGCTCAAAATGTCGGGTTCGCTCTATACCGACCAAACGAAAGGGTATATATTTATTATCAAAATATAACCCTTTGTCGGTATTGTCTTAATAACGATTGTGGCTTGTAGGTAGCGCACAAACAAAAAAACCGTCCATTTCGGACGGTCTTTTTGGAGCTAACGAGCAGATTCGAACTGCCGACCTCATCATTACCAATGATGTGCGCTACCTGCTGCGCCACGTTAGCATATAAATAGATTTTTTAGTTACGGTAGCAGCTTCCGACCGCAAACAAACATTAAAGCTATTTGTTTTGTCGGTACATTGCGGTTCATTTTGCTAAAAACAATTCGCCGGATTGTTTTTTATACGCAAAATGCCTGCTGCGCCACGTTAGCATATTAATAGCTAAAGCTGTACCACTTTAGCATAAATTTTGTAAGGGTTTTTCTTTCCTTGCCTATCTATTATAATGTAAAGACCTTTATGTGTCAATTATTTTTTTGAAATTATTGCAAAACAGTTTGATAAGCGTTTTTATATGCTATTTAGCAGTGTATTTGCCTTGTGTGCGTAAGCACTCACGTGTTACGCACATGTGTGCGACCCTCTATTTATACAATTTACCCAAGACTTAAATTGTATAAATATGTTGATTATAATTATTTATTTACGTGTTGCGTACGCACAGGCGTATTATATAGCGCTTGAGAATATGTTTACAGTCAAAGGCGGGCGGCATATCTTAAAGGTTGCGAAGATCTTTGCCCTCGATATACCCCACGCTTATAGAATACTTTTTGTCGGCAAACTTCTTTATCAAAGTTTCTCCGTATCTTCCTACGAGTTGAGGGGCGTTGAGTTGAGTGATAAGCATTGTCTTTTTGTTTTCACCGAGACGTTTTTCGAGAGTGGATAGGAGATATTCGACAGTTACGTTTTTATAAACAGGTTCCGTGCCGAGGTTGTCTACTATGAGCATTTCGCATTCGAGCACATAATTGTAGAGTTGTCTCAAAGCGGTGTCCTTGTGCGTGTGTTTGTCAAGAAAAATATTGACGAGTTCGAAAGACGTAAGATAAAGCACGCTTACGTTTTTGTCCAAAAGGTCGTTGGCAATCGCCAAGGCAAGAGACGTCTTGCCGACTCCGCTTGCTCCGCACAATAAAAAGTTTGAATATCTCGTGCTGTAAAATTTATTGAAGACAATTTGCATTTTTGAATAAAGTTTATTCATTCCTTCCGCTTGGGGCGCACCGTTTGTCGCAAAGGTGTTGTCTTTGTATGTAAAGCCGGGCAAAGGCGTCAAGGAAAGGTTTTTTCTTATGAGTGAGTTGTATTCTTTGAGAAGACACTCGCAAGGCTTCTTGTCTTTGTATCCCGTATCTTTGCATAAAGGGCAGGTGTAAGCCACGGCAAATTTTATATTGTTGGCTTTAATATAGTCGCTTATCTCTTTGTCGGTTTCGTTGAGACGAGACGACGCTTCGTCGCAAGACTTTTTGAGCGCAGTGTTTCTTGCTATCTCCAGCTCAAGAGATTTTTTGATTTTGATCTTTTCTTTCAAATCGGGGTGAGCGGCGAGAATGGCGTTATAATCGCTTTGCGCACGTTCTTTTGCGATAGTGCGTCTCGAATTCATTATTCCCTCGAGAGTCTGATTGAAATAATTTATCATTGCTTACACCTCTATATCGTCCAACTCATCGAGAGTATAGAAGTAGTCTCCGAGTTGTTCTTTGCTGTATGTGGTCTGTTGAGGAGCGGAGGAGGAGGAAGGGACAATAAATCTTTTTGCTTCGTCGAGAGTATAGATATTATTGTTTTTCCATTTCGCAAGGAGATTGTTGAGCGCAGAGAGAGGTTTGCCCTGACAGAGGCTTGCTCCGTACTCTATCAGTTCATAGTCGAAATTCCATTGTTCGGTCCATACTTTGAACATATCTCTGTCTGCCATATTGACATTGCGGCTGTAACCCGTAAGTTCGATGATCTTTTTGATTGCCATATCTCTTTGCATGAGTACGGTGAGATGTTCGTTGATAGCCTGCGAGGTTACGCAACCTTCGTTGTAAAACTTCACGATACTTTTGTTCATTGCTTCGAGAGTGCGGATGGATTTGTTGAAACAGTATTCTGCAACCAACATTATCGCATTTTCGTCAAAGCCTTTGCCGAGCCAATTGCTGATGTACTTTTCAACTATGTATTCTATGTTTTCGTAATACAGACCTAATGTCTTGTTGACGTTGACGGCGAGTTTGTACATTGCCTGTTTGTTTTTGAGGTAGCTTTCCATCTCTATCACGCTCATGGAGTTGTTGCGGTAGAATTCGTCAAGCAGGCTGTCAAGTCTGTTGAAGCCGCCCTTGTTTTTGAGAGATTTAGCAGCATAGAGTATGGCGTCGAGTCCGAATCCCCAGCTGTTTGTCCATTTGAGATAAAGGTTTTTGTCTTCGATATCCACTTCGGATTTTTTGCCTACGGCTTTGCAAATCATGCGTATAGCTTCGTTGACTGTTTCGAGTTGTTTGATTTTTTCTTCGACGTCTTCTAGAGTACGCACGCCTTCTTCTATCCAGTTTTTAGCGACTGTAAGTATATAATTCGATTTTATTTTTTCGCCCTTGAGATTTACGCAGTATCTTGCAATCATAATAAGGGTTTCGGGTTTGATTTTTGTCTCCTCCATAAAATCGTAATATACGGTGTACTGGTTTATATTTGAAAAGTTTGTCGAAGGGAAAAGCGACTCGAGCTGCGAATTGAAGTCGGCATACTTTTCTTTTTTATAGTGACGGGCAAAAGTGCTTCTTATATTTTTGAACTGCACTTCGAGAGGAGAATACGAAGTAATGTTGACGAGACCTTTTTCGCAAAGTCCCGAAAATGCCTTTTCGAGTTCTTCCTGTGACAAGGAGAGAGCATTACACATAAAGTCGGCAGTATTGTCGGGGGAGAGGGTATCGTTACTCATGGAAAGTCCCAAAAGATAGACTTTGAGTTCTGCCTCAGAGCAGTCGCTCATATATCCCGTAATGAAATTTTTATCCAACAAAACTACCCCTGCGTCGTTATCTTTGCTAAAAGAACACAAACTCATAAATATCTCCTTGAAATAAGCTACAAAGTATGCTAAAATGAATTTAAGTCAAACTATATATTAATATAGCACAGATTTTTGAAAATAAAAAGGTAAATTTGTTGTGTTTTTTCAAAACACAAAATATAGTGGGCGATGATTTTCGCAGCACAATACTATAAAAGGTAAGGAAATATGAGAGCGATAGAAATCCAGAATATCAGCAAGACTTACAGAATTGCCAAACAAAAAAACAGAACGGTACGAGCCGTCGACAGTGTCACTCTCGATATCGAGGAAGGAGAGATTTTCGGCTTGCTCGGTGCTAACGGTGCGGGTAAGACGACTCTGATAAAACTCATGCTCGGACTTATCAAAGCCGACAGCGGCAGAATCCTCATCGAAGGATACGACGTAGCTTTATACAGAGAAAAAGCATTGACTTCTGTCGGCGCTATCGTCGAGGAGCCTACGCTGTTTGCAGATTTTACGGGTTGGGAAAATCTCAAATATTTTGCAAGGCTTCAAAATGCAAATGTCAGTGACGAAAAACTCCGTTCGATTGTCGAACTTGTAGGACTTAAAGACAGAATCGACAGTAAGTTCAAGGGGTATTCTCTCGGTATGCGCCAGAGATTGGGCATAGCGCAGGCGATAATGCATTCTCCCTCTATCCTGATACTTGACGAGCCTACAAACGGACTCGACCCCAGCGGAATCGTAGAGATGAGAGAATTATTTCTCAATCTCAAAAAAGAATTGGGCGTAACGATAATCATATCTTCGCACATTTTAAGCGAAATGCAACAACTTTGCGACAGAGTTGCGTTTATGGTAGACGGCGAAATCAAAGCCGTCAAGACAATGGAAGAAGTCAACTTCGGCGTAGATAAATTGAAAAAATACTCTATTGAATGCAGCGATATGCAAAAAGCTATAGAAATTATAGTGTCTCAAGGCATGATCGCTACTCAAGAGAACGATTCGCTTATCGTAAGAGCGGGACAAAGCGAAATATCTAACCTTGTAAAGCTTTTTGTCAAAAACGGTATCGAGTTGTACGGATTGACAAAACAAAAGAGACGTCTCGAAGACTTGTATAAAGAAGTTTCTCAACCCGTGACGACGGACAAACAGGAGGCTTGAACATGAAAGAATTCAATAATTTGTTATCTTGCGAACTTTACAAGATAAGTAGAAAAAAGACTCTGTTAAAACTTGCTATTGCCGTCGTGGTTATCGTACTCATCGTCATGATAGCGGGACTTGCGATACAGTATCTTATCGAACAATCCGGGGTGCAGACGAATCAGCCCGATTACGAGAGACAAATAGAAGCGCTCGAACAACAGCTTGCCATACTCAAAGAGAGACCTTCGACAAGTGCGCTGTACAGACTTATAATCTTCAATGAGGAATACAGTGTTCGTGCGCAGATCACGTATTATCGCTATTTGCTTGAAAACAATATTGCTGCCGGGGCGGTGACGAGTTACAGCACGGGAGATACTCTTGCAGCGGATTACGATTATTATACGTTTACAACTCTTTGCACGTCGACTATGATGACTGCCATAGTTATTTTTATGATAGTTATGGCAAGCCGCAATACCTTGGGCGAATTCAACAGCGGCGCTATGAAAATGCAACTTATGCGTCCTATTGACAGAAATAAGTTTTTGACTGCGAAATGGCTGTCCGTGTATATCGTAAGCATTGGCGTTTTACTTTTTACGATGATATTCTCCTTTCTTGTGGGAATAATTGCTTTCGGAGCAAGCAGTCCCGACGTATTGCTTGTTGTGAATGCGTCAGGAACGATGAGAGTGTCTGCAATCGGAGCGCTGATAATTTCGTTTTTAATCAAGTGCGTGTATATTTTTGCAGTGTTGCAATTGACGGTATTTGTCAATATGATTCTTAAGCGCAACGCTTCGGCAATCGCTTTGAATATCGTAATATCCGTAATGAACATCGGCACTATCATCGAAACTGTTGCCGCTATACCGTTTGTGGGATTTGCAGGCTTTTTGGCGAATATTCAGTGGGAAAGCGCATTGGGACTTACCGGACCTGCGTTGAAGGGTATGACTTTGTGGTCCATGATACCTATATCGTTTGCATGGATAGCGTTTTTTACGGTCATGAATTATATGAAATTCCGCAAGAGGGAGATTTGACGGACAAACTTTTGCGTGGATTGAAGACACGCAAACAGTGTTTTTTGAAGACGGAGAATTTCCTTTGCCGCACTTTTAAGGCAAACGTATATTGATATAATATAAAAACGTATAAATCCCCTTGTTTATTTATACGTTTTTGAATACTATCAATAGATTATAATATTTATTGTGTGCGTGACGGACGCAACGCAGACGATAATACAAAAGGCCGAAAGCAAATAAGCGTCGGCCTTTTTGCGTTACGAATCATAAAAATATGACAGGAGGGGTTTATGAAAAAGTTTGTTTTTTTATTTACTGTATTGTTTTTGACATTAGCGATGATATTGTTTGCAGGATGTGTAAGCCAGGGAGATGACGAAAACGGTGACTGTTACGATTTGAGTAATCCTCTTATGGGTTACAGATTGACTTCTGATCCGGATCCTGTATATGACGGCAAGCCAAAAATAAGAAATTTTGTACTGACTTTTGACGGAGCGAAAATCGATACAGTTGACGGATTATCCGGAAATTCCGATTTGCAGCTTGAATATGTCGATAATATAAATGCCGGTATGGCTAAAATAATAGTAAAGCCTGTTGAAGGCAGCACTAAATATAAAGGAGAAATAATTATTGAGTTTCCCATACTGGCTTCGGCGGAAACAATGAGTGCAGAGGATTTCAATCAGCTTAAAAGTTTGCTTTCGAATGCAAATTATCAGAGTATAGAACTCACTTCGGAAATAACCGTTCCTGAAAAAGAAGAATTGAATATCCCGAAAGGAGTAAAGGTGAGTTTGAATACTTTTACTCTTAAAAATCAGGGGAAAATAGTTAATCAAGGGGAAATATATTTCAAAGAGAAAGACGACGAAAAAGTGTTTGCATACAACAACGGGCATTTTGAAAATCAAGGCAAAATTTATCTCGGCAGCAATTCTGCGTTTTTTAATAAAGGGGAGTTTGTCAATTCGGACGGCGGAGAAGTAATAGCCGACGGAATGTCAGGATTTTATTCTGATGTCGATATAGTAAATCAAGGCTATATGGCTAATTATTACCGAAGATATTCTATTGAAGATTTTGAGCTCACGCTTTCGTTTGCCGAAGCGGATTATACGGGTAAAGCGCTGTGTCCGGGGATTATTGCAAAAAAAGACGGGGTGGATGTTTCTTATGGCGATTACAATGCTGTATATGCCGATAACATTAATGCAGGACGTGCCTGCGTAACGGTTACGGCTAGTGAATTTTCCAAGACGATGACAGGCAGCACTGTTTTGTATTTTGACATAAACAAGATTGAAACTACCGCTTCTAACGTAAGTCAGTTGACAGAAAAACTTGCCAATGACAATTATAGCGCCGTTATTTATTACGGTATATTGCTCAATGAGCCGATCAGTATTCCTCATGATAAGACGGTGACTTTTGCAAAAAATATTCAAATCCGCAGTGAGGTAACCGCCAACGGAACAATAATATTCAATGACGGACTTTCTTTAAGCGGCACGTTTATAAACAACGGAAAAACGGATTTGGGAAATAAAAATTTCGTCAATGGCGGTAATATCAGTAATAGCGGTACGCTTATATGCAAGGGGAATTTTACGAACAACAAACTTCTTTCTAATACGGGTAATATCAGCGTCGAGAAAAATTTCTACAATAAAGGTACAATTGACGATGACGGACAAATGAGCATATCGGAAAAATTATATAACGGTGCCGATTGTGAGGTTTCGTCGGTTGACGGAATTGATGTAGGTACTGCGTATGTCGACGAAGATTGCGGTACGTTCAACGGCAATATCGTGGTAAGACAAAATATTTCGGAAGAAGATATTGCGCTGGATACAATTGAGTTCACTTACGATTCGTTGACGAAAAAAGCTTATCCGGTGTTTTTGAAAATTCAACCTAATACGGGAGCATATTCGTATTCATACAGATATGTAGGGGATTATCAGGATTCGAGTCAACCCGTCAATGCAGGTAAAGTTGCGGTTACGGTAACTTTCGGCTTATATTCGGAATATTACAAAGGCAGTTGCGTATTGTATTATGATATTCTGCCGGGAAAGTGTACAGTGAATAACATAGACGAAGTAAAAGAAGCTTTTGCTAATTCTAATTACGATACTGTTGAGCTTGACTGTAAGTGTAATTTAGAGAATGAGCTTGAAATTCCCGAGGGATACACGCTTATAATTCCTTCGGATATGTATATGGTTAATAAATCCGTCATAAATATTTACGGAACGCTGGAGAATTACGGTAGGTATGCCGATAATGATTTGGAAAATACATTTGTGCTGGCGGAAAACGGAAGATTTATCAACAGCGGAGAAGCGTATTTCAACGAAACGCAACCCGTTGGTTGTGAGGGAGACGGCGTAGTATATGTTCGCAAGAGTATTAAACAAACAACGACCGTAAACTTTAACGATACCGTAAACTACACGCAATTTCCCGAAGTCTTTCTTGAGGACAACGGAGTACCGCTTGAAACAGACGTGGATTATATGTTCTATCATATTGACGGTTCTTATGCAACCCCCGACGGCAAAACGGCAAAAGCCGTCAGTATTGCGGCAAATTTTTCTCAAAAATATTATGGAACGAAAATCGACGAATACAGAGTGCTTGCGATATCCGTGGAAATAAGCAATCTCGATGAATTGATCATAGCTTTGGAAAGCAGACATCCCGAGGAGGATTACTGCAACTATTCGGAAATTATCTTGAAAAACAGCATAGTCATAACAAATGAAAATTATCCTCAATCCCTGACTTTGAGAGTTGCGCCCAACACCACGATAGTAACGGGTAACTATTCTCTTGAAATGCGAAGCGCTATATCAGACAAGATATATTTCGTCAACAACGGAAATATATTGACACAAAACAAAATAGGATTGAAGCAAAATGAAAATTACAGCGGAAACGGTAAAATAACGGGTTACGCTTCGACGGCAGGCGACCTGAAAGAATACGCACAGTGTATGGACGCTATAATTCTTACTGCTGACATAGACAATGCTATCATTCAGCCTTACGGAGCAGATTGTACGCTTGATCTCAACGGACACGCCATAAATAAGTTGCAAGTCAACTTCGACTATAATTCTTTGGAGATAGTTTCGACTGTAGAGGGAGGAAGACTAGGTAGTGCCGATTCTTCCGATTTCGGTCTTTATGCCGCAGCAGGAGATGGAGAGACAACTTTGACATTAAAAAACATTACGGTTTACGGTATTAAACATTTGTATCCGGATGAAAACAGATTAATAACCGATTCTTCCTGTACGGTTATCGAAAAAACGTAATATTACAAAACCGTAAAATCAAAGAACTAATGCTTCTCTGTGTGACTGGAAAGTCACGATTACAATCATAAGAAAACGACGCTTTTTAGCGTCGTTTTTGTTGATTTAATGAATAGTATTTTTATAGAGTCAGTCCTCTTTGCAGTCTTCGACGATAAGCATATCGTAGTCGAGAGATTCGATGAAATCCCCTTTTCTGAATTTGGTATTGTGAAAATTCTTGAAGTTTTTGTAATGCTGTGCAATCACTACCGGATTGGGAGCGTCCAGAATGTGACAGATATCTCTCAGCCACAGTTCGTATGATTCCATAGTCAGCGGAAGCGAGGACGTGTAAAGCGTATCTTTGGCGATTTTATCGCCGTTCATAAGTCTAGCCCAAATTTTCATGGTTTAAGAATACAACAGTAGCCTCGTACATGTCAAGCCTATATGCGATCAAGTGCGCAGACGGAACGTACTTATAAAATATATTTATGTACTTAAACGCCCTTTGATATTATTGACTTTGTATCCGAAGAAACGACAATCGGTGCTTTTTAGCGGGTTTTTGACAAAATTGTTGCTTAAAGAAAAGTCAAAACTATTGACAAAACGGTTCATTGTTGATTAAAATGTTATATGTTATATAGGAAAAGGAGGTGTGCTACATGATTTCGGAGGCGGTAATAAAAAGGTTGCCAAGATATTACAGGCACATCAAACAGCTTTCCGACAGCGGCGTAGAAAGAGTATCTTCCAACAAGATTGCAAGCGTACTCAATATCACCGCTTCACAGGTCAGACAGGACCTTTGCAATTTCGGCGGATTCGGTCAGCAGGGTTACGGTTACGACGTAGCAAAACTTAAAAACGAGCTTGCCGCTATTTTAGGACTTGACAAAGTTTACGATCTCATCATAATAGGCGCAGGTAACATAGGTCGAGCTCTTGCGGGATACAAGGGATTCAAAGACGACGGATTTTATGTCAGAGCTTTGTTCGATATAGACCCCCGTTGTTCGAGTATCAACGGAATCAAAGTCTATCAGATGGATTTTCTCAAAACTTATCTCAATCAGAATCAGGTTGATATTGCGATTATCGCAACGCAAAAAGAGGCTGCGAAAGACGTAGCCAACGAACTTATCGACAACGGAGTGAAGAGTATATGGAATTTTGCTCCCGTCGAACTCGAAGTTCCCGAAGACGTTACGGTAGAAAACATCTCAATGAGCGAAAGTCTCTATGTTTTGAGTTATCGCACAAAATCGAGAAAGGAAAAGAAAAATTCGGCAGAATAAGTCTCAAATGCGGCGCTTTAGTGCGACGTAAATTAAAGCAAATATAATGATGCCCTCAAGCGGGCGCGGAGGATATATGGCAAAAGAATACGTTATGACCCAAGAGGGTTACGACAATCTCAAAAACAAACTCGATCATCTTATCAACGTCGAGAGAATAGAAGCAAGCGAAAGAATTAAAAAAGCAAGAGAATACGGCGATTTGTCCGAAAATTCCGAGTACGATGCGGCAAAGGATCATCAGGCTAAAGTCGAATCCGAAATCATAATTATTCAGGATCAGCTCGACCATGCTAAAATCATTGAGGAGACAAGCGGCAAGCCCAGTACCGTTATGCTCGGCTGCACGGTAAAGATCAAGGATCTCGACGAAAACGAGGAACTCGAATATACTATCGTAGGTACTACCGAAGCCTCCATTCTCGAAGGTAAAATCAGCAACGAAGCGCCTTTGGCAAAGGCAATTCTCGGCAAGAAGATCGGAGCAGTCGTTACGGTCAATACAGGCGATTACAGTTACGACGTTAAGGTTATCGATATCAGCAAATAATCATTCACGATAAAAACAGGGCGACCTTGACCGGTCGCTTTTTTATTAAACGGGAGAAGATATGTCAAGACCTCTATACGACAAAATAAAAGAATATTGTGCGTTGACCCGTGCAAGGTTTTGCATGCCCGGACATGGCGGAGGGGGAGACGGCGACGGACTTTATGCATCCTCTCGTTTCGATTGGACAGAGGTCAAGGGATTAGACAACCTTCTCGAGAGTAGCGACGTAATTTTGTCCAGCGAAAAACTCATAGCGAAAGATTACGGCTACGAGCATGCGCTAATGCTTACCTGCGGAGCGACTTCGGCAATGCATATCGCCCTCAACGTTGCAAAAGAGAGAGGAGGCGTGGTTTTGGCAATAGGTGCAATGCACAAATCTTTTTGGAGCGCTTGTACGCTTTACGGCGTTAAGGCTTGCGTTTCGGACGGCAATGATGACAAAATTTTTTCCAAAGAGAAGATAAGCGCCGTATTCACTACTTCGCCCGACTATTTCGGAAAAGTCAGGGATATTGAAAGTTTATGCGTTAGGGCGCACGAAGCAGGAGCGTTGTTTGTGGTTGACGAAGCTCATTCGGCACACTTTCCCTATTCGCAGTTATTGCCCGACAATGCCGCCGCATATGCAGACATGTCAATAGTCGGTATGCACAAGACTCTTCCCGTTTACGGAGGCGGAGCGCTGTTGTGCGTCAACGGAAGCGAGCTTTACGAAAAGTGTGTAAGATACAGATCGCTTATACATTCCACGTCACCCGATTATCTTGTAATGGCAAGCATGGACTATGCCGCCGACTATATGCGTACAAACGGCGAAAAGGAATACGCACGGATAAAAAACGTTATAGACGGTTTTGCAAATTCGCTGAAAAATGGTGTGGTTATAGATAACGACGACTTTACGAGAGTCGTTATAGAATTCAAAGGAAAAGACTGTCATGCTTTATGCGACGAATTGACGGCGCACGGTTTTTTTGCCGAAGCGGCATACGGCGACAGATTGGTGCTAATAGTTACTCCCTTCAATGCCGATAAACTCGAGTTGCTTTCGCATGAATTAAACAATATTCAACTCAAAGAATCTCAAGGACTCGTCTTGCCTGAACCCGTTCACACGTCTGTTGCAGACGGCGAATGCGAATTTGTTGACGTCGACGAAGCGTCAGGTAGAATAAGTGCGGGCGAAATAGGTATTTATCCCCCCGGAGTTCCCGTGATAAGAAGGGGAGATTTGATTGACGGTGAGATCGTAGCTTTTATAAAAAAATATACCAACAGACTTTTTGGACTTGCTAGCGGCAGGGTTGCTGTGATAAAATAAACGTATGGAAACTCTTATGAAAGGAAAATTTATTACCTTTGAGGGCGGAGAAGGAGTAGGCAAGACTACCCAGCTCGCCATGATTAAAGAATATCTCAAGGCACAAGGCGCAGACGCCGTATTTTTGCGTGAGCCGGGCGGCAATGCTATTTCTGAAAAGATAAGATCGGTCATTCTCGATACTGAAAATTCCGCAATGACGGGTATGTGCGAAGCTTTGCTTTACAGTGCTGCCCGTGCGCAACTTGTCGAAGCCGTTATACGTCCCGCACTTTGCGAGGGAAAGATAGTCGTATGCGACAGATTTACAGATTCGACTTTTGCATATCAGGGAGTAGCGAGAGGCTTGGGTGCAGATAAAATAGCGCTTCTCAACTCGCTTGCTTGCGGCGATATAGTACCCGATCTTACGGTATTTCTCGATCTTCCTCCCAAGTTGGCTTTTGCCCGTAAAGGCGGAGCAGACAAGGACGACAGACTGGAGCAGGAAGGTATAGAATTTCACAACAGAGTTTACGAAGGTTACAAACAGGCGGCAAAGCTTTACAGCGACAGAATAGTATCTGTAGATTGCAGTCGGGACGCGCAGTCGGTTCATGACGAAATAGTGCGTATCATCATTCAAAGAGGGATTTTGCGATGATAAAATACCTATCGCTTCTCAAAACGACAAAACCTTATAAGGTCATAGGGGCGGATATCGCAGAGGGAAAGCTCAATCACTGTTATATGCTCACGGGCGACGACAGGGTTGCGCTGGACGGCTTGATTACGCTTTTTGCCGAGAGAATACTTTGCGATAAGGACGGCTGCGGCGAATGTTCCGTATGCATGAAAATCGAGGACGGTAACCACGAGGATATTTTCGAGCCTAAAAATCTCAAAGCCGACGGCATAAGAGAATTTGTCGATCAGGTTTATATCAAACCCAACGGCAAGTACAAAGTCATGATTTTGAGAGAAATAGACAAGGTCGACATGAAAGTCCAGAATTTTCTTTTGAAAAGTCTCGAAGAGCCTGTCGATAACGTAGTTTTCATTTTGGGTGCGGAGAGACAGACGGCTGTTCTCGAGACTATCAAATCCCGAAGCAAAAAGCTTGCGGTGTTGCCCTTTTCAAGATATGCGCTCGAGGACTATTTTGCTAAAAAGACAGCCGAATATCCCAACAGGGCACTGGTTAAAGAGGCGGTGGACTGTTGTCTCGGAAATCTTACGAGATGCGAAGAATTGCTTGCCGACGAAGAATACGCAAGCGATTTAACAGACATAATTTTTATACTCAAGGACATGACGTCGACAAGAGACAATCTCAAAATGCAACAGAGGTTAGGCGCTGTCGAAGGTAAGCTTGTGCGTTATCTTGACATGATGCAGCTTATTGCGGGAGTATTGCTCAAAAAACTTTCAGGGGTCAGGGTGGACGGCTTTGAAAAGGTCAATTGTCTCATGGATACGTTCAATATACCTGCCCTTGTCAACTTCAATCAGTTGATAACGGAGGCAAAGCAAAAGCTCGAGAACAATTGCAAAGAGAGTAATGTCCTTGACAATTTATTTATCAAACTTATGGAGGTAAAATACCTATGCCGATGATAGTAGGCGTAAAATTCGGATCGGGTTGCAAACAATACTATTTCGATCCGTTGAATATAACGTTCAAAGAAGGGGACGGCGTAATAGTCGAGACTGTACGAGGTCTTGAATTTGCACGCATAAGTCAGGCAAACACTCAAGTGCCCGACGAAGAAATAAAAGTACCTCTCAAGCCTGTCGTGCGCAAAGCTACGGCGGAAGACGAGGAAAGAGCAAAGGAGAATTTTGAGAAAAAAGCAGGGGCGATGAAACTGTGTCAAAAGCATATCGACAGACACAATCTCAAGATGAAACTCGTTGACGCAGAATATACTTTTGACCGCTCGAAGATAATATTCAGCTTTACGGCGGACGGCAGAGTTGACTTCAGAGAACTCGTAAAAGATCTTGCGGGCGAAATGCGTATGCGCATAGAACTCCGTCAGATATACGAAAGAGACGACATAAAACTACGTGGCGCAATGGGTATTTGCGGCAGAGAATGTTGTTGTATCTGTCATCTTGCAGATTACGAAAAAGCGACTGTAAAGATGGCAAAAAATCAGAACTTGTCGCTCAATCCCACAAAGGTCAGCGGCATGTGCGGAAAGCTTATGTGCTGTCTTAAATACGAAAACGAATTTTATGCCGAGACGGGAAAACTCATGCCCAAGATAGGCTCGACTGTCAAGGTCGAGGGCGGTACCGCACGTGTTGAAGAAGTCGATCTTCTCAAAGAGAGAATAAAAGTCACTTTGGAAAAAGAGGACGGAGTAGAGCAGAGATATTGCAATATAGGTGAGTTTGAGCTTCTGGCGCCTCCCAAGAACAATGTAGTCAAGAAAAACCTCAACAGAGAAGAAGAGGACGAAAACGCTTTGAGAAAACTCGAGGATAAGGAATAACTTCAGAAAAAGTCTGTGTTTAGGACTAAAAAGGACAAAAGTGGACAAGACAAACGTTATGCGTCTTTTGGACGTAAAGAAAATCAAATACGAAGGATTTGAATATCCGCCCGAAATTACAGACGGTGAGAGCGTCGCAAGAGAGCTTAACGAAGATGCGAACAAGGTTTTCAAAACGCTTGTTACCGTGTCGGACAAGAGAGAATATGCGGTATTTTGCGTCCCCGTATGCGCCACTTTGGATTTGAAACTTGCCGCAAAAGCAGCCGGCTTCAAATCTGTGGCAATGATAAAACAAAAAGAACTCGAACCTCTTACCGGATATATTCACGGAGGTTGTTCTCCCGTGGGAATGAAAAAGCGTTTTAAGACTTTTATAGACACGAGTGCGCAAAATTACGATCAAATATATGTGAGCGCAGGAAAGGTCGGCAGACAAATTCTCATTTCTCCGACAGATTTGGCGAAGTTGGTAGAAGCACGTTTTGCACCGCTTTGTGCAGAATAAAAATTACATTAAAGCTCGAATACACGATATTGTGTTTTGCAAATTCGAATTAAAGACATATTTGCGGCATAGTAAAATTGAAATTAAGGAGACGACGGTTTTTGTCGTCTTTTTTATTTGATGCAAATACTTACAAAATAGCGTAATCTTCGGTAAAATTTTTCAATTATAGGTCAGTGACGGCAAAATACAGTGAGAGGAATGGCGATAGAGAGTATTTTTCTGAATTTTAATAGACAGTTATAGATTATCTTTATGTTGGCAAGAATAATAAATACTGAAACATATTTGAGATACATGCATAACGGTTATTTTTAAGATTTTAATAGACAGCTGTAAAAAAATCGTAATACCACTTTACAAAGGCAAAACAGTGTGATAAAATATGATTAACAAAATACGAAAAAGGAGAGGGGTGTAATATGGCATATGTAATTGGTGGCGACTGCATCAAATGCGGTTCTTGTGCAGAAGGTTGTCCCGTATCTGCTATTTCCGAAGGCGACGAGACTTACATCATCGATGCCGATACTTGCATTAGTTGTGGTGCTTGTGCGGCAGGTTGTCCTGTATCTGCAATTTCCGAAGAATAATCAATCGCGGCGTTCAAAAGAGTATGTCCAATACTCTTTTGAATAGGTCGCAAACGGAGTGTTACACGTGAAATTCATTCAAAGCGGTCGTTTATTTCGGTCGCACAGTTTGTTAAAGCAAAAAACCGATACGTTCTTTAGGGGACGTATTTTTTTATGTCTGAAGAGAAAAAGGAAAGAAGAATTATCGGAGTATATCAAGGCAAAAATAAATTGCCATAAATCAAAAAAATGTACTCATAACTCTTTTGTTTTAATAATTTTTATGATATTATATAATAGTATAAATACGGAGGTCAGATGAAAAGAGATTTTTTGACTATGGCTGACGCTGACAGAGAACTCATTGAGAGACTTCTCAAGCGTGCCGATTTCATGAAACAAAACATAGCCGCAGGAAACAAGTCGTTGGACATTCTCAAAGGCAAAAGCATGGTTACGCTTTTTTACGAAAATTCCACGCGTACCCGCTGTTCGTTTGAGGATGCGGGCAAATACCTCGGAGCCAAAGTCGTGGGAATATCCCCTTCGGGTTCGAGTGTAAAGAAAGGCGAAAGTCTTGTAGACACTGCGGTTACGCTTGACAAGATGATGACGGACGTAATAGTAATACGTCACTCGATTGCGGGTGCGCCTGCGATAATCGCAAAGCATACAAAAGCTTCGGTCGTCAACGGCGGCGACGGAATGCACGCTCACCCCACGCAAGCACTTCTGGATATGTACACCATGCGTGAGAGATTCGGACATATCGAGGGACTCGAAGTTGCGATAATAGGCGACGTCAAACATTCCAGAGTAGCACAGAGCAACATTGTGGGACTTCACAAGATGGGCGCAAAAGTAAAAGTATTCGCACCCAACACTCTCCTGCCCAAAGGCATAGAAAACCAGCCTTGCAAGGTCTGTCGCAATGTAGAAGAAGCGTTCAAGGGCAGCGATGTTATAATGGGTCTCCGTATCCAGCTCGAGAGACAGCAAAAAGGTCTTTTTCCGAGCATCGAAGAATACAATCACTTCTACGGCGTTTCAATGGAGAGAATGGCTTTGGCAAATAAGGGCGCAATAGTGATGCATCCCGGTCCTGCCAACAGAGGAATAGAAGTCGACTGCGACGTACTCGACAGCGATATGTGCCTTAAGGACGAACAGGTTACCAACGGCGTAGCGACGAGAATGGCGCTTCTCGAATGGGTAACGGGAAGAGATTGCTAGTCGGAAAAGCGGATAATTCGCACAAACACATCACATAAGATTTTACAGATTACAAAAGGAGTAATGATATATGTCAATTTTGATTAAGAACGTAAAAGTCAACGGACAGCAATGCGATATAGCTATCAAGGGCAACAGAATCGACAAGATTGCAAAGGATATCAAGGGCGATTACGACGAAGTTATAGACGGCGCCAAGCTCACGGCTTTGCCTGCGTTCATAGATATGCATACGCATTTGAGAGAACCGGGATTTGAATATAAAGAGGATATCGAAAGCGGCAGTAAAGCGGCGGTTGCCGGAGGATATTCCGTAGTATGCTGCATGCCCAATACCAAGCCTGCCACAGACAACAAATATATCGTCAAATATATCGTGGACAGAGCAAAAGAGGTCAATCTCGCAAAGGTATATCCGATAGGAGCCATTACGGTCGGACTCAAGGGCGAACTCATGGCAGAGATGGGCAAGATGAAAGAGGCGGGAGCGATTGCGATGAGCGACGACGGACAACCCGTATCTTCCGCACAGATGATGAGACTTGCACTCGAGTATGCAAAGGATTACGATTTGTTGCTATGCAGTCACTGCGAAGAAAAATCGCTCATCAACGAAGGAGTAGTCAACGAGGGCGAAAACGCTACGAGAGCGGGACTCAAGGGCATACCTTCCGCAGCCGAAGACATAATGATTTCCAGAGACGTTATCCTTGCCGAGATGCTTGATACAAAAGTGCATATATGTCACGTAAGCACGGCAAGCGGCGTGCAGATAATCAGAGAAGCAAAGGCGCGCGGCGTAAAAGTAAGCTGCGAAACCTGTCCTCACTACATTGCGGGTACGGATGCGCTTATTCTCGATTACAATACCAACAGCAAGGTAAATCCTCCTTTGCGTACCGAAAAGGACAGACAGGCGATACTCGAGGGAATCAAGGACGGCACGATAGACGTTATCGCAACCGACCATGCTCCTCATAGTTTGGAAGACAAGAACGTCGAATACAATTATGCCGCCAACGGTATAAGCGGACTTGAAAGCGCATTTTCGCTTTGCTACACTTATCTTGTAGATAAAGGCGTCATCACGCTGGACAAGCTTACCAAACTCATGAGCGAGCGCCCCGCACAGCTTCTCGGCATAGAGTGCGGACAGCTCAAAGAGGGCGGACTTGCCGACATTACTCTCGTAGATATTGACAGAGAATACAAGATAGACGCAAAGAGTTTTGAATCAAAGGGTAAAAATACGCCTTTCGACGGTTGGAAAGTCAAGGGCAAAGTCGTAAAGACAATAGTAGAAGGACAAATCAAATACTGAACCGAGGTGGACAAATGATTATCGACAAACTTATCGACAAAATAAAAGAGACAAACAACCCTTCCGTAATAGGACTTGACACATGCATAGATTATCTTCCCGAAGATATGAAATCCAAATGTACGACGCTTGCAGAAGCAGGCAAGCAGATCACGAAATTCAATTTCGATCTCATAGACGTGCTCAAGGACGTGATTCCTGCGGTAAAAGTACAGGTTGCTTATTACGAGATGTACGGCGTTGACGGTATGGTAGCATTCAGAGATACTGTAGCATACGCCAGAGAAAAGGGACTTTTCGTAATCGCCGATATCAAACGTAACGACATAGGTTCGACTGCGGCGGCATACAGCAAGGGATATATAGGCAAAACCACGCTTGCCGACGGCAAGACGGTTACGCCCTTCGAGAGCGATTTTATCACTATCAACGGCTATCTCGGAAGCGACGGAATACTGCCTTTCGTAGAGGACTGCAAAAAGTATGACAAGGGTGCTTTTGTTCTTGTCAAGACTTCCAATCCCACAAGCGGAGAATTGCAGGATAAGACAATGGACAACGGCAAGACTCTTTACGACAACATGGCGACGCTTGTCGACGGCTGGGGCAAAGAGCTTGTCGGTAAGTACGGTTACAGCAGCATCGGCGCTGTCGTAGGCGCAACTCATATGGAACAGGCAAAACTTATCCGTAAAGCTCACCCTTCTACCTTCTTCCTTATCCCCGGCTACGGCGCACAGGGCGGAAAGGCGGGGGATCTCGCTGTTTGTTTCGAAAACGGCGTAGGCGGTATCGTCAACTCCTCGAGAGGTATTCTTTGCGCTTACAAGAAAGACGCTTACAAGGGTTTGAATTACAAAGAGGCTGCGCTTAAGGCGGCAATAGATATGCAAAAAGACATCACGAGATGTATCTGAGGTCGTTATGGCAGAGATGAAAGACAGAAAAGGCAGACTTATTGCCAACGAACAGGTTGCCAAAGATATATACAAAGCCGTAATAGCTTTTGACGATTTGCCTCAAGGTATCAAAGGCGGTCAGTTCGTACATATAAAACTCAATGACAATTCTCATGTGCTTCGCCGTCCTTTCTGCATTTGCGATTTTGACGAGAATGCAAAGACTGTTACGATATGCTATGCGGTCGTAGGCGAAGGTACCAAGGAACTTGCAGGCTATAATGTCGGTACCGAAGTCAAAGCAATGCTTCCTCTCGGCAACGGTTTTACGCCCGACGACAAGATGAAAAAAATCGTGCTTCTCGGCGGCGGTATGGGAAGTGCGGTATTGCCCGCTATCCCCAGAGCGTTCAAGGACAGAGAGTATGTCACGTATCTCGGCTTTGCAAACAAGGATAAAGTTGTGCTCGAAAAGGAAATGAGAGAACTTGCGGGCGAAGTCGTAGTCGCAACCGACGACGGCAGTTACGGCAGAAAAGGCTTTGTAACGAATATCCTTGCCGAAGACATGAAAAAACTCAATCCCGACGTGGTTTTCTGTTGCGGTCCCGAAGTGATGTACAAGGCGCTCAAAAAGGCTCTTGCGCCCTTTGACGTGCCCGTAATAGTTTCGCTCGAAGCAAGAATGGGGTGCGGAATAGGAGCATGTCTCGTTTGCAATTGCAAAATAAAACGTAACGGACAGGAAGGATACTTGAGAGTATGTGCCGACGGTCCCGTGTTCGCACTTGACGAGGTGGTATTATGAGCAATCTTAAAGTAAATATCGCTGGCATAGAATTCAAGAATCCCGTGATTACCGCAAGCGGAACTTTCGGTTTCGGCAAGGAATACGACAGATTTTACAATATAGAAGAATTGGGCGGAATTTGTACAAAAGGGCTTACGATAAAACCCCGTCTCGGCAATCCCCCTCCCAGAATAGCAGAAAGTTTCGGCGGCATGCTCAACAGCGTAGGTTTGCAAAATCCCGGAGTTGAACATTATCTCGCCACGGACGATATCGAGCTTGCAAAACGCAATGTAGTCGTTATCGCAAACATTGCGGGAAGCACCCTCGAGGACTATATAGCGATTGCAGAGAGAATGAACGACGCAAAAGCCGATATGGTCGAACTCAATATCTCTTGTCCCAACGTGAAGGCAGGCGGTATGGCATTCGGCGTATTGCCCGAAAACGTAGAGAAAGTTACTGCGGCGGTAAAGAAGGTTTGTTCAAAACCCGTAATCACGAAATTATCCCCCAACGTAGCTTGCATCGCCGACAACGCCAGAGGCGCCGAAGCGGGCGGAGCGGACGCCGTTTCGCTTATAAATACTCTTTCGGGAATGGCAGTCAACTATAAGACTCGCCGTCCGATACTTTTCAACAACAACGGCGGCATGAGCGGACCTGCGGTAAAACCCGTTGCGCTCAAAATGGTATGGGACTGCTTCAATGCGGTCAAGATACCGATAATAGGTCTCGGCGGAATACAGAGTTATACCGACGTACTCGAATTCATGATATGCGGAGCAAGAGCGGTACAGGTCGGAACTCACAACTTTACCGAGCCTTGCGGAGCGAGAGACATAGCAAGAGACCTTGCAAAGTATGTCGAGGAAAATGACATGGATATCAACGATCTCGTCGGCACGCTTATTCTCAACGGCTGAAATATTGCAAAGATAGAGGATATAACGCAGATATAAGAAAGGTGTCTCTTTCTTAATCCAATCTTTTGCAGGATAACAAAGTAATACAAAGCGGCAAAATACGCCGCAATACGCAACACTGAAATACAATAATTCAAAATACATAAAATTCATACAAATCGGAGGCAGTTATGTTGACACAAGAACAGGCATTGGAATGCTACAAAAAGACGGGAGCAATTCTCAAAGGACATTTCAAACTTACGAGCGGAAGACACAGCGATACTTATATGCAGAGCGCAAAACTCTTTATCGATACCAAGCAGAGCGAAATCGTATGCAAGGCACTTGCAGAAAAACTCGCCGGCGTAGAAGTCGATATGGTAGTTTCTCCTGCAATCGGCGGAATACTTATGGGCTATGAAGTTGCAAGACAACTCGGCGTACCCAACATTTTCGCAGAGAGGGAAAACGGCGAAATGACTTTGAGAAGAGGATTTTCCATTCCCGAAGGCGCAAAAATAATCGTCGTTGAAGACGTAGTTACCACGGGCGGTTCGGTCAAAGAAGTCGTAAAACTCGTTCAGAGTCTCGGAGGTAACGTTACGGCTGTTGCGTCGCTCGTTGACAGAAGCAACGGCGCTGTAGATTTCGGTGTAAAATACGTAAACCTCATCAGCATGGAAGTCGTATCTTACGAGCCCGAAGAATGTCCCCTTTGCAAAGAGGGCAAGATCCAACTCGTAAAACCCGGTTCGAGACAGGTTTTCACCAAGTAATATGCAGGCGCAATATATAGAAGATTTGCAGAAGGCATACGCTTCCTTGAGAGAAAAGACCGACTTTTGTCCCGAAGTGCTTTTGGTGCTGGGCAGCGGTCTGGGAAATTTTGCGGACAAAGTGCAAAAGGTTTGCGAAGTGCCTTACGGCGATATAGAAGGTATGCCCGTGAGTACCGTGCAGGGACATGCGGGAAAGTTTGTATTCGGATATGTGGGTGACGTGAAAGTCGCCGTTATGCAAGGCAGAATACACTATTACGAGGGATATTCTTCCACACAGTGCGTTATGCCTGTCAGACTCATGGGATTGGCGGGCGCAAAGGTAATGTTCGTTACCAATGCCGCAGGAGGTATAAAGTATCCCGAAATCGGAGCGCTTATGCGCATTACCGATCATATATCTTTGGTGCCTTCTCCGCTTATCGGTCCCAATTGGGAAAGACTCGGCAAGCGTTTTCCAGATATGACCGAGCCATATGACGAGACTATCGGCAAGATAGTGGACGATACGGCAAAAGAGTTGGGAATTAAACTCGGCACGGGAGCGTACATACAGTTTTCCGGTCCCAGCTACGAGACAAAAAGCGAAGTCGCTATGGCAAAAACCATGGGTGCGGACGCTGTGGGCATGTCTACTGCGATAGAGGTAATTGCGGCAAGACACATGGGCATAAAAGTCGTTGGTATCTCGTGCATAACAAATCCCGCATGCGGAATAACGTCGATGTCTTTGGACAACGTCGACGAAGCGCTGGCGGTCGAGCGCACGGGCGGAAAAATGCAAGAATTGATTTTCGAGAGTATTCGGAAAATAAAGGATTTGATTTAGTATGCTGATAAGAATTTACAACGCAAGGATCTGGACGGGTGAACACTATATCGAGAGAGGAGAATTGTGGGTCGAAGACGGAAAAATACGTCTCGTAAGTCAGGTATGCCCCTTGATATATCTGCCTTGGGACAGAGAAATCGACGCAAAAGGCAATCTGATTATGCCTTCTTTCAAGAATGCGCACGCACATTCGCCAATGGTGTTTTTGCGTTCGTATGCCGACGATACGGCGCTTGACGAATGGTTGACTACACAGGTATTTCCCCGTGAGGCAAAACTTACTTCAGAAGATTGCTATTGGCTTACGAAACTTGCGATTGCAGAATACGTGTCGGGCGGCATAAGTCTTGCGAGCGATATGTATTTTCATCTCGACGGAATAGCCGAGGCTTGTAAGGAATGCGGATTCAGAAACGTAATTCTCGAGGGTATCACGGAAGGCAACGGTCCCAAGGACAAACTCTTCAAACGCCTCGAATGGGGAATGGAGACGATGAAAAAGATGGGCGGACTTATCGAATACCGTCTCGGACTTCATGCAGAATATACCAACAGCGAAGAAAACATAAAGGCTATGGTAGAATTCGCAAGAGCGCATAAGATGCCTGTCTATACGCATTTGAGCGAAACAAAAAAGGAAGTCGACGACTGCGTAGCAAGGCACGGCAAAACGCCTGCGGTATATCTTGCAGACCTCGGTCTGTTTGATTACGGCGGCATAGCTTATCATTGCGTACATCCTACCGATGACGATATAAAGGCGCTCAAAGAGCACAACGTATCCGTAGTCAGTTGCCCCGCTAGCAATCTCAAACTTGCAAGCGGAATAGCGCCTTTGCAAAAACTTGCAGACAACGGAATAAATGTGGGACTCGGCACGGACGGACCTGCGAGCAACAACTGTCTCGATATGTTCAGAGAAATGTTTTTGGCGACAGGTCTTCAAAAAGCCGTTACCTTAAATCCGGCAAGCATGGACGGAGAATATATTCTCAAAGCTGCGACTTATAACAATGCGCATGCGATGGGCGTAACGTATCTTGAAAGCATAGAGCCCGGCAAGGCGGCGGATTTTATCATGATAGACATGCATGCGCCTAATATGCAGCCTGTCAACAACGTGCTTAAAAACATAGTCTATGCAGGTAATAAATCCAATGTCCTGATGACTGTTATCGCAGGAAAAATCGTCTATGAAAAGGGCGAGTATTTCATAGGCACGGATATTGATAAAATATATTCTGAATGCGACGCTATCGCAAAGCGTATTATCGGAGAATAAAATGAGCAGTAAATTAAAGAAAACGATAGGATTGATAGCGCTTACGGTAGCGGTGGTCGTAATTATCTTTTTGATCGTGTGGTACGTGCAAAAGAGTGAAAACGACAAAAAACAAGCCGAGCGAATGGAGACGGCGCATATCGGACAACTTTGCGAATGCGACGGTTTCGATATGAAAATTCTGACGCTTGACAATTCGCTTACCGAATTGGGAGACTTGAAGGCAAGCGAGGATAACTGTTTTCTTTTGATAAAAACGGAGATCGCCGCACATAAGGATATAACCATCAAAGCATCTGACTTCGAGGTCAAAGACGGCGAATATAAGACCGTTGCCACTAGTGATTACGAAATGCTTGGCGAACAGCTTACCGTTAAGGCAGGAGAAACGAAAATCTTTTATTTAGCGTACGAAGTAAAAAGCGGAAGGATAGAAAGCTATTATCTTCAGGCATACGGATATAAGGTAGATCTCGGCGGCACATTACAAGGACCTGTACTTTCGTCGGGAGATATTTCCTGACAACAGGTCAAAAGGTAAAACGGGTTTTAATCAAAACAACGATATAAATATAAGGGGACACAAATACACCGAAGGCGGCGCCTTCACCAAGGAGAGACAATGTTACAGGTAAACGACGTATTTTTGCAATTCGGCGGAAGAAAACTTTTCGAGGACGTAAATCTTAAGTTTACGGACGGAAATTGTTATGGAATAATAGGAGCCAACGGCGCTGGAAAGTCTACTTTCCTCAAGATTTTGTCGGGTGACCTCGAGCCTACTAGAGGTACTGTCAGCAAGGGCAAGGATCAACGTATAAGCGTACTCAATCAGAATCAAAACGATTTTGACGAATATACTGTTATGCGTACCGTGCTTATGGGACATAAAAAACTCGTGGAAATCATGGATAAAAAAGATGCGCTTTACGCAAAACCCGATTTCAGTGAGGAAGACGGTAATCTTGCGGCAGAACTCGAGACGGAGTTTGCAGAACTCGGCGGATGGGAAGCAGAAAGCGACGCAGCGTCGCTTCTCAACGAACTCAAGTTCGGTGAAGAATATCACAATATGCTCATGAGCGAGCTTGACGGTAAGCAAAAGGTCAAGATATTGCTTGCGCAGGCTTTGTTCGGAAACCCCGATATTCTCATACTCGACGAGCCTACCAACAACCTCGACGCAAAGTCTATCATGTGGTTGGAAAACTTTTTGCTCGATTTCAAAAACACGATAATCATCGTATCCCACAACCGTCACTTCCTCAACAAAGTATGTACGCACATCTGCGACGTGGATTACGGACATATCAATATGTATGTGGGCAACTACGACTTCTGGTATGAGACAAACCAGTTGCTGGCAAAACAGGCGAGAGAAGCCAACAAAAAGGCAGAAGCGAGAGCCAAGGAGTTACAGGAATTTATAGCACGATTCTCGGCTAATGCGAGCAAGTCACGTCAGGCTACGTCGAGAAAGAAAGAACTCGAAAAACTTACTCTCGAAGACATAAAACCTTCTATGAGAAAATATCCTTATATAAACTTCGAATTCGACCAGGAACTCGGCAAGGATATCCTTACCGTCGAAGGATTGATGAAGAAGGGTTATTTCGAGGACGTTACTTTTACTGTACAGAAGGGCGAGAAGATAGCGTTTTTGTCGGACAAATCAATCAATATATCCATGCTTTTCGATATCCTCATGGGATTGGAAAAAGCCGATGCCGGCACTTTCAAATGGGGTAAGACGGTGGTCAACAGCTATGTACCTCAAAACTTTGACAAATTCTTTGACGGCGTGCAGTTGTCGCTTGTCGAATGGATAAATCAATATGCGGTAAAGGACCATACCGAAAGCTATTTGAGAGGTTGGCTGGGCAGAATGCTTTTCTCGGGTGAAGAAGCCAAGAAAAAGGCATGTGTATTGAGCGGAGGAGAAAAGGTAAGATGTATGATGGCAAGAGCCATGCTTCAAGGCGGAAACTTCGTCATACTCGATGAGCCGACAAACCATCTCGATCTCGAAGCGATAACTTCTCTCAATAAGGGAATGATAAACTTTAAGGGCGGACTGATGTTTGCTTCTCACGATCAGGAGCTTATGCAGACCGTCGCAAACAGAATTATAGAAATCAACGGCACAAAGACCTTTGATAAACTTACAACATACGAAGAATATCTTGATATGACGGAGTAAAGACCATGGACAATTTTGACAGAAAAATTTTGAACGTATTGCATGAAGACAGCAGACTTACGCCTCAACAAATCGCACCTATGGTAGGATTGGGCGAAAAAGAAGTCGCAGACAGAATTAAGGTTATGGAGGACAGCAATATCATAGCCAAATACACTACGCTGTTCAACACCGAAAAATTGAGCGACGATATTGTAACGGCACTTATCGAAGTCAAAGTTACGCCGCAGATGTCCAGCGGTTTTGATGCGATAGCCAAGAACATTTATCAGTTTGAAGAAGTCAAAGCCGTATATCTCATGAGCGGCGCATACGACTTGTGTATCACTATCGAGGGTAAGAATTTGAGAGAAGTATCCAGATTCGTATCCGAAAAACTCTCTACGATGCGTGATATCATTTCTACGGCAACTCATTTCATACTCAAGAAGTATAAGACAGAGGGAGTTATTCTCGACAAGGAAGACCAACAGGAAAAGAGGCAGTTTTTGATATGAATTACGACAAATATTTCAGCGAAACCGTAAAGAATATCCCGCCTTCGGGCATAAGGAAGTTTTTTGACGTGGCATCCACATACAAAGACGCTATTTCTTTGGGCGTGGGCGAGCCTGACTTTGACACGCCGTGGTGCGCAAGAGAAGCAGGTATTCAGAGTATTCGCAAAGGACTTACCCAATATACGAGCAATAGCGGACTTCCCGCTTTGAGAGATTATATAGCAAGGTATCTGAAGGCAAGATTCGATGTCGAGTATATACCCGACAAGGAAATATTCGTCACGGTCGGAGCAAGCGAGGCGATTTACATAGCATTGAGAGCAATTCTCAATGACGGCGAAGAAGTTATCGTACCCGAGCCCAGTTATGTGTCTTATGCACCGGGAGTGGCTTTTTGCGGCGGCAGGGCAGTAAGCGCAAAATGCTTCGTAGAAGACGAATTCAGAATTACTGCAGAGAACCTCGAAAAAGCTATCACGCCCAAGACTAAAGCGCTTATTTTGCCTTATCCAAACAATCCTACGGGCGCTATAATGACTAAAAAGGATCTCGAAAGCATTGCCGAGGTCGTCAAAAAACACGACATACTCGTAATCAGTGACGAAATCTACGCCGAACTCACATATGAGGGAAGACACGTGAGCTTTGCGGCAATAGAGGGAATGAAAGAGAGAACTATTCTCATCAACGGATTCAGCAAGGCATTTGCAATGACAGGTTGGAGATTGGGTTATGTATGCGCACCCAACGAAATATTCAAGCAAATGCTTAAGATACATCAGTACATTATCATGTGTGCGCCTACAAGCGCTCAATATGCAGGACTCGAGGCTTTGAGAATGGGCTTTGAAGACAATTTTGCAGAGATCGAACAGATGAGAGAACAGTACGATATAAGACGCAGATTTTTGGTATCCCGTCTCAACGGTATGGGACTCAAATGTTTTGAACCGAAGGGTGCGTTTTATGTCTTCCCCTGCGTAAAGTCCACGGGGATGGACGGAGAAGAGTTTGCGGAAACATTGCTTGAAAAGAGTAAAGTCGCAGTTGTACCCGGCGGAGCTTTCGGAGAAAGCGGCAAGGATTTTGTGCGTATAAGTTATGCTTACTCTCTCAATAATCTGCAAAAAGCTATGGACAGGATAGAGGCTTTTCTTAAAGAATATTGCGCTAAAAAGTCTTAACAATACAGATAAAAAAATAAATATATAAATAAAATAAGCCGTTCTGAATACTATGTAGGTTGCAGAGCGGCTTTTTTATAAATGTAAAAAACAAGTAAACGAAATTTAATGTAAAAATAGTGATATATTAAAAAAATCTTAAAAACTAGCCGAAAATTGTACTACAAAAAAGTAATTTATTAAAATTTTGAAAAATTTTCAAAAAACATGAAAAAAACAGTTGACAATTTATTTTAGGGGTGGTATATTATGCCTGTAAACAAGAGGTACGAAGAGTAATCGAGTTTACAAACATACTAAAGCTCATAATTTTCCCCCTTATCATATAATTGGAAGGCGGTGTAGCAGAGATGCTACACCGTCTTTCTTTTAGGCGACCTTGTATAAGGGCGCGCCTTTTCCTTTTATCTTCGACGCTCCTACTCAGTCACGTACAACAAGTACGCTCCTGTCGTAGTCGGTCTTGAAAAAGAAAAAAATCACACCCTTCTCCAAGGTCGCACAGAGTAAGTAATGGATTGCAGTCTAGTACGCTCCGCTCACGAACTCTCTTCAAAATCGCTATTCTGCACTAATCTTCGCACTCGCACAAAGTTGGTAATTAGCCTGCGACGCTCCTATTCAGTCACGTACAACAAGTACGCTTCTGTCGAAGTCGGTCTGGGAAAAGCAAAAATCACGCTAATCTCCAAGGGCTTGGCTTACTTTATATTCTATTTTTTACTAATCTTTGCTCACCACGACAAAATGCCCACGCTTCCGAAGTATCGAAAGCGTAAGGCAAAACGTCGGGTTCGCTCCATACCGACCAAACGAAAGGGTATATATCGAGGATATAACCCTTTGTCGGTACTATTTCAAGCGGAGAGGGATTATTTGGCATAGGCTATACGTGCGCACGTAAAATGCATGTGCGTGTGCGCAGTAACCCTTAATTTATACAATTTAAGCCTTATGTAAATTGTATAAATTATTATATAATATAAATATATAATATTACTTTTTTATTTTCATATCAGAATATATCAAAAAAGAGAGACTTGATCGTCTCTCTTTTTGAAACAGACAAATTTATTGTCAGTTGTTTTTGCCGCAGTTCTGGCAGTCGCTTGTCTGGCTGTTCTTGCCGTTGGACTTATTCTTTTGATTGTTGGACTGGTTTTGCTGCTGCTGTGATTGATAATTTTTCATATTATCCTCCTGTTGTGTTAGTCTTTTTGACTACACTCATATTATGGAGTTTGATATCTTCTTTTATACTATCAAAAGTTGGAAAATTTTGTCACGTGCGCACAAAACGTGCGCAAGTGGGAATTTTTTGTTTTTATGCGGCTATTTTATTCCGATGATTATCGTTTAATTTTGCATTGCCGTCAACAGTTTTTTATCCAGCTTATCATGAGTTTTGAAGTGCCGCTTTTGTATTTGTCGAGCGCCAGATATAAGTCATCGGGAGAAGCGACGGAAAAAGCGTTTTGTTTGTAATAATATGCGAGCGCATCTTTAAGCGTTTGCGCGCTCATTGTCATATTGACATAATCCCACATAATGAAAGCTTTGTTGTATGTAAGATTCGTATAGTGATAATTGCTTGCAAACGAATCGAGTTCGCCTGCGAGCATTCCCTTGACGGGTTCGCCGACTTTTTGACCAAGTTCGACAAAATTTGAATATTGCACATAAGCATTGTTTAGAAGAGCGGCGGCATACTCCTTTCTGTCCGTTCCGACAAAATACAGATATGTCGAATATTCGGCAAGCCCCTCGTCCTGCCATGCGTCTGTAAGATTGTTGCTGCCGACTGCCGAATACCACCATTGATGAGCGATTTCGTGAGCGGTCACGCTTTCGATATCCGTATTTGAAAGCTCGTCGCTTATTACGCATAAAGCTCCGTACTCCATGCCGCCTGCTACAAACGGCACGCTTGCCAGGGCAAGAGAATCGTATGCGTAATCGCCGAAGTAGTCAGAGAAAAAATCCAGGGCTTTTTTTGCGTACTCGATGACCTCTGTATTCTCTCCGAGATAGGATATGTCGACGCCGTTATGGGTTACGGAAGTCTTTGAGAGTACGGGCGATATTATCAGAGCAAAGTCACGGATATTGTCTGCCGTAGCCGTAATCCATGCTTCGCCGTTTTTTTCTTGTTCAATGCACTTTCCGCTAGCCGCATATTCGCAATCTTCAGGCAAGTTGAAGTGTACTTCGTAATTTGCCGTGTCAGAAAAATACGGATCGCCTATCGGGGAAAAGTCTCGATAAAACCATTCTCCGTCACGAAGAGCGCAAAGTTGAGGATAAAATCCCGTAAGCGACAGACAGGTATCGTTGAAGCCGTAGCGCAAATTTGTATTAGGGGGTACGATGCTGTAAACCAAATCCACATCGATTTCCTGCGTAGGCAAGAGAGGCGAGGAGAGCGTTACGGTAATAAGACTCGTCGTCGCATCGTAAAAACAACTTGCAAAATCGCCGTATGCGCTTTTTAGCTCAAACTTGCCGAAACTCACTCCGTTGGGATAAGCGTCGGCTTCTTCCTGCGGCGTGCAAGGCAGTGGCGAGGTAAGAGAATAAGCGTTTGCGTAAACGTTGAATATCAATTCGTCGAGGGGGTATTCGCTATTGTTTACAAAAGTTGTTTTCTGTGTGCATTCGATCTTATCTTCGTATATATCGAGCCATATGGAATACGAAGTGCCGCTTTGGACGTCTTCGGTTTTTTCGCACGCTGTAAAAGGTAGTGCGCACAGTGCGCAAAGTAATATGCATACAAATATAAAGATAATTCTGATATTGGTTTTCATACCAAATAATATGCGGACTTTCTGAAGGATATTCGAAAAGATGACTTCAGTGGATATGGAAGTAATTATTCGGACAGACGATTGTTTGCCTTAAAGCGTGTAAATTCAAAACGATATGAAATTTAATCTTGACATACAGGCTCAAGTAATATTACAATATAAATGTGCGCATTATATCAGCGCAAAAGGAGATTATTATGGGACTCGGCAGTTTTTTGAAAAAGCAGTTCAGAAAGGTTATTCAATGGGAGAGTGACAACACAAACGATATAATTTATAAATATCCTCTCGAAAAGAAAGAAGAAATAATGAAAAATTCCCAACTCGTTGTCAGAGAGGGACAAAAGGCAATGTTCATACAAGAAGGCAAACTCGCCGATGTATTCGGACCGGGTACATATAAGCTTGACGATATAAAGAACTTGCCCTTGCTTACACAGCTTTACAACTGGAAGTATCTTTGGGAAAGCCCTTATACTGGAGATATTTATTTCATATCCACCAAACAGTTTACGAATATGAAATGGGGCACTGCGAATCCCGTCATGATGCGTGACAAGGATTTCGGAGTTGTCAGAGTAAGAGGATTCGGCGTTTACTCATTCGCAGTCGGCACGCCTACCAATGCATTGAGAGAACTCATAGGCTCGATGAACAGCTTTACGGTTAAGGACGTAGACGATTATTTCAAGAAGATCATCACTTCCACTCTCTCCAACGTGATTGCGGAGTCCAAGATTGCGGCGCTCGATCTTGCGGCTAGTTACGATGAGCTTGCAGAGCTTGCAAAACAGAAGCTTGCAGAGGAATTTGAAAAAATCGGTATTGTCATCAAATCTCTCTATATCGAAAATCTTTCGCTTCCCGAAGAAGTCGAGAAGATGCTCGACAAGCGTACGAATATCGGCGTAATGGGCGGAGTTATGCAACAGCATGCTCAAATGGAAACTCTCGAAGCTATGCGTTCGGCGGCTGAAAATCCCAACGGCGTGAGCGGCATGGGTATAGGTCTCGGCGCAGGATTGGGATTCGGTAAAGTATTTGCCGATAATATGGCGAAGGTGTCCGATCCTACATCTGTAAAAGAACCCACAGAAAAAATAGTATGTTCCAACTGCGGTGCGGAGATAGGCAAAAAGGCAAAGTTCTGTCCCGAATGCGGTCAGACGGTAAAGCCTGCTAAAAAGGTATGTCCCGCTTGCGGTGCAGAAATAGGCGCAAAGGCAAAATTCTGTCCCGAATGCGGAGCAAACGTCAACGAAAGAGTTTGCAAGAAATGTGGAGCTAAACTCAAGCCTTCGCAGAAATTCTGTCCCGAGTGCGGAGCAAAACAGTAATGCGATTGAGGAAATCGAATGGAAAAAGAAAAAATAAGTGAAATGCCCGATACTACGGCTGATGAGATAAAAGCTAAAGAGGAGATCGTAGAAAGCAAGATTTACAAATGTCCCAGTTGCGGCAACTTTTTGCATTACGATCCCGAGACTAAAAAACTCAAATGCGATTATTGCGACACTACCGAAGAGCTTACGCCCGTCGGCAGTGCTGTCGAAAAGCCTTACAGTCAATCGGCAGAAGAAAGGTTTGTTCCTTGGCGGGGGGTCAAAAGCATAAGATGTCGTTCGTGCGGAGCGGTGACGTTGCTTTCAGAATACGAAACTTCTGTCAAGTGTCCTTTCTGCAATGCTTCGAATATAGTCGAGACGGATGAGATTCCCGGACTTTGTCCCAACGGAATATTGCCTTTCGCCGTATCTAAAGAGCAGGAGCACACTTATTTTATGAAATGGCTCAAGAGTAAATATCTTGCGCCCTATAAACTCAAAAAAGAAGCAAAAAAACAAGAGAGCAAAGGTATCTATATACCGGTCTTCACGTTTGACAGCAGATGCGACGGCGTTTATACTATACGTTACGGAGAACATTATACGGTGACCGTAGGAACGGGTAAAAACAGACGTACCGAAACCAGAACGCGTTGGTACATAGACAACGGAACAATCACCAATTTGTTCAATGACGTGCAGATAGAGGCAAGTAAAAGCATTAAGCAAAACAATCTTCATAAATTGGGCGGATTCGATACCGGCAATTCTCTTGTGTATCATAATCAGTTTATATCGGGTTATACTGCCGAAAGATACGATAAAGGTCTCAATGAGAGTTGGGCGAATGCGGTAGAGTTGATGAATGAACAGATTAAGCAAATGATTATTTCACGCTACCATGCCGATGTAATAGATTATGTCAACATGAACAACAACTATTCGTCTACTACTTATAAATACGTGCTTGTGCCTATATGGGTTTTCAACTATACCTATCATAAAAAGACTTACGGGTGCATAGGCAACGGACGTACGGGCAGAATAATAGGCAAATATCCCAAGTCTCCCGCCAAGATATCGGCAATCGTACTTGCGGCTTTGGCGGCAGTTGGCTTGATAATATGGCTTTATATTAAATATTTTATGTAAATTAATAGCCAAACGGGCAATAATGTAATATAATCATTCTTGAACAAAAAAGTTTACAGGAGGCATCATTATGGCAATAACAAAAGACATGCTTATCGCAGAAGTTCTTCAACATAAAAACGCAGAGGCAATCGTAGAGACTCTTCTCAGCATAGGAATGCATTGTTTCGGTTGCGCTATGGCAATAGGCGAAACAATCGAAGAAGCGGCAATGGCTCACGGTGTGGATGTTGATGAGCTTGTAAATAAGCTTAACGAAGTAGCAGGAGAATAATTTCTCTTAAGGTAATAATTTGAATCGATTATAAAAACCGCCTTTTGTAGGCGGTTTTTTCTTGTCATAAGCTTTTAATTTATACAATTTAAGTCTTGGGTAAATTGTATAAATTAGTTATTGATAAAAGAAAGTATTTATAATATACGCACGCATATATATAGCGTGCGTACGTTTTTACCGAGAGCGCACAGTCGCATATCGCATATTCTTCGGCGTTTGAAATTGATGAGATAAGAGAGGGTGACGGGTGTAGAATTACTATGCCGCCTTTTATCCTTCGTAGTTTAGATACAATTGAGGATATTTATTGAGTATCTGCGAATAGATTGAGGTCAGATAGCCGATAACTTCTTCTTCGCTCAACTCAATATCGTTGAGAGGTATGAAGTCTATCGAATATAGCGGAAAGGCTCCTACTCTGACGGTTTTGCGATTTGCGATATCGCTATCGTTGAGTTGAGAGACGAATTGATCGTGCGTTCCGTAACAATTGTCGTATATATCCACATAGAGCGGAATATCGCCCACCGTAAGCGTAGGGTCTTCGGGGCGAACGATTTCGTTGCTTCCTATAATATACGGCAAGCGGTCTCTCTCTTCGACGTTATAGCTCAATATCATAGCGAGGTCTTGACTTCTAAGAAGCATGACGTATCCTTGCGTCTTTTGTGAGAGGTTTATGCTCAACTTGTCGAAATTAATGAGTTGATCGTTGTTTTTACCGTCGGGGTATGCGAGGTAGTATGTGACTTCTCCGTCAAAAGGTATCTCTTCGATATAAGTGAGGTATTGCAAATTTTTGTTTTTGGCAAGAGTAGTTTTCAATTTATCGAGGCTTATTTCCTTATAGCAAGGCGTAAAAGGAAGCATTCCGAAGTAAGTGACGGTCAGGGCAACGGCAGTCAATACTATTAATACTGCAAGTGTGATTGCGATTTTTTTACCTGTGGTAAGACTTTTTGTTTTCACTATACTCATCTCCTTTTGTTTTACATAATACTACAATCTGAAATACGGTTTGTATCGCATGCAATCATATTTTATTAAAAGTATTTATTGATATAAAAAGATAAAAAGCTCTAGGAGTATATATTCTATAATCTCGATAAAGGTAATAATAACTCGTATCGCATTATTAAAAAGATGATTTTTTGTTGCAAAGGCTTTGCTTTTGAGTTGTATTGTTATATAATGACATAAAGAAAAGGTATAATAGCTATTTTTAGACAAAATGCGTCTTGAATGACAAAAACTTTTAGATTTTACATAAATTTTACAATGAAATAAATTCAAACGCTTGCCCTTTTTTCCCTAATAATGTAATATCTATCTTGCTTGTGCCAAGGGTAGAAGCGGGAGGTTACTATAATATATAGAGAACTTCCGTGGACAAGAGTCCGACAATCGGGCGACTAACAAAAAGGCTTTCTGCGGCCTTTTATAAACGGCACAGGTGGAACACACGGCGGTGTGTAATAAAATAAGTTAGGAAAAAGGAGAAACAAAAATGGCAGGACAAACAATCAGAATCAGACTTAGAGCTTACGATCACAACCTTATCGACCTTGCAGCAGATAAGATCGTTGAGACAGCAAAGAGAAGCGGCGTACAGGTCAGCGGACCTATTCCCCTTCCCACAGAAAAAGAAATAGTTACTATTCTTCGTGCTGTACACAAGGACAAGGACTCCAGAGAGCAGTTTGAACTTCGTACGCACAAGAGACTTATTGATATCTGCAATCCTACCAGCAAGACTGTCGATGCACTCATGAAACTCGACTTGCCCGCAGGTGTAGATATTCAGATCAAACTTTAATCAGACAACAAATAAAATTGCGAATAGCGATTTTGCGAAATATTACAGGAGGTGAACTTTATCTATGAATAAAGCAATCATTGGAAGAAAGTTGGCAATGAGTCAAATTTTTGCACAAGACGGTACTGTTATTCCAGTAACGATAGTTCTTGCAGGACCTTGTCCCGTAGTGCAAAAGAAAACCCTTGACAAAGACGGCTACGAGGCATTGCAGATTGCCTTTGGCGACATCAAAGAAAAGAATGTCAATAAGCCTATGAAGGGTCATTACAAGAAAGCAGGCGTTACACCCAGAAGAGTCTTGAGAGAATTCAAGACGGACGTAGCAGCTTACGAAGTAGGACAGGAACTTACATGCGAACAGTTTGCAGAAGGTTCTTTGGTAGACGTAAGCGGTACATCCAAGGGTCACGGATTTACCGGTGCGGTCAAGAGATGGAATCATCACTGCGGACCTATGGCACACGGTTCCGGTTATCACAGAGGTGTAGGTTCCATGGGCGCTTGTTCCTCTCCTTCGAGAGTATTCAAGAACAAGAAGATGTCCGGACATTGGGGTAACGAAAAGGTTACGGTCAAGAATCTTACGGTTGCAAAAGTCGATACCGCACGTAATCTTCTTTTCATCAAGGGTGCTATCCCCGGAGCAAAGGGTAACATCGTTGTTGTAAAGCAAAACGGTTAAAGGAGTGAGCAAAAATGAAAGTTAACGTATTAGATATGAATGCCAAGGTAGTAGAAGACCTTGAACTCAACGAAAACGTATTCGGTGCAGAATACAACGAAGCGCTCATTCATCAGGTAGTTGTTGCTCAGCTGGCAAACAAGAGACAGGGAACAAAATGCACTCTTACCCGTACGGAAGTAAGAGGAGGCGGCAAGAAGCCTTGGAGACAAAAAGGCACCGGCCGTGCAAGACAGGGTAGTATCCGTAGTCCTCAATGGACAGGCGGCGGCGTAGTTTTCGCACCCAAGCCCAGAGATTTTGCGCAGAAGATAAACAAGAAGATGAGAATTGCGGCTACGGTTTCCGCACTCAGCGCAAAGGTAACCGACAACGATTTCATTGTACTCAAGGAGCTTGCTCTTAAAGAAGCAAAGACCAAGTACATCGCAAATATGCTCAAGGCTATGAGCATTGAAAGCAGCGTATTGCTCGTAGTTGCAAACGACGACGAAGCAGTAAAGAGAGCTTGCGCAAACATCGCAAATCTTACTCTTATCAACGCTGATCTTTTGAACGTTTACGATTTGGCTGCAAACGCTAAATGTATCTTCACAAAAGATGCCGTAGCTAAAATTCAGGAGGTATATGCATAATGAATAAGTATGATATTATTATATCCCCTATCCTTACAGAAAAGAGCTACGACGGTATTGCGGACAAGAAGTACACCTTCAAGGTAGCGGCAACCGCTACGAAGACGCAGATCAAGGTAGCAGTCGAGGATATCTTCGGAGTAAAGGTAGCAAAGGTAAACACTGTTAATGTAAACGGAAAGAAAAAGAGAATGGGTAGAAGCGAAGGTATGACTTCCGACTACAAGAAAGCTATCGTTACATTGACCAATGACAGCAAGGCAATCGAATTCTTCGAGAGTCTGTCCTAATAGGAGGAAAGTAAAATGGCTATAAAGAGATATAAACCTACTTCCCCTGCACGTCGTTTTATGACGGTATCCAAGTTTGAAGAAGTTACGACAACCACTCCCGAAAAGAGCTTGCTCGTATCCCTCAATAAGAGCGGCGGTAGAAACGCTACCGGCAGAATTACCGTAAGACACATCGGCGGCGGCAACAGAAGAAAGTACAGAATTATTGACTTCAAGCGCAATAAGGACAATATACCCGCAACGGTAGCTTCAATCGAATACGATCCTAACCGTAGCGCCTACATCGCACTGCTCAATTATGCAGACGGCGAAAAGAGATATATCATCGCTCCCGTAGGCTTGCAGAAAGGTGACGTCGTAATGAGCGGCGAAAACGCAGATATCAAGGTCGGCAATTCGCTTCCTCTCGAAAAGATTCCCGTCGGTGCGGTTATTCACAATATCGAAATGCATCCCAGCAAGGGCGGTCAGATAGCAAGAGCTGCAGGTAACTCCGCACAGCTCATGGCTAAAGAAGGCAAGTATGCTACATTGAGACTTCCCAGCGGCGAGATGAGATACGTTTTGAGCAAGTGTAAGGCAACTATCGGTCAGGTAGGAAACCTCGAACACGAAATCGTTTCTCTCGGTAAGGCAGGACGTAAGCGTCATATGGGTATCAGACCTACCGTCCGTGGTGTCGTAATGAACCCTTGCGATCACCCTCACGGCGGTGGCGAAGGCAAGTCGCCTATCGGTATGCCCAGCCCTGTTACCCCTTGGGGTAAACCTGCTTTGGGTTACAAGACCAGAAAGAAGAACAAGAGCAACAAGTTAATCATCAAGCGTATCAACTAGGAGGATAAAGGAAAATGAGTAGATCGGTAAAGAAAGGACCTTTTGTAGAAAAGAGACTTATTTCAAGAATTATCGCTATGAACGAAGCTAACGAAAAGAAGGTAGTCAAGACTTGGTCGAGATCTTCCACAATCTTCCCCGAAATGGTTGGTCACACAATCGCCGTTCATGACGGAAGAAAACACGTACCCGTATACATCACCGAAGACATGGTAGGCTGCAAGCTCGGCGAGTTTGCTCCCACAAGAACCTTCAAGGGACATGCCGGTGAGAAAACCACAGGAAAGAGATAGGAGGCATAAAATGGCTAAGAGAATCAGAGAAAAGGCAGAGATGCGTCAGACTAATGCCGACAAGCGTCCTAGCGCAACGGCTAAGTACGTGAGAATCTCTCCCGACAAGGTAAGAATAGTACTCGACATCATCAGAGGTAAGAAGTACACAGAAGCGTTGGCAATTTTGAAATTTACACGCAAGGCAGCTTGCGAACCCATACTCAAATTGTTGAATTCCGCAGCAGCTAATGCAGAAAACAATCTGAATATGGCAAAGAGCGATTTGTATGTCGCAGAATGTTTCGCAAACGCAGGTCCCATCCTCAAGCGTATCAGAGCAAGAGCAAAGGGCAGCGCAGCGAGAATCAACAAGCGTACTAGCCACATCACCATCGTTCTCGATGAGGCTAAATAAGGAAGGAGGTATTAAAAATGGGTCAGAAAGTTAGTCCTCACGGCTTAAGAGTCGGAGTTATAAGAGACTGGAACGCACAATGGTATGCAGATAAGAAAAACTTCTCCAAAAACCTTGTAGAAGACCACAAGATCAGAACGTTCTTGAAGAAGAAATATTATCAGTGCTCCATTTCAAAGATTACTATCAGCAGAATACTTTCTTCGGCAAACGACATCGTAATCGTTACGATTTACACCTCGAAGCCCGGCGTAGTTATCGGTAAGGCAGGCGCAGGTGTAGAACAAATCAAAAAAGAAGTTATGAAGCTTGCTCCCAAGAAGAGCGTAAGCATCAATATCATGGAAGTCAAGAGACCCGATACGGATGCGCAACTCATCGCAGAGAATATTGCTCAACAGCTCGAAAAGCGTACAGCTTTCCGTCGTGCTATGAAGGGTTGTATCTCCAAAGCTATGAAGAGCGGCGTTAAGGGTATCAAGACAAAGGTAAGCGGACGTCTTGACGGTGCAGAAATCGCAAGATCCGAAAGCTATCACGAGGGTTCTATTCCCCTTCAGACTTTGAGAGCAGATATCGACTACGGTACTGCAGAAGCTCACACCACGTTCGGTATTATCGGCGTTAAGGTATGGGTTTACAAGGGCGAAATCCTCGGAAAGACCAACACCAAAGAGATCAAGGAAGGAGGTAATGCGTAATGTTAATGCCTAAAAGAGTTAAGAGACGTCGTGTACATCGTGGCAGACTGACCGGTCAGGCAAACAAGGGTAACAAGATCGCTTACGGCGAGTTTGGCCTTGTAGCGCAGGAACCCAGCTGGATTACCTCAAATCAGATTGAGGCAGCCCGTATCGCAATGACTCGTTATATTAAGAGAGGCGGTAAGGTATGGATCAATATCTTCCCCCACAAGCCTATCACCAAAAAGCCTGCAGAAACCAGAATGGGTAGCGGTAAAGGTAGCGTAGAATATTGGGCAGCCGTAGTTAAACCCGGCAGAGTAATGTTCGAAATGGCTGGCGTAAGCGAGGAAATAGCTCGCGAAGCATTGAGACTTGCGTCTCACAAATTGCCCGTAAAGTGCAAAATCGTTAAGAAAGAGGTGAACGAAGATGAAAGCAAGTAATTTTTTCGAAATGACAAATGACGAGCTTAATCTTAAGCTGAACGCTTTGAAGGAAGAACTCTTCAATCTCCGTTTCAAGCACAAGGCAGGTCAGCTCGAAAACGCAAACCAACTTGCAACATGCAAGAAGGATATAGCAAGAGTTAAGACGATTATCCGTCAGAGAGAACTCGGTATCTCCGAGGAGCCTGCAAAGGCAACAAAGAAGACGGCTAAAAAATCTAAGTAAGGAGGATTTGACAAATGGAAGAAAGAAATCTCAGAAAAACCAGAGTCGGCGTTGTTGTAAGCGACAAGATGGACAAGACCGTTGTCGTAGCTATCAAAGAGCGTGTTAAGCATCCTCTTTACGGTAAGATCGTCAACAGAACAAAGACATTCAAGGCTCACGACGAGCAAAACGAATGCGGCATAGGCGATACCGTTCGTGTCGCAGAGACAAGACCCCTTTCCAAAGATAAGCGTTGGAGAGTAGTCGAAATCGTAGAAAAAGCTAAATAAGGAGGACCACAGAAATGATACAACCTGAGACAAGATTGGTAGTTGCTGACAACAGTGGCGCAAAAGAAATTAAGTGTATTAGAGTTATGGGTGGTTCCTTCCGTAGAAGCGGTAATATCGGTGACGTAATCGTCGCAGCAGTTCAAAACGCTACTCCCGGCGGCGTCGTTAAGAAGGGCGATGTTGTCAAGGCAGTTATCGTAAGAACCAAGAAAGGTATCAGAAGAACTGACGGTTCCTACATCAGATTCGACGACAATGCGGCAGTAATCATCGACAACCAGAAACAACCCAGAGGTACTCGTATCTTTGGACCCATCGCAAGAGAGCTCAGAGATAAGGATTATATGAAGATCATATCTCTCGCCCCTGAGGTAATTTAACGGAGGTAGACCACAATGAGTATGAATGTTAAAAAGGGCGACGCTGTCAGAATAATCGCCGGTGCAGATAAAGGCAAGTCGGCACAGGTTCTGGCTGTAGATACCAAGAACAACAGAGTATATTTGAAGGGCGACGGCCTCAAGACGGTTAAGTGCTTCGTTAAGCCCCGCAATGCGCAGGAGAAGGGCGGCATCATCGAGAGAGAAGGTTCTGTAAACGTATCCAACGTTATGATCCTTTGTCCCTCTTGCGGCAACCCTACCAGAGTAGCTCACAGCATTACGACAGACGAAAACGGCAAGACCGTTAAGGCTCGTATCTGTAAGTCTTGCGGCGCTTCTTTGGACGTTAAGCCCGCAAAGGCTGCAAAGACCGCAAAGAAGGCAGCTCCCAAGACCGCTGCAAAGGCTGCAAAGACAGCTAAAGCAGAAGCTCCCGCTGCACAGGAAGCAGTAGCAGAAGAGGCAAAGGCTCCCGCAAAGAAGACCGCTACCAAGACAGCTACGGCAAAGAAGGCAGCTCCCAAGACAGCTACAAAGGCTGCAAAGACTGAAAGTAAAAATTAATGGAGGATAACGACTGTGGAAAGAGAATACAGAATGTTGGAACTTTATAAATCAACAGTAGTACCTGCATTGATTAAGAAGTTCAATTACAAGAATATCAACGAAGTACCCAAGCTTGAGAAAGTTGTTCTCAACATGGGTCTCGGCGATGTCAAGGATAACAGCAAGAGTCTTCAGCTTGCAGTTGAAGAACTCAAGATGATCGCAGGTCAGGCTCCCGTAGAATGTAAGGCAAAGAAGAGCGTAGCAAACTTCAAAGTCAGAGAGAATATGGTAATCGGTGCAAAGGTTACTCTCCGCGGCAAGAAGATGTACGACTTTATGGATAAACTCGTATCCGTCGCTCTCCCTCGCGTAAGAGACTTCAAGGGTACCCCCGGCGATTCCTTCGACGGACGCGGCAACTACGCTATGGGCGTCAAGGAACAAATCATTTTCCCTGAAATTCAATACGACAAGGTAGAGAAGGTCAGAGGATTTGACATCATCGTTGTTACGACAGCGAAGACAGACGAAGAGGCTAAAGAGCTTTTGACGCTCCTCGGTATGCCTTTTGTGAAATAAGGAGATAACGAATTATGGCTAAGAAAGCAATGATCAACAAGCAGCAAAAAACGCCTAAGTTCTCCACAAGAGCATACACAAGATGCCAGATTTGTGGTAGACCTCATGCAGTATTAAGAAAGTATGGAATTTGCAGAATTTGCTTCAGAGAACTCGCTTACAAGGGCGAGATTCCCGGAGTAAAGAAGGCAAGTTGGTAATAGGAGGGTATTTACTATGATGATAACTGATCCAATCGCCGATATGCTTACACGTATCCGCAACGGACTCGTTGCAAAGCACGAAAGCGTTGAGATGCCCGCATCCAAGATGAAGAAGGCTATCGCCGACATCCTCACGGAAGAAGGTTTCATCAACGGCTACGAAGTAGTAGACGGCGGCGTTCAAAGTGTTATGAAGGTAAATTTGAAGTACGGACCTAACAACGAAAAGGTCATTTCCGGTATTAAGCGTATCTCTAAGCCCGGTCTCAGAGTATATGCAAACTCTACAAATTTGCCCGTTGTTCTCAACGGTATGGGAATTGCAATCATTTCCACATCCAAGGGCGTTATGACGGACAAGAAAGCTCGTGCAGCTCACATCGGCGGCGAAGTTCTCGCTTACGTTTGGTAATAGGGAGGTAATGCGATATGTCAAGAATAGGTAGACTTCCTGTGGTTATTCCTCAGGGCGTAGAAGTCAGCGTTTCTCCTGAAAACGTAGTTACCGTAAAGGGCGCAAAGGGTACTTTGACTCTCAACGTTAAGAACATTATCAAGGTAAACATCGAAAACGGCGAAGTTAAAGTTACAAGACCCAACGACGAAAAGGAAATCAAGGCTTTGCACGGCTTGTACAGAAAGCTTATTGCAAACATGGTTGAAGGCGTATCCAAGGGCTATGAAAAAGGCCTCGTACTCAACGGTGTAGGTTACAAGGTAGCAAAGCAGGGTAAGAAAATCGTTCTCAGCGTAGGTTATTCACATCCCGTTGAAATCGAAGAAGTTCCCGGCATTACTTTTGAGTGTCCTTCCACTACGGAAGTCGTAGTTAAAGGTATTGACAAGGAGTTGGTAGGTCAAATCGCTGCCAACATTAGAAAGGTTCGTAATCCCGATCCTTACCATGCGTACGGTATTCGTTACAAAGACGAAGTTATCGCTCGTAAAGAAGGCAAGACAGGTAAGAAATAAGGAGTGAGTTAGTATGATTAGTAAGATTAATAAAAACGCTGTTAGACAAAAGAGACATCAAAGAGTCAGACTCAAGATCAGCGGTACGGCAGAAAGACCTCGCTTCAACGTTTACAGAAGTACCAACAACATCAATGTTCAGATCATTGACGACGTAAAGGGTGCTACTCTCGTATCTTGCTCCACTCTCGACAAGGATATGGTAGCCAAAGTTAAGGATCTTACCAAGTCCGAAGCCGCTAACCTCGTAGGCAAGACAGTTGCCGAGAAGGCTTTGAAAGCGGGAATCACCGAAGTTGTTTTCGACAGAGGCGGATATCTTTATACAGGTCGTGTAAAGATGGTAGCCGACGGTGCCAGAGAAGCTGGCCTGAAATTTTAAGGAGGTACAGTCAAGATGGCAAGAAAAGAGAAATTCCAGAATCAAGAAAACGATTTGCTCAACAAGCTTATCTGCGTAAACCGTGTTACCAAGGTAGTTAAGGGTGGTAGAACAATGAGATTTGCCGCACTTATCGTAGTAGGTGACGGACAAGGTTCGATAGGCCTCGGTATGGGCAAGGCAGGCGAGGTTCCTGAAGCTATCCGCAAGGCAACGGCTGAAGCAAAGCGCAATATGGTCAAGATCTCCACGCTCAACACCACAGTTCCTCATGACGCTATCGGCGAATTCGGCAGCACGAGAGTTTACATCATGCCTGCCAGCGAAGGTACCGGTGTTATCGCAGGTGGTCCCGTACGTGCCGTATTGGAATGTGCAGGAATCAAGGACGTTAGAACTAAAGCCCTCGGCAGCAACAACAAAATCAACTGCGTAAAGGCTACGTTTGAAGGTCTTAAGAAGATGAGAACCATCGAACAGATTGCAGCTTTGAGAGGCAAGACTGTTGAAGAAATCAGAGGCTAAGGAGGCGACTTATTATGGAAAAGATCAAAGTTACGCTCGTTAAGAGCACGATAGGTTGCACCAAAAAGCAAAAAGATACAGTTGCAGCTCTCGGTTTGACAAAGATCGGAAGCAGTAACGTTATCACATCCAACGCTTGTTCAGAAGGTATGCTTAAAATCGTTGCACACCTTGTAATGATCGAGCAGGCATAAGGAGGCAGACTATGAAATTGAATAATATGGCTCCTGCTCCCGGAGCAAAAACACAATCCAAGAGACTTGGTAGAGGTATCGGTTCCGGTCTCGGTAAGACGTCAGGTAAAGGCCACAAGGGTCAATGGGCTCGTAGCGGCGGCGGCGTTAGACCGGGATTCGAAGGCGGTCAGATGCCTCTTGTAAGAAGAATCCCCAAGAGAGGTTTCAACAACATCTACAAGAAGGAGTACTCAATCGTCAACGTTAGCGATCTCGAGAAATTCGAAAACGGTACCGTTGTTACGGCAGAACTTCTTCTCGAAACGGGCGTTCTTAGTAAGGTTGAGCCTTACGGCTTGAAAGTTCTCGGCAACGGTACGTTGACCAAGAAACTTGAAGTTAAAGCTAATAAATTTACTAAGTCAGCTGCGGAAATTATTGAAAAAGCAGGTGGCAAAGCAGAGGTGCTGTAATGTGGCAAACTATTAAAAACGCATTTAGCGATAA
>CALWBV010000012.1 GCA_944376205.1 uncultured Christensenellaceae bacterium
CGACGGGGCAGGGAGACCGCCGGTTGCGCCTCGCATCGACCGATTTTGAGGCGAATAAAATAAAATATCCGTTGACTAACGCACCCGTGCGTATTAAAATCTTATTAAAAGCATTGCGCCGATACGGCGAGCGAGGGAAGATCATGAGCGACAGCAACGGCAAGTCCACCAACCTCAAACAGAAGATCAAAGAGCTTCCTCAGGCGATCAAGGTCTTTTGGAAGACGCCTCCCAAGGGCAGGTATCTCAATTTGAAGGAGATATTGTGTTTCAGCGGCAGCGCGTTCGGTATGAGTACCATCGTCACGGTCGTGTCGGGGCTCATCACCGCAACGCAGATCCCGACGATCTACAACTTCAACGTCATACACGGCGCATGGATATGTCTAATCTCCACCAAACGCAAACAAAGTCGAACCTGATTTTGTTTGCTTTTTTATTTCCTATTGCAAGAGAGCGACAATAATAAAGGCAATCCAATTGTTAGTTGGGTTGCCTTTTGCCTATATGGATAATATTAGTACATTTAAGTAAGTCAAAGAGTATCCACAATAGCGAGATATTTATTTTGCATACTTTTTCTTCTTCTCCGTATATAGCAGTTTAGTGTTTCTTTTTCGCCTTTGTTAAGTTTTGGTTTTCTCATTATCTTATCGTAATTAGCATACATTCTATGTAGTTGTTTATGTTGGCACATAAACTACTTTAACGATTGCAGAGCAAGCAATTCTCCCATACGCATAACATTGTCAGGAGATATTATCTCCTCAATTACCTCATAATATTGCACAATTATTTATAGAATTCTTCAAAAATTATGTTAATTGTCATACATATGTGTTACTTTCTTGATGTTTTTACTGTATTTTAAATAAATAAAATTTAGACTACAATGCTATTTATTATAAATGCATATAATTTGTTAAATATTTTCCGTATTACCTCAAGCATAAATAGTTACTAATCTATATGAGTATAAATAAGAGATTAAGGGTTATATATTGACAAACTAATAGATTTAATTTATAATATAATATTATATTAGGGGGGGGATTTTTATAAACATTTTTGAATATTATCAAAAAGCTTTTTTTTCAAATCATGATATTGATACAAATTATTATATTGCTGCATGTTATAGTTTTGGATATATAGTCCCGAAAAATATAGATAAAGCGATAGAGTATTACGAATTAGGCGTTAAACAGCAAAATGCCAAATGCAAATATGGACTTGCAATACTTTATACCAAAACAGATGATAAAGAAAAAAAAGCTATTTCAAGTCAATTTTTCAAAGAAGCGTTTTGTCCAATATTAGAAGCTGCAAATCAAGGAGATAGTATTTGTCAACGAATGTTAAGTTGTTATTATCTTTTTGGAGATAGAGGTGTTGGGAAAGATGCAGATAGTGCTATAAACTGGCTTATAGCTAGTGCTAAAAACGGAGATTTGATAGCGCAACAAAATTTAGCACACTGCTATGAAACCGGAACGATTTTAAAGAAAGATGTAAATCTTGCAATTTTTTGGTATAATGAATCTGCTAAACAAGGCAACGTCGTTGCTTTAACAAAAATCCAAGAATTAAGAGGGAAAAATGCTAAATAGATTTAAATTTGAAAATCATCCTAACTATATGATTAAAAAGCCATTTATATTATACATTGATAGATATGGCTATATATATCCAGATTGTAAGGTATATAAATCAGCGCCAATATGTCATATTTTAGATAAGGACACAACAACAAAAATTAACAATAAAGTCTTTGGTGACGGGCAAACAGGTATTTTTAATATGATTACTGTTGAATTTAGCAGTATTTGTCATGCAAATTGCATTTATTGTTTTCAAAATGATTCCCACAAAAATGATAAATACTTATATTATAATGAAGTTTTTAAACTCTTGAATAATTTGAAATCATATTGGTATTTTTTCTCTGGAGGTGAAATACTAGTTCAAAATGATTCAATGCAGTTTATTAAAGACTTTAAAATTCAAAATCCTGAAGCATGGGTGCATTTGAAAACAAATGGAAATGCTAGTTTAGATAAAATTGATTTTGTTAATAATTATTGTGATTCAATAATGGTTTCGTTCAATGGGTTTTCAAATGCTACATATAGCACAATTATGGGATTAGATATAGAATTGACAAAAGAATTTTGTAAACATATTAAGCAATGTGGCAAAATAAATTTGGGATTAAAATTATTAAACTCTCCTTTGACAATCGCTGAAACGCCGGAATTCTTGAATTGGGCTTTATCTTTAGACGCAAAATGTATTTGTATTCAATTGGCATATAATTATGAGCTCGATAAGTTTGGTAAAAACATAAGATATAAATGCATTTTGTCTGAAAAGCAGTCTTCAATTTATTGGAGTAATGTGTACGATAGAATATCCTTAAGATGTAAAAAAATATTAAAAAAATATTTATCAGAGATAAATATGGGAAGTAAATATTTAGCTGCAGATAAAGAGTTATTCGATTATTTAAATCTAGATAATGATTATACACATTTATTTAGAACAGATGGGGTGTATATAATTGAATAAATAACTACGGTTAGTGGAGGTAAGTATGTCTGATATAATATTTTGTGGTGATCATTTCGGCTCATTATCACAATGTATAACATTATTACATAATCATAAAGAAAGTAAAATTTTTTATCTTATTTCCGCTAATGATGATATGTTGTTGGACATATTAAATAAAATGCAATCGGAAAATTTATTTGAAATAATATTGTTTGATTATAGATTGTATGCTGATATACAAAATGCTGAAAAAATTTCTAATAACATTTGCGAATACTTTCAGATGTTGTTAAAAGAAAAAAATATTGACATTAATAAAGTTGATGAAATATTTGTATCAAATAGTGGTACTTATTGCAGTTTCGAAATTTTTTTAATGTTAGTTGGTAAAGAATATACATTAGTTGAGTTTTCTCAAAATGAATTTTATGATCGTCGCTTATTATATACTATTGAACAGTATAAGAGTATATCAACAGCATACAAAGAATTAATAACAAGTTTAGGCGCTGTAATAGGGAATAACAAATTTTGCAAACGTCATATCTATATTAAAGGCTCAAAAATAGACCATACTTTACCCGGAAAAATTTCGGTTGTAGATTTTTCTAAAAAGCTAAAACTGTTACCTATCGAATATAAGAGAAAAATATTAAATGTATATTCGCAAAATTTATGCAAACAAATAAATGACATGGAAGTTCTGTTATTAACAAATTCAGAGAGTTTAACAAAAAAAGCACTAAGCAATGCAAATAATTATGTAGCAAAAACAATTGCCCCATATACCATTTTAATGGATATTATACATTGTAATACAAATGACTTTGTAATAAAACCACATCCATATGGCAATTTTGATTTTGAAACATATTTTGATAAGGCAACAATAATTAATAAGGCTTTTCCAATAGAATTTGTTTGTTTGATTAAGAAAAAAATTAAACAAGCCATTTCTATAGAAACTAGTGCTACAGAAAAAATTTCAAATATCATTGTAGATAATATAAAATTAAGCAGATTTTTTATGTTGTATATACATGAAATAATTGATTTATATTGTATTATAAAAATGATAGATATATTAAAATTAAGGAAAGTATATTTAATTTCTTCGCATGCAGAAAGCTTAATGCAGATAGTGAATTTGATGGCGAAAACATATATTAAGAATAAATCAAATATTGTTTTAGTGAATCCATCGCAATATAAGTCCAATGAAATTTTAGGCAAAGGTATTCTAATATTGACTTTAGAAAAAAATATTTGTATAAATTATAAACTAAATCCTCTAAAATTATTTTTTATTAGGAAACAAATAGACAATGATTCAACTATTAGTAACGGTACAAATAAGGCATATATTTTAAATGATTATTATAATGAACTAATTTATAAATATAAAAACAAACATATTTTTTATTACAGTAAAATTCAAGTCGAGGTAAAATCATTATTGGAGGTTTAGAAATGATAAAAGCATTAATAGCTGTAAGAAGCGGTTCTGAAAGGGTTCTAAACAAGAATATACGCCCTTTTGCAGGACGTAGTCTGTTAGAATATAAAATATTACAGCTTAAAAGAATAAAGGCTATTGAAGGGATAGTTGTAAATTCTAATAGTGAAGAAATGCTTACAATGGCAAAGTTACTGGGATGTGAAACAGTCAAAAGAGATGAATATTATGCCACATCAAAATGCTCTATGAGTGAAGTATATGCAAATATGGCAGAAAATTTTGAAGGAGATATAATCGTATATTGTAACGTAACAAATCCGATTATCAAAGATAGTAGCATTGAAAAAGCAATTGCCATATATAAAGAACTAAACAATGATGCATTTTCAGTTAATTCAGTTAATATAATAAAAGAATTTCTTTATTTAAAAGAAAAGCCGTTAAATTATGATCCTTCCAATCAACCTAGAAGCCAAGAGTTACCAGAAATTAAGGCATTAAACTTTGCTGTAAATGTAATATCTAAAGAAAGAATGATACAGTGCAAAAATATAGTGAGTAACAATCCATATTTTTTATCTATATCTGAGGAGGAGTCTATTGATATAGATACTCCATATGATTTTAATATTGCAGAACATCTTTTTAATAAACTTATACTAAACAAAAAATGCAAATATTTTTAGTATAATATAAGTATAATTTTCTTAATATTAGGAGTTAATAAAACATGGAAATTAGAACAGCTAATATAGAAGATGTTAATGAAATTTTAATGTTAACAAATATGGTAGCTGATATGCATGGTTATGCTAGACAAGATATTTTGAGGAAAAAACCTAGACATATCAATAGAAAAAAATTATTGTTGATGATTAATTCTGAAAATCACATACAACTTGTTGCTGAAATTAATAAAAAAATAGTTGGTGTAATGTTATGTAGTATTAAATATTATAAAAATGATCCAAAGTATAAGAATTGCAAGTATTTAAGCATAGAGGATACATGTGTTAAACCAAAATATAGAAGAATGAAGATAGGCAGCCTATTTATAGAGTATATAAAAAAACTTGCTAACAAATTAAATTGCTCATTTATTCAAACTAATGTATGGTCATTCAATAAAGAATCAAAAAATTTCTTTGAAAACAATGGATTTATAATAAAAAGTTATTTAATGGAGTTAAAATCAGAATGAATAAGGAAATTGCTAAAGTTAAGAAATATTATGATGAAGGAGATGAAGAATTACGTTTTTCAGATCCTAGGAAAAAAATCGAATATATTAACACATGTGAAATAGTAAAAAAATATTTGCCTATTCAAGGTGAAATTTTAGATTGTGCATGTGGAACAGGTGCTTATATTGAATTTTTAATGCAAAATAACAACAAGGTTTATGCCTCTGATTTATCAGATAGAAATATTGCAATAGTAACGGATAGATTTGGGCAGCATAATAATTTAATAATAAGAAATGATAATGCTCTAGACCTTTCTGTTTATCCAGATAATAAATTTGATTTGATATTATGTATGGGACCTTTTTATCATTTAAAATCAGATTTACTTAAAAAATGTATGCAAGAATGCATAAGAGTGCTAAAAAAGGATAGTATTGCGGTTTGTGCGTATATGCCAAGACAATTTGTAATGTGGAATTTGATAAATAATCCTGTCTATAAAATATCATTTGAAGAAGTGATGGGTTTGGCCGAAAATGGCTATTTGAAGAGTCGACAGAGTGGATTTTGGGGATGTTCATATTTTTCAACGCCACAAGAAATGTTAGATATAGCCAATCAATTTGAAGTGGAAGTTGTCGAACACTGTAGTGTTGATTTAGAATTAGGAAACTTTTATGATAAAGTAAAGGATTTATCTAATGAAGAGCTGGAAGTATTAAGAAAATATATTTTAAAACATTCATCTAATAAATATTGTTTGGCCTCTTCCAAACATAATTTATTGATAATAAAAAAATTATAAATTCAAATTTGCTTCAAGATAGTGTGAAATAAAAATAGGAGGAAAATTTTATGAAGAAATACATTTTTACAAGTGCAATTTCAAAGTTGAGTGATAAAAAAGTAATAAGATTTAAATGGTGTACCTGATACACCTCAACATAATAAATATAGTATATAATTAATATCAAACACACTATCTTGAAGTTTTTAATTAAGGAGAAATATATGGAGCGATATGTAGTAAGACGAGAATTCTTCGGAGGATTGGTTTATGATAGAATAATGGACACCAATATTATGATTGACGAAGAGTTTTTTAATGCACTAAACCAATTGCAAAAAATAAATACTAATGAACTATTAGATGTAATAGGGGAAGAAGACTATGCTTTTTTTGCAGAAGAAGAATTTATAAAAGATAACAAAATAAATTATAGATTGATTAAAGGAGAGTTTCAAGGCGAAAATCTGTCTGCACCTGGGCGCGTTCATTTTTATTATACCACAAAATGCAATCTAAATTGTTCGCACTGTTTTACAAAAAATAATAATGTAAAAGAAGAAATGACATTGCAACAAAAGATTAATATGCTAGACCAAATGTATCAGCACGGCATTAATGAAATATTAATAGGAGGGGGAGAACCATTTTTACAATCCGACTTTCCTGATTTTGTAGAAGAATGTTTGAAAAGAAATATTATCACAAAAGTTTTCACAAATGGTTTATTATTAAATGATAAAAATCTTATTGAAAGAATGAGAAAATGGAATTTAAAATACCTATCAATTAGTATAGATGGCTGCAATGAAGAAGAATATGAAAAAGTGCGAGGTGTAAAAGGATTACATATAATAAAAAACAATTTAAAATTATTAAAAAAGAAATGTCATTTTACTATAGCAGCATCAATAACTATAAACCCATATAATTATAAAAATGCTAAAAAGTTACTAAAACTAATAGCCGATATGGGCTTCGATAGACTTAAAGTAAGACCAGTTAAACCTGCCGGTAATGTTATAAAGAATAAAGATGTTTTTCTTACAGCTGATCAATATAAACATTTCATAGCAGAAACCCAAAAAGAATGGAATGAAAAATATCAAAATCTATTTACCTTGGATTTTTCATGGGGCGATACTAGATTGGTTTATAATGATAAAGATAATATTATTGAACCATTAGATATTACATATCCATATGAAGGATATGGTTGTTTTGCTGGAAAAGTTAATATAGTTTTTGATTCTGCGGGTAATGCAATTACTTGTGGTTTTTTACCTGACTATTTAACTAAAACAGATGTAGACAATTTGTCTCATAAAACTTTAAAAGAGATATGGGATAAAGGACAAAATTTTTTAGCGCTCAGAAATTTATCAGGGAATCCAGCATGTTTAAAATGTAAGTATTATTCTGTGTGTAGAGGTGGATGTATGGCTCGTAATATATTTATGGGATATGATATTAATTTGCCAGATCCTTGGTGCATAAAAAAACATTTTCCTATAAAATTATGCGAGTAGAGAGAATTATCCCCGTGGAGCTTACTCAAAAGCAGGCAGAAGAATACGCCCGTGAGGCGGCAGAACAAGCCGTGAGTAAAAGAGCGACAAGAATAAAATATCTCGGAGGCGGATCTTTCGGAAGAGCCGTCAAAGTTCAGTTCGAAGACGGCGAAAGCATTGTGGTAAAGTTTTTGCGTGCAGGAGGAATGCTCGAAAAGGAAGTACACGATCTTCGACTTCTAAAGACGAATTGCACTGTAAAAATGCCTTCCGTAATTTTTTCTAGGAAGAAAGACGAAGTTATTCCTGCGGACTGTTACGGCATGGAACTGATAGAAGGCAAACCTATGATATACGATTCTGCTCTTTATTTTGCAAGCAAGAAAAAACGCAGAGCGATTGCCGAAAAAATCGTTGAGGGACTGCATTCTCTCCATGAATGCGAGAGTGATAAATTCGGAGATACCCTAAACCCCGACTGCGACGATTGGCTTGATTATTACAGACCTTTTGCAAAGAGCGTTTTGGAAAAAGCACAGGAGCTTGCAGACAGCGGTGAACTCGATAAAAGGATTGTCGAAGTCATGCTGTCGGCGTGGAAGAAATTCGATATTATATTTGAAGAAAAAGTGCAAAAAGCATGCCTTATACACGGCGATCTCAACGTCGTCAATATCATGGTTGACAAAGCGCATGAGCTGAACGGATTTATAGATCCTCTGAATTCTTGTTATGCAGACAGAGAATACGATTTGTTTCAGTTTTACAATCTTACCGGCAAGAGGTTTTCGCTCGGTGAAGTATATGCAGAAAAATACGGCGTGAGCAAAAGGTTTTACGACAAAATGGCTTTTTACGGACTTTTCAACGAAGTCTTTTGCTATATCAAGTCGGGAGTGCTGGTAGACTTTATAATGCGTCCTCTTGTTAAAAATATGCAAAAGAGGCTTAAAGGATTATGATTTCGTTGGGTGCGAGAATAGTAAAAAGCGCCATAAGGCTTTATACTTTCAAATACAGGCGCAGACAGATGTCGCTGTCGAGAAATCTGCGCATAAAGCCGCGCGGATATACTTGTCCTAAAGGTTTTGAATACAGCGTGCAAATATTCAACGGCGTAAAAGTCGAACAGCTGATTCCCCTCGGACAAAAACAAGATACAGTCATTTTGCACTTTCACGGCGGCGGGGGCGCAATAGGCATGGACGGACTTTTTTACCGCTTGGTTGCTCAAAAGTATGCTAAAATCAGCGGACTTACCGTTTACAGTATAGATTACTCTACGGGACTCGATAAAGTTCATCCGTCATTTCTCAACGATTGCTATGCCGCTTATACGGGACTTATCGACAGCGGTATCGCTCCTGAAAACACCATAGCCGTAGGCGACAGTATGGGCGCAAATCTCATGTTGGCGGTATGTCTTAAAGCGAGAGACGAGGGAAAGCCTTTACCGAAGGCACTGATATCGGTGTGTGCGTTTGCAGACTGCACGGCTAGCGGAGAGTCTTACCGCAAAAACTGCCACAAAGACCCCATGTACGCTTTGCCTTATTATATGAGCGCCGATAAGTATTCGGACAGATTGAGGAGAATACCGCCGTATGTAGGAGAGTGCGACGCTTCGCATCCGTATATTTCGCCTGCATTCGGAGATTTTTCGGGATTTCCCGAGATGATGATTGTAGTGGGAGATTGCGAGGTAGACGAGAGCGACAGCGATATGATTTATTCGAGAGCCGTCGAAGCGGGCGTAACGGCGGAGTATAAAAAATACAAAGGTATGTTCCACGATTTTTTGTATATGATTCCTTTTATCAAAGAGAGCAAGAAAGCATGGAAAGACATAGCCGCCTTTATATCTCGAGTGAAAGATAAAAGTTAAACTTCATACGAAGTGTGTCAATGAATTGCAAAGATATTTTTTTAAGATTCGAAGACGTCTTGCGAGACATTATATAATAATATATCAATATAATAAAAACAAAGTCACCCGCATGCAATAAACGGGTGACTGTTTTTTAGAATTAAAATTAAAGTCATTACTGTGTTGAGGAATTATTTGTAAGTGTTGATGATATTTTTTGCAATCTCCGCTTTTGACATACATCTGTCCATAGCTTGTTTTTCGATGTAATAATGAGCGTCTTCTTCCGTCATTTTGAGTACGTCTATAAGTATCCATTTAGCTCGGTTGACAAGACGTATTTCCTGCATTTTGTCTTCTACCGAGGAGATGGTCTTTTCAAACTTACGCAGTTTTTCTCTCATGGCGCACAGCCAATCGAGGGCTTGCTGAAAACTCTGCGGAGTAGTAGGTTTGGACAGCGTAAAAACTCCGAATCGGAAAACCTTTGAATATGTTTCGTCGTACAATTCTCTCTTGACCAGCAACAGAGTAGCCACGCCCTTTTCGTTGCTTGCGTCAACGGCAAGTTTTGTGCCGAAATCGTCTATGAGCGGAGTATTGATTATCAGAAGGTCATAGTGTCTTTCGAGAAGAATCTTTTTTGCGGACGAAAAACCGTTTGCAAACGTGACGGGAGAAAAGTTTGTTTCGGGCAAAAGAGGAGCGAGAGAAGTCATAAACTTCTCCGAGGCGGAGACTATGAGTACACTGTAAACTCTCTCTTCCAATGTCATATTATCAAATCCTTTTTCCGTCAAATCAAGCGGATATTAAGATGCAAAGATATCTTGCATTCAGGCTCAACGGTTTGGGCAGTTGCGCCTTATGCGAGGTTGACACGATTATTTGCAATAAGCGTCGATGAGCGATGCAGGCAAATACTGATGTACGAATTTGCTTGCCTTTGCGCAAACTTTTGCTTCCTCGAGAGTTGAGGGCAGGCGCTTGAATTTTGCAAGCGCAGCTTTATCGAGCGTAAAGAAGTTTACGTCGGCGGGAGCAGGCAATTCGAGTTTTGTCTGCAAACCGTAGAGTCCTGCGTATATGAGAAGCGCAAAAGCCAGATAGGGATTTGCCTCGGGGTCGGGTGAGCGCAGTTCGAGTCGCTTGTATTCGCCGATAGCGGCAGGAATCCTTATGAGTTGAGAACGGTTTTGTTTTGACCACGAAATATATGCAGGCGCCTTGCTGTTGCCCAGACGCTTGTAAGAATCTGCGACAGGGTTGAGAAAAAGAGTGATTTCTCCCGTCTTTTCGAGAAGTGCGGGTATTAGCTGTGTGACGAAGTCTTCGCCCTTATCGTTTTTGACAGACATATTGATGTGAAGACCGTTTCCCGCATATTCGTCGAGTGGCTTGGGAGAGAAATCGGCATACAAACCGTTGCGTGCGGCAACTGTCTTTACCACTGATTTGAAAGTTACGGCATTGTCGGCGGCGGAAAGTGCGTCGGAATAACGGAAATCTATTTCGTTTTGTCCGGGGCCTTCCTCGTGGTGCGAACTTTCGGGACTGATTCCCATTTGTTCGAGCGTAAGACATATCTCTCTTCTTACGTTTTCGCCTTTGTCGTCGGGAGCTATATCCATATATTTGGCATGGTCGTAAGGTTCTTTTGTGGGTTTGCCGTATTCATTGAGTCTGAACAGATAAAACTCCATTTCTGCGCCGAAATAAAAAGTATAGCCGCATTTTTTTGCGTCCTTTATCGCCTTAATGAGAAGGCTTCGGGTATCGTTTGTGTAGGGAGTATTGTCAGGGTACGTGATATTGCAAAACATTCTTACGACTCTGCCGTGTTCGGGGCGCCAGGGCAATACTGTAAGAGTGGAGGGATCGGGGTGCAAGAAGAGATCGGAATGTACTTCGTCTTCAAAACCCTCGATAGCCGAAGCGTCGATAGCTATGCCGTATTCAAAAGCACGTTTTAGTTCGTGAGGCATAACGGATATGTTTTTTTGCACGCCGTAGACGTCGCAAAATGCAAGACGGATAAATTTTACGTCTTCTTCGGCTACATATTGCATGACTTCTTCCTTGGAATATTTCATATTGTCTCCTTTAGTCCTTAAGGAACAGCCGTTTTAAGTACGGTATATTCGGTTAAGGCAAATAGATTTTTTAGAGATAGCTATATAATATTTCTTATCAGTATTATATATAATTGCCGTCGATTAATCAAATATTTTTGTAAATTTTTATCATCGCAAATCGGCGGTAGTGTATTAATACACTAAATCGTACTTATATAATCCTGCGCAAGCGTCGCAGACAAAGCATAATATATGCTGATATATCACTTATATCGTGCGAGTGGTGCAGAGTTTGTCTTTTTAAGACCGAGTGCGACGGGCGCATACCGGACGTATGTAACCTAGCGCAAGCGTCGCAAATAAAGGCAAGATATGTGCTACTCTCCGCCCTCGCCTAATTAATTTTCGACATACATTTGCTTATAAGGATTAGCGCTGTTGGGCGTTACAACGGCGAAATGTCCGCCGAGTACTTCTTTGCTGTCTTTGCCGAACACCTTGCAGAATTCCTCGACATAAGGGGCAATCTCTTTAATCTCTTCGCTGTCAGCCGTATGAACGTTGACTTGCGAGGGGAAGTCGATCGTATCGTCATCTGTACGTAAAAATACTTTTCCGCCGTGCATTCCTGTGCAGGGGAAGTTGCCTACGATACGTTTGCCGTCCTTGTTCATGCCCAGTACGATTATTATACCGCCTGCGAGATATTCGCCCAAAAAGCTGCCGCATCTTCCGCCTATAATCATTACGGGGAGCTTTTGCTTGTAAGCTTTCATGTGTATGCCTGCACGGTAACCTGCGTTGCCTTTGACGTAAATCTTGCCTCCTCTCATGGCATATCCTGCGGCGTCTCCCGTATTTCCGTGAATAAAAATGTTTCCTTCGTTCATCGTGTCGCCCACTGCGTCCTGCGCATTTCCGTTGACGACTATTTGAGCGCCGTTAAGGTAAGCGCCGAGAGCGTTGCCCGGAGTACCGTTGACAGTAATGGATTTTGAAGTCAATCCTGCGCCTATGAACCTTTGACCGAGGCAGTTGTCTATCCGGATTTCGCAGTCGCAGTTTCTTATTTTATCGTTAAGATCTTCATTGTTATATTGAGTTGCGTCTATTATCATATTGTCACCTTTTTAAGCTAATGTCGGTTATTCTCCGGCATGGAGTATTCCGAGGATATCGAGTTCTTTTTGGTTGAGACCTATACCTCTCAACATGAGTCTGTTGCCTTTGAGGGCCTCGATAGAGTTTATTCCCATACCGCCCATGATTTCCATGATCTCGTGCTTCCAGGCAGTCAAGAGGTTGACGAGTCTTTTTGCGCCCCATTCGGGGTCGAGACGGCTTACGAGTTCGGGACGTTGAGTAGCGATACCCCAGTTGCATTTGCCGCTTTGGCAATTGCGGCAAAGGTGACAGCCCATAGCGATGAGTGCCGCGGTTGCGATATAACATGCGTCCGCACCGAGAGCGATAGCTTTTACTACGTCGGCAGCGCTTCTTATACTGCCTCCCGCTATGATAGAAACGTTGTTGCGGATGCCTTCGTCACGCAGACGCTGGTCCACTGCTGCGAGTGCAAGTTCTACGGGTATACCCACGTTGTCCCTTATTCTTGTAGGAGCCGCACCCGTACCGCCTCTGAATCCGTCTATCGCTATGATATCTGCGCCGCTTCTTGCGATACCGCTTGCGATTGCGGCGATATTGTGTACGGCAGCGACTTTGACGATGATAGGTTTTTTGTATTCGGTAGCTTCTTTAAGCGAATATACGAGTTGTCGCAAATCTTCGATGGAGTAGATATCGTGGTGAGGTGCGGGGGAGATGGCGTCCGAACCTTCGGGAACCATTCTCGTGCGAGCGACTTCGCCTACGATTTTTGAGCCGGGCAGGTGTCCGCCTATTCCGGGTTTTGCGCCCTGACCCATTTTGATTTCTATGCCTGCGCCCGCCTGAAGATATTTTTCGTGTACGCCGAATCTTCCCGAGGCTACTTGTACTATCGTGTTGGCGCTGAAGGGATAGAAGTTTTCGTGAAGTCCGCCTTCGCCCGTATTGTAATATGTTCCGAGTTCGGTAGCGGCTTTTGCAAGACTTTCGTGAGCGTTGTAGCTTATCGAGCCGTAACTCATAGCCGAAAACATTATCGGCACGGAGAGTTCGAGTTGAGGGGGAATGTCGCAAAGAAGTTTGCCGTCCTTGTCTCTTTTTATCGACGAAGGTTTTTTACCCAGAAAAACTCTGGTTTCCATGGGTTCTCTCAAAGGGTCTATCGGAGGGTTGGTAACCTGCGACGCATTGATAAGTATTTTATCGAAGTAAGTGGGCAGAGGATTGGGGTTGCCCATGGACGATAGAAGTACGCCGCCGCTGTTTGCCTGTTTGTAAATCTCTCTTATAGTATTGTTTTGCCAGTTGGCATTTTCCTTGAGGGTACAGTCGCTTTTTACGATTTTGAGGGCGTGGGTAGGACATACCGCAACGCAGCGCTGACAATTTACGCATTTTGTGTCGTCGCTCAACATTATCTTGTTTTTGTCTGAATAGAAATGCACGCCGTTTGCGCATTGGTTTTCGCATATGCGGCAACGTGTACAGCGAGCGTCGTTGCGTACTACTTCGTATTCGGGATATATAAATTCTGTCTGCATATCAATACTTACTCTCCTGTACTTTTACGATAACGGGTTCGCCGCCTTCGGGGGCGTAGACGTCCTCGACGTTGGGAGCCATAACTCTTATAGCGGCTTCTTCGCTGGCGATATAAACTTTGTCGTCCTTTTCGGCTACGACCATAGAACGAAGTTTGAGTCTGTCGTTGAGAGCCATAAGTCCGCCGTCAAAACCGAGAACGATTGAGAAAGGACCCGTGACGAGAAGGCCGGAATATACAGTTCGAAGATAAGTGAGCTTTTGTTTCTCTTCGGGAGACTTTTTGGCTATGGTGGACCAGAAGGGCGCTGCGATAACCGATGCGAGTTCGTCGAGCGTAAGTCCCTGTTTTCTCAAGAGGTAGTCGGCGATATAAGTGATTACTTCAGTATCGGTCTGGAGCGTGCATTTATATCCGTACATTTCGATAAATCTTCTGTTGGCGTCGTACGATGAGATTTCGCCGTTGTGGACAATGGTATAGTCGAGAAGAGCGAAAGGATGAGCGCCGCCCCACCAGCCGGGGGTATTGGTAGGGTAACGTCCGTGCGCTGTCCAGGAATAACCCTCGTATTCGTCGAGACGGTAAAATTTACCTACGTCTTCGGGGAAGCCCACTGCTTTGAATACGCCCATGTTTTTGCCGCTTGATACGACGTATGCACCTTTGATATGGATATTTATGTGCATGACCGTACGTGCGACGAATTCTCTCTCGTCTAGCTGTGCGTCAGCTACCGCCGATCTCAAGGGCGCAAGAAAATATCTGTAAATAATAGGTTCGTCCACGATAGCCGGGATTTTGCGTACGGGGATAGGTTGAGCCTTGACTATCTCATAACTTTCTTTGAGATACTGTTCGCACTCTTTTTGAACGATTTTATTGTTGAAGAAAAAATGGAAAGCGTAAAAATCCTTGTATTCGGGATAAATTCCGTAACCTGCGAAACCGCCGCCGAGTCCGTTGCTTCTCTCGTGCATAGGCACCATGCTGTCGACGATACTTTTGCCGCTCATTTTTTTGCCCTCTTTGGAAATAACTGCGGCTATGGCGCAGCCCGAGGGTATTCTGATCTGACCTTCTAGTTGCATAAACTTAATTCCTTACTCCGTTATTCTCTGTTTCTCAAATGAAAAAGGCGCCCATTCAAAAGGACACAAAATCCTCATGAATGAACGCCTTTGCTCATTACATGCATTCTATCATACGACAAAACGGCTGTCAACAAACCGAAAGAAAAATTTGAATTTTTTTTGTCGGAAAATTTTTTCGCACGGGTTCTCGAATGGATCTGAAGAATAATAAAATAGTTATTAAGAAATGCGTGTGCGAGGCGGAAAATTCCGTGCCGAAACACACTGAAAAACTTGGAAAAATTTTGCAAAAAACCGTTGACAAGGCGGTACAATGCGAGTATAATCCAAAGCATAAAAGGCAAAGGTGTCTTTGAGAATCGACTCAAAGGCGCCTTATTTTTTTACCCAAAAAACAGGAGAGTACAGCTATGGAACAACAAAAAGTAACAGACGTTTTCGGCAGTATGGTCTTCGATGACAGAGTGATGAGATCGACTTTGTCAGAGGACATTTACAGGTCTTTGAAAAAGACTATCGAGCAGGGCGCTCAACTTGATTTGTCGGTTGCCAACGCCGTTGCCGACGCTATGAAGGAGTGGGCGGTTTCGAAGGGTGCTACGCACTATACGCACTGGTTTCAGCCTCTGACGGGTATCACCGCAGAAAAGCACGACAGCTTTATTACTCCTTCTCCCGACGGCAGAATCATCATGGAATTTTCGGGTAAAGAACTCATCAAAGGCGAACCCGATGCGTCATCTTTTCCTTCGGGCGGATTGAGAGCTACTTTCGAGGCACGAGGATATACCGCCTGGGACCCTACTTCCTATGCGTTTATCAAAGGCAAGACGCTGTGTATTCCCACGGCATTCTGTTCGTACGGAGGAGAAGCGCTTGACAAGAAGACGCCTTTGTTGCGTTCGATGGAAGCGCTCAACAAACAGGCAATGCGAATCTTGCGACTTTTCGGTAATACTACCGTCAAGTGTGTGCGCACTTCCGTAGGTCCCGAACAGGAATACTTTCTTATTCCCAAGGAGATGTATGACAAGCGCAAGGATCTTATATACACGGGACGTACGCTTTTCGGCGCAAAGCCTCCCAAGGGACAGGAACTCGACGACCATTATTTCGGCGTAATCAAACCCAGAGTAGAAGCGTATATGGCGGATCTCAACGAGGAATTGTGGAAACTCGGCATACTTGCAAAGACGGAGCATAACGAAGTTGCGCCCGCACAGCACGAACTTGCGCCTATTTACAAGACTACCAACATTGCGACCGACCACAACCAACTCACGATGGAGATAATGCAAAAGGTTGCGGCACGTCACAATCTTGTGTGTCTGCTTCACGAAAAGCCTTTTGCCGGAGTCAACGGCAGCGGTAAGCACAACAACTGGTCCATAGCTACCGACAAGGGAGTCAACCTTCTTACTCCCGGAGATACACCCGAGGACAATGCGCAGTTTTTGCTTTTCCTGTGCGCCGTACTAAAAGCAGTCGACGACTATCAGGATTTGTTGAGAATAGCTGTTGCTACGGCAGGGAACGATCACAGACTCGGTGCAAACGAAGCTCCTCCCGCAGTCGTATCGGTATTTCTCGGAGACGAACTCACGGCAATACTCGACGCTATCGAAAACGATAAGCCTTACAGCGGCAGAAAGAAGTCGGTATTGAAACTCGGCGTAGACGTCTTGCCTTACTTCCAGAAGGACACCACGGACAGAAACCGTACATCTCCGTTTGCGTTTACGGGCAATAAATTCGAATTCAGAATGCTCGGTTCGTCCAACAGTATAGCTTGTGCAAACATTATGCTCAACAGCGCTGTAGCCGAATCGCTCAAACAGTATGCCGACAGACTCGAGGGAGCAGAGGACTTTAACACGGCGCTTCACGCCATGATAAAGAAAACTATCAAAGATCACAAGAGAATCATTTTCAACGGCAACGGCTATGACGAATCGTGGATCAAAGAAGCTACGGAAAAGAGAGGTCTTCTCAACTATCGTACTACCCCCGACTGTATGCCTCATCTTCTCGACAAAAAGAATGTGGATATGCTTACGGCTCACGGAGTATATTACGAGAGCGAGCTTAAATCGAGATGCGAGATAATGCTTGACAACTACTGCAAGGCGGTAATCATCGAAGCTAATACGATGACCGATATGGCGCTTAAACAGATAATTCCCGCAATAGAAGAATATACCACCGCGCTTGCCGAATCGGCAGCCAAGAAAAAAGCCGTTGCAGAGGCAATTTCATGTTGCTACGAACAGAAGACGGTGACCAAACTTTCCGTACTTATCGATCAGATAGCTTACAGGACAGAAGAACTTACGGCGGCAGTCGCTTCGCTGGCAGAAACTGGCGATATCGTAGAAAAGTCTTATGCAATCAGGGACAAGGTACTTCCCAAGATGAGCCAGCTCAGAGCGCTTGCCGACGAGGCAGAGAGCATGACGGCAGAGAAGTATTGGCCATTCCCCACATACGGCGATCTGCTTTTCGGCGTAAGATAACAAACTGTAAATAATACGCTTATTCGGGAATCGGCAAAATAAGTCGTATTAAGTTATCGCAAAAATAAAATCTGGTGCGCTTTGTGCGTATATAAAAAATTCGGGACGGATTAAAATCTTCCCGACGCCCGTCAAGGGCAAAACAACTATGCCTAACGGCAAGACGATCCAGTCTTTGCTCCGTTTATTTCTCTCTCTGGAAAGGCGGCTGAACAAGCCGCCCGAAAGAGAAGACAAAATTCAAACGGTGTGGCGATAATTCAAGAAGGCAGTCGGAAGACCTTGGTTTCCGACAAATAAATAAAGAGAGAGAGTAAAAAATTATGTGTTCGATCATGGGTTACTGCGCAGAAGGCGCAGACGAAGAACTTTTCAAACAATGTTTTGACCGCACCATATCGAGAGGTCCCGACGATACTAAAATCGTCGATACGGGAAAGGGACTTCTCGGTTTTCACAGACTTGCGATTATGGGACTTTCTCCCGAGGGTATGCAACCCTTTGAACTTCACGGAAATTACTGCGTTTGCAACGGCGAGATTTACGGATTCGAAAAAATAAAAGAGAAACTTGCCGCCGAATATACATTCAAAAGCGGAAGCGACTGCGAAATCCTTTTGCCTATGTACGAAAAGTACGGCACGGATATGTTCGATATGCTTGACGCAGAATTTGCATGCATAATTTACGATTCCAAAAAAGGTTCGTATATTGCTGCGAGAGATCCTATCGGTATAAGACCGTTGTTTTACGGTTACGACGACAAGGGGGCGATAGTTTTTGCAAGCGAAGCAATCAACCTTGTCGGTCTTGTCGGGGAAATAATGCCTTTTCCTCCCGCACATTTTTATTGCGACGGACAATTTATTAGGTACGCAAATGTTGCCAAACCCGACAAAAAGTGCTATGATAGTATAGAAAAAATTTGCGACAACATCAGAGAGAAACTTACAAGGGGAATAGAAAAACGTCTCGTTGCGGATGCAAAGGTAGGTTTTCTTTTGAGCGGCGGATTGGATTCGTCTTTGGTATGTTCGGTAGCCGCAAAGGCGTCGGATAAGCCGATAAGGACTTTTTCGATAGGTATGAGCGGAGATGCTATTGACCTCAAGTACGCAAAAGAAGTCGCAGACTACATAGGCAGCGAACATACCGAAGTAATAATCGACAAGGACGACGTTATCTCCAACCTCGAAAAGGTAATAAAGATACTCGGTACTTTCGATATTACCACGATAAGAGCTAGTATGGGAATGTATCTCGTGTGCAAAGCCATACACGAAACTACTGATATAAGAGTATTGCTCACGGGCGAGATATCCGACGAGCTTTTCGGTTACAAGTACACGGATTTTGCGCCTTCCGCAGAGGCTTTTCAGGAGGAAGCGGAAAAGAGGGTAAGCGAATTGTATATGTACGACGTGTTGAGAGCGGACAGATGTATATCCGTCAACTCTCTCGAAGCGAGAGTTCCTTTCGGCGATCTCGATTTCGTAAGATACGTGATGTCGGTGGATCCTGCCAAGAAGCTCAACACCTACAACAAAGGCAAGTATCTTTTGCGCAAGGCGTTCGAGGGCGATTATCTTCCTCACGATATACTTTACAGAGAAAAAGCGGCTTTTTCGGACGCAGTCGGTCATTCTATGGTAGACTATCTCAAGGAATACGCCGAGAGTATGTACACAGACGAGGAATACGAGGAAAAGCGCAAGAAATACACGCACGCAATGCCTTTTACAAAAGAATCACTTTTGTACAGAGAACTGTTTGAAAAATATTACCCCGATCAGGGACGCATGATAGCCGATTTCTGGATGCCCAACAAATCCTGGAAGGGTTGCGACGTCAACGACCCGTCTGCAAGAGTTTTGTCCAACTACGGCGACAGCGGCAAATAGGATTTTGGGGATATCGAGCGATTGCGGGATGCTACTTACCAACGTAAACAAGGCGAAAGCCTGAATATTAAAAGAGGATAAATATGGAGAAAGTACTGGTACTTGATTTCGGCGGACAATACAATCAGCTTATTGCCCGCAGAGTAAGAGAACAAAACGTCTATGCGGAGATCAAACCTTACAACAAGATCACGCCCGCACAGATAAAAGCCGAGGGTTACAAGGGTATTATTTTTACCGGCGGTCCCAACAGCGTTTATGATGAAAAGTCACCCCGTTGCAGCAAAGAGGTGCTGGAACTGGGTATTCCCGTATTGGGAATTTGCTACGGCGCGCAGCTCATCGCTTATCTCGAAGGCGGCGAGGTATGCAAAGCCGAAAATATCAGCGAATACGGCAGAGTACGTCTCGAAGTTAAGGAAGACACACTTTTCGAAGGTGTGCCTTCTTTCAGTGAATGCTGGATGAGCCATACCGATTATATCAAGGTATTACCCGAGGGATTTAAGGTTACGGCTACTACGGAGCATTGTCCCTGCGCCGCTATGAGCAACGGCAAGGACATCTATGCGGTGCAATTTCACCCCGAGGTAACTCACACGGTTTACGGTAAAAGCATTTTGCATAATTTTCTCTTTTGCATATGCGAGTGCAAAGGAGATTGGCAAATGGCAGACTTCGCTAAAGAGGCGATAGAGAATTATAAAAAACAGCTTGCTGGAAAGAAGGTCTTGTGCGCATTGAGCGGCGGCGTGGATTCTTCTGTGGCGGCTGTTTTGTTATATAAAGCGATAGGCGACAATCTGACTTGCGTATTCGTTGACCACGGTCTTTTGAGAAAGGACGAGGGCGACATGGTCGAGAAGATTTTCAAAGAGCGTTTCAATATGAAAATCATCAGAGTCAATGCCGAAGATTTGTTCCTTGCCAAGTTCAAAGGCGTTACGGAGCCCGAGAAAAAACGTAAGATCATAGGCGAAGAGTTTATAAGAGTATTCGAGAAAGAAGCCAAGAAGATAGGCAAAGTCAACTACCTCGTACAGGGTACAATCTATCCCGACGTAATCGAGAGCGGTGCGGGAGACGCTTCAACAATCAAGAGTCACCACAATGTGGGCGGACTTCCCAGCGTAATAGATTTCGACGAGATCATCGAGCCTTTGAGAATGCTTTTCAAGGACGAGGTAAGAGCCGTCGGAACCGAATTGGGTATCCCTGCCGATCTCGTATGGCGTCAGCCATTCCCCGGTCCAGGACTTGCCATAAGAGTCATAGGCGAGATAACCAAGGAAAAACTCGATATTCTGCGTGAAGCGGACGCTATTTTCAGAGATGAAATCAAAAGAGCGGGTCTCGAGAAGATTACCAACCAATACTTTGCCGTGCTTACGGACAGCAGAAGCGTGGGAGTAATGGGCGACGCAAGAACTTACGGATACACCGTAGCTTTGAGAGCCGTAACTACCGACGATTTTATGACGGCAGATTGGACGAAACTTCCTTACGAAGTGCTTGACAGAGCAAGCAGCCGCATAACAAACGAAGTGAGAAGCATAGGAAGAGTCGTCTATGACATAACTTCCAAGCCGCCCGCAACCGTAGAGTGGGAATAATCAATCCTTTATTCTATACGAATCAAGCATAAAAAAATCGGGAAAGTTAAGAGTATAAGAGAGAGTAAAACGGAGGATAGAATATGCAAGGTGAAGTCAATGAGGAGTGCGGCGTATTCGGTATTTTCGCACCCGCACCGGGCAATGTTGCAAAATACGTATATTACGGCTTGTATGCGCTTCAGCACAGAGGACAGGAGAGTTGCGGCATAGTCGTCAACGATGACGGAATTTTCTGTTCGCACAAGGATCTGGGACTCGTCAACGAAGTCTTTACAAAGGACGTCATGGCACGTCTGCCGCAGGGTAAGATAGCTGTCGGACACGTGCGTTACGGCACGACGGGAGCAACAAACCGCAACAACTGTCAGCCTATAGAAGTAAATCACCGCAAGGGCAGAATTGCGATCGCTCACAACGGAAATCTTTCCAATGCCTACAATCTCCGAGAAGAACTCGAGATGACGGGAGCGATTTTCCATACGACCTGCGATACGGAGATAATAGCTTATCTCATCACAAAAGAGAGACTTACCGCACCTTCTACCGAACAGGCTTTGAGCGCTGTTTTCGACAAGATAGAGGGAGCTTATTCGCTTGTGCTTATGACGCCCACGAAACTTATAGCGGCCAGAGACCCTCACGGTTTCAGACCTCTTTGTTACGGCATAACGCCTTCCAATGCCTACATCGTAGCATCGGAGAGCTGTGCGCTCAAAGCAGTCGGAGCAAAGTATATAAGAGATATCGACGCAGGAGAAATCGTAGTATTCGACGACGAAGGAGTACACTCCAACCGTACTCACTGCAATAAAAACGATAAACTTTCGAGATGTATTTTCGAGTACATTTATTTTGCCCGTCCCGATTCCGTAATCGACGGAGTGTCCGTGCACAAGTCGAGAGAAAAGGCGGGGCAGCTTCTCGCAAAGGCGCATCCTGTCGACGCCGACGTCGTAATAGGCGTACCCGATTCGGGACTTGACGCCGCACTTGGATATTCCAAAGAGTCGGGAATACCTTACGGCATAGGCTTCATCAAAAACAAGTATATCGGCAGAACTTTTATCACGCCGGGACAGGATGACAGAGCAAATCTCGTCAATATCAAACTCAATCCTATCGCAGATACCGTCGAGGGCAAGAGAGTCGTGCTTATCGACGATTCGATAGTGAGAGGCACGACGAGCAGAAGAATAGTTACGCAGCTTCGTATGGCGGGCGCAAAGGAAATACACATGCGCATATCCGCACCTCCTTTTCTCTATCCTTGTTATTACGGCACGGATATAGATTCGAGAGAGAATCTTATTGCTGTCAATCATTCCGTCGAGGAAATTTGCAAGATGATAGGCGCCGACAGTCTGGGTTATCTGCCATTTGAGGATTTGAGCCAACTCATAGATTCTTCAGACTTTTGCGCCGCATGCTTCTGCGGAGACTATCCCACAAAAGTTTACGAGGGAAAAAAGGACAGATTCGAAAGGAAACTTTCTGAAAAAGAAAACGATTGAGAATTGACAAAGGCATATATTTACGACTATAATCATTAGAAAAAACAGAGAGGAAATATGAAAGAATTCGACGCAAAGATAGTTTTTGAAGACGGCACCGAATACTACGGATACGCCTTCGGAGCAAGAGAGGAGAAAGTCACCGAATTGGTTTTCAATACCTCTATGGCAGGATACCAGGAGATACTGTCTGACCCTTCTTATACGTATCAGACGGTAGTTATGACCTATCCTCTCATAGGCAACTACGGTATGACTTCGTGGGACTATGAGACAAAGACCCCCACGATAGGCGGACTCGTGGTGAGAGAATACAACGATTTTCCTTCCAACTGGGGCAGCGTGAATACGCTTGGCGAAGTTATGGAAAAATACAACGTTACGGGCATATCCGGCATAGATACCAGAAAACTTACCAGAAGAATCAGAGATTTCGGAAGCTGCAAAATCCTTATGACTAGCGCATCGACGCCCAAGGAAAAGGCGCTTGAAAAACTCAAGAATACCGATGTACCCAGAGACGGCGTACCCAAAGTAAGTTGCACGAAAGCGTGGGTATCTAAAGCGGAAAACCCTCAATATAAAGTCGTAGCGGTAGATTGCGGCATTAAGCACAACATCATCCGTTCTCTCAACAAGAGAGGCTGCGACGTAACGATCGTACCTTGGGACACTACGGCAAAACAGATAGCCGACATGAAGCCCGACGGAGTGTTTTTCTCCAACGGCCCCGGCGACCCCGAGGACGTGCTTCCCGTAATCAAACTCATCAAGGAGCTCAAGGGCAAATATCCTATATTCGGCATTTGTCTCGGTCATCAGCTTATATCGCTTGCATACGGCGCAAAGACATACAAACTCAAGTTCGGTCACAGAGGAGGCAATCACCCCGTCAAGGACTTGAGAACGGGCAAGATAGAAGTTACGGCGCAAAACCACTCTTATGCAGTTGACGCAAAGAGCGTGGAAAGCACCGACCTTACGGTCACGCATATGAACATTCTCGACAATACCGTTGAGGGCGTGGAATGCGTCAAGGACAATATTTTCAGCGTGCAATATCACCCCGAAAGTTGCCCCGGACCGCAGGACAGTGCATACCTGTTCGATAAGTTTATAGCCAACATGAAGGAGGGTAAGAAAAATGCCTAAGCGTACGGATATCAAAAAAGTGCTTGTGATAGGCAGCGGACCTATCGTAATAGGTCAGGCGGCAGAATTCGACTATGCGGGTACGCAGGCTTGTCTTGCGCTTAAAGAACAGGGTTACGAAGTCGTGCTTTGCAACTCTAACCCCGCTACAATAATGACGGATACGTCGATAGCGGACAAGGTTTATATGGAACCTCTTACTCTCGAGTATCTCGCTAAAATCATCAGATACGAACGTCCCGACGCCATCATTCCCGGTATAGGCGGACAGACGGGACTCAATCTTGCAATACAACTCGAGAAGAAAGGCGTACTCAAAGAATGCAGAGTAGAACTTCTCGGTACCGATGTGGCAAGTATAGAGAGAGCGGAAGACAGAGAACTTTTCAAAGAACTTTGCGAAAGTCTCGGCGAGCCCGTGCTTCCTTCTCAAATTGCCAATACGATAGACGAAGGTCTTGCGGCGGTTGAGAAAATCGGCTATCCAGTAGTACTCCGTCCCGCATTTACTCTCGGCGGTACGGGCGGCGGCTTTGCGGACAACGAAGAGGAGTTTTTGGAGATAATCAAAAACGCTTTGAGTTTGTCTCCCGTACATCAGGTGCTTGTAGAAAAGAGCATAAAGGGATTCAAGGAAATCGAATACGAAGTAATGCGTGACGCCAACGATACGGCGATTGCGATATGTAATATGGAAAATATCGACCCCGTAGGCATACACACGGGCGATTCGATAGTCGTCTGTCCTTCGCAGACGCTCACCAACAGAGAGTATCAGATGCTTCGTGACAGCGCACTCAAGATTATACGCGCACTCAAGATAGAGGGCGGTTGCAACGTGCAGTTTGCACTCGATCCCAAGTCTTTCCAATACTATCTCATTGAGGTAAACCCCAGAGTTTCCCGTTCGTCGGCACTTGCTTCAAAGGCAAGCGGTTATCCTATCGCACGAGTTTCCGCACAGATAGGCGTAGGCATGAATCTCGACGAAATCATGCTTGCAAATACCCCCGCTTCCTTCGAGCCTTCGTTGGACTATGTGGTTACCAAAATGCCTCGTTTCCCTTTCGATAAGTTTACCGACGCCAACAACAAACTCGGTACGCAGATGAAAGCTACCGGCGAGGTCATGAGCGTAGGCAGAACCATAGAGGAAAGTTTGCTCAAAGCCATACGTTCTCTCGAGATAGGCGTATATCACATGTATATGCCCAAGTTCGACACAATGAACAGAGACGAACTTTTGCATTATATCTCAATCGGTACAGACGACAGAATTTACGCTATCGCACAGCTTTTGAGAATGGGTGAAAGCATCGACAGGATCGCACACATCACAAAGATAGACGAACTTTTTGTACGCAAATTCAAGAATATCGTCGACGAGGAGAAAAAACTCCCTTCTCATGTCAATGATATCGAAGTATTGAAAGAAGCCAAGAAAATGGGATTCTCCGACAAGGCAATCGCTAAATACTGGCACATGAGAGAAACAGAGGTAAACAAGCTCCGCAAGGACAACGGCATTATCCCCGTATACAAGATGATAGACAGTTGTGCCGCAGAGTTTGACAGCTATATCCCTTATTTCTACTCGACATACGAGGAGGAAAACGAATCCAAGGTTTCAGACAAAAAGAAAGTCGTTGTTCTCGGCAGCGGCCCTATACGTATCGGTCAGGGCGTAGAGTTTGACTATTCGACCGTTCACGCAGTCAAGACAATAAAGAAAGCAGGTTTCGAAGCTATCATCATCAACAACAACCCCGAGACGGTTTCCACCGACTACACGACTGCGGACAAGCTGTATTTCGAACCGCTTTGCACCGAAGACGTAATGAATATCATAGATATGGAAAAACCCGTGGGAGTTATCGCTTCTCTCGGCGGACAGACGGCTATCAATCTTGCCGAATCTCTTATGGAAAGAGGTGCGAAAATAATAGGTACGGATTGCGACGCAATCGAAAAAGCCGAAAACAGAGACGCTTTCGAAAAACTCCTTTTGTCTTTGAATATTCCCCAGCCCAAGGGCAGAGCCGTAACGAAGATAGAAGACGGACTTCAGGCGGCAAAGGAGATAGGTTATCCCGTGCTTGTTCGTCCCAGTTTCGTACTCGGCGGCAGAGCAATGAGAATAGTTGCAGGCGAAGAGCAGCTCAAGCATTATCTCAAGACTGCGGTTGAAATCGACGAGGACAAACCCGTGCTCGTAGACAAATATATTCAGGGTAAAGAAGTCGAAGTCGACGCCGTGTGCGACGGTAAGGACGTGTTCGTACCCGGAATCATGGAACTCGTAGAGCGTACGGGCGTGCACTCGGGCGACTCCATAAGCGTTTATCCTTCTTTCAGCATAAGCGAAAAAGTCAAAAAGATAATAATAGATTACACGCAGAAACTGGGCAAGGGCATAGGCATAGTCGGTCTTTACAATATACAGTTTATAGTCGATAAGGACGAAAACGTATATATCATCGAGGTAAATCCCCGTTCGTCGCGTACGGTGCCTTTCCTTTCAAAGGCTACCGGTTACGATCTTGCAGATATAGCGACTCTCGTAATTCTCGGCAAGAGCCTGAAAGAACAGGGCTATGCTATCGGCTATCCTCCCGAGAAAAAGAGATGGTATGCAAAAGCGCCCGCATTCTCTTTCTCGAAATTGAGAGGTATGGACTCTTATCTCTCGCCCGAAATGAAATCGACGGGCGAAGCAATCGGCTATGACAAGGCGCTCAACAGAGCGTTGTACAAGGCATTGCAGGCTTCAGGCGTAAAGGTGCAGAATTACGGTACCGTACTTGCCACGATAGCAGACCACGACAAGCAGGAAGCTTTGCCTTTGATAAGAAGATTCTATAATCTCGGTTTCAATATCGAAGCTACAGAGGGAACGGCAAAATTCCTCAAGGAACACGGTATCAAGACTCGACCCCGCAAGAAGATAAGCGAAGGTTCGACGGACATACTCGATTCCATTCGTCAGGGATACGTGACATACGTTATCAATACCAGAGACGTGAGCGCCGAAAATAAAATGGCAGACGGTTCGGCAATACGTCAGTGCGCCATAGAAAACAACGTGACGGTATTCACGGCGCTGGATACGGTAAGGGCGCTTCTCGACGTACTCGAGGAAATCACCATGAGCGTATCTACGATTGACGCAGAATAATATTAATCGGCAATGAAGTCAAAGAGGCATGCAGCCTCTTTGACCGCATAATAAGCCGCAAAATGACAAAAATATCAAAGGGGCAAAACGCCCCGACAAAAAATCCAAAAGCATTATATCGGAGTACATTATGTTAAAACCCAATACTAATTACAACAACTTAAAAGACTCTTATCTCTTTTACAGAATATCGCAGAAGGTAGCAAAGTACGTTGCAGAACATAAAGGCGCAAAAGTATTGAGATTGGGCATAGGAGACGTCTCTTTGCCTCTTTGCAAAACCGTAATAGCAGCATTGCACGAAGCGGTAGAAGATCAGGCAAACAAAAAGACCTTTCACGGCTATATGCCCGAATGCGGAGCGGATTTTTTCAAACGTGCGGTAGCGGGATATTACGCTAAAAGAGGAGTTTACGTTTCGGGGGACGAAGTTTTCGTTTCGTCGGGTGCAAGCGACGAACTCGGCGACATTCTCGACCTCTTCGACAAGTCTAACAGCGTGCTTGTCATCGAGCCTGCATATCCTGCATACGTCGATGCAAACGTTATGGTCGGCAGAGAAATTCTGCATTTGTCTTCCGGCAAGGAAAACGGATTTTTGCCACTCCCCGACGAGAGCGTAAAAGCCGATTTGGTATATATATGTTCCCCAAACAATCCCACAGGCGCAGTATATGACGAGGCAAGTCTCAAGAAGTGGGTAGACTGGGCAAACGCTTGCGGCGCAGTGATTTTGTTTGATGCGGCATACGAAGCGTTTATCGAGGACGACGAACTTCCTCACAGTATTTTTCAGATCGAAGGCGCTCGTACCTGTGCGATAGAAATCAGCTCGCTTTCCAAGACGGCGGGATTTACGGGTACACGTTGCGGATATACGGTAATTCCCAAAGACCTTATGAGAGAGGGTATGGCGCTCAATGCCATGTGGGTACGCAACCGTACCACCAAGACCAACGGCGTATCTTATATTTTGCAAAAAGGCGCAGCGGCTGTATTTACCGACGAGGGTCTCAAGGAGATTCACGAAAATATCGCTGTTTATAAGCAAAATGCGAAATGCATCATGAAAGCCCTCGACAAACTCGGAATTTGGTATTGCGGCGGCAAAAACGCTCCCTATATCTGGCTCAAGTGTCCCAAAGGAATGTCCAGCTGGGAATTTTTCGACTACCTTCTCGAAAATGCGCAGATAGTAGGTACACCCGGCGAAGGTTTCGGCAGTTGCGGCGAAGGGTATTTCCGTTTTTCGACTTTCGGAAGCGTAGAGGATACCGAGGAAGCTGCAAGAAGACTTGTTGAACTTTTGGGATAAAAATATTGAAATTTTCAGAAAACGGCAAAACCATAGATATTTTGGTTTTGCCTTTTTTTATCAAAATTAGCTCTTGAAATATGATAAATAATATGTTATAATCTCTTGGGGAGGACTTGAAATTATTCACAAGGATACATAATCTCGGAGGTATAATTGAAAGTCGATTTTTTTGACGGTTAATAAATTTATTTAATTTAATTGATAGCAAACGATTAATAATATTGTTTGCAATTTTCAAAATACGCATTTTAATGGTATTAATAACATTTGCTTTTTGCCGCTATTCATATAGCGGCAAAGGAACTGTTTTATAGATTCAGCAAATAATTCATTAAATTAAAAATGTCCAAAATTAAGGGAAAAATATGCGCAATATTTTTATGCTGTCTCTGAAGAAAATCAGAGAAGATATATCTCACTCTGTTGTCTTAATATGTTGTATAGTGTTGCTTTGCACGATAATAACGGTATTCGGAAATATCAGTTATTATCTAGAGATAAACATACGGGATTTAGTATCCGAGGAGATAAATCAAAAAGGTATCGATATAGAGATAATAGGATTAAATGGCAAATATCTTGACAACAAAGATATTTCTTTGACGATAGAAAAAACAGAGACAATGAGTCCGGGTTTTGTTTATGACGGAATGATCGAATCGGCTAAATACGCTATAGATTCGAAGTCTGTGACGGTTTTGCCTTTTTTTGCATACGGTATGGCAAATCCGTTTGAATTAATCAAAGGAGACGTATTGAATGAAGATGCTGACGGAAGCGGTTTTATTTGGCTGTCGCAAGACTTCGATTATTACGATATCGGGGATAAAGTGACACTTAAAATAGACGGAAAAGACAATATTTTTGTAGTAAAAGGTATTGTCAATGAAAAAAGATCGTATATCGATTACAGAAATTTCGATATGAAAAATTTGTATTGCATAGATACGACTGTTACAGAGGGAGTATCGGTTATAAGCACATTGAAAAAACTGTCAAGAAATTTTGAAAAATATTATGATATAAAACCCTATACGGAGCAGAACAACTATTCGGTAGTTTCCGATATTTTATCGACTTACGATTATCTGAATATGTATTTTTTGATAGTCGCAGGGGTATGTTTATTTTTGGTTGCCATTACGATTGCACTGGCTTTTTTGGGACTTGTCAATGCAGTAAAAATCAACAACGATAAAAATCGAAAATTTTTCGGAATGCTCAAATCTCTTGGCTTAAAAGATAACGGTATAATGTTTTACAACTTGTCATTGTGGATTTTTTATATTCTGATAGGAGTGGCTGCGGCTGCGATAATCTCGTCGATAATACTCCATTTTTCGTTGGCTAACGTTATGGCTGTGATTTTTGAGTTGGCAGGATATGCAGAAGGTATGCAATTTATAGTAGGTTTTGCCTGGTGGATACCGTTTGTCTGTATTTGCGTAATGCTTATAATATGTTTGATACTTGCAAAAATTGAAAGCAAACGTTTGTCAAAAACCGAAATATCGCAATTACTGAAGGGGGAATAATGAAAACAGGTCAGCTTTTATATTTGGCGAAGTTAAGTCTCAAATCGACAAAAAAGAGCAACAAAATAATTATTTTTATGCTTGCGGTCAGTATGATTATACTCATCCCCGTGACGGTTTTGTGGATAAGCGTCAATGTGTCGGTAAACAAACAGATAAATTCTATGCCTTATATGTTATACAGCGAAGCGGAAATAAAAGATTACCGACTTGAAGACGAGGGAGTAGACGAAGGACTTGACGGGAAACAAAACATATCGGAGTTTGAAGATATTGAGACAAAGATAGTATATGAGAGATACTATCTTACCAATGCTTTTGCTATGGTTGACGTAGTCGTCAGTCTGGGAGGGCAAGAATACGCTTTGAACAAAGAAGAAAGATTTTATAACGTAATCGATATCGATAAAAGCGATTATTTTTTTCCAAAGAATCTGAATTCTTACGGTTCGGTTTTTGCGGACAATTGCGATAAGTCTTTTGACGGAAACGGGAAAAAGCAAGTCATAGTTTGCGAAAAGCTTCTTGACGAGATAGGAGTAGAAAAAGAAGACGCATACGGCAAAAAAATCACCGTATCGTCGTCAACTCCTTATTACGACGGATATCTATGTTACGAATACGAAATAGTAGGTATCATACGAAAAGAGGTGAGTGCCATGTACGACGGTGCAGACACGTTTATGAGTGCACTTTTATTTTTCTGTTCTTCCAACGTTTATGACGAAAAAGGCGAAGGCGTGCTCAAACCTGTTATGACAGGCAACGGTTACGAATACGGGTTTGTCAATATAGATAAAAAGGACGTTTTGAATAAAGAATATATGATGATAGGATTGGGAAGTACGTCATACGAAATCGATTCTTTTGCAAGTACGCATATCTTTATCGAATCTTCGTCTTATAAAAAACTTGCTCAAATAAACGATTCTTTGATTCATAAGGCAATCTCTTTGGATACATCTCAACTTTTTGCCAAATATAAACAATTATACGATATAAGTAATGTTTTGACATTTATATTTGCTTCTGCCGGCACCGTGTTGCTGATAATAACAATCATGTATTATTATCTCAATATCAAACACGATATTGAAAAAAGAAAGAATTTCTTGACTGTTATGCGTGCTGTCGGGGCGCATGATAAGGACATTCCGAAAGTGTATATGATGCAATCCAATATTATTTGTGCTATAGCTTCGCTGATTTTCCTTGTAATAGGTTTAGCTCTATGCATAAGTATAAAATATGCAGTTGCGGCTATTATGAAAGTCAGTGGAATAAGCGTTGCGATAAGTGTTTCATGGTCAATGATATTTATAAGTTTGTTTGGCATGATAGCTATAATGTTTGCTATAACGAATATCATAGCGTTTGTTTGTACAGTGAGATTGTCCAAGCAATCCATTATCGAAATACTTCACAAGGAACAATAAGGAGATTTATATGATTAAAATAAATGACGTTTCAAAAGCATTCGGTCAAGGCGCAGGCAGTGTAGTAGCTTTGGACAATATCAACCTAACTATAGAAAGCGGTAAGTTCGTCGCTATTACGGGCAAGTCGGGAAGCGGCAAATCCACGCTTCTCAACATCGTAGGTGCACTTGAAAAACCCGATACGGGATACGTCGAGATAGACGGCGAAAATCTTAATATTCTCAAAGCCGATTCTCTTGCGAATTTCAGGAACAAAAAACTCGGATATGTTTTTCAATCGTTTTATCTTGAGCCGGAATTCAGCGTAATTGAAAATGTAGCATTGCCGCTTTTGATTGCCGGGGAGAAAAAAGCGGACAGGGAAGAAAAAGCAAAAATCATGATAAATAAATTAGGACTTTTTGACAAAACTTCAGAAAAAGTAAAAAATCTTTCGGGCGGACAAAAGCAAAGAGTGGCTATAGCAAGAGCATTAGTGAACGATCCTGATATTATCCTTGCAGACGAACCGACAGGTAATCTGGATTCTGCAAACGGCAATGAGGTTATAGAAATTTTACGTCAAATAGCAAATGACGGAAAAACCGTATTGATGGTAACTCACAACTTGCAGGACGCTAATGTCGCTGATTATAAAATAACTTTGAAAGACGGCAAAATAATAGAAACGACAGAATAAAGATATTTATGAAAAAGACGGCTCGTGCCGTCTTTTTGTTATAGCAAAATCAGTTTTCTTCTTGCCAGATAAGTCGCAATGTTTTTTCGTTGCTGTCGTAGAGTATTTCGTATTTGATTTTGTCGTCTTGAGTGTCTTGAAGATACAGTGCGTTTTCTTTTTGTATTGTTTTGTATTTATCGCTTAATCCGCTTACATAAATATAAGCGTAATTGCCTTTGATTTTAACATAGTGTTCAAAATGTGCATCATCGTTTGTATTCAGATGATATACGTATCCCGTGTCTTCCAGTTTGCCTGGGTCGTATATGCCTTCGGGAATATCGTGCGAGGGTTTTTATGGTGTCGTATAAATCACCGTAGACTTCGTATTCGAATTGATGTTCGTATTGTAAAAGGATTTCTGAATTTAATTGCACATCCGACGCTTCTTTGGAAAGTTTTCTTTTTGCAATATTTTCGCAACACTTGTATATCCACGAAGCGGGGAATTCGATATAACCTAACTTGTCTGTTTCTTTGTTTATCAACTGCAAAAAAAAGTCTTGCGCCACTTCCTGCGCAAAATTTTCGCCGTAAATGTATTTTAAGTGAAAAACTATTCTCCTGTAAAAATAATCATACAATGCGTCAAACGATTTTTCGCTATGAATATTCTTCAGAAGTTGATTGAATTTTCTTGACTCCATAGGTCTCCGTTGCCGCCGTTGGTTTGCAGCTTTATTATTATATCATAAAAAAGATCCGAAATAAAGAAATTAATATTGCAAAGCTTATGACAGTTTGTTATTCGCATTGATGATTGAAACTCGAAGTTTCAAAAAGCGTTTTAATTTTCAGATGTTTTAGTTTGAAGATAAAGTCGATTTGATGCCGCACAAATCAATTATGCGAGTCGCATTATCAATTCGACTAAAAATACCGTTGCCGTAGCTGAAAGTGCGACAGTCAAAAGACCTCGCTTGAAAAGAGAAAGTATAATTGCCACTATCATGCCGACAAGTGCCGAATAAAAATTTGCGGTGCAGTAAAGCACTGCGGGGAAAACCATTGCCGTAAGTACGCCGTAGGGCAGATATTCGAGAAAAGAGCGGAAAAATCTGCTTTTGATTTTTTTGCGTACCAATACGAGCGTAAGCACACGGCACAGATAGGTAATAAGCGCCATCAGAAGTATTCTCCACACTACATCAAAGACTTGCATTTTTGTCCTCTCCTTTTGTGTGGATTCGGGTATCGTCAGCGGTAATATTCTCAATATTTTCGTCGCACGCTGCGCTTTCGGTTTTTGTCGAGACGTTCGAATCAGAATTTTCTATATCGAAATTATGTTGAGAGTTTGTTTCAGAGTTGTTATCTGACGAGATCGCTTCGCCGTCTTTGCCGTCGTCGGAGTTTTCTTCGTCTTTGACGGGAAAGAATATCGCTCCTATAAGAGCTGAAGATATGCCGCAGATTATTACAGCCCAACCTGATGATAGATTTTTGAGATAAGGCGTGTAGTAAAAAAGACAGCTGAGACCTATTGCCGTAAGCACTACCGTTGCGATTGCTTTAGAAGAGCGGCAAGGAGGAATGACTATTGCTATAAACATGCCGTAAAGAGCTATTCCGAAAGCGCTCAAAAGGCTTTCGGGAAGGATGTTTCCCGCTAGTGCGCCAAGCAAAGTGCCAACGACCCAACCGCTGAAAGACGTCGTCATTACGCCTAAATAATAGTCGAACGTCACTTCGTATTGACGTCGCATAGCAACCGCATAGTTTTCGTCCGTAAGACCGAATGCGATGAGAAGTCTCTGTCCGAAAGTGGTTTTGGGAGTGAGTTTCTGGGACAACGATATCGCCATGAGCGAATACCTTGCGTTGATTACGAGCATAGTCGCTATAAGTTCGAGAACGCTGCCTGCGGCGGCAATAAGATCCATGCCTGCGAATTGTCCCGTACCCGTGAAGTTGGTAAGCGAACAAAATACCGGCATCCACCATTTGAATCCCTTTGCCACACAGCTTACGCCGAAAGTAAAGGATACCGTGAGATATCCCAGCATTATAGGTATTCCGTCTTTGCAACCTTGCTTAAAACGCATTTTTACTCCTTTACCGTCTTTCAGACCGCATATAATAATAGCACGCATCTTAACTTTATGCAAATTATGTAAGAGGGAGATTCTAAAACGTACGATGTTTTTACTTGCTTATAAAAATTGAGTTAATCCGTAAAACCTGATAGTTATGTTTATTAAAAAATTTGTCGAAAATTTTATTAAAATGACTTTTGATGAGTTATAGGCGCACAAAATTTGACAAAAGCAAAGTTTATAAGTTATTATATTAAAGGTTATAAGGGTGTTATGGGAAAAGATTCAATAGGCGAAGGAAAAGATTCAATAGGCGAAAAGATTAAAAATTTAAGAAAAACCAACAAACTTTCACAAGAAGAATTTGCAGAACAACTCGAAGTGAGCAGGCAGACCGTGTATCTTTGGGAAGCAGGCAAAGCCGTTCCCGATTGCAATAAACTCAGTTTGATTTGTAATAAATTCAAGATTGACGCAAACGATTTTTTGTGCGTATACGAATGTCTTTGCGACGTTGCGTCACAAGATACGTTTTTTGAAAAAGACCAAAAGCAAGAAGAGATTGCCAAAGATAAACTGCACTCCGTAAAACGTTTGAAAACAGCAATCATTATTTTTGCAAGCGTAATGCTGACGATTATGTTGCTGTTGCTCATAGCGACTTTCTGTCTTACAGAAAATGTTGCGGGACTTACGCAAGCGGTCAGTTATGCATTGAATATTCAAGCAAAATTTTTTACGGCTTTGTTTAGCGTTTTGCTTGCATTGGCGGTTGTGGTTTCTTTGGTCGGTTTTATTATGTTGAAAAAGATAAAAGCTTAAGGAGGGATACTATGCTTAAATCGAAAAAATTGTTGCAAATAAACGTGGCTTTGCTTGTTATGTTGTGCATTGTAGCACTCATTTTGCCTTTGGCGGGCAATAAAGCACAGGCTGAAACTCTTTCCGAAACACAGAGCGATCAGCCTGATACGAGAGGTATTTTTACCAAATTGACCTTGACATTGGACAGTGCGGGCGACGGCTATATTACTGCCAGCGTACGTAATGATTTTACATTGGGATATTCGACGATTCAGGTAGTCGTAGAGATATATGCGTCGAACGAATTTTGTGAAAATTACCAAGATATGGTAAGAATGGCAAGAAAGACGACTCTCGATCTCGATATTTACGATACTTTGAGCGTTACCTGCGCAGTCGGCGGACAGCCCAGATATTGGTGTGCTTTAATGAAGTACAAACAAGATCAGAAAGATTGGGAAACCAAGGTCACTTCGATCGTATATCTTGACGGTATGGGCAATAAATTAGGCTGATAAGTCAATCGTTTTTTAACATACAATACGCAAAAATACCTCACTACTAAAACTCGGTGAGGTATTTTTTCTTTTATTAAAGAGTTGAGTTGTCAGTTCTTTGAAGTGGACTGATCGTCATCGTTGACGGTTGAAGAAGAAAAATCGGATGACGCTTGAAGTGAAGATTTTCTAGAGGAAAGTTTGTAGTGATTTTTCTTTACGTCTTCGAGGTAGCCTCGTGACTCGTTCAAAGTATTGCGCATCTCGTCGAGACGTACGGCTGCGGCGTCTTTGTGCCAAGCAAATGCGTTTGCGCCTTTATCGGGGTGTGCGGTTGAATGTTTTTTATTCTGTTGCTTGTCGTCCATAATATTTCTCCTTTTGATTTATCGCATAATCAAGCGGAAAATCGTGTGATGATATTAATTGTTTTTGCCGTCGAGTCGCAGGAGAGTTTTGAGCGTGTTTTTTGCGCACTGTTGCATCTCTCCCAGCGTTATGCAACCTTCTTTGTCAATTGATTTGATGAGGTCTTTATACTTTTTGTATCCCCTTGTCGAATAGGTGATAGTACCCGGCATAAGAACATCGACTTGCGAGCGTATGCGGTAAGCGTTGTCATAGATTTTTTCAAATTCAGGACTTACTGATTTTCTTATCCACCAATCGGTAATGACCGTGCCGTCGAAGTTCCACTCGCCACGCAAAACCACGGCAACGGTATCGAAGTTATAATGACACCATACGCCGTTTATTTTGTTGTAACTCGTCATGATATTTACGGGGCGGCTTTCCTTGACGCAAATCTCGAAGCCTTTGAGGTATATTTCCCGAAGCGCACGTTCGGAAACACGGCTGTCGTTGACGTTGCGCTTTACTTCCTGATTGTTGCATGCGAAATGTTTGGGGCATGCGGCTTTATTCTGACTTTGAATACCCTCCACGAAAGCGCAAGCCGTTTTGCCGCTGACGAGGGGATCTTCCGAATAATATTCGAAGTTACGTCCGCACAGAGGATTGCGGTGTATGTTCATACCTGCGCCCAAAAGGACGTCGGTATTGTAATGAGCCATTTCTTCACCGACTTTGGAATATAGTTTTTTTACGAGATCTGGGTCCCAACAGCATGCCAGCGCAGTTCCGCAGGGGAGCAAAGCATTATAGTGTCCTATACGTATTCCGGCAGGTCCGTCGGTAGTGATTACCGCACGCACGCCTTTATCCTCGAGGGATTTTATTATTCCGCCGTAAGCGCCTGCGTTTCCTGCAACGCCTTGAGGAGCGTTCATGCAGCCGTAACCTCTCGTGAGGGCTTGCAATTCTTCGTTGTCAAGCACGGCAACGAAATCGTCGAGAGAGAGTTTTCCGCCTAGTACGTCCTTGAAGTTTTCTCCTTTATATTCTTTGCGGGGCAAGGGAGAGGGAAGAGAATCGGTGATTCTTTTTTTGAGATTGTACTGCGCACAGGGTACGTCTTGATATGAGACAGAGAATTTGCCTTCGGATTCAACGGCTTTCATACGCTTGAAGGGATTTTGCACTTTGCATACAGGCGTATGAGTCGAAATTACTTTGTCTTTATCGAGAGTATATTTTCCCGCAACATTAGCAGCACGCACGCTGTTGCCTGCAAAAAATACGTAATCGCCCTTTTCGAGTACATACGAAAACCTGTTGCCGCTGTCGCCCGAATCGTCGTATGACGAATACGCATAGTCGGTGCAAGCGAGTTTTAGAGTCTCGCTTTCATCGGGGCGGAGAAGTTTTGTCTTTGCGAATGCGACAAGACTTCTGGCGGCTTTCCCTAATTTGCCCTGCGGTGCATTGACGTAAAGTTGAACGGTTTCTCTGCCGTCGCATTTGCCGACGTTTGTTACCTCTACACTCACGTTTATACCGTCCTTGGTCTTTTTGAATTCAAGCGGCTTAATATCGAAATCCGTATAAGAGAGTCCGAAGCCGAAAGGATAGAGAACTTTGTCTTTTGCAAATGTTTCGAAATAGCGGTAGCCGACAAATATGTCCTCTCTGTATTCGTTGTATTCCTGTCCGCCGAAACAGCCTGCCGACGGATAATCTTCATAATTCCTTGCGATAGTATCGGTGAGCTTTCCCGAAGGATTTACGGCGCCCGTAAGGATATCTGCAAGCGAGTTTCCGCTTTCCATGCCGCCTTGCCAAGCATAGACGATTGCGGAAATTTTGTCGCGGTATTTTTCGGTGTAGGACATATCCATGACGTTGCCTGCGTCTATTATCAGCACCGTTTTTTTGAAATTGGCGGTGACGGTATCGAGCATTGCCGTTTCGTCGTCGGTCAGGTAATAGCTTCCTTTAGTCAGAGTGTTTTCTCTGTCTTCGCCTGCGGCACGTCCTATAACGACCAAAGCCACGTCGTTTTTCTCCGCCGCTTCTTTTACGAGTTGAGAGCAAACAGGAGCTTCGGGATAACTCATAGGCCAATGGCCCCACCAGCCGTCGTTGGGCTGATTCTTGGGTATTGAGCGCCATTGTTTGTAATATTTTTTTACGTTTTCGTCGAGCGTAACGAATCCGTCGGCTTGCGCTTTATCGAGCGCTTCGACAAGATTTATTTTATAGGGAGCGTTTACGTTTCCGCCGCTGCCGTAACCTACATAAAACCAATCATATTGACATCTTCCGAAAACAGCGATATTGACTTTGTTTTGCAAGGGGAGCACGCCGTCGTTTTTGAGCAATACGATGCCGTCGGCGCCTGCCTGACGTATAAGATCTCCGATTCCGGGCGTAACGTATCTTTCTCCTACAGCGACGTTTTCTTCCTGCATAAGTCCGTTGCCGGTAAATCTGTCGCTTATCTTTTTGATGAGTTTTTCGATAGCCTTTTTAATACCCATAATTACTCCTTGCGTACACGTGAATTGCAATTTTTATTGACTTTTCTAAAATTATTTTTTTATGCAATTGTGTTGTCTGCTGTTTTTATAATAACAAAACATCGGCTTGCAGTCAATATACATATCAATGTAGTATGAAGATATCACGTGTATTATAACAGATATTGTTTTTTGCAACAGGTTGATATATAATTATACATATACAGTGTCAAAGGGGTAGCAATGGATTACTGCATATCTGATATACACGGCGAATACGGCATGCTTTGTCGGTTATTGGAAAAAATAAATTTTTCTAAAGACGACCGTCTGTTTGTCCTAGGAGATATGATCGATAAAGGCAGGGATTCGGTAAGAGTGCTCAAACTTTTATCGTCAATGTCCAACGTGTATTGCATACAAGGAAATCACGAATACGATTTTATAAAATATTATCACTCTCTTATGCAAAGCGCTCAAGACTATGACGAGGTGCTCAAAAAGTTGAAAGCATGCTTTCCTTATGACGGGGATTTGCTTGATTGGGAAACTGTCGATTGGCTTGAAGGCTTGCCATATTATATCGAGACTGAAGACTTTATCGGAGTACATGCGGGCATTCCGTTAAAAGACAATATACCAGTTGCGTTAGATGAAGTTTTGCCCGAAGAATTTGTATATGACAGAGTATTCAAGGAAGATTATGTCCTGCCCGAGGCAGATAAATGTATAGTTTTCGGACATACCCCCACAAGATTTATAACGGGCAAAGACAATTGTATTTTTTATCCTAAAAATCCCGGGTTGCAGAGCAATAGCGATATTAAGGATTTTTGCAAGATTCACATCGATTCGGGAGTGTATTTGAGCGGAGTTTTGTCCGCCGTCAGAATTAATGACTGCAAAGAGATTGCGATAACTCATTTTGGAGAAAAAATCGACGAGTGATTTCGTCGAACCGTAAAAAGACAGCTTCTCGATTAAATCTGTCTTTATTATTGTATCTGTCAATTCTTGGAGAACATGTCTTCTTCCAGGAGTCTGATTTTTTCTTTAAGTTTTTCGTTTTCTTCTTTGAGGCTTAAGTTTTCTGCAATCATGTCGATAAGTTCTGACGAGCGTTCGATTTCTTCGAGTTTGGTTTCGAAATATTTGATATCTTCTTCGTCTGCTCCGTCTAATGTTTGTACAATTTTTTCAAAGTTGAATTTGGGTGCAACTTCGTATTTTTTCATGACCGAATCGCATCTTTTTGCAAGATCTTGGATTTTTTCGTTGTTTGCAGCAAGTTTTTCTATCATTTCGTCATAGACATCGAAAACAGCGTTTATTTTTTCTTCGTCATTGATCATTTTAACAACGCAATCGTCAAAGTCTTCGTTAGGACATATTTCGAAAACTATCGCTTCATTCTCCTCAAACCCTTCCATTTTATCAATAGGCAAAAGTATGGTATAAAACCCTTTATCCCCTCCGAGGTTTATGTTGGCAACCTGTTCGAATTTTATTTCCTCTCCGTTTTCGTCCTGCAACGTTATAGGCTCTTTGTTTTCGGGATTAAGCAAAATATCCAATAAGGTCTGTTTTTCTGCCATAAAACATATCTCCGTTTGTTTATATCTAATTTATATCTATATTATATTGGATCGGTATAGATATGTCAATCCGATATCTTAAAGCGAAGATTGTATGCGACAACAGAAAAACTCGAAGTACAATAATTTAAGCTATATTTATTGACGGGAGGTGAAGAAAAATATATAATCAATATTGATATAAAGACGTCGGGTTTTTGCAAGGCGGAATGCCGAGGGTCTTTATAAGTTGGATAAGTATTTCGGGATAAAGGGTTATATGAAGAATGGCAGAGTGCTTTGGAATGTCAGGAAATTTTAGTTTTTATATTGGATGTATATACGTTGCCGTATTTGCAGGGATAGTCGGAATATCAACGGTTTTTTACAGGAAAAAGAGATTTGAAAAATACGGATATGTATATAAAAAACTGGGGTGCAATATAAAGAATATACCCTATTTTCTAAAGGACTGTAAGAAAGCTGCGTTTGTTTATGAAAACAGCGAAGCAGTTAAGAATATTTTAGAGCTTAATAAAAAGTACATACCATATTTGAATTTTATTAATGATAAAAATAATTATTATTATTTTTGCAAATCGAAAAGACAATTTGACACACTCAATGATTATAAAATAGCAAAGGATATTATAATTAACAATATAGAAAATTTAAGATATAATATATCAAGTGCGAAGGCAAACAAGCTTATTTATGAAGATTATCTTCGAGAAGTTGAAAGACTCAAAACATTTAAAGCGCCGGAACAAATCAAAAACATTCCTCTATTGAAAATGGATCCCCTTGTTTTTTCATTGATAGAAAAAGAGGAGGTTGCGTGCGCAATCATTAGCAAGCCCGTAACGAGTATAGATTTTATTCTGAACATATCGTATACATCACCAAAAGGAAGAAATCACTATTCCAGAAAATTTTTGCTGATTCACGATGAAGTCAAAGGAATTATATCGTTGATAGAGGAAAACCTTGCGTCTGAACATAAAATCAAGAGCGGAAACGGAGCAGAAGAGACAGACGAGGTTTTATCTAAAAATTAATGACAAAGTACAGCGGAAATGAAATAAGATTCAAATTGTCGTGGTAAGAGTGGATTTTTCTCATCTTCTGTCAACTCACAATCTAGCTCTTACAAAAATAACAAGACAAAAATTATTTTGTCTTGTTATTTTTTATTACCTGAATAAGCTTGTTAATGAACACATTATCGTTATTCTCTTTTTTGGAGAATACAAAAATATTGGTAAAAAAGGTGTTTTGTGTTAAGATAAACATACAACACCAAAGGAGGAATGTTATGTTTGCTAAAAATATGCAATATCTCAGGGGGCTGAAGGGCTTGACTCAAAAACAGCTTGCGGACGCTTTGTTTGTTTCAGACAAGACTGTAAGCAAGTGGGAGACAGGTTTGACCGAACCGAATATAGATATGCTCAAACAAATAAGCCGTTATTTCGATATATCTGTTGACGATTTGGTAGCTAAAGACTTGTCGTTGGCGGATATGACTCAAAAGGCAAAATGCAGATATTCAAAGGACATCAAGAAAATCATAGCCATAAATATGGCAGTGATAATAGGATATCTCTTGTCGTTGGTACTTTATGTCGGACTTAGCGAGGAAAAATACAATTATCTCGGCCAAGGCAAAATTTATGTGGGTATAGTATTGTATTTCGTAATAGCCATAATAAGTTGGATCTTCTTGTATATAGTGTTTAGCGGTATGTGGAAAAGCCTTGACAAAACCAATATTGTCGAGCGGAAAAGCTTTTTCAAAGCACTGTTTTTGTCAATTGCGCTTTTGTTGTATACGGCGTGCAACACTTTATTCGGTGAACACAACATATACAATATGACCAGCAATATTCCATACACGATGGGTATGACTCTGTTTTGCGGATTGCTGATAGTATTGATTTGTTCAGAATGTTATATGAATTTTGTTTACAAAGACAAGACTGTCAGAAATTGTACTGTGTACACAATCATGCAGACTTTGACGTCAGTAGTTTTGATACCGACAACATTATATCTATATAGTAACGGGAGCGTCGCAGACGCATCAGATCCTGATATAACTCAAGCTGTTCTGGATCAGGCATACAAATATCAGCAATATGCGGTTGCGATTGAAGTTGTATTGGGCATTTTGCTTGTCGTCTTGCCGCTTGTCTATTGGCTTATAAAAGACAAAAAGTTTGACGGTATAAGCTTTGCTCACATATTAAAGAATTTTGTAACGAATACGGTATTAAGCATATCGGCATTTTTGATAAACGAATCCTATATCGACCAAAAGCTTATATGGATATATCTGGCAGTATTTTTGTTGAATGCTATATATTATATCGTGTTGTTCAAATTGCACAAAAAAAGATATTCTTTGGATTGACAAAATTCAATACCCTTCAAAAAAATACATCTTCGAAGCAAATCTTTGAGGGTGTATTTTTATTTTTATCACACAACAGAAAAATAGCGGAACCGTGTGTTCAAACACGATTCCGCTTGGCAGAGAGTGAGGGATTTGTAAGGAGCGGAGCGACGGAATAGCGAGCAAGCGGGTAGCGTCTAGTGTGAGCGTCACGTCATTTCGGTGCTCACGAACTCTCGCAAAAAGAAATAGGACACAATTTTTTGTGTCCTATTCTATGGCAGAGAGTGAGGGATTTGTAAGGAGCGGAGCGACGGAATAGCGAGCAAGCGGGTAGCGTCTAGTGTGAGCGTCA
>CALWBV010000013.1 GCA_944376205.1 uncultured Christensenellaceae bacterium
CAAATCCTTAAACAGCTTGAAGACAGTACCGACAATAGGTTATATCTATGATATAGACCTATTCGTTTGGTCGGTATGGAGCGAACCCGACATTTTTGGCAGTATGTGCAAAACCATTTGTGCATACGCCTATTTTGTCGAGGCTATCAAATCCTTAAACAGCTTGAAGACAGTACCGACAATAGGTTATATCCTTGATATATACCTATTCGTTTGGTCGGTATGGAGCGAACCTGACATTTTGGGCAGTATGTACAAAAACCTTTGTGCATACGCCTATTTTGTCGAGGTGAGCGAACAGTGCAGAGTTGCGATTTTGAAGAGAGTTAAAACCACCCTCGCACGACTGCGGAGAGTGGTGTGATTTTGCGGATTTCTAGCGGTTGTCACGAGTCCTGAGCGTACTTGCCGTACGTGACGGCGAGGGGCGTTCCTAAAATTCGTAAAGGCGCGCCGCTACACGCAGTCGCACAACACAGCGACAGAAGATACAGATATACCCTCCTCCCGTCCTGCCATTCCGAGTTTCTCCGTTGTCGTCGCCGATATGCTTACGCTGTCTTCGTCTAATTCCATTATATCCGCCAGATTTTTCTGTATTGCGGGGATATAAGGGGAGAGTTTAGGCTTTTGCGCCATAATCACGGCGGTTACGCTGCGCACTTTGAGAGAGTGCGATTTGACGAGTTTCATTACTTCTTTGAGAAGAAGCACGCTGCTTATGTCCTTGTATTTGTCGTCGGTATCGGGGAAGAGTACGCCTATATCTCTCTCGTGCATGGCAGAGAGTAAAGCGTCCATGATTGCATGAATAAGCACGTCGCCGTCGCTGTGTGCGATAAGTCCTTTTGTATGGGGAACTTCTATGCCGCCTAGTATAAGTTTTCTGCCTTCGCCGAGACGGTGCGTATCCCAGCCGTTGCCGACAAGCACTCCGCTTGTTATAGCTTTGCAGTCTTCTGGAGTGGTGACTTTAATATTGGCGGGCGAACCGAGAGTGAGATGTACGGGTTTTTGAATAAAGTATTCATACAATGTGGCGTCGTCTGTGTATTGGCTTCCTGCGGCAAGATTATAGGCTTGTTTCAATTCGTCGGTAGGGAATATCTGCGGCGTCTGTATTTTTATTATCGCATTGCGGTCAACGGGGAAGGACGAAATTATTGCTCCGTTTTCAGTTTTAATTTGTCTCAAACTGTCGGGGCTGGGTGTATAAAGCACGCTCGTACCGTATGCTATGGCGTCACGCATACCGTCTTCCAGACACTTCTTGGGCAGAAAGGCTCTTGCTCCGTCGTGGATTATAACGTATTCGCTGTCGGCATATTTTAGGGCGTTGGCAATAGATTGGGTGCGTGTAGTTCCGCCTTCGCAAAGCACGATTTTTTTATGTTCGTCTTTATATTGCGAGACAACAGACAAGTCGTCCTTGTTGTAGGCAATAATTATTTTGTCTATATCCTCGTGATAAAACAGAGAAAGGGCTTTTTGCAAAAGCGTCATTCCGCCTATATCCAAAAGCAGTTTGTTATAGCCGAGATTGCATCTTGAGCCGCTGCCTCCGCATGCAAGGATCACGTCGAATTTACTCATTTATCACCTCGTACATATCCTGACATTCCTGTTTTTTGACGGTCTCTTTGACGTCGAGGATTCTGAAAGAAAACTGTTTGTCGCCAAAGAAAAGTACAACGACGTCGCCTTCTTTTACCTGCGTGCCTGCCTTTGCGGGGCGACCGTTGATTTGCACTCTGCCTGTGTCGCAAGCTTCGTTTGCAACGGTGCGACGCTTGATTATTCTGGAAACTTTCAAAAATTTGTCTAATCTCATTTTTTTACCTTTTCAATATTTATATATTATCCTTTTTCGGCGTTATCTCTATAATTCTTATATAAAAAAGTGAATTTTTTCAAAATAAATGCCGAATTAAAAAAATATACTATATATAATATTTTGTGCGCATAGACGCACATACGCACATGTACGCTACAAAATATTATATCAAATATATTTTATCAGTACAATACTTTAAGAGAATAATGGCTGAAAAATAACGTAAAGTCTTTGCAAAGTCATTGATATATTATAAAAACTTCCATATAAAACAAACATTACAAGCAATCTGATTTTACTGTTTTTAAAACTCCGTTCGTACACACAAATTTTTTTATATTTTTTTATAAATATTTGTTTGACAAGACTTGCCCTTTTTGTTACAATCTATAATTGTATGATTATGTATAATGCCGAAATAGCCATTGTCAGCCTTAGGGGAGTGTGTGTTTATCGGCAACATTCATCTAATCTCGAAATTTTTTAAGGAGGGTATGATATGCCTCAAAGAACTCATAAAGTCAGATACGGCAACGTAGAGCGTGAGTGCTTTTCTAAAATCAAAGAGCCGCTCGAAATTCCTTATTTGATCGAACTTCAGAAAGAATCTTACAAGCAATTCATCACTACGGGTATTCAGGAAGTGCTCGACGACTTCTCTCCCGTTTGCGACAGAGGCGGAAGATTCGACTTGTATTACCTTGGTTTCAAGCTTGACGACGACGTTAAGTACAGCATCAAGGAATGCAAAGACCGCGATACGACTTATGCACGTGCTCTGCGCGTCAAAGTAAGACTTGTCCGCAAATCTACCGGCGAAATAACCGAAGAAGACGTATTCATGGGCGAATTGCCTATCATTACGGACAACGGTTCGTTTATCATCAACGGCGCAGAAAGAGTTATCGTCAGCCAGCTGGTTAGATGTCCCGGTGTTTACAGCTCGGGCGAAATGGACAAGTCGGGCGTAGAGAGATTCGAAACCGTCGTTAGACCTAACAGAGGCGCATGGTTGGAATTCAAGCAGGATACCAACGGCGTATTGTGGGTAAACGTTGACCGTAACCGTAAAGTGCTTGCCACCGTATTGTTGCGTTCGCTCGGCTTCGGAACAAACGAAGAAATCGTAGCGCTGTTCGGAGGAGACAAGATTATCGCCAACACTCTTGCAAAGGACAACACCAAGTCCAGAGAAGAGGCAATGGTTGAGTTGTACAAGCGTCTGCGTCCGGGTGAAGTTCCTTCTTCGGAGGGTATATCCCAACTTATCGACGGTATTTTCTTTGACGAACATAAATACAACCTTATGCGCGTCGGCAGATATAAACTCAACAAAAAACTCTGTCTTGCTACGAGAATAACGGGACAAACTCTTACCCGGGACGTTGTCAACGAGGAGACAGGCGAAGTTTTGATGACCGCAGGCGAAGTAGTTGACGAAGCTACCGCTATGCAGATCCAAAACGCCGGTATCAATGTCGTTTACGTAGCAAAGAAAGACGGCGAGTTCAAGGTCATCGGTAACAATACCGTAGACCTCGCTACATATGACAAGGCTACCGGCAAGTGGTCGGGCTATGTGGATTGCGATCCTAAAGAACTCGGAATCAAAGAGAAAGTTTACTATCCCGTACTCAAACAGATGATGGAAGAATATCCTTCTCTCGAAGACTTGAAGGAAGAAATCAAAAAGCCTGTCAACAGAGACAGACTCGTCATCAAGCACATCACTATCGACGATATCGTATCATCCGTTTGCTACAACATCGGTTTGTCTTCCGGTTTCGGTGAAAAGGACAATATCGACCACCTCGCAAACAGAAGAATCTGTTCTGTAGGCGAATTGCTTCAGAACCAATTCAGAATAGGTCTTTCCAGACTCGACAGAGGTATCAAGGAAAAGATGGCTATCATGCAGGACGAAGGTGACCTTAAGGCACAGTCCTTCATCAACATCAAGCCTGTTACCGCTGCTATCAAGGAATTCTTCTGTTCTTCGCAGTTGTCGCAGTTCATGGATCACCACAACCCTATTGCGGAACTTACTCACAAGCGTAAGCTGTCCGCTCTCGGTCCCGGCGGTCTCAACAGAGAAAGAGCTTCTTTCGAAGTACGTGACATACACCATACTCATTACGGACGTATGTGTCCTATCGAGACCCCTGAAGGTCAGAACATCGGTCTTATTTCCTCTCTTGCAACTTATGCGAGAGTCAACGAATACGGATTTATCGAGGCTCCTTACCGCAAGGTAGACAAGGTAAGACACGTAGTAACGGACGAAGTAGAGTACTTGCAGGCAGACGAAGAAGATAAGTATATCGTTGCACAGGCAAACGCACAGCTCAACGAAGACGGATCTTTCGCAACGCCTCGTGTTACATGTCGTTATAAGGCAGACATCAGAGAGTTCGACGCTGACAAGGTAGACTACATGGACGTATCTCCTAAACAGCTCGTTTCCGTCGCAGCGGCTCTTATTCCTTTCCTCGAGAACGACGATACCGCCCGTGCGCTGATGGGTTCGAACATGCAGCGTCAGGCAGTACCCCTTTTGAGACCCGAATCGCCCCTTATCGGTACGGGTATCGAACATAAGATCGCATATGACTCCGGCGTTATGGTTATTGCTAAAAACGACGGCGTAGTCGAAAATCTTTCTTCAAGCGTCATTACCGTAAGATGTGACGACGGAAGTCTCGACACATATAATTTGCAGAAGTTTGAAAGATCCAACGCAGGCACATGTATCGTACAGAAGCCTATCGTCAACAAGGGCGACAAGGTTTTGAAGGGTATGGTACTCGCTGACGGTCCTTCTACCTGCAACGGAGAGTTGTCTCTCGGAAGAAACATTCTCATAGGCTACATGTCTTGGGAAGGTTACAACTACGAGGACGCTATCCTTATCAACGAAGACCTCGTTAAGGACGACGTATTCACGTCTATCCATATCGAAGAATACGAAATCGAAAGCAGAGATACCAAACTCGGTGAAGAACAAATCACCAGAGATATTCCTAACCTCGGCGACGACGTGCTCAAGTACCTCGACGAAGACGGTATCATTATCCCCGGTGCGGAAGTACACAGCGGTGATATCCTCGTAGGTAAAGTTACTCCTAAGGGCGAAACCGAACTCACTCCCGAGGAAAGATTGTTGAGAGCTATCTTCGGCGAAAAGTCGAGAGAAGTCAGAGATACGTCTTTGAGATTGCCTCACGGTCAGTCCGGTATCGTAGTAGACGTCAAGGTCTTCACAAAAGAAAACAGCAAGGAGCTTTCTCCCGGCGTAAGCAAACTCGTAAGAGTTTATGTAGCGCAGAAGCGTAAGATCGGCGTAGGCGATAAGATGTCCGGTCGTCACGGTAACAAGGGCGTTGTATCGAGAGTATTGCCTCGTGAAGATATGCCTTTCATGCCCGACGGAACTCCTTTGCAAATCGTGCTCAACCCTTTGGGCGTGCCTTCACGTATGAATATCGGTCAGGTATTGGAAGTGCACTTGGGTCTTGTTGCAAAGGCTTGCGGATGGCATATATCCACCCCCGTATTCGACGGAGCTACCGAAGCGGATATCAAAGCTCTTCTCAAGGAAAACGGCTTGCCTGAAAACGGTAAGATCGAATTGTATGACGGAAGAACGGGCGAGAAGTTTGAAAACCCCGTTACTGTCGGTTACATGTACATGCTCAAGTTGTGCCACCTCGTAGACGAGAAGATCCACGCAAGATCGACAGGCCCTTACAGCCTTGTTACGCAGCAGCCTCTCGGCGGTAAAGCGCAATTCGGCGGACAGAGATTCGGTGAAATGGAAGTTTGGGCACTCGAAGCATACGGCGCTGCAAACATCTTGCAAGAAATCCTTACCGTTAAGTCAGACGACGTTGTAGGTAGAGTTAAGACTTACGAATCCATAGTCAAGGGTACTCCTATTACCGAGCCCGGTACGCCTGAATCGTTCAAGGTGCTTATCAAAGAATTCCAGGCTCTCGGTCTCGACGTCAAAGTTCTCAACGAGAATAAAGAAGAAATCGGCTTGAGAGAAATGGTTGACGAAGAAGGCGACTACTTCGAGGAGAAAGAAACAACTCCCGATAAAGAAGTCGATATCTTCGACATCGGCGGCGACAACGATATCTTCAGCTTCGATTCGGAAAATCCTTTTGCAGACAATTCGGATAATCCCGACGACAGCGACGATGACGATATGTTCAGCTTGAAAAATATGATCGGCGACGATGAGAATTAAGGAGGTGCGATATGTCAGAAGTAAATAATTTCGATTCAATACAGATAGGTGTTGCCTCTCCTGAAAAAATCAGGTCTTGGTCGCACGGCGAAGTTCTTAAAGCAGAAACAATCAATTACAGAACGCAAAAGCCCGAAAAAGACGGTTTGTTCTGTGAAAAAATATTCGGACCTACCAAGGACTGGGAATGCCATTGCGGTAAATATAAACGTATCAGATATAAGGGCGTTATTTGCGACAAGTGCGGCGTAGAAGTTACCAAGTCCAAGGTTAGACGTGAGAGAATGGGTCATATCGAACTTGCGGCTCCCGTATCTCACATATGGTATTATAAGGGCGTTCCTTCGAGAATAAGCGTTGTACTCGACATGTCTCCCAAGGACGTTGACGCTGTACTTTACTTCAATAAGTTTATCGTCCTCGATCCCGGTAATACCGAATTCAAGTATAAAGACGTAATCGTAGATCAAAATTACGAAAAAGCTATCAAGAAGTACTACGAAGATATGGGCAAGGATCCCAATACCGTGGTAATTCCCGAGGATCTCGGTTCTTACAGAATAGGCATGGGCGCAGAAGCTATCAAAGAACTTTTGAGCGCCATCGACCTCGAAAAAGAGTCTGCCGAACTCAAAGCTATCGTTGCAGAGAGCACTGACAAGGCAAACAATCAAAAGAGACTCAAGGCCGTAAAGCGTCTCGATATCATCGAAGCTTTCAGACTCAGCAACACCAGACCCGAATGGATGATTCTCGACGTACTTCCCGTACTGCCTCCCGAGCTCCGTCCTATGGTACCTCTCGACGGCGGCAGATATGCGGCATCCGATCTTAACGATTTGTACCGCAGAGTTATCAACAGAAACAACAGACTCAAGAAACTCATGGAAATGGGTTCTCCCGAGATCATTATCCGCAACGAAAAGAGAATGCTTCAGGACGCTGTCGACGCATTGATCGACAACGGCAGAAGAGGTAAGGCTGTTACCGGAGCAGGAAACAGAGAACTCAAATCTCTCACAGGCCTCCTCAAAGGTAAGCAGGGTCGTTTCCGTCAGAACCTTCTCGGTAAGCGTGTCGACTATTCCGGTCGTTCGGTTATCGTCGTAGGACCTGAACTCAAGATGTACCAGTGTGGTATTCCTAAAGAAATGGCTATCGAACTCTTCAAGCCTTTTGTTATGAAAAAGCTTGTTGAGAAAGGTACTTGTCTTAATATCAAGAGCGCAAAGAAAGTTATCGACAGAGCGCAGGACGACGCTGTATGGGATATCCTCGAAGAAGTTATCAAGGATCACCCCGTACTCCTCAACCGTGCACCTTCTTTGCACAGATTGTCTATTCAGGCATTCGAACCCGTACTCGTTGAAGGCAGAGCAATCAAGTTGCATCCTCTCGTATGTACCGCATTCAACGCCGACTTCGACGGTGACCAGATGGCTGTACACGTTCCTCTCTCCATCGAGGCGAGAACGGAAGCAAGATTCCTCATGCTTTCTACCAACAACATTCTCAAGTTGAGTGACGGTAAGCCTGTCGTATCTCCTACACAGGATATGGTCATCGGTTCGTACTACCTCACTATCGAGAGAGAAGGCGGCAAGGGCGAAGGCAGATATTTCAGAAATCCCGAAGAAGCTATGATGGCTTATCAGGACGGTCAGATCAGCTTGCAATCCAAAGTGTTCATCAGAGTAGAAAAGGTTATTGACGGAGTCAAGTACTCCAAGAAACTCCATACCACTATCGGTAGAGTTATCTTCAACAACTCCATACCTCAGGATTTGCACTTTGTACCCAGAGATACTCCCGAACAACAGCTCGATCTCGAAATCGACGCAGTTGTAGACAAAAAGATGTTGTCCAAAATCGTTGACGCATGCTTCAAGTATAAGGGCGCAACGGAAACCTCTATAATCCTCGATAAGATCAAGGCTCAAGGTTACAAGTATTCGACTGTCGGCGCTATCACGGCAAGCGTATTCGATATGCACGTTCCTCCCAAGAAGAAGGAAATCATCGAACACGCCGATCAAGACGTCGTTACTATCGAAAAGCAGTTCAAGAAAGGTCGTTTGAGCGAAGAAGACAGATATAAGCAGACTGTCAAAGTATGGCAGAAAGCTATCGAAGACATCAACGTCGAACTCAAGAAAGGTCTTGACAAGTTCAACCCTATCTGGATGATGGCAAACTCCGGTGCGCGTGGTAGCATGACGCAGATATCGCAGTTGTGCGGTATGAAAGGTCTGGTTGCAGATCCTTCCGGTAAAACTATCGAATTGCCTATCAAGGCATCGTTGCGTGAAGGCTTGAGCGTACTCGAATACTTCATTTCGTCGCACGGCGGACGTAAGGGTATGGCAGATACCGCTCTTAAGACTGCAGACTCCGGTTACATGACCCGTCGTCTCGTAGACGTAGCGCAGGAAGTTATTGTTGACGAAGTCGATTGCGGAGATACAAGAGGTATCGTTATCGAGTGCGGCGACGATCCCAAGAAACTCGAGGAAAACAAGAAAGAATTCATCGAGCGTATCGACGGCAGATACGTTATGGAAGACGTACTCGACGGCGAGGGCAACGTTATCATCGAAAAGGATACGATGTGTTCTCTCGAACAGGCAAAGGCTATCGCTGCGGCAGGCGTAAAGAAAGTAAGAATCAGAAGTATTCTTATGTGTAAGTCTCCCAAAGGCGTATGCTCCAAGTGTTACGGTAAGAACATGGCTTCCGGCAACTCCGTAAAACTCGGCGAAGCAGTAGGTATCATAGCAGCACAGTCAATCGGTGAACCCGGTACACAGCTTACAATGAGAACCTTCCACACCGGCGGTGTCGCTTTGTCAGGCGATATTACAAACGGTCTGCCCAGAGTAGAAGAATTGTTTGAAGCAAGAAGACCTAAAGGTCAGGCTCTCGTAGCAGACATTGCAGGTACTGTAGCTATCGACGACGCAAAGAAGACTTTGACCATTACACCCGCAAGCGGTGACAAGGTCGAATACAAACTCGTATTCGGTCAGAGACTCAAGGTTGAAGACGGTCAGCAGGTTGCAGCAGGCGACGTTCTCACACAGGGTAGCATCTATCCCCAGGATATTTTGAGAACCAAGGGCGTAAGAGGCGTTCAGGACTATATCATCAAAGAAGTCAAGAATACCTACGTTACCTCCGGTGTCGACATCAACGAAAAGCATATCGAAATCATCGTAAGACAGATGCTCCGCAAGGTCAAGATCGAAAGTCAGGGAGATACCAACATGCTTCCCGGCGAATATGTTGACATCTTTACTTACGAAGCAGAAAACGAAAAGGTTATCGAAAACGGCGGCAGACCCGCTACGGCAAAGAGAACGCTTCTCGGTATTACCAAAGCAGCTCTCGCTACTGAATCCTTCTTGTCGGCAGCTTCCTTCCAGGAGACCGCAAAGGTTCTTACGGAAGCCGCTATCAAGAATAAGGTCGATCACCTTGTCGGTCTTAAAGAAAACGTTATCCTCGGTAAGCTCATTCCTGCAGGTACAGGTATGAAGAGATATAAGAATATCGTTGCTATGCCTGCAAATATGAATGACAACAAGATCGTCGAAGACGAAATTCAGGATAAGTTTGCTCTCGAAGACGATATCGAAGACTGATTTATAAACCCCGTCGGGCGTATCCCGTCCGACGGAACAACTTAATAATATAATTCTATAAAGAGTGTGGGAGTGACGGACACTGTGAACACACAGCAACCTCTAGTAAGGTGCTAAATTCCGCAAGGATACTTGATAGATAGAAGGGATACCGCATCCGAATAAGAGCGGTAAAGGTCGCTATCACGTATAGTGACTTTTTTATTACAAAGGAGTTTTTATGACAAAGAGATTATTTACCAGCGAAAGCGTAACCGAAGGACATCCCGACAAGGTTTGCGATAAAGTATCTGACAGCATACTCGACGCATTGCTCGAACAGGATCCTTTCAGCCGTTCGGCTTGCGAAACGTGCAGCAGCACGGGCTTTGTTCTCGTAATGGGAGAGATTACGTCTAAAGCAAAAGTCGATTACGAAGCTATCGTAAGAAAGACTGTAAAAGAGATAGGTTACGACAGCGAAGAAAAGGGACTCGACTGTGACAAATGCGAAGTCATAGTGCGCCTTGACAAGCAGTCCGCAGATATTGCAATGGGCGTTGACAGTTCGCTCGAAAACAAGACTAAACAAGGAGATAAGTACGATTTGATAGGAGCTGGAGATCAGGGAATGATGTTCGGTTATGCGTGCAACGAAACGCCTACGCTCATGCCTATGCCCGTGTATCTTGCTCACAAACTTACCTCGAGACTTACCGAGGTAAGAAAAAAGGGCATACTCGATTATTTGAGACCCGACGGCAAAGCACAGGTTTCCGTTGAATACGTTGACGACAAGGTCAACAGAATAGAAGCTATCGTATTGTCTACGCAGCACAATCCCGATGTGGATATGGATAAGCTCAGAAAGGACGTGAAAAAATTCGTCATAGACGAGGTCATACCTTGCGAACTCGTGGATGAAAATACCAAGATATATATCAATCCTACGGGAAGATTCGTAATCGGCGGACCTCACGGCGACAGCGGTCTTACGGGAAGAAAAATCATCGTTGATACCTATGGCGGCTATTGTCCTCACGGCGGCGGAGCGTTTTCGGGTAAGGACGCAACAAAAGTCGACAGATCGGCTTGCTATATGGCAAGATACGTGTGCAAGAATATCGTCGCTTCGGGTATTGCAGACAGATGTCAGCTTGACGTAGCTTATGCGATAGGCGTAGCAAAACCCGTATCTATCAACGTCAATACTTTCGGCACAAGCAAATATACCAACGAACAGATTGCGTCAATTATCGACAAAGTATTCGATATGAGACCTCTTGCGATAATCGAACAACTCGATTTGAGAAAGCCGCAGTTTGCCAAGACGAGCAATTACGGACATTTCGGAAGAGAGGACCAAGGTTTCAAGTGGGAGATGTGCGACAAGGTTGACGAGATAAGAAAACTTGCCGAAAGTCTTCGATAAGTACCGAAATAATAAACGGTGTTACTAAAGGCTGTTGACAGCAAATAATATTTACATTAAAATAAAGGGGGATTAAATCCCCCGATTTTTTTACGGAGCGAAAGATATGGAGACGGTAAAAGGTTACGTCGAAGAGATTATTTTCAGAAATATCGACAACGGCTATTGCGTGCTTTTGATAAATGCAGGCAATAACCTTGTTACTGCCGTCGGCATTTTCCCTCCCGTAGAAGAAGGCGAGTATCTCGAAATGAATGGAGAACATGTCGTCAACAATAAATTCGGCGAGCAGTTCAACGTGTCGGAATGTAAGATAATACAGCCCGACTCTTTGGAGTCGATATACAGATATCTCTCGAGCGGATTGTTTTACGGCGTAGGCGACGTGACCGCTAAAAACATAGTCAATACGTTTGGGGTCAAAGCTTTGGAAATAATAGAAAACGACCCCGTAAAACTTGCACAGGTCAAAGGCTTGTCGCTTAAAAAGGCAATGGCGATAAACGAAGCGTTTATCGTGCATAAGGAACAACAAGCGACGATACTCTATTTGCAGAATTTTGAGATAAGCCTTAATCTGGCTCTCAAGATTTACAAGACATACGGAGACGGTACAAAACGTATCATAGAAAAAAATCCTTATCAGATGGTAGAGGACGTAGACGGCGTGGGCTTTATCACCGCCGATAAAATCGCTCTCAAAATGGGATTTGACCAATACAGCCGTTTCAGAATTACGGCAGGCATAGGACACGTTTTGCAAGAGGGCGCAAGCAAAAACGGACATACGTATCTCGAACGAAGGGAAGTAGTCAGCGAGGTGTGCAGACTTCTTAAGATGAACGAAGAAGAGTACCGATACATGGTTGACGGAATTATTCTCGACAACGTTGTCATGGGTAAGATAGTCATTATCGAAGAAAACGGCGAAGAATGCGTGATGCTCACAAGAATGTATGAGAATGAAAACGGAATTGCACGCTGTCTTGCCGACATGCTTGTCAATGCCGAAGAAATAGATCTCAATATCGATGCGGATATCGAGGAATATCAGAAAACCAACGGTATAGCATTGCATTCCAATCAGATTGACGCCATAAAGAATTGCGTCAAATACGGCGTAAACGTCATTACGGGCGGTCCCGGTACAGGTAAGACCACTATCGTCAACTGCATACTCAATATTCTCAAAAAACAGTATATGCGCACCGTGCTTTGCGCACCTACGGGCAGAGCTTCAAAGCGACTTGCCGAAGCGACGGGAGAGGACGCAAAGACGATACACAGACTGCTCGATTTGGATTTTACGGGCGGCAGGGGACATTTTACATACAACGAAGATACAAAACTCGACGCCGACGTCGTAATTGTAGACGAAGTGAGTATGTGTGACGAATACGTATTCTATGCGCTTATCAGAGCAATAAAACGAGGCGGAAGACTCATACTCGTGGGCGATAAGGATCAGTTGCCCTCTGTCGGTGCGGGTAATATCCTTGCCGATATCATCTCGAGCGGACTTGTCCCCGTAAACTATCTCACGTACATTTACCGCCAAAGCGACGACAGCCTGATAATATCAAATGCACACAAGGTCAACGAAGGTAAAATGCCTACGATTGACAATAAGTCAAAAGACTTTTTTGTAGATGCGCAGACGGATACCGCCGACATGCTCAAAAATTGTATAGACCTCGTGACAAAAAGACTTCCGTCTTTTGCTAAACTTTCACCCAGGGATATACAGGTGCTTTGCCCCACTAAAAAGGGTGTAATAGGAGTGGAAAATATAAATACCGAAATGCAAAAGGCGCTCAATCCTCCCGATCCTGCAAAGGGTGAATTGAGAGCGGGTATGAATATTTTCAGAGTGGGAGACAAGGTTATCCATACCGTCAACAATTATCAGATGGAATGGCTTTCTCCCGACGGCTTGAGCGGCACGGGAGTGTTCAACGGCGATATAGGTTATATCATAGAAGTCAACAAATCGGCGCCCTCGTTAAAAGTCGAGTTTGACGACGGCAAGATAGCTACCTACAAGCAGGAAAATCTCGACGAGATCACGCTTGCTTATGCCATAAGCATTCACAAGTCGCAAGGCTCGGAGTTTCCCGCCGTAATAATTATGGTAAGCGGCGGCAATCCCTTCCTTATGACGAGAAATCTTTTATATACGGCAATCACGAGAGCAAAGCAAATCGTCGTAATAGAAGGCTCAAAAGAAAGCCTTGCAAAAATGGTCAAAAACGATTATACGGCAAAACGCAACACTCTTCTCACGCAGTTTCTCAAAGAAAATTGCAAGCGCGCGGGCGTGGATAATTAATATTTATTTTGACACAGTTGCATATATTAGTCTTTTTCCTTAAGGAAACAATTGTATAACAAAGCGTAAATAAAAAGCATAGGAAGCTTGACATCAAAAAACAACAGTGATAAAATATAGATGTAATTACAAAGGATAGAGGAATTGTTGTGAACAACAGGCTTAGCACAAATTGGGAAGACTTTAAATCTCATATGAAAAATGGTGGCTGGAAAAAAGGCGCTGCCGTTGCATCTGTTGCCATTGTTGCACCTATCGTTTTGGCAGGTTGCGTGCTTGAAACTCAAGCAACAGAAGTTGTTGTTCAAGACAAAGAATTTGCTTCTTTTGACCAAATTCAAGCATTCTTGGGTGATGAATATAATATAAATCAAACTATAAAAGAAACTGTTGAAGATTATGCAAAAGATACTTATGGACAAAACGCAAAAGTCTTTTCTGTTGTTTCACAAGGCAAAAACACTCTTGAAGGAAATATCTTTGCTGTTGTTGAAAACGAAGGCAAAATTCATGTGCTTGAAATAGAAAACAATGCAGACCTTTCTATGTTTAAGGGCAAGGAATATAAAGCAGACACATATTCTTTTGAAAACAATACATTAAAATTTTCTGCTAACGGAAAAGAACAAACTGTTGACCTTGCAGAAATTCATTATGTTTATGACGGCGAAACAGGAAACTTGACAACTTTTGAAAATATAAATTCTTTTGAAAATGCACTTAGTGGTGCTGTAAAAAGTGCAAATGAAATTGAAACTCTTTCAAACTCAATGGACGCTAGCCAAAAAGAAATTTTCAACCTTGTTGTTTCAACTTTTGCATCAGAAAACTTTAAAGCACAATTCCCTACAATAAACGCTTCTTACAATGCTCAAACAGACACAACAACAGCAGAGTTTAAGTTTGCAAAAGGGACAAATGAAATCACAACAATGACTTTCTCATTTGCTGGTGATGTTACAAATGGAGACGGGACACTCAACCTTGACAAAGTTCAAGTTGACAAAGAGACAAACTACACACAAAATACAACAACTATTTGTGATGAATATAAAGAAATTTATTCAAACAAAGATGCAGTCATCAATTCAACAGAAATCACAAAAGAAAACGAAGGCGAACAAGGTGGAGAGTCAAGTGTTGTGATTGACCAAATACAATACAATGATTTGAACGAATTTTTCACAAATCTTTCAGATACAGAACTTGACAACTTTAAAACTTCTTTGTCAAATGCAATTTTAAATAATGATGCAATTTCTTCAATTACGCTTTCTATGATGTTTGGTTACGGAACAACATCAAAGGATATAAGTTTGGCAAAAATTGCTTTTGTCAAAGGTGATGATGGTTATGTAAAATTACAATGTATTGCTAGTCAGACAAAAAACAATAAAATTACCTATGTTACATTTGATTTAGATTTGACAAACACAATTGAAAAAGATGATTTTGAAAAAACATTGTATAGTGGAAAGTTTACAAATGTAGAGAAAAATGGTGATACAATAACAAAAATTGCATATATTGACAAAACAGGAAAAGAACAAACTATTACTGCTGGTAATGGAATATTTATTTATGAAGTTGAAGCAGACAAAAGTTACAGTGTAGTCAATTTTGAAGATTGCTTAAATTTGATTAATTCAACAAATTGCACTTCTTCAACAATGAGTAATGTTTCTTCTTTTGATGTGGCTCCAACAGATGAGCAAAAAGACCTTTTCAATCTTTTAATGCCTTACGCAGTAAGTGAGGAAACAAATTATAGTCATATAACTGTGAGTTATAAAAATTCTACAGATCCATCTTTTGGAACTTGTTTTAGTGTTGAAATAAGTGCTTATGATGAAAATACCAATTCATATGTGAAATATCAATTTATGCTTGATGATAACCAAGCAAGTGGAAAAACTGCTTATGAAAGAATTGTTGATGCTGTAGATAACAATGATTTTTATTATGGTAATCGTACAAACAAAGAAATGATTTCTGGTGATATAATGCTTGAAATGGAAAAAAATCAAGATGTTTATAAAATCATTACAATTCAAGAAGCAAAAGATATTGCAAATCTTTTAATGCCACACGCAGTCGGCGAAAATTCTTACAGTCTTGTAAGTGTTGGTTATGAAAATGATGAGGACCCATCATTTGGTGCATACTTTTGTGCTGAAATTTATGCTTACAATAAAGATACTAAGTCACATATAAAATATCGTTTTATAATTAAAGATAGTCAAGAAAATGGAAAAACAGAATATCAGAGAATGGTTGACGCTGTAAACAAAAATAATTTTACATATACTGAACTTAGTGCAGAATTGGGAACTGAAAAAGAATAAAAAAATCGGCATTGCCGATTTTTTTGTTGAAAAAGAAAATAAAACAAAAAACTTGATTTTTATTGACAAAAAGGTTACAATAAAAATATGAAAAAATTTTTAAGCAAACTCTTTAGCATTTTAATGATTTTGACAATGTGTTTTGCTGGGACTGGTTGCCTTGAAATTTTTGGCGTTGGCGATGGTCTTGATTTTTAACTGATTATTTGTACCTCTCCGTTATCGTTATATTTCCACAAATCTTCGGTAATATCGCTTTCAGATAAGTAATAGTAGTATTTGGTCGCATTTATAAATTGCTCGTTTGTACCTGAGAAATCAGAGGGAGCAATATAGATTTTTTTGAAATTTTCAGCATTGTTTTCGTAGAAAATTTTTTTAAGATTGTTGCAATTTGTAAACACCCCATTATAAATTACTGTCAATGATGTGGGAATGATTATATACTCCAAAGACAAACAATTATAGAAAGTCCTGCTCTCAAGACTCGAGATGTTTTGCGGTATTTTCAGCGAAGTTAAAGCAGAGCAGTTTTCAAATGCCGAAAAACCTATATATTGAAGGTTATCATTCAACTTTATTTTCTGCAATTGCGTACACCCTTCGAATGAATTGTCACCGATTTTTGATATATTATCTGACAATATTATTGATTTTATTCGGTTATATAATAGAAGTCAATAAATCGGCGCCCTCGTTAAAAGTCGAGTTTGACGACGGCAAGATAGCTACCTACAAGCAGGAAAATCTAGACGAGATCACGCTTGCTTATGCCATAAGCATTCACAAGTCGCAAGGCTCGGAGTTTCCCGCCGTAATAATTATGGTAAGCGGCGGCAATCCCTTCCTTATGACGAGAAATCTTTTGTACACGGCAATCACGAGAGCAAAACAAATCGTCGTAATAGAAGGCTCCAAAGAAAGCCTTGCCAAAATGGTCAAAAACGATTATACGGCAAAACGCAACACGCTTCTCACGCAGTTTCTCAAAGAAAATTGCAAGCGTGCGGGTGTGGAAAATTGAAATAACGCTTTTGAATATTTATCTAAAAGTCAGTTTTCAGATTGATAATTTTCAAACGTTATAATGCCAAAATGGTTTTGAAACTTAATTCCGGAAAGCACAGATATACTGTGTTTTCTTTTTTTATAGAACAAATTGCGTCAAAAATTGATCTCTCCTTCGCATTATTTACTTTTATTATATATTTGTGCGCCTTGACTATATATTTATATTATGCTATTATAATTATTAGCAAATTTGCGACAGCGAGGTTAAAAAAATGGGTATTTTGAGTAAAATTTTTCCTTCTCACAACGACAGGGAACTCAAAAAGATTTATAAAACAGTAGATAAAGTCGTAGCGCTTGAAGATACTTACAAGGCTATGAGCGAAGAAGAACTTAAATCTTGTACGCAAAAACTTATGGACAGATACGAGCAGGGCGAGAGTCTTGACAATCTTCTTCCCGAGGCTTTTGCTACCGTAAGAGAAGCAAGCGACAGAGTTCTCGGCATGAGACACTTTTACGTCCAGCTTGTAGGCGGCGTAGTGCTCTATCAGGGCAGAATTGCCGAAATGCGTACGGGTGAAGGTAAAACTCTCGTGGCAACGCTTGCCGCATATCTCAAAGCGCTCACCAAAAAAGGCGTGCATGTAGTTACCGTCAACGAGTATCTCGCAAAGCGTGACGCAGAATGGATGGGTAAGGTATTCAAATATCTCGGATTGAGCGTAGGCATAAACCTCTCGCAGATGTCGAGAGAAGACAAGGTAAAAGCTTACAACAGCGATATTATGTACACTACCAACAACGAACTCGGCTTTGACTATTTGAGAGACAACATGGTCAAGGACAAGGCAAATAAAGTTCAGCGCGGTCTCGAATACGCAATTGTCGACGAAGTGGACAGCATACTTGTCGACGAAGCGCGTACGCCTCTCATCATAAGCGGCAGAGGACAAAAGTCTAGCGATATGTACATTACAGCCAACAGATTTGTCAAGACGCTTGACGAGGACGATTACGAGATTGGAGAAAAGGAAAAATCCGTGTTCCTCAACGAAAACGGCGTTGAAAAAGCAGAAAAATATTTCAAAATCGAAAATCTTTCCGACTACGAAAATCAGGGACTCAAACACTATATCGACAATGCGCTCAAGGCAAACTTCATTATGAAGGAGAGCGACAACTATATCGTCGTAGACAACGAAGTAATCATTATCGACGAATTCACTGGCAGAAAGATGATCGGCAGACGTTACAGCGACGGACTGCATCAGGCTATCGAAGCAAAAGAAAACGTCCCTATCCGTTCGGAAGACAAGACGATGGCGACCATTACTTTCCAGAACTTCTTCAGACTTTACAAGAGACTGTCGGGTATGACGGGTACGGCAAAGACGGAAGAAAACGAATTCGATACTATATACGGTCTCGACGTTGTGGTCATTCCTACCAACAAGCCCGTTATAAGAATTGACGAACCTGACAAACTATTTATGACAAAGCGTGCGAAGTACGCCGCTATCATAGAGGATATTAAGAAGTGCTACGCAAAGAAACAGCCTGTGCTTGTAGGTACGGTAAGCGTGGAAAAATCCGAGGAACTTTCCAAAATGCTTTCAAAAGCAAAGATACCTCACAACGTGCTCAATGCGAAAAACCACGAAAAAGAAGCGGAAATCGTTGCGCAGGCAGGTAAGAGCGGAGCGGTAACGATAGCTACCAACATGGCAGGTCGTGGTACGGATATACTTCTCGGCGGTAACCCCGAATTTTTAGCAAAACAAAAACTTGCCAATATGGGTTATCCTCATGACATAATCGAACAGGCGACTTCTTACGCTAACACCGATGACGAAGAAATTCTCAAGGCAAGAGGCGACTACAAAAAATACTATGCATTGTTTGCCAAGGATACCGACGCAGAAAAGCAGGAAGTTATCGCAAGCGGCGGTTTGAGAATTATAGGTACCGAACGCAACGAATCCCGTCGTATTGACAATCAGCTTCGAGGACGTAGCGGACGTCAAGGCGATCCCGGTTCTTCGGTATTCTATCTGTCTATGGAAGACGATATGATAAGAGTATTCGGCGGCGATCATATGCTTAAACTCGCACAGGCAATATCCATGGACGAAAATACTCCTATCGTCAGCAAACTCATTACCCGTCAGGTAGAGGCGTCGCAGGCAAGAGTCGAGGACAGAAACTTCTCAATAAGAAAACACGTACTCGGATACGACGACGTAATGAACAAGCAGAGAGAAATCATATACGAACAGCGTAATATCGTGCTTGACGGTATGGACGTACACGAACAGATACTTGCCATGATGGAATCGGTAATTACCAATATCTGCAACAAATACGTCGACTATAAGGAAGACCACAGAAATTGGAACTATGACGATTTCAATATGGAACTCGAACAATGCGTACTCGAAGACGGTACAAAACTTCTCGATCCCGACTTTATAATCAATCTCGAGGATAACTCCATAAGCGGACTAGTCGCAAAAATCATGGAAGTCGCAAAAGCGCAGTACGAGAAAAAGTGCGAATTCGTCAAAAACGAAATCGGTCTGGATTTTGCGAGATTCGAGAGAGATTGCATGCTTTACAACGTAGACAGCAAGTGGATGGATCATATTGACGCAATGGCACAGTTAAGACAGGGTATAGGTCTTGTGGCTTATGCGCAGAGAGATCCCGTAACGCAGTACAAAATAGAAGGTTTCGAGATGTTTGACAATATGGTAGAATCCATTCAGTACGATACTGTCAGAACGCTTGTCAAGAGTAGATTCGAAAAGGCTACTAAAGTACAGTCGAACAAAGAAGTGAACAATACCGTAACGAGCGAAGAAAAGAAAAACAGGACAGTTGTCAATACTTCCAAGAAGATACGTCCCAACGACCCTTGTCCTTGCGGCAGCGGTAAAAAATACAAATTCTGTTGCGGAAGATAATCTCAATTCAACGTAAAGCAAAGACAAAGGCAGGAGAAACATAATTATGATGACTATCGAACAGGCTAAATGGGAAGCCGAAAAGATACAAAAATCCCTTACAGAAGTAAGAGAGGCACTCGACTATGACGGACTTGCAAAAAAAGCAGAGGAACTCAGAGCGGAGCAGGCCAAGGACAACTTCTGGGACGATATGGAAAACGCACAGAAGATAAACAAGGATTTGAGTCGTATAGAGAGCAAGATGAAACACTACGACAAACTCTATGCGCAGGGCGAAGATCTCGAAGTGCTTATCGAATTGACGGAAGACAGCAGCGACGAAGGCGCAATGGACGAACTTCAGAAAGAAATCAATTCCTTTTCCGACGCTGTCGAAGCACTTAAACTCGAAACGCTCCTCAAAGGTAAGTACGACGCAAACAATGCGATACTAACGCTGCATGCAGGCGCAGGCGGCACAGAGGCGCAGGACTGGGCAAACATGCTTTACCGCATGTACACGAGATATGCCGAGAGAGTCGGTTACAAGGTTGTCGAACTCGATAAGCTTGCAGGCGACGAAGCAGGCATCAAGAGCGTTACATTTAAGGTAATAGGTGAGAATGCTTACGGCTATCTTAAAGCCGAAAAAGGCGTTCACAGACTTGTAAGAATTTCGCCTTTCGACTCCAATGCAAGACGTCATACGTCCTTTGCTTCGTTGGAAGTAATGCCCGAGATAGAAAATAAAAACGAGATAAAAATCAATCCCGAAGACCTTAAGATAGATACCTACCGAAGCGGCGGCGCAGGCGGACAGCACGTCAATAAGACGGAAAGCGCTATACGTATCACGCATATCCCTACGGGTATAATCGTACAGTGTCAGAACGAGAGAAGCCAGATCCAAAACAGAGAACAGGCTATGGGCATGCTTATATCCAAGCTTATCGAAAAGCAGGAGAGAGAACGTCTTGAAAAAGAAACAGAACTCAAGGGCGACCTCAAAAAAATCGAATGGGGAAGTCAGATACGAAGCTATGTATTCTGTCCCTACACAATGGTCAAGGATCACCGTACGGGTTGCGAAACGGGTAATATAACGGCGGTTATGGACGGAGATATCGAACAATTTATTTTCGATTACCTCAAAAAAGCAAACTGATAAAAATCAATACAAAAGAATTGCAGGCTCATTATGGATTATATCGAGACAGTCAACAAAAAATTGGACGCTATGAGAGACAGGGAAGATATCGTTATACTTGCGATAGAGAGTTCCTGCGACGAGACGGCGGTTGCCGTTACGAGGGGCAGACAGCTTCTTGCCAATGCCATAGCGTCGCAAATCGATATACACAAACGTTTCGGCGGAGTCGTTCCCGAGATAGCTTCGAGAAATCATACGCTTGCAATCGACAACGTTATGAAAGAAGCGCTTAAGCAGGCTGATATGACTTTGGATGATATCGACTGTATTGCGGTAACTTACGGCGCAGGACTTTTGGGTGCGCTTCTAGTGGGAGTATCTTATGCAAAGGCGCTTGCCTATGCTACGCAAAAACCTCTCATTGCCGTAAACCATATCAAAGGACATATTGCGGCAAATTATATTGCTAAACCCGATCTTAAACCTCCGTATCTGTGTCTTATAGCCAGCGGCGGACATACGACGATAGCGTATGTGAAGTCGCTTGACGAAGTGGAAATCAAGGGAACCACGCAGGATGACGCATGCGGAGAGGCTTTCGATAAAGTCGCAAGAGTTTTAGGACTTCCTTATCCCGGCGGACCGCAGATAGAAAAGCTTGCAAAAGAGGGTAAGCCGACGATAGAACTTCCCACTCCTTACAAGGATAAGGATACCTACGATTTTTCATACAGCGGCATAAAGACGGCAGTAATAAATTATGCGCATAAGAAAGAACAAAAGGGAGAGCAAATCGAGAGAGCAGACCTTGCATGTTCGTTTCAAGAGAAAGTAACCGACATTATGGTAAACAATACTTTGCGCTGCGCATGCGATATGAACGTTAAGACCGTCGTAATAGCTGGCGGCGTGGGCGCAAACGGAGTATTAAGAGAAAAGATGTCTGAAAGGGCGAAGTCTCTCGGTATAGAGGTTTACTATCCCCCTATGGTATTGTGTACCGATAACGGCGCAATGATAGCGTCGCAGGCTTACGATATGATAAAGTGCGGAGCTAAAGCCGCAGAACTTACTCTTGACGCAAAAGCCGATTTGCGGGTATGGCAATAATAAAAACCTGATTATCATTCTGATTTAGATTGACAAGAAAATTTGTATATTATATTATTATAATAATATTTATCAATATTCGTATGCTCAAATGCGTTCGGAAAGCCGTTGAGCAGCATAAAAAAATTGCAAAAGGGAATTTTATCTGTATCGGACAAAGTCATTTTACATATAAAAACGCTCATCCGGTAAAAAAGACGTTCTCGGGTGACGGTATATAAACTTATTTTATATAAATATTCAAAAAACTCAAATCAAACGCTTGACTAAAAAATTAATTACATATAAAATAGTTATGCTATGAGTAAAATGCTACTCGTATGCATTACTTTGCACAAAAAAACCGTGGGTGTGACGGTTTTTAGTCAAATAAATATGAGATTATCCTTCAGGGTTGCTGGATAACTCATCCGACAAATTTTACAGGAGGTTCGCAAAATGCCCACAATCAATCAATTAATCAGGCAAGGTCGCGAGAAGCAAGTAAAGAAGTCTACTGCACCTATCATGCAGAAGAACCCTCAAAAGAGAGGCGTATGCCTTTCCGTTACCACAACTTCTCCTAAAAAGCCTAACTCCGCTTTGAGAAAGATTGCCAGAGTTCGTCTTGTCAACGGTCTTGAAGGTACCATTTACATTCCCGGTATCGGTCACAACTTGCAAGAGCACAGCGTCGTTCTTATCAGAGGCGGTAGAGTAAGAGATTTGCCTGGTGTCAGATATCACATTATCCGTGGCACCTTGGATAGCGCAGGCGTTGCAAAACGTATGCAGGCAAGATCTAAATACGGCGCAAAGAGACCTAAATAAGCATTGCCTATTTAGTCGGATGTAATCATTTATTCACAATCTAAACAAGGAGGTTAAGATTTTATGCCCAGAAGAAATTCAGTTCCGGTAAGAGACGTATTGCCGGATCCCGTATATGGCAGTAAAGTTATCACAAAGTTTGTAAACCAAATTATGTGGGACGGTAAGAAAGGTATAGCTCAATCTATCGTATATGACGCTTTCAATAAAATCGAACAAAAGATGGGGGTTGCTCCTATCGAAGTTTTCAACAAGGCTATGGAAAACGTTATGCCTTCTCTCGAAGTTAAGGCTCGTCGTGTAGGCGGTTCTACCTATCAGGTTCCTATGGAAATCCGCCCTGCAAGAAGACAGACTCTTGCTATCAGATGGATCGTTATGTTCGCTCGTAAGAGAGGCGAAAAGACCATGGTAGATAAGGTTGCAGCAGAACTTATGGACGCTTACAACAACACCGGTAACGCTGTTAAGAAGAAGGAAGATATGCATAGAATGGCAGAGGCTAACAAGGCATTTGCTCATTATCGTTGGTAATCATTACCGCGCACAATTCAGAAGAGGTAAAAAATGGCTAGAGAATATTCTTTGGAAAACACCAGAAATATCGGCATCATGGCTCACATCGATGCCGGCAAGACCACCACGAGTGAAAGAATTCTGTTCTACACAGGTATCAACCACAAGATCGGTGAGGTGCACGAAGGTGCAGCTACCATGGACTGGATGGAACAGGAACAGGAAAGAGGTATCACAATTACTTCCGCTGCTACGACCACTCACTGGAAGGGAACTTGCATCAACCTGATCGATACTCCGGGACACGTTGACTTCACGGTAGAAGTTGAACGTTCGTTGCGTATTCTTGACGGTGCAGTTGCATTGTTCTGCGCAAGAGGCGGCGTTGAGCCCCAGTCTGAAACCGTTTGGAGACAGGCTACGAAGTATCACGTACCCAGAATCGCTTTCGTCAACAAGATGGACAAGGACGACGCAAGCTACTTCAGAACTATCGATATGATGAATAAGAGACTCAATGCAAACGCTATTGCTATGCAGTATCCTATCGGTGCAGAAAAGACTTTCAGAGGTATCGTAGATTTGCTTACCATGAAGGCTTACTACAACGAAGGAAAGAACGGCGAGATCCTTACCGAAAAGGAAATCCCCGCTGAAATCCAGGCAGAAGCAGAAGAAGCAAGAGCAGCATTGATCGAAAAAATCGCTGAATTCGACGACGCACTTATGGAGAAGTTCTTCGAAGGCGACATAAGCGTTGAGGCTATGCCTAAAGAAATGCTTAAGCCCATTATCCGTAAGGCTACGATCGATATGAAGATCACTCCCGCATTCTGCGGAACATCTTTGGGAAATAAGGGTACACAGCTTTTGCTTGACGCAATCGTTGACTATTTGCCCGCACCTACCGACGTTCCTAACGTTGAAGGTCATGTTCCCGGCGATAAGGAAAAGATCGTCAGCCGTAAGTCTTCGGACGACGAATCTTTCAGCGGTCTCGCATTTAAGATCGCTACCGACCCCTTCATCGGTAAGCTCGCATTCTTCAGAGTTTACTCGGGTGTTCTCACCAAGGGTTCTTATGTATACAACTCCACAAAGGACAAGAGAGAAAGAGTCGGCCGTCTCGTTAGAATGCACGCCAACAGCCGTACAGAAATCGACGAGGCTCATGCAGGCGATATCGTTGCTATCGTAGGTCTTAAAGATACCACCACGGGTGACACGCTTTGCGACGAAAACAATCCTATCATCCTCGAGTCCATGGACTTCCCCGATCCCGTTATTCAGATCGCTATCGAACCCAAGACAAAGGCAGGTCAGGAAAAGATGGGTCTTGCACTTCAGAAACTTGCAGAAGAAGATCCTACTTTCAAGACATATACCGATCAGGAAACAGGTCAGACCATTATCGCAGGTATGGGTGAATTGCACCTTGACATTATCGTTGACAGATTGAGAAGAGAGTTTAAGGTAGAAGCAAACGTAGGTAATCCTCAGGTTGCTTACCGTGAGACAATCCGTAAAGAAGTCAACGCAGAAGGACTCTTCAAGAGACAGTCCGGTGGTAAAGGTCAGTACGGTCACTGTAAGATCGTTCTCTCTCCCAACGAGGCAGGCAAAGGCGTTACTTTTGTCGATAAGACAGTCGGCGGTAGTATTCCTAAAGAATACATTCCTGCTGTTGAAGCCGGTATCAGAGAGGCTGCAAGAGGCGGTATCCTCGCAGGTTACGAAATGGTTGACTTCAACATCGACTTGATCGACGGTAGCTACCACGAAGTAGACTCGTCCGAAATGGCATTTAAGATCGCAGGTTCTATGGCATTCAAGGACGGTGCTGCTAAAGCTAACCCCGTATTGCTCGAACCTATCATGAGCGTAGAAGTACAGGCTCCCGAAGATTACCTCGGTACTATCCTCGGTAGTGTTACGGCTCGTAGAGGTACTATCAAAACCACCGAAGAAAGAAACGGCGTTCAGGTAGTAGATGCAGACGTACCTTTGGCAGAAATGTTCGGTTACGCAACCGATTTGAGAGGTTCCACACAGGGTAGAGGTAACTTCGTAATGCAGTTTGACCACTATGCTGAAGTTCCGAAGTCTGTTGCTGAAAAGATTATCGGCGCAAGAGCGAAAAAAGACTAATATTTATTAAAATATAAATAAATGTTGACAAAATCGCAAAAACATTATAAAATAATAAAGGTTAATAAAAAAGACTAATTCATTTTTATATTATCAGGAGGATATTTAACTATGTCTAAGGCTAAATTCGAAAGAACTAAACCCCACGTTAATATCGGTACGATCGGTCACGTTGACCACGGTAAGACCACTCTTACGGCCGCTATTACAATGTATTCCGCAGCTAAGGGCTTTGCTCAAAAGATGAGATATGATGAAATCGACAAGGCACCCGAAGAGAAGGAAAGAGGTATCACAATCAACACCGCTCACGTTGAGTACGAGACCGAAAAGCGTCACTACGCTCACGTTGACTGCCCCGGACACGCAGACTATGTAAAGAACATGATTACCGGTGCTGCACAGATGGACGGCGCAATCCTCGTAGTTGCATCTACCGATGGTCCTATGCCCCAGACCAGAGAGCACATCTTGCTCGCTCGTCAGGTAGGCGTTCCTTATATCGTTGTATTCATGAACAAGACTGACCAAGTTGACGATCCCGAATTGCTCGAATTGGTTGAAATGGAAATCAGAGAACTCCTCAGCGAATACGGTTTCCCCGGCGACGATACTCCTATCATCAAAGGTTCCGCACTCCTCGCTTTGGAAGCTGCTTCCAACGGTGATATTGCTAACCCTGCTTGCAATTGCATTCAGGAACTCCTCGATGCAGTTGACGCTTACATCCCTGCACCTGAGCGTGACACCGATAAGCCTTTCTTGATGCCTGTTGAAGACGTATTCACCATTACCGGTAGAGGTACTGTTGCAACTGGTAGAGTAGAAAGAGGTGTTGTAAAAGTTCAGGATAAGGTTCAGATCGTTGGTATCAAACCTACCACCGATACCGTTATCACCGGTCTTGAAATGTTCAGAAAGCTCCTCGACGAAGCATACGCAGGCGACAACGTTGGTGCATTGCTCCGTGGTATCGACAGAAAGGGTATTGAAAGAGGTCAGGTTCTTGCTAAACCCGGCACTATCAATCCTCACACCAAGTTCTCTTCTCAGGTTTACGTTTTGACCAAGGACGAAGGTGGTCGTCATACTCCTTTCTTCAACGGATATCGTCCTCAGTTCTATTTCAGAACAACCGACGTTACCGGTTCCATCAAGTTGCCTGAAGGCGTTGAAATGGTTATGCCTGGCGACAACATCAACATGGACGTTACGCTCATCACTCCTATCGCTATCGAAGAAGGTTTGCGTTTCGCTATCCGTGAAGGTGGCAGAACAGTTGGTTCCGGCGTTGTATCCAAGATCATGGAATAATCGTCGACAAGACAAACTAAAAAAAAGAAGGTATCGCAAGGTACCTTCTTTTTTCTTGTCGTATTTTTTGATTGACATAATCAACCATTGTTATTTGTATTAGTTTGTAAAGATAAGTCATCATTATAAATCGGCTTAAAGTTTATCTTTGCAATTGTTAATTTCATATTTGCCTTGACAAATATTTTATATTATATTAGAATATTATCGTTAAATTATAAACAATTTGTAATTTGATAAATTATTCGGGAATGGTGATAATATGAACAGCAAATGGCTTTACGGCAGAAACGTCGTTCTTACAGGATGTTCTACCGGTATGGGTAAAGAAATCCTTTTGATTTTGGTAAAGAAATACGGTTGCAATGTTATGGGTATTGCGAGAAACAAGGCAAAACTCGACGAACTCAAAAAAGAACTCGGCGATAAATTCAGTTATCGTCGCATCAATATATCCTCTCTCGAGGACTGGAAAAAGTTTGCTCAAGAGCTTGAGGATATGGGCTTCATGACAGATATTCTCATCAACAATGCGGGCATGATCCAACCTTTCGGACAGTTCAACGATTTGACCGACGAGCAGGTAAAGAAAGTTGTTGATACCAACTTGATGAGCGTTGTTTATTCTTGCAAGGCTATGTTGCCTACAATCAAAAAGTCCAAATTCGGATATGTATGCAACGTTGCAAGCGCTTCGGCAATTCTTCCCGTAGGCGGCGAGAGTATTTACTCGGCTACAAAGGGCGGCGTATGGGCATTGACAGAATGTCTTGCACAAGAACTTCGCGGTTTCGGAATAGGTGTATCCTGCGTTATGCCCGGACCCGTTAAGACGGATATTTACAAAGCAAGAGAGGGTGAAAGCGGTCCCAAAGCTGATTCGCTTGTAGAGAGCGTCGGTATTACTGCACAGACGGCTGCAAAGAGAATCGTAAAGGCTATCAAGAAAGGTAAGACAAGAGTTGTTACCGACGGTGTTGCCAGACTTATGGACTTCGGTATGAGAGTTTGTCCCGCTACGACTTGCAAAATGACGGGCAACCTTATGAAGAAATTCAGTCCCAAGATCGGTTCGTTCAAACCTATATATCAAGAACAGTTTGACAGAAAAGACGAACTTAAAAAGATGAAGAAAGACAGAAAGAATCATATCTATAAGAAAATCGAGAATACTCCTTCGGGCGCATTTTCGGGCGATGACGTCACCAATATCTGATAAATTTACATACATAACGATACAAAAGCGCTTTTGAGCGCTTTTGTATTATAAAATATAACAAATTTTATTAAAAATTTATTTGACACATCAGGTGTCTTATGCTACAATGTATAAGCACCTACTATGAGGTGTAATTTTTTTGGAGGTGTTGTTCAAATGACAACAAGAATTACTTTGGCTTGTACGGAATGTAAGCAACGCAATTACGACACATATAAGAATAAGAAAAATACTCCCGACAGATTGGAGATTAAAAAGTATTGCAAATTCTGTAAGAAGACTACCTTGCATAAAGAGACCAAGTAATAAGGAGACCTTTATTTATGGCAAAGAAAAATAAAAATCAAATGGTTTCCGGCGAAACTTTGATTTCAAACGCACCTCTTAAAGACGCAGATTTTGAAAATAAAAACGTACCTGCACAGGTGGAGAATAAAAAAGCCAATAAAGGCAACAAGGAAAAGAAACCCGGAGCCGGCTCGAGAATCAGAAAGACTTTCAAGGAAATGTTCTCTGAACTTAAGAAGGTCAGCTGGCCTACCGCAAAGAAGACTGCATCTATGTTCGGTATAGTAGTAGTTGTAGTTTTGTTCTTCCTCGTTGTTATCTCCGCTTTTGACTACGGTATTATGAATCTGGTCAAACTTTTGATGGATCATTCCGTTGTTTAAGAGGTGAGAGTTATGGAAGAAGAGAAGAAATATACTCCGGCTGACGCAAAGTGGTATATTTTGCAGACTCAATACGGATATGAAAGTATTGCGAAGTCATCACTCAATCAGCTTGTAGAACTCAATAACCTCGGCGACTTTATCTTTGATATTGTCGTTCCCGAAGAAGAGGAAATCGTAGAGCGCAACGGCAAAAAGAAAGTCGTTATGCGCAAAAAATATCCCAACTACATCTTTATCAAGATGATTTACACCAAGCAGATCTGGTTTCTCGTAAAAAATACGAGAGGTATCAAAGATTTCTGCAGCGGCTACGACGGCAAGCCCATTCCTATGAGCGACGACGAAGTAAAACGTACTCAACTTGAAAAGATTACGATCGACGATCTCAAGATCAACGTAGGCGACCATATCAATATCTTGAGCGGTCCTTTGCAAGGCTTTATGGGCGAAGTAAAGGAAATCAAGCCCGATATCGAAAAGGTTAAAGTTACGGTAATGATGTTCGGCAGAGAAACAACTGTAGAACTCGATTACGGTCAGATCGAAAAATTATAAGTCAACAACAGTCTTTATGACTTGGGAGAGGTGCAAAAATCTTTCAATTGTATCTCGTTAATACCACGATTGCTAGGAGGTTTATACTATGGCAAAGAAGATTAAGGCGGTAGTTAAATTGCAACTTCCCGCCGGTAAGGCAACACCCGGACCTCCCGTAGGTTCCACACTCGGTCCTCACGGTATCAATATTCCGGGATTCACAAAAGAATTCAACGAAAAGACCAAGGGTCAAGAAGGTTTGATTCTTCCTGTCGTTATGACGATTTTTGAAGACCGTTCGTTTACATTCGTTCTCAAAACTCCCCCTGCGGCAGTTCTTATCAAGAAAGCTTGCGGTTTGCAGAGCGGTAGCGCAAAGCCCAACAAGGACAAGGTCGCTAAACTCACAAAGGCTCAACTTGAAGAAATTGCAAAGACCAAAATGCCCGATATCACGGCAGGCAGTCTCGAAGCAGCAATGCATACGATAGCAGGTACGGCTCGCAGCATGGGCGTTACCGTTGAAGAATAAGGAGGTATAAGATATGAAACAGAGTAAGAGATTTATCGAAGCCTCCAAAATGGTTGACATGACCAAGGCTTACGTACCCGAAGACGCTATAAAATTGGTAGTCGATACCGCTACTGCGAAGTTTGACGAATCCGTCGAACTCCACGTAAAGCTTGGCGTTGACTCAAGACACGCTGACCAACAGGTAAGAGGCGTTGTAGTTCTCCCTCACGGCACAGGTAAGACCAAGAAAGTTCTCGTTATCGCAAAGGGCGCAAAGGCTGACGAAGCTACGGCTGCAGGCGCTGATTACGTCGGCGGTGAAGAGTACATCAATAAGATCAAGAATGAAAACTGGTTTGACTTTGACGTCTGCGTTACGACTCCCGAAATGATGGGTCTCGTAGGTAGAATCGGTAAGATTTTGGGACCTAAAGGTTTGATGCCTAACCCTAAATCCGGTACCGTTACTATGGACGTTACAAAGGCAGTCAATGAAATCAAAGCCGGTAAAGTTGAGTACAGACTCGACAAAACCAACATCATCCACGTAGCTATCGGCAAGAAGTCTTTCGGCGCTGAAAAGCTTATGGATAACTACAATACCATTTACGATGCAATCGTTAAGGCAAAGCCTGCCGCTGCAAAGGGACAGTACATCAAGAGTGTATCCGTATCCAGCACGATGGGCCCCGGAATCAAGATTGCAGCAAAAATGTAATTGTTTGCAAAATCGTTTGACAAACAATTAAAAAACGTATAATATTTAATAGTAAATATCTTGCCAAAGACAGCAAGTGCGGACATCCGCTTAATTTCTTGCCGAGGTAGGGCTTTAACGTATTAGAGTTTTAGTACCCTCTGTGTCTTTGGCACAGAGGGTAATTTTATAGGAGGTAAAAAATGTCAGCAGCAAGAGATTTGAAGGCACAACAGGTAGAAGAAATCAAGTCCTTGATTTCCAACTGCAAGGGTATGGTAGTCGTATCTTACCAGGGTATATCCGTAGCAGACGATACCGTATTGCGTGCTAAATTCAGAGCTGAAAACGTTCAGTACAAGGTACTCAAAAACAGACTTGTTTTGAGAGCTTTTAAGGAATTGGGCATCGAAGGCTTTGATAATCATTTGGAAGGCTCGTCCGCATTTGCATTTGCAAACGGCGATGCACTCGCAGCAGCGAAAATAGTTTCCGAACAGAGCAAGACCGTAAAGGCTTTGCAGGTTAAATGCGGTTTGATGGACGGCGCTTATATCGATGAGACCGTAGTAGCAAAACTTGCATCTATCCCTTCGAGAGAGGTACTTATCGCACAACTGCTCGGTATGCTCCAGAGTCCTATCAGCGGACTTGCAAGAGCATTGCAACAAGTGGCAGAAAAAGCTCAATAATTACGAGCGGTTTAATCACATTATCAAAATCAAGAATTTATTTGGAGGAATACAACAATGGCAGATATCGCAAAGATGATCGAAGAAATCAAAGGTATGACAGTATTGGAGCTTAACGATTTGGTTAAGGCTATCGAAACAGAATTTGGCGTAAGCGCAGCAGCTATGGCAGTTGCAGCTCCCGCAGCTGGTGGTGCAGCAGCTCCCGCAGCAGAAGAAAAGACAGAGTTTGACGTTATCTTGAAGAGCGCAGGCGGCAACAAGATGGCAGTTATCAAGCTCGTTAAGGATTTGACCGGCCTTGGTCTTAAGGACGCTAAAGATTTGGTTGACGGCGCTCCTAAGACTCTTAAGGAAGCTATCTCCAAGGAAGCAGCTGACGAAATCGTTGCTAAACTTAAGGAAGCTGGCGCTGAAGTCGAAGTTAAGTAATTTTTTTAATCCTATAAAAATAAAACGCATCTCTTCAACAAGGGGTGCGTTTTTTATTATCAAAATATTCGGGTAATCACAGAATAATCAAAGGCTTGAAATAAATAGGTTGTGCGTAGCAATAAGACAATCGAGCAAAATTTTCTTTGAATTTTGAGACAATGCGAGAGAGTTGTCTGCGTAAAAGAGTAAACAAACAAATAATATTGCTAATAAATTTTACCGTGCGAAAAAGCCCGTAAAATAAGGCTTATCGTAATAAATAATCTAAATTATTGACGATACTTTCAAGGTGTGCTACAATTGATTTAGAGGTAACTATGAATTATTTATCCCAATTGTGCAGGTCTATCCAGCCTTATCAGGCAGGAGAACAACCGCAGGATAAAAAGTATGTAAAACTTAATACCAACGAAAATCCTTATCCCCCTTGCAAGGGAGTAACGCAGTTTTTGCAGGATTTTGAAAGCGAAAGACTTAAGCTTTATCCCGATCCTGAAAACAAAGCGCTTTGCGACAAAATAGCAGAAATGCACGGGCTTAAGAGAGAAAACGTATTTGTGGGCAACGGCAGCGACGAAGTTCTGGCGATGTGTTTTCCCACGTTTTTTGACAGAGACGGCAACGGCGTAGCTTATTGCGATATCACATATTCGTTTTATAAGGTATGGGCAAAGATGTTTGAGATACCTTCTGTCGTTATACCGCTCATGTCTGATTTCAAGTTTGACGTCAGTGCTTTTAAGCAGGCAAAGTGTCAGGGTATGATAATATGTAATCCCAACGCTCCCACAGGTGCAATCGTCAACAGATTGGATCTTATTGCCATAATCGAGGCAAATCCCGAAAAATTAATTATAATTGACGAGGCTTATGCGGATTTTTGCAACTGTTCGATGGCAAATTACGTGAACAAATATCCCAACATTCTTATAGTCCGCACTTTTTCCAAATCCTATTCTCTCGCAGGCGCAAGATGCGGTTATGCGGTAGGCAACGAAGTGCTTATCAACGGACTCAAGACTATTAAAAATTCATTCAATAGTTATACGGTCAATGCGCTCACCGAAGGAATTGCAGTAAAAGCACTCGAGGATAAGAAATATTTTTCGTCTTGCGTAGACAAGATTATTGCTACCAGAGAAGATGTCTCCGACAAGTTGAGAGAGTTAGGTTTTGAAGTGCTTCCTTCAAGCAGCAATTTCTTGTTCGTACGTCATAGCTATAAGCGTGCAAGCGAGCTGTATTTCCAACTCAAAGAAAACGGCGTACTTGTCAGACATTTTACAGCCAGCCGTATCGACGACTTTTTGCGCATAACAATAGGTTCGCCCGAAGAAATGAAAGTTCTCATTCAAAAGCTCAAATTAATTTTGAAAGCGTAATCGACAATATAAAACAAATATAGAAAATTTATATCAAGATACTACCGAAAAAAGGTGGTATCTTTTTTGTATGGAAAATTTTAATATTCAAATCAGCAAAGAAATCAACAAAGAATTAGCAAAAGAATGCGGCGAAATAATGCCTTGCGGACATATAGGGGTATGCTGTATGACAAGCGAGAGAAGTTATGCCGAAAATATTATGAGCAATATGTCGTCGTTTGACTATAAGATAACGTTTATAGAGTATCCCGACGATGTTAAAGCGGACGAAGATAACATGCTTGATATTGTAGAGAGCGAAGAAGACATACGCTTGTTTGTGGGAGTAGGAGGCAGAGAGATAGCAACGCTTGTCGCAAGAGCAAGCGAAATAAGAGGCTTTGAGTATATATTCGTGGCAAATTCTCCCGATATTTACGGAGTGGCGTACGAATTGGGAAATACGCGGCCTTTTGAAAACTATGCTGTCAGAGCACCAAAAACACTCTATATAGACGCTTTGTGCACGGACGGCAAAAAGGGATTTTCGTCTTTGGTTGGAATCATTCTCGGACATGCTGTTGAGTTGTTTGAAAAACAGTATATCAACAAGCTGTGCGGAAAATTCGACGAAAAGACGCTCAATGACGAAAAAGCTTTGATTGACGCTACCATAGGCGACGGCGATATGTCGGACAGAGAAAGATTGTTGAAAAATATAGTATTGATAGCAAAGTCCCAACGAGACGAATTTTGTTCCGCTCAAAAGGTTTTATCAGATCTGATCGAAGAGATGAGTTTGATATACGATAAGGGCGAAAGCAGTCTTTTGGCGGCGGTTACTTTGATAAAATATTTTAAGGCTATATTGTCGGTTAAGGACGGAAGTCTTACGATACCCGAAGACGTATGCGCAAAATGCAGAAATATCGCAAAACTGGTAAATGCGGATATCAGCGAAATTATAAAAAGAGTTGAGAAGAGAAGTTTTGAACCGAAGTGGCTGTTTATTCATAAAGAATACAGAGAAGACATGCTCAAAGATATAGAAAAACTCGAGAATAAACTGCCTAATGTATTGCGCTCGGCAAAACGATTTATGGCAGACGCAGGTTATCACTTGAGTGAAGAATACGACAGCAATATGCTCATACAAGCCGTATATAATCTTTCTCCGTTGACGGACGATTGTTCGCCTGTCAGTATAGCCGATTGTCTGGGTATAGGTTGAAATATAATTTTCGGTATTGACTCATTATTCTAGCGGTGTTATAATATAGATACTAAAATAGTCGGATATCGAGTGTTTTGAGGAGGACAGTCGTTTCCATAAGGGGGAAATTATGGAAAACGTGCAAAAAAAGAAGATAAAGATAGCTGTTGCGGTTTCCGTTGTCAGCGTAGTGTTGATAGTGTTGGTTATTATACTGTGCATATTGTTTGTGCCGAGAAAACTGTCCGACGAATTGCCTTTGGAAAATATAGATAGGATAGAAATCAAAGCGTATGCAGACGAAGGCGGAGTTATTGAAAGGCAACTTACCGAAGATGAGATAAATCTGTTTATCGATTATGCTAAAAATACAGAAATAAGATATTATCGGGGAAGCGGAATGATAAAAGGACGCGGACCTATCATATTCGATATTTTTTATAAAGACGGAAGCAGCGCATCTTTTCAGCAATTCAGAATGTACGTTAAAGATAAAGACGGAGATTTCAAAATTAACAGCGAATTAGCCGAAAACGATTTTGATTTTACAGGTTATTATAAGTCGATATTCAAAACAGAATAAATAAATGCTATGTCAAGAGTCAATGCCGATATAATTTTTCAGTATTGACTCTTTGGTTTGGCGGTGATATAATATAGATACTAAATAGTCGGAAATTGAGTGTTTTGGGGAGGGCAGTCGTTTCCATAAGGAGGAAATATGGAAAACGTGCAAAAAAAGAAAATAGCTTTAGCTTGCGTTGCGTTAGTAATAGCCGTAGCTACTCTGATTACGGTAATTTGTCTGGTCGCTCCGAGAAAGATGTCGTCTGCCGTGTCTTCAAAAAATATAGACTATGTAAAAGTTACTTTGAAAACGCCTAAACTTCAGACAATGGAGTATGATCCCGTTGAGAGAATTCTTTCGGATGACGAGGAAAAGGCTTTTATAGAAGAATTGAATTCTGCAAAATATACAAGAAGTTATCAAACGATCAAGAAAACAAACGAATTGAGTATATACGTATATTATACAGACGGAAGTTATGCAGTCTTTAACTCTTGCAGAACGAGTAAGGACGGTAAAAGTATAGAATTTGCCAACACGGATTTTAACTTCAAAAAATTTATCGGCGAGGAGTTGCAGGCCCGCTATGACGAAATAATCCAAAAGTATAACGAAGAAATAGCAAATATTGCAGAAGGGCAATCACCGTCCGGCGAAGCGGCATAAAATTTATACGGCAACCATGCGGCGCTGTCAAATATGACGGCGCCGTTTTTATATTTATCAATTTTTTTGAGTGTATATTATATGATTAAACTAAAATTATATAGAAAAAGGATATAAATCTAAACTGCTTGTGTAAAACAGACACAAAAGCGTCTTTTTTTATGCCTCATATTGCGCAATTTGTAGAAAAAAAGTTTATTCTGACAAGTTTTCGACATTTGTATAAATCGCTTTTTATTGTCAACAATCAGAATATCAAATTTGTGAGGTGACATATGAAATCCATAGCAATATACATACTCGGTATTACCTTTCTTTCTCTCGTGCTTATCGGCTTGACAAGCGGAGTCAAAATTCCTGAAGGAGCATGCGAAATGCAGATATATGCGACGGCATTGCCCGAAGTCGAAAGTTTAGGTTACATAGACGAAATGTCCAATTTCAATATTTATCATTATTATGACGGAGTGGTAGGTATAAAGGACAAAAGTCTTGACAATACTTTGGGTGTCGCATACGTTTATCCCAAAAACAACAGCAACGTTGAAGACATAATCGACAAGCTGAATGCGAAAATTTGCTTTGAACAACAACTCGAGGACGGTATAAGTTATTACGGATACGTGAGAGGACTGGACAAGAGCGTGGATATACAAAACAAAGAAATCAATGTTCAGATTGTGAGCAACAAAGATAATATCATAGTAGGCTTTCCCCTGATTATGGGAAGTTATTAACGGAGGTAAAAATGGCAAACAAAAAACACGAATCCAAAGACAAAAGAAGCGACGCTCCTTCTCAAACAGGAGAGAGAGTAGCACAGTTTTTCAAAAAGAACATATACATTATCCTTATGATTGTATGTATTCTTGCAATTGCAACGATGATCACCGTTGCTGTAGTCGTAAACGATAACGGCGAGGAAACATTCAAGCCCACAGAGTCGGGTGATATATCCGGCGATGTCGATGACGACGATAACGATGTGGACGATGACAAAGACGACGATGACGACGATGACGACGATACGGATACGGATATCGAAGAACCCAAAGAATTTGTCATGGCTGACCCTATAAAGGAATATACGCTCGGTCAGACATATTCCGACAGCGAACTTGTCTACAATCCCACTCACGGCCACTGGGCAACTCATGAAGGCGTAGACTTTATGGCGGCGGCAGGTACTGACGTAATGAGCGTATTCGAAGGTACGGTAAAGAGTATTACCACAGACAGCTATTACGGAACGACGGTAGTTATATCGCATCAGGACGGATTCGAGAGCGTATATAAACTCCTCGACGAAGTAACTCTCAAAGAGGGGGATAAGGTTACGCAGGGACAGGTTATAGGCAAGGTGTCCGGCAGTGCTTTGGCAGAAGTAGCAAGCGGTGCGCACCTGCATTTCGAACTCTACAAGAACGGTGAAAAGATAAATCCTGCCGATTATATGCTCGGCGGCGATAAATAAAAAAGCAAGATAAACAGTCAAAAGTTATCTATAATAAATCCTCACGACAAAAAGCGGACTCGTTTCCGCTTTTTTGTTTTTATATAAGAAAAGCATTATATATATTTTTATATAATTGCAAAGTTTCTTTTATTGTCATCATAAATTTATCCGATATATCTAAAAAAAAGACGCCTTAAGGCGCCTTTTCATATCAAGATCGATATATCAATCGCACACGTTTTTGGTAAAACACTTTGTACGTAACATACCGTCGCACACGTTGACTATTCTGCTGCAACACATATTGTTGTGATTGTATTGACAAGTCGTGCTGTCACATTCGATAAAAGTATTTTCTCCGCTGTCGAAATCAAAATCTTTAGCTGCTTCGATATTGGCTTTCTCCTGTTCGAGTACGCCGTATTCACGTTTTCTTTTTGTCTTGCAAACTCCGTTTTTATCTATACAGATTATACCTGCCGTACAATGGCAGTTTTCGCAGTTTTCACAGTTGTGTGTTGTACATTTTATTGCCGACATAATTACCTCCTTTTGTTAGCTGCCGAGTAAGGAGCGTTCGGGTACGGATATAAGCGTCTCTTTTTTGCTATTTGCCGTTCGTCGTCATCGTAATACGGCAAGTATTACTTCTTCCTCCTCACGCCAACTATCTAAAAAATAGCCAGCTTATATCCGCACCCTCGCACTCCTTACTCGGCAATTTTATGTATAAGTTTTCTTTTCCGTGATTTGCCGTTCGTCGTCATCGTAATACGGCAAGTATTACTTCTTCCTCCTCACGCCAACTATCTAAAAAATAGCCAG
>CALWBV010000014.1 GCA_944376205.1 uncultured Christensenellaceae bacterium
CGAGGGAGCGTACTAGGCGTACGTGACCGAGCGCAACTACTCGCACAAAATCGCAAATATGTGCCGATATACAAGGGCGCAAAAAGGGGTTGTAATTACAAAAAATAGATGCTATAATATGACCATGGCCAAATCACTTCAAAAATGGAGCAAACTGGATAATTCGGCAAAGATTTATCCTATGCTCGTAAACAAAAAAAGTCAGAATATATTCAGGTTGAGCGTTACGCTTAAGGAGAAAGTCGACGAACATATATTGCAAGACGCTCTTACCATGACTATGTCACGTTTTCCCGTGTACAAAGTACGCCTCATGAAAGGCGCTTTTTGGTACTATCTCGACGACAACAATGCCAAAATCAAGGTCTATCCCCAAGACGCTCTTTCTTTCAGAAAGATTACGGATAAATCGTGCAACGGTTACTGCTTCAGAGTGAGCTATTTCGACACGCAGATCGTATGCGACTTTTTCCATGCCATATGCGACGCAACGGGTGCGGCGGAATTCGTAAAAAGTCTGGTATATACCTATCTCAATCTCTCGGGCAAAGAAGTTTTTTCCGATCAAAAAGTCCTCACGGTAGGTTCGCCCGTAATGCGTGAAGAACTCGAGGACTCTTTTCTTGCCAACTACAAAAAAATACCTATGAAAGACCTCAAGGTCAAGGATATGCAAGGCAAAAACGCATATCATATCAACGGCATACTCTTTGACAATATAGGCAACGGCATAATCCACATGTACTGCGACGTCAAAGAAGTCCTTGACATATGCCATGCAAAAGGCTGTACGATGACTGAATATTTAGGCGCGCTGTTTATGATGTCGATATACGAAAGTCAGATAAAAAACAAACAGGAAAACGCCGCAAACATACAGCTTTTCGTACCTATAAATCTTCGAAAGATATTCGGCTCGAAGACATTGCGAAACTTCTCTCTTTTCTCACGTATAGGCTGCAATCCTTACGAAGATATGGAGATGGATAAACTCATTAAAATCATGCACGACAATCTCAAACACGACATGGACAAGGACGTCCTCAAAGACAAAATTGCCACGACCGTATGGGCGGAAAAATTTTTCCTCGTGAGATTCGTGCCGCTTTTCGTAAAGAGATTTTTCTTCAACTTCTCAAATTACTTTTTCGGCAAAACAAAAAAGACGGCTACGCTTTCCAACTTCGGCGTACTCGACATACCCGACAGCATGAAAAAACACGTTGACAGCGTGAGTTTTGCCATATCGTCAAATGCAACGACTCCTCTTTCGCTGTCTATCATTTCCTGCAACGGAAAACTGTGCATAACCTTTACGAGACGTATCACAGATACGCAGATAGAAAAAACCTTTGCGAGTTATCTCACAAAAGACGGGGTAAATCTTACCGTTACGTCAAATTTCTGGGAGGTGGACAATGCGCTGTAAATATTGCAATATCGAAGTAGGCTGCAAAGCAAAAGTCTGTCCTCTCTGTCACGAAAAACTCGAGAACACCGACGAAAACGCAGTTTTGCCCGAAGTATATCCCCGCAAAACGACAAAGAAAAAAGACAGACGCCGCATCTCGGCAAGCAGTCTGTATTTGTCGATTGCCGTAACCATCTTTGTATTGTGCATACCTATTAATTTGCTTGTTACGCCCGAAGTTTACTGGTTCGGAATAGTCGGTATTTTGGGCGTTTACGGCTTTGTTCTCGTGCGCAACACCATACTTTCCAACAACAGTATCGGCGTCAAAATATTCTGGCAATGCATATGGGCTTTGATAGTTCTTATCGTCGTCAACGCAATACTTTCGAGACAAGTACCCGAACTCACGGGAGCCTGGGTATGGGATTACGGTTTGCCCGCAATTTTGCTTGCTTCGACTTTGGTTGTAGGTATCTATACCGCCATAGCTTTCAGATTCTGGAACGACGTTATCGTTGACGCAATATGCGTATCTGCGACAGGCTTTATACCCGTCATACTCTACGCATTCAAAGTAGTCACGCATCCCGCCATGTCCATTACGTGCGCTTGCGTCTCGTCGGTAGTAATTATCTTCTGCGGAATACTCGGAAGAAGGTCGCTCATCAACGAATTCAAAAAGCGCTTCCACGTATAACAGTGTTTTATCTACAATGTGAGTGATATCTTAAAAATTTATATCGTCTTTAGCTCAAAAAAAGGCTGATTGCTTATATAAATTAAAAAAATATATTGCAAAAAGTCTTAAACTACGTTATAATGATTGTGGCAAAGAATATAAGCACGTAATTTGCATATTATAGCAACAAGGAGTAATTTTTTATGTATTTGATCGGTATTGACGTAGGCGGTATGAGTATTAAGGGAGGACTCGTCGATATGTCGGGTAATATCCTCTACAAAACATCTATCCCCACTACAGAAAAATACACCGCTGAATACAGCATCAGCGAAGATATCAAAAAGGTTATCGACCTCGTTCTCGAAGGTGCGAAAACCGACATCAAACAAGTCAAAGGCATCGGTATCGGTCAACCCGGTTCGGTAGATTCCAAAAGAGGAATCATCAGATACAGCAACAACATCTCGCTCGAAAGAGTGCCTGTTGCGGACGAACTCCACAAATACTTCGACGTTCCTATATACCTCAACAACGACGCAAACTGCGCAGCTTTGGGCGAGTACGTTTTCGGTGCAGGCAAAGGCTATAAGGATATCGTATTCGTTACGCTCGGCACAGGCGTAGGTACAGGATTTATCATCGACGGAAAACTCTTTGAAGGCAGAGATTGCGCAGGCGCAGAAGGCGGACATATGGTAATCAATACGTCGGCTGACTCTCCCAGATGCAACTGCGGCAGAAGCGGCTGTTGGGAAGCATACGCATCGGCAACCGCCCTCATAAGACAGACCACTGAAGCTATGCAAAAACATCCCGATAGCCTTATGCACAAGATTGCAAAAGAAGAAGGAAAAGTTTCCGGAAAAACGGCTTTTGCGGCAGCTAAACAAGGCGACAAGGCAGGTCAGGAAGTCGTGGATAAATACATAGGATACATAACTTGCGGACTTCTCAATCTCGTCAATATTTTCTGCCCCGACGCAATACTTATCGGCGGCGGAATAAGCTATGAAAAAGAATACCTTACCGCTCCTATTCAATCGGCTGTCAACGAAAAACGTTTCGGTGCGGCATTCAATCCCTATGTCGAGGTCAAGACCGCAAGTCTTAAAAACGACGCAGGTATTCTCGGTGCGGCAGCTTTGGTACTCTGAGGAGGATTTATGAAAAACAGTTTTGATTTGCTCAACGACTTTGAAGAAAATTTCAGCTACGGACTTCTTCCCGCCAGCGAAGAAGAAGCAAAACTCTGTGAAGAAAAAGAAAAGACCATAGGAGCTATCCCCGAAGGCTTTGTCAAAGCGTCGGACAAGTCAGACAATAAATATTACAAACTCGTTCCTCTCGACCAGGAAGAAGTATTTTTCAAGATAAAGGCTCAAAAACTCCGCCGTCTTAAAAACATCGACCGCCAAACACGCACGAGCATGATACTCCACAGCATTTCGCTCGGTTTCACGGTACTCATTGCGGCTATGCTGTTTGCAGCGCTTTTTCTCTTGTGATTTTCACCGCATAAAATACGACTAAATCAAACCGCTTTTTCAAGCGGTTTTTTTATTTCCTGCTTCATTGATAAAATAACGCAAAAGCGATTATCGAAGTCAATTGTGTCGTCGTAACGACATCAAGAAAACGTCGTAAAAATAATTTGCAAATCAAAACTAACGCATTCAATTTTTACACATTTACAGCAATTTAAGAGAATATCAGCATCTTGAATAAAGCGTGTCGATATGTTATAATATTTATAATTTCGGTGAGAGGGAAAATATGAATACAAACAAATTCGTCGCATTTATTACACACAAAATAACCCTGATTATAGTATCGTTGATATCTGCTTTTACTTCGTTTTTCTTTTATTCGTGCAGAGCCAATTATGTATTTTTAGACTATACGGTTTTCAACGGCATATCGTATCTGTTGTTGAGTCTGATGATAATCAATACGCTTTTGCTTCTTTTCCTATATATCGCAGAAGCTTACGGTTTGAAGCTAAAGGAACGATACTTCAGTGAAACCAAGACGTTTGCGGCTTTATCGATCATAGGATTTGAGCTTTGCATCGTATTTGCCATAGGTGTAATGGTAAATATGATAGTCGCAGGCGAAGAAACTTTTCCCGTTATCATGAAAATGGCGGCAAAAAACTTCCCTGCATTTGCGGCAATCGCCACGATAGTATTCTTTATCTCGGTATTTCCCTCCCTCAAAAACAAAACTCTAAAAATTGTGACTGTAGCATCTACCGCTATATGTTTGTTTATTGTTTCACTCTGGGTGCTTGCTCCCGTATGCAATTATAAGATCACTTCCGCTCCCCTAGTAATCGACAGCGGCGAAGACTATTATTCAGTCGTATTCGCCACAAACGACGAAGGCACGGGATATGTGGAGTACGAATACGAAGGCGAAACCGTAAGACTCTACGACGAAGCTATGGGAAGAATTAAGGGCGACAGTAAAATACATACGGTAAAAGTCCCTAAACAACAACTCGACGGCAATACCTACCGCATAGGCTCAAAAAGGGTCGTCGAAGCATACAGCTACGGAAGCTATACGGGAAAAGAAGCAATATCGGGCGAATATACTTTCAATGCCCCCGAAGGCGAAACTCAACAGTGGTTGACCGTATCCGACTGGCATACCCGTCTTGACAAGGCATACGACGCATTGTCTTATGCAGGAGATTACGACGGCGTGATTTTGCTGGGAGACAGCGCACCCGGACTTATGTTTGAAGACGAAATAAAAGATTACATTGTGGAATTCGGCGGCAATATATGCAAAGGCAGCGTACCCGTTGTGTTCATAAGAGGCAATCACGAGACAAGAGGCGAATACGCAGCCAAACTCCCCGATTATCTGGGTATGGAAAGTTTTTATTATACTACTTCATACGGAAATTTCGATTTTATCGTGCTTGACAGCGGCGAAGACAAAGTCGACTCTCACCCCGAATACGGCGGTATGGTCAATTACGCAGAGTACAGAAAAAACATGACAGAGTGGCTGGAAACGCTTACCCCTTCGGATAATATACCGATAGTATTCTCTCACTCCAACGAAATCTGCATCGAAGAAGACTTAAGAAACCGTGCTTTTGCTTCACTTAAAAATCTCGGCGCAAAATATATCGTGAGCGGACATACGCACACTAACGAATTTTTTGAATACAACGGCTTGAGCGTCTATCTCGACGGCGGACATAAAAACGGCGTTTTCATAGCAAGCAAAATCACACTTTCTGCTGACGGCATTCTTTTCCAAGCATGGAACAACGAGGGACAGAAAGTCTTCGACAATACTTACAAATTCTGATTTTAACGATAATGACACAATAAAGAGCGACTCGGGAAAACCCGAGCCGCTTTGATTTTTATATCAGTAATTAGACAACCCCAACAAATAATCTGCCGATACCTCAAACACTACTGCCAACTTCTTCAAATTATCGTATCCGGGTTTTGCCTTTCCTTTTAACCACTCACTTATCTGACTTTGTTTAATCCCCATAAGTTTGGCTAATTGACTTTGATTCAAATTTTTCTCTTTCATAAGTATTTTTAATACTTCCGAAAAATATCCTGCGTCCGTATTCATACACAAATTATATAATAATAAAATCTGCAATTGGAAAAATATAGAATTTTCTATAATTTAGTTGACTTATAGAATTTTCTATAATACAATATAAGTATCAATTATTTAGGAGGTTTTTATGCGTAAATTATTAATTGCAGCTACAATAATATGTGTTGTTGTAGCATTAGTTCTTTTGCTCACAACATTTATCGTATGGACGGTTATGGAGTCAGCTTCGGCATTGTATATTTTAATAGCAGCTATCGTATTTGCCGTCATTCCTTATTTTACGGGAAGAAAAATCAAATATTATTGCAGTAAATGCGGTGCTCAATTAAAACGCAGCGGAAATTATAGCCATACAGGCGAATTCAAAACTGACGAAACAGAACATTCTACTATCGTTTCTGAATACATAAATTATGAATACGTATGTCCGCATTGCGGTAATAAAGCAACAATTCGAGAAAAAACAAAAATCGCTTCTAACAGTTATTAAAAATATCTGAATATCAAATTACATTATGTAACTATTTTCAATTTATAAAATACCGCCCCGTTAAGAGGCGGTATTTTATTTTTGATAATCGGTCAGACAAATTCGAAAGAATTATTCCTGAGGCTGATTTTCGCCTTGTGCGGCGCTGTTTGCTCCGTCTTCGGCTACTGCTGTGCTTTCTGCGTTTTTTTCGCCTTCTGCGACTTCTTCTTCATCCTGATGAGGTACTACCGTAAAGGCTACGACTTTTGCGTTTTCGTCCTTCATCTTCATGACTCTTACGCCCTGCGTATTTCTGCCTATCTTGGAGATTTCGCTCGCACGTACTCTTATTATGATACCGTTGTCGGCAATGATCATAATATCGTCGGTTTCGGGATTGACGAGTTTGAGGTTGACGACGTTACCCGTCTTGTCGTTGAGTACGCCGACTTTGATACCGCTGCCCGCTCTGCCTTGTACTCTGTACTCATCGAGGTCGGTACGCTTGCCGTAACCGTTTTCGGTGATGGTAAGTACTTCGCAATCGTCTTTGACTACGGTCATATCGACGACGACTTCGCCCTTGTCGAGTTTAATGGACTTAACACCCATACTCGTACGGCCTGTTGCACGAACGTCCTGCTCGTTGAATCTTATACACTTACCGCCGCTCGACGCCATGATAATCTGTTCGTCGCCGTTTGTGATGTGTACGCTGATAAGTTCGTCATCCTCGCTGGCAAAGGTAATAGCCTTTTTACCGTTGGTCTGGATACGTACGAATTCGTCGAGAGAAGTCTTCTTGATGAGACCTTGCTTGGTAGCCATCATGAGATAGCCCGTGCTTTCCTTGGGTACGGGAACGTATGCGTTGATAACTTCGCCGGGATCAAGATTGAGAAGGTTGATAATCGCTCTGCCCTTGGAGTTTTTGCTTGCCTCGGGTACCTGATAAGCCTTGCATCTGTAAACCTTACCGAAGTTGGAGAAGAAGAGAATGAAGTTGTGGGTAGAAGTTGCGATAACGTTTTCCACAAAGTCTTCTTCCTTGGTCTTGTGTGCGGTAACTCCTACGCCGCCTCTGCGCTGCGTTCTGTACTCGTCAACGGGCATACGTTTGATATATCCGTCGTGAGTAATGGAAAGTACGACGTCTTCTTCTTCGATAAGATCTTCGATATCGAGGTCGCTGTAATCGTATGTGATTTCCGAACGACGGGGATCGTTGTATTTAGCCTTGATTTCGAGAAGTTCGTCCTTGATGATCGTGATAACTCTCTGGGGATTTGCGAGTATGTCCTTGAGATCTGCGATTTCCTTTTCGAGGTCGGCAAGGTCGTTCTGGATCTTTTCAACTTCCAAAGCCGTGAGTCTTTGCAATCTCATTTCGAGAATAGCGATAGCCTGCTTTTCGCTGAGTTCGAATTTGGATGTAAGGTTTTCGATAGCGACTGCTCTGTCGGACGACTTTTTGATGGTTTCGATAACTTCGTCGATATTCGTCAAAGCTTTTACGAGACCGAGCAAAATGTGTTCTTTCTCGAGATCCTTGTCGAGATCGAATTGAGTACGTCTTACGATTACCGACTTCTGGTGTTTGATATATTCTTCGAGAATCTGCTTGAGGTTGATTATCTTGGGAGTACCGTCAACGAGCGCAAGCATAATCATGGAATGAGAAATCTGCAGCTGCGTATGCTTATAAAGCGTATTGAGCACAACCTGCGCATTTGCGTCTTTCTTGACGTCTACGACGATTCGCATACCGTCCTTGTCGCTTTGTTCGTGTATGTCGGAAATACCCTCTATTCTCTTTTGTTTGACGAGATCTGCCATGCTCTCGATGAGCTTTGCCTTGTTGACCTGATAAGGGATCTCGGTAATGATTATTCTCGACTTGCCGTTGTGATTTTCTTCGATCTCTGCTCTGGCACGTATAATGCAGTTGCCTTTACCCGTGCGGTAAGCGTTTTTGATACCCGAGCTACCGAGAATGTAAGCTCCCGTAGGATAGTCGGGCGCAGGTATGTATTTCATAAGATCGTCGATGTCGATATCGGGATTGTCGAGAAGCGCAACGGTACCGTCGATTACTTCGCCGAGGTTGTGAGGAGGAATGGAAGTCGCCATACCTACCGCAATACCGTCAGAACCGTTGACGAGCAAGTTGGGGTATCTCGAAGGAAGTACGACAGGCTGTTCTCTCGTGTCGTCGAAGTTGGGATAAAAGTCTACCGTCTTCTTGTCGATATCTCTTATCATTTCGGCTGCTATTTTGCTGAGTCTTGCCTCGGTGTATCTGTATGCCGCTGCGGGGTCGCCGTCCACGCTACCGAAGTTACCGTGACCGTCTACGAGCGTACATCTTATGGAGAAGTCCTGTGCAAGTCTTACCAAAGCGTCATAAACCGAACTGTCGCCGTGAGGATGGTATTTACCGAGCACGTCACCGACGATGAGCGCACACTTACGGTAGGGCTTGTCCGCCGTAAGACCGAGTTCGTTCATATCGAAAAGTATTCTTCTGTGCACGGGCTTGAGACCGTCTCTTACGTCAGGGATAGCACGGGATACGTTTACCGCCATTGCGTATGCGATAAACGAAGTTTTCATTTCGTTTTCGGCGTCTACGTTGATGACGTTTGTCTTTTCGAGCATTTCAAAAATATTATCTTTCTTTTCTTCCATATTTCACCTCTTATACGTCCAGATCCTTGACGAGATTTGCGTTTTCTTCGATAAACGTACGACGTTTTTCGGGTTCGTCACCCATGAGTATGGAGAAGATTTCGTCAGCCTTTTCCGCATCGGCGAGATTTACTCTCAAAAGCGTTCTTGTCTCGGGGTTCATAGTGGTATCCCAAAGTTGTTGAGCGTCCATTTCTCCAAGACCTTTGTAACGCTGTATTTCTGCTTTTCTGTCGATACTTACGAGGAAGTTTTCGAGAGATACGTCATCGTAGAAATAATTTTCCTTACGGTTGCCCTTTTGCGTAACTTTATACAAAGGCGGCTGTGCGATATACACGTGACCTTGTTCGACAACGGGCTTCATGAATCTGTAAAGGAATGTCAAAAGAAGTATTCTGATGTGGCTACCGTCGACATCGGCATCGGTCATACAGATGATTCTGTCGTACTTGAGCTTGTTGACGTCGCAATCCTCATGGATACCGCAACCGAAAGTCGTGATCATGTTCTTGATTTCTTCGCTTTCGAGAACTCTGTTGAGACGGGCCTTTTCGACGTTGAGGATTTTACCTCTCAAAGGAAGAATTGCCTGGAATCTTCTGTCTCTGCCTTGCTTTGCCGTACCGCCTGCGCTGTCGCCCTCAACGAGGTAAATTTCGCACTTTCTGGGATCCTTGTCCGAACAGTCTGCAAGCTTGCCGGGAAGAGTCGTGGATTCGAGTACGGACTTTCTTCTCGTGAGATCTCTTGCGTTTCTTGCGGCGTCTCTTGCTTTCTTTGCGTTGATAGCCTTAAGTACGAGTTCTTTTGCGATTTTGGGATTTTCTTCCATAAATTCGCCGAACTTCTCGAGGAATACCTTGGATACTGCGGCACGCATAAAGCTGTTGCCGAGTTTACCTTTTGTCTGTCCTTCGAACTGGGGATCTATAAGTTTTACGCTGACGATGGCAACGAGTCCTTCACGGCAATCGTCACCCGTAAGTTTTTCTTCGTTTTTGAGAATCTTCTGCTCTGCGCCGTAATCGTTGAAAAGTTTTGTGAGCGCAGTCTTGAAACCGTCGAGATGAGTACCGCCTTCGTGCGTGTTGATGTTGTTGGCATAACTGTATATCGTCTCGCTGTAATTATCGTTGTACTGCATAGCGATTTCGATTTGATAATCGTTTGCCTCATAGAATACGTAAAAAGGCTTTTCGAGAAGACCTTGATCCTTGTTGAGTACGTCTACGTATTCGACGATACCGCCCTCGTAATAGAATTCTTGTTCCGCTTCTCTCAAAGGACGGCTGTCCTTGAGCACGATTCTCAATCCCTTGTTGAGGAAAGCAAGCTCCTGAATACGTGCTTTCAAAGTATTGTAATCGAAATCTACCGTTTCGAAGATATCTCTGTCGGGGTAGAAAGTGATTGTAGTACCTCGTCTTTCCGTTTTGCCCACAATAGCCAAAGGTCTTTGAGCAACGCCTCTGTTGAAAGACATTTTGTATAGATTGCCGTTTTGAGCGACTTCGACGTCAAGCCATTCGGAAAGTGCGTTTACGCAGGAAACGCCTACGCCGTGAAGACCGCCGGAAAATTTATATCCGCCGCCGCCGAATTTACCGCCTGCGTGAAGTTTTGTCAATACGACTTCGACAGCCGATTTTCCCTCTTTTTCTATGATACCCGTAGGGATGCCTCTGCCGTTGTCTATAACACGTACAGCGCCTTCGGGCAAGATTTCCACGATAACTTTGTCGCAGTAGCCTGCCATAGCTTCGTCGATAGAGTTGTCCACAACTTCATAAACGAGATGGTGAAGACCTCTCTCGTCGGTGGAGCCGATGTACATGCCGGGACGCTTTCTGACAGGTTCGAGTCCTTCGAGGACCTGAATGTCTTCCTGAGTATAATGCTGTTTTTCGTTTGTACTCATTTTTACCTCCATAAAAATTAGCTGTTTTGCGGTATCGCACGCATACATACGCACACGTACACGCAAAATTATAATATTATAATAAAATTATTATATCATAGAAAAAACTTAATCTCAACTAAAATTTGAAATTTCGCAAAAAATAATTTACGCCTTTTTGAAAATAAGCCGTTTTTGGGCAAAATACGACGTTTTTGCGCATTGTCGTAAAATTATACTCAACAACGCAGAAAATTAAAAATAGGGCGTATTACAAGCCTTAAAACGCTATCTGAACAGAGATTTGAAACTTAAAATTTGAAAAAATTAAAAAAACGGCGTATTTTTTACGGTTTTTATCAAAAAAATTAATAAAATCGGGCTTGAATTTATAAAAAAAACGATTTTTTCACTCAATTTTCCGTTTTTTAAGAAAATAATAAAAACGCCTCCTCTTAAAAATGCAAGGAAGCGTTTGTTTTTATATATTTTAAGGTATTCAATATCCTTAATTCATAATTTCATTTTTGTATCGGATTTACAAAATTGTATTTTATTATTTATTTTCTTGAGATTCGGAGCATTCTTTATTTACTCCGACCGTATGCGAAACCAACCACTTTTTATAGCTCGACGCAAACCAGAACGAATATATGCCTACTGTGATAACGGTCAGAATTACCCATACCGCACACTTACCCATAAGCTGCATTCCTTTGCCGTCAAAAGTCTGTTTATAACCGTCGATTACGGTATGTTTAACTTTCCATCTTTCAAGCGCACATCTTGCCCAGTATGCTCCGAAAGTCAATGTTACTATTGTTAGAAGCACTGCTCCCAATCTCACGAAAAAGAGTCTGAACGTACCTCCCGTGAATTTGGATTTACTTTCTTGCAAATCTTCTTCGCCGACATAGTGAGTATGTGAAACTATCCATTTTTTCATCTTGATAACAAGGAAAAAAGAGTATATTCCTACGGTGATTATCGTAAGAAACATCCACAATACGTATTTACCGAGAAGCTGAACGCCGTTGCCGTCAAAATACATTTGTCTGCCGTTTATTACGGTTTTTGAAGCTATCCACTTGTAATAAAAACACAACATAAAGGGAAAAGCTATACCCAATGTGATCAACGACACAAAACCTACTAAAAATCTCACGAAAAACAATCCGAAAGCACCGCCCGTGAATACGGATTTAATATCGGAGCTGAAAAATCCGTCTGAATTGTTTTGCTCGTTAATATTTTCTTGCTGAATAACAGGCTCTTTGGATTGTTGAACCTTTTGTTTAGGCTGAATTTTTTCTTCTTCAACCGTCTCTTTTTCTTTAGGTGCAGACTCGACTTCCGCCTGCCTGATCATATCCCCTCTGCGAATAACCGTCTTCTTAATTTCTTCGTTTTTCGGTTCAACGAGTTTATATTTGTTTTTGTTATCTATAAAATCGTTGTCGGGATCGTATTCCATCTTTATATTGGAATAAATCTCCGTAGGATGACCGCAATTGGGACAATAAGGTCCGTTGACTTCTTTTCCGCAATTTTCGCAAATCATAAGCTTATCTCCTCCGTAATATTCCCCATTTTATCTCAAGGTATCTATACTAACATAATAATATGAATACTATAAAATGTCAATTTTGACTATAAAAAGCGTTATATATCACAAAAAAACGGTACCTTTAGGTACCGAGCTGAAATATCGTCTTTTTAATTTTATATTTATCACATTTTTATCTTTCAAACAAAGTAATTTTTTTAATACTCTTTTAATACATAAAGATATTCAAAATGTAACAAAAATCCTCTTATTCAAGACATATTTTTGCCATAATTTTAATCTGTATGATTGAAATCAATCGTTTGATATACGGATAAGATTGTGATTTACGTCTTCGTCAAAATCCGTACAGGTGATGAGAGTCTGAAGTCCCATGGAAAGTTCCATTAATTTTTTACGCCTTCCGCCGTCCAACTCGCTCAACACGTCATCGAGAAGAAGCACGGGTTTTTCTCCCGTTTCACTTTCGAAAAAATAAATTTCAGCAAGCTTTAGCGACAGCGCAACTGTTCGCTGTTGACCTTGAGATGCGAATTTTCTTGCGTCTGTGTTGTTTATCTTTATAGCTATATCGTCTCTGTGACATCCGAAAGAAGTGTATTGCAAAGATACGTCTTTTTCGTAGTTATCCTGTAATTTCTTGAAAAAAATATTTTTTATATTCTCAATGTCTTGACAAGGCACGTCGCATTCGTATTCGAGAGTGAGATTTTCCCTGTTTTCGCTTATTTCTGAATGCATTTTATTGGCAAATACTTTTATCTTATCTACAAATTCGTATCTTTTGGATATGATTATTGAGCCGTAATCCGCAAGCTGTACGTCCCAGCCGTACAACATCTCCTTTAGCGCCGGACTGTCTTTTTGCTCCTTGAGAAGTTTGTTTCTCTGGGCTATTATATTGTTGTATTTAGAAAGTGCGTTGAAATAATTTTTATTTTGTTGAGACAGACTTATATCCATGAATTTTCTTCTCTCAACGGGACTTTCCTTGACAAGTTTCATCTCGTCTGGCGAAAAGAAAACTATATTGAGCATACCCAGAATCTCACTCAATCTCACAAGAGGTATTCCGTCGATAGCTATTCTTTTTTTATCCTGATTGTCTATCGAATATTCAATTGTATGAGTAGTCTTATTCTTTTTAAGAATTACCTTTATATATGCGTAATCGCTGCCCCACTTTATCATTTCCTTGTATTTGTTGGTACGTGGCGATCTGCCGATGCCTGCAACGTAAACGCTCTCTAAAAGATTGGTTTTTCCGCTGGCGTTTTTTCCTATTACAATATTGAGACCGTCCTTGAATTCAACCGTCCTTGTCTCATAATTTCTGAAATTTTTCAGGGTAACGCTTTCTATATGCATATATCTATTTTACATCTTTGTTGTTACATAAGTCAAACAACTTATATATGATCAAAGACGTCATATAAAAGCATATACTTTGTTAAAAGTCTTGACAATACAACAAGTATTGCCTTCACCTTTTGCCTCGTATATGCACTTATCTGACTGCCTTTGACTGCTTCGCACCGTTTCACGGCATATATGCGTTATTTTCCTTATGTTTACTTACTTTTTTATTTACTTATCTATATGTTAAAAGTCTTGACAATACAATAAGTATTGCCTTCACCTTTTACCTCGTATATACGCTTATCTGATTGCCTTTGATTGCTTCGCACCGCTTCACGGCATATATTAGTTATTTTCCTTATGTTTACTTACATTATATCTAATTATCTATATGTTAAAAGTCTTTATAATAAAGTTATTTTTATCTTTGAAATTTGTCTTAAATTTCAATTATATCGATTTTTTATTCCAATATATTTTTCCTTTATTCTTATAATACGTAAATCCGGCTTTTTTATAATGATTGTTTTATACTTTTCTTTATCTTGCAAGACTTATGTTTTTACGACTTTTTTTATAAATTAATCACGACTTTCGCAAGTCTCTAAAGTATAATAAAATCACTTGAATTTTCTCTTATTTTATATTATAATATAGACATGGAAGAATGTAAGAAAATCTGGGATATTTTACTGTTGGGTATTTCCAACAATATATCGACCGTAAGCTACGATATGTGGTTCAAAAATCTTGAACCTCTTACTATTACGTACAACAAACTCATTATTGTGGCAAATCTCAAATCGGCAAAAAACACTATCAATAAAAATTATCGCAAAATTATTCTCGACGAGATAAAAAAACTCAACACCTATGTTGACGATTATCTTATAATCACTCCCGACGAAATACCTATATATCAGGATAAGATAGACGAGATTAAAAAAGAAGAAGCTTCGTCTACGAATCTCAATATGTTCGATTCGAATTTTACTTTTGAAATGTTTGTCGTCGGATCTTCCAACCAGATAGCGTTTGCAGCCGCAAAAGCAGTAGCAAAACAACCCGGTACTCTTCACAACCCTCTGTTTATTTACGGCGGTGTAGGTCTCGGCAAAACTCATATTATGCACGCTATCGGCAATGAGATAATAAAAAACAATAAAAAGGCAAAAATCATATACTGCACGACAGAACAGTTTGTCAATGACTTTATAGACAGTATCCGCAACAGCAAGGATAACGAACAAAACAGAAAATTCAGAGAAAAATACAGAAACGTTGACGTGCTTATGCTCGACGATATACAGTTTCTTGCAGGAAAAATAGGTACGCAGGAAGCATTGTTCCATACTTTCAACGATTTGTATCAATTCAAAAAGCAAATCGTAATATCGTCCGATAAGCACCCCAGAGAACTCACTTTCCTCGAAGAAAGACTTCAATCGAGATTTTCCAGCGGTCTTACGGTAGATATTTCACTGCCAGATCTCGAGACGAGAATAGCAATTCTTCAGAAAAAGGCTTTTTATAAAAACGTAAATCTTCCTATCAACGTAATATATTTTATTGCCGAAAAATTCGATAAAAACATAAGAGAACTCGAAGGCGCTCTTCAAAAGGTAATATTCTTCTGTCAATTAAAAGGCGTACAGCCCGATAATATAGATATTATCAAAGAAGCCCTTAAAGACGATATCGACGTATCCAGCCATATTCTTTCGCTTGACAGTATCGTCGACGCCACTTGCTCTTATTTCAATATCAAAAAACAGGAAGTAATCGGCAAGAAAAAACTTAAACAGATTGTTCAGGCAAGACAAATAGCTATTTATCTCATCAACGATCTTTTGGGAGTACCTCTCGCCACGATAGGCAGTTATTTCGGAGGAAGAGATCATACTACCATTATCTACGCAAGAGATAAAATAGAAGAACTTGCAAAGACGGACAACCTGGTAGCTACCCAGATCAAAGATATAAAAAACATGATTCAAAAGAGATAAAAAAGATAGCTTTTATGTCCTTGAATTATAAATAAAATATAATCAAACGACATAAAAAACATTATTTAACTCTTTAATGTTGATATTGTGGATAACCCTTAAAAATTATCAACACTTTTTATCAATATAATGTTGATTACTTTTTAAGATATAAGTCGATAATGACTACTTATCAACATTATCAACACTATTATTAGATGATATTATTATCTATCAATACAATATAAAAAATATATTATTGCAATTATTGCAGATTGCATATTAGTAAAGAGGTGTTTTATGAAGTTTATTTGTAACGGTATGGATTTGTCGGACGCTTTGTCCAAAGTAATGAAAGCCCTGCCCTCAAAAAAGAGTATGCCTATTCTCGAAGGTATAAAATTCAGTGCGTTCAAAGATACTCTTACGGTAATGGCTACCGATATTGACTTTGTAGTAGTAATGAAAATAAGAGCGGATATAATTCTCGAAGGAGAAGTACTTGTTCCCGGCAGAACTATCTGCGAATATATAAGAAAAATAAGCAAGGAAAATATCATCGAATTTGACAGCGATATAGAAAAAGACAAACTCTGCATCACTCACTGTGACAGCTTTATTTATCTTGCTACAATGAATCTCAACGAATATCCTTCTATAGAAGAACAAAAATACGATATGCAGCTTTCTATAAAGCAAAAGGATTTCAAAGATCTCGTCAACAAGACTATATTTGCTACGTCTACCGAAGAAGTAAGACAACAACTCAAAGGATGTCTTATCTCCGTCAACGGTAAAGAAATTAAGAGTGTAGGTCTCGACGGTTACAGACTTGCTGTTTGCAACAAACAACTCGATAAAGAATACCCTGCAAAAGAAATAATCGTACCCGCAAAGAGCTTGAGCGAAATATCCAAACTTTTCGAGGACGAAGAAAACGAAATTCTCATCAATATAAACGATAAAAAGATGTGCGTTGAGTTTGACAATACCAAGGTAATTACTTCTCTTATTGCAGGTCAGTTCATAAAGTATCAATCTACCATACCTACAACTTTCGAAACAGTCGTTACGGTAGACAGAGCAAGTCTTGAATACAGTATGGATAAGGTTGACGTCATTGCCCGCATGGATAAAAACAACTATATCAAAATGGATATAAAAGAAGGTAAGATGACTATATATTGCAATACCAGCACCAGCAACGTAAAAGAAGTCATAAATACCTTTACAAGCGGCAAGGATATGAGCGTAAACCTCAATGCAAGATATCTCACTGACTGTCTTAAAAATACGCAGGATGAGTATATATCCATGAAGTTTTTGAACAGTAACTCGCCTATCGTTATTACGCCGATAGAGAGTAATGAGTATTTGTATCTAATTTTGCCTATTCGCAGCAGATAATAGGCAAGCACGTATAGAGGCGCGCCTTAGCGAATTTTCTCAAGCAGTTACGTTCGGTCACATACGCAAAGTATGCTCCGCTCACGAACTCTCTTAAAATTCGCAAAATCACACCACTCTCCGTGCTCGCACAGAGTTGGTAATATAGTATTAAAATAAACGCATTGCTAGTTAAATATGTAATTACGCACCTTTGCGGGCGACCTAGAAAAAGCCAACTCTACACCTTTCTCCAAAGTCGCACGAAGTGGGGTAATAATAAAAAAAATGACCACTCTTATTTTTAAGAGTGGTTTTCTATATTTATTTGATCAAAAAGATATAATTATATTATTTGAATTATTTATTAATTAAAAAACCGCTATTATTTAGCGGTTTTGATTTATATTATCAGTCTATTAAAAATCCCTTTCTTTTGCCGTTTTTATTTTTGGGATATTCTCTTACTCTTGTGATAAAGTCTACATTTATGAGTTGAAGACCTTCACGGGTTTCGATAAGTACGGCATTTTCTTTTACGTCCTTGATTATTCCGTCGACAGACGTATTGTTTACGCAGTAAATTATGCAGTCCTTTTCTATAAAATTTTTAAGAAGTTCGTTCATATTCTGCTTAAGTCTCCTTTTTCTTTTTATATTGCGCTTTACGATATATGCCGTCAATATCTTTTTTGAAGACATAAATGCCGTCAATAAAATAACTGCTATTATTATAAGTAATAAGTAAGTTATATTCATATTGTTAATTTTATATAATATTTTATTTTCTAACTTCGTGCAGGCACGCCGCTATACTTACTTGCCTTTATTTTTTTTTGTGAGCATATAAAATTTAATATATTTGCAACCGCAGAGATTAGTGCAGTTTTTTCTTTTTCGAGGTCACCCGCAAAGGCGCGTACTAGATGTACGTAACTGCAGCGGGCGTACCGCTGACAAAAGGAAAAGATGTATTGATATATGCGGTTGATTATTTTATTTTTGCAAGTATATCGTATATACGATCAAGATCCTCCGCCGTATAATAATCTATATAAATTCTTCCTTTATTGTTTGTGCCTACGGCATTGACTTTTGTACCGAATTTTTTTTGCATTATGTTTGCGAGATCTTTGAGTTCGACGGGAAGTTCGGCTACTTTTTTATTCTTATTTTTAGGATTCAAGTAGTTGCGGACCATTATTTCCAACTGACGTACGCTCAATTGTTTGTCGCAAGCGGCAATTGCATAGGTATTTTGTACGATATAATCCTTTATAGAAGAAAGACATCTTGCGTGGCCTGCCGAAAGTCTGCCGTTGATGACCATTTCTATTACTACGGGATTGAGATTGAGAAGTCTCAATGAGTTTGTAATTACAGGACGGGATTTACCGAGTCTGTCGGCAAGCTGTTCCTGCGTAAAACCGTATTCGTCGATGAGCGCTTTGTATGCCTGTGCTTCTTCGATAGGATTGAGGTCCTGACGCTGAAGGTTTTCGATAAGAGCGATTTCCTTGCGTTGTTTAGCGCTCAACTTTTTAATTATAACGGGTACAGTCGTATTACCTGCTATTTTACTTGCTCTGTATCTTCTCTCGCCTGCTACTATTTCGTAGGTATCGTCTCCTACGGGGCAAACGATAATAGGCTGAATTACGCCGTAATTCTTGATAGAAGCGGCGAGTTCTTCGAGAAGATTCTGATCGAATTTTTTTCTGGGCTGATTTGGATTGGTAATAATTTTAGCCAAAGACATAAGTTCTACGCCTTCGGAGAGTTTACCTTCCTTATCGTAAGTGGTGATTTGCTCGTCTATATCGAGCATTTTTTCTATATTAGAGCCGTTACTTTCTTTTTTCATAAGTAACCTCCTTAAACGCTTATATTGAGATAAAAAACATAAAAATATCTTATATTATTATATCAAATAAATATAGGATATGCAAGAATTTAGCCTATAATAGGTTGAAGTCTGGGTTTATTGCCGCTTCTGGGGTATTTTTTAGGGCTGTCGGACAACTTTTTTATCTCGATAATAAATCTTTTATCTCCGCCGGGAAGAGTAAATTCGTGGATATTTTTGACTTTTGAATTGAGGATAGACAGAATTTTTTGAGAATTTTGGAGTTCCTCTTTATAATTTATACCCTTATAAGCGAGAAAAATTCCGCCTACTTTTATCAAAGGCAGGGTGTATTCTGCAAGCGTAGGAAGGCTTGCCACAGCTCTTGCCACGCAGCAATCGAAAGACTGATAATTTTTGATTGCAAAATCTTCAGATCTTTGGTGTATGAAATCCACATTGAAGAGTGACAACTCTTTTACGACTTCTTCTATGAATGTGATTTTTTTATTGACGCTGTCTACAAGAGTAAAATTTCTGTTGGGATTGACGATAGCGAGGGGTATGGAGGGAAAACCTGCTCCGCAACCTATATCGCATACGGTGTTTCCGTTTAGAATTTTATCGCCGAGAAGACTGTCTATAAAATGTTTTGTCTCAACTTCTTCTTTATCCGTGACGGCTGTGAGATTGAATTTTTTGTTCCATTCTGTAAGAAGATAAAAATAGCGTGAAAACTTATCCGCAATCTCTTGCGAATCATAGCCGTTGTCACATAAATATTTTGAAATCAAAGGCATGTTTTCCATAGTATTTTTACCGCATTATACGATTATAGGCATGACGTCAGAGTTTGTTTTTGGCGAGATATACCAAAAGTACCGTTATATCGGCAGGCGAAACGCCGCTTATTCTCGATGCCTGCGAAAGATTGAGAGGTTTGATTTTGTTGAGTTTTTGTCTTGCCTCTATACGCAGTCCTTTTATATCGTTGTAATCTATGTTTTCGGGAAGAACTTTACTTTCTAGCTTGCTTATATCGTCTATCATAGCCTGCTGTTTGATAAGATATCCTTGATATTTTACCTCTGTCGCAACTTCTTCGAAACATCTTCTGTCAAGGTCTTTCAACTCTTCGAAATTATCCATAAGCATATCGAAAGTTATGCCCGCTCTTTTGAGCATATCTTTATAGGACAAGCCGTTGTTGGGTATAGATTCGCCTATCGACTCAAAAAATTCTCTGTATTCTCTGGGAGGGATTATTTTGTCGAGTTTTTTATCTATTTCTTTGAGAGTATTGAGTTTTTGTTGGAGATTTTGCCATCTTTCGTCTGATACGAGACCTACCTCTCTTCCTATCGGAGTAAGTCTTTGATCGGCGTTTTCCTGTCTCAAAAGAAGTCTGTGCTCCGCTCTCGCAGTCATCATTCTGTAAGGTTCGTTGGTACCTTTGGTGACAAGATCGTCTATAAGTACGCCGATATAAGAATTGTCTCTTTTAAGAACGACGTATTCTGCGTTTTTGAGATAGCGTGAAGCGTTGATGCCTGCCATAATACCCTGTGCCGCCGCTTCTTCGTAACCGCTGCTGCCGTTGAGCTGACCCGCAAGGAAAAGTCCTTGGATATCCTTTGTCATAAGATATGGAGTCAGACAAAGCGAATCTATACAATCGTATTCGATTGCGTATGCAAATCTCAATATTTTGACCTTTTCGAGACCTATTACGCTCTTGTACATTTCGAGTTGAACGTCAAAAGGCAATGACGACGACATACCCTGCACATACATTTCGTTGGTAAGAGAACTCTCCGGTTCGATAAAAATCTGATGTCTTTCTTTATCGGCAAAGCGCATGACTTTGTCTTCTATCGAAGGACAATATCTCGGACCTATGCTGTGAATACTTCCGTTGTACAAAGGCGAACGGTCGATATTCTGCATAATGATATCTTTAGTTTTTTGTGTGGTATATGTGAGATAACAAACTTCTTTATTGGGTACGAATCCCTTTGTCATAAATGAAAAAGGATAAATATTTTCGTCGCCTTTCTGCACTTGCATAACGTCGAAATTAATAGTCTTTTTATCCACTCTGGCAGGCGTACCCGTCTTGAATCTTCTCGTGGGGATACCGAGTTTTATAAGGCTGTCGGTGAGGTGCGTAGCCCTTGAAAAACCGTTGGGTCCCGTCTTTGTAACGTTGTCGCCGATGATAATGTGTGCATTGAGATATACGCCCGTGGCAACTACTATTGCGTCGCAGAAAAATTCCTGATTGAGAGTTGTTTTAATGCCGCATACTTTACCGTTTTTGGTGAGTATTTCGGCGACTTCTCCCTGCAATATATCGAGATTTGGTTCGTCCTCGAGTACTCTTTTCATATAGTGGTGATAGAGTGTCTTATCGGCTTGACCGCGAAGCGACTGTACGGCCGCACCCTTTCCCATATTGAGCATTCTTATCTGCAAAAGGTTGTGATCTGCCGAAATTCCCATCTGACCGCCGAGAGCGTCTATTTCTCTGACAAGATGTCCTTTTGCCGTACCGCCTATCGCAGGATTGCATGCCATGAAAGCTATTGCGTCCAATGACAGCGTAACTACCAGTGTTTTGTGTCCGAGTCGTGCAAGCGCAAGGCACGCTTCTACGCCTGCGTGTCCCGCTCCTATAACTATTGCGTCGTAATTTTTCTGATAGCTGTCCAACATATGTTTATCCTCTGAAATTACGATTATTATATCACACGCTTGTATTATTTGCAAATGCAATAACGGCTGTGATATAATTAAATTATGAAGACGATAGCTACGATATCCACACCTGTGGGAAAAGGCGCAATTGCCGTAGTAAGAATGAGCGGAGACAATGCTTTGGAGATTGCCTCTCGTATTTTTTCTACAAAAAAACTCAAGAGTTTTACCGACGCCGTCCCCAATTTTATGTATTACGGACAGGCGGATATGGGCGCTTTCAAGGACAATATACTTGCGGTTTATTTCAAAAAACCTCATTCCTATACGGGTGAAGATTTAGTGGAATTTCAGTGTCACGGCGGCGTAAGACTCGTAAGAGAACTTTTGAGACGTTGTCTCGAATGCGGTTGCGATATAGCCGACAAGGGAGAATTTACGAAAAGGGCTTTTCTCAACGGTAAAATAGCTTTGAGCGACGCAGAAGGTATAGTCGATATGATAAACGGCGAAAGTACGGCGGCACTCAATGCGAGTTACAGACTTTCCAACGGCGACATAGCCCGTAAGATAACTTCTTTGCAGGACAGATTACTCGACTGTATATCTCATCTCGAGGCAAGTTTGGATTATCCCGAGGAGATGGAGGAAGAAGCACGTGCAGACGGTAAGAATATAAGCAAATCCATAGCCGACGAACTTAATATATTGAGCAAGAGCGCTGCGACGGGCGGATATATAAAACAAGGTATCAACGTTGCGATAATAGGACAAGCCAACGTGGGAAAATCCTCTCTTCTCAATGCGCTTTTGGGTAAACAGCGTGCGATAGTTACGGAGATAGCAGGCACGACGAGAGACAGTCTCGAAGAAAGTCTCGAAGTAAAAGGCGTACTCGTCAAACTCATAGACACCGCAGGTATAAGGGATACCGACGACGTTGTCGAAGCAATAGGAGTCGAAAGAAGTCTCGAGGCGGCAAAAGGCAGTGATATAATTCTCTTTTTGACCGAAGCCGGAAGAGAGCTCAACGACTATGAAAAAAGCCTTATTTCACGGTTTGACAAGGATAAAAAGATACTTCTCGTCATCAACAAGTGCGATCTCAACCCCGACAGCCGTGACGGAGTGCATATAAGCGCCAAAAAAGGACAAGGAATAGACGAGCTCAAAGACAAGATCGTCGATACCGTTTTGGGCGGGAACCTTGACAGCGGCAGCGATGTTATCACCAACGAACGCCACGCACAGGCAATAGAAAGAGCGCTTGCAAGCGTCAAAAACGCTTATCTGAATATAGATACTCTTCCCACCGAATGCGTGCTTATAGATTTGAGAGACGCATACGTCGCACTCGGAGAAATCACGGGAACGACGGCTACGGAAGAAATAGTGACGAGAATTTTTTCTAAATTCTGTCTCGGAAAATAGTTTTGCCGAATATATCGACGTACATTTTCGGTTTGGAAATAGTTTTATAAAAGCGCAGTAATTTTTTGAAATAAATCACAGATTTGCTACCTACTCTATTGTCACACAAAGTATATAATCTAAACGTAAAAAATGTTCTTCACAAACAACTTTTTTAAGTTTCAGAGGTAGTAAAAAAATATAATATTTCTATTCTCGAATTTCAGGAGTTTTTTCGTCGTTACATAGAAAAACGCTCCTTTTTCAAACTCTTTATGAATTAACAGAATCACATCGAATTCATCTAAAGGTTGATTGTTTTTTTTGAATTTTTTCCCCGCATTATCGGCGGGCTTTTTATATTTTTTCTACATAATATAATATTATTATTTATCAATATTAAATAATAAAGTCGTTGAGTGCGTATCGGGGTTTATTGTATTATATAATCATACAAATTGAAAAAAGCAACCGACAGTTGACGAATTGTATTGTGTCGGTTGGTTGAAAGAGAGTTATTATATTGGTAAAATCAAATTATATGTTAAGTAGTTAAAAAGGCTTGCAACCGTGCAAGCCTTTTTGTACTTATAGTTGATTTTGAGCGCTAAAAACGCATTAACGCATATTTACTGCGTCTGTATTCCGATATTGAAAAAACGTATATCTATACGGATTTTACTCTATCAAAAGAGCTTCTTTTTCTCTCCGCCGTACGTCTTCATTCTGCCGTAGCCCGTTCTGTTGAATGCCTTGGTGTCTGTCTGCGTCTGGGGTGCAGAAGTACGGGGTGCAGAATTCTGTGATTGAGAATGATGAGGCTTTTTGTTTTGAGGTCTTCTGTCTCTGTCAAAAGAAGGCTTCTTGGGAGAAATCACAACATATCTGTTGGGTTCTTCGCCGTGGCTTTCCGTAGTGACGAATCTGTCGTCGTGCAAAGCCGAGTGGATAATTCTTCTCTCAAAAGGATTCATAGGTTCGAGAGCTTCTTCCTTGCGGTTTTTAGCTACTCTGAAAGCAATTTTCTTTGCAAGTTTTGACAGCGTAGCGGTACGTTTTGCACGGTAGTTTTCTCCGTCTATAACGAGTCTTTTGCCAAGGGGATTGTCCTTGTTGACGATGAGAAGGGACAGATATTGCAGAGAGTCGAGTACGTCGCCTCTGTAACCGATAAGTACGCCTGTGTCTTCACCGGAAAGAGATACGTAGTAAGCGTCTTCTTTTTCCTCGACTTCGGCTTTGCAGTCTATGTTCATTCTCTCGATGATACCGTTGAGAAAATCGCTGACGAGCACAGCGCCCGTAACTTTTTGTGTCACTCTGACCGTAACTTTTTTTCTCAAAAGTCCGGTCTCTTTAATTTTTTCCGCTTCGACTTCGTTTTCGTTGAGTCCCAGTTGTTCGAGGGCTTCTTTAAGCGCCTCGGCATAACTGTTTGCGGTAATTTCTATACTTTTCATTTAATATCTCCTCAAAGATAGCAAGCTATCTTTTTTGTGTAATAATCACGTTGTCTTCAAGCTCTCTCTTCTTGTCTGCCTTTTTGACGATAAGGTTAAAGGCGACGGAAGTTGCGGTCGTAATAATGTTGCTCACAAAGTAATAGATTGCGAATGCAGCACTGTACATTATTGCAAAGAAACCGAGAATGAGCGGCATCATGTAAATCATGACTTTGTTCATGATCTGCTGTTGTTTTTGTTGAGCTTCGCTGCCGGTCGTAGGAGGCTGCATAGGCTGCATCTTCTGCTGAAGCATCGTAGCAAAGAAGCTGGTCAGTATTGACAACAAAGGCAACAGGAGATAACCGTTCCAATTCTTGAGATCCGTAAAGCCCGACTTGTTGTAGTGGTTCATGATAGGGCTCATAAGCTCGTTGTAGGATACACCTGCAATATCGGGAATGGTAGCCGATATTCCGCCGAGTCCGCTGGATATAAAGTTGTCGTACGAAGGAATTACGTTTGCCCAGGTATCGGACATAAATACGTTTTTGACCCACAGCCAGCTTTCGGGCGAATAGCCTTCGATAAGTTTTTGATTGAGTTCGTTGACGAGTCCCGCAGCTTCGATATGAGAGTACGAAGGGAAGAAGTTTGCGGCAAGGTTACCCGACGAATCGAGAATAGTTTGACCGATTGCTTTTTCGATAGCTTCGTGGTTGTCCACAAAGAATTGCAGATATACGTCGTTGTAAAGGTTTGTCACGATAGTTTCGTTGACATAAACGATATACTCTCTGAAGCCCTGGAAGACGATAGCGAAGATAACGAGCGTGAAAATCATCGGAAGACACGAAGACATCATGTGGATGTTTGCCGATTTTTGCAACTCGTATTGCTTTTGTCTCAAAATGTCGGGACGGTTAGCATACTGTTTCTGAAGTTTTTCGAGTTGGGGACGGAGTTGATCCATTTTGTATTTCTGCTTGCGCATACTGAACTTTTGCCATATGTCGAGTGGCAAAAGAACTATTCTCAATACGATTGAGAATACGACTACGGTCCAACCGAAATTACCTATACCGCTGTTCATCCAGTCGAGAAGGCTGATGATAGGTTTCCAGATAGAGTTGACGCCGCACAGCGTCATAAAATTCATAAAAGCCATTTTGCGTTTCCTTTGAAGTCGTCCTTGACGGGGTCGAAACCGCCTTTAGAAAAAGGGTTGCATCTCAACAATCTGACAGTGCCCATTGCCGTACCCTTAAGATAGCCGTACTTTTTGACAGCCTGCGCCATATAAGCCGAACAACTCGGGATATATTTGCAGGTACTCGGAAGTACAGGGTTGACGAAGCACTTATAATAGCCGACGATAAGATTATGTCTTTTCATAGCGGTAAGCCCGACGGACGGGATAATTTGGTTTGTTGCCGAAAGAATCGGAATGGTTTGCTATCGTTTGCATATCGGAAAAAGTCGGAACATGCGCTTTCGTATGCGTGCACGCATGACTGTGCAGGCGCCGATGTGCGGATAAACGGATAATAAATTAGAAATTATCAAGATAGAATAATACCTTATGATATTCAGTTGTCAAATAATAATTGACGATACTAAACAGCGATATTAAACTTACTTTCCGAATTTGTCCTCAATATCAAAGCGGCGACATACAGACGCGAAGTATATCAGCTTGCAAAAGACGATTTATTATCTTCTCTTACGGATTGAATTATCTGCAAGAAAATAAAGATAAATACATTATGCAGTACGAGTGTGATTGCAGTAATTGTCAATTCAACGTCTGAATGAAAATCAATTTAGAGACTGATTGCGCCGATTTTGTTTTCCGATTTATAAGATTTACTGCAAGAGACGTATGCCGATTTACTCTGTACAAACTCTTTCTCTTTGACAAAAGATTTTGCATAAAAAGTTTTGCCAAAACAAAAACCGTTAAAACTTACAAGCAGAGCTTTGCAGTTTATTTTCCGCATACTCTCTTGAGCGTAGAATGCAATTTAAGTCTTTTTGCCACCTCAGAGTCTATTTCTTTTTCAAAAAGATTTTCTTTTGCAAGAAGGTGTGCGAGTGCGCTTGAAAGCTGATAAAAATCTGCCTCGGCGCATTCCGATCGTGCAATAACGATAAAATTGTGATTGTCCTTCATATAAGGAATTAGAGCCCTGAAGGCTTCTCTCAATCTTCTTCTCGTTTTGTTGCGCACGTTGGCTTTGCCGACCTTCTTGCTGACTATAAAACCTACTCTCAAAGGATATTTTGAGGGAGCATAGACCAGTACAAGCAGTTTGTTGGCAAAGCTGTGTCCGCGCTTGTGCAGATAATCAAAGACTTTTCCGTTTTTAAGCCTGTACTTTTTTTGCATAGTCCGATTAAGCGGTCAGTTGCTTTCTGCCCTTATTGCGGCGTCTCTTGAGAACGTTTCTGCCGTTTTTGCTGCGCATTCTCTCACGGAAGCCGTGAACTTTGGATCTTTGTCTTTTTTTAGGTTGATAAGTTTGTTTCATTTTCGAGTCCTCTCTTTATATATAAAAATAATTATGCTTTAATAGTATAAATAAAAAAACAATACCTGTCAAGCAAAAATACCTTACAAGCAACAAACTTGTTCAAACTTGCTTTATGAAGGGAAAAAAGGATATCGTATCCGTATTGTAGCTCTGTCTTGTAACCAATCTGTCGTAACCGATCTGTTGCTGCAATAGTCGAATGCCAACGGTGTGTCATAAGTTTGTCGGGTATGACTTTTACTTTGAGACTTTCTTCGGGGCAGTCTCTCGTTGTATCTAATTTTTTCTACTCCCTGACTGACACACGCTGGTTGCTCGAGAGCACATTGAGAAAAATGGTTAAAATCTATGTTATTGTGCATTAGCCGAAATCATAACAGAAATACACCGACAAAGATACATTGCATATTGCATAATCATGCACATTATATAACTATATAGTATAAAAGGCACTTATTTCGCTTATTTAAGTCGAAATGATGATACTTATATAAGTGGATAATTAATAGTTATATTAGTAAAAGCGGCATTAATTTGACACATTGATATATCGTATATAATACATGATAGAATCGGCTTTTATATAGCAATCCGATTGTGCCGGTAAAATCCGACTTTACATTAAATTTTCTGATTATACGCATTTTCGCTGTAAATTTGCATAGTGCGCAGGCTTAAAAAGGCAGTAAAACTTCTCAAAATCAGAATATTTTTGCTTAAATTTTGTTAAAGTCGGTTTTGAAAATTGCAAATTTTGCAAAAACGCCTTAATTGGGCAAAACGGAGGTACTCACCTATCTCCGCCCATCATGTTTTTTATGTTAAAAATAAGCAATAAAACGACTTATTTAATAGCCAATTGGCATAAATCACGTGTTTTTTCAGTAAAATAGCATTAATAATTGAGATAAATTTATTTGATAACAAAAAATGTTGCACGTGAAACTTTTTGAGTTTATGCAAATAAAAATGTAGTTGTATCGGGATTGATTAAGTGATTTGTATTAAATCAAACAAACAACTTTGCTTTTTTTATAGGATATTAACTTTATAAACGATATTCATACAGCATACATGATTTTATGTATTGTGCTGTATCACTACATTTTCAATGATAAATTGCTTAAGTTGTGCTTTTGCTATTACCTGCGCACGCACACGTTAAGATGTTTGAATTGTTTTGCGATTTGATTAAATTAAGTGAATAATGTATCTATATTGAATACTGCAATAATATTGTGTATAAGTTTGGTTTAATTTTTGGGATAATTTATCTTGTCGTTTTTACCTGTGCGCATGCGTATAAGCAATTTGCTAACGAAATACTTGAAAATGACTTATCATTCACACTTTTCCGCTATTAAAATCATTATAATTTGCCTGTACTTCATAGTTATTATGCCATTTTTACGGTTTTGCTTAATAAAAGTTTATTTATTGCATTTTATAACATATCTACTTTATATATAGACAGATATATTAGTCAATGTTGCGGATAATTTGCATTTTGTCGCTTTAACCGATATTAGTAAAATTTTGATATGCGCATACTATAAAAACTTTAATGATAATTGTATGGTCTGATATTTTCTTAAATTGTTGCTATCTCGAGAATTTTATATTTTCGTTATCAAGAGTGCTATCATCTTATATAATATATTCAAAGGGACTATATGACGTTTAATTATTAATATTATCTTTTTGCAGTTGCATTTATTTATAGATTGATTGAATTTTATGTATAGTCATATTTCGCGCGATCGTGCGCATGATAATGTGTAATGAATTAACATTGATCTGATATAAGCCGGATTATTTAGTGCGATATACTTTATAAAGGTGTTTATAATTTTGTCGCATCCGATAAACAGAGGTATCTTCATGGAATCTTTACATGCTCTATATAATGTCAGTGATTGGATAGATATACTAAAAGTACCGTGCTTATTGGACAATAAGAGGAGAAAAGTAAGATAATATTAACTCTTGATCTTTTCTGCTCTGTTCTGTGTTGCTATTAAAAAGTATAAAAAACATAAGGCGATTTGTCATATTAATAAAAAATTATACATAAGGACTCAAAGGCTTAAAAACAGTTTTATTTATTGTGGATAACTTTTGCCGCTAAAAATCATCAATGAGAATAAAACGCACTAAATAATTGTTTAGCGTGAAACATTTTGCAAGATATGTATCAATCCCCTCTCTTTTTTCATGTTGATATGTGGATAATATTAAAATTCTAAAGAAATTATATTTATGCTGGCGAATGGTTGTTGTCTTTAGTAATATTTTAATGTGAACGGCGACAAGAAGTTGAGAAGTTTCTTGATTATTAACTTAAGTATAGAAATATTTTATTGACGGTATACCGGCAGTAGTTTACCGTTGCATAGTATTAAGTTTAATTATTGTGCATAAAAGATATCGGGGAAAATAAATATGTTTGCTTAAACTTGATTTGTGCGGATAGATTGCTAAAGATAAAAAGAAAAGTCTTATGCAAGTATCGTGTCGGAGACGTTCTGGATCAGAGTCTTTGTGTCTATATGATTAAAAGTAAAGAATGAGAAAATAAGTAATGATATAAAAGTAAAATGTTATGTCGTCGATGCTGTGTAATTAGTTTTGTTGTATAAGACCGGTTGATGACTTTTTAGAAAGTGGCTCAAGATAAAGTATAGATTTATGTGCTATGTCAGATTGTAAATTTGCAAAAAGTTGATAAATGCAAAAATAAGATTGTTAAATCCATTGAGAATAAAGGGATTAAAAATTATCTTTACGAGATATTCCCTGCTCTTGTTGAGTATAGAATGACGGAAAGCAAAACCGTTAAACGGTTAAAGTTTAATTTTTGTATTTGAATAGATAAAAGATCTGGTGGAGAAAGAAGTGTCTTGATAAAATACAGTTAGGGCTAAAGAGTTGTCGCTATGTCGACAATATGTAAATTGACGGTTGGATAATTGGGTATTAGAGGCGGATGTGTCGGGCAGTATGAAATTAATTGTGAAACGTAAACTAGATTTTGTATTTGATTTTGTTATCAAAGTGTATAAGAGTGTATAAGGGGGCTTTTTTTGTCTGTTTAACCACTGAATTACGGGTCGATTCAGAGCTTTATAGATGTGGCATAAAAAGTTTCGCGTGAAACATTTTATAAGAAGTATATATTCTAAAATCATATAAAATAGAATATATTATTCTTAAAATTAAGGCAAAACCGCATGATTTTTCAGAATAAATACGGCTATTTTGCAATCTTCTGCTGAAAAATTTTGGATTGTTTCACGATTTTTGTGAAACATTATAAGGTGGGCGCAAATGCTGCTTGAATATAGGTAAAAAGCGCATTTTTAGAAAAATATATGCTCAAAATGGCTATTTTAGAGGTAAAAATATTGAACCCGTTCAATTTGAGTGCATATTGAAACGCTGTTTTATTCGATATTTTTGCTTATTTGTAAAATCAGTGACTCGTGCGGGCGTTAAAGACGCATGTGTGTGGGCGTATAACGTGCGTGTACGCATGCGTACATCGCTGTTTTATTTGCAATACAACGGCGCTGAAATTACCAAAATGCGATCTTCCCTGTTTATTATCTTGGCACTTGTTATATTACGGGATATACTTTGAAATACAAGTTTATGATAAGTAAGTTAAAAGACGTAAGGTATAAGCCGGTTGTCATGTTCTGCAATATAATCTATATAATTAATAATCAACATATTATAAGCGTATTGCATATTCTTCCCTGCTCGAGACTTTAATACGGAAAAATACCTCTGCAAAAATATTGTTACCCAACAAATTGCAATGTCAGTTATTCTCAATTCTTTTTATTAATGCTCAAGTAGCATAAAATCAGTATGAATATAATACATACGCACTTTGATCGGCATATAATACTAAATTCGGGCTGCTTGGTATTACACAATGTATAAATCAGATCGATTTGATCATAATTTTTGTATAATTCTATCGTTATAGGAGGAAATTATGCCCAGATGCAGTATTTGTTGTCAACAGATAGAATATGACAACGCTTATATATGTCACAATTGCAACAGTATGATTTGCATGCATTGCTATATGTGTTACGGCAGACGATGCGAATGCGGCGGAAAGCTGTATCACGTCAACTGACTGCCCTGCTATTGAGATTTTATCAAAATTACCGTATGGCTTATATTAGCAACTATGTTATCGGCAATTGACTGACAGTTGCCGATATTTTAATTAGAACGCATAAAGTATAAGCGGATTTTCTATGTTATAAGCTGTCGATATGATTATCAACCTGCTTTATTTAAGCATTAATATTATATATAGGCAATAAAATTGCCGCCGATAAATAATGATAACTTTATTTATATATAAATAAAAGTCTACAGAATTTTAACTGATTTTTCATTTGTAATATGCTTGACTTCTTTATTATGGTTGACGATTAATGGGTAAATTTTAGTGCAAACTTGCAAAATTTTTAGAATAAAAATTTCTCTTTTTGTGCTTTTTCCCAAACTTTTGTCTGTCCTCCTTGCAAATTTTGGAGTTTATTTTTCATAATATAATTTATGATTATACAATTATAAATTAAAATTATACAAATATGGACGATTTGACAATTTTTCGGTTATAATTTTACCCCTGAATCGACACTTTTTTAATAGAAAAATAAAGGCTGAAAAGCAGCAGTAAAGCGGCTAGAATTAAGCATGTTATTTTAATATAACTATAATTTGTATTTTTAAGGCAGAAATTCACTTTTTATACAGCTTCTTGATGCTTTTCATCATAGTTTTTACCTTTGATTGTTTTGCAATTATAAATATTCATAAAGAGTTGTAAAGTATGATTAAATGTCAAGTTTTAAGCAAAATGCTTAAATTAGCAAGCAAGAGATTGTTTTTGCAGCATCCGATATTAAAGACAATATCTTGAAATCAAAAAACTTTTAATTCGTGATCGGACAATTTGCGATTATTTTTTTGAATTGTAAAAAATCGTTGCGTAAAAAAGAATAAATATATATTTTTTTGTCGATTTCATCTTTTGTTGCAGAGCTCAAACCGTATAAATTCATAGTCAATTTTCGAGAGAGAAAAAACGGTTTTCCGGCAATCAAATAAAATATGGACAAAATTGGTAAAAAATTTTTGATAATTTTGATTATGTTTTTTGTGGTGATTTTATGAAGCAAAGCGCTTCGTTGACATCGGTTATTTTACAAAACGTTTATAGTGTTTGGACGTTTTGATTTTTTCTTTTACTTTGTTGCAATACCCGTCGATCTTGTCTCGGTATTTTCTCATAGGCAGGTAAAGCAAGATTGCAGCTGCTAAAGTAAAAAACAACGCAATAAAAAAGTGGTAGGCATGGATGTTGTAATCGAATACGAAAATTTCTATCAATGCAAAAACCGTGCCGTATATAAATGTGTACAGCACATTGTGTAAATGTCGAAAAAGCTCCTTTCTGACGACAAATTCCATTGCAAAATATCCCGCAGCATAAAGTACTCCCATTGCAGTACCCGTCAGAAAGAATATGAGCAATGCAAACGGTTGAGTCGCACTCGATGAGAGGATCATTTGAAAATTCTCTTGAGAAGAGGTTGTTTTTTAGTGCCTTTTGAGTATTTGATTGATTCTACCGCTCCCGTAACGCTGCATTCGTTGTGGGCAGTATCCAACGATACGATCTGCAATTTTTCACCGGTTATCACAATACTGCGGTCACCCATATTCGCAACAATTTGCTTGTCATCGCTCTCTACCATACTCGTTATTCCGCAGATGGTCGTTTTGCCGTTGTCAAAATCAATGTTGACGGTTTTCAAAATTTTGGTGTTCACGTTTGCTGTAAGCTGTGTCATATAATGTCCTTTATTGTTTTTTTGTCAATATAGTATATTTTGCGATAAAAAAAATATTACCGCCATGTACCCCTTACAAGCAAAAAATGTTGACGGAGAAAAAAAGTTTTGATATTATATATGTTAGATATGTGCGGATGTGGCGGAATTGGCAGACGCGTAAGATTCAGGTTCTTATGGTCGCAAGGCTGTGCAGGTTCAAGTCCTGTCATCCGCACCAGGACGGCGCGTCGCGAAAGACGTGCACAAAAAGAGAGAGCTATTAGCCCTCTCTTTATTTATGCCCGAAAATGCTAGCGCCTAAAGTGCGGTTGATGCGGAGCACCGAAATAATGTGACGTTCGCACAAGGCTCACTAATCCGTCGCTTTGCTCCTTACAAGTCCTGTTATCCGCACCATACTCGCTACCCGACAAGGGAGAGCGAGTATTTTTTTTTATCAAAATACTCGGCTTTAGTTGTCGGTCGCTCGTTATACCGACCAGACGAAAGGGTATATATTTGTATTAAATATAACCCTTTGTCGGTACTTTTTAATTCGATTATAATCTTTAATTTATCTAAATGTTTGTGCCTAAAGTGCGTTGCTGCGGAGCACCGAAATAATGTGACGTTCGCACAAGGCTCACTAATCCGTCGCTTTGCTCCTTACAAGTCCTGTTATCCGCACCATACTCGCTACCCGACAAGGGAGAGCGAGTATTTTTTTTTATCAAAATACTCGGCTTTAGTTGTCGGTCGCTCGTTATACCGACCAGACGAAAGGGTATATATTTGTATTAAATATAACCCTTTGTCGGTACTTTTTAATTCGATTATAATCTTTAATTTATCTAAATGTTTGTGCCTAAAGTGCGTTGCTGCGGAGCACCGAAATAATGTGACGTTCGCACAAGGCTCACTAATCCGTCGCTTTGCTCCTTACAAGTCCTGTTATCCGCACCAGACCAAAATAATACGAACCAAGAAGACGATTCAAGGTTCGTATTATTTTTTGCAAGAGATTATTTTTGAATAATAGTTTTTTGCAAAAGAAGAAACGCATATGATTAAATATGCATACTAATCAGCTTGATGTTTTAATCTGAATTTTTCCGGAGACACAAGCTCAACCGACGAGAATATTTTTGTAAAATAGCTTTGATCCTGATATCCGCACAGCGCACCGATTTCGCTTATAGACAAATCAGTGTTGCATAAGAAATATTTAGCTTTGTTAATTCTGTATTCTTCCACAATCTTCATTGGTGAAGTTCCGATGTTTTTTTTAAAACATCTAAGGCATTCTCTGGTGCTTACATTTACCGATGCTGCAATGTCTTTAATATATATTTTTTCTTGAAAATGATTCGATATAAAGGCTATCATTTTTCTGCAACGCTTATAGTCTCTATTATTAAATTGTTTAACAGGCAAAACGGCATTGTTTGAACATATTTCGTAAAATATTTCGCAAGCTAAATTTCTTATTTTCAGTTCGTAGCCGTAATTTTCGGAATAAAACGAATTAACAATCTGTTTGGCAAAAAACAATATTTGTTTTTGCCAGTCAGTATCGCCGTCTATTTTAATATAAGACAAAGAACTCTGCGTAAAAGGCATAATATATTTCTGATATATTGCAGAAAAATCGCTGTCTGCTAAAAACATAGGATGAAAAAGAATATTTGGCATTTCTGAATGAATACTTTTTTTGCCGGCATAAGAGTGAAGCGTTTTACTGTTTATAAACACACCTTGATCTTTTTTCAGGGTTATTTCTTTTCCGTCCACAGTCGCGCATATTTCGCCCTCTTTTACATATGCGAACTCAAATTCGTCATGCCAGTGCAGGGGATAACCGTTACCTTCGTATGTGTCGATATAAACTGCAAGAAGGAAATTACTATTGCCGTGAAGCGTAAGTTCTTTTTTGTTGCCATCTATATTGTAAAGCATGAAAGTTCCTCGTTTTTGTCGCTATTTTTATAATACTAACACATTTTGATTATAGACGCAATAATCAAAAAGTATTTATAATTACAGTATTGAGAGGATATTTATGGCAACAATTTTATTGGTAATTATATACATTTGCTTTATCGGTTTGGGGATACCTGATTCTTTATTCGGTTCTGCGTGGCCAACAATATACAGAGAGCTTGCTTTGCCGATAGGCTACGCTAATTTTGTCACGATTATTATATCGGGATGTACGATACTTTCCAGTATCCTATCGGTTAAAATAACGAAAAAAATAGGAACAGGCGGCATAACTGCAATAAGTACCGTTATGACGGCCGTTGCGCTTATTTGCATATCTGTTTCTTCCGACTTTATATTTATATGTATATTTTCTGTTCCTCTCGGTCTGGGGGCAGGAGGTATAGATGCGGCGCTTAACGATTACGTAGCTAATAATTATAAGTCTATTCAAATGAACTTCCTGCATTGTTTTTACGGAATAGGAGTAGCAGCAAGCCCCTTTCTTATGTCTATAGCGTTGGCTGGCGACGGCGGATGGAGAGGCGGATACAGAATAATATTCTGCATTCAACTTGCAATATCTGTAATAGCACTGGCTGCTTTGCCGTTGTGGCTAAAATGTAAGCGTTTAAACAATAAAAACGATAAATCGGAAACAGACAGAAAGGGTGTTTCTCACGGTTTGGTTGCGGCAATAAAAAATGGCAGCGTAAGGCAGTCGTGGCTTGTATTTTTCAGCTCTTGTGCGATCGAATACACCTGCAGTACATGGGGAAGTTCTTATCTCGTCGATACAATAGGTATGGCTGTTGACAAAGCAGCATTGATAATAACATTCTATTATGTCGGAATTACTTTAGGACGATTTCTCTCGGGGATACTGTCATATAAATTATCCAATAAGTTACTTATATTCATAGGTCAAGGAATAGTTTTGACAGCAATAGTTTTGTTATTTATGCCTTTGCCTCCTCTTGCGTCCGGGATTGCTCTTTTTCTTATAGGTATGGGCAACGGTCCGATTTTCCCTAATATGTTATATTTAGGACCTCGAATAGCCCCCGATCTTGATTCTCAGGCTATTATCAGCACTCAAATGACTTCTTCCTATATAGGCATATTAGCGATGCCGGCAGTTTTCGGACTTATAGCGCAGAACATTTCTGTAAGGATATTTCCTGCTTTTTTAGCTGTGATGTTTACGATTTTGCTTGTTTCCACATTGTTTCTTTCGAAAAAGTTACCAAACAATGTTAAAGAATAGTCTATGATAGGTAATGATTCGTTTTGACGCCTCTGCGAAATTTGCCGTTTCCGTTTCGCTATGGTAGCATAGTTCTCGCAGAAGTCAACGGTTGCAAAATCGTTGTAGAATAAATAGATAAAAAAGTAATTATGCCGAGTAAGAAGGTTTTCTTGTTCGGCTACCATATTGTTTTTGCACCCAAGTATCGGAGAAAAGTATTTTACAGTCAAAAAAGACTAGAGATAGGAGCAATTCT
>CALWBV010000015.1 GCA_944376205.1 uncultured Christensenellaceae bacterium
TAAGTGATAACGCTTATTTTGCCTCTGTTGGTAACGGCTATCTGGATTTCATTCTTGGCAGCATCAATTCCTACGATGTTGAAAGTGATAAATTCTTCACCGTCATAGAGTTCGAATTCCGAGAGATAATACCTCTTGAATTCTGGAATTTGGGAAACTTTGTTTTCCATAGGATTTACCTCCAAATTTATTTTGCCTTTCGGCAGAGGCAGAGGTAGCATTGATTGAGCATAGGTCTGTTCATTGGAAGTGATGAAAAACAGAAGTCAACGCATCAAGAAAAAATATTGAGTTGGAGTTGTTAGATTTACAAGGCAAAAGAAAAAGCCGGGAAGAAATTTCTTCTCGGCTTTTAAGTTAAGAGATATTTGATTTTTAAGCGATATTTTTTCGCATTGACTTCTGCGAAATCTGTGCTACGATAGCCGCAACGAAACGGCAAAATTTGGAGATAGGTTATAATTTGTAATTTGATTGTTTTTATGCTATAATCTATAAAAATCAATTTATAAGGGTACGATTTATGGGGCAATCGATTGAACCGAAAAGGCATCATTATATCCCTCAATTTATTTTAAGAAATTTCAATGATAAGAATTCTCAAATTAATTATTGGGATATTTCTGCTAAAGAACTTCAAAAAAGAAATACGCGCAGTGTTTTTATGAATAAAAACATGTATCGTGATGAGGTAAATTATCCTGCTCATCCAACATTAATTGAATCTACTTTAGCTGATTTTGAAGCTGAAATATCTGAAATAATAAATGGGAAGCTTTTGTCTACAAATGAAGTGGTAATAACTCGAACTGAACTCGAGAAATTACGTATTTTTTTATCATTATTATCTTTTAGATCAGATTCCAGAAAGGATCAGTATCAAAATAATAAATTTGATGAAGCAACGAGAAAAGTGCTTCAAGACTTTTCGACAGATGACTTTGAAATCCTTTGGAAAAAGGAGTTAATGGAATTGACGCAATGTCGATCATATGAGGAAATTCGCAAAAACAATAAAATTGATGAAATTGTTAAAACTGATTTTTTCAACGACCTAAATGGTATGTATATGACATTGGCAGATTCTTATGGTGGTGATTTTGTTATAACTGATATATATCCTACATTAGAAATTTTCCCGATTGAACCTCAGATAAATATACATTTACATTGTTTTTATCCCTTATCGCCCACAAGAATACTTATCTTAAATCACATTATGTTTAAACAAGCGACAAATAGTATTTTATTGGAAAGTATGAAAGCATTTTCTCAAATTAGAGGAGCATTATTATCTATGCCCATCAATAAATATCGCCATCAGGGAAAAATGTCACCAGAGGATGAGTTTATTTATCAACCACAGAAAGCATCTTTTGATGATGTGCAATACATTTCAGCTTTACAATTAAATGAAGCACGTATCGGGATTGCCTTTCAAAATGCAGAAAAAATTACTGATTCTGTTTTTGCTTTTAACCGACGAACAGATACAAAACAAAAGTTTTTTGAATTAGAAAAAGAGTTAAAAAAATAGACGGCTTATTCCGTCTATTTTGTATAGTTGCCGTGTTCATCTCTTTTCTGCGTCAAGTAGAATTCTGACCATTGCGGGACGTAAACTTCGGTATTGACTATGATGCCTGCAACACCTTTGATACAAAAATAACAGAGCCGCGGGTTCAAACGCGACTCTGTTTGGCGGAGAAAGAGGGATTTGAACCCTCGCTACGGTTACCCGTACTACTCCCTTAGCAGGGGAGCCCCTTCGGCCTCTTGGGTATTTCTCCAGACTGAAGTTGATGATTATGATATGCTATGCAATGCGTTGAAAGACACATCGCATAATGTATAATATCATACTTTTTTATTATTGTCAAAATATTTTCAAAAGTTTACCGATTTTTTAGGAGACTATAATACGAATTCCGGAAACGGTGAATAAAGGCTTTGAATTTGTATGGCAGAAGAATGTGTGTGCTTTTGTCGGGCGGGCAAAAGTTAAAAGTTGAGTAAGTTAAAATTTTTGCAAAAATATATAAATTTTTGATGTTTTCAATTGAATTTAAGTTTTTTTTATGATAAGATATAAATAGATTACAAAAAAGGAGTAATTGTTATGTGTTTTTTTAGTAAGAAGAAAAAGAAGCAACAACAGAGCAAAGAGGTAGAGCAGAAGGAAGTCAAGGCAGTAGAGACCAAGGCTGAAGTTGCTCCCGCAAAGAAAGAGACGGTTGCAGAAGAAGCTCCTGCAAAAGTTGAAAAGGAACAAGTTGTTGAAGCTCCCGCTAATAAAGAGGAAGCTCCCAAGAAAGCTGAAGCAAAGAAGGTTCAGCCTGCTGATAATACTACTAAAAAAGCGAAATTTGTATACAGAAAGACTGACAAAGGAAATTATGTTTACAAACTTTACTCTTCGAACTATAGAGTAATTGCAATCGGCGGAGAGCCCTATTCTTCGTTGGCTGCAATGAAGACAGGTATCAACAGTATTATCAAAAATGCAGCAGACGCACCTGTCGAGGATCAGACTTTGAAAAAGGTCGTTGAACAGAAGTGCCCCAAGTGGGAAATTTATCTCGATGCAAAGGGAGAATACAGATTCAGACTTAAGGCATCCAACGGCAATATCGTATGTATTACCAATGACGGTTATTTGTCCAAACCTGCATGCAAAAACGGAATGCAGGCAATTGCAAAGGCTGCCGTAAATGCAGATATCGTACAGGACGACGAAGACTAATTTGTTTTGATCAAACAATCAGGCGCACTCTCGATAGAGGGTGCGTTTTTTTATGTATAAATAGAATCGTCGATCAAACATTATTTGAGAAAAGCTAAAGCGAATGATTAATTGTTTAGATGTATTTTAATGTTGCAATAATAAAATTTTTACTAAATATATTTTTGCCTTGGGGCAATGTGTATAAAAATGCACCCTTGAAGACGTCGGACAGACTTATCTCGGGTGCATTGTATGTTATACATTCATAAGCGATGCGCATGCATGCTTTTACAAATCGTTTAATGATTTATTTGAAAACTTGCAAGACGAAAAATTTGAGATACAAGCTTTCTTCGGTTGACAGCATTGAAGGATGATCGCTTGCTTGAGTACGTATTTCTACTATACGCACCTTTTTACCGCTTTCTTTCGCTGCATCGGTGAGCATATTTTGAAAGAGCGGGAAAGTCATATAGTGAGAGCATGAAGACGATATGAGGAAGCCTCCGTCTTTCACGAGTTTCATACCAAGAATATTGATGTCTTTATATCCCTTGTAGGCATTTTTGACTTCGCTTGCACTCTTGCAGAAAGCCGGCGGATCGAGAACGATGGTATCGAACATTTTACCGTCGCGCTTAAACTGTCTCAATACTTCGAAAACATCTCCTTGCAGTACGTTAACGTTGGAAAGGTTGTTGAGTTTTGCGTTTTGAACCACGGTATCAAGTGCTGTTTGTGAAATATCGAGTGCAGTTACGTTGTTTGCGCCTGCCGCTGCGGCATTAAGCGCAAAACCGCCTACGTTGCAGAAACAGTCGAGGACGTCTCCGCTTGCATAACGGCGAAGTGCGAATCTGTTTTCTTTCTGATCGAGGAAATATCCTGTCTTTTGTCCGTTTTCGACATCGACGATCATTTTGAGTCCGTTTTCTTCAATAATAACTTTTGTGTCGAATTCTCCGTAGAGTTTTCCCTTCGTGAGAGGAAGACCTTCTTTTTCACGGACGGCGACGTCACTGCGCTCGTAAATTCCTCTGGGGTTAAAAATATCTATAAGAGCGCGGACGATTATATCTTTGTTTTTATCTATGCCCAGCGAGAGAAATTGAACGCAGAGAATATCGGAGTACTTATCGACTATAAGAGCGGGCAAATTGTCGCTTTCGCCGAATACGACACGATACGAGTTTTCGAAACCGAGTTTTTTGCGGTAATCGACGGCTTTTTGAATGGCATTGCGGTAATAATCGTAATCGGGTACAGATTCGTCGCGAATGAATATTCTGACGAGAATTTTGGACAGGTGATTGATGTAACCTTTGCCTATAAATCTTTCGTTGAAATCGTAGACGGTAGCGAGAGAGCCGTTTTTATCTTTTCCTTCGATACGGGCAACTTCGTTGGCAAATACCCAGGGGTGACCCGCAACGATTCTTTTCTCTTCATTTTTCTTAAGATAAACGCTGTATGGCATAATTAATACTCCTTAAATCAAAAAAATTATAACACAAATCGCATGCCGTGGCAATAAATACGCAATCGGTATTGCAGGATAAGGATAAATGGTATATAATCGAATTATGAAAAAGTTTGAAAAGGTAATAGTTGCGATTTTTACATTAGTGACGCTTTTTGCGGCGATGACGGCGGCAGGTTGTGCAAATCCTCCGGAAAACTATTACAATGAAGGTTATGTCGATAAAGTTTCTTATGCCGACGGAATAATTGCCAACGATTACGAAGTGGAGATAATTGAAAAGGATAAATACAGAATTTATCAGCCCAAGGCAAATACCGAGTGGGTATTTATATTTTATCTCGGCACCATGATGATGATTGATAATTACGATTTTATATTGGGAGAGATTGCTTCGCACGGTATAAGCGTAGTTGTAAGTGATAATAAGTTTGCGGACTTAAACTATAAAAGCGAAGAAAAAGCATATACAATGTTCAATGCGAGCAATTACATTATCGGCGGACATTCGCAGGGCGGCGGTGCGGCTATAAGACGAGCAAGCGAAAATGCGGATACGACCAAAGCGTGTGTGCTTTATTCTGCAATGCTTGCAGATAACAATACGGCGACTTTAGCAGATACGACTTTACCCGTTATATTCTTTGAAGCGCAAAACGATAAAATATTGTCAGACAGTCACAAAAGCGTTGCAAAATCGAGAATGAACGACGAGTGTGAATACGTAATGCTGGCAGGGGCTAATCATATGTGTTACGGAGAGAGCGATATGATGTCGTCGCAGGACGGAAAGCTCGAGCGGAGTAAGGAAGAAATACAAAAAGAAGTTGTCGAAAAAACCGTGGCGTTTTTGGATAAAGTTGTAAAAAATCATGTGACGGAAGATAAGATATAAAGGTAGAAGATGTTGAAGAAAGCAGGAATATTATTGCCTATTTTTTCTTTGCCTGACAGATACGGAATAGGCAGTTTCGGTAAAAGTGCATACAAGTTTGTAGATTTTCTCAAGAGCACGGGGCAAAGCTTTTGGCAGGTGTTGCCTCTCAATCCTACTATTTACGGCGATTCTCCCTATCAGTCGCCTTCGGCGTTTGCGGGCAATCCTTATTTCGTGGATATAGATATGCTCATCGAGGACGGACTCGTGACGCAGGAATATGCCGACGGCTTTTTGAGAAACGATGAAAAAATCGATTACGGCTATCTGTTTGACAGCAGACATTTTTTATTGAGAAAGGCGTTTGAAAGATTCGATATAAACGACAAAGCATATATCGATTTCAAACGGGAAAACGCATTTTGGCTTGACGATTATTCGCTGTTTATGTCCATAAAAGAATACCGCAGCAATGCACAGTGGAACGAATGGCCGGACGATGAAAAATACAGACGCAATCTCCTTGCGTTGAGAAGAGAATATGCAGGCAGCATAGAATTTTGGAATTTCGTGCAATATGAGTTTTATTCTCAATATGCAAAACTCAAATCCTATGCTAACAAGAAAGGAATAGAAATAATAGGCGACATGCCGATATACGTTGCATACGACAGCGTGGACGTATGGTCCAAACCAGACAACTATTTATTGGATGAACAATTGAAACCCTATCTTGTAGCAGGAGTGCCGCCAGATTTATTTTCTGAAGACGGTCAGCTTTGGGGAAATCCGATATATGACTGGGAGAAGATGAAAAAGGACAAGTTTTCCTGGTGGATGTCACGACTTAAGATCGCATACAAACTTTACGATATTTTGAGGATCGATCATTTCAGGGCGTTCGAGAGTTATTATGTTGTAGACGGTGAGGAAAAGACGGCAAAGAAAGGAGAATGGCGCAAGGGCGTCGGTATGGATTTCTTTAACGAGCTTGACAAGCAATTGCCTGGCGCAAAGATAATCGCAGAGGATTTGGGAGTGATTACCGACAAGGTTAGAAAACTTCTAAAAAAGACGGGGTATCCCGGAATGAAAGTTTTGCATTTTGCATTCGGGGACGACAACAGCGATTATTTGCCCAAAAACATTAAGACAAACAATTGTATCGTCTACGCAGGTACGCACGACAATATGACCACGCCGCAATGGCTAAAGAGCCTTGGCGAAGACGAAATGAAGCGATTCAAAAAAGTTTGTAAGCCCAGGAAGGGAGAGAGTGATGCGCATTGTCTTTTGCGCACGGCTATGCAGACAAAAGCCGACAGGGTAATAATATGCATGGCAGATTATCTGGGATTGGGTAAAGAGGGCAGAATTAACGCACCTTCTACCACGGGCAGCAACTGGACGTGGCGAATGAAAGAAAAATATAATACAAAAAAATTGCGCGAGTATATCAAAGAATTGACCTCGTTTCGTCCTGATGACAACTGATAAAGCAAATGGCTTGATTTCAATTATCTAATAGTTCTAATGTAACAATTGTATAAGATGAAACCGAATTATTTTTATATGAACAAAGGTCGCCTTTTGGGCGACCTTTGTCCGGTAAAAACCAATAATGTGGAAGTGAAAAAATTATGTTTTGAGGGTAGATGGCTAAACGGTGTGTTTGCTCATCATGTCCTCGTCGTATAAGTCGAAATCGTAATATTCAGCAAGTTCTTCTTCGGAAATGTCTTCCTGATAATCTTTTTCCTGCGGCTGAATTTTGTTTTTCGTCATCTCGAGCAAAACTTTTTGTCTCAATTCGTTGTCATTAGGTTTGTGCTTGAGAGCTTCGTCTTTTTGTATAAGTCCTTGTGCTACGAGTTTGTTTTCGAGAGGTGTAAGTCTCATATCGTACAAGTCGTAATCATAGCCGTAGAAGTCACAGATGGTGTGATCGTAAAGTTCCTGTGTTGCCTTGCGGAGGTATTCGACGTTTTCCTTATCGCTGAGACCTTCCTTGGGATAGATGGCGGGCAATATCTTGACGGTAACGTCCTTTTTGACGCCGAGTTTCTTTCTGAACCAATTGGGTTCTCTGAAGAGAATTACGGTCAGTATGACAGGTACGTTATTTTTTGCGGCATAGTGGAAAGCTCCTTTTTTGAGAGGACGGGAATTTTCGTATCTTTCCCACAGAGCCTGTTCGGCATAGAATGTTACGACCGAATTACCTTTTTGGAAGATATCCGTAATTGTCTTATCGAGGTTGCTCATCGCCTTTATGGAGTTGGCGAGAGGCAAGAATCCGCCGCAACGGAAGAATTTGCCTCCGAGTCCTTTTTTGATATTGAAGTATGCGCCTGTCATAAAGTGTCTGTGTCCGAATGCTACTTGGAAGTTGATCATGGTATCGAGGAGCAAAACGTGGTTGGATACTCTTATGGCGTTGTCAACTTTTTTAAGATTGTCTTTACCTTCGATTTTGAGGTCAAAGAGCAATTTGTTGGCAAGGGGCAACATTGTGCGCAGTGCGCCTTTGACGAAGAATTTTCCTACTTTGAAGCCTGCCGTATCGGGTTGGAAAACGTAATCCTTATCAACGGTAATGGCATTTTCGTCGGTAAAAGGTCTCGTCCATTGGTCATAAGCTTCCATACGCGCATAATTGGCGTGCATCTGATCAAAATCTTTTTGTGTAATTTTCTTTTTCTTTTCCATAATACAACCTAACAATTAACTATATATGATGCGATTTTATCGGCACCGTTGTCCGTCTTGTCTAATCTGAAAGTATTTATTGTGTACTTGTCTAGCAAAGACGGATTGTCAATCCAGCTTTCTATCTTCTGACGGATTTTAAGAGGACTGAATATAGCTTCTCCGCAACCGAGAGTATCGACGAAATAATTGATTGTCGCCTTTTCTATCGGATGGGCGTAATAATCAATGAGTACGGGAGTGTGCATATAAACGCTGTCGAGAACTGCGTTGGGACCTCCCTTGCAGACGAATACGTCGCTTGCCGAATAGTATTCGTGAATATTTGGCATAAAAGGCAAAACCGTAAGGGTGATATTATCCGGCAGGTTTTGCTTGATAGCGGTGTACTTGTCGTAGAGTTTTTTATTTTTGCCTGCGACGAAGATAAGTGACAGCTGTCTGTCGGTATCTAGGAGGTAAGCCGTTACAACGTCGGCTTTTGCTTTTGCGTAAGCGCCGTCAGCGACGATTACGGTAAACTTATCTTCAGGCAGGCCGAACTTTCTGCGGTAATACTGTTTGTCAAACGTGCTTTCGAGAATGCATTTGCGAGTCGTGCACGGTACGAGATAGAGGTTTTTTCTGTCGAAGTGACGCTTTATAGCTTGTTCGTAAGCTAGCGAGTTGTTGACAAAGAAGATGCCTTCTTTGCGATTGTCCCACCACATATGCACATTGTTGTCGGGATTGTAAGTCACGATTTGCGTATCGGGATGGAGTTTTTTGTACTCGAGTCCGCAATACGTCATAAAATAATGAGTGCTGACAATGATGTCGGGCGCCACCTTTTCAAAATACTCGATTACGCCTTTAGTTGCTCCTCTGAAAGTTGTTTTGTGCAAAAGTCTGAAAAACTTGAGCCCGAAGAGTGACAAAATATGAAAACACATATTGCCGTAACCTTTGAGAGAATTGGTCATCTTGGTATTTTTGATGATAAATTTCTCATAGCTCAACATTTTTTTGTTGTTGCCCTCATGCATAACGTATGAATTGACTACTTGTATGTCCTTATATTTTTGAAGGCTGTCGCTTATGGATTGTATCGCAGTGATATGACCCATACCCGACTCAAAGTACGTCAAGAGTATTTTTTTCGGCATATAACCTCCTTACAGACACAGTATGTACATATAAGAAAGGTAAATTTTTAAGGTACAGATTTAGCAAAACTAATTGACTTTTATCGATTAATTTACTATTCTTATTATAAGCTAAATCGCAAAAAATATCAATCTAAAAAACCACTCCATTTGTGCTCAAAATGTATGATATTCGACATTTTTACTTCAAAATGTACATTATTATACCACTTTTTCGGCAAATTGTTGGGGGTTAATAAATAGTTAACAGTCAGTTTATATTGAGTTAACATAGACGAAATAATCGTAAAAAATAGATTGATGTAAAAAAAATCGGAGGGGAATTTTATGGATAAAACAAAAAAGGACAGACGTTTCAAACGTACTCAACAGCAGCTTTTGTGTGCGCTTAAAGAACTTATCTCAACAAAGAGCGTAAACAATATATCTGTCAGAGAACTTTCAGAACTTGCCGACGTCAACAGAGCGACGTTTTATTTGCATTATCGTGATCCTTACGATATGCTTGAACAACTCGGCAACGAGTTTATCGAAAACATGAAATGCATTCTCATCAAGGACAACGAGAGTTTTAATCCTGCAAAAAGTTTCGTCAATCTCTATAAGTTTGTAAAAGAGAATTACGACATAGCTTACATTCTTTTCAGTCCTAATTGCGACAGCGGTTTCGGAAGACACCTTGAAAAATCTCTTGAGAAGTTTTGTTTCGATAGCTGGATTGTACGTGCAAAGGACGACGATTCCAGAAATTGCGACTATTACAGCGTTTATCTCGTCGCAGGTATAAAAGCCCTTCTCGAAAAGTGGGTCTACGACGGTTTTATCGAGTCACCCGAAGAAATGGCGAAACTGTCGCAGTATTTTATGATGTATGGGGGAAAACAATTCTGGGAATGAGAGCGCGCTTGTATAGCACTGCGCCTTTGCGAATTTCGGGAACGCCCCTCACCGTCACGTACGGCAAGTACGCTTGGGATTCGGGGCAACCGCCGAGAATTCGCAAAATCACAGCACTCTCCAAACGCTCGGGTTATAGAAATGTGCCCTTTGCACTTAAAAAACGAAAATCACGCCACTCTCCACGCTCGCACAGAGTAGGTAATATAGAAAGTTTGCTTGGTGCACCTGCACAGATTTATATAAAAGATTTATATTCTAGATATTTTGACGGCAAGTACGATCGGGATTCGGGACAACCGCCGAGAATTCGCAAAATCACAGCACTCTCCAAACGCACGGGGTATATAGAAATGCGCACGTAGCACTTAAAAACAAAAATCACGCCACTCTTCACGCTCGCACAGAGTAGGTAATATAGAAAGTTTGCTTGGTGCACCTGCACAGATTTATATAAAAGATTTATATTCTAGATATTTTGACGGCAAGTACGATCGGGATTCGGGACAACCGCCGAGAATTCGCAAAATCACAGCACTCTCCAAACGCACGGGATATATAGAAATGCGCACGTAGCACTTAAAAACAAAAATCACGCCACTCTCTGCGCTCGTATATAGTGGGTAATAAAGAGGTGTGGATTCCTTTTATTCCCGCCTACGATTGCACGCATTTTAGCAGTAAATAATTAGAAAAACCGCCATTTTGCAGGGCGGTTTTTGCGTGTGTATGCGTGTGCGTACGATAAATTATCTCTAATTAATACAATTTAAGTCTTGGGTAAATTGTATTAATTAATTTATATATAAATAATAGGGCGCCTATTTTTGAATAAGCGCCTTCTCTTAATTTGTCAAATACTGCCAATTTATAATCTGAACTTTGTCAAGATTGTCAAAGTTTCCTCCTCACGTTATATCGTTGCAATATTTGAATATCTATTTATTAGTTATATTATATTTCCCATTATAATGGAAAGTCAAGTATTTTTCCCAATATTATGGAAAAATATAATTATGGAAAACAAATCGACTTTCGGAGAAAAATTAAAAGAGTTGAGACTTGAGCGTGGGTTGGGTCAAGTTGCGCTTGCCAAAGAGTTGGACGTAGGTAAGTCTGTAATAAGTCTTTGGGAATTAAACAAATGTGAACCGACGCTGTCAAAACTTATAGCCATTGCAAAATTTTTCGACGTATCTATCGATTGGCTGGCAGGCATAGAGGAATGTTGATCAAATACGATCAGCATTTTTTTGTTATGTGGAAAATTTGTGTGACAAAACTCTTTTGATTATTCAATCTGCTAGTTTTAGATGTATATTGACTAAAATTCGGTTGAGAATAGCGGGGCGTAACTTATCGCAGTTAATCGCAAATATTCACCGCTACACATACTAGTCTCCTTACAGTTTTTTCTGGGCAGTCTTAAGCCATCTCTTTGACAGGTAGAATATAAACGATACCAGCGTGCCGAGTATCCAGCCTATCGGCCAGCTCCACCATATCGATACATATCCGAGACGGAAAGCTTTGACAAACAGATAGCTCAATCCGACTCTTATTATGAGGTCGGTCATGGTGCTTGTCGTAAAGCCCGCCATATCGCCTGCGCCTCTTATAAATCCGTCGAAGGTGATCTTTATGCATACGATGATGTAGAAGGGAGCAAGGATATAGAGGAATTGAGCGCCTATGGATATGATTTCTTCGTTGTTTTCGCTTGTGAAAATCGACACCAGACCTCTTGCGAAAATTACGTAGATTGCAGTCGATACGAGCGCAATGATTATCGTACTTATCATGCCGCCTTTGAGGCCTTCTTTAGCTCTGTCGAGACGTTTTGCGCCGATATTCTGCGACGTAAACGTTGCCATTGCGTTGGAAATCGTCGTGAATACAGATATTATGATATAGTTTATCTTGAATGCCGAGCCGTAAGCCGCCACGAGGTTTGCACTCGAGAAAGAGTTGATAAGGCTTTGCACGAAAAGTTGACCTATCGACACTGTGGAGTTTTGCAGAATGCTGGGAATTGACATCAGCATTATGCTTGACCATATCGACATTGAGAAAAATTTGTTTTCGAGAAGCTTGTGAGTATGTACCTGTTGTTTAACGCCTTCGATTTGTTCGCCTTCGGCGTGCATGTCTTCCTTGGGCAGTTTACGCAGATGTACAAGAAGAAGTATGAGTGAGACGATGCTTGCGATGCCTTGCGCAATGAATGTGCCCCAGGCAAGACCTTTGACGCCCATATTGCAGTATTTTACGAATATGATATCTATTATTACGTTGAAGATTGTCGAGCCGATGAGCAGCCACAGAGGAGTATTTGAGTTGCCAAGCGCCTGGAATACCGAACTTACGACGTTGTAAAGGAAGAGGAAAGTCAGACCGTAGATATAGATATTGAGATAATCGACGCTCTGTTGGAATACCGTTGCGCCCAGGTCCTCGGAGTTCATGAGAGACAACAGTGGCTTTGCGGTGAAAACGCCGAGCACGGTAAATATAACGGCGAATATAATTATGTTGATTAGTGCGGTAGAGATGCAGAGTTTTGTTCGCGAATAATTCTTTGAACCGAAAATACGGGAGATGACCACGCTTCCTCCCACGCCGAAACCGTTGCCGATTGCGATGAAAACGACCGTTACGGGGTAAGCAGCGTTTACAGCTGCGAGCGCACCGCCGCCGTCATGTATGAAGTTTCCTGCGATAAGACTGTCCGCAATGTTGTAAAACTGTTGAAACAGTACGGATATTATCATAGGTATGGCGAAAGCGTACAGCACTCTCAAGGGTTTGCCCATTGACATATCTTTCATAGCGTTTGCTCCTTTTGTGCCATGCCATAATAATTCAAACCCGCCCCGGGGCATGTTTTTTACGAGCCTTTTGACTCGGGTAATTGCCTTGTATCGGCATGAATTTGCCGACTTAAAACCACGTTTGTCTTATTTTGGTTGGCGTTGGTGTATCTTTCCCATAATTTTACCTATAATGTTATACTCCACATGTTCGCCGAAATCAATCGATTGAAAGAAATTTTTCAAAATAGATAATATTGAATAAATTAATTTGATATATAAAAAATATCGTTAATATATTTTAAAGAAAACATAATAGCCGTTTTTTATTGTTTCATTGAGCGGATTTATTAGTGAAAACACTAAAATAGCCCTAGGCAGATTAAAAAATATGCTAATTGGTACAATATTAACAAAAAAGCTTTTTAATGCTCACGTCAACAGTTTATATTGTGATATAGTCCAAAACATGCGATATTAATTTATAAAATCTCCCAATTGCAAAGATAGACGGATAAAATCTAAAAAGCGTCTGAAAATATGCTAAAATTCTCTCAAAGAAAACAAATTGGGTATTGTATATTAAAAAGTATTATGATATAATTTTATTAGTAATCATAAGGAGAACAGGCATTGGATAAGAAGATACCCGTGTATTTGTTTCACGAAGGCACTAATTACGAAACTTACAGATTTATGTCGCCTCACGAGACTGTTTGCGACGGCAGAGAGGGCTGGCGATTCAGAGTATGGGCGCCTAACGCAAAATCCGTGAGCGTAGTAGGAGATTTCAACGATTGGAACAGAGACAAAAATCCTATGTACAAAATAAGCGACGGTATATGGGAGTGTTTTGTCGAGGGACTTAAGGTTTACGATATTTATAAATACAGCGTGGAAGCTCCCGACGGCAAGCTGCATCTCAAGGCAGATCCCTATGCGCGTCATAGCGAAACTTCTCCTGCCAATGCTTCAAAACTCTATAAATCGGAATTCAAGTGGACGGACAAGTCCTGGATAAATGAACGTGAAAAATACGATCCTTTCCGTGCGCCGATTAATATTTACGAGGTGCATTTGGGAAGCTGGCGGAGATATGCCGACGGAAATATCCTCAACTATAAGGATCTTGCCGACGAACTTGTGGATTACGTCAAGGATATGGGATATACTCATATAGAGATTTTGCCTATAAGCGAATATCCTTTCGAGGGAAGCTGGGGCTATCAGGTGAGCGGCATGTTTGCGCCTACGTCGCGTTACGGTACCCCGGACGATTTTAAGTATTTCGTCAACAAGTGTCACAAAAACAAAATCGGAGTAATACTCGACTGGGTATGCGCACATTTTCCCAAGGACGAATTCGGACTTTACGAATTCGACGGTACGTCTTGTTACGAATATTCCGACCCTCTCAAACAAGAACACAAAGAGTGGGGTACGAGGGTATTCGATTACGGTAAAAAAGAAGTACAGTCGTTTTTGGTATCGTCTGCCGATTTCTGGGTAAGCGAATACCATGTAGACGGAATAAGAGTCGATGCGGTTGCGTCGATGTTGTATCTTGACTACAACAGACGCGGAGGCGAATGGCGTCCCAACGCATTCGGCGGAAACTATAATCTCGAAGCCATAGATTTTCTGAAAAAACTCAACACTCATATGTTGACCAAATTCAAGGGACTTTTGATGATCGCCGAGGAATCGACGGCTTTCCCCAACGTTACCAAGCCTGCGCACGACAACGGACTCGGGTTCAATTTCAAATGGAATATGGGCTGGATGAACGATATGTTGAGCTATATGGTTCTCGATCCGTTTTTCAGAAAAGACAATCACAACAAAATCACTTTCTCAATAACATACGCATACAGCGAGAATTATATCCTTCCTCTTTCGCATGACGAGGTGGTGCACGGAAAATGTTCGCTGCTAAACAAAATGCCGGGAGAATATGACGACAAATTCAACGGACTTAAAGCGTTTTTCGGCTTTACTATGGCACACCCCGGAAAGAAACTCTTGTTTATGGGCGGCGAGTTCGGACAATTTATCGAATGGGATTATAAAAAACAGCTCGATTGGTTTTTGCTAGACTACGACAGTCACAGACATCTTCACGAATTCGTAAAAGACCTCAACAAATATTATTTCGAACACAGAGAGATGTATTATCTCGACACTACTTATGACGGATTCAAGTGGATCTGCGTAGACGACAATACCCAGAATATCGTATCGTTTATGAGAAGCGACGGCGAGGGTAATTATACAATTGCCGTTGTCAACTTTTCGCCTGTCACACGTGAAGATTATTGTATGGGCGTGCCTGAAAAACGTGTTTACAAAACGGCGCTTTCAAGTGACGATAAAAAGTACGGCGGAGAGAGCGAAAGCGTGCATTATACGGCGCTTAAGGGCGAAATGCACGGATATCCGTATCATATATCGATGACTATCCCCGGCAACAGCGTGACCTATATCACTCCTGCGAGAAAAGTCAAAAAGCAATCCATTAGTTTGCAGAAATAGCTATAAGACATAAAAACATATAAATAAACAAGGGGATTTATATGTTTTTAGAGATATCTTTGAAAAAAGAGAAATATAAAAAGAGAAACAAAATAATAAAATATCAACAGCATATACGCATATTTATATGACTTGTAAAATAAAATCCTTTGGGACTATTACAGGGAAATAAGGAGGAAAAATGTACACAAACAAAAAAGAATGTATCGCAATGTTGCTGGCAGGCGGACAGGGAACGAGACTGTATTCTCTCACGAGAGATTTGGCAAAACCCGCGGTATCTTTCGGCGGTAAGTACAGAATTATCGACTTTCCGCTCTCAAACTGTATCAATTCCAATATTGATACCATAGGCGTGCTTACCCAGTACAAGCCTTTTGACCTCAATCAGTATATAGGCAACGGTCAGCCTTGGGACCTCGACAGACTCAACGGCGGCGTATTTGTTTTGCCTCCGTACATGAAAGGCGAAACATCGGATTGGTACAAGGGCACTGCAAACGCTATATATCAGAATATAGAATTTGTGGACAAGTTTTCCCCCGAATACGTACTTATACTTTCGGGCGACCATATCTACAAGATGGACTATTCGCAAATGCTTGCATATCACAAGGAGAAAGGCGCAGATTGTACGATAGCAGTTATCAACGTATCTATCGAGGAAGCTTCGAGATTCGGTATAATGAATACGCACGAAGACAATTCTGTGTACGAATTCGAGGAAAAGCCCAAGAAACCCAAGAGTACCAACGCATCCATGGGCATATACATTTTCAACTGGGCAAAACTGCGTAAATATCTTATCGAGGACGAAAACGACAAGACGTCGTCCAACGACTTCGGTAAAAACATTATCCCCAACATGCTCAAGGACGGACAGAAACTGTTTGCGTATAAGTTCTCCGGATATTGGAAGGATGTAGGTACGATATCTTCGCTGTGGGAAGCGAATATGGATGTGCTCAACGACAACAAGGGAATAAATCTCGACGACAGCAGCTGGAAGATTTATGCACGTAACACGGCTGAACCTCCTCACTATGTCGGCAACGATGCCGTTATAAGAAATTCGCTTGTCACAGAGGGTTGCAAAATCAACGGAAAGGTTTCTGACAGCGTGCTTTCCACGGGTGTGGAAATCTGCGAAGGAGCGGTAGTCGAAGACAGTACCATAATGCCCAATGCCAAGATATGCAAGGGCGCAGTGGTAAAATACGCTATCGTAGGCAACAACGCAGTTATAGGCGAAAACGCAGTAGTAGGCGGCAGACAAGACGGCATGGTTGACGGACAGTGGCAGATTACGGTAGTGGGACCCAACGCAAAAGTCGCCCCCAAGACGGTGGTACCCGTTAAAGCAATGGTGGATTGAGGAGGAGAAAAATATGAATAACGCAATGAGTATAATTTTCGCAAGCGACAACGAGTCAAAGCTCAATGAACTTACCTTGCACCGTACCACGGCTTCTCTTCCTTTCTGCGGCAGATACAGATGTATAGACTTTATGTTGTCAAATCTCGTCAACAGCAGCATTACCACGATAGGAATAATCACGAGAAGCAACTATTCGTCTTTGATGGACCATATACGAATGGGCAGAGACTGGGACCTCAACAGAAAAAACAGCGGTATAGCGGTATTCCCCCCTTACGCTTCAAACACGTCTCACAACGTGTTCAAAGGTAAGATAGAAGCGCTTTACGGCATAATGGACTACATGGAAAATTCCGACGACGAATATGTTATAGTTACCAACAGCAACATTATCGCTAGTATAGATTTTGACGAAGTTTATGCCGAACATCTGGCAAAGAATGCCGATATAACGATGTTGACATATACGGCAAAACCCACAACGTCCAAGAGAGTACTCGTTGAGAGCGACAAGGACGGTATGGTGACGGGCATGAAGATCACGCGTACCGCAAGCAATCAAGAATGCGAAATTGCGCTCAACTGTTACATTTTCAAAAGAACGCAGCTCATGTCTCTCATTACCGAAAATTACGAGAGAGGCAGAATAGATCTCGAAAAAGACATCTTGCAGGCAAATATCGACAAGTTGAGAATTTATGCGCACAAGGTAGAAGGACATGCTTCTATAATCGACGACGTCAAATCCTATTATACGGAAAGCATGGCAATACTCGACAACGATATCCGCAACAGCTTGTTCTATAGCGTAGGCAAAGTCTTTACAAAGGTTAAGGACAGCGTACCTACAAGATATTGCGAAGGGGCAAAAGTAGTCAACTCCCTTATCGCCGACGGCTGCAAGATAAACGGAAAAGTCGAAAATTCGATTCTTTTCCGTGGAGTCATCGTAGAAGACGGCGTTGTAATAAGAGACAGCATAGTAATGGAGGGCGGGCATATCATGAAAGGTTCGAGACTCAACTATGCGATCACGGATAAAAACGTTACCGTTACCGAAGACAAGTCTTTGAGCGGTTCGGAAAATTATCCTGTGGTAGTAGTAAAAAATAAGACGGTATGACAAAAAATACGAGACGTTTCGCTTGAGCGAAGCGTCTTTGTAAAAACAGATTTTATAAGTCGTAAAAGGAGGACCTATGGCAGAAACCAAGACAACATCTAAAAAAACTGCGGTTAAGTCTCAAAAGACAAAACCTATTGACGAAGAGATTAAAAAGAGTGCCGCTCAGGCAAAACCTGCCGAGAGCGTGAATAAATCTGCGGCAAAATCGGACGATAAGGCCGTCAAAGCCCAAAAGATCAAATCTGAAGAAAATAAAACGGTCTGTCCGAAGATTAAAGAAGAAGCGTGCGAAAAGAAGCCTTTGCAAGAGGAAACTCAACAAAAGGCATACGGATTTTCCAAGAAAATTTTGTTTGCTACAAGCGAGGCTGTGCCTTTCATAAAGACGGGCGGACTTGCCGACGTAGCGGGAGCACTTCCCAAAGCGCTTGTCGACAGCGGAATCGATTGCAGAGTAATTCTCCCTCTCTATATGGATATAAAGAGCGAACAGAGAGAAAAGTTTGAATTTTTGGGCAATATTTACGTGCAGCTTTCGTGGAGATATCAGTATTGCGGACTTTTCAAGACTGTCTACAACGGCGTGACGTATTATTTTATCGACAATGAATTCTATTTCAAACGCAGCGGTTTGTACGGCTACTATGACGACGGCGAAAGATTTGCGTTTTTTGCAAAAGCCGTTATCGAGAGTATCAAGCTTATGCAAGGATTTGTGCCCGATATCATTCATTCCAACGACTGGCAGACGGCGCTTATACCCGTATTCCTCGATGTATTTTACAGAGGCGACGACACTTATAAATATATAAAGACCGTATTTACTATCCATAATATAGAATTCCAGGGAAGATACAGCGGATATATGTCCGGCGACGTGCTCGGACTTCCCGATTGGGCAAGAGAATATGTGGATTATTCGGGCGACGTCAATTATATGAAGGGCGGTATCGAAAGAGCCAATAAAGTTACCACTGTGTCAAATACTTATGCGCATGAAATACTCAATTCGTATTTCGGTTACGGTATGAACAATATTCTCGTCAACAGACAATACAAGCTGTCGGGCATTATCAACGGCATAGATACCAAGCTCAACGATCCCAAGACGGATAAATTCGCATTCAAAAATTACGATTTGTCCACTATTGGGGACAAGGTGCAGAATAAACTTGCCTTGCAGGAACTTTTGAGTCTGCCTGTGGATAAGGATATTCCTATGATAGGCATGGTCGGAAGACTTACGCATCAAAAGGGACTCGATTTGCTTGAACCCGTACTTACCAGAATTCTCGATATGGGCGTGCAACTTATAGTGCTAGGTACGGGCGATTATAAATACGAAGAAATGCTTCGCAACGTGCAGACGAGGTATCCTTCCAACTTAAGAGGACTTATCACGTTCTCGAGCGATCTTGCAAGCAAGATTTATTGTGCGAGCGATATGTTCCTTATGCCGTCGAAATTTGAGCCTTGCGGTTTGAGCCAAATGATTGCAATGCGTTACGGTTCGCTGCCTATAGTCAGAGAGACGGGCGGACTTAAGGATACCGTAATCCCTTACGATCACACTACGGGCAAGGGAACGGGCTTTACGTTCTATTCTTACAATGCCTACGATTTGCTCAACGCCGTTGAGAGGGCGGTAGGTATGTACAGAGACTACAAAGAGGACTGGGCGAAGATAGTCAAAAACGCTATGACGCAGGACTTCAGCTGGCAAAATATATCCAAGAGATATATAGAATTGTATAAGCAGTTGTAAATATTATACAAAACGGCATAAATTTTTATAAAATATTAATTTATTATAAAAAAACCGTTAAAAGTTTGATTAATTATAGCTAAAAATCAAAATTTATGATATAATTTTAATAGCTAAATATTTGTATCCGCTTCGGAAACCCTTCCGGAGCGGACAAATTCGAGTCAAAATCCACTAATTTAACGGAGAAAACACATGGATAACAAAGAGCTTAAAAAAATGGTGGCGCTCAAGTGCCAGACATATTTCGGACGCACGGTAGAAAACGCCAGCAAAACGCAGTTGTACAGAGCTATCTGCATGACGGTCAGAGATATTCTTACCGACAAGCGTCTGGACTTTAAGCAAAAGAGGCTTGAACAGGGCGCAAAACAGGTCTATTATATGTCGATGGAATTTTTGCTCGGCAGATCGTTGAAAAACCATCTTTTCAATCTCAATCTTACAAAGGAATTCGACGATATATGCAAGGATCTCGGATATACGATAGAAGATATGTACGCTATCGAGCCTGATGCGGGGCTCGGCAACGGTGGTCTCGGAAGACTTGCCGCAGCTTATATGGAATCTCTCACAAATCTCAATTACGTTGCGAGCGGTTTTTCAATCAGATACGATTACGGTATTTTCAAGCAGAAGATAGAAAACGGTTGGCAGGTCGAACTTCCTGACGAATGGTTGGAAAACGGCGACGTATGGCTGTCTCCCCGTATGGAAGATACATTTACCGTCAAGTTCGGCGGAAGAATAGAAGAAAGATGGGAACAGGACAGACTTTATGTAGACCAGAAAGATTGCTATACCGTTGAGGCTATTCCTTACGATATGAATATCAGCGGCTATGACGTACCCGCAGTCAACAAGTTGAGATTGTGGACGGCAAAGGCGCCCGTCGATTTCGATATGAAACTGTTTGCAGAGGGCGAATACGTCAAGTCTCTCGAGCAAAAAGCGTTGGCAGAGAGTATATGTAAAGTGCTTTATCCTGCCGACCACCATCAGGAAGGCAAGATGCTCCGACTCAAGCAGCAGTATTTCTTTGTTTCTGCTTCCATTCAGTCTATTCTCAAGAAGCACCTCAAAGACTACAAGACTCTCGACTCGTTGCCCGATAAGGTAGCCATACACATCAACGACACGCACCCCACGCTCTGTATTCCCGAGCTCATGAGATTGCTTCTCGACGAATACGGTTTCACTTGGGACAAGGCATGGAGCATAGTCAAACGTACGATTTCTTATACCAACCATACTGTTATGGCGGAAGCTCTCGAGAAGTGGCCTGAAGGTCTTTTCAGACAGCTTCTTCCCAGAATATATCAGATCGTATGCGAAATCAACAGAAGATTTACCGATGAATTGTGGGCATTCTATCCCAACGATTACCGCAAAGTAGAATACAACGCTATTCTCTCAAACGGTCAGGTAAAAATGGCAAATCTCTGTCTTGCGGCTTCTCATACCGTCAACGGCGTTTCGGCATTGCACTCGCAGATACTCAAAGACGAAGTGTTCAGAGATTACTACAATATGCATCCCGAGATGTTTACCAACGTAACCAACGGTATCACATACAGAAGATGGCTTTGTCAGTCCAATCCTTTGCTCAGCGAATATATTTCTAAACTTATAGGCGACGGATTCAAGAAGGATGCCGACAAGCTCAAAGATCTCGAGAAATTTGCCGACGACAAAAAGGTTCTCGACAAGATTATGGAGATTAAGAGACAAAACAAGGTCAGACTTGCAGAATATATCAAAGAGGCAAACGGCATAGAAGTCGATCCCGATTCCATTTTCGACGTACAGGTCAAGAGATTGCATGAGTATAAGCGTCAGCTTCTCAATGCTTTGCATATTCTCGATTTGTATTACAGACTCAAGCAGAATCCCGACCTCGATGTAAAGCCCCGTACTTATATTTTCGGGGCTAAAGCCGCACCCAGCTATTATATGGCAAAGCAGATTATAAGACTTATCCATTCTTTGGGAGATCTTATCAACAACGATCCCGATATCAACGGCAAACTCAAAGTCGTTTATATCGAAAACTATCGTGTTACTCTTGCAGAAATCATTATGCCTGCGTCGGACGTTTCCGAACAGATATCCATTGCAGGTAAGGAAGCAAGCGGTACGGGTAATATGAAGTTTATGATAAACGGCGCCGTAACAATGGGTACCATGGACGGAGCTAACATAGAGATTTACGACAACGTAGGCAAGGACAATATCTTTATCTTCGGTCTTCTTGCCAGCGAAATCAACGAGCTCAATCGCAAGGGCTACAATCCTCGCGAATATTACAACAACAATCCTCGCATCAAAGCGGTTATCGACGGTTTGAGAGGCGGTATTGCAGGCGTCAACTACGGTGAAATCGCAGACAGCCTCATATCCAGCGACACATACAAGGTTCTTGCCGACTTCCAGTCTTACTGCGATTGCCAGGACAGACTCGACAAGGCTTACAGAGACAAGTATGCGTGGGCAAAGATGAGCTTGCTTAATACGGCAAACGCAGGTTTCTTCTCCTCCGACAGAAGCGTCAAGGAATACGCAGACAGAATCTGGAAGATGAAGCCCGTAGATTACTCCAAGTCTGCCAAGGTTGAAAAAGAAAAAAACGTAAAAAAGAGCGTTAAAAAATAATCGCCGACACAATGATTAAAAAGGGCCTTGCAAAACAAGGTCCTTTTGTTTTGCGTTTTTTAGCACGCTTTTTTGTCCAACGTATTGCAAAAGCAAGCTTATTAATTTATAATATATACGGTAAATATCAGTAAATACGAAACTAGGATTCATTGCGTGCAACTTTAGGGCGGTGCTTACAAGTTGATTGCAATGCAGGCAATGGAAACGGTAAAGGAAGACTATGATTTATTTTGACAGCAAAAATCCCGCTTGCAAATCTCCTTTCGGCTGTATAGAACAGGATACCGAGATGACTTTCAGAATTTTTGCAAAAGACGGCGTTTATATCAATTCGGTAGAACTTCTCATATTCGAGGACGGTATGGAGACTCCTTACACGTTTGCGATGTCGTTCAGTTGTAAGCGAGGCGACGAGAGTGAATTTATGACCAAAATCAATATCAATAAAGTGGGACTTTATTGGTATAAGTTTGTTTTCCATACCGAAAACGGCGATATCGTCAAGGATGACGACGGCAAGTGCTATCAGTTTACCGTGTATAAAAAAGGTTACAAGACGCCCGACTGGATAAAGGGCGGAGTTATTTATCATATCTTTGCCGACAGATTTTGTATGGGTGTAGACAAAAGTGCGGTATTTGACAAAAAAGGTGCCGTGCTGAAAAAATGGGGCGAAGAAGTCACCATTATCGATGACGACGGAGTGTACAGAGCCAACGATTTTTACGGGGGTAATTTTCAGGGTATAATAGACAAACTCGACTATTTGAAAAGTCTCGGCGTAACTTTGATTTATTTGTCGCCTATATTCAAATCGGCTTCTAATCACCGCTACGACACCGGCGACTACGAAAAACTCGACGAGCTTTTGGGCGACGAAAAAAAGTTTGCCGAACTCATTAAAAAGGCAGAGAAAAAAGGTATGAAAATTATGCTTGACGGCGTATTCAATCATACAGGCGCGGACAGTAAATATTTCAATAAATTCGGCAATTACGACAGCGTGGGCGCATATCAGTCCAAAGAAAGTCCTTATTACGATTGGTTCGATTTTTACCGTTATCCCGACAAATACCACTGTTGGTGGGGCGTAACCGTTACCCCTACCGTCAGTCAGCGTGCGGTAGGATTCAGAGAGATGATAGCTGGTAAAGACGGAATAATCGACAAGTGGACGAAGATGGGCGTCAAGGGTTGGAGACTTGACGTCGTAGACGAATTGAGAGAGGATTTTGTCTGCAAGATAAGAGAAAGAATAAAACAAAATTCAAATGACAATCTGCTTATAGGCGAAGTGTGGGAAGATGCGTCCAACAAGATAGCATACGGTTACAGACGCCATTATTTTCAGGGTGACGAGCTTGACGGGGTAATGAATTATCCTTTTAAGGAAGCGGTGCTCAAGTACGCTTTGGGCGGAGCAGTGGGCGAATTTGCAGAAGCTGTTATGTCGATTGTAGAGAATTATCCCAAAGAAGCGTTGCTTGCGACAATGAACCTTATAGACTCACACGATACGGCACGTGCTATAAGCGTGTTGAGCGGTGTGGATATGACGGGCACGACAAAGGCTTACAGAAGGGATTACCGTATGAGTGAGCAAAGTTATGGCCTTGCGAGAAAAAAACTCATGGTAGCGTCAACATTGCAATACATGCTGCCCGGAGTGCCCTCACTTTTTTACGGTGACGAACAGGGCATGGAAGGTTACGAGGATCCGCTTTGCCGCCGTACTTTCAATTGGAACAGGACAGATGACGTATTGCTTGAGCACTACATCGCTTTGGGCAAAATACGAGATAAGTACAAAGAGGAAATGTGCGGAGACACTTACTTTGAATACAATCACGACGGACTTTTGGTAATGCAAAGAATATCTTCTTCTCAAATTCTCAAGGTCATAGCCAATAATACGGAAGAACAAAAGTCCTATTACTGCGACAAGTCGACAAGGGACGCCGTAACGGGTAAAAAATTGTCTTCAGGGAATATCGACGTTGCTCCTTATTCAACAAGAATAATTATTTCGGCAAAGAAGTAAAGCGTTTATGCTTTATACACTCCTTATATATACAATTTAAGCCTTAAGTAAATTGTATATATAACTATATGATAAAATAATAAATATAATAATATAATACATGACGATTAACAAGGTCGATCAATGCTAGCTTTAATGAATAAACAATATAGGCTATCAGCAAAAAGACAATAAAAAATACGGCGAGAAATGCCGTATTTTTTATTTTATTAAAATCTTTGGATAAGCAAATTGTTTTAGCTTTTTGTATTTTCAGTCTTCGAGTCCCAATAGATAATCCACGCTTACGCCGAAATATTTGGCAAGCACTATAAGTTGTGAGCCTTTGACGTCCGCCTGACAGTTTTCCCAGCGGCACAGACACGACGAGCCTATTCCGACTTCTCTTGCCAAAGCCTGAATCGACAGTCCTTTTTCCATTCTCAATTCTTTTAATCTTTCTGCAAACGCTTCCATACTTTATTTATAATTTTATCCCTTTTTAGGGATATTTGTCTTGACTGTCCCTATTTAGGGATGATATAATATCATCGGTGATATTATAAAACAATCGGTTTGTATGGTCAGACCTATTGTCGGAGGGCTTATGATTTGCAAGAATTGCGGAAAGGAATTTGAAGGGCAGTTTTGTCCGGAGTGTGGCACTAAAGCCGCCGAATTGCAAAAATGTCCCGTATGTGGAAAAGAGCATATAGAGGGAGAGAAGTTTTGTGCTAATTGCGGATATAATTACACGCAACAGAACGTAGTTGTTGCGCCTCAAATTGCTCAAACAAGCAATACAAAAAAGTTAAGCGGTGTCGCAAGCAAAGCTGTAAAAGCGGTTTCCAAAAAGTATTGGATTATACCCGCAGTCGGAACGTTGCTGTTGGGAGTGCTTTTGTTTTTGACGCTTTGCTCACCTGTAATGTTGCACGAGGGATACGATATATCGGGCATAGGCTTTAAGCACATATTCAAGGTTAATATAGATTATGTCTTTACCGTTACGTGTGCGATTATCCTCGTAATGTCAATATTCGTGATTATCCTCGGTATAGCAAGGATAATAAATGCCGTAGCAAAACCCTATACGAATATTAAAGACAAAAAGTCGTATATTATAGACGGCGTTATTTGTGTGGCAGTGCTTGCCCTCGGTATTGCGGGCGCTGCTAATGCTGGCAACTGGTTTGGCAGTGCGGGTGCGGGATATACGCTTTGCATTTCTATAGGCATATTCGGTATAGCGCTAGTCGCCTTGAGATATATATTTGAAAACAAGTTTATTGACAGTGATATTGTTCAAGCAAACGGACAAAAGATAAAAGACAAAGGCTATATAAAAAACAATGCCGACGTCAAAATCAACAAGGGCATAAAGAAAGGCAGTATAGTACTCGCCAGCCTTATCATAGTAGCGCTTGTTATAGGAATAATTGTGAGCAGTATTTATATCAATCCTTTCAACGCTACGTCGTTTAAGACTGCTCAGACAAGAGGAGATATTATAAAACAATTCGGATTGCCCGAGGGAGCAAAGTCCGATGCGTCTTATTATACTTACATCGGGGGCGAAATAAGCGGTTATAATTATTTGGATAACAATCTCGAAGCTTTGGCAGACGAACAGTTGGGTGAAGGATTGGAATCGGAGAGCGACGAAGACCTCGAAGAAGCTTTTGGCGGGCTTATGAAACTCGATAATATTATTGAAAAACTCAATGAAAAAGCCGAAGTTGCGTCTTTGAAGAAAACTACCGTATATTTCAACAGCGACGGCGGAGAAGACAGAAATGCCGACACCGTATCTTCTTATATTTGCGAAGTGTCATCGCTTAAAAATACCGTGGACGGTGTGGCTAAAAGGTATCTTGAAGATTTGCAGATAATCAGAGCTTATTATTTTGAATACACTAAAACAATAGAAATAGAATATTTTGCTGAATATGATGACGGAAGTTTTATAAAAAATACGGTAATGTTAAACTATCAGGAAGATACTATGCCAAATAAAGTTACTTTCGAAGATAGTTTGGGAGAATATGAGATAAGTAATAACGATATTGAAAAGATAGATTTGATTGACAACTGCGCATATATATTAGACGAAACTCTTTATGTTGTTGCTGACGTTGAGGGAGAATTGTCTGATACTAACAATAATTTACAAAAAGTAAAGAAAATAATTATACAAGAAGGTGTGGAAAATATTGCTGGTTATGCATTTGCATCATGTAAAAATGCTACAATAATCACTGTTCCTCAAAGTCTAAAAAATATAACAAGTAATGCGATACAAAATACGGCTTTTTATAAAGAAAAATCTAATTGGGACAACGGAAACGCACTGTATCTCAACAATATATTGATTAGCGTAGATACTGAAGAAAGTAGCATAACGTTAAGAGAGAATGTAGTGGGAATTGCCTCGGGAGCATTCTATTATTGCGATAGCTTGACAAGTATAGTAATTCCCGACAGCGTGACAAGCATAGGATGGTCTGCGTTCTCTGGTTGCACCGGCTTGACCAGTATAGTAATTCCCGACAGCGTAACAAGCATAGGAAATTATGCATTCGATAATTGCAGAGGCTTGACAAGCGTAACCATTGGCAATAGCGTAACCAGCATAGGAGATGAGGCATTCTCTGGTTGCAGTAGCTTGACAAGCATAGTAATCCCCGACAGCGTAACCTTCATAGGACATGCGGCATTCTATAATTGCAATAACTTGACAATCTATTGCGAGGCGGCTTCGCAGCCTAGCGGATGGGATATTAATTGGAATGATAGTTGTCCCGTAGTGTGGGATTACATTAATAACGATATTGCAGAGGACGGATATCATTACATAGTGATTGATGGGTTAAAGTATGGAATAAAAGATAGTATTGCAAAAGTAGCGAGATACAGTGTAGAAGGTAATATCGTTATTCCGTCGAGCATCATGTATGGCGGAGTGACTTATAGCGTAACCGGCATAGGAAGTTCTGCATTCGCTGATTGCGATAGCTTGACAAGTATAGTAATTCCCGACAGCGTAACCGAAATAGGAGATTATGCATTCTATAATTGCACCGACTTGACAAGTATAGTAATTCCCGACAGCGTAACAAGCATAGGAAGTTCTGCATTCTCTGGTTGCACGGGCTTAACCAGTGTAGTAATTCCCGACAGCGTAACAAGCATAGGAAGTTCTGCATTCTATAATTGCACCGACTTGACAAGTATAGTAATTCCCGACAGCGTGACAAGCATAGGATGGTCTGCGTTCTCTGGTTGCACCGGCTTGACCAGTATAGTAATTCCCGACAGCGTAACAAGCATAGGAAATTATGCATTCGATAATTGCAGAGGCTTGACAAGCGTAACCATTGGCAATAGCGTAACCAGCATAGGAGATGAGGCATTCTCTGGTTGCAGTAGCTTGACAAGCATAGTAATCCCCGACAGCGTAACCAGCATAGGAAGTTCTGCATTCGAGTATTGCACTGGCTTGACAAGCATAGTAATCCCCGACAGCGTAACTAGCATAGGAAATTATGTATTTTATAAATGCACTGGCTTGACAAATATCGTAATTCCCGATAGCGTAACCAGCATAGGATGGTGTGCATTTAGGGATTGCAGTAATGTGACAATCTATTGCGAGGCGACTTCTAAGCCCAGCGGTTGGGATAGTGATTGGAACTACAGCAATCGTCCCGTAGTGTGGGGCTATACGGGCTGAGAAACGGTTATAAAACGCAAATAAAATACGGCGGTTTTCCGCCGTATTTTTTGTGTTATATTGCGTGCGTACGCGGCAAAGCCTTTAATTTATACAATTTAAGTCTTGGGTAAATTGTATAAATTATTTAATATAATATATTTATATACTTTATTGCAATCTGTCTGCAAAACAGGCATATCTCGTGAATATGCTTTAGTATGGACAGATTTTCTTTTTTGACGGCGCTTGACGCCGAAGTGTGTTTCGATTATCCCTCTTTGTCGGCTTTTAAGTGCGGCGGCAATATAGGTGCAGTGATTTTCCCTTCCGACAAGTGGGAGCTTTTGCAGGCAGTGGACTTATTGAAGCGTGCAGGCGAAGACTACAGAGTCATTGCCAACGGCACCAACATACTCATCCGTGACGAAGGCATAGACGGTATAGTGATATGCACCAAGTATTTGTGCGGTATAGACATAGAGGACAACTTATGGCACGTAGGCGCAGGCGAAGGTATTGTCAAACTTGCCTGGCTTGCGGCAAACAGCGGTTACAGCGGACTTGAGGGGATATGCTCGATTCCAGGGACTGTCGGCGGCGGAGTCGCAATGAATTGTTCTGCATACGGCAGGCAAATTGCCGACCTTATTGAATACGTGGATATTCTCACAGAGGACGGTATAGAGAGATTAAAAGCAAGCGACCTTGCTTTTTCTTACCGCACGTCGCTCGTAAAAAATAAAGGCATAGCCGTAGGCGCAGGCATAAGACTTGTCGAGGGCGATAAATACGCAATTGCCAGGGATATGCTTGCATACAGAATAGCAAGGCAAAAAAGTCAGCCCGGCGGAATATCTTTGGGCAGTACTTTCAAAAGAGCGGACGGAGTTTCGGCAGGATATTATATCGACAAGGCAGGACTCAAAGGTTACAAAATAGGCGGCGCACAGATATCTCACAAGCATGCAAATTTTATAATCAACACGGGCGGCGCAAAGGCGTCGGACTTTTTGCAAGTAGCTGAATATGCAAGGCAAGAAGTTGACAAACGCTTTGGCGTTAGGCTACAATATGAAATAGACGTATTCTAATTCAAAGTCGTCATCGAAGTCGCAATATTAAGCGAAAAGAGGAGGGGTACCGTGGAAAAATTGATACTTACGGCAGACTATCATTCACACACGCAATATTCGCACGGTAGCGGTACTATCCTCGACAATGCAAAGGCGGCAAGCGAAAAGGGACTGGAGATACTTGCTATCACCGACCATGCCGTAAGACATCCTATCGTCGGCGTAAGTCCCAAAAAGTATGACAAAATGCGTAAAGATCTCGAGGAAGTGCAGAAAGGCTTTGACAATCTCACTCTCATGCTGGGTATCGAAGCGAATATTCTCGGAATGGCAGGCGATATCGACGTCAAGGATGAGGACGCTGCAAAACTCGACATAGTGCTTGCAGGCTATCATCTTACATCTTTTCCCTACAAATTCAGCGATTATTTCAAGATCACCTGGAATGCGCTCACCAAGTACACTATGAAGTCGACAAAGGCGCAGATAGCACGCAATACGACCATGTTTGTCAATGCTATCAAAAGGCATAAAATCGACATACTTACGCATCCCGGTTTCAGACTCGACATCGACTACAAGCAAGTGGGCAAGGCATGCGCCGATTACGGTACTTACGTTGAGTTATCTTCGAGACACAAGACGCCCGATGAAAAGAGCATTGAAGAATTGCTTGCGACGGATTGTATTTTTGTCATTAATTCCGACGCTCACAAGCCCGAGAATATAGCAAGCTGCGATTTCGCCATAGGGCTTGCCGAAAAGTACGAAATACCCGAAAAGAGGATTGCCAACATATCGGGCAAGAAACTCGTTTTGAGGTCAAAAAGTTAAAAGACCCGACGGCAAGAAATTGCCGTTTTATTATCCCGTCGAAGACAGAAGTTTTGTAAGACACGGCATTCAGAATAATTTGCAAATAAATCTAATACGGAGATATTATGGATTTTACCGAGCAGCTCAAAAAAGATATTATCGAAAACATACCCAAGGGAAAATCCGCCAGGTTGCTCTTTCTGGCAGGCGTAACGAAAAATTGCGCTTACATCGAGTTGTACAAAAAATCCGTAGTGCTTACATACGAGTTTTCGTCCAAGGAAGAAGCGGTTGCGCTTTTGCCGATAATAAGAGACATGAGCGACGGCGAAGTCTTTTTCGTGCAGAAGGGGGCGCAGGGGGAAAACGCATACAGAATTCAGCTCAAGGACGATGCGGCAAACAAGTTGCTTGAAAGCCTCCGTTTGTCGAGATACGGCGAGAAGTTTGTAGCCGACAACGGCGTTGAATATCTCAAATCGCTGGACACGGACACATTCTTTTATTATCTGCGAGGCGTTGCGCTTGTAGCGGCACGGTTGAGATTTGCCGATGAGGAATATTCAAACTATTCTTTGCAATTTACGTTTGCGGACAAAGAGTATTGTCTTGCGTTCAGAGATAAAATGGAGAGTTTGAATATCGAACTCAAGGAGAGCGAGAGCAAGACGGGTTATACGCTTATGTCACGCAACAGCAGCGATATAGCGGACATGCTTGCAATGTGTCAAGCCAACAATTGCGTTTTGGAACTGAATAACATTCTTGTAGACAGAGAACAAGAAAATCAATTCAACAGAATAAGCAACTTTTACATGGCAAACTACAAAAAATCCATGGCGAGCATAAAGAAATATACGGATGCGATAATGCAGCTTGAGAAAAGCGGTGAGCTTGAGTTTCTTGACAAAAAGCTTAAGAATATAGCCGTTGCAAGACTGTACAACAGCGAAGACAGTATGCAGGAGCTAGCGGACAGACTGTCTATGAGTAAGACGAGTTTGTCACGTGCACTCAACAAGATTTTAGCGATTGCGGAGGGGAAAACTGATGGAAGAGAATAAATTTCAGGATTTACAGGGCGGGCTTCTCGACGAACTCGATATGATGCTTGACAGCCAAAAGCCTATAAAGACCGAAAAGAAAGAGCTTGCAAAGGACAAGCCCTCTGATTCTTTGCAATCTAAAAAAGAGGATGTTGATCAAAAAGTCGAGGCTTCTTCACAAAAGGAAAGTTCAGATAAAGAACCCCAAGAAACTGACAAAACGCAAAAATCGGAAGATAACAAGAACTCTGAAGGCAAAGAAAAGGAAAATAAAAAAGACAAAAAAGACAAGTCTTCAGAAAATGGCGAAGAGGAACAACAAGAAGAAGCGGTTGAAATCCCCAAAAAGCCTTTTGTGCATTTGCACGTGCACTCTGAATACAGCTTGCTTGACGGACTTGCGAGAATCACAAAGGGACACGATTCTCCCTTGCTAGACGAATGCGTAAAACTCGGCTTGCCAGGTTGTGCGCTTACCGACCACGGCAACATGTTCGGAGCATACACGTTTTACAAGGCTGCGCAGGAGCGAAATCTTACGCCTGTCATAGGCTGCGAATTTTATACGTGTGAGGATATGCACTCTACGGACAGCAACGAACGTAATCACCTCGTTCTTCTTGCCAAGAACAACGAGGGTTACCGCAATTTGGTAAAACTCGATTCGCTTGCTTACATCGAAGGCTTTTATTACAAACCGAGAATTGACCTCGATTTGCTTGCCAAACACTCCAAAGGCGTAATATGTCTGTCTGCGTGTCTGTCGGGTAAAATTCCCAGACTCCTACTCATGGGAGATTACGAGGGCGCAAAAGAATACGCAATAAAGCTTAAAAGCATGTTTGACGAAGGCGACTTCTATATCGAATTGCAGGATCACGGTCTTGAGGAACAGCGCAGGATACGTGACGACCTCGTGCGCCTTGCAAAAGAATTGAATGTCAAACTCGTTGCGACAAACGACGTGCATTACATCAAAAGAGAAGATTACGTGTCGCAGGATCTGCTTGTGCGTATCAATACGGGCAAGACTATCAACGACGTAACGGGCATGGAGATGGGAAGCGATCAATTCTATCTCAAGAGTTACGAAGAAATGCAAAAGATCTTTTCGTGGTGTCCCGAGGCGCTTACCAATACCGTAGAGGTTATGGAAAAGTGTCACGTTATCATCGAAAAAGAAGATCTATATCCTCCGTACACTCCCGAGGACGGCAGCACGCCACCCGAATATTTGCGCAAACTCGCCTATGAGGGACTTAAACGCAGATACGGTACGATTACCGACGAAATAAAAGAGAGAGCGGAGTACGAACTAGGTATAATAATCCGTACGGGATTTGCCGAATATTATCTCATAGTTTGGGACTTTATAAACTATGCCCGTACGCAGAAAATCCCCGTAGGCCCCGGACGAGGCAGCGGCGTAGGTTCGATCATAGCTTATGCGATAGGAATCACAAACCTCGATCCCTTGAAATACAGTTTGATTTTCGAGCGTTTTCTCAACCCCGAAAGAGTCTCTGCGCCTGACTTTGACGTAGACTTCTGCATGGACAGAAGAGGCGAGGTCATAGAATACGTTATCAGAAAGTACGGCAAAGACAAGGTTTGTCAGATATTGGCTTTGGGTACGATGAAGGCAAAGGGCGCCATAAAGGACGTAGCGAGAGTTTACAACGTGCCTTTGGATATTGTCAACGCTACTACTAAACTTATCCCCAACGCTCCCGGCGTAACTCTCGACAAGGTGCTCGGACGAAGCAAATCCACCAAGGAAGAAGATCTCAAACTCCGCAATCCAGAAGTTATAGAGATATACAACAACAATCCCGAGATGCACAGGGTAATAGATATGGCGCTCAATATCGAGGGCTTGCCGCGCAACTGTTCGAAGCATGCTGCGGGCGTAGTAATATGCAAGGAAGTAATAAGCGACCACGTACCTTTGCAACGTAACGGTCCCGATATTACCACACAGTTCCAAAAAGAAGAAGTCGAACAGCTCGGTATGCTCAAGATGGACTTCTTGGGATTGACCACGCTTACAGATATAGACAAGGCGCTCAAGTACGTCAAACAGAATCACGGCGTAGATATAGATTTCGATAAACTAGGATACGAGGACGAAGAAGTGTACAAGCTTATCGGCACGGGTGAAACCGAAGCGGTGTTCCAGCTTGAAAGTGCGGGTATGAAAAGCTTCCTCAAAAGCTACCAACCCAAGAACCTTGAAGAAGTTATCGCAGGTATTTCTCTTTACCGCCCTGGACCTATGAGCTGTATTCCCGCATATCTCGAAACGAGAGCGAATAAAGATCTTATCACTTACGACGCACCTCAACTCGAGAGCATACTCGACGTAACGTTCGGATTTTTCGTATATCAGGAACAGGTTATGCAAGCCGTGCAGTATTGTGCAGGTTACACGATGGGCAGAGCGGATAATCTCCGTCGTGCAATGGGTAAGAAAAAAGTCGAAGTCATGAACGCTGAAAAAACCGTATTTATCAACGGTTGCGAAGCTATACCCGAAAAGAGAAACAAGCAGGGCGTTGTTATACAAAAAGCCGTGCCTGCGGTTGACGGTGCGATTAAGAGAGGTATTTCGGCGGAAAAGGCAGAGAAGATATTCGATACCATGGCGGATTTTGCAAAGTACGCATTCAATAAGTCGCACGCTGCGGCATACGCAACGCTTACTTATCAGACGGCATATCTCAAGAGATATTATATGCTCGAACTCTTTGCCGCCGTAATCAACAACAGAATTACCAAGTCCGACGAAATAGCCAAGTATCTCGCATACGTCAAAAACTATGACAAAAAAGTATATCCCCCCGACATCAACAAGTCGGACGTTATATTTACCGTAGAGAACAACGACGGTTTGCGTTTCGGTCTCGGCGGCATCAAAAACGTCGGCGAAGCGGCAATGCAGGCTGTTGTAGAGGAGCGCCGTAAAAACGGCGAATATAAGTCGATAGGCGATATGCTTTCGAGACTTCCCGCAGGTACCGTAAACAAAAAGATGCTGGAGTGTCTTATCAAGGCAGGCGCTTTTGACTGTTTCGGACATACCAGGGCTGCGATGATGGCAAGCTACGAATCGATAATGACCCTCAATATGTACGATAAAAAGATGCAGGCAAACGGACAGATAAGTCTTTTCGGATTGCTTGACGACGCAAGCGACAGCGTCGAAGACGATATCCCTTATCTCAAGGAATATCCCGACAAACAACTTTTGTCTATGGAAAAAGAAGTGCTCAACGTATATGTCAGCGGACATCCTCTCGAGGAGTACAGAGAAGAGATGCAAAAGTTTGATTTCAATCTTTCGAAAATCAGCGATCTTTTGTCCAAAAACCTCGATGAAGACGAACTCGAAGAAAGCGATCTTCAGCTTCTTGCACAGTACGAAAACAAAGATATCGTGTTGGGATGTATGATGTCGGGTATTCAGAAAAAAGCTACAAAGAGCGGCACGGTCATGGCGTATGCCAAACTCGAAGATCTCTATGCCGAAATCGAAGGAGTTGTTTTCCCCAAGACATACGACAAATATAAGGATCATCTCGTCAATGACAATATCGTAATGATAAGAGGTACGATAAAACGCAACAACGGAAAAATAAACATCAACGTTGTGGATATTCAGCCTTGGCATAAGAGCGAAAACGAGGAGGAAGAAACAGTTAACTCTTCCGCACATTCCGTAGTCCCCGAATGCACTCAAAAGGTATATATAAAGATCGATGACATGCACAGTTACAGAGAAGTGCTCAAGATAATCGAAGTGTTCCCCGGCGTAACTCCCGTAATTTTCAAACTGTTTTACGATCCTAAAGCACAGCTTTACAGTAAAGGCGTAACGGTCAAAGAAAATTTTGTGAACAGAATAAAAGCTATCGTCGGCACAAACAATATAGTTGTAAAAGATATAAAATAGCACTGAAAAACGCTTATTTTGAGGTTTTGGACGGATGCACGATATTTTTTTGTAAAAATTATAAAAAAATGTAGCTTTATGGCAATATTTTTGATATAATACATAGCGAAAAAATTTTTATCCGCAGGGATTTAGTGAGGATATATGAAAAAAATTGGTGTATTGACTAGCGGCGGCGACGCTCCCGGCATGAATGCTTGCGTAAGAGCTGTTGTCCGTTATGCGATTTACAACGGTCTTACCGTTTACGGAATCGAGAGAGGTTACACGGGACTTATCAATAATCACATGATCGAGATGAATAAGCGCTCTGTATCCGACATCATTCAAAGAGGCGGTACGATCCTCAAGACGGCAAGATGTCCCGAATTCAAAGAAGAAAAATATATGCAGATTGCCGTAGACAATATGGAAGCTTACGGAATCGAAGGCCTTGTCGTAATCGGCGGCGACGGCAGTTACAGAGGAGCGCTCGATTTGTACAACAAGTTCGGCGTAAAGGCAGTGGGTATTCCCGGTACTATCGACAACGACCTTGCTTATACCGATTACACGCTCGGCTTCGATACAAGCGTAAATACGGTTGTTTCCGCAATCAACAATCTCCGTGACACGATGACTTCTCACGACAGAGTATGTATTATCGAGGTAATGGGCAGAAAGTGCGGCGATATAGCTTTGTATGCCGGTATATCAGGCGGAGCGGAGATGATTCTCGTGCCCGAAGTAGAGTGCGATCTCAAGAAGATAGTCAAAAAGATTTCGCTCAATCAGAGAATAGGAAAGACTTCGGATATTATCGTGCTTGCAGAGGGCGTATGTAAGGCAGAAGAACTCAAGCAGGAGCTCAAGAACAACGGCATACTCGGTTCGATAAAGACAACTACGCTCGGATACATTCAAAGAGGCGGTGCGCCTTCTATGTTTGACCGTGTGCTTGCGGCTCGTTGCGCAGTCAGAGCAGTAGATTTGCTCATGCAGGACAAAGGCGGCAGAGTCGTCGGCATCAAGGACAATAAAATCATCGATGAAGATATCGCAGAGGCACTTGCCAAAGAGAGACATTTCGACAAGGAACTTTACGATACGGCAATGATACTCGGTCTTTGATACGAATTTTATCAAATACGCAAAATACCCCGAATCATCGGGGTATTTTTTATTGTTATTAGAAAACCACCCGTTAGACGGGTGGTTCAAAAGAGGCTATGCCGATGAGTGCTGAAAAAGTACCTCCTG
>CALWBV010000016.1 GCA_944376205.1 uncultured Christensenellaceae bacterium
TCAGGAACGTCCCTCACCGTCACGTACGTTTAGTACGCTCGGGATTCGGGACAACCGCTGAAAATTCACAAAATCACAGCACTCTCCAAGGGCTTTACTACCTTTATATTTTTATATTAGTGTGTCTTTTCTGACAAGTACGCTCCTGTCATAGTCGGTCTGGGAAAAGCAAAAATCATGCTAATCTCCAAGGGCTTTTACTTCCTTTTATATTCTATCGCGCCCTTGTATATCGGCACATATTTGCGATTTTGTGCGAGTAGTTACGCTCGGTCACGTACGACAAGTACGCTCCCTCGTGAACTCTCTTCAAAACCGCAACTCTGCACCAATCTCCAAGGGCTTTGCTTTCTTTATATGTTCTATTGCAAATCCGCATGTTTGAGAAGAGGGGCAAGTTTTATTTGCTCGATGATATTTTATCCCTCGGGACACGGGTTTGTCAATTGATAGAGAGGCGGTCGTATTATTCGTATAAATCAAAGCAAACACACGATAATGTTTGTAATTTTATTCTATATTTGAAAAATATCTCATAAAAAACAACTTCGTATTGACACTTCGGCTTATTATTTATATAATAAAAGCGATATTATATAAAAATTAAAGGGGTAAAGATGAAAAAATTCGATATCACCAATTCCAAAGAATTCAGTAAAAACGTAGAAAAAAGATCGGCAAGCGGTTTTCCTTATGCTGCCGACGGCAACGCTCGCAACGTATGTCTTGACGGAGAATGGCAATTCAAGTTTTGTCCTACTCTCAAGGATATTCCTTGCGGATACGAGAACGAAAATGCTCAAATCAAAGATTTCGGCAAAATCAAAGTTCCGTCTGACTGGCAGATAGAAGGTTACGATATTCCTATCTACACCAACTATATTTATCCTCATTCGCTCGTTCAGTACAATCTTTTGGCTATTCCCAAAGTAAAGAAAAACCGCAATTCCGCAGGATGTTACGTGAGGGAGTTTGAAGTAGAGGATACTGACGACAACGTATTTTTGAGACTTGACGGCGTAAACAGCCTTGCTGAGGTATTTGTCAACGGACAATGCGTAGGTTTCAGCGAAGATACTTTCAGCCCGCAGGAATACGACATTACGCAGTATGTCCAAAAGGGTAAGAATAAACTTGCCGTAACGGTTTACCGTTATTGTCGAGGCAGCTATCTCGAGGACCAGGACATGTGGCGTCTGTCGGGTATTTTCAGAAGCGTATATCTCATATACAAACCCAAAAGAGAAATTGCAGATTTTTATACATATTCGGAGTTGTCCGACGACTTCAAATCTGCACAGTTCGTTGCGGATGTAGTCGTAAGGGCAAGACGCAGCGATCTAGTCAACGGTGAGGTCATTGTCAATCTTACTAAAAACGGTAAGAATATAGCGTCATGTAAGAGCGAGAAAATACAACTTGCCGACGGCAAAGAAACAAAGATTACTTTGCGTGCCGAAGTCAAAAAGCCTTTGCTGTGGTCGCATGAAAAGCCCGAACTTTACGATGTGGAAGTAACGCTTTCCGACGACAACGGTTTCGTCGATTGCAGAAAGTGTGCATTCGGTTTCAGAAAGATCGAGATCGTACCCATGAAAGACGGCAGAGGTCCTTTTATCACTCTCAACGGTATGCCTATCAAGATCTGCGGCGTCAACAGACACGAATTCCATCCCGATTACGGTCATGCCGTACCCGAGGAGCTTATCAGAAAAGATTTGTTGCTTTGTAAAGCCAACAATATCACGGCTATCCGTAACAGCCATTATCCCAATCAGGATGTATTTTACAGACTTTGCGACGAGTTGGGAATACTTGTAATGGCAGAGACAAACCTCGAAACTCACGGACTTGCACGCGTAATTCCCGCAAGTAAACCTCAATGGACGGGCAGATGCGTGGACAGAGTTACGAATATGGTACAAAGACTCAAAAATCACGCTTGTATCATAAGCTGGTCGCTCGGTAACGAGGCAGGTTACGGTGAAAACTTCGTCAAGATGAAACAAGCCGTACTCGATATCGACAAGACGAGATTTATTCACTACCATCCCGACCAGTCCGCCAACGTCGGCGACGTACTCAGCGGCATGTACGTCAAGATGGAAGACACGCAGGCCATTGCCGAAAACAAACCTTTCAGACACTGTCCCGCATTGTGGGCGATATTCGGTACTAAATATACTCCCGAAATGTACAAGGATAAGCCTTTTATAGAATGCGAATACGCTCACTGTATGGGCAACAGTCTGGGTAATTTCAAAGAATATTGGGATATGTTCAAGAAGTACGACCGTTTGTCGGGCGGCTTTATCTGGGACTTTGCCGATCAGACTATAAAGAGAACGGAAAACGGCGTAGACAAGTGGTTGTACGGCGGAGATTTCGGAGACAAACCCAACGCAGGACGATTCGCTTTTAACGGTATCGTCAGAGGAGACCGTTCGGCTAACCCTGCACTATACGAAGTCAAGCATCAATACCGTCAGGTAGATTTTGCGTTGGACAACGGCAAACTCACGGCTAAAAACAGATACAGATTTACCGACCTCGACGAATTTGACATGAGAGTTGAGACGGTTTGCGAAGGCGAGGTTCTGAACGTTCAGAAGATTGCGCCCGCAGGCGAGCCCGACAGCGTAACTTCTTACGAACTCGACAGCGTAACATTGCCCGATAACAAGGAAGTCGTACTCAATGTATATCTGACTCTCAAAAAGGCTACGCCATATGCGGAAAAAGGACATGTTGTGGCAAGCGAACAGTTTGTTTTGAAAAACTACGACTTCTCCTTCAAAGCTCCCAACGAAAAGGTAAGTTATGCAAAGAAAAAAGGTGTGCATGAGATCACATGCGGAAACACCGTATATAAAGTGCGCAAGGGTAAAATTATCTCTGCAGTAAGAGACGGCAAAGAGAAATTGTCATCACCCGTCGTTCCCAATTTCTGGAGAGCTACGATAGACAACGATTCCATGCCTCAAGTTCCCGCTTTCGTCGGACAAATCATTCTCGGCTACGGTAAATTCAGATACGCCGAAAAATCCTTGAGAGCGTTGAGCAGCAGCGTAAAAGTACAAGACGGCACCGTAAAAATCAAAACGAATTGGTTCATGAATTATCTGTGGAGCCTTAAGACGACTTATACTTTCTACGGTGACGGTACGGTTAAACTCGATATGGACGTCGTGCCTGCCTTTAAGATGGAAAGATACGGATTTACGTGGCAGCTGACAAAGGGCGAAGACAAATTGAGTTTCTACGGCAAAGGTCCTCACGAAAACTATTGCGACAGAGCTTCGTCCGCAAAATTGGGACTTTACGAAGGCAAGGCTACCGACTACATTCACGATTATCTTTTCCCTCAAGAAAACGGAAACCATACTTCTGTAAGATATGCTAAAGTCGGAGGAGAAGACGGCATGCAGCTTAAAGCGGTAGAAAAGCCTTTTGAAATGACCGTACATCCTTATACGAAGAGAGCTTTGTATGACGCTAAACATCTGCACGAACTTAAGTATGAAGACAAACTTACGGTAAGCGTAGACGGTATGCAGAGAGGCGTAGGCGGAGACGTGCCCGCAATCGCAAGTCTTAAAAAGCCTTATATGATAGACGCCAACAAAAAGCATTCTTTCAGCGTATTGATAAAGCTGTAAAATTAATTAAAACGATAAATAAAGCGACCTCACGGTCGCTTTATTTTTTAGTTGCGTTTGTATTAAAATTTCGCTTATTTTCGTAAAGCAATAATACAGTTTGAAAAACGTCTCTGTTATTGCGAAGGGATTTTACATTCTGAACTTATCCATTGCCGTTGCGAATTTGATGTAATCTCTATATACGTCCTTGTATTGTTTGAGATCGCCGTGTTCGTTGAACGAATAATATCCGTCTGTCGAGACTATTATGTGGTCGATAAGTTTGAGTCCCATGATCTCGCAGAGCGAAACGAGCCAGCGGGTAAAGTCGTAATCTGCCATAGACGGCGAGCTGTCACCCGACGGGTGATTGTGCGCAATAAAGATATTGTTGGCGCCTGCGTTGGCGGTTCTGTTGATAAAGTTTTTGACGTTGAGAGTGCACTCTTGACTGTTGCTTATGCCGATTTCGCATTTATCCACGAGTTTGCCTTTTGCGTTGACGATTGCCAAATACATTTTTTCTTCGTTGAGATCGCAAAGAAGCGTACGGAAGTAATTCACGCTGTGAGTTATCGTATCCAGCATAGGTTTTTCGCCCAGTTTTTGAAGTTCGTACAACCGTATTATCTGCGGCATGGACGACAGGAAAAGAGCGGCATTCCGAGTCATGTTTTTGACGCTCATAAGTACGGAATACGGCAAGTTGAAAACTTTATTGAGACTACCGCCGGCTTTGTCGATGAGTTCGTGTGCGATTACGTTGGTATCTTTGAGCGGAATAAAAGGATAGAGCAGAAATTCGAGAATCTCGTGTTGAGGAAGATTCTCTATTCCCATCTTTTGCACTTTTTCACGCATACGTTCTCTGTGACCTGCATGGAGGTTTTTGTCTTTAGTATCCATATCCCTTATCCCTGAAAATGTCGGTTTTCCGACTGTTTTGTGCTTTATTTTTCAGTAGTCGTGTTCTCTGTCGCAACCTGATATTCTACGTCGGCTTCGTCGAGAAACTCTTTGAGAGTTGTGAGAGGTATGCCGCATCCGATGCCGTATGCGTCGCTGTTGGAGCCTTCGATACGTGCATAGATAACGCCTACGACGTTGCCGTATTTATCGAAAATCGCACCGCCGCTGTTTCCGTGGTTTATCGTTCCGTCGAGTATGATTGACTCAAAGTTATCGTCTACGGAAAGTCTTATTCCGGGAGAAGAAACCATGAGTTCGGTGAGTATGATTCCCAAATCTTCGGGATTTCCGAGAGTGTAGAGTCTGTCGCCGTAATAGATGTCCGATGAAGCGGCAAGAGTTACGGGTTCGTAAGTTGCCGTACCCGATCCGTCGTAATATTTTCTTATTTTGAGAAGTGCCAAATCGGCTTCGTTGCTGTAACCTACCAAATCTGCGGTCAGAGTGTTGTTATCTGCAAATACGACTTTATATGTTGCGCTCAACGGCTTATCCAAAGGATTGTAGGGGGTGTCGCTACCTGTCGATGCGTACATGAGTACGCAGTGTCTGTTGGTGACGACATATCCGTCCGACGTAACTATAAATCCGCTGCCTGCGCTGGTTTTCTGGTTTGAAAAAGTCGCAATTATTCTTGTAGCAGAAAAAAGATTGTTGTTTGCGACAATATTTGCGGCGTTGGGGTCTTCCACTTCCGTCACATCTATATAATACGGGGTACGGTCAGTATGGAAAGTCCCGAGAAAACTACAGCCTGCGAGAGAAACTGCGGATATGACGAGCAATATAGTTACGCAGAAAATCAATATTTTCTTTTTCATAGTATTTACCACCTTTTTGGTCTGTAATAACAAAACAATTATACGCAACATTTTATTGGCATATAATTGCGGATATTGACAGTATCATAATTTTATCACAAAAATTTTTATTTAACAATAGTCGAAACTAATATATTGCTTATAATAAGCACAAAATTACTTTTTTCATACATGTCTTTTACAAAAGCATAAAAAAATACCGCCTCTCGGCGGTATTTATCGTATAGTCTTTTATAAGAAAAATCACTTGGTTTTGTTTTCTTTGGCAGCTTTTGCCTGTGTGCGTTTTTCTTTCATTTCTTGTGTTTTCTTTGCAATTTTCGCTTTGATTATTTCCATTACGAGCAATCTGATAAGGGAAATAATAAAGAGGAGCAAAGATATACCCGCTACGACGATAGAGAGGATATCGAGGATTCCGAGCGATGCGAAGTCGGCACCGACGATGATCAATACGGACGTAACGAAGGTGGTGATTTTCAAAGACAGCTTTTTGATTTTCTTGACCCATTTGAGAGTCTTTTTGCGTTTTTTGGCGTCTTGTTTGTCCTTTGCCGCAATTGCCGTAAATACTACAAACAATATTATCTGCAAAGCGAGAAATACCGTAGTGATGATATTTACTGCGTCGAGCCATCCGTATTTATTGATACGCATAGCGTCTTTGAAGATGTAAAAACCGAACATAAATACCGTCCAGACAATGGACAATATTTTAAGTTTGCTCATCTTCTTCTTTTCGGCTTTTTGAGGCGTCTGTCCTTCTGCCTGCACGGACTGTTGGACGTCGGCAGTCGTTGATTGCTCCTGAACTTGCGAAGGTTCATCGGCAGGTTGTTGCTTTTTTCCTTTGAAAATGTTTTTCATGGCATCCCCCTTTAATTTTTTTAACCTGATCCCCTGAATTTTTTAATTTATCTGTTTGAATTGACAGCCCGACGTTTTTGTCTTGCGGTCAATTTTACAGTCGCTTTTTTGCGATTTCAGTTTTTGTTTTTCTCAAACGGCGTAAAGTCGAGAGTAGCAAAATAATCTTCGGGAGTTTCCGCACGACGTATGAGCTTTACCGATCCGTCTTCCTTGAGAAGAAGTTCGGCAGAGCGGAGTTTTCCGTTGTAGTTGTATCCCATAGCGAAGCCGTGTGCTCCTGCGTCGTGGATATTGACATAATCACCGATTTCCACTTCGGGCAACATTCTGTCAACTGCGAATTTGTCGTTGTTTTCGCACAGTCCGCCCGTGACGTCGCATTTGTATGTCAGAGGAGCGTTTTCCTTGCCGAGTACGGTGATGTGATGGTAAGCGCCGTACATTGCGGGACGCATAAGATTAGCTGCGCATGCGTCGAGTCCGACGTATTCTTTCCAGATATGTTTTTTGTGGATTACTTTTGCGATGAGCGCACCGTAGGGAGCAAGCATAAATCTGCCGAGTTCGGTATAGATAGCCACGTCGCCCATGCCTGCGGGTACGAGTATTTTTTCGTATGCCTGACGTACGCCTTCGCCGATAGCTATGATGTCATTGCCTTCTTTGCCGGGACGGTACTGTACGCCTACGCCGCCCGAAAGGTTGATAAACGCAAAGTGTATTCCTATTTCCTGTTGGATTTCCACGGCGAGCTTAAAGAGAATTTCGGCGAGCTTGGGATAGTATCCCGTACCTACCGTATTGCTTGCCAAAAATGCGTGAATACCGAAATGCTTTACGCCGTAGTCCTTGAGTTTTTTATATGCAATTTTGATTTGGTCTTTGGTCATGCCGTATTTTGCGTCCTTGGGCGTGTCCATAATTTCGTTGTTAAGAGTAAAGTCTCCGCCCGGATTATAACGGCAGCACATCGTCTCCTGGAAAGGAGCGATTTCTTTATAATAGTCTATGTGTGTGAGGTCGTCGAAGTTGATTATTGCGCCGAGTTTAGCGGCGAGAGCAAAGTCTTCTTTGGGCGTAACGTTGGAAGAAAACATGATTTCCTTGCCCTTGAATCCTACTTTGTCGGACATCATAAGTTCGGTCAACGACGAGCAGTCAACGCCTGCGCCTTCTTCTTTGAGTATCTGCAAGATATAAGGATTAGGAGTAGCTTTTACAGCAAAAAATTCCTTGAATCCTTTGTTCCACGCAAATGCTTTTTTGAGCAGTCTTGCATTTTCTCTTATGCCTTTTTCGTCGTAAATATGAAAAGGCGTAGGGTATTTTTTAACTATTTCTTTTATTTGGTCTAACGTAACAAAAGGTTTTTTGTCCATATGTCTCCTGTCACAAAATGTGATAAATTAAAAATTTTACACATTTAGTATAATATAAAAGACTGTATTATGTCAAACGGGCGGGGGCAATAAGCAAAGCAATTATTTATGATTTCGATTATGTTTTGATTTTTACAATCGTGTTTAGCTGACATACGAAACTTCGTAAGACAAAAATGCAAATAATTTATAAACTTAATACGAAATACCGTAAGAAGGTTTGGAAATGACAATAGAGCAAGCGGTTAGAAAGAGAATAGAAGAACTCGTCAAAGAGCGACAGAAATCGCTCACTTCACTATGTCTGGACTCCGGGATAACTCCTTCGACTATATTTGATTTTATGGTAGGAAAGAGTAAATGTCCTAAAGTATCTACTCTTAAAAAATTTTGCCAAGGGGCGGGAATTACGCTTAAAGAATTTTTTGACAGAAGTTATTTTGACGACGACGAAGATTTCGATTGATGCAAAAAGCGCAAAAAAAAGAGAGGTACTTGCCCTCTCTTTTTTATTAACCCCGATTAGATCAGATAATCTTCTTGAAGATTTCGATTGCGCCTTCGGTGCCGAATGCAATAGCGTTGCCTTTCTTGCAAAGATTCTTCTTGGAGTCATCGCTCTTGAGATCTTCGTAAGCAGCCTTTGCATCGTCGCTGTTTTCAAACCAGAATACGGTGATGGTTTCAGTAATTTTGGTGTAGATAGAACCTTTGTAGTCGCCCAAAGACGTAGCAACACCTACATAGCCTTCTTCCTTAAATTTTTCGTCAACTTTTTCTTGACTGGGAGTACAAGCAACGAATACGGAAACGAGCATTACGGCAAGTACCACGATTGCAACGGAAAGAAATACTTTCTTCTTCATAATAACCTCCTGAAAAATTTGTGAATTTTTATTGACTATATTATATCACTGACAAAGCGTAATTACAAGAACTTTACACAAAAAAAATCGGCAAAATTAAAGTTAACTTAAAATTTATATGGACAAAACGGTAAAAGACATGGAGACTATATTCAAAAAATTATCAATAATTACAAAAATTAAAGCGAGTCAATATATACAAAACGGATATAAAAAACAAAAAATTTTTTAATATATCCCGAAATTTTCCACATAAAACGCTTTTGAAAAAGCAAAGTAACTCCTCTTTGGCGTTTTTAAGGCAATACGTTTGTCATATTTTGGCGTATGTGTTATAATCGTTATGTTTTAATTTGAATGTCTGCATATGCGAGGTAGAGAGTGGAAACTTTATCCAAAATAATTTCTTTTGTCAACGATAATATCCTGTGGGGAATACCTATGGTCGTGCTTATTCTAGGAGTAGGCATATATCTTACCGTGCGCAACAGATTTATGCAGGTTACTAAATTTCCCTATGCCGTCAAAAACACTATCGGCGCACTCGGTCAGAAACAGGCACTCAAGGGCAATGGCAAAAGTTTGTCACAGTTTGAAGCTTTTTCCACTGCGATTGCGGGTACTGTCGGTACGGGTAATATCGTCGGAGTCGCTACGGCTCTCGTTGCAGGCGGACCCGGAGCTATCTTCTGGATGTGGGCTTCGGCTTTTGTGGGTATGTTTACAAACTATGCAGAAAACGTTCTCGGTATCTATTATCGCAAGAAAAACAAAGACGGACATTACGTCGGCGGACCTATGTACTATATCGAAGAAGGACTCGGTCTCAAGTGGCTTGCGATAGTATTTGCCATATTCTGCATGCTTGCTTCTTTCGGCATGAATATGGTGCAGGTCAATACTATTGCCACTACGCTCGACGGCGGTTTTTCCATGCCCCAATGGCTTACGGGTCTTATCGTTGCGGTGCTTATCGCATTGATCATAATCGGCGGAGTCAAAAGAATAGGAAAGATTGCTTCCATGATAGTACCTTTTATGTGCCTTTCGTTTATCGTAATGGCAATCGTCATAATTTTTATGAACGCCAAGCAGATCCCTTCGGCGCTCGGTATGATTTTTTCCAACGCTTTCAGCATAAAAGCCGTAGGCGGCGGCGTGCTGGGTTATGCCTTCATGAGAGCAATGAGATACGGTCTCGCAAGAGGTATTTTCTCCAACGAAGCAGGTCTCGGAAGCTCGGTAATCGCACACAGTGCTTCCGATACGAGAGAGCCCGTCAAACAAGGTCTGTGGGGAATCTTCGGTGTATTTCTCGATACTATAATTATTTGTACGCTTACTGCGCTCGTGCTTATCACGTCGGGCGTGTACGATGTGAACGCTACCGTTGACGGCGGCGCTAATCTCACTCAAATCGCATTTGTCGAAAGCTTCGGCACCTTCGGAAACGTAGTTTTCTGTATTATTCTGCCTCTGTTTGCCTTTACGACGATTTTGTCTTGGGCGTATTACGGCGAGAAGTCTTTCGAGTATATATTCGGCGGCAAGTACGCTATAATTTACAAAATCATTTACGTTGCGCTTATAGTTGTCGGCGCAATATCCGGCGTAACTTTAGTGTGGGATTTAGCCGACCTTTTCAACGGACTTATGGCGATTCCCAACCTTATCGCATTGTTCGTACTCGGCGGAGTCGTTACCCGTATCACACGCAACTATTTCGAGAGAAAAAAAGGCAAGGAAATTATGCCTATGTTGTCCGCTTATCCCGAGGCTAACGCTTTGCATACTGCGGAATATATAGCAGAAGGCGGCGAAGAAGGCGAAAACGGAGCCGCATTGTGTGAAGATACGGATGACGAGAAAACAGATAATGCCGACGAACATATTCAAGACGACGGAAGTCAACCGACAGACGAAAGCAAGCAAGACTGACAAAGATAAATCGTAAAAGGTTATTGCTCATCACAGATAATTTGTAAAATTCAAGACGGCATCAGCCGTCTTTTTTATCGGAAGATACAATCAAATACCTAAAGACAAAACGCTTCACAAAAACAATTCCGTAAAAGCAAAACGGTGTCAACAGTCGTGCTGTCTATTGACATATATAATCGTAGTATATTATAATTATTAATGATATTCTGATAAATTAAAGGAGTTGAGATATATGAGTGACTTTGAGATCAAAAGTGTATTAGTAAAATATAAAGGTAAAGGTGGAAAAGTTATTATTCCCTCCAGCGTAACAGACATAGGTCACGAGGCTTTTAGTGATTGCAAATCGTTGAAGAGTATAGAAATCCCCTCCAGCGTAACAAGTATAGGAGAGAGTGCTTTTTGTAGGTGCAAATCATTAGAGAGTATATCAATCCCTTCTAGCGTAACAAGTATAGGAGAGAGTGCTTTTTGGGGGTGTGAATCGTTACAGAGCATATCAATCCCTTCTAGCGTAACAAGTATAGGAGATCATGCTTTTTGGGGGTGTAAATCATTAGAGAGTATAGAAATCCCTTCTGGTGTGACAAGCATAGGAAAGGAGGCTTTTTTGGGTTGTGAATCATTAACGAGCGTAGAAATCCCTTCTGGTGTGACAAGTATAGGAAATGGGGCTTTTCATGAGTGTAAATCATTAGAGAGTATAGAAATACCGCCTAGTGTGACAAGTATAGGAGAGTATGTTTTTTGGGGGTGTAAATCGTTAACGAGCGTAGAAATCCCTTCTGGTGTAACAAGCATAGGATGGGGGGCTTTTAATAGATGTTATTCATTACAGAGTATAGAAATCCCTTCTAGTGTTACAAGTATAGGAGAGAGTGCTTTTTGGGGGTGTAAATCACTAGAGAGCATAGAAATCCCTTCTGGTGTGACAAGCATAGGAGAGCGGGCTTTTAGTTGGTGTACTTCACTCAAGAGTATAGCAATCCCTTCAAGCGTAACAAGTATAGGAGAGAGAGCTTTTAGTTGGTGTACTTCACTCAAGAGTATAGCAATCCCTTCTAGTGTGACAAGTATAGGAGAGAGTGCTTTTATCTATTGCAAATCATTAGAAAGTATAGTAATCCCTACTAGTGTGGAAAGGATAGAATGGAGGGCTTTTGAAGGGTGTAAATCACTAAACAAAATCACGCTTCCTACAAAATTCAAGGGACAAGAAGACAAGCTTGGCATTCGCAAAGAATGCAAAATTACATACACAGACGACGATGACGAAATAATCTATTCCAAAAACTGATTGATAAATACAAAGGAGAAACGAAAATGGCATTTTTTCATAAAAAGAAAAAATCAAAGGGTCTAAAGATTAAACGTGGCACACTGGTAGAATATAAAGGAAAAGACGTTAATGTTTTTATCCCAGACAGTGTGACAAGTATCGGAGGGTGGGCTTTTTGCAAATGTAAATCGTTAGAGAGTGTAAAAATACCATCTAGTGTTGAAAGTATAGGGAAGTTCGCTTTTTACCGGTGTTATTCACTAAAGATTATAGAAATACAACCTGGTGTGGAAAGTATAGGAGAGCTGGCTTTTAGTGATTGTAAATCATTAGAGAGTATATCAATCCCTTCTAGCGTGACAAGTATAGGAGAGTGTGTTTTTTGGGGTTGTGAATCGTTGAAGAGTATAGAAATACAACCTGGCGTGGAAAGTATCGGAGCGTGGGCTTTTTATGAGTGTAAATCATTAGAGAGTATATCAATCCCTTCAAGTGTGACAAGCATAGGAAAGGAGGCTTTTCGGGGGTGTGAATCATTAACGAGCGTAGAAATCCCTTCTGGTGTGACAAGTATAGGAAATGGGGCTTTTCTTGAGTGTAAATCATTAGAGAGTATATCAATCCCTTCTAGCGTGACAAGTATAGGAGAGTGTGTTTTTTGGGGGTGTGAATCATTAACGAGCGTAGAAATCCCTTCTGGTGTAACAAGCATAGGAAGGGGGGCTTTTAATAGATGTTATTCATTACAGAGTATATCAATCCCTTCTAGTGTTACAAGTATAGGAGAGAGTGCTTTTATCTATTGCAAATCATTAGAAAGTATAGTAATCCCTACTAGTGTGGAAAGGATAGAATGGAGGGCTTTTGAAGGGTGTAAATCACTAAACAAAATCACGCTTCCTACAAGATTCAAAGGACAAGAAGACTGGCTCGGTATTCGCAAAGAGTGCAAAATTACATACACAGACGACGATGACGATATAATCTATTCCAAAAACTGATAACTAATAAACAAATACAAAGGAGAAAAAATTATGGCATTGTTTAATAGATTGTTTCATAGAAATAAAAATACAAGGGGACTAAAGATTAAACGTGGCACACTGGTAAAATATAAAGGTAAAGGTGGAAAAGTTATTATTCCCGACAGCGTAACAGCCATAGGATGCGAGGCTTTTTTTCTCAGATCATTACAGAGTATAGTAATCCCTTCCAGTGTGACAAGCATCGGAAAGGAGGCTTTTTGGGGTTGCAAATCGTTGAAGAGTATAGAAATACAACCTGGTGTGAGAAGTATAGGAGAGAGCGCTTTTGCTTGGTGTGAATCGTTGAAGAGTATAGAAATACAACCTGGTGTGGAAAGTATCGGAGCGTGGGCTTTTTATGAGTGTAATTCATTAAAGAGTATATCAATCCCTTCTAGCGTGACAAAAATCGGAAAAGGTATTTTGGCATCCTGTAATAATCTGAATCATATAGAAGTCGCAAAAGACAATCTCTATTATTATTCAGAGAATAACTGTATCATAGAAAAGCAAAGTAAAACATTGATAGCGGGCTGTAATGCAAGTATTATACCCGAAGACGTAAAAGACATCGGGGAGTGTGCTTTTTGGGAATGTACCTTAATGCAGATTATAGAAATCCCGTCTGGTGTGAGGAGCATTGGAGAAGATGCTTTTTATAAGTGTAATTCATTAAAGAGTATAGAAATACCATCGAGTGTGCAAAGCTGTGGCAGAAATGTTTTCGAAGGTTGTGAATCACTAAAAAGAGCTACTCTTCCGACATGGTTTGAGGGGACAAATGCTGCAAAAAAGCTTGAAGAATATGGTTGTAGAATTACTTACAAAGATATTGAGATAACTCATGCTAAAAATAAGTCTTCTGTAAATACGCCTCCTACAAATCCACAAGAAAAAATAAATACGAACGACTTCGAAATAAAAAGTATATTAGTAAAGTATAAAGGAGAAGGAGATAAGGTTAGCATTCCTAATGGTGTAAAAAACATAGGAGACGAGGCTTTCAGCGGTTGTAAATCGTTGAAAAGTGTAGAAATTCCGTCTAGCGTGACAAGTATCGGTGTGTGTGCTTTTGGTGGTTGCGAAACATTAAATAATATATCAATACCCTCTAGCGTGGTAAATATTAGATACGGAGCTTTTAGAGATTGCGTATCACTAGACAAAATCACGCTTCCTTCAAGATTCAAAGGACAAGAAGACAGACTCGGCATTCGCAAAGAGTGCGAGATTACATATTTAGACGACGATGACGATATAATCTATTCCAAAAACTGATAATAAATAAAAGCTTTTTTGCAACATAAGTTAAAGTCTCTCGATTTTCGGGAGGCTTTATTTTTTTTTGGGCAAAATCCATAGAATAGTCAGAAATTAAAATAAGCGTTAATGCCCGTAGAAAAAGGCGGCAGGAGATATTGAATACTTACAAAATACATGGTATAATGACACAAGAGGGAAAAGCTATGAAAATTATTATTGTGTGCAGTTTGATTGCAGTAATGCTTTGCGTATATTTATTGACGCTTACGGGGTGTTCCGATTCTACGCCCGACGCAATCAAGGATAATTTTACTAATCTTGCAAAGGGCGGCAGTTTTGACAAGACGTCAGGCGGACAGGGCGATAGCGTTGTTTTTGACTTTGGCAAAGACGTAACGCTCAACACTCTTGTACTCAAGGAAAAAAGCGGCAGCGTGACTTCTTTTAGACTTTATGCCGACGATTCGGTTGAGGCTTTTTACGGCAACGATTTTATAGACGGTTACAGATATTGTGCATTCGACGAAATCACGCTTTCGTCTGTGCGTATAGAAGTATTGCAATGTGACGGCGAATGGGAAATCGACGATTTGGAAGCATATGACGTCAAGTCTACCGATAAGGACGACAACTTCAGAATCATGTCATATTTGACCGTGGACAGTGCACTGTATCTCGGTGAGGAATACGCTCAAAAATTTTCGGCAGTGACGCAGTTCAACGTATTCGGCACTCTATATCTCGACAAGGAGGGAAATATCGTTTTTCAGGACTATGAAAAAGACGGAGAGACAATAGACGGGAAACAAGCGTTGAATTACGCTTTGCAACTTGTGCGTAAATACAATCCCGAGGCGAAGATTGTCGCTACCATTCTCGGCAATAAAGACTTTTATCAGGACGGAATGGATGCCGAACAGCGTCATACAGCGGCAATGGGAGATAATAAAGACAAGCTGATTTCCAACGTTCTTAAAGTAATCGAGGAATTTTCGTTCGACGGAATTTCTTTCGACTACGAGTATCCTTACAAATTAAAGTCGTACAGCGTTTATAAGTCATTCCTCAAGGATCTCGACGAAGCTTTGCCCGAGGGCAAATTGTTGACGGCGGCAATTTCCGATTGGCAACTTGGCATAAAGATGTTTACTAAAAACGATTTGAAGGTACTTGATCAGATAGAGGTCATGGCTTATGACTCGTTTGACGAAAGAGGTAATCATTCGACATTCTACAAGTCATGTTACGATATTCTTGAGAAATTCCGTTCTAAAGGAGTGGATATGTCCAAGATAAATCTCGGAATACCTTTCTATTCCCGTCCCGTCGACGGAGCAACTTTCTGGGGCAACTATAAGGATGTGGCAGATAAAATTTTACCTTGGGAAAATTCTTATACCCAGCCTTATACCGACCTTGACGGCAAGGAATATCCGCCTCTTTCCAATTACTACAACGGTATTCAGATTGTAAAAGATAAGACGTGTTATGCCGTCGATAGCGGCGTGGGAGGAGTTATGATTTGGCATTTTGCCTGCGATTCGTCAGATCCCGAACTTTCGCTTATTCAGACAATGGCAAAAGCCGTGCAATCCAGAAAATAATAGATTTTATCATAAAAGCACTTTGCGGTTTGCAAAGTGCTTTTTTATATGGACTTTTATATACGACGTAAAAGGTGAGTTGCTTTAATTGATGATAGCGCTTAAAGAACGTTGTTTTTGTTTTCGCTTTCCGATGTCGTTTCGCATATGCTTGAGTTTTCTTTCTGTTCAGGATTATCTTGCGCAACATCAATAGAGGAGTTAGGATTATAAGAGGATTCAGTTTTTACCTTGTCGGAGTTACAACGGTTTTTAAGTATCTTGGGGAAGAATATGAGAAATACCGTGGTAGATAATACAGCTGCGCCTATATCGGCTATCGGTTCGGCATAGAATACCGCTTGCGCTCCCCATAGTCTGGGCAAAAGCAGAGTAGCGCCAAGATACAATACGAGTTTTCTGGTCAGCGAAAGAACTATCGCAAACTGCGGCTGTCCCATTGCCGTCATGCCGTCTACAAACGCATACTGGAAGGCGAGAGGAATTATGCCGATCATAAATATTCTTATGCCCCATACGCTGTATTGAGATATCCGTTCGTTGTCGGTGAAAAGAGATACGAAGGGTTTTGCCACTACAAAAGACAGCGCAAACATTATGCTCGCAAAAGCAATACACATGCCGAGTATGCATTTTTCGCCGCGCTTTATGAGGTCGGCATTGCGTGCTCCGTAGTTAAAACTTATGACAGGCTGGCTTCCCGTGCTTATGCCCAGCATAGGCATAGTGATGATAGATAAAAACGCCTGCACGACGGTAAGCGAACTTATCCACATGTCAGCGTCGTCGCCGCCGTAAGCTTTAAGACATATGTTGCTGGCGATGATTATAATACTGTCTGTCGCAACGATTATAAAAGGCGAAATGCCCATCTTGAATATTCGAAGGATTGTTTTGACGTCGTATCCGCCAAAGGAAAGTCTGCATTTTGTGCCTTTGAGAAACAAGAATACGATCACAAAGACAAAAGACAAAAATTGCGAAATGATAGTTGCCAGCGCTGCGCCGCCTACGCCCATGTTAAACGTAAAAATAAAAAGCGGATCGAGCGCTATATTTGCCACTGCGCCTATGAGCGTAGTCGCCATGCCGATACCCGAATAGCCCTGCGCAATAATAAATTGATTGAGACCCGTGGATACCACGCTGAAAAGCGTTCCTGCAGTGTAGATCAACAGATATTGTCTTGCATAAGAATATGTCGCCGTACTTGCGCCGAACGTCATGAGCAAGGGCTTTGCAAGCGCAAAAGTGAGCGTCATCGTCACTACGGCAAGACCTAAAAGCATAACGAGTGCGTTGGCAAGAATTTTTTTTGCTTTGGGCATATCGTCTTCGCCGAGAGCCATTGCAAACAGCGGTGCGCCGCCCAGTCCCACAAGGTTTCCGAAAGACGTCAGAAGCGTTGCCACAGGTGCGCAAACTCCGAGTGCCGTAAGCGCTATGTCGCCCGTGCCCTCTATGTTGCCCACATACATTCTGTCCACGATAGAATATAATACGCTCACAAACTGCGCCAACATTGCGGGCAGGGTAAGTTTCAGTACTGTGGAAAAGACTTTTTTATTTGCCAGATCGAGAGCTTTCATTTTTTGCGTTTCCCTTTTCGCCCACAATGATACTGCCGCAAAAATGCAATGTCAAACGTTTAAGTGCAAATTGCTTTCAAATATGGATTAAATAATTGTTTTATGTAATAAAATCAAATTTTCTATGCGTTTTTTTGCGGGTAATTAGCATTATCTGTTAAAAAACTATAAAAAAATACGGCGTGAACCGTATTTTTTTGTTGATTGTCACATTAAGGGGGGAAATGACGACAATTTTTGACAATGAATTAATTTGAAAACCTCACGTTTCAGTTACGTGTTTTCTCAACCCATTCTTTAAGTTGAGAGTCGCAATTCTGTACGTCGGCGCCGTGCAAGGACAGCCCTTCTTTAAGCACTGCGTGCGGACATGCGTTTTTGATGTCTCTTTCGCTTTTGCCCATCTTGCTTCCTTCATTGGTGCAGAATGGAAGTATCGTCTTGCCGTCAAATCCGTATTTCTCCAGAAAGGCAAAGACAGCTACGGGCATAGTTCCGCAATAGTTGGGGTAGCCCAGATATATCCTGTCGTATTTTTCTATGTTTTCGGGGTAGGCTTTCAGCTTGGGACGTACTCCTTCGAGATAATCTTTTTTAGCCTGCGCCACGCATTCGCGGTAATCGTCGGAATAGTCGTTTTCTTGCGCTATTTCAAACAAATCTCCGCCTACGATATCGTGCAACTTCTTTGCGGCAACCTTGGTGTTACCTTCCTTGAGTTCGATTATATCGCCGTTGACGTAGTTGTAGCCGCCTCTCGAAAAATACGCTATCAGTGTAGCCATATAAGCCTCCTTTTTCTTCCGTCACCCATTATAGCATACATTTTTCGATATTGTGCCGTTATAACGAAATCTTTATTCACAATTTACCTTTTATATACATTCGGTTTTTGCTGAACTCAAGAATAAATACATTCAGTATTTATACCGCTAAAAGCGTGCCGATGACTGTAAACCTTATATTAAAAAATCTTCGTTCATCTCAACGTTTCGAATGAAAATTAATATTGTAAAGCCAAAAATTCCGCTCGCTGTCTTATATTAGTTGATTTTGCAGATTCTTTTTGCAACCGAATTCGTGTAATATCCGCACCTTTTTGGCAATAATTACATATTATTAGCCTTGACAAAAGTATTTGCAATCAATATAATAATTACACTGATACGAACATGCGGAAAAAGCTTTTTCTGTGCGTTCATATAATTCCCGAAGTGCAATCATACGCACGCTATCCATACGGGGCTGTACCGGATTCGATGGGGAAGGGAGCAGGGTATAAGCACGCCGAAGGCTCGTCTTCGTAAAAACGGAAAATTAAAATTAAACGCAAATAATAACAAACAAATGGCTTTCGCTGCCTAACAGCAGGCCTGTCGACCCAAGACTCCACGGCTTGGAAATCGGCATCAGTTAGTGGACTAGGATCGGGTGCATACGCCTTTAACGCCCGACGCCTCTCAAAGGCTTGCCAAACTACCCTCCGTGAATAGAGAGTATAAGGGACAATCATATGTTCAATAAGCGTGTAGAAAGTGCCTTTCAAACTTTTTCAGACAGGGGTTCAACTCCCCTCAGCTCCACCACACGATACCCAGTCGAACCTTTTTGTAAACGACAAAGAGTTTTGGCTGGGTATTTTATTGTCTGATATCCAGTAATTGAGTTTTTATGTTTTATTTCATTTTTTTCCTTCCGAAATTTGCCGTTTCCGTTTCGCTATGGTAGCATAGTTCTCGCAGAAGTCAACGGTCGCAAAATCGTTGTAGAATAAATAGATTAAATAGTAATTATGCCGGGCAAGAAGGTTTTTTGCTCGGCTTTTTGCTATGCGTTAAAGGTATAAAAATTGAAAGCAACGATTTTGGCTTTGTTCCGTTGACTTTTGCAGACCGTACTTGCAAGTTATAGTGTTTTTATCGTCCTATGCACCTTCGCTCTTTGCCGGAAACGGCAGAAAATTTCGGAGGTATTGAATATGGAATTACTGGTAAAAAAATTCTCTAACGGGAAGTACGAAGATGAAAGCGAACTCTTTGCAGAGCCGATCTCGGAAGAAACGGTCAAATTGATGGGTGAAATGATTGCGTTACAGTCTTTACGCACGATCAAAAAATACGATTTCGACGTTGCGGATAAACTGTATGTCGATTTCATCAAAGACTTGCATCATATGGGCGAAAGAGATTACGTCGTTACAGATGGATACGACTGCGCGCAGATTGCAATATGCTTCCTTTGGCAATTTGCAGGAAAAAGCGTTTACGACGATTATGGAAAAGACCGCATCGGCAAGAACATTACAATAAAATTAGCCTGCTACAGAGAAGTTGGCAGATATATCGACGGATTGTGCAGAAAGGCTAAAAGAACGGAGCATATTGATGTAACTGACTATAAAGCATATCCAGCAGATCCAGTAAATTGCTTTGAAAAAGAAGAATGGAATTACGACAAAGCAGATGCAATCATAGAAGCATTGAATCTTTCCGATCTGGAACTCGCTATCATAAATTGCTGTATGTGCGGAATGACACAATCCCAAATAACGGCAGAACTCGGAATAGGCAGAGGTCGTATATGGCATAGGAAGAACGCTATAAGAAAGAGATATATGATTTTAGAGTATTAATATATTGCATATTTAATAAGCCTTATACGTTTGAAGCATAAGGCTTATTTTATAAATACTAATAATATTACGCAAATGGTTTTCTATTGACGCCCCTTATGATGTTTTCCATTTTGTTGTTTTTTAGTTCTGAGCATATGCTAAAGCGATTTCTTTAGGCATAATGGACCACGTCAGATGCCCAATACGATTAGGTATAGCCAATGTTGTCTCTATTACCATTCCATAACATTGCGATTCTAATTGTCTTTGCATGCTTTTTCCTTAATTAAAATCCAGCATCAAACAAATTACTTGATTTGATAACATTTTAATATCCTTTCTTCCATTAAACTATTTTGGTAAAAATAGCCCTATACTCCATTCCAAGCAAAAGGTCTATATCGTCTAGTGTCGGAGTTATCGTTGGAGACCAGAAATAGTCAGTTGTATCGTAAACAACATATTCCCATCTTTCAAACCGATAACCTTCATCGGGAACCGCAGTAACCGACGTAGGGGTTGCTCCTTCATCTACGATTTGTGAAGTTTCTCCTTGTATCGTTCCACCTTCTCCTGCTGTAAAAGTTAAATTATAGACTCTGACAAATTCAGCTGTTATTGTTATATCCTCGTGAATATTTGTGTCCTGCCTTTGAGGATCGGTTGAACCGTCGCTCCATTTAACAAATCTATATCCATTATTAGCTTTAGCGGTAATAATCGGGGCAGAATAATTATTATCGATTGTAATGGCAAACTCGAAGAAGTGCTTTCCTTCCGGTTTATAATCGTTTGGATTTTTATCTCCACTATTTTCAGAAAAATCGTATTGCAGCAATCCTCCCACATAGCCTAAATTTGTTTTATATGTTGCGGTATATGCTATTTTGGTAAAAATAGCCCTATACTCCATTCCAAGCAAAAGGTCTATATCGTCTAGTGTCGGAGTTATCGTTGGAGACCAGAAATAGTCAGTTGTATCGTAAACAACATATTCCCATCTTTCAAACCGATAACCTTCATCGGGAACCGCAGTAACCGACGTAGGGGTTGCTCCTTCATCTACGATTTGTGAAGTTTCTCCTTGTATCGTTCCACCTTCTCCTGCTGTAAAAGTTAAATTATAGACTCTGACAAATTCAGCTGTTATTGTTATATCCTCATGAATATTTGTGTCCTGCCTTTGAGGATCGGTTGAACCGTCGCTCCATTTAACAAACTTATATCCGTTATCAGGCTCTGCAGTTATAATCGGGGCACAGTAATCATCTTGGGCAGAGACTTCAAACGAGAAAAATCTGTTAGAAATTCCTTCATGGACAATTTTTCCTCCATAGGAATTCACTTCATAGCAAATATCATAGGTTATTAAATCCATTTTGGGAGTAAGTTCTATTTGTTCGGAATAATGCCAAGGCTCTAAACATACGCCTTGCTCGTCTGTAATTTGTTCATCGCCATAATACCACCCCTTAAAAATATATCCGTCTTTGGTTACAGGTAAAATATTTACTTTCTCGCCATATTTTACAGTGTGCTCTTGTACACTGCCGTCATTATTAGTTCTATACCGGCAATCAATTCCTTCCCATTTAGCAACAAAAGTTACGGAGTTGACTGCGGTATAAGGAAACGATATTTCTTGTTTTTCTAAAAACCATCCAAGAAATTTATAATTCTTTTTTTCAACCGTCGGAGCAGAATCAATTTGTGTATTTTTTTCTATCTCATTTCTTGAAACAATATTTCCGTCACTGATAAAAGATACTGTTACTTTATCGGCAGACGATTCGGGCTTGTTATCATTATTACCGCCTTCCGGATCTGTGGGATCTTCGGGGTTGTTATTACCATCACCGTTTCCTTCTGTATTTTCAGATTGGCCATCGTAATTATTCAGCATTTTCAATACATCTAAACTATATGTATCATTTTTACCGGAACACTCATAATATGGAAACAATTTTGAATAACTGAATGTTTTTTCTTCTAAATTTATGTCTTTGACTATAACGAAAAATTTGGAACGAATGTAAGCTCCAAAACTATTAGTCGCTTCTACATCGACATATACCACATACATTCCTTGACCGTTATCCTCAATATATGATGTTTCATTCCATATGGCAGAACTCGGAGACTTCAAAGTATTGGATATGATTTGTTGTGCTGCAGCTTCAGCAAAATCTTGATACTGTTTTTCCGTGTTGATATTTGAGCAAGCAGTAATGCAAAGCAAACTAATTCCAATAAGCACTAAAAATAGAGATAGTATAATTTTTTTTCTCATAATCGCCTCTTAAATTTTGATGTACTTTTTTCGCTATGTTTGTTCATTGAATAATATATTTGATGTACAAATTTTCTCTATATGGTCATAAAAAAATACGTTAAAAGACAAAAAAAACTTGCGTTATACTTTATTTTTTGTTATAATATAATAAAAAATGTGCGTTAATTATATTAATCAACGCACATTTTTGTTTACAGCAATTTCCCAAGCCGATTCATCATATCCTGCTTGTGCTCCATAAGAGAGTGAGCATAGCGATTCAGAGTTATCGTAGGATTTTTATGCCCAAGAATTTCAGAGAGTGTCTTTACATCCATACCGCATTCAAGAGCACGAGTGGCAAACGTATGTCTGAGCGAGTGGAATCCTTTGTGAGTAATTTTTAGTTTTTTCAATAGTAATTCAAAACTTCGCTGATAGGAACGGACTGAAACGGCATTTCCTTTTGCAGAAACAAAGTAAGATGAACGGCTGTTTTTCTTTTTTGCTTTTAATATTGGCAAAAGCTGTTTAGGTATCGGAATCAGACGGCGCGAATTAACCGTTTTAGGCTCGTCTACAACGAGACCGATTTTACTGTCATGGCATGACTTAGAAATGGTAAGAATGCCTTTATTTAAGTCGATGTCGTCCCATTGTAAAGCAATCAGTTCTCCGATGCGAAGTCCGCTATATAGACAAAGTAAAATACCGTACAATTTATCTTTCTTGCTGTTCAATATGGCTTGCTCGATTTGTTTTTGTTCTTGCATAGAAAAACATTCTACAGGTTTTTCTGTAAGTTTGGGGCGTTTTATCTTATCTGCCGAATATTCTTCTGTAATTTCCAACATATTCGCTGTTTTAAGCGAACTTTGTATCAATGATATTACCGAGTTCACGCTATTTGCCGATAATCCTTTGCCTGTTTTGCAATTACCATTTTGCAATAGTTGAGTAATATAATTTTGCAATACGAGCGCAGAAAGAGTTTTGATCTCATATTCACCTAAATCTTTTGCAATATGTTTGTCTATAATTAGTGAGTATCTTTCATAGGTTCTCACTTTAACAGACGGCTTGATATAGTTTTCAAGCCAGATATTTAACCATTCTATGTATTTCATTTTTCCTCCTTATTTTACCAAATGGCAGTTAGACGTGCGCTTGGCTATATACAAGTCGGCTCGCTTCGCTTCGCCGAAGCCAAGCGCACGCAATCCAAAAAATGGATAAGCTCAATAAAAAGGCAGCGACTGGGCGGAGTTTTGCGCTGACCCGCTTGCAAAAACTTCCGCCCGTTTTGTCGTGCTAAACTTTTATTATTGTTTTGCTATCTATCAATTGCTTTTTGGAAGTTTTGCTATCGTTTCCGGGCTTACGTGACCTATATATTCGCCTTCGTCCCAGCATTGGAAATTATCGAAAAGAAGGATTTTCCTATCTTCAAGACCATAAGGGCAGACAACATCTTCATCCATAATATCTGTTATGAAATACTGATATAGTCCTCTTGAATATACGAGTTTTTCTCCTGTCTTTTCAAGATACTTGGTAAGATATTTTATTGCTTGCGGTATTTCTCGAACATGGGCAATTTTATTAAAATCATTTCTACCAAACTTTTTGCGAAAAAAGTCATTTTGCATCGTGGTACGCATTTTCTTTGCTCTTGTGTCAAAATCATTTACTGCTTCTAACTTACCCGGCATTGTGCCATCGGGTATATAGAAAATGCCGTGGAAGTGCAGTCTGTGTTTTTCCGGAGAGCGTTCCCATACGCCGATATATCGCCAGCCTTTTCTTGAGCTGAAATGTTGCAAACAATTTTTTAGAGCTTTTTGAAAACTTTCTTCTGTATGTAATTTATCATCGAAAGTAAGCGTTACAAAATAGTTAAAATTTTGCTGATTTATCTTTCGCCACATTCTTATTTTGCGACAGATAAGATTGCGTTCTTTCCGCTCCATATTTTGTTTAACAAATTCTAAACAACTTTCTTTGTTGTCAAAATATTCAAGCATCTCTTTGAATATATAATTCTTTTGTTCTCGTTTGCATTTATCTTGACTTTTGGCATACAATTCTTCAAAAAGTTCTTTACGGGTCATCTGTTTTTGCGTAGATAGCACGCTGTCTTTATTTTTTATTGGTTTTTCTTTTTCCGCACTGTCACTGTTTAAGACAGAAGTATATTCATCTTTGCAATCCTCAGTTACATTTGCGGTATTTTCTTGTACGACAATCTTTTCTTCGAGTTGACTTTTCCTGTTCATAGCATAAGGATTGGGCTTATAAGGTATCCCTATAAAATGATTGCCGTCAGAATAAACTTTTACTTTGCTATATGGCATTGCCTTTTCCTCCTTGAATAGAAGTGAAACCTCTTCACTTCTTCCCGAGAGGGATGACTGCCTGTATTTAGTTGTTATTTATTATTCACGCATCGAGTCTTCGGTTGCCGATTTTTTATTCTCGCACTATACCGCCGTGCGTTTATATCCTATTCTCTTATCTTTTTATTTTCATAATATTCGTTCATCCTTAACTCAAGGGAAGAAACAAAGAGGTCGTATTCCTCGTCCGACATATTGTCCATGCTCGGTTGTCCGTTGACATAGATTTTAATGCCGAGAGGATTGTTTTCGACCTCGATTTTCTTCAACGAAAATCACCTCCCGATTATGTTATTTTGTTGTTTAGTTCATATTTTTTACAATGGTTTCGTCCATTCTGAGCCTTATTCCTTCAGGGTTTTGTCTTACTGCAAAATACTCGTCGTATATAGCATCCAGTTCGGGAGTACGGCGGAAACGATAATCTATGCCCAGAGTATAGTTGCCGACATTGTTATCTGTAACCCAGCCGATACGTTGAGCAACGATATACTTTTTTGTACGATAAGTGTTGCAGAATTTGCAATATTGTAAAAACTTTTCTTTTGTCATACTACATTCCTCCTATTTTCTTCTTCAAACTTGCTTTGGAAATATTCCAATAGAGCCTTGTTTCTTTTGCGAACATATTCAGTGCTGAAATCAAATTGTTCTGCCGCTGCTTTTTGCGTACTTCCGTTGACATAAAGTTCGCAGTAAAGCAGATACAAATCAAGCGGGGCAGTCCTTATCATATCCGAGTATGTTTTTACAAGATTTGTTACATCGTGTGGGATAAAGCGAAAAAGCCTGTCGCATTCAGCCTGATTTGAATAATAGAAACGTAAAGTTTTGAGATCCTTGCGGATTTTCTCGAGTGTTGTTGTCATTTGCTACCTCCCAAAAAATAGATTTGGCGAAATCGCAAATATAACAACGGCGCCTGTAGTCATATCCCGATTTCAGACAACAAAAAAAAGACCGTGGCCACAGACAAAAAGCGAATGGAAATACATTCGTTTTGCCTGACAGCCACGGTCAACCCAGTTTTTCATCGTATTTATTTACAAGGCAGCTAATATCTCGCCCGACTACTTTGCGATCTTATTCCAACTATCAGAAATCTTATCACCGTGTAAATATAAATATGAAGCCTGCGGAAGGCTTGTTTGTTGTGCACTTATTATATCACGAGAATTTAGGCAAGTCAACTTTATATGTCAATACTTTTTAGGTACAAAACCACAACAAACACCAACTTTTCCCATACAAACCTGTAAAAAGGTATTATGCTGTACCTTTCGGCTTGGCATTTTGGGAGAGCTAGCTGCAAAGTCAAAGGCACGCAATAATTTTTCTATATTTTGATGAGAGATAATTAATAAATTTTTGCGTGTCCCTTGGGGCAGACCTTTGACTTTTTGTTTTTGCTCTCCCGTGTTTTTGTTGCCGAAAGGTAAACAACATAATAAGGTATTGATAGCGTATGTGTCCGTTGGGTTTCACTTCGGATAAGGTTGTGCCTTAATCCTATCTCTAACGTGTTCCGTGCCTGTTAACCCTTGCCGTTAAGGGATATACTGTAAGTAAAAAATTTTAGGAGGTATAAAATATGAAAAATGCAATAATTTACGCAAGATATTCAAGCGAAAGACAATCTGAGCAATCCATTGAAGGTCAGCTTAGAGTATGTAATGAATTTGCCGAACGCAACGGTTTAAGAATTGTTGGAACTTATATTGACCGAGCTATGACGGGCACGAACGATCATAGAGCAGAATTTCAAAGAATGCTATCGGACAGTGATACAACTCAAGAATGGGAGATTGTTCTTGTTTATGCTCTCGATAGATTTGGAAGAAATTCAATTGAAATTGCTCTTAACAAACAACGATTAAAAAAGAATGGGAAAATACTAATCTCGGCAACGCAGAGAACATCTCAAAATATTGACGGTTCGCAAAACCTAGATGGTATTATTCTCGAAAATGTCATGATAGGAATAGCAGAATACTATTCAGCAGAGCTTTCTCAAAAAATACGCAGAGGTCAAAACGAAAGCCGTGAAAAGGGAAACTTTATCGGTGGTAGTGTTACTTACGGATACAAGGTTATAAATAAGAAAATTGTAATTGACGATGACGATGCGGAAGTTGTACGTTATATCTTCAATCAATATGCATCCGGACTGACAGCCAAAGAAATTATCGATATTCTACATAAAAAAGGATTATCACATAAAGGAAGACCTTTTCTTCCCAATGCGATTTATAAGATATTGAGAAACACTCGTTATGTCGGATATTACTTTTACAATGGCAAAAAGTATTCAAATGCCTTTCCGCAAATAATAACAACGGAACTATTTAAGAAAATTCAAGCGATACTTGTAAAAAACAAACTCGGTTCGCATAGCAGAGATACGGTTTTTCTCTTGAAGGGAAAACTATTTTGCGGTAATTGCGGTAAGAAGATGAATGGAGAAAGCGGAACTTCCAATACAGGAAAAGTAAACTATTACTATAAATGTTCTACAAAGAAAAAGAAAAGCACATCATGTTCAAAAAGCACAGCGCGTAAAGACGATATAGAAAAATTAGTTTTGCAAACAACTAAGGATATTTTGAATACTCCAAAAATAGTTGAACGCATTGCCGATTCGGTTGTGGACATCCATCGCAAACGCCGTCAAGATCAATATATTCTCAATCTTTTAAGAGAAGACAGAGAGAAAAAACAAAAAGCATTAAAGAATCTTTTATCAGCTATTGAGGAAGGTATCATTACACCTACAACAAAACAGCGTATGACAGAGCTTGAAGATGAGATAAATATACTCAACAGCAAAATACTCGAAGAAGAAAATAAAGATGCCAATTTAATTACTCGTGAACAAATTATAGAATTCCTTACAATTTTGCCAGAGCAGGAACCACAGCTTATCATAGACACAATGATACGCAAGGTAATTTTGTATGATGACAAAATAGATATTCATTTTAATTTCTGTAATTCCCCTCAATCTGACGAACCCGACAACTTCCCGACCGAAGATTGTCGGGCTTATACTACCTCTTTCCAATCGAGTTTAAAATCTACAAGTCCACCAGTGAAAACCTAAATCGAACTACTGAGTTTGGTTGAGGTTTTTATTATTTATCTGATAAACATTTCTATCGTATAGTCAAGTTTGAGTTTGTTTTTTCTAAATGGTACTTTTATAGATAAGTTTTTGTATTTTGTCGCAAAAGAAAAGCCCCGATTAATTCGGGACTTGTTTTAAGGAGGAGTGTTTTTCATTAAAATTTTATATAGTGATTTTATCTATTAATTCCTGTAGGCTTAATATCTTAGGGGAGTTGTCCTGCATATTCATTATTTGCACAAGAGAATAATCTCTTAATTGCGAGTAGGTAATGTCAGTTAAGGCTTTTATATCACAATCGTTTTCGATATTGCAATTCAAAGAGTTGCAAAAGGCCGTAATTTTGGTAAGTTTTATTTCGTTGGATTCAGGAAGTAATTTTAGCGAAAACATTACAGGCGAAAAATTCGCATATACTGCTTGTCGATAGTTTTGTCCGTAAGCAATGACGATATTGCCGTTGTATTCTGCGGGCAAGGACTGAATAGTATAACCTGCATCGCAGTCCATAAGTATGATTTTTCTTCTTGCCGTTTGTACGCAATCGTATAGAGCTTTTTCTCTGGCATGGAGTTTTATATTGTCGCACAAATCGTTTGCTATGAGCATATCGCAGATCAAATCGAGAGCTTGGTTGTATTCTATGTCCGTATTAATGCCTATGCTAAAGCCGCTAGCAAAATTTATACTTTTCAAGTATTGTATGCCGTTATGGATTTTGTGTAATTGAGCTAAGGAAAACTTGTCAAAATTAAGTTCGTCTATGAGTTTTTCTATTTCTTGGTTTGAGTGTATTTTATCTACATACACTGGGGTGTGTTTCATAAAAGGTTTATATAAGATAGAGTATTGTTGTAAATCGTAAAACATAAATTTTCTCCTTTAATAATGATTATTTTTTCTAATAATATCGCCTCATAGATTATGATACATCAGTCAATGTACCGATTTTAGTATATTAAAAATATTATCATCATACAAAACGATTATATTGGAGGCAAATTATGCACTTAATCGAATTGATAGAAACACGAAAAATAATTTCGATTTTCATACAAATAATCGGATCAAACAATAACAAAAACAGCATTGTCGATATAGGTGCAGTCGTTATCGAGGGTTGGGGAAAACTAAAAGACGGTATAAAAACAGGGGTAATTCTGACTAATAAATATTCAGCTGGAGTGCATTGCCTGGATTTGTCGGTTAATGATGAGATAAGCAATGCGGCAGTAAATGATAATCAACTTAGCGATTCTCAAGATATAAAAATTGTTTTGCAAAAATTAAAAGAATTTGTCGGGGAGGATATTTTGCTAGGGTATAATATTGAGCAGACTTGCGGTTTTTTGAATTCTTTGGGTAAGCCGTTCGGTATATTATTCAACAATAAACTTTTAGATACGCTTGCAATTGCAAAATCGATATATAAAGACAAGATAAATAGTTATAGCTTACTTGATCTCACAGAGAGGCACGGAATATCGGGTAAAACATTCTGTGCATTGGATAACGCTTGCATTACAGCTCATTTATTGGGAGAACTTGCGCTGCGTGACGATGAGGCTCATTGTAATTATTAGATTAAATAAATTAAGGAGAAATATATGGAAGATTTTAAGAATAAAAGTTATGTAATAATGGGCTTTGCCACAATAGACGGTTTTTATGACAAAATAAAAAGAAAAGTAGTCCGTCTCGCTAAAGAAGAGATAATTGAAGTGTCGGCAGTAAAAATAGAAAAAGGAAAAATAAAGGAATATTTTAATTCTTTTGTTTCAATAGACGGATATGATGCTCACGATATTGAGTTTGACGATTTTCGCATAAATTCGTATTATGCAGATGCCGTACATCTAATCGGAGCACCGAATTTTGAATATATAGCAAAAAGGCTGTTTGATTTTATTGGACAAAGTATCATTGTAAATACATCATTCATAACTAAAGAAGCTTTCAAAATTTTCAAAGAAAAAGCGCAAAGTTTAGGTTATGTGTTCAACAACAATACATTAGATATAGATGATATTTATACTGCAAAAATATTAAAAGATATGATTGAAGAAAGTGGTGAAAAGTTTGAAAGTTTAACAATTTTACAGCTTGCACAAAAGATGAAAACCGATAAAAATATGTGGGCAGAGATTTTTGCCGACAATGATATATTTTTTGATCCCGATAGCGAAGTGAATGAGTTGAAAGGCAGGAACGATCCTTTGAGCTGGGCACTTGCTTTTGCAAGGTTGTTTATTAAGATCAACGATTGCGAAGAAGAGGCAATGGATATTGACGAATCAATGTTTGAAGAAATAAAAGATGTTGATAATAATATGAATATGTTATAATTTTATAACCTTTAGGTGGACAAATATTTATATACCTGATAGAATATAGAAAAGCAATTCTAAGGAGAAAAATATGAACAATAGAATTTTTGAAATAGTAAATGATGATGAGCTAAAACAACAATATCAACAATTAATAAAAGCAGTTAACGACTTCAATAAAAACAAAACGAAAAGGCTAACAATTTGTCCAACGATGGCAGGCTCGGAGAATGCAGAAATTATGATAGTAGGAAGAGCTATCAACGGATGGTGTCCTATAAAGCGAGTTTGTGACGATAATGACGATAATACCGAATCAGTGCAGAAACAAATTCTTGAAATGGTGAATAGATGCGGTAAATGCAACTTGGATTGGGTTGTCGGCAAAAATTATTATAACAAATGCCAAGAGAATAATTGTCCGTATGCTATTAAGCAAAAGAATGAAGACAAGAGAGAAAAAAAATCGGCTTTTTGGAGATTTGCCAAACTTATTGTAAAGAAATATTTTGAAAACAAAAAGAAAGAATTCATAGAAGGCGAATGGCAAAAAGAAATTATTTGGACAAATTTGTATAAGGCATCTTATGAAGACGGGGGCAATCCGAAAGGGTTTTACAATGCTCAAAAAAACATGTGCGATGACATGCTAAAAAGGGAGATTAAACTTTATCAGCCCGAAGCTATATTTTTTATTACAGAAACAAATCATAGAACAAATAACAAAGAAATTGATTTTAGTTGGTTTGTTGAACAAGATTTTCCAAATACATACGAATTGTTAAGGGACAATAATTGCAAATGCAAGGTTTATGTTACAAAAAGACCTGAATGTAGAAAGATAGAAGAAGTGTATAATGAGAAAAAAAGCCTCAACTAATAAGATATTGATAGCCGATAGTAAAAATAATACGGAGTAAACTATGCTAGAGCCTAAAAAACTTGCACTTATCAGAATTTTGCAAATACTTCAAGAAAAGAGCGACCCAAACCATGCTTTTACGCAAGAAGACATAGCTACTTATCTCAATAAGGATTACGGTATAGAGATAGAGAGAAAGGCTATTGCCCGTAATTTGTCATTACTAAAAGAAGCGGGGTATGACATAGAAAGTACTCGCAACGGCTCATATCTTGCAAGCAGAGATTTCGAAGATTGCGAATTAAGGCTGTTGATAGACGGCGTTTTGTCAAGCAGATATATCAATGCAAAACACTCAAAAGACTTAATAGAAAAGTTATGCAAACTTTCAAACGAGCAATTCAAAAGTAACGTAAAAAACATATACAGTGTAAATGAGTGGAGTAAAAGCAAAAGCGTTGATTTATTCTATAATATAGATGTTATAGATGAAGCAATCGAAAAGAATAGGCAAATTACTTTTGATTACAACAAATACGGTATTGATAAAAAACTGTACAAATCGGCATCGCATACAGTAAGTCCATATCAGCTTATTCTGCACAATCAGAGATATTTTTTGATGGCACTCAATGAAAAGCGGGGAGATATTGTATATTACAGAATGGACAGAATCACGAATATTTGTCTATCGGATACTCCGCTAACTTCCTTAAAGTCTATAAAAGGCTATGAGGCGGGGATAGATTACAGGCGATTTTCATCGTCTTTGCCTTATATGTTTTCAGACGAAGTGCAGAAGATTTCATTCAAAGCACCCGAATGGATGTCTGACCAGATAGTAGATTGGTTCGGGTTCGATTTTAAAGTCGAAAGAGCTAATGACGGAGAATGTATATTCAATATCAATGCCAGTCCCAAAGCAATGGAATATTGGGCAATGCAATATCTCAATTATGTTGAAGTATTACAACCAACTGAACTTAGAGAAAAGATAAAAAGCAATATACAGTCGGCTTTGAACAAGTATAACTAAATTTGGAGCAAATCAAATCTAATCAAAAGATGACAAGTCATATGGAAATTTATTAAAAAGATTTTATGTACCTGATTATTGAACATAATTTGTGAATATAAAAAATGATAATTAGCGAGCATTATTAAGATATATGGATAAGGGAATTCGATTTTCTATTATTCAGCTCCATCAATCTCGCTGCCCGACAAGGGGGCGAGTGTTTTTTTGTTCAAAATACTCGGCTTATAATATCGGGAATAATTTCAATTTAATAAATTTATATGTTGTCTAAAGAGATAAAAAACAGATTTCAAAGTTTTGGTTTAGAGAGACATAATTCTTATATTTTGCGGGGAGTGATTGAAAAAGCCTAAAAGTTGTGATATAATCAACTATTATGTGGAGCAAAAATAGGGAGTCGGTTGAGGGGACTTCGGCTGGCAATATTTTTTGTGACCGACAATAAAGACAAGACGGTTTTAAAGAAACAGTCTGTAAAAATTAAACAGATGAAAAAGCCGCTTTACTGCGGCACGGGAGAATAAAATGGCAGAAGATCTATATGATAAAGCAGTGAAATATTATAATAACAAAGAGTATGAAAAAGCTTTCGAATTGTTTTTGCAGTCTGCCGAACATGGGTATGCGGATGCGCAAAATAATTTAGGATACATGTACGAATCTGGACAAGGCGTGGCTCAAGATTATGTGAAAGCTGCGGAGTGGTACAGAAAGTCTGCCGAGCAAGGGGATTCCACAGCGCAATGTAATTTAGGATATTTGTACCATTATGGTAAAGGTGTAGAGCAAGATTATGCAAAAGCGGTCAAGTGGTATAAAAAGTCTGCTGCGCAGGGTCATGTTATAGCACAATGCAATTTAGGGTATATGTATGCACACGGCAAAGGAGTGGCTCAAGATTATGCCAAAGCAGTCAAGTGGTACAAGAAGTCTGCCGAGCGAGGTGATGCTAATGCGCAATGCAATTTAGGATATATGTATGATAGTGGCAAAGGCATAAAGCAAGATTATGCAAAAGCGACAGAGTGGTATAGAAAGTCCGCTGTGCAGGGGCATGTCATAGCACAATGCAATTTAGGAAATATGTACGAAAACGGTCAAGGAGTGAAGCAAGATTATACCAAGGCGGTAGGATGGTACAGAAAGTCCGCCGAGCAGGGGGATGAGGATGCGCAAAAGAATTTGCTGCGCATGTACGCTGACGGCAATATGGAGACTCAAGATTACGAAACTTTGAGTCAGTGGTACAAAGAATTTACCGAGACAAAGGACAAAGCGGAAAAGACAGATAAAGAAAAAGATATATCGGACAAAGCAAACGATGACGAAGAAATCGTTTATTCAAAGAATTGAGATTAAATAGTATTGAGTGCGAAAAACACATTTTTACTGCGGCACGGGAGAATAAAATGGCAGAAGATCTATATGATAAAGCAGTGAAATATTATAATAACAAAGAGTA
>CALWBV010000017.1 GCA_944376205.1 uncultured Christensenellaceae bacterium
CTTACGCTGTTCCCAAGCATCGGTAAAGCCCTTGAATCTGATCTGGGGTTTCATGTTGTTTTTTGCCATTTTATTCCCCCTTGAGCAATTTTTGCAGCTCTTTGAGACCTTTCATGTCAAATTCATTGCCCTCAAGGTCGTCAATCATGTCGGCAAAAGCCTTCTCGGTTTCGTCAATTTGAGCCTCAACATCAAGCAGTGTTACGCTGTACTTCTTTGTAAGTGTGTTTATCTTGTTGGTGAGAGCACTTACGATGGAATCCGGTAATACAGCAATACCATCGACAAGCGGCTTGATCCACTTAAGATACAGCATATCTTTGGCTTGATCATCGGTGAGATTTTCTATTGCAGCCTTTGTCATGGCTTCTAAGTTGGCTGTTTGTTCCTTAATGAGCTTTTTTAGTTCTTTTTGCTGCACAAGCAGCTGTTGTGCCTTTAGCAAAACAGCTTCAACAGTGTCGTCATCAAAGTCGATTTTGGCTATTTCCAACGTCAACAATTTTTCTATTGCAGATTTTCCGTATGTGCCATCTTTATTTGAAGATACTGCCGTCCACTTTATCTCAGGATGTTCGGATATATATTTTAACTTATCGTTCTTTTTGGAGAAGGTCAAATAATTCCTTATTGTATTTATTTCAGGTGTGTTTATTTCGGCTTTTACGTCATTGACTCTAGCATTGACCTCTTTCTCAACAAATGATGTATTGTCATCATTTAAAAGTTTGGATTCTTTCTCGTCTTCCGGAAGCAACTCTATCAAATCTGACAAATCTTGTTCTATTTGATTATAACTATTATTTAATTTGTTCAGTTCATCAGTTTGCTCTTTGAGGAGAGAAGCCTGTACAATATCAAAAGGTATGACATGCCCCACCCAGCCGTCTTGGACTTCTGTATCCTGCCCGTTCACAGTTTTCTGAACCATCTTGGGATCAACATTCTTAGTTGCCTCAAAGCCTTCGGTTTGAATTATCTCCAAATCAATAGAGATCTGTTTCCAATTGTCACTAAATGTCTGATAGGACTCATACCTGTCGACCAATGGAACGCAATTCAATCGAGAAAATATATCGTTAGCAATATTGTTCTCCTCCGAGGTGATTGATAACGTCAAAACTTTCTCAATAAGGCGCTCGTACAAATCATCTGCAAAGTCGTCAAATGCATCAACAAAACGTTGCTTAAAAGACTTTACTCCTTCATTATTTTCTACAACTGCTTTTATGTCGTTAACCTTTAATTGTGCATAATGCAAATTACTAAAATCAAACAACTCATCTTTAAGGCTTTTAAAAACAGCGAAATAATCATCTAATTCATCAATTTCTGCAGTAGGAATGCCGCCGAACATAGTAGCATAGAGATCAAAACTTTCCGCCTTGTCACTACTGTCAACATAACGGGGAATATTCAAATTCCAATTATTCTCTCGTATTTCTTGGCGAGAAACTCTGCGAGAAAATTTGGGGGTTTCTTGCCTTGCTATATATGTGTCGACGATTTTCTTTATATCGCGTGAACGAAGCTTATTATTTTTTCCATCCTTTTCAAATCCTTTGGAGGCATCGATAATTAAAATATCGTCTAAATCATTTCTTGATGTGCCTTTTTTCAGCACCATGATTATAGTCGGGATACCAGTCCCGAAAAATATATTTGCGGGTAATCCTATTATGGCGTCAATATTATTCTTCTCAATAAGATTTTTACGTATCTTTTCTTCTTCGCCACCTCTAAACAAGACTCCATGTGGCAAAACTATCGTCATAATACCATTAACATCAAGATGATAAAGATCATGCAATAAGAACGCATAATCGGCCTTTGTTTTTGGCGCAACACCATAATCGGCAAACCGAGGATCGTTTTCCTTGTTAGTGGGATCCCATTTTTGAGAATAGGGTGGATTGCTGACCACCGCATCTAGATTACAAAGAGGCTCATAAGTTCCATCTGGATCACTTTCATCAAATAACGGCCAATCTCTGCCAAGTGTATCATCACAGCGTACGGTAATGTTGGCGGGGGTAATTCCTCGCATTATCAAATTCATACGAGTTAGATTATATGTATTTTCTTTCAATTCTTGGGCATAGTATTTAATTTTATCTCTGCCGCTGATATGCTTCGCAACCGCTCCGCCGATATTGATAAGCAATGAGCCTGAACCGGAAGTAGGATCGTATATCTTTATTTCCCTGCGATCTTTCAAATGATCGGCAATTATTTCACTCATAAGCAGTGACACCTCGTGCGGCGTATAGAATTCACCTGCTTTTTTACCCGCATTTGCAGCAAAATTGCTGATGAGATATTCGTAAATAAATCCAAGTACATCATATCCATCTTTGTCATCGATGGGAATTTCTTTAATAATCTGAATCAGTTCTTTGATTGCCGTTGTCTGTTTGGAGGAATTTTCACCGAGCTTGCTCAATCCTGTTTCAAGAGTATGAAATATATTGTAGTATATTGTTTTTTCATTTCTATTTTTTTCTGCATTATAGCTCATGTAATTAAGTCTTGAAAATGCATTTAGTGCTGTTATGACATCATCTACGGAAAAATCATCGCCCTTTTTAAGCCATGTGGAAAAGAGATTATTATAATGGATAAAATAACCTATATTTCGCTTTGTAGTTTCAGCATATGAACTATCTTCAGAAATTTCTTTAATTTCTTCAACAGTTGCTTCTTGCTCACAAAAATATCTTTCCTCATTCTCAGACACAAACTTATAAAATATAAAGCCCAAAATATAGTCTTTATACTCGCTAGCTTCTATTTTAGAACGCATGCCGTTTGCTGCTTTCCATATTTTTGCCGCTAATTGCTGTTTATTCATGGCTTTCTCCTTAATCTATTTGTCGTCTCCGCATTCAATATCGTAATTGCTGCCGACTTTTTGCAAATGTTTTTTCATTTCTGTCACCACAGTTTTGGGTGAAACGATTTTTAATTTATCCCCGAACGTGCAGCACCAGCCGAAGAATACGGGGCTGAGCTGAACGGTAGCGGTGAACTCAATGAAATCATTGCCGCTGCCGACAATGCCTGTTTGTTCGCCGAACTTATCATAGATGACGTCCAGAAGGCTCGCGTCGGCTACAAAGCGGACGGTAAAAGTTTCTCCGCCGAACATGGAAAACGCCTGCTTGCGGTGTTCGGAAATGTTAAGTGATTTCGGGCGTGCTTTTTCGTTGATAGGTTCTTCCGTCATGCGGACGTAAAGCATACGGTCTATGCGGTAACTCGCCGTGTTTTTATGCTTGTCATGATAGCAGACGAGGTAATAGTTGTCGTTCGTAAACACCATCGATACGGGATTAACAACATAACACTCGCCGTTCTTGCGAAGCTGACGTTCTCCGTTGCGGTCGAGATCAAAGTACAGAAAAGAAATCTTGTTGCGGGAGAGTATGCCGTCCTCTATCGCATTTATACTGTAATACACGCTCTCGTTGGAGTGTTTTGTCGTATTGAATTCGACGATGTTGCGCTTCAATATCTCCGCGCGGTTGCTGCCGCCGAGAGCCGCAATCTTATCGACAAGTTCCGTTGTCTTTTTCTCGGTGATAAAACTTGCCGCCTGTACCGCATCTATCAGAATGCGGAGTTCGGGCACATCGAAACTGCGGTCAACAACATAATACGAATTACTGTGCTGTCCGCGCTTACTTACAACTTCATATCCGAAATGGTTTAATGCGGCTATATCCTGATAAAGCGTTCTTCTGTCGCAGATAATACCGCTTTCAGAAAGTTTCTCTAATATCTGATTTGTTGTCAGCGGATTATTTTCGTCGCTGTCTTGTTTTAGGATTTCCCATATACGTAACAACTTGATTTTAGAAAAATTTTCCTTGCCCATTAGTTCCCCTCTATCAGAATTATAATAATTATATCATTATAAAAACCAAAAGTAAAGATTTCAAAGTCATAATTTACTGACAGCAACTATTTATTTGTCTTTCGACTTATGGTTTTATCGGAAAATCCCTCGCTTGCACAAGGATAAAAAATTTTGTCTGCATTAAATTCAAAAGTAAAGCATAAAGGCAAATTTTTTTATTGTTTCCTTGTGCCCTCCTGCTTTTCCGATTTTTTTGAAAGCGTCGAAAGGCAAATAAACATAAAGGAGTTGATGAAAGCAAAAAAGATGTGTATAACCGTTGTGTCAACAGGTGCTTGCGGATTGTCAGTAAGTATAACTTTTGTGTTAAAACTACGTCAATTCGTAGGAATTCAGTTGATTGTAGCAAAAGATGCTGCTCGATATAATATCCACAGAAGATACATTTCGATATGAATTTTATCTTCAATCTTGAAAGGAGGTAAACGATATGTTGAGAAGCATAAAAAAAGCACACGACATGATCCGTAAGGAAGACCCCGAAACAGCGATAACCACTCATACTATACGTATGTGGTGCAAAGAAGGCAAAGTCAAAAGTCTGAACGCCGGAAACAAAATTCTCGTAGACGTCGGAAGCCTTATGGATTATATCACAGATAAAAAATAAGGAGTAAAATATGGCGTATTTCAAAATTACAAAAAATTCAGACGGAATGCTGGTCGCAAAGGTGCAGATCAGCGGTAAAGAACCAGGAACTGGCAAAGCAAAGCTATATGTGAAGCGTTTTTACAATACAGACAATCTATCGGAGGCAAAATTCCGTAAACAAGTCGATTTGCTCGCTGCACAGCTTGAACGCGAAATAAACGTTGCGTATCAGAACAGCGAGCAAATACATACCAAAGTGCTTACGTTTTCGGAGCTGATGAGCGAGTGGAAAGCAACCGTCAAAGCTAATCAATCGTTAAATTATTATATGCGGGTCTGCGAAACCGAAAAGAAATTTACAGCCTTCTTGAAAGAGAGAAAGTTGGATGACAAGCCTATATCCGACATCAGAGTCAGGGATATTCAGCTTTTTCTCAATTCGTTTTCAAAATACAAGAAAAACGGTAACACGTATCGACTAAAAAAGGATTTCCCGAAAACGATAAGCTTGCGTGATTTGGCAGATAAAAAGATTATAGACAGATGTGCATCTTATAATTTAAGAAAGAAAGGCACAAACATCGGTATCAATATAGCAAAACATATATGTGAGTATTGCAATATCGACATCAAAGAATATTTTGAGGAGGCAGACAATACAAGACCGTATTCGCAAGAAACGATAAAAGGCTATCGCAGAGTGTTAAGAACGCTTTTCAACGAAGCCGTAAGATACGAGTGGATAACGAAAAATCCAGTATGCTCAACAAAAATCGGAGCTGGAAACAACAATGCTTTCCTACGTGCAGTAGAAGAAAAAGAAGTGTTTTCCATTGCTGAATCAAAAGACTTTCTGCAAAAGTTGGACGAACTTGGCGATGAGTTTATCAATAAGAAAACCGTACTAAAAATAATGCTGCTTACGGGCGTGAGAACAGCGGAAATGCTCGGACTTAAATGGTCTGACATAGACTTCAAAAAGAAAGTTATCAAAGTCAGAAGAAACAGACTGTATGCATCCTCTGTCGGCACCTACGAAAAAGCACCGAAGACCAAGACCTCTTTAAGAGATATACCTATTCCGGATGTTCTCGTAGACGGTCTGAAAAGATACTACGATTGGTTCAAGTTGGCAGACGACGATTTTGAATACAATCTCGGCGATTACTATTTAGCAGTCAATATTTACAGAAAACCGCTTGGAGTAAGCACGATTGCAAAATGGCTTGAAAGCTTTGAAATTCAAAACGGGTTTAAGCACGTTTCATGTCACGGACTTAGGCACACGTATTGCAGCATGTTGCTTTCGCAGAATGTCCCTATTCAAACAGTAAGCAAGTACATGGGACACAGTGATTCGACGATAACTTTGCAGGTATATTCGCACTTTTTGCCAGACACGGCAGAAAAAGTAGTAACTGCTTTGAACAATATATTGTAAGGAGCGGACGATTTGCCCCCGTCTGCTCTGAAAGGAGTATTTATGTACATACCCAGATTAAGAAGAATAAATGATGTGCTTAAAGAAATAAAAGCGCAAGATCCTGAAACAGAGCTAACGTGGAAACTCGTCAAAAGGCTTATTAATGACGGCAAACTTACGGCGGTTAAGTTCGGCAATTCTTGGCTCATCAACCTGGACGAGTTCTACGGATTTTTCAGAACGGGAGGAAAAAGATGAGATACGTTACTAGCGGATACCTACACAGACTGTTTGTCGAAAAAGACAAAGACACTATTTTGCGCAGACCTAATATAAGACGGTTTGCTCTGCAATACGGAGTCCCCTGCGAACAACATGAAAAGGCTTGGCTTATCGACTTCGATGCTTTTATGGCAGCGATAGCATTAAGAGAATATCCACCTCAACGAGGCATTGTAAGAATAAGAAGTATTGACAACGCTTTGAATGAGTACAACAAAAAGCACAAGAAACAAGCCACGATAGATGATATCGAGGCTTGTATTTTTAGCGGAAAGGTTTTCTCATACAGCTATTGGGACAGAACGATAGTTAATTACGACGAGCTGGAAACAGAGCTTGAAGAGTATCTAAAAAACAGCAAAAAATGCTGATTTTATAGCAGACATATAAACATTATAAAATCGCGCCTGAAACTGCGTAAAAATTAAAAAATCGCACTTTTCAGAGCGATTTTTTGGCGTGCCCACCGGGAATCGAACCCAGAGCAATGACTTAGGAGGTCATCGTTTTATCCGTTAAACTATGAGCACATTTATGAAAGTAATTTACCGATATAAAAATTATTTTATTTCAAATTTTATACCAGAATTTATACCAGTAGTGTTATTATCCACAAGATATTGATTTTATATTGAGCGAAAACACAATATATTGTGGTTTTCAGTGGATGTGGCTGCCGCTTAGGAGGGGCTTGTTATATCCATTTAACTAAGGAAGCTCAATATTGTATTTCATACAACTCAAAGCATATTTATAATATATCATAAAGGCTTTTATGTCAATTCTTTGGCGAAATTTTAAGCTTTTGAAATACTGAGCAAAAGACGGGCGCTGCCCGTCTTTTGCTGTTTAATAGAGATTTAGGGGATTTAGGATATCAGTCATCGTAATCGACATCTTCGATTTCGCCGTAGGTGTAGATATGTCTGTAAGGGTCTTCTTCTGTACCGCTGCCCTCAACCGTAATGTAGACTTCAACAACCTTACTGTCTTTCATAACTTCTGCTTTAATACGCTCTTTACCGTTGACTATTTCACTCTCGTAAGATACCGTAAAATATTTGCCGTCTTCAATAGTCGTCATCTCGATTTCGCTCTCATTGAGTTCATTCTCGAATTCGAGAGAGAATTGTTTTACGCATCTTCCGTCAACGTAAACTTTATAAGAATATTCTTCCTCACTCTCACCTGCTTCGCTTTCGACAGATTGTTCAAAAACAACGTATTCGGTTTCGCTCTTTTTCACGGTGAGTTTATAAGTGCTCTCGCTTTCAGTTTCTCCGTCATCGGTTTCTGTTTGCACTTCTTTCTTACCGTCAAGAGTATAAACGTTTTCACCGGATACAAGAACACCGTTTATGCTGAATTCTTCTTCAAATTCAAAATCTATACTGCCGCTAGGACTTCTGTCATCGTCATCGTCGTCATCATATTCTGTCTTTTCGCCGATTTTGGTCTGATTGAAATACATTGTATAAACATTGTCGTTGCCATGCATATCTTTTGTAGTAACGGTCATTACATATTCGTATTCTCCAAAGTATGCGTCACCTGAGCCTACTGTACCTTCAGTCACTACAGGAGCGTTTTCGCCCATATAATTTTCAAGTACGGCAAGCTGTGCTTTTACTTCTTCGATTTCTTCTTCTGTCAATTCCGTACCTTTCAAGGAGTTATCCTCTCTTGCCGTAGCAATTGCAGAGGCAGAATCCTGCATCTCATCAAGTATTACTGCTGACGAGGAGGCGGAAAAAGCAACAAGATTTGCGCCGCTTTGCGATGTGTTGTTTGTATTGTTGTTTTTGTTGAAAAGGTTTTCCACATTCGAGCAACCTACAACTGTCAATACAAGTGCCAAACACATTAAAATCGTAGTAGTGATTGCGATAATTTTCTTCTTCATAATTTCGTCTCCTTTTGTTGTTTTGTACTTATATAACAAACGTATCAAAAATTTTACCAACATTTTTGAAAAATTTTTTGAAAAAAATATTCGGGACGCTTTGCCCGAATATTTTCACATACCGTATTGATAATACCGTATTGATATTATCTATATAAATAAATTTAGCATATATGACTTAATCTCTTTCATAATATTCTTCGAGATAGTCTGCGATTTCCTCTTTTTTATCCTCCGAATCTTCCTTATCAAAAGCTTCTTTGATCTTTTCGATTCGTTCATCGATTTCTTGCTCGCTCAAACCTTTACCCTCGAGTTCGGCTCTTTTAAGAGTGAAATATTCTTCTTCTGCTTCTTCCCACCATGCGTCGATAAACTGTCTTATAGTGTTTCTGTCTCCCATGGCTTTTATTCTCTCATATTCTTCTTTAGCCATTTTCTCTGCCAAATCCTCGTCCGTACCGTTGAATATGAGTTTTGCCTCATACACTTCGAGATAGTCTTCGATTTCTTCGTCCAATTCTTCGCCCAAAGGTTTGAGATGTTCTTCTTTCCACTTCTCAATCAAATCCTCTGCTATATCGTCGTCATAACCGGCTTTTTCGAGTTCTTCTTCCCAAAGTTCCTCAAGTCTGTCGAGTTCTTCTTCCTTTGTGATATCGTAATTCTTAAGTATTCTGTGAAGTTCTGTTATCGTCTTTTCGTTCAAGCCGTTGATTTCTCCGAATTGCAGAATTATACTTTCGATAAGATTTTGTTTTGCTTCGTCAGAATTAGTTATAGACAACTGCGCCTTTCCGTCTACCGAAGAGGTTAGCAACTGTTCGATTTTAGATATAACTTGACTCTCGCTTTGATTGTTTTGATTGTAAGCTATAATATTTATCATGTCCGATACAGTGTGTACGTAATTGAGTCTTATTGCCGTAAGCACTATATCGTTGCAGACGTCATATAAATCTTTGCCCACATAGTTTTTACCGAGCAACACTATTCTGGCATCGCTGTTTAATCCTGTAACGCTCTTTACTTTGTCATTGTCTTGCGCCACGATTTCAAAAGAAGGATTTATATCTATAAGAACAACCGTTTCGCCGCCCGAAACAACTCCTCCTTCTCTCGATGACAACGGAACTGCAATACAAACCGCCAGAATGATTATTACCACGAGAGCCGCCGCAACAGCCGACATACTCTTTATCCATACGGTTTTAGTATTCTTTCGCTTTTCAACTTTAGCGTTTTCCTGCATCGATTGAGGTAGTATTTGGGATTTTAACGATTCTTTGAAGGTATTATCGGGCAAAATTTCGTTTGCCTGTTTTTTTAGATCTTTATAAATCTTATTCATGCTCTACCTCCCTGAAGATTTTTCTTAAGAGTATCCAACGCACTTTGAAGTCTGTAAGATACTGTTGAAATCGGCATCCCCAAAATCTCGGCAACTTCTCGTCTTCTGTATCCTGAAATCACGCACATAACGACGATTTTATAATCAGTTTCGTCAAGCTTCTCTTGTGCTAGTTTGATAAGTCCGAAACTGTCTTCGTCAGGCATACGGAAGTCACTTTCGATATAGTTGTTTTCCGCAACAAAGTCCGTTAGTTTTTCACGTTTCAGACGGTTGTATTCGTTAATTGCGATATTTTTTGCCATGGTAGTTATCCATGCGACAAAGTTATCCGCAACAAACGAAGCCGACAAATTTTTGAACGCTTTGAGATACGTCTCCTGCACAAGGTCAAGAGTATGCGTACGGTTTTTGACTATGCCGTATATGACAAAATAGACGACTTTATACGTCTTGTCATATATGTAGTCAAATGCTTTAGCATCTCCTTTAATGAAACGCTCAACGGCTTTGTTGATAGATTTATCTGCCATTTCTCAATAATATAACAATCCTTATAGAATTTTTACCAACAATTTTATGATAAATTAGCAAAAAGATTTTGTCAACACTCTTTGTTAATAATATAAACATTATATTAAACTATGCAAAAAGCCGTTAGATTATAGTTGTATTTTTTTATTTAATGCTATCAAATCAGAGTATAAAGCAGTTCTTTTAACTATTTAATACAAAAAATACGGCAAAACGATAGACAGTAAAAAATAATTATGCTAATATAATAAAGCAACTGATATGGCTCCATGGTCAAGCGGTTAAGACTCAGGCCTCTCACGCCTGCTACTGGGGTTCGAATCCCCATGGAGTCACCAAAACAACGACCCGATTTGATCGGGTCGTTTATCTTTTTATCTGGTTTTTCTATATTTCGAGACACGGTATAAAGATTTACTGCAACGGCATCTCGTTATTAACGTAATGTCGAAGCTTCAAATAATCGTTATTAAAATGCACGACATTACCGTGATTCAAACTCTTTTCTGTCCATTCTACCTGCCAACAACAAAACTTTGAATAATTGATATATCTTAAAAATATTAAAATTTCTTTTATAGATATTTTTATAAAAATATGCAAAAAGTCCGCCGATAAACGGCGGACTTTATTAATTGTCAATAAAACATGCAAATTGTTATGCTTATTTTATCATCGTACCTTCGGGAACGATATCGTCAACGAAAATCACCTGACAGCCGCATGCGTTGTTTGTAGCCGCTACAAGCATACCGTTGCTTGTTACTCCTGTAATTCTTACAGGTTTGAGGTTGGCTACTACTATAATCTTCTTGCCGACAAGCTGTTCGGGAGTGTAATAATGCTTTATAGAAGATACTATCACTCTTTCGTCATTACCGTCAAACAGCGTGAGTTTGTAACAGTTGTTAGATTTGCGTATTTCCTGACACTTGAGAATTTTGCAAACTCTCAAATCAATCTTTTCGAAATCTTCAAGCGCAATCTCTTCTTTTACGGGCGCAACGGGATCGGGCTCGCCGTATTCGACTTTCTTTTCTTCAACGACTTCCTCAACAACCTTTTCGCTCTCCTCTTCTTCTTTTGTCTTGGGATAGGAGAAATCAAGCAAAGGCAAATACTTTTCGGGTTCTATCGCATAGAGAAAAAGATAGAGACGAGGGCCTTTTTCTTTGTCTATAAGAAGTTTGTACACGTTTTTGAAGAATGCGCCCTGTTTTGTCTTAAGTTCTTTATCTTCGAGTGTAAGATTGCGGATATTCTTGGGAATAGCATACAGATCGGTTTGCAAAGTCGCAAGATCGTATCCGCCCTTTTTGATATATTCGTAAAGCGCTTTTATCTCCTGTTTTTCCGTTTCGTCAAGTGTTTCGTAAATCTGCCAATTTCTCGTCTTGCGAAGCTTGTTCATATCTTGAGGAGAACATTTTTCCAACCAGAATTTAGCTCTGTCGAGTCTGTCCTTGAAGTCGTCGTACTTATAGGGCGTACCGAGTTTTTCAAATACAATCTCAAGCATAGGAACGTTGAAGTCAACTACCGAACCGAGTTGGACGATAAGGCTCATAGGCACAAGTTTCAAATCTCTGCCCTCTACTCTTGCAAGATCGATAATAGACGTAGTCAACTCGTTGGCGCTGCCGTTTTGAACTTCCGCATACATCTTGTCAAACTCAAAGTATTGTCTCAAAATACCGTCGTCAAGACAGAAATTGAATGCCTTGAGCGGTTCGTTTTTGGAATAAAGCCACAAGAGCACTTCAGGCTGATAGAGTTTGAGAAGCGTGTCGGGAGTAAGGTTGAGACCGCTCGATCCTGACATCTTGCCTGTCGAAGCGTTGTTGTCGCTGATACCGATAAACTCATAGCCTTGGAATATAGGCGCTTCGTATGAGAAAATCTCTCTGGAGATGTGCTTGGACGTATCGTAACTTCCGTTGATGCTTGCGTGGTCCTTGCCGCCCGGCTCGAAGTCAACCCCCTCATAGCACCATCTCATAGGCCAGTCAATCTTCCATGCGAGTTTGCAATTGAAGTCCTTTGTGAAATCGAAACGTCCGTGATGACCGCATTTGCAGGTATATTCTGCTTTTGTGCAATCCTCGCTCAAAGAATCGATCTTTGTAGTGTCCTTGCCGCATACGGGACAATAAATGCTCACGGGATAATATGCATCTCTTTCGCCTTCCTGTGCATCCTGCGTACGATGCGAATCTATAATGTCAAAAATCTCTTTACGTTTTTTGAGTGCAAGCAAAACGCAGTCTTTATATTTACCGCTGCGATACATGTCTGCCTGATGACGGAATTCCATCTTGATACCGAATTTTTGCAAAGATTCCTCGAATTCTTTTTCAAAATATTCGGCATAACTTTTAGCGTCGCTGTTTGTGAAAGGATTAGGAACGTCAACATAAGGACAGCCGATATATTTTTCCATATCGTCATTTACATTGGCAACGTTTACAGGTACTTTACGCAGACGGTCAAACTCGTCCCACGAAAAGAGAAGTTTTGCCTTTTTGCCCATTTTACGCAAAGATTTCGCCACAAAATAGCTGGTAGCGATATCTCTGAAGTTGCCTATATGAATAGAGCCTGAAGGGCTTATGCCGGCTGCGCAGACATACTCTTCTTTGTCGGGATTTTTCTCAATAATTCTTTTTGCGATTTGTTCTGACCAATGCATAAATAACCTCTTGCTGTTTTGCTTTTTATATTACGTTTGTTATTTTATCATAATATATATTTTTTTTCAACTAAAATTATACAGTCATATATAATACCTGTACACACTCATAATGCTTACAAAAAAATTCACCTCTTAAGAGATGAATTTTTACAATATGCGAATGAGTGTATCAGCTTTTTTGTATCAAAACTTTTTATTACGATAAGCTACAGGCGAAACACCAACGATTTTTTTGAAACATATCGAGAAATACTGCTGATCGCTGAAAGAAAGTTTTTGTGCTATCTCGCCTATTGACAAACCGCAGTTGTCGAGATATACCTTTGCATATTCGATTTTTCTCTCAAGGAAATAATTGTAAGGCGTAATACCGAATTCCTGTTTGAATATATGAATGATATGGTTTTTGGAATAATTGAACTGTGCACAGAGACTTTCGAGCGAAAGTTCTTTTTCGACCATCATGTCCAAAGTGTTTTTTATCTGCATAGCAAGGCTGTCTTTAGGTGCCGACGTATTGCTTCTGATTGCGGTAAATATCTCAAACAGCTTTATAGATACGCCGTCAGTAAGCTTTTTATAATCGTTTTTATAGTTTTTGAGATAGTAAAGAATATCTTTGAAATAGCTTCCTACATAACAATTCGAGAAGAGATATGTGTCCTCGGGAAGATAGAGTTTTACCATCTCTTCCATAAGTTTTCCTTCAAATATGATCCAGATTTTGTGCCATCCGTTTTTCTTGCTAGACGAATATTTGTGATCGCTTCCCTTTTTGAGGAAAAATACGTCGCCTGCCTTGGGATAATAAGTCTTGCCGTTTATCTCAAGCACGCCTTCGCCGGAAATGATATATTCAAGCGCCATAATGTCAGAATTTTTCCTCTCGTTGTTTATGCTGTCTTCCTTTTGAGTCTCACCGATAACTCTTATATTTACGGGCGATTTCTCGTCGATAAGATGTGAAAAGTTAATAAAAAATTCTGCCATATCCAACCATCCTGTTTTGTTGATAAAATTAATATTTTTTTATACATATTAATATTAGCATGTTTTTAGTCGCTTTGCAACTTTATTAAAAAATTTTAGACAAAATTGCACGATTTTTATGCTTATTTGGGAAAATTTTATCATTATTTTTTATTTTTTAAGCTGTTTTTTACAAAAAAACAAATACCCTGTACAAAATATTACTGTGATATATTAAAATTTTATAGGCTTTCAGTTAAATATTTAACAAAAATTTTATCATTTTAACCATTTTGTCCATATATTTTGGAATTCTATGCAATTTTTTGTTATGATATATTAAAAACACGCTTTTATCTTTCCACTCAATAGCCTACTTTTTGTTTAATATATCATTAAAACATTTTATGCTGTAAAAACCGCAACGCAATAAAAAAGGAACGGACAAACCGTTCCTTTCATTGTATTGCAATTATAATAATTTTTATCAGGTCAACAGCATTCTGTCGTTTGCAAACTCTCCGTCGCTACTCTGCTCGAATTTCAAAAGCAAATCCTTGACTGTGAGATTTTTCTTTTCTTCACCCTTGACATCGTAAATGATAGAACCGTTGTTCATCATGATAAGACGGTTACCGTATCTGATCGCATCCTTCATATTGTGCGTGATCATTATTGTAGTAAGATTGTTGAGCGAGGTGAGAGTTTCTGTAACGTTAAGAACTTTCTCTGCTGTTTTAGGGTCGAGTGCCGCTGTATGCTCATCGAGAAGCAAAACCTTGGGCTTAATAAGCGTAGCCATTAAAAGCGTCAATGCCTGTCTTTGACCGCCCGAAAGAAGTCCGACTTTTGCCGTCATTCTGTCCTCAAGTCCCAAATCAAGCAATTTAAGCTGCTGCTTAAACTCTTCTTTTTCTTTTCTGGTTACACCCCAACCGAGACCTCTTATCTTACCTCTTCTGTATGCGAGTGCAAGGTTTTCCTGTATCTCCATATTTGCAGCCGTACCCGTCATAGGATCCTGAAAGACTCTGCCGAGATATTTCGCCCTTTTGTATTCCTTAAGACGAGTGATGTTCTGACCGTCAAGTTCGATCGTTCCTTCTTCGGGAGTATATACTCCTGCGATCATATTCAGAAGGGTAGACTTACCTGCGCCGTTGCCGCCTATAACAGTAATAAAATCTCCGTCCTCAACATCGAGATTAAGATTAATAAGCGCTTTCTTTTCGTTGACTGTACCGATATTGAAGGTCTTACACAAGTTAGTTATTTTTAACATTGACATTGTCTTCGCCTCCTATTACCGCAACGCTTACGGCGTCTGATTTTTCCTCTATATCATCGAGTTCCTTGGAGCCGTATTTCTCCGCAAACTTCTCTTTTGATTTTGAAAGCTGTCTTTGCAATGTTTTTGCCTGTTTTGCATCGTTGCATTCTCCTAGCTGTTTAACAAGCAAAACGATTTTATCTGCAAGCGCTTGCTTTGAAGCTTCTTTTTTAGCAGCTTTTTTATCATCTCTCTTTTGAGCATATGCCGCATACTTGGGATACTTTTCCCTCCATTTTGCGTCAAGCTTTTTGTTGAGTGCAATTACTTTTGTCTTTATCATAGGCAAGCAAAGTGCTATTACGACAAGCACTGCCGTACTCAACTTTATGTATTCCGTAGGCAAACCGAAATAATATACAAGGCTGTAAATTATACGGTATATAATACTACCTAACGTAACGCCTATAAGCGTAACGGCAAAATTACGGTTTGCAGGCACAATAGCCTCGCCTATAATTACAGAAGCAAGTCCCGCTACGATAGCACCCTGACCGAGCGACCAGCTGGCAGTACCCTGTTCCTGCGCAACGAGCGCACCTGCAAGAGCGATAAGAGCGTTTGAAAGCACGAGCCCGATAATTTTGGTATTATCAGTATTGATTCCTTGCGCTCTGCTCATCTTTTCGTTCATACCCGTAGCACGTATTGCACTACCGATTTCCGTACCGAAAAACCAATATATTGCAGCGATTACAGCGGCAACTATTATAATACCCATAATGAGTATAGCGTATATGGACTTCATACCGGGAATCCAGCTATAGAACAAAGGCACGTCCAAAAGTCCGATGGAAGCCTTGTTTCCCATGGTAATAAGCGTAATAGAATACATTGCGGTAAGCGTGATTATACCGGACAGAATAGGCGCAATTTTGAGTTTTGTATTCAAAAGCGCTGTAATGAGTCCTGCGACACCGCCCACGATCAATGCAATCAGACAAGCAGGAATACCGTTCCAACCGTGTTGCTGAATAAGCACTGCCGCCATTGCGCCGCCCCATGCAAAGCTGCCTTCACATGTCAAATCCGCAAAATCTAGCAATCTGAAAGAGACGTACACACCTATAGCAAGGACTGCCCAAAGAAGTCCCTGATTGATGCCGCCTAAAATAGTATTTAACATCTTTTTTCCTTTGCTTTATCCTCAATTATATGAAGAAAAGCTCAATTATAATTTATTTCAGGCTTTAGCAAGAATGCTGTCAGGAATAGTAAAACCGATTGCCTCGGCAACTTTTGTATTGACAACATAAGTAAAGTCTTCAGTCTGAGTCTTTACGGCAATTTCGCTTGCCTTCTTGTTGCCCATAAGAATATCGAATGCACTTTGAGCCGCAAGTCTGCCCAAATATTCGTAGTCAACGCTCAATGTAGCGACACCGCACGCTTCGGTCATACCGCCCTCGCCGCATACGATAGGGAAATTGAAACCGTTGTTGATATTTTGAGAATGTACGGTTGCGGCAGCATTTGCAAGATCGTTGTCGGTAGGAAGATATAGGATATCTGCCCCCTTCTTCTGCAAATCTGCAAGGCCGTCCTTGATGTTGGCTACTTCGTTGATACCCGATTCTACAAAATCGATACCGAGTTTTGCACATTCAGCCTTAATGGTGTCTTTCTGTACGACAGAGTTGCTTTCCTTGGTAACATAAAGCACACCTACCGTAAATTTTTCGGCATTGCCCATAAGTTCTTTCATCAACAATACCTGTTCTGCCATAGGATTTATATCGGATACGCCCGTTACGTTTACACCGGGATTTTCGAGACTGTTGACGAGTTTAGCATCTACAGGATCGGTAACGGCATTGAATACTACGGGAATATCGTAATCTTTAGCTTTTTGTACAGCCGTCTGTGAAGAAGAAGTAGCAATGGAATAAATAAGGTCTACGTTTTTGCCGATAAAGCTGTTGACGATAGAAGTATTAAGGGAATCGTCACCGTTGGCATTACTCTTCAAAAAAGTAATAGTCTTGCCTTCTGCTTTAAGAAGAGCTTCAAGCTCCGTGCAGAAAGACGAATTTGCCTTGTCAAGCGCATCGTGAGGCGCAAGCTGAATTACGCCGACCGTAAAATCTGTCTTAGGTTGACAAGCCATCAAAGATACACAGCCTACAACCAATATCGATATAATCAAAATTGCGATAATGAGTTTTTTCATAACTTTCTCCTTTTATAAATCGGGATATTAGAAACCCGTATATTATCTATTTTACAAGCAAGGCGCTGAATTGTCAATATAATTATATAATATTATTTATATACAGATATGCATAAAGTCCGACTCAAGAGTTGCTTCGATTCAAATTTATCATTCAATATATCTCAATCGTTTTTCAAAAGCAAAATAATATGCTAAAATATAAAAGTAACAACTCTTAAGGAGAAATTTCAATGGATTACATGAAAGAATCACTCAAAAAGCACTATGAGTGGAGAGGCAAAATTCAAATCGAGACAAGAAGCAAAATCAACGGCAAAGAAGACTTGTCTATCGCCTATACGCCCGGCGTAGCACAGGCGTGTCTTGAGATACAAAAGGACGTCAACAAATCTTACGATCTTACGAGACGTTGGAATACCGTTGCCGTAGTGACTGACGGCACCGCAGTACTCGGTCTCGGCGATATAGGTCCCGAAGCAGGTATGCCCGTTATGGAAGGAAAATGCGTACTTTTCAAAGAATTCGGTGACGTAGACGCAATTCCTCTTTGCGTAAAATCTAAAGAAGTTGACGACATAGTTAAAACTGTCGCCCTTCTCTCGGGAAGCTTCGGCGGAGTTAACCTCGAAGACATCTCCGCTCCCAGATGTTTTGAAATAGAGAAAAAACTCAAGGAATGCACAGATATCCCCATTTTTCATGACGACCAGCACGGCACGGCTGTCGTAACGGTAGCGGCAATCACCAACGCTCTTAAGATCGTCGGCAAAAAGTGGGAAGATTTGATTGTCACATTCAGCGGCGCAGGTGCGGCAGGAACGGCAATCGCAAAACTTCTTCTCAAACTCGGCGTAAAGGATATATACGTTTGCAACAGAAAAGGTATAATCTGCAAAGGCGTCAACGAACCTAAAGGCAACGAAGAACTTGCCGAAATCACGAATAAAGCACGCCGTCAAGGTACGCTTGCAGACGCAATGAAAGGCGCAGATATTTTTGTCGGAGTATCGGCTCCCAATATCGTTACTCCCGAAATGATCAAGTCTATGGCAAAAGACGCAATCGTAATGGCTATGGCAAATCCCGTGCCCGAAATCATGCCTGACATAGCAAAGCAAGCCGGCGCAAGAGTCGTCGGTACAGGAAGAAGCGACTTCCCTAACCAAATCAACAACGTTCTCGCCTTCCCCGGAATTTTCAGAGGCGCACTCGATGTAAGAGCAAAGGAAATCAACGAGGACATGAAAGTCGCTGCGGCTAAAGCAATCGCAAGCCTCGTAAGCGACGACGAACTCAACGAAGACTATATTCTTCCTATGGCTTTTGACAAGCGTATAGGCAAGACGGTAGCCGAGGCAGTAGCAAAAGCGGCTAAGGACAGCGGCGTAGCCAGAATATAAAATTAAATTTATCTTGAATAAAACCGAAAGCGGGTTTCTACCCGCTTTTATTTTTTACTTTAGATTTGACAAACAATAGTTGTCTCTGCCTGAAATATTGAATTCTGAATATATTATAAATTCGACATATCAGTCAGTTTATCAACGACTTTGATTATGTCTTCGTTGAGCACAAGGTCGGCACTTCCGTCGTACCCCGTAGCATCTTTGTTGATAAGCACCAATCTGTTGCCTCGGTAATAATCGATAAGGCCTGCCGCCGGATAAACTTTAAGAGACGTACCTATCACCAAAAGCATATCGGCAGAATAAACCGCATTGATACTTTTTGTTACGATTTGCTCGTCAAGCCCTTCTTCGTACAGAACCACGTCAGGTTTTATTATATTGCCGCACACATTGCAATGCGGTATTCCTTTGCTTGACAAGATATAATCGAGGTCATATTTTTTGGCGCAGCCCATACAGGTATTACGGTATATGCTGCCATGAAATTCGAGTACGTTTTTACTTCCCGCAAGCGTGTGCAATCCGTCGATATTTTGAGTTATGACGGCTTTCAATTTACCTGAATCCTCAAGCTTTTTGAGATATAAATGCGCTTTGTTGAAAGTAGCGTTTTTGTATATCATATTGTTTTTGTAGAATTCGTAAAATTCTTCGGTATCGTTTACGAAACAAGTATGCGACAAAAGTTCCTCGGCAGAATACGAATAGCCTTTGCTTGTAGTATAAAGACCGTTTGCGCTTCTGAAATCGGGAATGCCGCTCGGTACAGAAATCCCGGCACCTGTCAAAGCAACAATATTATTGCTTTTCTCTATCATGTTGTGCAGTATATTAATTTTATCCTCAAAATCAATCATATTACCTATCCGATCCTGTAATATATTTTGTCAATAGTAATTCTATCACCTATCGACAGAATAAACAATATAAAATCGAATTTTTTATAAAGTATCTAAAGTAATGTTGTTTTTTTTGCGTTAACTCTGACGATTCTTTTATTAATCTGAATACTTACCGTATTTTCTCTTCGATATCACTCGACAATTGTTTTACAGGTTCGTTATGACTTAATACAACTAAAAATATAATAAAACCGCATACAACAATAGAAGCCGGCTTGCGCCGACTTCTATCGCTATGAAGTTATTAAATAAGAAGTGAATCTTCCCGTAACAATCAATTAGTTTTTCTTGCCGTAATAAGCATTGAGATACATCTGCTTGATTTCCTTCATAAGAGGATATCTGGGGTTAGCACCTGTACACTGGTCGTCGAATGCGTCTTCAACCATCTTGTCGAGCGTAGAGAGGAAGGTCTCTTCGTCGATGCCGTAATCCTTAATAGTATCTTTGATACCTACGGTCTTCTTAAGCTTGTCGATTTCTGCAATCAAAGCTTCGATCTTTTCGTCATCCGTCTTGCCCTTAAGTCCAAGCATAGTAGCGACATCGGCATATCTCTTCTTTGCCTGAGGATACTTGTATTGAGGGAATGTACCCATCTTTACAGGATCGTCAACAGCATTAAATCTGATTACTTCGTCAATCATAAGCGCATTTGCAACGCCGTGAGGCAAGTGATGATAAGAACCGAGCTTGTGAGCCATAGAGTGACATACGCCGAGGAATGCGTTTGCAAAAGCCATACCTGCCATGCAAGAAGCGTGAGCCATAACTTCTCTTGCCTCTGCGTCATGAGCGCCGAGTTCGTAAGCTCTGGGCAAATAATCGAATATCATCTGTATAGCCTGTTTTGCGATACCGTTTGTGAAGTCGGTAGCCATAATGGAAGCTATAGCTTCGAGTGCGTGAGTCAAAGCGTCGATACCGGAAGCCGCTGTCAAGCCTTTAGGTATATTCATCATAAGATCGGCGTCAACGATTGCCATATCAGGCAAAAGTTCGTAGTCTGCCAAAGGATATTTTGTACCCGTCTTCTCATCAGTGATAACTGCAAAAGGAGTAACTTCAGAACCCGTACCTGCGGTGGTTGCAACTGCGATAAACGTAGCCTTGTCGCCCATATGAGGGAAGGTATATACTCTCTTACGGATATCCATAAATCTCATAGCGAGATCCTGGAAGTCAACTTCAGGATGCTCGTAAAGTACCCACATGATCTTACCTGCATCCATTGCGGAACCGCCGCCGATAGCGATGATTACGTCAGGCTCGAAGTCTCTCATTGCCTTTACGCCTTCGAGAGCACATGCAAGCGTAGGATCGGGAGCAACGTTGAAGAATGTGGTATGTCTGATACCCATTTCGTCAAGTCTGTCCGTAACGTTCTTTGTAAAACCGCTCTGATACAAGAAGCTGTCGGTTACGATAAACGCTTTCTTCTTGTTCATTACATCCTTAAGCTCTCTCAAAGCTACTCCGAGACAGCCCTTCTTGAAATAAACCTTTTCAGGTGTTCTGAACCACAACATATTTTCTCTCCTTTCTGCAACTGTCTTGATATTGATAAGATGTTTAACTCCTACGTTTTCGCTTACGCTGTTACCGCCCCAGCTACCGCAACCGAGTGTGAGCGAAGGAGCGAGTTTGAAGTTATACAAGTCACCGATACCGCCTTGAGAAGAAGGAGTATTGATAAGCACACGGCAAGTACGCATTCTCTTTGCGAATTTGTCGATTTTTTCTTTGCCGGTCTCAGTGTTGACGTACAATACGGACGTATGTCCGAGGCCGCCGTCGTCAATGAGTTTGCTAGCTTTATCAAGAGCTTCGTCAAAGTTCTTTGCCTTGTACATAGCAAGTACGGGAGAGAGTTTTTCGTGAGCAAATTCTTCGCTCAAATCAACGCTTTCGACTTCGCCTACGAGAACCTTTGCAGTTTCGGGGACGTCAAAACCTGCCATCTTTGCGATTACGCATGCAGGCTGACCTACGATTTTAGCGTTGAGCGCACCGTTGATAAGGATAGTTTTTCTTACCATATCGGTCTGTTGAGGATTGAGGAAGTATGCGCCTCTGAAAGCCATTTCCTCTTTGAATTCTTTATATACTTTTTCGAGTACGATAGTAGATTGCTCGGATGCGCAAATCATACCGTTGTCGAAAGTCTTGGAGTGCAAAATTGAATATGCAGCCATTTTGATATCAGCGCTGTCGTCTACGATAGCGGGAGTATTACCTGCGCCTACGCCGACTGCGGGCTTGCCTGAAGAATAAGCTGCCTTAACCATTCCGGGACCGCCTGTAGCAAGAATAAGGTCAGCCTCTTTCATGATCATACCGGACAAAGGTACGGAGGGCTCGTCGATCCAACCGATGATTCCTGCGGGAGCGCCTGCTGCAACTGCTGCGTCGAGTACGACTTTTGCTGCCGCAATGGTACACTTCTTTGCTCTGGGGTGAGGAGAGAAGATAAGACCGTTTCTCGTCTTGAGTGCGAGAAGGGACTTGAATATAGCCGTAGATGTAGGGTTGGTCGTAGGGATTACGGCTGCGAGAACGCCGACAGGCTCTGCATACTTTGTAATACCGAAAGCTTCGTCTCTCTCGATGATACCGCAAGTCTTAACGTTTTTATAGGTATTGTAAATATATTCTGAAGCGTAATGGTTTTTGATAACCTTATCTTCCACAACACCCATGCCCGTCTCTTCGACTGCCATTTTTGCAAGGGGGATTCTCATCTTGTTTGCCGCCATAGCAGCCGCAAAGAAAATCTTGTCAACCTGCTCTTGAGTATAGGTCGCATAGATAGCCTGTGCTTTTCTTACTTCTTCGAGTCTGGCGAGCAAAGATTGTTCGTCGTTCACGATTTGAATGTTTGCCATTTTTATATCCATCCTTATAAAAAATTTTACGATTTGAGTATGTGCAATATCTCTTTTTATATACTTCTGCAATTAAGGCACAGAAGCTATTGTATTTGGGAGAAATTATGTTTTGTGAAATTTTTCACAATTATTGTACCTATATTTTATCCGTTTTCTTTGTAGCTGTCAACAGTTTTGATATACATTTTTCAAAAAATGTTAATTTTTTAACAAAACTGTTTTTTCTACCTTATGTGCTCCGGTATTTGACCTGATTTAAGTCGCATCGACAAAAGACAGTATATTATATTCTCTTTGGTATTCAGCGGACATAAAACCGTCATATTTTCAGTTGATTCAGATTGATTTATCCGATTGATACGATATTTATCTGTTTTGCACAGTAAATTGTTAATAAATGTTATTTTTATCAACCGAGCGCTTTGACAATCAACATAAAACTTCCCTCCTCATCTTTTCTTCCTTTATGCTTACCGCAAAACCGTGTGATAAGGCAAAATGCGGTTTATCTTATTATATTTTTTTATTACACAAGCTCTTCAGATATGGATTCGTTATTTTTTTGCAAGAAAAAAGGACGACGTCATATCGTCCTTATATCATTCTTTCAGAAAAGCATACGCTTTATCCAAATCTTTTTTTGTTCCCTCATCGTACTTTTCATAAGGAAAAGGAATTTTAAGCCGTTCGTATTTACCAGTGCAAAGTTTTCTGAATGCCAACAGTTTAAGCTCCTTTATGCATGAATATTTATTTTTGATATTCTTGACAATATTCAATTTTTCCGGAGTATCGTTGAGCGAAGGCACAAGCACGTTTGTAAGCGTAACATCTTTGCCTAATTCCTCGCATTTGTCGAGAAACGCCAAAACTCTGCTATCGACTCTGCCGTCCTGATTCTTCAAATCAAGCCTTATTCCGTCGCAGGCATTGATAAGGTCCTCGTCGGCAATGAGTCCGTTGGTCTCGACGATAGAACTTATTCCTTCTACGTGAAGGGCGTTGACTAGCGCCGTGCAGAACTCTGCTTGCAAAAAGGGTTCGCCGCCCGAAAGCGTTACTCCGCCGTTTTGTATATAGTTTTTATAACGCTTGATTTTGCGCACGAGTTCTGTCAATTCGATCTCGTTGCCTTTCTCTGTCCAGGTCTCGGGATTGTGGCAAAATCCGCAACGCATATTGCATCCCGTGAAAAACACCACGCATCTCAAGCCTTTGCCGTCAACTGCCGAACCGTTGTAGACAGAATCAATTCTTGCCTTATAATTCACCGTGATACGTCCTCTTCAATACCTCAAGCTGTTGATCTTTAGAAAGTTTGTGGAAGTTTACCGCATAGCCCGATACTCTTATGGTAATATTGGGATACTTTGCAGGATTCTCCATAGCCTCTACGAGTTTTGCTCTGTCGAGTACGTTGACATTGAGGTGATGTCCGCCTTCCTTGAAGTATCCTCCGAGCATATCGGCAAGGTTGTCAATTCTCTTTTCCTTTGTATCGCCGAGAGCGTTGGGAAGAATGGAGAATGTGTTGGAAATACCGTCTCTGCAACAGTTGTACTGAAGTTTTGCAACCGAGTTCAAAGAAGCGAGTGCGCCGCTTGTCTCTCTGCCGTGCAAAGGATTTGCGCCGGGAGCAAAAGGTTCGCCTTTCTTTCTGCCGTCGGGGGTGCTGCCCGTTTTCTTTCCGTAAACAACGTTTGAAGTAATTGTGAGTACTGACAAAGTATGCTCTGCACCTCTGTAAGCAGGAGTGTTTTTAAGTTCTTTGCTGAAGTTTTCAAGCACGGATACTGCAATGCTGTCTACTCTGTCGTCATCGTTTCCGTATTTAGGGAAATCACCCTTGATATCGAAATCACAGATAAGTCCGTTGTCTCCGTAAATAGGAGTTACTTCTGCATACTTGATTGCAGACAATGAATCCGCAATTACAGACAAACCTGCAACGCCGCATGCCATAAATCTGTGCACTTCTGTATCGTGAAGCGCCATCTGTATCTTCTCGTATGCATATTTGTCGTGCATTCTGTGAATTACGTTAAGTGTATTGATATAGAGTCTGCACATCCACTTGCTGTATTCGTTGAATGCCGCCATGACTTCGTCAAAATCGAGTTTGCCTTCAAACTTCTTTCCTTTAGGAGCAACTTGCAAACCGCTGTATTCGTCCATGCCGCCGTTGAGCGTAACGAGCAAAAGTTTGGCGAGGTTGCATCTTGCGCCGAAGAACTGCATCTGCTTGCCGACTTTCATTGCCGATACGCAGCATGCGATAGCATAATCGTCACCGTATACAGGACGCATGAGATCGTCGTTTTCATACTGAATAGAGTCAGTATCTATAGATACCTGAGCGCAGAATTTCTTGAAGTTTTCAGGAAGCTTCTCCGACCAAAGAATCGTAAGGTTAGGTTCGGGTGCGCATCCGAGCGTATAAAGAGTGTTGAGCATTCTGTAGCTGTTTTTAGTTACAAGAGTTCTGCCGTCAAGTCCCATACCGCCAACGCTTTCCGTAGTCCAAGTAGGGTCACCGCCGAAAAGTTCGTTGTATTCGGGAGTACGGAGCTGTCTGGACAATCTGAGTTTGATGACAAAATCATCCATAAGTTCCTGTGCCTGCTCTTCAGTCAACGTGCCGTTGTCGAGGTCTCTCTGAATATAGATATCGAGGAAGGTAGAAGTTCTGCCAAGACTCATTGCCGCACCGTTCTGCTCTTTGATAGCGGCAAGATATCCGAAGTACAACCACTGAATTGCCTCTTTTGCATTTGCGGCAGGTTGAGAGATGTCATAACCGTACTTAAGCGCCATACCCTTGAGGTCCTTGAGCGCCTGAATCTGCTGATGAAGTTCTTCGAGAGTACGGATATTATCCTCGCTCATATCGTTTTGACCGTAACGCTTCTTGTCAGCCATCTTTTGTTCGATAAGGTAATCAACGCCGTAAAGAGCTACTCTGCGGTAGTCTCCTATAATACGTCCTCTGCCGTAAGCATCTGGAAGTCCCGTAAGAATAGCCGCTTTTCTTGCCGCACGCATCTCGTCGGTATAAACCGAATATACGCCGTCATTGTGTGTAGTGCTGTATTTGAAGTTTTCTTCGATTTTGTCGCTCAATTTATATCCGTATGCCTCGCAAGACTGTCTTGCCATACGCATACCGCCAAAAGGATTAACACCTCTTTTGAGCGGTTCGTCAGTCTGAAAACCTACTATAATATCGAGGTCCTTGTCGATATAACCGGCATCGTATGCCAAAAGTCCCGAAACGTGTTCGGTATCGACGTCGAGTACTCCGCCCTTGTCAAGCTCTTTTTTGAGAAGCGCATTGACCTTTTCCATAACTTTTTTTGTTCTTTTCGTAGGTCCGGCAAGGAATGACTTATCACCTTCATAAGGGGTGTAGTTGAGATTGATAAAATCTCTTACATCGATCTTGTTTTGATAGTCGCCTTCTTTGAAACCTTTCCACTGTTCGTATTTCATATATATCTCCTTTTGAATATTGTCGATAAAAAAGCCCAGACAGGATAATTATCTGCCCAGGTGGTCGGCTAATCAGGTCATTGTTCCCTTGCGTTAGTCGCTAAAATCCACCAGTCGCAATGGCCATTATATTCTATTTGAACTTTTGACAACAATATGTTGTATATCGTATCATTAGTATAAACAAAATATAGTGCCGTGTCAATGATTTTTTCCTACTAAAAATTTTTATTTTATAAGCCAAAATCATAATTGACTTATATGCGGTTTTTTTTGCAAAAGTATTGTAAGCCCGAGTGGCTGTTTTTCTGATTCTGCGTCAAAATTTTAACGTAATCGGATTTCGCCTTTGCTAGCTGCATCCCGCCGTCGTTAGTCTTTGCGTTGTTTTTGCTTTTATTTGCAAATTCTGTTGGCGATTTTTTCCTTAAAAGCCATGTGCGATTCAACTTTTCCTTTTGCGACTTTATTATATATTATCGAATTCAAAAAGTCTACCGACTTTTATGTGACTCAATCACCGTTTCCATTACCAGATTTTACCTATGGAGATATTGATTATATAAACTGAATACAAAATAGGAAAACCGAAACTCACAGCGTTTTCGTATGCTCTTCTACATAAAAATATTAATAAAATATTTTATCCGATGATAGACAAAATACAGTTCAACAAATAATATAGCGGCTACGAATTATCGCAGCCGCTTTGATTATACAATATAACAGATGTCAAAGAACCTTTGACAAGAAGTCCTTGAGACGTTCGTTTTTCGGACTTCCGAAAAGTTTTTTAGGAGTATCTTCTTCGACAATCTTTCCGCCATCAAGGAACAATACTCTGCTTGCAACCTCTCTTGCAAATCCCATCTCGTGCGTAACTATTACCATGGTCATGCCCTCGTCGGCAAGTTCCTTGATAAGTTCAAGTACTTCGCCTACCATCTCGGGATCGAGTGCACTCGTAGGTTCGTCAAAAAGCATTACCTCCGGTTCCATAGCCAAAGCTCTTGCTATTGCGACTCTCTGTTTTTGACCGCCGGAAAGTTTAGAAGGATATTCGTCTTTTTTATCGAGAAGTCCTATGCGCTCCAAAAGCTGCGTAGCTTTTTCGATTGCTTGCTCCTTTGTCTTGAGTTTAAGCTGTACGGGCGCAAGTATCATATTTTGCATGATCGTAAGATTATTGAACAGATTAAAATGCTGAAAAACCATTCCGACACGTTGACGAGCGATATTGATATTGAGATTATACTTCTTTTTGTAATTTCTCAATCTTGCCGAATATTCCGCACCTTCGCTTCTTTTGAGAAGATCGTTTTTCTTAATGTCGGATATTACCGTATCGGCAAGCGTTTCGAACTCTTTTCTGTCCATTCTGCCCGCCAACAAATCGTAATCTTCGATATCTCCGCATTCGTCACCCAAGACACTCTTCATTTGACTTGCCATAGCCTTTCTGAAAGTTTTCGATGACATTATCACGTTTCTGTGAAGATAAGGGTCAACAGGAGTCACAAGTTTATCTTCAAGCCAGACTTCGCCGTAGGTAGGCTCCTCAAGAAGATTCATACATCTCAAAAACGTGCTCTTACCGCTGCCCGACGGTCCGATTATAGCGATTTTTTCACCTTTTTTAATCTCGCACGAAATTCCGTTGAGCACCTGGAGTTTACCGAAATACTTATAGATATTTTTTATATCGATAATTATTCCTTTTTGAGAATTATCTATTTCCTCGTTTACGAATATTCCGCCTACTGCGCCGTTTGCGATCTCATCTTCCTGAACAACTGCATTCTTCGCATATTCAACGATTTTTTTATCTTCTGTCACTTGCTCTCAACCTCCTTTCAAGCAGTTTGATAATCAAAGTGATAAAGTAAACTATCACGAGATAGCACAGTGCAAGTACGATATAAGGTACCAGGAATTCATAGTTTGCCGAACCGATAAGCTGGAATGCTCTTGTCAAATCTACTACTGTGATAAATGATGCTACCGAAGTCTCTTTGATAAGCGATATGAATTCGTTGCCTATTGTGGGTAAAATATTCTTGACTGCCTGCGGGATAACGATTTTTATCATCGTTTTGCCGTAACTCAAGCCTATCGCTCTGCCCGCTTCCATCTGACCTTTATCGACAGACAGAATACCGCTTCGCATTATCTCACAGATATAAGCCGCACTGTTCATACCGAAACATATTATTGCAACCGTCAGCGCAGGAATTTTACTCAACCCGATCAAAGGGAATATTACGTAATAAAAGACCAGAAGCTGTACTACCATAGGCGTGCCTCTGAAAAGACCTACATAAATATCCGTAAGTCTTGCAAACACTTTAGGCAATATCTTCTTCTGGGGAATTACTTTCGTTACGGCAAGGACAGTACCGAGGACAATACCTATCACAAGTCCGAGAATAGCGATAATGAGGGTATTCTGGAGACCCTCCAGTACCCTCTTATATCCGCCTAATGTGACGAGTTGATTATAAAATGCGTCCCATGCCGACTTAAAGTTTATGTTCATCCTCTGTCCTTAACCGAAAGCCTTGTTATGATTATGCAACTTCGCCGGAAACAGTACCGGAAGTGCTCTGTTTCTTGCCAAGTACTGCAAGAATTGCTTCAACGTCTTCTTTCGTTTTGCAATTGTCAAAAGTGATATCGTTGCTTGTAGCGATTACTACCTGTGCCGCAGCATAGTAGCTATCGGAGAATTTTACCTGTTTTGCTCTGTCTTCGCTCCATGTCAAAGCTGCTGCGCCGATATCGGACTTGCCCTGTTGAACGTTCATTACGATAGAATCGAAATCCATGTTGTTGATTACGAGAGTATAATTGTACTCGTCGCAGAACATTTTCATGATTTCAAGGTCAATACCTACATAGCCGTCACCGCTGATATTCTCAAAAGGAGGGAAATCTGCGCTGGTAGCTACAACGAGTGCGTTTGCAGCATTTTCATCACCGCTCTTGATAACGTTTTCCTTGTTTGTACCCTCGATATAAGCATTTTCGAGAGCTTCGATTTCTGCCTTGTTATTCTTGAGGAATTCGTTTACCTGTGCAAGCAAAGTTGCGTTGGAAGGGTCAACAGCATAACAATATGCTTCTTCGGTAAGATTGATATCTACTACCTTGACCTGTCCGTTCATCTTGGAAGTAATGGATTTTGCAGGAGCAATATCGGTGATAACATAATCGATTCTGCCCGAAATCAAATCCTGTACTGCAAGCGTTGCGTTGGGATAACCCTTTGCTGTAAGGTTAGAATAACCTTCTGTATAGAATTGTCCTGTAGTTCCGTTTTGGAAACCTACGCTGATTTCTCTGTCAAGAGTTGTTTTGTCGATTGGATCGTTGCCGGTACAAGCTACGCAAGCTACACATACTGCAACTATCATTGCTACTGTAAGAATAGTAAACAATACTTTTTTCATAACATAATGTCCTTTATATTTTTTTATAATTTTATCATTAATTTATTGAGTATGCAAGCAATTTGACAAGCATAGTGCAACGGCTTGCATACATATGCAAAACGACCTGTAATACACGCTTAAGCTATATCGTTTTGCATGACGTAATCATGCACGTACATTTCTTCTCCCACGCTACGCTGAATATCGTCCTTGACTACAAATCCGAAATGTTTGTATCTTTCTATCGTATCGGAATTTGCGGCGTTTACGTTGAGAATTATCTTTTTCAATCCGCATTCCAAAGCATTATGCTTTACAAAAGCAAACATCTGACTTGCAAGTCCCTTGCCTCTGTATTCTTCGAGAAGATAAAATTTGCTCAAATACATATATTCTTTTTTAGGTTCTATCGCAACAAAACCTATTCTCTTATCATCCAGCTTAACAAAATAATATTCGCCGCCTTCCTTGATCTCTTTGCCTATACCCTCTACGGACTGAAAGGCTTTGAGCATAGCCCCGTTGATTTTTTCTCCGACGATAGGATCGTAATATGCCTTGAGTATCTTTGTTGCAAGTTTTGACATATCTTCGAGCTGGTTTTTATTCTCCACCTTTTCAAACTGTATTTTTTGCATAAATATACTCCTTGAATTGACTAAAAATGCATATTTTTCATGTACGTGTAATAATATAGCACAATATTACTTGCATGTACAAACATTTTGATGAATTGTTATACATTTTTTTGCATAAAAAAAGTAAATCTTTTAAGATGATTTCTTATCGGATTTACTTTTTAATGTTTTATATCAAAGTTCTATATAGTTTTTGATCATATTCGAATATGCATCTTTACTGTCGGTTTTTACAAGTTCCTTTGCAATATTAAGTCTCAAAATATAAGCAGACTTTTCACAATTTACAAAGTCTCTCATGATTATATTGATATACTGCAAATCATCGCTATCGTAAAGATTTTTAACATACTCGTTCATGTTGGGATCGTGTTTTTCTTCGCCCTTTTCAATAGAAGCAAAACCGTATGTAAGTTGTCCCTGCAAAACAAACATTCCGCCCTTGGAATTTTTGAACATCTCTATGTATTCGGGAATATACTTTTCTATATACTTCTCTGAAGAAGACATATTATACGTGCCTTCATAATACGAACGAAGCGCACTGCCTTCTCTTTCTTCGCAATCCTTATCGCGTGCTATCTGATAAGGTCTGTCGAGATTGCTCTCGTCTTGTCCTACAAATATAAGACATTTTCCCCTTGCCTCACCTAAAGTAAGATTCTTTACGAATTCGAGAGCGCTTTCTCCCTCAACGTTTATGAGTTTATCTCCTAGATTCTCCTCAAGCATATCGAAAATTTCTTTGTCTTTTCCACCTGATGTATATTGAAAATCGAGAATTACAACTTCAGTGGGATTAGCTTCGAGAAAAGCCTTGACATCTTCAAGGACCTGTGAATATTTCATCTCCCCCTTAAAAGTATGAAACATAAAAAAGTCGCCGTCTGTATACATTACTCTTGTATCGAAATATCTGAAACCTCTTGCAAGCTGGTCTGCGTATGACTTATCCTGCGTTTCTGCCGTAAAAGTCATTCCCATAGTACCACTGTCGTGACTACCGGGGATCACCAATTCTGTAAGCAAAGTATTGTCATCAATCATTGACATCCAATTAGACAATTCCTTTACAGGTTCGTCAGAAACTGTGCTTGAATGTTCTTGACACGCACACAATATACATGAAGCACTTATACACAGTACGATTATTGCGATAATTAAATATTTTCTTATATTTTTCATATCCAACACCTCATATCACATAGATTAATGCTATGATTATAATATAAATATCTGTTTTTGTCAAATTTTAACTATTTTATTAAACGACAAATATATTCTAAAATATAATTCGTTACTTTTCAATAGTCCTAAATGATAAATAACAAGAAACTCCACGGAGCTGCCACTTATAACGTAATTCGCAAGGAGCAAAGTTTCCGTTAACACGAATAAACATCAAATTGCAACTGCGAACAAAGTGAGCACCTCGCAAAAAGTTGGTAGCGACAGCGAGTCGTCGTGAGAGCGTTTACAGCCGAACAGACAAGCCGAGCGTGACTTTTTGCGATATCCCTATTGGGAGAAGACACATAAGGTGAAACGCAATTGCGGTGTCCCTTATGAGGTCGTAGCCCGATTACAAATTAAGATATGCCGTTTGCATACCTTATCAAAAAGCGAGGCTAAAGACCTGTGACGGGATTCGCAAGGAGCAAAATTTCCTTTGACATTAAATAAATGTCAAATTGCAACTGCGAACAAAGTGAGCAACCTCGCAAAAAGTTGGTAGCGACAGCGAGTCGTCATGAGAGCGTTTACAGCCAAACAGACAAGCCGAGCGTGATTTTTGCGATATCCGTATCTATTTTGGGAGGAGATACATAAGGGGAAACGCAATTGCGGTGTCCCTTATGAGGTCGTAGCCCGATTACAAATTAAGATATGCCGTTTGCATACCTTATCAAAAAGCGAGGCTAAAGACCTGTGACGGGATTCGCAAGGAGCAAAATTTCCTTTG
>CALWBV010000018.1 GCA_944376205.1 uncultured Christensenellaceae bacterium
ATATAATATAAGAAAGTTCAAGTGCCAATTTGTGTAAAAACCACAACTTATTACAGAAATTTACAAAATTTATCACCTCAAAATGTGATAAAATAAACGATTTATCAAAATATTTTTTGCTCGGTGTCGGTTAAAATTTTCGCAATATAAAAGTTTCGAAAAATTAAATTTTTGCAAAAAAACTCAAAAAAATTTTTTTGAATAAATTTTCATCTTGCTATTGAGAAGTTATATGTCTATACGATACGATTCTGGCGTACGTTGCATGTCTTTTGAGATAAATTTTTAACAATATGAGTCCGACTATAAAAAATACTGTTTTATCCATAAACAGCATGCACTCATAAGCTCAAAATCAAAGTGATGTCCAATATTCGAAGATAAAAACTATTTTGATAAATAAGAGAAATAACATATAATAAAGCCTTAAATCTATCAAGGCAATGACGAATAAACTTAACATTTTAACTTACATCTTATATATATTTCATTATCTTTTACACAACAATATTTGATACCGCAACTGTTTTATCCATATTTTGTTTATCATATGTTTGGCATAAAAAAGCGCTTTAAGAATAAAAAAAGAGAGACACAAAGTGCCTCTCGTATTTTTTTTGAATTTGTAATTATTCTGCTACGTAAGGAAGCAAAGCCATTTCTCTTGCTCTCTTGATTGCTTCGGTAACGATTCTTTGATGTTTTGCACAAACGCCGCTCATTCTTCTGGGAACGATCTTGCCCTTTTCGGTGATGTATTTACGGAGTTTTGCTACGTCTTTATAATCTACAGAGTCAATCTTGTCAACACAGAAAATACAAACTTTTTTGCGAGATACAGGCTTCTTGCCGGCAGGACGCTTAACTACTTTCTCTTCACTCATTGTTCTGTCTCCTTTTTAGATTAGAATGGTAATTCGTCTTCAACAGGGGTAAGGTTGTTTACCGATTCCTGTTTTTTAGCGGGTTGCTCTTGTACGTCGTCTCCCTTTGCAGGCGAGAGGAATTCAACTTCGTCGGCGATGATATCGTAAGCCGTACGTTTGATACCGTCCTGCTCGTACTGACGGGTCTGAATAGAACCGCATACGCAAACTTTTCTGCCCTTTGCCAACAACTTCGAACAATTTTCCGCAAGCGCTCTCCAGCATACGATGTTGAAGTAATCTGCGCTGTCGTTTTCCTTGCTGAATCTGCGGTTTACGGCAATGGAAAATCTACAAAAAGCTACACCGCTTTGTGTCGAACCCGATTCGGGGTCGCGCGTAAGGTTGCCTATCAATATTACTTTGTTCATAGTTGTTCTCCTTACTTCTTGATGATCATGCTTCTTACAAGTGCATCGGTGTTACGGTTGAAAGTCTTGATGGCTTCGGGAACGTTGGAAGGTGCAGTAAAGTTGACCAATACATAGTAACCTTCTGTCTTGTAGTCGATAGGATAAGCGTACTTTTTAGTACCCCATTTGTCCATGCCGTCGATTACGCCGCCGTTGGACGTAATAACTTCTGCCATTTTGTCAACTACTTCCTGTTTTGCCTCATCGGAAATCTCGTTTACGATGATATACAACAATTCGTACTTGTTCATTTTTATACCTCCTTTTGGTCTGATGGTTCGGGAGCTACCCGAACAAGGGTGCGTATTTCCGAAAAAATACTAAATGTATCTTAACACAGCAAAAATAAATTGTAAAGCGAATTAACGTCGAATTTATAAAATTTGAGTATATTTTTCCACTTTTCCTGCAAGCTCGCATGCCTGTTTCAAAAGTGTACGACTGCGCAAAAAGTGCGATATATGCGCATAAAACGCTTATATGTCTTATATATTGAGTTTTGTGCGCTGCCGATACGCAATATATTGAAAACACTGTTAGAAAATAATGCAAAGTAATAACTAAAAATCGGTTTTTATTGCAAAAACTTTGTATGCGGCAGACTTGATAGTCGGTATTTTCCTCGAAATCACATATTTATTCAAGACATAAGCCGAACGCATTTTATCGACAGATTTCCTCCTTTACCCCTATTTATACAATTTACCCAAGACTTAAATTGTATAAATATATACTGTTATAGATATAAAACAAGCGATTTCTGACAAAAAACTTCTCAAAAATTTATACAATAAGTATAAAATTTATTTCGGGCTTTTGTTGTCGTTGCGACTTTTCAAGAAAATTCGTCGTTTTTACAAAATGATTGATAAAATGCTCTTTTCATCTCCCCTTTATACGGCAAGTATAAAGAATTATAAATCAATACTTAAAATTCCGTTTACCGTTTTCAACCGACGATATAAAAAAGGCAACCCCCTTTCGAGTTGCCTTTATGATGCAATATATGTTTAGCTATACCGTAAAATTTATTTGATTTTATATAGCGCAAAATCTCATACAATTTATGCAAGCGCTTTTTCCAATAAAGCAATAGAATAGTCAAGTCTTCTCATGCTCTCTTCCTTACCCAAAAGCTCCGCCATCTCGGTAGCTCCGCCGGGAGTCGTAGCAACACCCGTCAAAGCAAGACGCAAAGGAAGGAATATCTGTCCGCTCTTGCAAGCGAGTTTCTCCGAAAGCGCCATAGCCTGCGCTTTGAGATTTTCGTCCGTCCAATCGGTTTGCGTCTCGTAAAGTTTTTTGACTTCTTTGAGATTTGCAAGTGCCATTTCCTTGGTGATTTTCATCTTTTTATGCTCATACATCTCGACATCGTATTCGCCGAATTCTTCAAGGAAGTTTACCTTGTCGGGTATCTCGCTCAATATTTCCACTCTGGGTATAAGAAGTTTTGCAAGCGCCTTGTAATCGTACTTGCCGGCAGTCTTGCTCTTTTCGAAATAAGGAGTTGCAACCTCGACAAATCTTTCCACACTCATTTCTTTGATGTACTCGCCGTTGAGCCATCTCATCTTTGCTTCGTCGAAAATGCTGGGAGACTTGGAAATACCGTCTACGTCAAACTGCTCGATAAGCTGCTGCATATTGAGTTTTTCTTCGTTACCCTTGGGGGACCAACCCAAAAGCGCTATATAATTGACGATAGCTTCGGGGAGATAACCCTTTGCCAAAAAGTCCTCAAAGTTGGCGTCTCCGTATCTCTTGGAAAGTTTTCTCTGTGCGTCTTTCATGATAGGCGAAAGATGCATGTAGTGAGGTCTCTCCCAACCGAATGCGTCATACATGAGATTGTATTTGGGCGTAGAGGAGAGATACTCCACTCCTCTTATAACATAGTTGATCGCCATAAGATGGTCGTCGACTACGTTTGCAAAATTGTATGTGGGCATACCGTCGGATTTAATAAGGATATTATCTTCCATATCCTCATTTGGTACGCTGATGTGCCCGAATACCATATCGTCGTATTCGCTCACTCCTTCGGTAGGAATATTCTGTCTTATGACGTAAGGTTCGCCTGCGTCGAGTCTTCTTTGAACTTCCTCTTTGCTCAAAGACAGACAATGCTTATCATACTTTGCGATACCCTTGTCGTCCTTGAGAGAATCGAGTCTCTCCTTTGTACAGAAACAGTAATACGCTCCGCCTTTTTCAACGAGTTCTTTAGCATACTTAAGATAGATGTCTTTACGTTCGCTCTGGATATAAGGACCGTAACCGCCGTCCTTGTCGGGACCTTCGTCATGTTCGATACCTGCCGTCTTGAGAGTACGGTAGATAAGGTCAACCGCTCCTTCGACATATCTTTCCTGATCGGTATCCTCTATACGGAGTATAAACTGTCCGCCTGCCTGCTTTGCAAACAGATATGCGTAAAGGCATGTCCTCAAATTTCCTATGTGCATGAATCCCGTGGGGGAAGGCGCAAATCTCGTTCTTACTTTGGTCATAAATCTTTCCTCGAAAAATTTTTCTTTTATTTCGCTAATAATATAACATATTTTACACGGATTGTGTATAATATTTATACAATAATTCAAAAAAGTTTTCAAGGAGTCGGTTTGATATATGCAAAACAATTTTGAAAAGCTCGTCGAAAAAACTCTCGAGATGTTGAGCATTGACAGCGTACAGGCACCTGCTTGCGAAAGTTCTCCTTTCGGAAAAGGCGTAGGCGACTGTCTTTCTCTCGTATGCAAAACCGCAAAGCAAATGGGCATGAGCGTACACAACGAAGGCGGTTATTACTGCACGTGCGACGTGGGCGAAGGGGAAACTTTCGGCATACTCGGTCACGTGGACACCGTGCCTTACGACAACGATTGGAGCGCAAATCCCTTGGGCGAAATAAAGGACGGATACATTTACGGCAGAGGCGTAATGGACGACAAAGGACCTATGCTTTGCTGCCTGTATGCAGTAGACGCACTGCTGAAAGAGGGATACAAACCCAAAAACAAGATTCGATTTATATTCGGAGGAAACGAAGAAAGCGGCTGGAAGTGCATCGAGCACTACAACGAAGTGGATACCATGCCCGAAAAAGGTTTTTCTCCCGACGGCGACTTCCCCGTAATCAACTGCGAAAAAGGACTTGTCGGTTATGACGTAACAATAGACATGCCCAAAAAACTTCTCTCTGTCGAAGGCGGCACGAGGGGCAATATCGTAATGGCAAAATGCAGCGCAGTAATAGACATGATACTCGATACCGACTGCGACGACGATAAAATTTCTATCGAAGTCAACGGTGACAAGACATATATCACCGCATACGGCACGCCCGCTCACGCCTCCACCCCCGAAAAAGGCGACAACGCTTTCTGGCGGCTTATGAATTTCCTTGCCGCAAAGGTTGGCGGAGAATTCAAGGATATAAGGGACAAATTCTGTCACAACGACGGCAGCGGCGCAGGAATCAAACTCTCCGACAAAAAAAGCGGCGCTCTAACATTTAACGTCGGAGTTGTCAGCGGCGAAAATTTGCCTTCGACGAGATTATACAACAGAAAAATGCATCTCACGATTGACATAAGACATCCCGTCACCTATACAAAAGAACAGATTCAACAGATGCTTTGCGAAAATCTCGGTGCACAAGTGAGCATACGCAATTATCACGATCCGCTGTACATCGACAAGGACAATCCGCTCGTCAAAAAACTCCTCGCCTCTTATAATGCCGTTACGGGCGAAAACGCTTCTCCGATAACGATAGGCGGCGGCACCTATGCCCGTGCGCTCAAATGCGGCGTGGCATTCGGTCCTATATTCCCCGGCGGAGAAAGCACCATTCACCAAAAAGACGAAAGAGTATCTCTCGAAGATTTCAAAAAACTCTATAACGTCTACTATACGGCTATCAAAGACTTACTTTTCGAATAAACGCAAGGAAAAATCATGGCTTACACTCTCGACAAAAACATAGAAAAACAACTTATCTCGGACTATGCACGAAAGGACGCTTTGCTGTCGGATTATGCGGCAAAAGACAGCGACTGCATAAGAAAGACGGAATATACTCCCAAGATATTCAGACGGCAGTATATCAGAGACAGCGAAGCTATAATAAATCTTCAGCTTTTCAACAGATACGCCGGCAAAACGCAGGTTTTCAGTCTCAAGGACAACGACGATATTTCCACAAGGGCTTACCACGTCCAGCTTGTCTCGAGAATAGCCCGTACGATAGGCGGAGCGCTGGGGCTCAATTGCGACCTGATAGAAGCCATTGCGCTCGCCCACGATTTGGGACATTGCCCTTTCGGACACAAGGGAGAAAAGTTGCTTGACGAAACCGTAAAAAAATACGGATACAGATTTTTCCACCATGTGCAAAGCGCAAGATACCTCACTCAAGTCGTAGGCGCAAACATCTCTCTGCAAGTCGCCGACGGCGTATTGTGTCACAACGGCGAAAAGGTTGTGGACAAGTATATGCCAAACGCTCACTCTTGCAAAAGCTTCGACGATTTCGAGGAAAAATTAAACCTCGCATATACGGGCAAACTCAACGACGAAAATCTGTTTGCTAGCACTCTCGAAGGCTGTCTCGTGCGTATCGCCGACGTTATAGCATACGTAGGCAAGGACAGACAGGACGCCGCAAAACTCGGTTACGTGCCCTTGGAAAATTACGCACCCAATTCTCTCGGCACATACAATCACGAGATAATCTCCGCTCTTTCGATCGACATCATCAACAACTCGTACGGGAAAAACTACATAGCCCTCGGCAAAGACGCATATAACGCCCTGCAAGGTATTTTCAAGGATAACTACAAGGAAATATACCAAAGCGATCATTCTGTCGTAGACGGTTATCCCGACGAAAAGCTCAAAGACATAATCCTTGCGGTTTACGAAACGTTTTATAAAGATCTGACCACCGACAAAAAACTTACCGACAAGTATTACCGCCCCTATATCTATCCTCGCAAGCAAGCGGTAGACGAATACTTTGCGCAAAACGAAAAATATCCCGAAAGAGTTGCAACGGATATCGTGGCAGGCATGACGGACAAATACCTTTTGAGTTTCTACAACAAAATTACAAAGGCATAACCGACGCAAACAATTGTAGAAATCGTCTTTGCTTATAATGACAAACGAAATTATAAAGACGCAGGTTTTCTGCGTCTTGTTTTTCAAAGTTTTGCGGCATGTTGCGCATAATTCTGTCGGTATATGTTTTCAGCAGTTCGCCGACATAATCGGCATAACTTAAACATCTTTTTACCGCTTTTTGGACGAATTGATAGATGAAATATTTATATATAAAACTAAATATATAGTATTATATTAAGCTATTTATACAATTTAAGCCTTATGTAAATTGTATAAATAGGGTAAACAATGTTTTAGATTACTCAAATCCGATTACTAGATACGGCGAAATTTACAATATAATCTTATATGTGGCTGTAACGTATATAAAACGACGTGAGCTGTTTTCTCAAAACTTTACTGCCCGGCAAAAGTTCTTCCAAAAAAGCGTAAAAGGCTTTGTCATGGTTTTTGTAATACAGATGACAAAGCTCGTGCATTATTACGTAATCGAGACATTTTACGTCAGTATAGACGAGTTTGAAATTGAGCGCAATGGTCTTTTTGCTTATCATGCAATAACCCCAGCGCGATTTCATTGTCTTGATTACAAGCGGATATTTATCGGGAAACAAATCACGGTGTTTGTCAACGCACGCCTCGAATCTTTGAGCAAAAAGTTGCGCCGCACTGTCTTTGTACCACTTGTCTATCAAGCGGCGTTTTCGCTCGTAATTGTTCTCGTCTTTTGCCTTGACGGTAAGTACGAGATAATTTCCGTTGATATTTACCCTTTCTTTTTCACCCGTAAGCACGACAAGCATATAGTCCGTGCCCGCATAAAGATACTTTTCGCCCGTAACGAATTTTCTCTCTTCAAGCACGCCTTCTTTCTTGAGTTTTTCACGCTCGCTTATTACCCAGTCGATATTCTTGACTACAAAAGCGTGTATGCGTTCGAGAGATATTCGCAACGAACAAGATACTATCACCTCTCCCTTGCCGTTAACTCTCATACGCATATTTTTCATTCCTTTACGTCTTATGACGTAATAAAAATCTTTGTACTCTCCGGCGATTACGACGTGTTGCTCCATTGTCCGCTCCTACAACAGGATTATTTTCCTTTTATCGGCTTTATACTTTATTACCTTGCAGCCGCCTTGTCAAGCAACTCCGTATGAATAGCACGTTTCACTATTTGATTATTCATCGGTTATTCAACCGTATATTTCATTGAGTAACTCCGTATCCGACACGTTACCGTATCCGCACAGACAACCCTTATTTCTGCCGCCGTATTTGCTCATTTTGGACGCAAACGTATTAGCTCTTTCCTGATCATCCGTAAGATAGAAGCGATATGCTTCTTCTCCTTTGGTCGCATAGAAACCCTCTAAAGCGTAAAGCCATACAGTCTCGTCTGTTTCTTCATTCATAACATAGTTGAGGTCGCTGTCTGTCAATTCATTTACGGTAAAGCCGGCATCGACAAATTTATTTTTTATTCCGTCATATTTTTCCTTGCGCAATTGCGTATTGAGCTGATCAAAATATTCTCTGAATTGCACAGCCCTTTCTTTTTCCATGCTTTTTGTATACTTCAAAGTGTTGACATAGCACCATTCGTAATCGTCATTATACTCTTTTGTTTCGCCTTTATCGTTGATGTGGGTAAGATGTGTGCCGAAATAATAGTATTCAGTCCTCTCTTTTTTGAAAAATAAAAATTTTTTGCGCTCTACCGTCAGTTTGAAAGTATAGTCGTATTTCCAGTTGAGCTGACCTTGAAGCAAATTATTTTTGTCATAACTCAACTCACCCAGATTTTTCACTACGTTTTCAACTTTTTTTGCTTGCTCATCATTGAGTTGCGCAGTTATACCGTCGGCAAAAATCAAAGTTATGCCCGTTATCGTATCTTTGTCAGTAAGTATATCCTCTTGCTTAAATGTACAAGCCGAAAAAAGACACGTCGCAACTATAACAAATAATATTGTGATTATCAAACATTTCTTCTTCATGACTTCCTCCTAAATATCCTTTTTATTTATTCTAGCATAATCTTATCTTCAAATCAATGGCATATCATAATAATGTTGCCGACTCTTCTTCGGCAGAATTGTCAAGGCTAGACAATTTGCTTTTATTTATCCGTTTTATCCATATTATTCGGTCTTTTTGTATGCAAATTCGTATTGATTTATAGTTTTTTCTTATGCTATAATATTTTTATTAATAAATTTAGACTGTTTGGGAGTTATTATGGGATTTGACAAAAAAGTTGTAAAAAAAGCTATGCACAACAAAAATCACGTTATGCATATCTGGAACATTAAATGCGCTATCAACCAGAAAGTCGGCGACCTCAAAGCCGAAATCATCAAGAGTAAAGAACCTATTAAGTGGAATGACCTCGACAAGTCGGCATTCAAGCCTATCCGTCAGTGGCAGTCATGGGGCAAACGTAAGGAATATGCGGACAGCTTTGATTGTGCCTGGTTCCATTTTACGGGCACCGTACCTAAAAAAGCAAAAGGCAAAAGCGTTATCTGCCGTATCAAACTTCAGGGCGAAGGTCTCGTATTCAACCCCGACGGCATAGTTATTCAGGGTCTCACACAGATTTTGAGTAAAGGCGACGTATTCCACTCTCTCATAGCAAAACAGCGAGTAGATATCACTGACTGCGCAGAAGGCGGCGAAAAAATAGATATGTACGTCGATGCAGGTTTCAACGGCAAATTCCGTTTTAAGAAGTGTACCGCTCACTTGAGACGTTGCGATATCTGTGTTCACGACGAAGACCTCAATCAGTATTACTACGATTATATAGATTTGTTTTTTATAATGCTTCTCCTCGATAAAGAGACGCCCAGATACAAGGAAATCGACGAAGCTCTCTCCAAGAGTTATAAGATTTATAAAAAAGAAGGCGTACTCAAAGCGAGAGAATTCTTAAAGCCTACCCTCGAGAAAAAGCCCGAATACGAGGCAACTACGTATTACTGCATAGGACATGCGCATATCGACCTTGCATGGCTGTGGCCTATCAGAGAAACAAAACGTAAAATCGGACGTACCTTTGCGAATCAGATTCGCAATCTCGCCCTTTACGACGATTTCTATTTTGCAGAGTCCCAGCCTCAAATGTTCGTATGGCTCAAAGAAGAATATCCCGAACTTTTCGAGAGAGTCAAGAAGTATGTCGAAGAAGGCAGAATCGAACTTCAAGGCGGCATGTGGGTAGAAGGTGACTGCAATCTCTCCGGCGGCGAATCGTGGGTAAGACAATGTCTCTACGGTCAGAAGTACTGGAAAGAAGAATTTAATTTCAAATCCAGAATGTGTTGGCTTCCCGACGTATTCGGTTTCCCCGCAACGCTTCCGCAGGTACTCAAAAAGAGCGGCATGGATTATTTCATGACGATAAAACTTTGCTCCAACGACTTCAACAGATTCCCCTACCGCACTTTCAACTGGGTAGGTCTCGACGGAACGAAACTCATAGCGCATATGGAACCTCTCGGAGACTACAACTCCGGCATGTCTCCTTTCGCTATCAAAAAGAGTGAAGACAGATACTCCGAAAAAGAGATTTGCAAAAAAGCCCTCCTGATGTTCGGCGACGGCGACGGAGGCGGCGGTCCCGGCGAAGGACATCTCGAATATCTCATGCGTCACAAAAAGAATATGGACGGTCTTGCTCCCTGCAAGCCATCTCCCGCAATCAATTTCTTCGACGATATAAAGGACGAATCGGATATATTCCCCACTCATACCGGCGAATTATATTACGAGAGACATCAAGGCTGTTATACTTCGCAGGCTAACTGCAAGAAATGGAACAGACGTATCGAAGAAATGCTTCACAAAATCGAATGGCTGGGCGCAGTAGCATATTTGCAAGGCATCAGCTACGACAGAAAGAAAGTAGAGGAAATCTGGAAAGAAGTACTCCTCTATCAATTCCACGACGTATTGCCCGGTTCTTCTATCAAGAGAGTTTACGACGAAGCGTATGCAAGATATCAGACGATGTACGACGAACTCAAAGGCATCGAAGAGATAATGTTGAGCGCTCTCTCGGCTAATAAAGGCGTAAGCGCACTCAACCCCGTTGACTTTGATAGAAAAGAATACGTGTGCATCGACAACAACTGGTACACCGCCGACATCAAAGCTCACTCGACGGCTCAACTCGCTCCCGCCGTTATCGACAGCAGCGAATTTGCGTACACCGACAATACTATCGAAAACAAAAATCTCAAGGTTACTTTCGGCGAAAACGGCGAAATCACATCGCTTATCGACAAGTCTTGCGGCAAAGAACTCGTCAAGGAATACTTCAACAAACTTACGGTTTATACCGATCCTTTCAAGTTCTACAACGCATGGGACATAGATATCAACTACCTCAATCTCAAAAAGTGGGTGTTCAAACTCAAGTCTTCACGTACTTACGTTGACGGCGCAAATCTCGTAAGAGAAAATTCTTTCAAGTACAACAAGTCCACGCTTGTGCAGAAAGTTATCCTTACGCTCGGCGGCGATATGGTCAAATTCGATACCGCAGTAGACTGGCATGAAGACCTCAAGATGCTCCGTGCCGACTTCGTTCCTACGGTATTCTCCGACAACGTGACATGCAATATCCAGTTCGGTAACTTCGACCGTACCACCCACGAAGACGATAACGTACAATGGGCGCAATTCGAAGTATGTGCGCATAAATTCGTCAACCTCGACGGCGAAGATTACGGCTTTGCGCTTCTCAACAACTGCAAGTACGGTCACCGTGCAAAGAACGGTTTCTTGTCTATCGCACTCCTGCGTGCACCCCAATTCCCCGATCCTACATGCGACAGAGGCGTACACAACTTCAGTTATGCAATCTATCCTCACAAGAATAAGCTCGAGGATACCGACCTTATGGCGAAGGGTTACTGCTTCAACAATCCCGTCGAAATAGTTTCCCGCGACGTAAAGATAGATACGATTGCCAAGTTTGACAGCGAAGACATCATTATCGAAACCATAAAAGTCGCAGAAGACGAAGGCGGTATTATCGTAAGAGCTTACGAGGCATACGGCAACAGCGTAAAGAGTGCGCTCAATCTCTCCTTCGACGCAGACGTATGGGAATGCGATATGCTTGAAAACAAACTCGGCGCAGTAAAAGCTTCTGATTTGACTTTCGCTCCTCACGAAATCAAAACATTGTATATTGCAAAGAAGGCTAAAAAGACGGCAAAGGCTTCTGCCCCCGCCGAAGGAAAATCGGAAGCTGCAGAAAAACAACCTGCAAAAAAACAAACCGCTTCTTCCGAAAGCAAAAAACCTGCGGCAAAGAAAGCTAAACAATAAATCTTAAATTTATCGTACCAAAGAAAAATTCCCGATATACAAAAGAATTAAGGCTTGCGAATTTCGCAAGCCTTATCATTTTATAGCACTTAATTAATTGCATGGTTTTGTACATTCGGGATACTGTCAGGGATAAGTTTTTTTGCAACTAATAGGGCTATATTGTCTGATGTCGCGCAGTAATGGAAAACGCTTTACATAATGCTTTTGATGAAGTTTGCACGGTATAAACATCGATGTCGGGTGCGTTTTCTGTTATGTACTACACTATTAATACATTTTTGTATCGCTAAATCTTTCATAAAATTCGAAATTTTTTCCAAATATTTTTTTGTTCATTAATTTTTGCGGCTATGTGTCGATTTTAACAAAACGTTCATAATCAATAAAATTTTGAATATTACGCATTTTTACTTTACAACTTTAGCGAAATAAAGTATAATGTGTTCATCAACGTCACTTTCTTTTATCGGGAGAATGACAAAAAGGAGTTTTATTATGAAAAAAAGAATAGTTGCCGCTCTCGTTGCGGTCGTAATGATTGTAGGTTGCGTATGCGCATTTGCAGCTTGTCAACCCTCTGAACTTATAGGTTTTGACGTAGACCTTGCCAAAGCCGTAGCTCAAGAACTCGGCGTCGAGGTAGAATTCCAGCTCATCAGTTGGGACGCAAAAGAAACCGAACTCGAAAGCAAATCCATAGACCTTATCTGGAACGGTCTTACTATCACCGACGAGCGCAAGGAAGCTATGGAAATTTCGACCCCCTACCTCAACAACAAACAGGTAGCCGTAATCAAGAAAAGCAACGCAGACAAATATACCACGGCTGAAAGCATGAAGGATGCAGCGGTTACGTTCGAAAACGGAAGTGCCGGTGCCGACGTTGCAAAAGCACAGGGATTCAAAAATCAAGTCGGCGCAAGCAGTCAGATGATGGCGCTTACCGACGTACTGTCCGGTTCAAGCGACGTAGTCATACTCGACTCGGTACTTGCAAACTTCTATTGCAACGCAGATTCTAAATTCAGTGAACTCATGATCGTTCCCAATCTCGTATTCGTTGAAGAGACTTACGGCATTGCGGCTCGCAAAGGCGACGTAGGAACTATCGACAAAATCAATACCGCTCTTTCTGCTCTTCAGGCAAACGGCAAACTCGCCGAAATAGCAAAGACATACGGTCTCGAGAGTGAATTGTGCGACGTAACTTATACTTCCAAGTGGAACGATCTTACCGCCGAACAAAAATCCGGTTGGGAAGAACTCCAGAAAAAAGGTAAAATCGTAATCGGTTATACCGTATATGCTCCTATCGCATATACAGCATAAAATTCAGGTGATTTATGAGTTTTGCAGATGTAAACATCCAATTTCTGGAAGCCGCTAAATATACACTCGGACTGTTTTTTCTCACGCTTTTGATTGCCATTCCTCTCGGAGTGGTAATCTGTGCGTGTGCAATGTCGAGATTCAGACCCGTAAAATGGCTTGCCAATACTTTTATATGGATCATACGAGGTACGCCTCTCATGCTTCAGGTAATAGTCGTAATGTACGGTCCCGGTCTCATCTTCGACGTACCTATGAAAAACAGATTCCTCGCCGCACTCATTGCTTTTGCAATCAACTATGCGGCTTACTTTGCGGAGATTTACAGAGGCGGAATAATGGCTATGCCCAAAGGACAGTACGAAGCTGGAAAAGTCCTCGGCATGTCCAAAGCAAGCGTCAACGGACTCGTTATCTTTCCGCAGGTCGTCAAGAAGATCACCCCCGCAATGGGCAACGAGGTAATTACCCTCGTCAAGGATACTTCTATCGCCAACATCATAGCGCTTCCCGAAATTATTCTCACGGCAAAAAACATCGTAGCGACTTACGCTATCATCTGGCCGCTTTTCTATACGGGAGTGTTCTATCTGCTCATGAGCGGCGTTTTGACTCTCTTCTTCAAGTGGTTGGAAAAACGTACCAATTACTATAAAGCGTGAGGTGAATATGGCTTTTTATCAGGTAAACAACGTATATAAAAACTTCGGTGACGTCAAGGTGCTCAAAGGCATAAATCTTGAATTGGACGAAGGTCAGGTCCTCGCAATCATAGGCTCGTCAGGCAGCGGCAAAACTACGCTGTTGAGATGTCTCAACTTTCTGGAGATACCCGACAAAGCCGACATATATCTTAAAGGCGAAAACATTTTTTCGATAGACAATACCGATTCAGCCGCAGCATCAAACGCCGACGAAAGCAATATTTCGGAAGTTGAAAACGGTAAAAACATCCAAACCGACAGCGAGAAAAATCAACCAACCCACGCAAAAAAAGCAAAGCCCGAAAAAATAAGTAAAGAGATGAGAAAACTCATCGATTCCAAAAGAGGACATTTCGGAATGGTCTTTCAATCGTTCAATCTCTTTCCTCACTTCAACGTGCTCAAAAACGTTACTCTCGCCGCAAAACTCAAGTACGACGCTCACGCTCCTAAAGGTTTTGCAAGATGGAGCAAAGAAGCTAAAGCCGCACGCAAACAGGCTATGCAAGAGATCAACGAAAAAGCCGTTGCTCTCCTCGAGAGAGTAGGTTTGGGCGAAAAGCTCAACAGCTATCCTTGCGAGCTTTCGGGCGGACAGCAACAGCGTGTGGCAATTGCACGTGCCCTTATTCTCCAACCAGACATACTCTGTTTTGACGAACCTACCAGCGCTCTCGACCCCGAGCTCACGAGAGAGGTGCTCAAGGTTATCCGCGACCTTAAAAAGGACGGACATACCATGATAGTCGTCACTCACGAGATGCAATTCGCAAAGAAAGTCGCAGACAAGGTTATCTTTATGGCTGACGGAATAGTCGAAGAGGAAGGCACACCTCAACAAGTATTCGAACATCCCGTAAGCGAAAAGACGAAAGCCTTTCTCGCAGAAAGCGAAAAGTCTATAGACGAGGAGTGATATATGGACGAAATTCAAAGAGAAAACATGCTCAACGAACTCTATGAACTCATCGTACGCACGGATAATACCGAAGATTGCAGACTGCTTTTCGAAGACCTGTGTACCAACAAAGAACTCGAACAGATGGCTCAACGTCTCAAGGCTGCAAAACTTCTTAAAAGCGGACTTACGTATGCAAAGGTAATAGAAGCTACGGAAATTTCCTCGGCAACACTGTCACGAGTTTCGAGATGTCTTCAATACGGCAAGGGATATAAAAAATTTCTGAATGACTGAAAGTATCCGTTGAATAAGCCGTATTTCTCTAGCACGGCGAATACAAAAACTGTATTGTCAAAATGCAAAAATCAAATATAAAAAGTCAAAAGGAACGCTGTATGCGCTCCTTTTGTTTTTCCGCTATTTTGATTACCGTAAAGGCACCGTTATACCTATGATAATCTTTTGTTTCTTTTCGAGTTTTGCCATAATTTCCCCCGTAAAATATATATCTTCGTGAATTTATTATAACATATTGCACGCCATCCTCAAATAGACAAAAACATCTTGTTTTTCGACTAAATCAAAACACGTTTTGCTAAATGTTCTCTCCGTTTGCATTTGCGTTGTCGATAAAATGCGAATTGTAAAAACGCATATTGACTTGCGATAATAAAAATGTTAAAGTATAAATAAAGTATAAAGATACTCAAGGGGATTTTTATGAAAAAGTTTATTCTCAACGGCAAATGGACGCTAAACAAAATCGGCGAAACCAAAACCTATGACGTTACCGTACCGGGCAACGTATTCAGCGATCTGCATTCTCACGGCGTAATACCCAATCCTTTGACCGCCCTCAACGAAAATCTCGTACAGTGGGTGGGCGAATGCGACTGGTCTTATACAAAACAATTCACGCTCACTCAATCGGATCTCGAATACGAATTTATAGAACTCAATTTCGAGATGCTCGATACCCTTGCTAAAATATTTGTCAACGACACTTTAGTCGCTAGCACTGACAATATAAACCGCCATTACGCTTTCAACGTCAAGCCTTTGCTCAAAGCAGGAATAAATACTTTGAGAGTTGACTTTTTCTCCCCCCTCGAATACATAAAAAGCAAGCAAGAAAAAAATCCTCTCCCCAATTCCACTTTGGGAGAAGCGGGTTCTTGCCATATACGCAAAAGCCCCTACCATTTCGGTTGGGACTGGGGTCCTCACCTTCTTACGGCAGGCATTTCGAAAGACTGTTATCTCAAATGTTTCGACGCAGGCAAAATCACACGTGTGGACATAAAACAGATCCACAGAGACGATATGGTCGAACTCAAAATCGACACGCAGGTCTCTGGCAACGAACAACTCGAATACAGCTATACTCTTACGTACGACGACAAACAGATCGCTCGCCATAAAGGAGGCGACAACGTCGCTACCCTCGATATCCTTCACCCCAAACTCTGGTGGTGCAACAACATGGGCGAACAGGCACTTTACGATCTCGAAATAATTGTTTCGCAGGGAAATAAGGTCGTCGATACACGTTCGATGAAAATCGGCCTGCGTACAATCAAACTCGATACAAAAGAAGATATGTACGGCAAAAATTTCTGTTTCTATCTCAACGGCAAAAAGATTTTTGCAAGAGGAGCAAACTGGGTTCCTGCCGACAGCTTTATCACCAACGTATCAACTCAAAGGCTTCACGATCTTATCTCCAAAGCCAAAGACTGCAATATGAATATGCTACGTGTATGGGGAGGCGGCTATTACGAAAGCGACGCTTTTTACGACCTCTGCGACAGAATGGGAATACTAGTATGGCAAGACTTCAATTTTGCATGTTCTCCCTATCCTTTTGATGACAAAGACTTCGTATCCAACGTACTCGAAGAAGTAAAAGACAACGTTTTGCGTATCAAAAACCATGCTTGTCTTTGTCTGTGGGCAGGAAACAACGAGATAGAGTCGATGTCTATGGCATGGCTTTACAAAAAAGACGTAATAAAATATACGGGCGAATTTTTCTACAAGACTTTGCCCGAATACCTTAAGACTCTGGACGACATTACTCCTTATTGGGCTTGCACGCCGTCAAGCGGAACTTATATGCAAAAAATCAACAGCTGCGATTACGGAGACACGCATCTGTGGCACGTATGGCACGGCATGCGCAAACTCGATTACTATGCAAAAAACGATACCAGATTTTGTAGCGAGTTCGGCATAGAGTCTCTTCCTTCTCTCAACGCCATAGACGAATTCAGCGAGGGAATGGACTATTCGGGATTCGATACTCCGATTGCAAAACTTCATCAAAAATGCATAGGCGGCAACAGTAAAATAACCTATTATATGCTTTCGAAATTCTGGACTCCCGAAAACTTCCTCGACACCGTCTATCTCTCGCAACTTACGCAAGGACTGTGCGTCAAAAACGCTACCGAGGGCTGGAGAATAAAAAATAACCGCTGTCACGGCGCTCTTTATTGGCAATACAACGACTGTTGGGGCGTCAGCTCGTGGGCAGGTATGGATTACTACCGCAATATGAAAGCTTTGCAGTATATGGCAAGACGTTTCAATCAAAACACGATATTGTCTATACAGTGCGATAAAAAATCTCTCAACCTGTATCTCGTCAACGACGGCAACAAACTCAAAGCGAAAATCAGATACGGCATTGCTTCGTATGACGGAATGAGCGTATATGCCCGCACAAACACTCTGGAATTCGATGAAAATTCTGTGGGCAAGATAACTACGCTGGACTTGAAAACCATTCTCGGCAAACGCAAAAAAAGCCAATGCTATTTTTATGCCGTTGCCCTCGATAAGGACGAAAAGGTAATAAGTTTTGACTCGCTTCCTCTTACGGACGAAAACAAAGCTCAATTACCCAAAGCCGAAATCGCTTATCACCTCACTCTTAACGACGACAAGGCAAGACTCGAACTCGTAAGCAGTGCATACGCAAGATTTGTCGAGATAAGACTCAAAGGCCTCAATACCGCTTTGAGCGACAACTACTTCGATATGCTTCCCAACCACAAAAAAATAGTGGAATTTCATGCCGAAGGCGAAACGGTAGAGAGTCTCAAAGAAAAGTTGTCCGTCCGCTCTCTTTGCGATATCAAGCGCAAAAATTCCGCATTAAAAGACCGACTGATCAAATCGTCGATTTTCTTTATGCCCGTCAACTTCGTCAACTATATCTTAAGAACTTTTGACAAATAGTTTTATCGACTAAAGCATTTGACAGGTGCGCTTTATGCGTGCCTGTTTTTTTTGATAACTATAACGCACGATATTCTTACTTAAATCGCAATTCCGATCTGTAAGCAAAATCAAACCTCTGACGTTATATTTTATTTTATTTTAATTGATTGCAAAACGGCATTTGAAAACTCTCTCCTCATAGTCGAGTATAAAACCCCGCTAAAGTGCAAAAATCAAATACTATGGATTTTCAGAAAACTTGCAAAACGGTTACTTCGGCATTCAAAGCCACGTGCGACCTGCGCCAAATAGATTTGAGCGTGGGTGACATACAATGCAAATTCGTGTATATCGACGGATATATAAACACTCTGCTTTTTGAAGACAATATCTTAAAACCTCTCAAGAACATCGCTCAAACAGACAGCGTAACCCTCGATCTTCTCAACGAATATACCATGATGACAACTCCCATACAGGAGATAGACGATATACAAAAAGCCATATCTCTCGTAGCGTCGGGCGAAATACTGTTCATATGCGATAACAGCGAGGTAATGTTTGTTTACAGCGAAAAAAAGTATTCTGCCCGTGCTATCACCGAACCGCCCGTATCCACGGTTTTGCGAGGTCCGAGAGAAGGTTTTGTCGAAGACCTTAAGACAAATATGTTTCTCATAAGGCGCCGACTCGCAACCCCCGACCTCAAATTCGAATTGTTGAGTGCGGGGAAGTACACTCAAACAAAAATAGCTCTGTGCTTTATCGACGGAATAGCCGATAAAAAGATAGTAAATAAAATAAAAAAACAAATCGACTCCATAGATATCGACGGCATAATAGAATCTTCGTATATCGCACGTTTCCTCGAGGAAAACAAGCTTTCTCTCTTTTCGCAGGTAGGCTCAAGCGAAAAGCCCGATATCATAGTCGGCAAAATGCTCGAAGGCAGAGTTGCGATAATAGTGGACGGCTCGCCTTCCGTGCTTACTCTGCCCTTTTTGATATACGAAAATTTCCAGATGAGCGAAGACTATTATATCAAAAGCTACCGTGCAAGCATGCTGCGTTTTATAAGAATGTTCGCATTTTGTTTTTCCATACTTCTGCCGTCATTGTACGTTGCATTGCAGGAGCATCAGTATCAACTTTTCCCCCTCAAGTTTTTACTGTCGTCGTTAGGCTCGATATATGCAATTCCTCTGTCCGCAACTTTGGAAATGCTTCTGATAATGGCTATATTCGAGATTCTCAACGAAACCTCGGTACGAATGCCCAGATACGTGAGCATGGCGCTTTCCGTCGTCGGCGCAATCGTACTCGGCGAAGCCGCCGTCAGCGCAGGATTGTTTTCCATATCGTCGGTAATAATCGTAGCCGTTTCGACTGTGGGAATATATTGCGTACCCGACGAAATCAACTCATCTAACATCTTGCGCTTTGTCTTTGTGGGAATAGCCGGCGTACTCGGTCTCGTAGGAGTCATACTGTGCGTGGTCGCTTTGATCGCATATATGTGCTCTATCAATAGTTACGGCACGGCTTTCATGTCCCCTTATGCCCCTGCAATAGTTCATGACTGGCAGGACGGAATTTTCAAGGCACAGATAGAAGAGTTTGAAGAAAGACCTTTTTCTCTGCCTACTTCCAACCGCACGAGACAACGCCCTAATCATAAGAAAAACAAGAAGGACAAGACATAACCTATCATGCGATACAACCCGACCGCTATTCTTCAAAACGCACATCGCCATTTGAAAGATTATTCGGCGCCTTATCGCACAACGAAACTTATATAAAAATTACGACTATGAACAACAAACTCAACAACAACATCTATACCGAACAATATCTGCTTCTGGCCTTTATTTCCGTGATAACTTTCAAAGTGGTAATGCTGGCGCAATACCTGGTTTCCGCCGCAGGCAACGAAGCATATATTACCATGACTGTCATGATAAGCATCGAACTGGTAATGTGCGCTGTCGTCTACGGCATCATAAGACACGGTTCCATTACCAGCCTTCCCCTGCCCAAACCTCTTAAATACGTATTCGCCGTAGCTTTGTTTTTTACGTCTATGGCTAAATGCGTGCTTCTCGGCAGCGAGGGCATATCGTACATCTCCACAACTATATACGACAACGTGCGTTGGTCATACGTGTGTCTTGCGCTCATGCTCGTATGCTGTTATCTCGCATATAAGGGAGGCAAGGTCATCGCACGCACCGCACAGATTTTCTTCTGGCTGATGGCGTTTTCTTTCGCTTTCCACGTAGTGTTTGCACAGACAGATCTCGATTTTATAAATCTGCTTCCCTTCGAACTTTCCGCAGACATAGCTGTGGCCGGCGACAAGTATCTGATATGGTTCGGCGATTACTCGTGTTTGCTGTTTTTCTCCCTTTCGGCGCCTCCTAACGCCAACGGTAAACGCCTTGTTCTCTGGACAATTCTCGCTATCGCAGGAACACTTTTGTGCGCCGTGGGACTAATGATAATTTTCATATGTATATTCGGAGACAGCGGCGCCATTGTCGGCAACGCCTTTCTCAACGTTTCGTCTCTCAATAAAATAGCTTTTATGATAGGTTCGATGGACTTGCCTACCGTATGCAGTTGGGTGGTAATGTGCACGATAAGACTTTCTCTTTTGCTCTTTGCCGCTAAAGAATGTCTGAAGGTCTTTTTCGGCGAAAAATGGTGGTTGAGCGTCGTCAGCACGCTTCTTGCATACTTCCTTACAGTGTACGGCGTGGGCAATCTGAAGACAAGCTATTCGCTTGCTACAAGCGTTTTAAGGTATTTTGTGTATTTGACGGACTTTGTCATAGTAATTGCGGCAACGATATTCGTAAGGATAAAATACAAATCCTTAAAAAAGGACGCCGTCCTTCCCCCTCCCGCAACGCCAGCTCTTAAAGATAGTTCTACTCAAGGTGAAGCATGAAAAAGCACTCTTTCGTCAACAAAAAATGGATAGTGATACTTGTAATAATAGCGCTTTTGGTCACATTCGATCTTCTCGACGATCAAAAGAGTATTTCCACGCGCGCAATAGTGCTCGCCATGTCGCTGGATAAAGGCGAAGACAAAAGATACGAACTGGGTATTCAACTTCTAAAAACGGATAAAACCAACAAACAGGAATATATCAACTTCTTTGAAGAAGGCGACTCCGTAAGCGATATCCTTGAAAAAATGAATTACAACGTGGGCGCAACGATTTCTCTTGCGCATACAATGGTAATTATCGTAAGTCAGGATATATTGACCGATGACCGTGACGCAGCGTTGAGACATTTTCTCGAAAATCAGGTCGTAACTTATAACACAATGCTCGTCACTTGTGAAAACAAACCGAAAGAAGTGCTTTCGGGCAAACTTACCAACGGAATAGGAAGCGGATATTATCTCGGACAGGTATTACGTACAGTTGCCACAGATTTCGGAGTCGTCCCCGTGAGTATCAAAGACTATTTTATGTTGAGATACCGCGTAGGCGAATGTGCTTATATGCCGCTTATCAACCTCATCGAAGAGGGCGAAAGCAAATATATAGATATTACGAAAATGTATGTCACAGACGGTCAGAACTCTGCCGTACTTGATGAAGAAAGCACTAAAGGTTTGAGTCTCGTCGTATCCACGCTTACCAACGGCTCTCTCGACTATTCTTTCGGTGAAATCACGGGCGAAGCCGATATCGTACAATCGGGCGCAAACATTTCAATCAACGACACAACAGCAACGATAAAGATAACCGTCTCTTTGAGAGACACCTCTTTGGTACCCGATTCAATAAACGAACAGGCTTGTCTTAATGACATAAACTCCACGCTCAAAGCATATATCGAAAAATGTTATATATCGTGCAAAGATAAAAATCTTGACGTGTATTCTCTCGGACAATACTGTTATGCATTCAAAAATCCTTTGGCATCGCAAAGCGGATATCTCAACGATATAAATCTAAACGTCGTCATCAAAAGCGACCTCAAATAAAAAGTATTACAGAATGACAATATCAAATACATTGAAGGCTTCTGCGAAATCGAGCGATTATTTATCTGATTTCGATGCCGCCGAACGATTCTCCCCTATTTATACAATTTACATAAGGCTTAAATTGTATAAATAGCTTAATATAATACTATATATTTAGTTTTATATATAAATATTTCCCCTGTTAATCCATCATAAAAAAGCCCCTCAAAACGAGTCTTTTTCAGTAGCTTTTTATTTGCATTTGTAATCAAATGTAAGCTTTGAGAAGAATTTTCCCGATTCGTCATTGAGACAAGAAATAAAGGCCGCCTTTAAGACGACCTTTTCAGTGCTGAGGGTTCGGGCTGCCTATTCAGCCTTGCTGCCGCTGCCATGGCGGTGCCAAAATCAGGTTTGTTCGGGCTGCCTGTTCAGCCTTGCTGCCGCTGCTATGGCGGTGCCAAAATTAGGTTTGCTTATCAGCACGTCATATCTAATTATATTTGTTTTTCCTAAAAAGTCAACTTTTTATAATCAAATTTCCATTGATGACGTATTGTCAAAATATTGCTTCGAAAAATCATCGGGTGACGACTCTGTGACATACGCCAAACGCATTATGACTGAAGATAGCTTTTCTTTTCTCCCCGTACCCTGTCCATAAGATATTTTTTGACTTCTTTATACATGGCTTTTGATTCTGCGGTCTTATAAAACAAATGGAAACAGTGTATTCCCGGAAATTTGCCGCAATATTCCACGTAATCCTTGCCGAGTTCATCGAGTTTTGCAAGCAAAGGGATATGGTGTTTGCCTACAAAGACGTCGTTTTTACCGTATGCGATAAACACTTTTTCGGGAAAGTCCTTATCCACCCAGGGCAACGTGTAAAGCATATCGTTGTATTCGTATTCGTCGATTTTGTCATACTCTACGCCCGTCATGTCGGCAATTATATCTCTGGCAACGGGAGCAGCGTATAACTCTGCAAAATCGTAAGCGCCGCATAACAAAAGCGCACCTTTTAACGAAAATCCTACGGGTTCGAGTTCCAGCCTCTGCCAAAACTGTTTATTGTGTAGCACGGCGCAAATCTGACACGCTATCTGACCGCCCGCCGAATCGCCCATAATAAATACGTTGTCGAGATCCATGTCGTAATCTTCGGCATTGTTCTCAAGCCACTTGAGCGCAAGAAGAATGTGTTTTATCGACTTGTCGTATGTGTATGCGGGACACAGTCCGTAATTGAGATTGATAACTTTCATTCCCATATCGGCAAATATCTGTCCCTGCGCAACTCTCCACTTTTTGTCGCCCGTGACCCAACCTCCGCCGTGCACGTTGATCATGACGGGCATTTTGGTAGCGACAACTAGTTCGGGAGAAAAGATGTCGAGTTTGCATACGTCTGCCTCTTCGGCATAATAAACTATATCCTCCTCGACGAGAATTTTATTGCTGCTTTTGTATTTGTTCGTGATAAAACTCTTGGCATTGTCGTCAAGATCGAATATCAGTTTTGCAAGTTTTGAAGTGTTGTAAAATGCCTTTCTGCCTTTTGAACGGTTTGTCATCAGTGCATTTTTATTTTTAGTTTCCCTGTCCATTGCAGCTCCTTATCGCAGTTATTTACGAGGTCAAGATTGTTTGCACTTGCTGCGTTTGAGTTCTTCTTTGTCGACTGCCACTCCGCCGAGATATGTGGTGACAATATTCAAATCTTCGTCAAGTACGTTGATATCCGCCTTTTTGCCAATCGCAAGCACACCGATATCCGTTCTGTGAATAAGCCTTGCGGGAACGGACGTACACATGTCTATACACTCTCCGAGAGGTATTCCGCACGAATAAAGATTGCGCACCATCTTGCCTACGGGGGTAATAGATCCGGCATAGGTATTGAGTTCGGGCAATACGGCTACGCCGTCGTCTATCCTTATCTTCTGCTTACTGTCGCCGCTGCCCAAATAATAGTCTCCCTCGGGCATGCCTGCAACGCTCAAAGAATCGGAGACGAGACAAATTCTCTCGCTTCCTTTGAGTTTGTAGATCATTTTGAAAAGCGCATTGGGAACGTGTCTGTCGTCGGCTATAACCTCCGCAGTCACTCTTTCGTCAATAAGTCCCACTTCGGTAAGTCCGAGATGTTTTTTGGGAGTTGTTCTTCTAGACGGGCGAGAGGTACAGTTGTACATATGCGTTACGCTGTCTGCGCCGTTATCGAGACAGGCATAAATTTCGTCGTCTATGCTGTCGTCGTGTCCCAACGAAACCTGTATGCCTTTTTGTACGGCTTGCTTGCAGAATTGCGCCGCACCGTCGAGATTGGGAGCAAGCGTAACTCTCGTAACCATATCGGCATTATCCCACACAAAGGAAGAATCCTTTGAAGGAGGAATAAGCAATTGAGGGGGATGCGCACCGGCACTCTTTTGGGCAAGATAAGGTCCCTCGAGATGTACACCCGCTATGCGTGCATAGGGAGATTTGTACTTTCGGATATTGTCCACAGCCTTGTTTATATCTTCCACCGAAGCCGTCATTGTCGTGGGGACGAAAGTCGTCGTGCCTGTATAAAGATGGTATGCGGCAATGGTATCGATAGCTTCGACGCTGTTCTCCATACAGTCTTTACCCCAGCCGCCGTGCGTATGAATGTCAATGAATCCTGCCGTACACAATTTACCTTTGACATCTACGGTTTCGCCCTTGACCTGCTTGCCGATTGCGGTGATGATACCGTCTTCGGCAGTAATGTTGGCAGTTGTAATTCTGCCTTCGGAATATACTCTTGCATTTATAAGCGTAATAGTCATATGAATTCTCCTTTTGCTTTTAAGAAACAAAATTTTTATCGCTAATATTATATAATTTTCAGACATTTATGTCAATAACAGGTTTAAGTCAATTCCCTTTTTCATAAATATATATTGATTATTTATCACACTGTTTGTTAGTAAAATGTCATAAATACCTTCTTTTTTGTAAAAATTAAATTTCTTTCTTTACAAATCGTGTCCGATATAATATAATAAATTTGTAATAAAAAAATAAAGAGGTGAATTATGAAAACTTTGAAATCAAGAAAAGCTAAAATCTTGCTTTGCACGATTGCAATAGTATTGATCGTAAGCGTTCTTGCTACAACGCTCCTCGCCTGCAAAAAGACGGTAGTAAACGAAACTCCGGACGAAGTATTCTTCGTAGGCGATTTGCAAAAGAATCTTTCCGCTGAAGAGATTAGCGCTATTACAGCTGAAGGTGAAACAGTTGTTAGCGTCAACGAAATGCTCCAAGCTACCGGCTGGAAGATGGACAACGCTGCTGACGTAAAAAATATCGTCGCAGGTATCTATGCTCTTGCCGTTACCAACTACGGTAACCTTACTCAAACCACCTACCTTCTTATGACCGATGCTTCCGTATCCGTTAAGGGTTCGATGATCGGTGACCTCAACGTAGGCGTTAAGAGTACTTACAGTGACTGGATCGGCAAAAACGGTAAATTCTCCCAGACTATCTCCGGCGTATCCAAGCTCGACGGTATCGGCTCGGTAGGTAACCAGCTCAAGAATAACTTCGGTTACAACATCCAGAGTTTCACCAACGATGAAATCTACGCTTTCAGAAGAGGTGACAACGGCGGCGCTAACTTCCTCGGCAAAAACGATGCTGACGTTTACAAGTACATCATGGGCGCTAAACAGGACTTCCCTACCAGATACAACAATAAGGGAACAAACAAGACCAACTCCTTCTTCATTCAGGAACAGTCCAATGACGAAGAAACCGAAGAGCCTTCAGAGCCCCTTCCCGAGAGAGAAAATGCTTGGTCTCCTCTCAACAGAATCCAATCCGGTGAACTCGAAGTTGCAGGCACCACTTACTACACAGGTGTATACGGTGCAGGATTCGCTAACTACGACTTCTCCAGAGCTGAATATCTCGCAGACGACACCAGCATTACTTACGACGCTGAAAACGATATCTACAGACTCAACATCGTTGTTAAAGAAGAATACGTTGACAAGGCTTGCGATTTCGCTAAAGGCGCTCTCGTAAGAGATACAAAGGCTTATATCGAACTCAAAGACGCTTATTACACAGAGTGTACCAACGTTATCGAAGTTTACGGCAGCGGTCTTATCAAGTCCATCCAGAAGATCGAAACTCTCGTTTCCGATCAGGAATGTAAGATCATGTCTCCTTTCGGTTCTTGTAAAGAAGGCGGTTCTACCAGCAACCGTGCTATCGCAGCATTCAGCTACTCTGACGAAGATACCGATGCTTTGAGACTCGCAGCTCTCTACTTCCCCGAACTCGGTGACAGCTCTTACTACACCAAAGCCGGCGTAAGCACCGACTATGTACTCGATTTGAGCAATTATCCTTCATTCGGCGAATACACCCCCGCTGTTAACGAAGCTCTCGTAAGCAAGTTCGAAAACATTCTCAAAGACTAATGTTATATCATACAGCGTACGCACACCTATGCGTGCGCTGTACTTATAACTTTTGTTTTGCGTTTTGACGCTCCCCTTATAAATTGGGGTTTGTACGTTACAAACAGTGTTGTGCCGTACAAATCTCAATTTGCGTGTAAAAATGCGCACGCATATGCACACATTATAAATAAATCTCGAGGAAAAGAATGACTACACAACAAATAGCACAACTATTCGCTTTCAACGGAAACGTACTCTCCGTTACCCCCTATGGAGACGGACATATCAACGATACTTTTCTCGTAAAGACAGACGGCGAGAATTCTTATATTCTCCAAAGACTCAACACTCAAATCTTTCACAACTATAAGGGACTGATGGACAATATTCAAAAAGTCTCCGCTTATCTTGCAGAAATCGTAAAGAAAGAAGGCGGCGACGTGGAAAGAGAATGTCTTACCCTTATCCCTACGCGCGACAATAAACCCTATACGGTAATCGGCGAGGATTGCTGGCGCGCTTACGTATTCGTAAAAGATACCACCGTATATCAACTTATCGACTCCCCCGAAATATTCGAAAACACGGGAGAAGCTTTTGGCAAATTTATAGCAAGACTCGACGGCTTCGACGCTTCGACGCTGTGTGAAGTAATACCCAACTTCCACAACACGACTGACAGATACTTAAAGTTTCTCAAAGCCGTAGAAGAAAACAAAAGCGGCAGACGTGACAACGTCCTCAAAGAGATTGACTTCGTACAAAAACGTAAAGACTTCATGAATATCATAGTCGACGCAATCGCTAAAGGAGAAGTTCCTCTCAGAGTAACGCACAACGATACAAAACTCAACAACGTCCTCATCGACAAAGCTACCGGCAAGGCAATTTGCATCATAGATCTCGATACGATCATGCCCGGAAGCCTTTTGTACGATTTCGGCGATTCTGTGCGCTTCGGATGCAATACCGCACTCGAAGACGAAAAAGACGTGTCCAAAGTTTCCTTTGACAAAGAACTTTATAAGGCATACTGCACAGGCTTTTTGAGAGGAATCGGCGACAAGATCACCCAAAAAGAAATAGACATGCTCCATATCGGTTCGATCATGATGACGCTTGAATGCGGCACAAGATTCCTTACCGATTACCTCGACGGAGACGTTTACTTCAAAACGGCTTATCCCGAACACAATCTCGTAAGATGTCATACGCAATTCGCCCTTGTGGAATGTATGGAAAAAGCAAGCGACGAAATGATAAAAATAGCAAAAAACTGCAAAATATAATTAAAGGAGAACATATATATGAGCGTTTTGGTTACAGGCGGCGCCGGATATATCGGCAGCCATACGGTCATTGACCTTATAGACAACGGTTACGACGTGGTTATCGTCGACAACCTCTGCAACAGCAAAAAAATTGCCGTGGAAAGAGTAGAAAAAATTACAGGCAAAAAGATAAAATTTTACCTCGCCGATATCTGCGATATCGACAAATTGAGAGATATCTTCAAAAAGGAAAATATCGATTCATGCATTCACTTTGCAGGACTCAAAGCCGTAGGCGAATCTTGCAAAAAGCCTCTCGAGTACTATCAGAACAACCTCATCAGCACTCTTAACCTCGTTCAGGTCATGAGAGAATTCGGTTGCAAAAATCTCGTATTTTCTTCGTCGGCTACCGTTTACGGCCAGCCCAAGAGCGTGCCTATAAGAGAGGACTTCCCTCTTTCGACGACCAATCCTTACGGCTCGACGAAACTTATGATCGAAAACATCTTGAGAGATATCTACAAAGCCGACAACTCTTTCAACATTGCGCTTTTGAGATACTTCAATCCTATCGGCGCACACGAAAGCGGTCTTATAGGCGAAGACCCCAACGGCATTCCCAACAACCTCATGCCCTATATCACACAGGTTGCTATCGGCAAACTCAAACAACTCAACGTATTCGGCAACGACTATCCTACGCATGACGGTACGGGCGTAAGAGACTATATCCACGTAGTCGATCTCGCTCACGGTCATATCCTCGCCCTCAAGAAACTCGCTACAAACAGCGGTCTCGTTACCTACAACCTCGGTACGGGCAAGGGATACAGCGTACTCGATATGGTACACGCTTTCGAAAAAGCCAGCGGTAGAAAAATCCCCTATGTCATCGCTCCCAGAAGAAGCGGCGATATAGCAGAGTGTTACGCAGATCCCTCTCTTGCTAAAACAGAACTCGGTTTTGAGTGCAAATTCGACTTGCAAAGAATGTGCGAAGACAGTTGGAGATGGCAAAGCCAGAATCCCAACGGCTACGGAGACTGATTTCGGAGTAACAAATGAAAAGACCCAAACTAAAGACAAATTCCTTTTCCATACGTACCTTGAGAGAGTGGGGTATCCTTGCGGTAGACCTCATAATCGTATGTATAAGTCTTATGAGTGCGGTCGTACTTTCGCAGGCATACCTGAATCAGCAAGGTACCGACCTCATCAAAGTTATCAACGGCGCTTTCATAAGTCTGCCGTTTGCAATGATTTGTTTCTTCCTTGCATTCTGGGCGTTCAAGGTTTTCAAGGTCGTATGGAGATACGCAAGAGGTAAAGATTATCTGCGTATAGTAGGCGCTTGTACTTGCGCTACGATTGCATTTTCCATTCTTGACCAGCTTATCGGTCTGATTAACATAGAAGGTACGCAAAACGTCGATAACGGACCTATCAAACAGGTCATTTACCCCGCATATATCATGCTCGGCTTCTTCTCCACGGTTGCGATAATACTGTGCAGAATGATTTACGAATTTATCTACGCAAAGCAAAGAGATAAACTCGAAGTTGCCCAACGCAAACGTACAATGATTATCGGTGCAGGCTACACAGCAAGCACTATCCTTGACGAACTCTCTCGTCAGGACAGTATTTACAACCCTATCTGTATGGTAGACGACGACCCCGATAAACTGGGTAGAATCATCAACGACGTAGAAGTTGTAGGCAATACCAAAGAAATCGCTACTTGCGTTCAGAAATACGCCATAGATACGATTATATTTGCAATTCCTTCGCTGGGCGGCGAAACAAGACAGCGTATCCTTACGGAATGTAACGCTACAAAGTGTCAAGTAAAAGTTTTGCCCTATATCAGCGAAATGATCGCCAACGTCAACATCACAAAACAGATGCGTGACATCAATATCGCCGATCTTCTCGGACGTCAACAGATCACTTTCGACGACATGGGCGTAGCAAGCTATATATACGATAAAGTCGTCATGGTAACGGGCGGCGGCGGTTCCATAGGTTCGGAACTTTGCCGTCAGATTTCAAAGTATAAGCCCCGTCGTATCATAATCGTAGACGTATATGAAAACTGTGCTTACAATATCCAGCAAGAACTGTTGCGCACATACGGTGCGGATTACGATTTGCACGTGGAAATCATAGATATCAAAGACTATGACAAGTTGGACATGCTTTTCAGCGAGTTCAGACCGCAGATCATATTCCATGCCGCTGCGCATAAGCACGTGCCTTTGATGGAAACAGTACCCGAAGAAGCCGTCAAAAACAACATCTTCGGCACTTACAACGTCGTAAAACTTGCCGACAAGCACAATGTACAGAAATTCATAATGATCTCCACAGACAAGGCTGTCAACCCTACAAATGTCATGGGCGCAACAAAGCGTTGTTGTGAAGAAATCGTTCAGATGATGGCACAAAAAGGCTCCAAGACAGAATTTGCCGCAGTCAGATTCGGTAACGTGCTCGGCAGCAACGGCTCGGTAATTCCCCTCTTTAAGGAGCAAATCGCAAACGGCGGTCCTGTCACAGTTACGCACCCCGATATCATAAGATACTTCATGACCATACCCGAAGCCGTAAGCCTCGTTTTGCAGGCGGGAACATTTGCTCACGGCGGCGAAATTTTCGTCCTCGATATGGGCAAACAGGTCAAAATACTTACCCTCGCCGAAAACCTTATCACCCTCATGGGATACAAACCCTACAAGGATATAGATATCGTGTTTACGGGCTTGCGCCCCGGCGAAAAGCTCTATGAAGAACTCCTTATGAACGAAGAAGGACTGCAGAAGACTTCCAACGAAAAAATCTTCATAGGACATCAAGTAAAAATAGATATAGAGAATTTCTCAAAAGAACTCGAGAAGATGCGTAAAATCTGCATGACCAACGACAAGCAAGCCGTAGTCGATCAACTCAAAGTACTTGTGCCTACCTTCCACCACGACGAAGCATATCTCAAAAAGATCCAAGCACAAGCAGAACAGTACAAAAAAGAGATACAATCAAAATAATTTAATAAAACAAAATGCAAAAGACAGGCTTTATTGCCTGTCTTTTTTATAAGCCGTCGACATTTCTCGGCTCGTCTAAAAGATTTATTATCCTTTTATTTTTTGATTTTGCATAATTAAGTGCCTTGTAAGCCCCGCCCCAATTATATCTGACATACGCAATTACCAAATCGGATTTATCAATAAAATATACAATAACCACCGTTGACTCAAGTCAACTATCGTGGAATACCACGAGACTAAAATTTATGTTTTTCATATAATAATCGTGGAATATCTTTAAGGAAAACCACGAATTACAATGACTTTGAACGAAGCGATAATCAAACGTGTAAACGAAATCTGTCAAGAAAAAACAGTATATGTAAAGCAACTCTGAACGGAGGGAAATCGCCGTCTGCGCTTTACGATTTGTTAAAAGGCAGAACCAAATCTTCAACAA
>CALWBV010000019.1 GCA_944376205.1 uncultured Christensenellaceae bacterium
GACGATAGCGAAAGCTATACAAGGTTGTCACTCGAGAAGAAATTCGAGAGTATAAATAAAAATGAATTTGTCTTAACTTTAATCTTCTGTTAGTTTGGTGTATATCAGAATTTCAGCCCGAACGCAAGTTCGGGTATTTTTTTTCGCTTTTTTGCCAGAGGTTATTGAAATTCAGAAGTTTTTGTTTTATAATAAAAGCGATATAATTTTTGCGGTTATTAAGTTGCGGATGATTTTTACATTCTATAAGACATCTGCAACTGTAAAATTTCAACGGAATATGCATACAAAAACACGTATAGTGCAGCGTAAAGACATAAGGGAGGAATAATGTCCGGATATATAAATGAAGATAAAGAAGGTAAAGTGCCTAAATGGGTGATTCCTGTCGGTATAGTCACAGCATTTATTTGTTTGATTTTGCCTATACTTTTGATGGGAGGATTTGCTTTGACTATGGGCTGGGTGGCACACGAATTACTTACCGGCGATTGGTATGAAAGCGATAAAGTCTATTATGCTCAATGCGAATACGAAGATACTAGCGAATTACTTAAAGAAAACGCCGTTTATATAGGAGAAGGATTTTTTGAAAAGTTGGATTTCAAAAAACCTACAGAGTCCGAAATTCTTTATAAGTGGGACGCACAAGACTATGTAAACAACGGATTGAAAAAAGACTTTTCGGGTGATATGCCTGAAAGCGGTGATCTTATCGGATACAGATTTTCTCAAATGCAAATTTCAAAATATATCGGGGCGGTGCATGTTGCGCAAGTAACGATGAATGTCACGTGTGATAAATTCCTCGAAGAAAAAGAAGATATCGATTTTGAAAAAGGTAAAATGCGCAGAGATTGCATTTATTTGCAGAGTGAGGAAGATTCCGACGATTATTATATCAAAACGGCGGACGGTTATACGCTTTGTATAAATTTTGAAATAGCTTTATCCTACGAAGAATTAATCAACGGCGACAACGGAATCGAAAAAGAAGAAAAAGCCAAAGAGTATATCTTGTTTACGCTTATCGACAATCTCATGACTTATGATGAATATATTAAGTCGCTTCCTTCAGGAAGCGTTGCCTAGGGAGATGCCTCAAGGATGATAATGCTTAACGCATAGAATCGATATGACATTAAGAAAACATTATATATGCGTTGACGTATATTTGATTTGACAAGTGATATTTGTAATACTGTAATTTTAATAAGAGAGAGAAAAGCGCAATTTCTCTCTCAAAATATTTACGGTGATAACAGGTGAATTCAAGATTTGCCTGTTTTATTGTTTATTTTTGGTAGTATTGTTTTCCATAAATTTGTGCCGTATATAAACAAAATTGAAGATTGACTTGACTTTATAATATATAAATTATAAAATAATTGTATATTCACAAATTCTATCCCGGTGAGGTTTTATGAAAAGCGATATCGAAATTGCCAACAGCGTCGAGCTCAAACCTATTAAGGACATTGCTCAAAAACTCGGACTTAAAGAAGACGAACTCGAATTTTACGGCAAATATAAGGCAAAAATCAACAAAAAGCCCGCTCCTTCTACAGACAATCTCGTGCTAGTGACGGCTATCAATCCAACCGCATTCGGCGAGGGTAAGACGACGACGTCGATAGGCTTGGCGGACGGAATGGCTAAACTCGGCAAAAAAGTTTGCCTTGCTTTGAGAGAACCTTCTTTGGGTCCCGTATTCGGCATTAAAGGCGGAGCTACGGGCGGCGGTATGGCGCAGATAGCTCCTATGGAAGACATCAATCTTCATTTTACAGGCGACTTACACGCTATCACCACGGCAAACAATCTCATATCCGCCATACTCGATAACCACATAATGCAGGGCAACGAACTCGATATCGACGTTGACAAAGTTATTTGGAAACGTTGTATGGATATGAACGACAGGGCTTTGAGATGCATAGAAGTCGGCTTGGGCGGCGAAAAGAACGGAGTCCCCAGAAAGGACGGATTCAATATTACTGCAGCTTCGGAAATAATGGCGATATTGTGTCTTTCCAAAGATCTTGCCGATCTTAAAAAGCGTATAGGAAATATTATTGTCGCTTACAACAAAAAAGGAGAGGCGGTAAGCTGCAAAGATTTAGGGGTCGTAGATGCCGTCGCTATCGTACTGAAGGACGCATTGAAACCCAATCTCGTGCAGACTCTCGAAGGCACACCCGCTATCGTACACGGCGGACCCTTTGCAAATATCGCTCACGGCTGTAATTCGGTCATAGCTACAAAACTTGCGATGACGGTAGCAGATTACGTTATTACGGAAGCAGGTTTCGGCGCAGACCTCGGTGCTGAAAAATTTTTGGACATCAAGTGCAGAATCGCAGACATCAGACCTAAAGTCGTAGTGCTTGTCGCTACCGTAAGAGCGCTCAAATACAACGGCGGCATAAATAAAGAAGACGTTGCAAAAGAGGATATGGCAGCGCTTGAAAAGGGGATGCCCAATCTCATAGGACATATCAGAAATCTCAAAGACGTCTACGGCGTGAATGTAGTTGTTGCGGTCAATAAATTCATTACAGACAGCGACAGAGAAATAAAGGCGATTGAGGACGCTTGTCAAAAAGAAGGCGCAACATGCGCACTCTGCGAATGCTGGGCAAAAGGCGGTGACGGTTCCGTCGAATTGGCAAACGCAGTATTGGACGCCATGAACAAACCTTGCACTCTCAAATTCGCTTACGATTGGGACGACAGCGTTGAAAATAAGATAAATGCCGTCGCAAAGAAAGTTTACGGAGCAGGCGAAGTCGTGTTTACCGACAAGGCAAAGGAGAGCATTGCCGCAATAAGAAAACTCGGCAAGGACAAACTCCCCGTATGTATCGCAAAGACGCAGTATTCTTTCTCCGACGATATGACCAAACTCGGCAGACCCACAGGCTTTACTCTGACGGTAAGAGACGTCGAACTTCGAGGCGGTGCAGGATTTTTGGTAGTCGTATGCGGCAATATAATGTTGATGCCGGGACTCAGCAAACGTCCCAGCGCACTGGGTATGACGATTGACGATAATACGCAAGAAATAAAAGGATTGTTCTGATAGGTAAGACGTCACACAAAGAAAAGAATTTCATTATCAATTCGAAATAATTTGAAAAGGTTATATATGGAAGAAATAAAAGCTACTAATTTTATAGAAGAGTTTATCAACGAAGACCTTGCAGAAGGAAAAATCGACGGTATCATTACCCGTTTTCCTCCCGAACCCAACGGCTATCTGCACATAGGTCATGCGAAATCGCTGTGCATCAACTTCGGTATGAAAGAGAAGTATCACGGCAAATGCAACTTGCGTTATGACGACACCAACCCCAGCAAAGAGGATATCGAATACGTCAACTCCATAAAAGAGGATATCAAATGGCTGGGATTCGAATGGGATAAAGAACTCTATGCTTCCGACTATTTTGACAGAATGTACGAGTGTGCCGTAGGTCTTATCAAAAAAGGACTCGCTTACGTGTGCGACTATTCTGCCGAGGAAATAAAGGCAACGAGAGGTACTCTTACAGAACCCGGCAAGGAAAGTCCCTGGAGAAACAGAAGTATCGAAGAAAATCTCCGTCTTTTCGAGGAAATGAAAGAGGGTAAGTATGCCGACGGTAGCAAGGTATTGAGAGCTAAAATAGACATGGCAAGCCCCAATATCAACATGAGAGATCCCGTAATATACAGAGTTTTGAGAGCAACTCATCACCGTACGGGAGACAAGTGGTGCATCTATCCTATGTATGACTTTGCGCATCCTCTCGAGGACGCATTCGAGGGAATTACGCACAGCATATGCACGCTTGAATTCGAAGACCACAGACCTCTGTACGACTGGGTAAAATATAACTGCGGTTTCGGCGATTTCCCCAGACAGATAGAGTTTGCAAGACTCGGAATGACAAGAACTATCATGTCAAAGAGATATCTTAAAAAACTTGTCGACGAGGGAAAGGTTTCAGGTTGGTCAGATCCTAGAATGCCTACTCTTTCGGGTATGAGGGAGAGAGGTTATCCTCCCGAGGCAATAAAGAGATTCTGCCAGGAAATAGGCGTATCAAAGAGTCAGAGCGAAGTTGACGTATCGATGCTCGAACACTTTGTAAGAGATTATCTCAATATGAACGCCGACAGAATGATGGTCGTAAAAGACCCCGTAAAACTCATAGTGGCAAATGCCGAGGATGACGAGGTTTACGAAATAGAAAACAATCCCAATGCCGAGGAAAAGACTTTCCACAAAGTAAGTTTTTCTAAAGAACTTTATATCGACAGAGAGGACTTTGCTATCGATCCTCCTCCCAAATATAAGAGACTTGTACCCGGCGGTAAGGTCAGACTCAAGGGAAGTTATATTCTCGAGTACGTAAGCCACAAATGCGACAAGAACGGCAAAGTCCAGGAAATCGTGTGCAACTATATTCCCGATTCTATCAGCGGAGGAATCAACGCAAATATCAAAGTCAAGGGAGTTGTGCAATGGGTAAACGCAAAGGATTGCGTCGACGTTACTTTGCACGAATTCGATTATCTCTTGCTTGACGGCGAAGGCGACTTCAACGACAGACTTACGCCCAACAGTCATACTGTTTACGAAAACGCAAAGGGCGAAAGCGCTTTGAGAGACGTCAAACCTTACGACAGATTCCAATTTATGCGTATGGGATATTACAGCGCAGTAGGTACCTACGGAAAGGACGGCAAGTACGAATTCAATCAGATTACGGGACTCAAGGACAGCTATGGAAAATAAACTCTTTGAGGATATCAAAGGCGTAAAAGAATACGAATATACTTCTATATCCAAACACAACGCCGCAAACGAGACAAAATATATACTTTTCGATCCGCCCAATCTCACTTCGTTCAAGTGCGTTATAGGCAGAAAGGACGGCAAGGATATTTATATCAAAGAAAAACTCGCTTGCATGTGGGGCAATGAGGAGATAGAAGAATACGTGCTTTTAGACGACGAATATACAAGTTGTTTTGCCTTGCCCGACAAAACTTTGTTTGAAAAAAACAAGACGGAGTACGTAAAAGCCAAAGTGGGAGATACAAACATCGAATATACTCACAAAAAAGGTATATTTTCACGTTTTATCTACAATGTTTGGTTTGAATACGGCGGTAACAAATATTATCTCTTTATCAAGACTTGCAATGGTAAAAAATTCAAAGTTTTGATGGAAGAATTTATAGAAAAAGCAATTATATAGAAAGAACTTATAAAAGGTGATTTATGAACGAATTGAGTTTACTCCAGACGCAGAGAGCTATCAAAGACTGTAAGGATATGTTTATCGGCAATCTTTCCGATGCGCTCAACTTAAGCAGAGTTTCCGCACCGTTGTTCGTATTGAAAGACAGCGGACTCAACGACAATCTCAACGGAGTTGAACGTCCCGTTGCGTTCGATATAAAAGAGAGCGGCAAGATTGCAGAGGTTGTACACAGCCTTGCAAAATGGAAAAGATTTGCACTCAAAAAATACGGCTTCGAAATGGGAACAGGTCTTTATACGGATATGAATGCCATAAGACGTGACGAGAAGGTAGATAACATCCATTCTATATATGTGGATCAATGGGATTGGGAAAAAGTTATCTCAAAAGAACAGCGTACTTTGGATTTTCTTAAAGAGACGGTAAGAAAAATATACAGAGAAATAAGAGTTACGTCAAAGGAAATCTGCGACAAATACAATCTTCAGGCTCCCGTGCTGCCCGAGGAAATATCTTTCGTTACCACGCAGGAACTCGAGGACGAATATCCCGAGCTTTCAAGCGCAGAGAGAGAAAACGTAGTTGCACAAAAATACGGTGCCGTATTTATAATGCAGATCGGCGGCAAGCTCAAGAGCGGCAAAAAACACGACGGCAGAGCTCCCGATTACGACGATTGGCAACTCAACGGAGATATATTCGTCAATTATCCCGTTATCGGCAGAGGACTCGAACTTTCGTCTATGGGTATAAGAGTAGACAGAGAGTCGATGCTCAAGCAGCTCGAGGCTGAAAACGCTATGGACAGACTTGAACTTCCTTTTCACAAGGCGCTCGTCAACAACGAATTGCCTTTGTCGATAGGCGGCGGAATAGGTCAGTCCCGACTGTGCATGTTTATACTCGGCAAGCGCCATATAGGAGAAGTTCAACAATCCGTATGGACTGACGAAGAGCTTGCAAAGTGTGAAAAAGCGGGAATCAAGCTTTTATAATCTCGTTTTGCTAATGATAGGGAGTTCGCTCCCTATTTTTGGGTAAAAGCAGTAAAGTTACGTCGCTTGAGTGCGGCGATAAAATACAAAAGGAAAAGTAAGGATGAAATACTTGTTTTTCGATATCGAATGCGCAAATTGTTTTAACGGACGGGGCAAAATATGCAGCCTCGGCTATGTGCTTTGCGATAATAACTTCGGTATTCTCGAACAAAAGGATATACTTATCAATCCCGACAGCAAGTTTCATCTCGGCAGCAAGGCAAAAGGCGAAGGAATAGAACTCGGATATGACAAAGAGCAATTTTTGAAGTCGCCTAAATTTGACTTTTTTTATCCCAAGATAAAAGAACTTCTCGAAGATGAGGAAAATATAGTGTTGGGACATTCCGTAATCAACGACATCAATTTTTTGATTGCAGAATGCAACAGATACAAAAAACCTTATATTTCCTTTAAGGCATTCGACACGCAGATTTTGCACAGGCATTTTATGCCTGAAAGCAAAGAAAACGGACTTGGGAAAATTTGCGAAAGTTTCGGAATCGAGACGGAAAATCTTCACAGAAGCGATTATGACGCCTATCTTACAATGCAAGTCGCAAAAAAACTCTGCGAAAGTCAGAAAGCGCGACTTGACGAATTATTGAATGTTGCGTGCAACTGTTGTTATTCTGTCGACAACGGCAATGTGATAAACCATTATTCCAATGCTTCGTATACCAAAAAATTGATGAATATTGCCAAGTTTGTCAAGCCTGACCCCAGAGCGGGGCGCAATCCTTTAGTCAAGGACAAGCATTTTTGTTTTTCTTCCGATTTTGAGCAAGAAAAACATAAACAGGCAATTCTTCTCGTCAAGTTTATAAGATGGCAGGGCGGATATTATACGCAAAAGGTTTCTAAAACGGAGTATTTTCTTAAGTACGGCAGAGAGTGTCAGCGTACGCAAAATATGACGGCAAGCGAAAACGTGACTGTATGCGACGAAAATTCGCTGATCGAATTGATCGGGATAGATAGAAATCTATACGAACAGGTCACGTCCTGGAGCTTTAGCAAAATTAAAAATTACAATCTCGACATACCCGTGAAAATTGTGGATATAAGTTGAGAATATGTTTGTTTTTTCAATCATTTTATTGTATATGTGACGATAAATCGTGTTTACTATTGTCTTTTTGAGACAAAGAAGATATAATAAATCTAATATCTTTTACGGGGAAAATTATGGAAAACAACGTTAAGAGCGAGAAGACGGCTTTTGTCGTAACTTCAAAATCAAGCAAATTCACTACCGTACTCAATATTCTTGCGGTACTTCTTATGCTGACTCAATGGATAGCGGGACTCAACATAATTACACTTGTTAATCTGGTGTTTTTGTGTGTGGTTTCGCTGTTTGTTTTTATCGGGGTGGTCTTTTGTAAAAAACTCAATCTCCGCATTCTCATAGCGTATTTGATACCGATATTTGCGATTGCGAGTTTTTATATCGTTGCCGGAGCAGACGCCGGTTGGGGAGCGCTTTCGTCGGGAAAAGAAGGATTCGTAAACACGGACAATCCGCTGTGGCAGGGCGAAGGTAACTTTTTAACTAGGCTTATAGGTAATATTCTCATTATCGCACCTTGCGTAACGCTTGCGGTACTTCTGGGAGTATTGGCGTATAAATTCGCATCGAAAAAGGGCATGCGTGCGATAGCTTCATGTATGAGTCTGGGACTTATGCTTACTTCGGTTGCGCTTGTGTTTACCGTTAATCTCCGTGCAAAACCTCAAGCGTTTGACATGTCAAAGGGTGAAGACGAATACTTGAAAGCCCTGAACGATTATTATAAAAACAACAAGACAGACACCGACCGTCCCAATGTTTTGGTAATACTCATGGACGATATGGGTTACGGTGACACATCTCTCAACGGTAATACCGTATTCGATACGCCTGCATTCGATTACATCGGAGAAGAAGGACTTAATTTTGAGAACTTCTATGCAAGTTATTCGGTATGTTCGCCCTCGAGATTTGCGCTTTTGACTGGCAGATATCCATACAGAGGTTATGCCGATAACGTGCTTTATCCTACAGTCAATACGACTTTGCCCGTCGCAACTACAAGAGTGTTCAATTCGTTCGAGTTGGGAGCAAACTGCGACGGTATGCTCGGCGATGAAATTACCATGGCGGAAGCATTTAAGAGTGCAGGTTACGCAACGGGTGCTTTCGGCAAATGGCACCTCGGCGATTACGGAGAATATTTGCCTACAAATCAGGGATTCGATTATTTTTACGGTTCGCACTATGTAAACGATATGTCGCCTTTTTACTATGTCGAAGAAAGCGACGGCAGATATGAGATCATCAACGACGGTACGGCTATAGATCAGGATGATCTCACGACGTATTGCCACAACAGCATCAACGGCTGGATAGACGCCGTTGTCAACGGAAATGAGACGGCAAGCGGAGATAAGTATCAGGAAAATACGCCGTTTTTTGCATATTACGCAACGCCTTGGCCGCACGCTCCTTTGTACGGCGGCAAACTCGCGGAAAAGCCTGAATACGCTTATAATCAAGACACGCATAAGTGGGAACTTACGGGTAATACCGTGCTGGTAGGACAGGGCTCGAGCGGAGTGGGTATTTATGCCGACGTCATTACTGAATTCGATTATTATCTCAGCGAACTCTTTTACAATATGCAGGAGTCAGGCGTACTTGACAATACGATAATAATGTTTACTTCCGACAACGGTCCGGCGCTTCAAGGTTCTACTGACGATTTACGAGGCGCCAAATATACGGCGTACGAGGGCGGACAAAAAGTACCTTTTTATATGCGTTGGGGCAATAACGAATATATGAGCAGCGGTACGTCTGTTTCCGCACAGGCAACGCTTGTGGATATATTCCCTACGCTCGTTGAGTTATGCGGACTGAACGGACAGGTAGGCAATAACGTGTATGAAAACATGATGCCTTTTGACAGAGAAATAGACGGAGTATCGATGAATCCGCTTTATATTCCCGATGACGAAAGAAATGTCGCAGATTTTATTCATGACAAGCAACGTCCTATTCTTTATATGAAAGCCGAAAAGATAAAATCCGTCTCTTACGCCATGACGAAGGAGCAAGCTCTCGACAAAATCGTAGGACAGCAAATAAACGTGATTACAAATACGAACAAGAACGAAACTTATGTCATGACCGAAGAATTGGCAAACAGTTACGATTTTATAAGAGACAATGACGTGCTTGTGTGGAAATATTTCAAAAGCATGGAAAACGATAATCCTGCCTTTTTCAATCTCACAAGAAAAAATTGGCTTATATGCTTAAGCGATGATGAGGGCGAAAACTATCAGAGAGCGGATGTTTTCCCTGCGATAGCAGCAGAATTGAAGGGTGTAATCGGGTCGTGGCAGAGTAAGTTTGCCGACAACAGACGAGGAGTAAATATCGGATATTACTATGACGGCAATGTGGATTACGAATTGTACAAAAACACTCTGAATAAAGAACGTCTTCAAAATTGAGACTTGATGACGGTTTAAGGATAACGTAGCAACATGAAAAAAGATTTGTCCGTAATGATAAAGCCTGCTTCGAGTATATGCAATTTGCGTTGCAGATACTGTTTTTACCATTCCTTGGCAGATTCGAGAGAAACTTACAGCTTCGGAATTATGAGCGGCGAAACGGCAAAAAACGTAATCCGAAAATCCGTGGATTTTGCGCAAGGCGGCAGCGTGTGTTTCGCTTTTCAGGGAGGAGAACCGCTTTTTGCAGGAAAAGAATTTTTTGAAAACTTTGTATGCGAAGCAAATAAATACGCAAACGGAAAGTGCAAACTCTATTTTACAATGCAGACAAACGCTACGCTGATAGACGACGAATGGGCGCAATTTTTCGCAAAGCACGGTTTTTTGCTTGGCGTAAGCCTTGACGGAGATCAGGACGCAAACCGTTTCAGAGTCGATAGTGAAAAAAATTATACTTTTCCAAAGGTGAAAGCGGCTATCGAAATACTCAAATCTCATAACGTGCAATTCAACATACTTACCGTGGCTACGGGCTATACGGCGGATAACATAGAGAAGATATACGGTTATCTTACGGGACAGGGCTTTAGATTTTTGCAATTCATACCTTGTTTGAGACCTTTCGGCAGCAACGAAGAAAGTCAGCTTTATATGACATGCGAACAGTACGGAGACTATCTCATCAGGCTTTTCAATCTCTACGTCAAGGATTATGTAAAAGGCAAATACGTTTCTGTACGTCAACTCGACAACTATGTCAGATTGTTTCTCGGTCAGCGCCCCGAGCAATGCGGAACTATGGGATATTGTACGCATCAGTTTGTAATCGAAGGCAACGGCAACGTGTATCCTTGCGATTTTTATTGTGCGGACGAGTGGTTGCTCGGAAATATCAACGAAAGTACTCTTGAGCAGCTTGCCGAAAGTCAAAAAGCCAATGACTTTATAGCTCAATCGCTGCAAGTACCGCAAAAGTGCAAACAGTGCGCTTATTACAGAGTTTGCAGAGGCGGCGGATGTAAAAGAATGCGAGAGGACAGAGATTATTGTCAGGCATATAAGAAATTCTTCGGGGCATGCTTGCCGCTGTTCAGAGTTTTCATTGGCGAGAAAAAATAATTGAATACTGACTTTAGTTGCATGCTTGCGGCTTTTGTATTTTGCATATACTTTACGAGACGAGTTCAAAATTGTATTGCAATCAAAGTATATTATATGATATAATATAAGTTATGAAACAGGATATTGATACGGCGGTTCTTCCGCAGGAGTTTCTGCGTGAAATGCAACAACTTCTTAAGGACGAATACGAAGATTTTATAAGACAATATTCGCATGATAAAAAGCAGGCGCTACGTATAAATACGCTTAAAAGCGATGTGGAGACGGTAAGAAAAGAATTTGAACTTATTCCTGTGCCTTGGTGTGAAAACGGATATTATTACGAGGAGTCTTCCCGTCCGGGTAAGAGCGTATTGCACGAAGGCGGCGCCTTCTATATTCAAGAGCCCAGCGCAATGGCTGTCGCAGAAAATCTCGACGTGCGCGAAGGAGATATCGTCCTCGATTTGTGTGCTGCTCCCGGCGGCAAGAGCACGCAAATAGCTTGCAAGCTTCAGGGAAGCGGATTGCTTGTTTCCAACGAAATTATATCCTCTAGAGCGAAAATTCTCTCGCAGAATATAGAGAGATTGGGTATCAGAAATTGCATCGTTACGTGCGAAAGTCCCGCAAAACTTGCTCAAAGATATGCCGGGATGTTCGATAAAATATTGGTTGACGCACCGTGTTCGGGCGAAGGAATGTTCAGAAAAAATCCTCTTGCCGTAAGCGAATGGTCTCCCGAAAACGTGGCAAACTGCAAAACACGTCAATTAGATATACTCGACAGTGCGGTAAAGTTGCTTAAAAGCGGCGGCAGAATAGTTTATTCTACATGTACGTTTTCGCTTAAGGAAAACGAAGAAGTCATTGACGAGTTTTTGACAAGTTATAGTGATTATGAAGTGATTCCCGCCGTATATCCTTTTTGCAAAGGCTATCAGGTATCCGGCAGCGGACACAACGATCAACTTCAATTGACCAATAGGATTTTCCCTCACAAATTTGAGGGCGAAGGACATTTTTTCGCAGTACTTCGTCACAAGGGTGAGAGAGGTTATGACGGATATTGCAAATACAGAGGACGGGTCGATAAAAAACTTTTGTCGCTTTACAACGCATGGCAAAAGGAGAATATAAATATCGAGTTTGACGGCAACGCCTTGTTCGGACAAAATCTTTATTGCGTGCCTGAAGGCGCTCCCGATTTCGACAGACTCAAAATCGAACGTGCGGGGCTGTGTCTAGGCGAATTCAAGAAGGACAGATTCGAACCGTCGCATGCGCTTGCTATGGCATTGAGACCTCGAGAGGCTAGGCGAATTGTCTCACTCGACAAACAAAGCGCAGAGAAATATATTGCGGGCGAGGCTATTCCCTGTGACATAAAGGGTTGGGCGCTTGTCGTATATAACGGCGTGTCGTTAGGCTGGGCAAAGGGCGACGGCAATCTTGCAAAAAACCATTATCCAAAAGGATTGAGAAAGGTATTATGAAGATAGTTGTACTTGACGGATTTACGACTGTAGGAGAAGATTTGAGTTGGAGCGAGTTTGAAAAACTCGGAGATTTCGTGTATTACGAGCGTACAAATTACGAAGACGTTGTTTTACGTGCCAAGGATGCCGACATAATCATAGACAACAAGGTTATTCTCGACAGAGAAGTTTTGGAGAAGTTGCCCAAACTCAAATATATAGGACTTCTTTCTACGGGATTCAACGTAGTTGATCTCGACTATACAAAGGAAAAGGGAATACCTGTATGTAACATTCCCGATTATTCGACGAAGTCCGTGGCGCAGTTGACTTTCGCATTGATACTCGAACTTGCGATGGGAGTCGGTGCGCACAGTCGATCCGTGTCGGCGGGAGATTGGTCTCAAAGTATCGATTTTTGTTACAGAGTGCAGGATATAACCGAACTCGACGGCAAAACGATAGGTCTTATAGGATACGGAAATATAGCAAAAGAAGTCGCAAAAATCGCAAATGCTTTCGGTATGAGGGTGCTTGCATACAGACGTACAAAAGCAGAGGACTCGCTTGCAAAGATGGTAAGTCTCGACGAATTGTTTGCAAAGAGCGATATTATAAGCCTTCATTGTCCTATCAACAAAGAAAGCGAAAAAATCATAAATTCGCAGTCGATAGCTTTGATGAAAGACGGAGTAATAATAATCAATACCGCACGCGGCGGAGTCGTTGACGAAAAAGCCGTACGTAGCGGACTCGACAGCGGCAAGATAGGCGGATACGGAGCGGACGTGCTTTCTAAAGAACCTCCTTTTGCTACAAATCCGCTTTTGAATGCTCCCAGATGTTACATCACGCCTCATATAGCGTGGGCGTCAAAGGAAGCCCGCACGAGACTTATGAAAATTGCGCTTGAAAATCTCAAAGGCTTTTTGAGCGGCAATTTGCAAAACAGAGTCTGTTGATATTTTTTTATTTGCAAACCGAAAAACGCATCGCATTTTGTCTCAAAAAAAACTATAAATGCGACGATATAAAATCGAAATCTAAAACAAGTCGGCAAAAAGACAAGTCGATTTTAGTTAACTGTAAGAGGTAAAAATATATATATGATTTCTGACAGAATGAAAGATATGATCGGATCGAGTTCGGCAATCAGGGCTATGTTCGAAGAAGGCAAGAGACTTGCTTCTATTTACGGCAAAGAAAATGTTTATGACTTTTCATTGGGAAATCCCAGCGTGCCTGCTCCGTCCAAAGTCAAGGACGCTTTTATAGACGTTATAAACAATACGAACGACATAACTTTGCACGGATATATGAACAACAGCGGTTTTGAAAGCGTCAGAGAGAGTATAGCAAAGAGTATCAACGACAAGTTCGGCACGGCTTTTTCCTGCAAAAATATAGTTATGACGGTAGGAGCGGCTGGCGGACTCAACGTTATTTTGCGTGCGATACTCAATCCCGACGACGAGGTTGTGCTCATAGCTCCTTTCTTCGGAGAATATCTCAATTATGTAGCAAATTCATTCGGCAAGAGTGTAATAGTACCTCCCAATCCGCCGTCTTTTCAACCCGATCTTTCTGCGCTCGAAAAGGCGATAGGCAAGAAGACCAAAGCCGTCATAATCAACACTCCCAACAATCCTACGGGCGTTGTATACAGCGAAGACACGCTAAAAAAACTTGCTAAGATCCTCGAAAAAAAGAGCAAGGAAAACAATCAGGCGATCTATCTCATTTCCGACGAGCCTTACAGGGAACTCGCTTATGACTCGGTAGAAGTGCCTTATGTCACAAAATATTATGCCAATACCGTCGTAGGCTATTCGTATTCTAAATCTTTGTCTTTGCCAGGTGAAAGAATAGGATATCTCGTAATTCCCGACGAAGCAGAAGATTTTGAGAATTTGGTTTCTGCTTGCAACGTAGCTACGAGAATACTCGGTTTTGTCAATGCGCCGTCGCTTCAGCAACTCGCTATAGAAAAATGTCTCGGCGAAACGTCGGATATTTCCGTTTACGATAAAAACAGAGAATTGCTTTATACAAAACTTACAGAGTACGGATTTGAGTGCACAAAGCCGCAAGGCGCATTCTATCTGTTTGTCAAATGCCCGATAGACGAGAAAGAATTTGTGGAGAAAGCAAAAGAATTGAGACTCCTTCTCGTGGGCGGAAAAAGTTTTGCATGCGAAGGTTATGTCAGACTTGCGTACTGCGTAAGTTACAAGACGATACAGGACAGTCTGGCGCAGTTCAAAAAACTCGCCGAAGAGACTGTCTGCAAAAATAAATAACGTAAATAAGATGTTTTGCGATACGCCGAAAGTATGTAAGCGCAAAATGTCACAGGAGAAATATGAGTAAAATTTTTGATAAATATCTCGCTATCGAGATCGACGACAAGGGCAGTACGCTCAAAAGTTTTTTTGACAAAAAGTCTAATAAAGAACTTCTCTGGCAGGGTGACGAAAAGAGCTGGACAGGTCAGGACGTTACGATTTTTCCTTTTGTAGCAAGACAAAAGGACGAGAAGTATTGCGTTGACGGCAAGGAATATCACATGCCCTTGCACGGTATTTTGTGCGATCACGAGTTCGATATAGTCGAAAAGACAGACGCTAAAGTCGTTCACAGATATCTTTGGGACGAAAACAGCTTTGCGCTTTATCCTTATAAATTCGATATATATGTTACGCACGAGATAAAGGACGGAAAGTACTTTAAGTCAATGCGTCTCGTAAACGTCGATGACAAGGATATGTATTTTATGCTCGGAGGACATCCCGCTATAGCTATGGACAAGGCAGAGGGAAGCGTTTGCGACACGTCGGGCAATTATATACAATTTCCCCGTGAAATCCACCCCAATCTTTACAGACTCAACGAGACGGGACACTTTATTTTGCATAAAGAAGGATTTGCCGCTTTCGACAGACTTTACTGCGACAAGGAAATACTCAAAAAATACAAGACGCTTATCTTTACCGACGAGAAATTCGACTCGCTCGAAGTTGTTCGTACAGACGGAATAAGAATAGAATTCGAACTCAATCAACCGCCCGTGCTGGCATTCTGGTCTGATGAGAATTACGGCGAATACTGGTGCGTCGAACCTTGGTACGGCATACCCGATATGCTCGAACCCGTGAGAGAGATTAAGTATAAAGAAAGAATCAACAAACTCGGTGCAGGCGATACTTTCGAATATACATTCACCATGAAAGTAAAGGATTAATTCTGCAAAATAAACTTTATAAATCTATTAAATACAAATCAAGCTCCTACGAGGAGCGACATAAATCAGGAGGACATTATGGCGTTGAACGTACAGACTGTGTTCGCTAAACAATTCGGCAGAGCGGACAATTACAGAATACCATCTGTGATAAGGACAAAGGCAGGCACGCTTGTTGCTGCCGCAGACGAAAGATTTTATACGGCGAGGGACAACCCTAACCGTATCGACAAGGTTGTCAGACGCTCGACGGACAACGGAGAGACCTGGGGCGAACAGATCGTCGTATGCGAAGAAGTCGGAGTTTCTAAAAACGACGCTTCGGCAGCTATCGACCCCTGCATGCTTTACGACGAGAGTACGGATACGATTTTTATGATTTATTCGCATACTCCTTCGGGAATAGGTATTCTCAACAGCAAGAAAGGCACGGGACAGGATAAAGACGGCAATCTTTATCTTTACGAGGGAAAGAAAAAATACACGCTCAAAAACGGCAAGGTGTATTATGACGGACTTGAAGACAAGGACTATAAGATAGCGGACAACGGCGATATTTTATACAAAGGCGAACCGGCAGGCAACTATAAGCTTTCAAACGGTAAACTCAAGGAACTCGCTACGTCATATCTTTACATAACGTCAAGCAGCGATGACGGACTTACTTGGACAAAACCCGTCAATCTCAACTATCAGGTAAAAGAAAATTATATGTCTTTTATCGGCGCAGGTCCGGGAGTGGGAATAGTCGTAAAAGAGGGTAAGTACAAAGGCAGACTTATTTTCCCTATATATTACAATACAAAGCAGACTTTTGCCGTACTTATGTTGTCAAATACCGTCATCTACAGCGATGACCACGGCAAGACATGGCAAAGAGGAATCTCTCCCAATCAGACGAGAAAGAACGGAATTTTCCCTATAAATCACAAGTTCCTCATGCCCACGGATATGATTACGGAAAGTCAGCTTATCGAATGCGAAAACGGCACGCTCAAACTTTTCATGCGTAACCACTCTCCCAAAAAACTCATTGCTACGGCAGTCAGTGACGACGGCGGCGTAACATGGCATGATTACAAGCACAATAAACAGTTGCCTCAATGTATTTGTCAGTGTTGCGTAATAAACGGCGAGGACAACGGCAAGCCCGTTACCATATTCCTCAACGCTGCCGATAAGAGTGCTAGAAGAAACGGCGTTATACGTCTTTCCTACGATTACGGCGAAACCTTCCAGTATTCAAAACTTATAAAAGAGGGCGAATTCGTTTACAGCTGTATGGTATGGTTGGGTAACGGCGAAATAGGAGTTCTCTACGAGGAGAATACAAAGCACGAAGAAATTCAGTTTGTAAAGGTTACACTTGATTATATCAAACAAAACTGATTAAAAATCATACACGCTTTTGCTTGCTTATATTGTGCCAAAGGAATATAATTTGACAGGTTGGAAGCAAGCGCCTTAAGGCGAATCAATAAACAACAGAGGTGTTAATATGGCAAATCTCAAGAGAGGACTCATCGTCTCCTGTCAGGCTGTCAAAGGCGAACCCCTTTACGGTCTCGGCATAATGAAGTATATGGCAAGAGCCGCAGTACAGGGCGGCGCCGCAGGCATAAGAGCCAATTACGTAAGCGATATCAAAGATATCAAGAGCGAAGTAGACGTTCCTGTAATAGGGATAATAAAAGCCGAATACGAAGGCAGCGACGTGTATATCACCCCCACGCTCAAAGAGGTAAAGGAACTTTTGACCACTGGCTGTGAAGTTATTGCACTCGACGCTACGACGAGACCCCGTCCCAACGGAGAAAAACTCGAGGATCTCGTAAAGTACATAAGAGAAAACGCTCCTCAAGTGGAAATTATGGCGGACTGTTCGGACTTTGAAGAAGCAAAGGTCGCTCACGATTTGGGATTTGACTACATAGGTTCGACTATGAGAGGTTACACTCCTTATACCAAGGGTACGACTCTTCCCGATTATGAATTTTTGACGAAACTCGTCAAGAGTTTCCCCGATACCAAGATCATCGCAGAAGGCGGTATCTGGGAGAGAGACCAGCTTGCTAAAGTGTGCGAGTGCGGAGTTTACGCAGTCGTAATCGGCAGTTCTATCACAAGACCTATGGATATTACAAAAAGATTCGTTGGAGCACTGAAATTATGCTGACGATAGGCGTTGACGTAGGCGGTACGAGTATTAAAAGCTCTTTGATAGAAGTAGGCGATCCTTGCGACGCCGACAGCTATCAGATACTTAAATTTTTTACCTTGCCCACAGAAGCCGTAAAGGGCAGAGATACGATAGTCGACAATATCGTCAAATCCATCGAGCAGTTTGAATGTACCGACAAGTGCCAAGCCATAAGTGTGGCGAGTGCAGGTACGATAGACTGGGATAGCGGAAACGTTACTTTTGCAACGCAGGCGCTTCCCGGATTTACGGGATTGGAACTCTCGAAGACGCTGTCTCAAAGACTCGGAAGACGTGTCGTCGCAATCAACGACGCAGTCGGAGCGCTTATCGGCGAAGGTATGTTGGGAGCAGGCAAGAAGTATGACAGCGTGATGATGTTTACGTTGGGTACGGGACTCGGCGCATCGCTCCTTAAGGATAAACAACTCAATGCACAGTCGGTAGTCGATACGAGATTGGGACATCTTTGTCTTTATGAGGGCGGCAGAGATTGCCTTTGCGGCAAAAAGGGTTGTGCCGAATCTTATGTGTCGGCAACAGCACTCAAAAAATACGGCAACGAAAATCTCTATCATCTTTTCAAAGCGACCGATATAGTGCAAAGAAGAGTGCTTGCAAATTTCTACAAGGATCTGACAAGCGTTGCGCTCAAATCGATCGAGCTTTACCGTCCCGATCTCATAATTGTCGGAGGCGGGGTTATAGAGCTTGCGGAATACTGGTGGCAGAATTTTCTCAAGGAATACAAAGCAGCGACTGACACGCCTATTGCGTGCGCTAGTCTGGGCAATAAAGCAGGAGTACTCGGCAGTGTGTATGCTATGCTCAACGGTACTTTTGAAAAACAATAAGAAATACAATTAAACCAAGCGAGGTATTATTTATGGATAACAGCAAATTCAAAGGTGTGTTCTCGGCATTGTTGACGCCCTACACCAAAGACGATAAAATCAACGGAGCTTCCGTCAAGAAAATTATTGACATGAACCTTTCAAAAGGTATCAACGGTTTTTATGTAGGCGGATCTACGGGTGAAGGTATGCTTCTTACCGTCGAGGAAAGAAAGGAACTCTTCAAGTATGCAAGCGAAGCGAATGCCGGCAGAGGAACTATGATTGCTCACGTTGGTACAATCAATACCAACCATGCTATCGAAATGGCAAAATATGCAGAAGAAATGGGTTATGACGCTATTTCCGCAGTTGCACCTTATTATTATGGATTCAGCTATGAAGCAATCAAGGGATATTACAACGATATTGCCAACAGCGTTAACATTCCTATGATCATGTACAATTTCCCCAATGCAAACGGCTTTGTTTTCAACAAAGAAAGAGCAGAGGATATGTTCAAGAATAAGAGATTTATCGGTATCAAGCACACTACGGCAGATCTTTTTGCATTGCAACAGTTCAAGACTATGGAATGCAATCCTATCGTATATAACGGTTTTGACGAAATGCTCGTAGCAGGTTTGAGCATGGGTGCGGACGGCGGTATCGGTTCTACTTATAACTTTATGCCCGAGAAGTACGTTAAGATGTATGCTCTCTTCAAAGAAGGCAATATCAAAGAAGCGCAGAAGATTCAGTTTGAAGCAAACGAAATCATTACAAAACTCATCAAATACGGTGTATTTGCAATGGAAAAGGGCATACTCGAAGAGATGGGTATTGAAATGAACGGTTGCAGAAAGCCTTTTACGGCACTCAGCGAAGAAGGCAAGAAAGTTTGCAAGGAGATAGTAAAGTCTCTTTGATGCTAATAACATTGTCGCTTGTGCAATCCTATGTTGCGACTGACATAGGGAGATTATAAGCACAAGGGCAACGCTAATGGAAATCGACACAAACCCGAAGGACATGAAGATGCCCTTCGGGTATAATTCAGGAGTAAAATATGAGCGAGTGTACGCACGATTGTTCTACATGCAGTGAAAATTGCAAGGACAGAAAAGAGGCAGAAAAGCCTCGCCTCAACAAGTTTTCCAATGTGAAAAAAGTGTATGTCGTAATGAGCGGCAAAGGCGGAGTCGGTAAGTCTATGGTTACCTCTCAACTTGCCGTACTCAACAGAAGAAAGGGCAACAGTACTGCTGTTCTCGACGCAGATATCACAGGCGCTTCGATTGCCAAGGCTTTCGGTATTAAAGACAAGGCATACGGCAGCGAAAAGGGAATACTTCCCGCAGAGAGCGTCACGGGTATAAAGATCGTGTCAATGAATATGTTTCTGAAAGACGAAGACGATCCCGTCGTATGGAGAAGCAGTCTTGCTACGGGCGCTGTAACACAATTCTGGACAGATGTATATTGGGGCGACGTCGACACTATGTTTATAGACATGCCTCCCGGCACAGGAGACATACCTTTGACAGTACTTCAAAGTTTGCCTGTCAACGGCATAATCATAGTTACTTCTCCGCAGGAGCTTGTATCCATGATAGTCAAGAAGGGCGTCAAGATGGCAAAAATGCTCAATGTTCCCGTGATAGGCATTGTCGAAAACATGTCGTACTACGAGTGTGACAAGTGTCACGAAAAACTGAAGATTTTCGGAGACAGTCACGTTGAGGAAACAGCAAAGCAATGCGGTATAGATACTGTGGTAAAAATGCCTGTTAATCCCGTGCTTGCATGCGCTTGCGACAACGGGGCGATAGAGTATTTTGAGGGCGATTGGCTTATGCCTATTGTCGACAAACTTTGATTTTGATAGAAAAAAGTTTGAGAAATATTGCGTTTGACATATAATACGCAGCTTACAAATTGAGTATCAATAAATATCGTAAACAGAAACGGAAGGCAATCTTCCGTTTTTTGTTTTATCGAAAACCTTTTTTGCAAAGACGGCTGATTCGTGTTTGTGAAGACAAAACGTCGGGTGTAGAGAATTTATGTTTGATAAGCCGATTTTATCGGTCATGCAATTTCGACAAAATCATAAAAAAGACATAAAATATTACGCATTAAATTGAGCGTATTATTTGTCTAGCTTATGGACAAAAGGCGTATTTGATGATATAATAAAGACAACAAATATCGGAGTAAAAATTTATGAGAATGAGAAGAAAGCACAATCTTGACGAAAGGTTGGAGCAAGTAAAAGACTATATTCTTGAAAGAACCATTGCGGACAGAAACATGAAGACGTCCGTCGAAATAAAGGACTATATAGACTATAAAAAGGTTTTCGGCAACGATAATAAAGTCGAACTCGAGATAGGTTGCGGCAAGGGAAGATTTATCAACGAACTTGCAAAACGTCATCCCGATACAAATTTTATAGCTATCGAGATGTTGTCCAACGTTATAGTTGACGGTTGCGAAAGGGCGCAGAAAGAAAATCTTAAGAATCTCAAATTTATGATTTTAAGAGCAGAGTGTTTGCCCAGCTATATCCCCGAGCATTCTCTGAATAAAATATATATCAATTTTCCTACGCCTTTGCCGCAAAAGGGCTATGAAAAGCAAAGATTGACCAACAGAAAATTTCTTGCGATGTACAAGACCCTTTTGAATAAGGACGGCTCAATAGAACAAAAGACGGACAACAGAGGAATGTTTGAATATTCGCTGTGTGAATTCTCGCAAGGCGGATTCTATCTGAAAGAAGTCAGTCTCGATCTTCTTAATTCTCCTATGTCGCAAAACAATATCATGACCGAACACGAAAAGAAATATTCTGATATGCTTTTGCCGATATACAAGCTTACGGCTGCGCCGATCGAAGCGCTTAACGATAACGGGGTTAACTGAATGAAACGTAGTGCAAAGATTGTAATTTTGATTGCCGTGCTTGCGGTATTATTGTGTACTTGTATAGGGTGCACAAGACTTAATTCGATATTCGGAATATCGTCGGATAAAACTTCTCTCGATGTATGTAATGTAACTTGCGAATATGACGTATATCAATACACAGGCGAAGAAATAAAGCCTGTCGTCACGGTCAAATATGCCAACAGCGTGCTTGAGCCGGATGTCGATTACACGGTTGCGTATAAGAATAATATCGAAGTCGGTACAGGTACCGTTACCGTGACAGGTATAGGCAATTATACAGGTACTGCGAGCGCAGAGTTTGAGATAGTGCCTGAAGTTTATACATATACATTTGCTTGCACTACGCCTTCTCATTGTGTCTTCTCGGGTAAAACTGTACAAAACGTTACAGATAAATCTCAATTGCAAGCCCCCACGGCTTCGGCTAACGGCTATACTTTTGTGGGTTGGTACACTCTGCCGTCAAATCCCGTCGATTTTAACGACCCCGATACCGTGCCGGACAAAGGCGCACAGATTTATGCCTTGTTTACGGCAAACAATTATACTATTACCTATGCCAATATAGACGACTCTGAAAACAGTCAGCTCAATCCCACCGTTTATACGTATGAGGATTATATTGAATTGAATCCTGCGGCGGACAGAGCGGGAGAATATTTTGCAGGCTGGTATCTCGATAAGGAGCTTACTCAACGCATCAATTATATTGAGCAGGGTACGAGCGGAAATATAGTACTCTATGCAAAATATATAAGCAATGCTTCCAATTATAAATTGACATACGTCGTTCCCGATGGTGTCGACGTGCCTTCTTTTGAATATTATCCATACGGCAGCATTCTTACTTCTCCCCAAGTAGTCTCTGACGATTCTTTGCAGGAAATTGTATGGTATGCGGATTCATCGTATCAGTATAAATACGTTTTCAAAACAATGCCCAAAAACAACGTGACTGTTTACGGCAGATGGGAAGACGTACTCGATGCAGGATTTCTCGATCGTGTCGACGACGGCAGTATCGACAGCTATGAAGAACTTGCTCAATATATAGAGTATATATGTTTTTACAATGTGACAAGCATCAACGCTGTAAGCGTCAAGTTTACGTATGTCAGCGGAGAAGATAATATAAAGAGCGAAATCAGCAAAGCTGCCGCCGAATGTACATTCCCCAGAATGTGCGATCTGTATTACAAGACTCAATCCAATTCGGCTAAAATATATCTGACCGAAGATTTGACGGACGAAATAGCGACGGTTACGGGTACGGCGCTTGCCGACAGATACGATCAGTATGAAGATGTGCTTTATCAAAGTACAAGTTCGAGAAGTGCGGATTTCGATGGCTTTGCAATAAACTACGTTGATGAGACGTATGAATGTTCTACATCAGATCAGCTTTTCTACGTATTGTCCCACGGATACAGACCTATTCCTGCGGCAGGTTCGAAAGCGCAAAGCGTCTATGAGTCATTTAAGGCTATAATGCGCAGTATCGTCGACGATACAATGAGCGATTACGAAAAGGTCAAAGCTATCTATGAATGGTTGGTGCTCAACGTATATTACGATAATTACGTCGCCGAAAATACGGGAGAAGACTATTATGTCTACAAAGCATTTTATCTCGAGGGCGTGCTTGAAGGCAGCGCAGTATGCGACGGTATTTCCAAGGCGTTTTCGGTAATGTGCGCTATCGAGGGAATAGATTGCGTGAGAGTTACGGGCAAAATAAACGGCGCAAACGTGGGCCATGCCTGGAATAAAGTCCAGATATTGGACGGCTGGTATCTTACCGACGCTACATGGGGAAATCAGACCTTTAATATCAGCGGTACGAGTTCGGAATTTTTGGTGTACGATTATCTTTTGTTCACAGACGAGGACAGAGAATCCGACGGTTACGTTTCAAATAATTATACCCGATACGAGACTGTATCGCAATTAAGCGCATACGACGTCTATAACGATATCGAAATCACGGTAAGCGGAGTTACGGCAGATTTGCTCATAGACGATTCTACCGAATTGAGCTATATCTTCGAATATATTTATTATGTGTGCGACGACGAGTCGGGCAAAACTCTCAATATTATGATTTCCAAAAACGCTAATCTCGGAAATATGGTAGTCGAAGCCTATCAGAAACTCCGCCAAAGACGAGGTTTCGGCTCATACAGTCAGGACCCTTTGATTTTTGCATACGGCAATATAGTTACTGACGGATCGAATTATGTGGGCGGCACAAAGTTTATATTTATATTCCAATAAATATTGCAAATCGAGAGTTGCCGCTTTAGGTGTCCGAAATATATATGTAGCGGCATAATTAATATGAAAACGGGGAGGAAATCTCTCCGTTTTTTAATATTAGCGTCAATAAATTTGACATAAAGGTCAAATATTTTTATAATTAATGTGCGCAAAAAGGAGAAAGACAATGCACGAAGTATGGCATGTAATCTGGCACGCTTTTTTGGACACTCTCAAGATGTCCTGGCTTTTGCTGTTGTTTTATATCATTATAGAAATAATAGAGCAGAAAGTTGCAGTAAAAATGCACAAAAAGCTCAAATCGAAATATGCGGTAGCGGCAGGAGCAGGATTCGGAATAGTTCCGCAGTGCGGATTTTCGGTTTTGGCGACCGACTTGTTTTCAAAAAAGCAGATTACCGTAGGCACGCTTATTGCCGTATATGTGGCTACTTCCGACGAAGCTTTGCCGATACTGTTTTCGTCGATAGATCAAAAAGGCGTATGGCTTAAGCTTTTGTTGCTTATTCTTTCAAAACTAGTGCTTGCGCTTGTCTTGGGATATTCGCTGGACGGTGTAGTCAAACTTGCGACAGGGAGAAAAGCAGGCTTCAATGGCGCACAAATCGGAGAAATTCATAGCGAAGAAGGTCATTGCGAAGACACCGTAAATGAAGCTGTAACAAAAGACGACCAACAAGTCGTAGACAGTTCAACCTATACGGATGGTGATAACGTTGTTACGGTAGAAGTATGTCAGAATACTGCCGCCAAAGACGATGCGCATTGTCATTCGCATGAAGAGGGTGACGAACATCACGACCATAAGCATGATCACGACCACGATCACGAACACGACCATTGCGAAGATGAAAATATCGATATACACAAAGGATGTTGCGGACACAGAATAGAGAGCGGCAAATACAGTACCGTCAAAACATATTTTGTGCACCCCCTGTTGCATACGCTTAAAATTCTTGCCTACATACTCGTTATAAATATAATAATGGGTTTGATAATATATTTTGTTGGAGAAGATAAAATTGCCGAGTTTATGTCAAAAAGCGGCGTGCTTCAACCTATACTCGTCACACTTGTAGGTCTTATTCCCAACTGCGCTTCAAGCGTACTCATTACGCAACTTTTCCTCACGGATACTATATCGTTCGGCTCCTGTCTCGGCGGACTTATGGTAAATGCAGGACTCGGCATAGCGTTTCTGTTTAAGGAAAATAAAAATATCAAACAAAACCTTGCTATCGTGTTCGGATTGTTCGGAGTTGCGCTTTTAGTCGCTATAGTTTTTCACTATGCTTTTATGAATGTGCTTTAATGCGGCAAGATTGTTGAACGATAAATGATTCTGTATTGTCCTCTGATAAAATTTATTTCAGAGGGCATTTTTTTGTTTACTAAAATTTTGATTTGTGGTATCATTAACGGGATTTTGCGTTCAGAGGATAATATGGAAGAAAATATAAAATTGAAATCAGCGGACAAGATGGGTACGATGCCCGTAAACAAACTTATCATATCGATGGCGTTGCCGATGATAATTTCCATGCTTGTGCAAGCTATGTACAATATTGTCGATTCGGTATTCGTAGCGGGAGTATCCTACAGTGCTTTCACGGCATTGTCGCTTGCGTTTCCTTGGCAAAACCTCATGATTGCCGTTTCCGTCGGTACGGGAGTAGGCGTCAACGCTTTGTTGTCCAAAAGCCTGGGCGAGGGTAATTACGAAAGAGCAAACAAAGTTGCAGGTAACAGTATAGTGCTTGCCGTCTTGTCGTCTCTCGTTTTCGTTATCCTAGGATTAACGGCGAGCGAGGTCTTCTTCGAATTTCAGGTCAAGTTTTCACAGGGTATCGCTCAAGAAGCTGTTGACGAAGTTATTGCGGCAGGAAAAGAATATATCAGTATTTGTTCCGTTATCTCTATCGGAATTTTCATGCAAGTGTGTTTTGAAAGACTTTTGCAGGCTACCGGCAAGACTAAATTCGTAATGATTTCACAGATGGCAGGAGCAATCACGAATATAGTGCTTGACTACGTGTTTATAAAAATATGCGGTTGGGGAGTTGCCGGAGCAGCTTACGCTACGGTAATAGGTCAGTGTCTAGGTGCGGCTTTGGCAGGAATTTTCTGCGTAAGATTCAATAAGGATATTCATTTCCATGTCAAATATCTCAAGCTTTCAGGCAAAGTGCTGGGTGCAATATACAGAGTCGGCGTACCTTCTATCATAATGTCTGCGATAGGCTCGCTCATGGTATTTTTGATGAATCTTATTCTCATACGTTTCGAGGGAATAGGCATGGACGCTGTAACCATATTCGGCGTTTATTTCAAACTTATGAGTATGGTGTTTATGCCCGTATTCGGACTCAACAACGGTATTGTGCCTATAATTGCATACAACTTCGGAGCAAAACAGCATGAGAGAATCAAGAAAACGACAAACTTGTCTTTGATATATGCTACGGCGATTATGGCGATAGGCGTTTTGATAATGCAGATAGAGCCTTCTTCGCTCATACTTTTGATGCTCAACAATTTTTCTTTGAAAAACGTAACTCCCGAAATGCAAACGCTTGTGGATACTATCGGAATATCCGCATTCAGAATAATGAGTATATCGTGGCTTTTTGCAGGGGCTAGTATCGTGTGCAGCTCGGTAATACAGGCAGTCGGTAAGGGAGTAATGTCGCTTTTCATATCGCTTATGCGACAACTTATCATACTTTTGCCTGTGGCATATCTCTTGTCTTTGACGGGAAAACTCAATGCAGTGTGGTGGTCTTTCCCTATTGCAGAATTTGTTGCCCTTGCGGCAAGCGTGATTTTTCTCGGCATAACAATAAAGTTTATCAAGAAGTACACGGAGAGCGGCGAAAACAGTGCGCTTTATGCTCAAAACGCTGTTTCGGAGAGTGTACAACCTCAAGATCAATCGCAAAGCGTTCAGATTGAAGAGAGTATCGATCAACCTTTTGTCAACGATACAGTCGACAAGGCGTAAACCGTAATTTGATAAAACAGTAATACAATAGTGTATTAAAAAAAGTATTGGCAAAACTCTAAAGGTGTGATAAAATAGATTTATGGAAAAAGAGAAAAAAGACTTTATAATCTATCAATGGTTGTTTTTTATACCTTTCAGCGTACTTGCGATGCTCGGTGCGTTGATAACGAGTTTTTTTGCGCTTTTCATATTTATATGCGGAGCGAAGTATATCGTGGCAAGCTTTATGCTTGAGACAAGCAAGATTTTTCCCGCAATTGTTTTGACGATAATCGCACTCGCAATTGTGGCGGTACTTATATTTTCTGTAATATTGATTATAAAAAAATATATAAAAGCAGTAGACAACTTCAAAGAGGAAAAGAAAGCACTCTTTGACAATAATAGCAATTCGGACGAAAATCAAAATTAAAAAGATAAACAAAACAAGCCGACCGCAAAGGTCGGCTTGTTATTTTTTATACTTATACAAATTTTTGCGCTATTATAGTACCAATTATATATATAAGTTTTGCGCAAACATAGATGTATTTTCAAAATAAAAAATATAGTTTCGCACGATCGCAGAAATTAGTGCAGATATTTTAGCGAGTTAAAGACAGTATCGCCAAAGGGTTATATCCTTGATATATACCTATTCGTTTGGTCGGTATAGAGCGAACCCGACATTTTGGGCAGTATGTACAAAAATCTTTGTGCATACGCCTATTTTGTCGAGGCTATCAAATCCT
>CALWBV010000020.1 GCA_944376205.1 uncultured Christensenellaceae bacterium
GGAAATTATTGAAAAAGCAGGTGGCAAAGCAGAGGTGCTGTAATGTGGCAAACTATTAAAAACGCATTTAGCGATAAGAGCATCAGAAGTAGAATTTTTGCGACCTTCGGAATCCTTCTTGCATTCCGTATAGGTTGCTGGATTCCTCTCCCCGGTATATCTGTAGACTTTTACAGCACACAGTTCGGAAGCGGAGAAGGTACATCCAATCAGATCTTTCAGCTTTTGAGTATGATGAGCGGCGGATCAATGCAGTATTTGACATTGTTCGCACTCGGTATTCTGCCGTTTATCAACAGTTTTATCATAATGCAGTTGCTCACACTTATCATCCCTCCCCTTGAGAGACTTTCAAAGCAGGGTGACGAAGGACGTCAGAAGATCACGATAATCACGAGATTCGTGGCTATCGGTCTGGCAGTCGTACAGGCTATCGGCGTAGTTGTAGCATACAAAGAGTACATCACTCCTATGTTCGGCGAAGCCAACGGTTGGCTCACAGCTATAATGATTATCGCTTTGCTTGTTGCAGGCAGCACGGTAGTTATGTGGTTGGGTGAGAGAATTACCGAACTCGGTATCGGCAACGGTACTTCCCTGATAATCTTCAGCGGTATTTTGTCTTCATTCGGTTTGGCTTTGGTTAATACCATTCCTCAAATCCAACAGGACGTTACCAAGATATGGAACCTTATCGGCTACATCATCATCGTATTGTTGTTGTTCGCATTCATCGTATTCGTAGACGGCGGCGAGAGAAAAATCAAAGTCAACTATGCAAAACAGGTCAAGGGCAACAAGATGTACGGCGGACAATCCACCTTTATTCCTATAAAGGTAAACAGTTCGGGTGTTATGCCTATCATCTTCGCATCGTCCTTTATGACGATACCTTTGATGATATTCCAGTTTGCGGGTACTGATTCGCAGCACTATTACAACTACCTTACTTTCTGCTATCCCGGCACGACGGGCAGCAACTGGCAATGGGTAGGTTGGGTATTCTACTATCTCGTAATGCTCGGTTTGATCATCTTCTTTGCATACTTCTATGCACAGATACAGTTCAATCCCCAGGACGTAGCAAGAAATCTCCAACAGTACGGCGGTACGATACAGGGTATAAGAGGCGGTAAACCTACAAGCGATTACCTCGCAAAGATCAACAACAGAATAGTTTTGTTCGGAGCATTGTTCCTCGGTTTCATCGCAATCATCCCTGCGGCACTCTTCCAGTTGATAGGTGCGGATTTGGGTATCAACAACGCAATTTCCTCTACAGGTATGCTTATCGCAGTAAGCGTTGCTCTCGAATTCAACAAGCAGCTCGAAGGACAGCTTATGATGAAGCACTATAAAGGCTTCCTCAAATAATAAAACAAGAGGATTTTATGTACTTGGTATTTTTGGGTGCGCCCGGTGCCGGAAAAGGTACGCAGGCGACGCGAATTTGTGAAAAGTATAATATACCTCATATCTCCACCGGAGATATCTTGAGGGCAAACATAAAAGAAGGCACTCCCTTGGGCGTAGAAGCTAAAAAGTTTATCGACAAGGGTTTGCTGGTGCCCGACGAAGTGGTTATCGGTCTGGTAAAACAGAGACTCGGGGAAAAAGATTGCGAGAAAGGATTCTTGCTCGACGGATTTCCCCGTACTCTCGAACAGGCGAAAGCGCTCAACGAATTTGCTAAAATTAGCAATGCAATCAATATCTGCGTCGACGAAAATCTCGTAGTAGACAGAATTGCAGGTCGCAGAATGTGCAAGTGCGGCGAAAGCTATCACGTATCCTGGTATGATAAGGATACATGCGCAAAGTGCGGCAGCAAACTCTATCAGAGAGACGACGACAAGGAAGAGACCGTCAAGGCAAGACTTGAAGTTTATAAAAAACAAACGGCTCCTCTCATTGAATACTACAAACAGATGGGCGTGCTTTCCGACGTAGACGGCGCGCAGGAAATGAATAAAGTGTTCGAAGACATAGTGAGGATTTTGGATGATAACAATTAAGACTGCACAGGAAATCGAGCTGATGCGCAAAGCCAACGTGATCGTGAGAGATACGCTTGACCTTATCCGTGACAAAATCAAGGAAGGCATGACGACCAAGGCTCTCGACAAGATAGCCTACGATTACATAACAAAGTGCGGCGCAGTTCCCTCGTTTTTGGGATACAGCGGTTTCCCTGCGTCGATATGCACATCCATAAACGAACAGGTAGTACACGGAATTCCTTCTGATAAAGTAGTGATCAAAGAAGGTGATATCGTAAGCGTGGATTGCGGAAGTATATACAAAGGTTTCAACGGAGACGCCGCACGTACGTTTATGATAGGAAAGGTTGACGATAAAGTAAAAAAACTCGTCGAGGTAACCGAACAGTCTTTCTTCGAGGGAGTTAAGATTCTCAAAGAAGGCGTAAGACTCGGAGATCTCGGACACGCAATACAGAGTTATGCGGAGAGTTTCGGATACGGAGTCGTGAGAGCGCTTGTCGGACACGGAATAGGCAGAGATATGCATGAAGATCCCGAAGTGCCTAATTACGGCAGAGAGGGACACGGATTGAGACTCAGAAAAAACATGACGATAGCTATCGAACCTATGATCAATATGGGTACGCACGAAGTTTATATGCTGGACGACGGCTGGACGATAGTTACGGAGGACAACCTTCCTTCCGCTCATTATGAAAATACGGTAGCGATTACCGAAGACGGAGTGGAAATACTGTCCCTGTGAGGTGCAATATGGATATAAAAGTCGGCGATATCGTCGAATCCCTCTGCGGACACGACAAAGGCAGATATTTTGTAGTCATAGCCACGCTTAACGAGAAATTCGTTCTGATAGCGGACGGCGTTCGCCGCAAGGCGGAAGAGCCCAAACAAAAAAACACAAAGCATCTGAGAAAAGTCGGCGAGTACGGCGATTGCTCAGGAACCGTGATTGACAACGACGGCATAGCAAGCAAACTTGATGAGTTGCTTCAAGATATTAAATAGGAGGCGCAAATGTCTAAGGAAGACGTAATCGAGGCAGACGGACACGTAATCGAAGTTTTGCCCAACACAAACTTTAAGGTAGAGTTGTCCAACGGACATGTAATTACGGCGTACCTTTCCGGTAAATTGAGAAAAAACTATATCAAGATACTTGAAGGCGATGCGGTAAAAGTAGAATTAAGTCCATACGACCTTACAAAGGGCAGAATAGTATGGCGTAATAAGAACTAACGGAGGGATATAACAATGAAAGTCAGACCATCAGTAAAACCTATGTGCGACAAATGTAAGGTTATAAAGAGAAACGGAGCCGTTATGATCATCTGCTCCAAATACAAAAAGCACAAACAAAAACAGGGCTGATAACCGACATATATCGGTAAAATCAAGGCATATATCAAAGATTTTAGCATAGAGGGTTATGGATTTTCTCCATAATTCCTTTATTGCGTAAAAAATTAAAATTTGTGCATTATAACGCTTGCAAAGATATATTAAATTGTGTTATAATACACAAGCTGTAAAAAAGACATTAATCGTTGGGGAGCGGCAATAGGTTGTTTCATTCCGCTTTATACAGACAATCTAACTTCTCATAGCGTTTAATAATATAATAACACACTTATTAAATTATTGGAGGTATTTCAATGGCTCGTATTAGTGGCGTAGATTTGCCAAATGAGAAAAGAGTGGAAATCGGACTTACCTATATCTATGGTATCGGTAGAGTTACGTCCAACAAGATTCTCGCTGATACAGGTATCAATCCCGATACAAGAGTTAGGGATTTGACCGATGAGGAAGTAAACAAGATTCGTGAGTACATCGACCACCACAACATCATGGTCGAAGGCGATTTGAAACGCGAAATCAAGATGAACATCAAGAGACTGCAGGAAATAGGCTGCTACCGCGGTGTAAGACATCGTAAGGGATTGCCTGTTCGCGGTCAGAGTACCAAGCAGAACGCTCGTACAAGAAAAGGTCCCAAGAAGACCGTTAGTCGTAAGAAGAAATAAGGAGGGCTAAGATAATGGCAGTTGCTAAAAAGACAACAACAAAGAAGCGTGTTGTAAACAAGCGCCGTGGAGAAAACGGTTGTGCACATATCCACGCCTCTTTCAACAACACAATAGTTACAATCACCGATACTCAAGGTAACGCTATAAGCTGGTCCAGCGCAGGCAAGTTGCAACTTCGCGGTAGCAAGAAGTCTACTCCTTTTGCCGCTCAGATGGTAAGCGAAGACGCAGGCAAGGTTGCTTATGACAGCGGTTTGAGAAACGTAGAAGTTTACGTAAAAGGTCCCGGTTCGGGCAGAGAGTCCGCAATCAGAGCACTTCAGAACGTAGGTCTCAACGTTACGCTCATCAAGGACGTATCTCCCATTCCTCACAATGGTTGCCGTCCTCCCAAGCGCAGAAGACTGTAATATAGGAGGTTATCACAATGGCTAGATATACAGGACCCGATTGTCGTCAATGCAGACGCGAGGGCGAAAAATTATTTTTGAAGGGCGAAAAGTGCTATTCAGAGAAGTGTCCTTTTATGAAGAACACCACCCCTCCCGGACAGCACGGCGCAGCTCACAAGAAGAGCAGTGAGTACGCTACTCAGCTCAGAGAAAAGCAGAAGACCAAGAGAATTTACGGTCTTTGCGAAAAACAATTCAGAGGATATTACGATAAAGCCGAAAAGATGAGAGGCATTACCGGTGAAAATATGCTTATCCTTTTGGAAAGAAGACTTGACAACGTTGTTTACCGTTTGGGATTGGCGTCTTCAAGATCTTTGGCAAGACAGCTTGTTGCTCACGGTTTGATCACCGTCAACGGACAGTGTGTCAACATTCCTTCTTATCTTATCAAGAAAGGCGATGTTATCAGCGTAAAAGAAAACAAGGCTGATAAGAAAGTCTTCGCAGGTCTCAAGGAAGCAAAGACACTCAATCTGCCCAAGTGGTTGACTTTTGACAATGCTACTCTTAAAGGCAGCGTTGTAGAATTGCCTGAGAGAGCTGACATCGAGCAGAAGATCGAAGAGCACATGATTGTCGAGTTGTATTCTAAATAATAATCTTTGAATACAATCTTGACATCGTAACAAAATCATTGAATAAGGAGGCTTACAATGATCGAGATCCAAAAACCAAACATAAACAGAGAAGACCTTGAAGTAGGCAGAAAGACCAGATATTATGTTGAACCCCTCGAGAGAGGTTTCGGAACAACTCTCGGCAACAGCTTGAGAAGAATACTTTTGGGCGCACTTCCCGGTGCAGCTCCCGTAGGTATCAGAATCAACGGCGTACAGCACGAATTTACGGCTATTCCCGGCATCAAAGAGGACGTTACCGATATCATTCTCAATATTAAAGGTCTTGCCGTAAAAGCTAATACAGAAGATAAAAACTTTAGACAGCTTTGCACTATCAACAAATATACTCCCGGCGTAGTTACCGCAGCAGATATTTCTCACAGTGACGATATTGAGATTCTCAATCCCGATCTTGAGATATGCACTCTCGACGAGGGCGCAAGCATCGAAATGGAAATCTACATCGGCGTAGGCAGAGGATACGTTTGCGCAAAGGACAACAAGGACGAAGAACAGGGTATCGGATACATTCCCGTTGACTCTATCTTTACGCCTGTTATCGCAGCAAGCTATCAGGTTGAAAGCACCAGAAAAGGTCAGGACATAAATTTTGACAAGCTCACTATCGACGTTACCACCAACGGTACGGCTACGCCCAATGAAGTAATCAGTTTGGCAGCCAAGATTATGAACGATCACCTCGGTATCTTCGTAAAACTCGTAGACAACATGGCAGACAGAGAAATTCTCATCAGCCAGGACAACGAGTCGCAGGCAAAGATTTACGAAATGGTAATCGAAGATTTGGATTTGTCCGTAAGGTCTTACAACTGCTTGAGACGTGCAGGTATCAATACCGTAAAGGATTTGATAGAAAAGACCGAAGACGATATGCTCAAAGTAAGAAATCTGGGCAAGAAGTCGCTTGAAGAAGTTATGAAGAAAATTGACGACCTTGGACTTAAACTCAAGGACAAGGATGAATAATTAGGAGGTAGACAACAATGGCAAGAAAGTTGGGTAGAACAGCCGAAGAAAGAATGGCCATAATCAGAAATCAAGCCTCAGAACTTTTGTGGTTCGGTTCTATCGAGACCACGGTTGACAGAGCAAAAGAGGTAAGAAGTTACGCTGAGAGCATGTTGACTCTCGCTATAAATACTTATAACGATACCGTTAAGGTTACCAAAACCGTTAAATCCGACAAGGGTGAAGTTCAAAAGGAATTTGTCAACGACGGACCCAAAAAGTTGGCTGCAAGAAGAAAGCTTATGGCTAGCTTGAGAGATATTCAGGAAATCAAAAACGAAGGAGAGAGCAAGAGCGCTTACAAGGCAAGAACCAAGGAAGTTAATCATCCTCTCATCGAAAAGATTTTCAGAGAGCATGCAGTATTCTATGCTAACCGTGCAGAAAAGCTCGGACAGAAGGGAGGATATACTCGCATCATCAAGTTGGGTCAAAGACGCGGCGACGGTGCAGAAATGGCAAAGCTCGAACTCGTAAAGAATACCGAGAAGAAATAATTTGCTTAAACGCTTGATTGATTGAGAACGCATACAAAATATGCGTTCTTATTTTTTGTAAAATTTTATGATCATCAGATTGTAAGAATGTAAGACTATTAATATATACAGAAATATAAATATGTTTACAGCCTCGACGCCGCGCTTTTGGTCACTTTTTATAGCACTTTTGGCGGATAAGCGAAGCCTGAAAAAATATCGGAGTTTTAATTTATATCGAAGATATTATAATAAATACAAAAATATTGAAAATATGTCGATTTTCTATGCAAATTATAGCTACATTTTACAAAAACAGACGTTTTTATCATTTTGTTTTTACAATATATATGGTATAATAAAAATATGAAAAAGTTGAAAGCGTTAAGAGGACTGTTCGGGTTCATGTTATTCATAGTTTACGGACTTCTTGCAGTGACGGTTATATTCCCTGTAATCGCTACCGTTTTTCTGTGCGCTTTCGCTTTCGGAAGGAGAGTTGAACTTTCAAGAAAATACGAAACGCTCGAGGATTATCCCGATCTTAAAGCGACCTTTGTCAAGTTCAAGAGCAAAGGTTGCATGCTTGACGGCTTTTTCGTGGTCAACAAGGATATCAAAGACTATAAGGCAGTTATAGTTATGGCGCACGGAATAGGATGCAGCAGAGCTAATTATATGGCACGTTACGACTATTTCGCCGGAAAGGGATATATAGTATTTGCTTACGATTGTACAGGTACATGCAAGAGCGAAGGCAGAGACATAAAAGGACTTCCTCAAAGCCAGCTCGATCTCGAAAATGCAATCAACTATGTCGGCACGATAGACGAACTTAAAGGCTACAGAATTCTCGTGTACGGACACAGCTGGGGCGGTTACGCAGCGGCTACCGTGCTCAATAACAAAAAGAGTGCGGATAAAATCACTGCAGTGGCGACTTTGAGCGGTTTCAACGATATTTGGAATATCGTATATTATCAGGTATCGAAGTACACTACCAAAATGATTTTGCTTGCAAAACCTTGGTTGTATCTTCACTTTATAGTCTTTTACGGTAAGCGTGCTTTGTATACCGGTATCAAGGGCATCAACAAGTATAAGGGCGATGTGTTGGTAATGCACAGCAAGGATGACAAGACAGTCAGATATTTGGATTCTGTGGCTATTCATCAGAACGAATGTACAAATCCCAACGCACGTTTTGTAATTTTTGAAGACAGAGGTCACACGCTTGCCCGTCCAATCGAGATAGAAAACGAAATAAAACGTCTCAATAAGGAAAACGTGTCAACTCTGAAAAGAGGAAAGAGCAACGTCTTCGAATTCAATCTCAATTCTTATTACGAATTTGCAGACAGAAGAAGATTGAACTCTGTAGATTCAGGCTTTTTGGATATTGTTGAAAACTTTTATTCTCAAGCGCTTGCAAAGGCGGAGGAAAAGACAGAATGCTGATATATAAAGCAGATGCTTCAGTCGGTTTGGAGATCGCTAAAAACGCAATTTTGAAGCATTACGGCAATAGTATCGGAAAAACGGTTGAGCTAGGCAGACTTTCTTCAGGAAAGCCTGTCGTTTTATATGACGGTAAAGAAGAAGGCTATGTCTCTGTCAGTCATACCGAAAATGTCGTTTTGATTGCTTTTTGCGACAGCGAAGTCGGAATCGATATAGAAAATTCAAACAGGCAGGCGCCTAAAAAAATATGCACCGACATAACGGAATGGACGCAAAAGGAAGCGTATTCAAAATATCTCGGTACGGGACTTACGAGAGAAATCCTGAACAATTCCGTACCTTACGGACTTGTTGACAGTTTTGTTATGGACGAATATACCGTGTCCGTAGCAAGCGCAGATAAAAAGGTGGATATAATTAGTTTGACAAGTAAATAGGGTTTTGGTATAATGATTTAGGAAACGAAAGAGTTTTCACGGAGGTATATATGATACTTGAAAAGTTGAGCAAAATAGTTGCAGAACAGCTCGGTATGGAACAAAGCAAAATTACTATGGAGACTTCTCTTAAAGAAGATTTGTTGGCAGATTCTCTCGATATCGTAGAAATCATAATGCAGATAGAGGAGCAATTCGGCATAGAAGTGAATGACGAGGATGCATTGGAATTCAAGACGATTGCCGACGTAGTCAACTATATCGAAAAGAAGTCTGCGTAAGGATTGACAATTTATAAGAAGAAAACTACAAAAATAAAAGCACGCTCATAGCGTGCTTTTTTGTTGCATTCATGCAGTGTAAAAGGATAATTGCATTCAAGAAATGCTCGTATTCTGCGTATAAGGCGGTTAGCGCACGAATAGGAAAATTCTGTCAATAGTCCTTTCTGCCCGTGAGAATATCCAAATCATCGCCAAAGTAATCTGCTATTTTGCATAGATTTTCGATGCCGATTTCACGCTGACAGAGCAAATACCTTGACAGAGTCTGTTGGGGTATACCTATCTTTTTTGCGACGGAGTTTACGCTTTCGTCGCCTATGAGTTCCTTTAATCTTTCGGCAAATTTTTCTTTATACATATCAACCTCAAAATTATTTTACACCAATATGAGTAAATAATTTGACAATACACCAAATGGTGTGATATGCTTATAATATTAAATCGGAGAAGAATCAATGTTTAATATGTATATAGTAGAAAACAGAAAAACAATAAAAGACAAAATTGTTTTAACTTTAGAGGGAATAACAAGCATGGTCGGTATTAAAAAAATTTACGAAATAGAGGAAATGAACAAAGAGGGATATGAATTAGTCGAGGAAGTTATTCAAAAAGGTTCGATGTTTGAAAAATCGTCAATCAGATGTAAGCTTATATTTAGAAAAAGAAGAAACACGCTTTAACGTGTTTCTTCTTTTATTTGAAAATGATTTATATCAGATATTTTTGATAATAAGTTCTGTCATCTCTTTAGTACCGAGTACGGGCTTTCCTTCTTCCTTAAGGTCGGCTGTACGTGCACCGCTGTTGAGAGTTTTTTCCACTGCGTTTTCGATAGCGTCGCCTTCTTCCATAAGGTTGAATGCGTATTTAAGCATCATAGCGGCAGAGAGAATAGTAGCGATAGGGTTGGCGATATTCTTGCCTGCGATAGTGGGAGCAGAGCCGTGTATAGGCTCATAAAGACCTCTTGTCGTGTCGTTGATGGATGCAGAGGGAAGGATACCTATGCTGCCTACGCACTGCGAAGCGAGGTCGGAGAGAATGTCTCCGAAAAGATTTCCCGTTACGATAACGTCGAATTGCGAAGGGTCTCTTACGAGCTGCATTGCCATATTGTCTACAAGTACGTCCTCGAGTTCGACATCGGTATAGTCCTGATGTACGTCGTGAACGACTGTACGCCATACGCCGGAAGTCTTCAAAACGTTTGCCTTGTCAACAGACGAAACCTTATGACGTCTCTTTTGAGCGAGTTCGAAAGCAACACGGCATATTCTTTCCACTTCGAGTTCGCCGTACGCCATTACGTCGTAACCTTCTCTGCCCATTTTACCTTGTCTTACGCCCTTTTCTCCGAAATAGATACCGCCGATAAGTTCTCTTACTACCATGAGGTCGATATTTTTAGGATTTTTGAGAGGGCAGACGTTGGAAAGTGCTTCAAACATCTTTGCGGGACGGAGATTTGCATAGAGTCCCATAGCCTTTCTTACGCCCAAAAGCGCACGCTCGGGACGGGATTCGTAGGGAAGATTGTCATATTGAGGTCCGCCTACTGCGCCGAGAAGCACGCTGTCGCTTTTGAGACATATATCGAGGCTCTCTTTGGGAAGAGGTTCGCCGTATTTATCGTATGCGCATCCGCCGCATACGCTTTCCGTAAAATTGAATTTGTGATTGTATCTTTCGCCTATTTTGGTAAGCACGTCCATTGCCGCACCCGTAACCTCGGGACCTATACCGTCGCCCTTGATTACGGCAATATTAAAAGTAGACATATATTTCTCCTTGATAAATTAAATCTTGTTTGCTTTGATAGCGTTGATAAGACCGCCGCATTCGATTATGTTCTGAATGAACTTGGGGAAGGGATGCGCCTTGAACGTCGTATTTTTCGTTATGTTGGTGATTACGCCGGTATCTACGTCAACGCTTACTTCGTCGCCTTCGTCAATGCCGTCAACTGCTTCGGGACACTCGAGAATATAAAGACCGATATTGAGTGCGTTGCGGTAGAAAATTCTTGCAAAAGATTTTGCAATTACGATGCTTACGCCGCAACCTTTGATTGCGATAGGAGCATGTTCACGAGAGGAGCCGCAACCGAAGTTTTTGCCGGCAACCATGATGTCGCCTTGCTTAACTTTGCCGTAAAACTCGGGATTCGTATATTCCATACAATGTTTTGCAAGTTCCTTGGGATCAAAAGTCGACAGATACGTGGCGGGTACGATTACGTCGGTATCGATGTCGTCGCCGAATTTATATACTTTTCCTTTTATCATAAATCAGTCCTCCAATTTGCTTTCACAGGTAAGTTTTCCTGCGATTGCGCTAGCCATTGCCGTAGCGGGAGACGCAAGATATATGTAACTGTCTTTTGCGCCCATTCTTCCGATAAAGTTACGGTTGGTAGTGGTTACGGCAACTTCGCCGCTTGCGAGAATACCCATGTGACCTCCGAGACAGGGACCGCATGTAGGAGTGGATACTATTGCGCCGCCCTCGATAAACGTCTTGATGTAGCCTTTTTCCATAGCCTCGAGATAAATCTTATTGGTTGCGGGTATAATGATGGTGCGTACGTTGGGATTGACTTTTTTGCCCTTGAGCACTCTTGCGGCTTGTTCGAGGTCGCTGAGTCTGCCGTTTGTACACGAACCGATAACAACCTGATCGACTGTAATGTCCTCTTTCACGTCCTCTACAGCCTTTGTATTGGAAGGGAGGTGAGGGAAAGCAACGGTAGGTCTAATCTTTGACAAGTCGATATCTATTACTTGTTCGTAAGCGCTGTCGTCTCCGGGTTGAAGTTCGTCGAATGTTTTGCCGCATGAAACTTTTACGTACTCTTGCGTTACGTCGTCAACGGGGAATACGCCGTTTTTAGCGCCGCATTCGATAGCCATATTGCAGATAGTGAATCTGTCGTCCATGGTCATGTATTTTACGCCTTCACCTGCAAATTCGATGGACTTGTAGAGAGCGCCGTCAACGCCTATCATTCCGATGATGTGAAGAATTACGTCTTTACCGGATATGTATTTGCTGGGTTTGCCTGTGAGGTTGAATTTGATTGCGCAAGGAACTTTGAGCCATACTTTGCCCGAAAGCATTATGCCTGCTATATCCGTACTGCCCACGCCTGTTGAGAAAGCGCCAAGTGCGCCGTAAGTACACGTATGAGAATCTGCGCCTATAACTACCGACCAAGGTTTTGCAATACCTTTTTCGGGAAGGAGTGCGTGTTCGATACCCATGGAGCCGACGTCAAAGAAATTCTTTACACCTTCTTTTCTTGCAAAAGCTCTTACGCATTTGCATTGTTCAGCCGACTTGATGTCACGGTTGGGAGTAAAGTGATCGAGTACGAATGTAACCTTATCTGCATCGTACAATTTGCCGCCGCTTTTATTGAAAACGTCTATTGCGACGGGAGCGGTAACGTCGTTTGACAAAGCTGTGTCGACTTCTACCAAAGTAAGCGTACCCGGGCAGAGTTCTTTGACTGCTTTATCTTGCGACATATTGAGTTTTTTTGCCAGAATTTGTTGAGTCATTGTCAAATTCATATGGCCAACCCTCCTTTATAAACTTGCGTATAATCTTAAAAACTTAACTATTATTATAAACATTCTATATGAAAAAGTCAACCTATTGTATTTTGTAATTTTAATGCCGTTGGCGAATGATTTCAATATGAGCCTGATTTATATTTTGTTTCGGATATCTTTCTTTTATAAAACAAATATCTTGCCGATTTTATATTGTCGCACAAGTATGATTTGCGTGTCAGATACAAAAAATCGTCGCTTTATTGCGACGATTTGCATAGTTGATTGCAAGAGATCAAAGTTTAAAATACTCTTTAGCGAGAACGGAGTAGACGCACACGTCGACAATACCCCTGTTGTTGCGATCGGCTTGTCTCAAAGTACCTTCGTAGGTCATGCCCGATTTTTGCATTACTTTGCCTGAATTGGGGTTTTGAGTATCGTGTTTAGCCATAATGCGGTTTGCACCCACAGACTCGAAAAGGAAGGAGATTACGCTTTTCAGTGCTTCGCTGACATAACCGTTATGCCACCATTTGCTGCCTATGCAATAGCCGATTTCCGCCGATAATTTCCTATCGTCGTATCTCACGACCGATATCGTACCGATAGGTTGATTGATTTCTTTGAGTACGATTGCCCATTGATAGAAGTCGTCTTTTTTGTAATCTTCTATCCAGGATGCGATTATCTGTCGGGTTTCATCTGTATTTTTGTGTGTTTGCCAGGTAAGAAACGTCGTAACCTTTTCGTCGCTTGTCCAGTTGTTAAAAGCGTAGGCGACGTCATTCAAATCGAACTTACGCAGTATGAGTCTTTGAGTGGTTAAAGTTTTTGTTCCGATATGTTTCATAATTTTTTTTATAGCTTGATAAAGAGCGCGGCGCTTGTTATTTTTAACGGAAAAGCGCTCGATTACATTCTGCTTAAATATTTACGCTTTTTGACTGTAACGAGTATGATTACCGTAACCATTATGGCAACAACCACGATAGGAATGGTAATAGCGAGTGCGAGTTGCCAGGATGTGAGTCCGCCGGGCTGGATGTTTTCAGTCTTTACGTAGGCGATCATGTCGTTGTAAATTACCGCTGTCCATTCGCTGTTTTTGTCGTACTTTTCGTGAAGATCGATAGGCGTGCCTTCTTTAAGTTCTGCTATGAGTTTTGCATCTTCCTGCGGCAGGGCGTAAACTTTGACGTATTCGCCGAGCTTTTTGGATGAAACTTTAACTGTCTTGGAAATGTCGGGAGGGGTAAGCACGGTATAAGGAGATACGTCTTTTTCCTTGACGTAGCCTTCCACGATATTATCGTTTTTATCGAGGTATTGTATTTTATACCAACCCCAGTTGTATTCGCCGTCCTGACCTACATTGTCAATGACTACGAGTTGATCGTATATCGACAGATATGCTATAGCTTCGCTGCCCGTAGAATTGAATCCGTCTCCCACAAAAGGATATTTATATACGGCGGTATCGGGATGAAGCGCCTGTGCATAAGCGCCGATTTCACATTCTGTCGAGGCAGGGCAGAGCGTAATTGCGCTGTCTTTTCTGATGTAACCCAACTTGACGTCTTTACCCTCTTTTGCAAAATACACATAGTAATACTCTCCGACTTCGTTGAGCAACATTACGTAGTCGCCCGAAGAAAGCGTTGCGAGTTTTTGCAAGTGTCTGGGAGAGGAAAATACAGTCGTTTCCGAGTCGATTTTATACATTTTTACGATATCGTAAGACGAGGGATGCGAATATATCGTCCTGTCGAACGTATTGTAATAATTGAGTGCCGTGCCCGTAAACTCATACATATTGAGAGAGGGCAGGTCGGATTTGATATATACGTAGTTGGTGTTGGATGACGATATGTATGTTGCTGAAAGAGAGCTTTTTTCGCCTATGCCGCTTGTGAGGAGTTCACTTACGGAATTGCTTGCGTCGTCGTAAACATAGGCTTTAGAAGAGTCGAGAAGTATAAGTTTGCCGCCCGATATAACAAGATCCGTGTATGCGCCTTCGAGCTTCAAAAAGGAGCTTAAATCGTCTTGAGTAAAGTTTTTGGATGAAGTAGAGTATATATCTCCGTCCAAAATGAAATACAATACGTCCTCATCGAGTATCGCCATATCCGATATTTGCGTATAAAGAGGATTTTTGGATATAAAAGTTGACCACAGCGTGGAGCTTGAGTCTACGTCGATTTTATATACCTTGTTAGAATCCATTGCAAAGATCGATTCGTTATCGTTATAAAGCGCAACGATTTCTTCGGGATAAACATTGGGGTTTTCAAGTTGGATTTTCTTTATACCGCCATTGTCGTATGAATAAACATATAAATTTTTACCGCTGTCGTCGGTAACGAGCAAAACAAGATATTTAGAGTTCATTGCCATATCAAGCACGGTAAATTGAGCTTCTTCTGTGTATTTATGTACCGTACTGTCTTTGACCACATATACGTTGTTGTCCGTAACGAGCGCAAATGCATCGCCATACGCAGTAAAAGAGCTGTCGTTTACGATATCGATAGATACGTTGCTGTTTTCTGCGAGTGCAACGCCGCCCCCTGCAAACGCAGATATAACGCCTGCGAGGAGAATGCAACACAATAAAGTCGAAATAAGTAAAATTTTCTTGCTCATACTTGCATTATAGCATACAAAACGCAAAAGTAAAACAAAATTTTCAAAACGGCAACAAAATAATAAAAATATTATATTATATATATTGTAAAGAAGATAAAATTATGCTAAAATATCAATGTAAACATGTAATTTTGGGGCAATAGATGTCAAAAGGAAGATTTTATTACAGAAACAAAAATAAAAAACGCAATCACGAACAAGCAGAAAACGTAGCAAAAATTCTATCCTCGGGCAAGGCGAAACCCGAAGATCTTTTGAGACCTATCGAAGATTTGGGACTCAGCGAACACACATACAACGCTTTGAAAGTCGGCAAGGTAACAAAACTTGCCGATCTTGCATGCCGTACCATGCAACAGATGTACCGTATACAGAATATCGGCAAGAAAAACTGTATAGAAATCGCCAAAGCGCTTGCAAAATACGATATTTCTTTTGCGGAGGACGCTTCGCAGCCCTCACAAAACAACCGCAACAATAACAATAACCGTAACAATAATCCTTCTCAAAATCAAAACAGACAAAAGGATAATAAGGGTGAAAACGCTTCTCTCAATAATTATCTGTCCAAGATATACGAGGGCATGACGATCAATGAAATTCTTATGGGCAAAAGAGAGCGCCCTCCTCACGAAAAAGTCGAAAGACCGCCCCTCACGGAGACGAGTCTCGTCAAATTCTGTCGCAAGGGAAAGTGGGGATATAAAGATTGGAAAGGTAATGTTGTTATACCTCCCACTTACGAAGAAGCTTTCGGATTTTACGAAGAGAGAGGCTGCGTCGAGAAGGACGGAAAACTAGGCTATATCGACAGAAAAAACAACCTCGTCATAGACTATCAGTACGATTGCGCTACTTCTTTCAGCGAAGGTCTCGCTTCGGTCACGATAGGCGAAAAGAGCGGCTATATCGACATTGACGGCAATAAGGTAGTTGATTTTATTTACGATATCGCTACGCCTTTTTGCGACGGTAAAGCAGTGGTAAGAGCAGAGGACAGATGGGGTGTACTCAACAGACAGACCCTTGAAGTTTTCTGGAGATAAATATATAGGACGGAGAATAAAACTATGATGCAGAAACAAAGATTGCTTGAAAATGCGCTTTTGGTAATGAATAATGCACATGCTCCTTATTCGGGGTATAAAATCGGTTGTGCTGTAATGGGCGACAGCGGTAAAATCTATGTCGGATGTAATATCGAAAACGTAAGTTACGGTGCCACTATTTGCGCCGAACAAGTAGCAATGGGTACGGCAATAGCAGGCAGCGAAAAAGGCTTTATGGCAATGGCAATCGTCGGATCCGGCGAATCTATGCCTTACCCCTGCGGTATAGTCAGACAGTTTATCAAAGAATTCTGCAACGATTTAATTATATACGTCAGCAACAGCAAGGGAGAGGTCGTAGAGACTAATATTAAGGATTTATATCCCGATTCATTCGACTTCAAATAGGCAAACGCATATATCGGCACATATTTGCGATTTTGTGCGAGCAGTTGCACTCGGTCACGTACGCCTAGT
>CALWBV010000021.1 GCA_944376205.1 uncultured Christensenellaceae bacterium
CTCGGCAATTTTATGTATAAGTTTTCTTTTCCGTGATTTGCCGTTCGTCGTCATCGTAATACGGCAAGTATTACTTCCTCCTCCTCACGCCAACTATCTAAAAAATAGCCAGCTTATATCCGCACCCTCACGCTCCTTACTCGGCGAAAGTTTATATTTCTAACGCTATATATCATTGTTATCAATCCGTTATTGCAAAAAAGCGCAATATCGATTAATTGTTGCAATGTACAATAAACAGCGTTTTTAATTAGTATCCCATTAATAACAATTTTTATACATTTAGTTGTTACGCCTCACCGGAATATAGAAAATATATTGCATATTGCACTACAAATGTGCTAAAATATAAAAAAGCGAGGTGAGATATGAAAGTATTATTGATACAAGACGTAAAAGCAGTCGGAAAGAAAGGCGAAATCGTAGAAGTCAACGACGGCTATGCGCGTAATTTTCTTATAAAGAAGGGTATGGCTCAACAGGCTACCGCAGGAGTAATCAACGAGACAAATCAGCGTAACGCTGCACTCGAGAGACAGAGACAAAAGGAATACGAAGAAGCTGTACAGCTCGGCAAGGAACTTAAAGGAAAGACCATTGTCATCTCTATAAAGTTCGGAGAAAACGGAAAGCCTTTCGGTGCAGTAACTTCAAAAGAAATTTGTCAGGAACTGTCCAAGATGGGTTATGAGATAGACAAAAAGAAAATCAATCTCAAAGATTCTATCAAATCGGCAGGCATATTCGATGTGGAAATTAAAGTTCACACCAACGTAACGACAAATATCAAAGTTGAGATCAAACCCGAATAAAATGAATTAACGCAATAAAAAATGCACCTTTAACAGGTGCATTTTTGTTATAAAAGTTATCTTATTTACCGTCTTCTTCTTGTGCCCAAAAGTAAAAGAAGAATTCTCGCAACTTGCGCAAGAGAGATAAAGAATGATACGAGATAAGTTTTTGCCGCACTCGACAAGACTTTCTTTGCGGCCTCCAATTCCTCGTCAGTCAATATAGAACATTCTGCAAGTTGAACTCTTGCACGCTTACTTGCATTGTACTCACAGGGCAGTGTAATGAATGTGAAAAGCGCATATGCTCCGTAACATATCAAAGCTGCCATAAAAAAGATTGCGGAAAGAAAGTTTACTGTATATGCAATAAGTTCGAATATGAGCCCCATAAGCATAAGCGGAGTGATAAGGCGAGATGTAAAATTGACCACAGGCACAAGAGCCGTTCGCATTTTTACAGGCGCATAGTCTTCTGCGTGTTGAATAGCATGTCCGACTTCGTGTGCCGCAACGCCTATCGCTGCCAAAGATTTGCTTGAGATTGTAGCTTGCGAAAGATATACGGTATTTACTCTGGGATCATAGTGGTCCGTCAACATGCCGGGACACGATTCTATGCGAACGTTTATGAGTCCGTTTGCGTCGAGAATTTTTCTGGCGGCTTCTTGAGCAGTCAAGCCGCTTTGAGCTTCAACAGTGCTGTATCTGTTGTAGGTCGTTTTTACCGATATGCTTGCGATCATCATCCACAAAAGCAAAGGGAAAAAGCATATTGCAATTATAGTCAGTATAAGTTCAAACATTAAATTAATTGCCTCAAGGTTTTTTTCTATTATAACACAATTAACGGTTTGTATACAGTATTTAGAAATAATTTACACACAATTGACGCAGTTTATTCTTCCGCCCTTGACTTCAAAAGCATAAGTTTTTGTGAAAAATCCGTTTTTCCCGCTATATATCAAAGTTACCCTGTAAGGTCTGTATTCCACGCAGTCGCATATCGTAAGAAAATCGCCGAATAGCCCGTAAATATCGCAATCTTTCATTGATAAGCTCATAAGAGAGGACAGAGCGTCTTCGTCCTTGCATTTGATGCTTTCGAGAAATACGTACGGTGCAAGTTCGTCAGGATAATCGTATGTGCCGTCATATTCAAAATGTCTTGACACTTCGACAAAAGCGTCGTCGCAAAATTTCAATGTTCTTACGCAAGTGCGCTGAAGACAATCGTAAAGTCTGTCTTCGACTATGAGATTGCCGTCTGAACAATAGGCTTTGTCGCAGTATACTTTCATAAGCAGGGTGTAGTCGTCGTTATAGTGTACGACTGCGCAAAAAATCTTTTTGCCGATTATTGCTTTTATAAGCAGCAATTGACCGCTGGAAATCGTTTTGGCTTTTATAGACACATCGTCCGCTTTGGCAGGTAGAGGAATGTTGATAATCTCGTACTGCGATTCAAGAATGATTTTATGTTCTCTGTCGGCTTTGCAGGTGAGAATGTGGACCGTATCGCCGCATTTTATTTGTTTGGAAATATAGGAGTCATCATATTCGTGTATGCGTAACGGGCAGAATTTTATGATTAAAGAGTCATCGTGTTTTATCACGAGCATATCTTCAAAAGACGTAAGACGGCAGTCCACAGCGTGTTTTACGCACATCAGATTTTTGTCGAACGGAAAGTATTCTATTACGAATTCTTTATCTGCAAAAGCAGGGCTTTTTACAGGCAAGCCGTTGAGGAGTATTATACCTTTTTGATTATCAAAATACAGCTTTGTCATAAATATACCTCGTTTCAGTATATGACGGTAAAATACGGCATATACCGCACACTGTAAATGTCGTTATTTTGATAAGTGTAAATCTACGGGAAAAGTAAAAATTGACAATGAGATTTTATATTAGGGATTACCATAAAAAAAGAGTGTCGCACGGGTTCATTATTTTAGAATTGATCAACAATGCAAAGTCATAAAAAAAGACGCCCGAAGACGTCTTTTTGTTGTAGTGTTAATATATCTTATTCAAAACTTACTGAAGTGAGTTTGTATGTCATGTCTCCTTCTCTTATCATTACGACAGCGCGGTTTACAAAAGAACTGTCATCGAGAGAATTCTTGATTGGAGAGGTTGCTATATAGCACATTACGGACGCTTTGATATTGAGATCCTTGCTTGCTGTAAAAGTACATGCTTTTACGGGAATGCTGTTTGTTTCGGTATAAGGATAAGTCGTCGTTACGTTGCCGCTTTCGTCAGTACTCGTTTCGGGAGCATCTCCGCTGACTATTGCGCCTCCGTTGATAAGATCGCCGCTAGGCAGATCTCCTGAAATATCGCCGCTGGGAGTGGTGATCTGACTGAAAGTCTTGTCGAGGATAAACGCTTTGTCAAGCATAACGTTACTGTTGGAAGCAAACGTCATCGAGATGGATTGATTATATACTTGAGTAAGGTCGTCGGTCATTGTGTAAGAAGGAATGTTTACCGACAGAGAAGTAGACATATCGGTTACTCTTGCAAACTGGTAAAGATATGCGTTGTCGCATAAAATAGAAGTTGCGTATTTATCTTCGGACGTAACCTTTTTGCCGTCTATAATGAACGTTGCTTCCGCTTTCTTTTCGCCGTAAGAAGTAAAGATTTCCGTCTTATTTTCATCGACTATGCGAGAGTAAGAGAGAGTGGGCGAAAGGTTGAGATTGGTGTAGCACTCTGTGATTTGTTGATAATCGGGGTCGGCGTCCAAAGTAAGAGAGGATACGAATTTGTAACCCGTGAATACTTTGAGCATGCGATCGTTTGTTTCGTCGAGCGCACTTATCGTCACGTCCTTTTTATTGATGACGGATACGGAAAGAGTATATTTCCCGAATTTGTTTCCGTCCTTGTCAAAGGCATCGTAAGTGGCAACTTCGGTCTTGGTCATTTTATGCCAGCCGAGATTGCTTTCTATAAGCGCTCTGATATCGCTCATACCGAAAGAGTCGCTGCAACCGCTGAAAGCGAGCAGTGCGACTAAAAGACATACAACTGTTGATATCAATAAAATTTTCTTTTTCATAATGTATATATTATATCATATTATAATAGAATTGCAATAAAAATTTTAATATTATATTGCCATTATTGTCAAATGTTGGTACAATATAACTATGATAGAAATGATTCTTACAAACACTTTGGACAGTTTTCCCATATTAGAAAAATTAAAAAACAGTCTCAATCAGACTAAAAGACATTTATTGTTCGTACCCGACAGATTTTCGTTGTCATATCAAAAGGCGGTTTTAGAACATCTCGACATTAAAGGCAGCTTCGATATAGAGGTTACTTCTTTTGTACGTCTTGCGGACAAGCTTTTGGAAAACGATAAAAAGGTGTTGGATAAACAAAGCGAAGTCATGTTGCTCCGCAAAATCATCGAAGACAACAAAAAGCAACTTTTGTGCTTCGGAAGAGCAAGCAACAGCGTTAATTTTGCAAACGATATGTATGCCGCTATTTCGCAGATTCGCAACAGCAATATTCCCGTAAAGAGAATGGCTGACGCAGTCAAGGATATGCCCGAAAGAGTAGCGCATAAGACAGAAGATATCGTGCTTATATATAAAAAATACGTAGAGTATCTTCAGAGCGGCTATACCGACGGTACGAGTAAATTGCAGGCGCTTGCGGATAAAATTTACGAAGGCGAACTCAACGATTGTAATATCTACATATCTGACTTCATGTCCTTTTCGGGTGTGGAATACGAAGTTCTTAAAGCGCTGATGCTCCATTCGATGAATACAACCGTATGTCTTGTAGATAGCGACGGCGAAAACAAACACGTCTTTCCTCTCGATGTCAAAAACCGCTTTTTATCTGTCGTGGACGAGATAGGGCTTAAAGCAGGTATCAAGTATTGTTTTCAGAAACTCGAAGGCGATGCGCTCACGATAAACAGGGAGCTTTACGGATATTCGTCGGCACGCAAGACGCAAAGTACAGGATATACAAAGGTGTTTTCTTGCAAAGATATATCGCAAGAGGTCAAAAACGTGGCACGCACGATAAACCGACTTGTAAAAACGTCGGACACGAGATACAAGGATATAGCCATAGTGTGTTGCGATTTCCCGTCATATATTCCTTATATAAAAAGCATATTCGATTCTTTCGGTATTCCTTTTTATGCCGATGTCAAGCAATCCTTGTCCGAGCAGGCTGTTACAAAGCTTTTATCTGCGGCAATTCAGACGGCAATCGGGGATTTTGAGTGCGGCGATGTCATAACTCTTACAAAACAACTATTGTTTTCGACGGATTACGACGAAGTGTGCGTGTTTGAAAATTATTGTCTCAAATACGGTATAGAATATACTCGTTTTTTAACGCCGTTTAGCATAGGAGACGAAAAGACAAGAAGTATTGCAGAAAAAATAAGAAGTAAAGTCTCAAGATTTGTCGAACCTTTCAGAAATCTCAACGGAACGGTAAGCGAATACGTAGCAAAAGTCAAGGATTTTCTCAAGAATATCGATGCCGAAATTCTTGTGCGCCAGCTTGCAGAAAAGCAAAATGCAAACGGTTACGAGGAGCTTGCTTCGGTAACTTTGCAGTCGTTGCAAAAGATTTTGCTTTTGCTAGACAGATGCGAGAATATGTTGGGAACAAACGCTATGGAGTTTGAGGAGTTTTACCGCATATTCATGACGGCAGTCGAAAGCGTGGAGATGTCAAACGTACCCGTATTTCTCGATTGTGTGTTTATAGGCGAGAGCAGTCAAAGCAGGTATGAAAATATCGACTACATGTTCGTACTCGGCGCAAATGCCGGTAAGTTTCCTCTCGAGCATAGCGACAACGGTATCGTAGCGGAGAGAGAGTACGTCGCCTGGTCTAAAATGGGTATAGACGTTCAGCCCGATTGCAGGCGCAGAAACGCACAGGAAAGGCTCAATGTTCTCATGCTTCTCACGAGGGCGAAAAAGAATCTTTACATCAGTTACCCTTCGTCGGACACAAAGGGAGCGGAACTTCAGCCGTCAAATACCGTTAATTACATATGCGACATTCTCGATATAAATGCTCAACCTGTGGGGCAGCCTTTGCCTGAATGGACAGTCAACGATTATGCTGTTTACGTGTCGTCCCAAGGAAACGTTTTGAACGAGCTTATCGATATGCAAAGGACTTTCAGGCAGGGCGCAGTAGAGATAACCGACGCATTCCTCAAAGCAACTGACGTGCTCTATGACATTGCGACAAAACGGTACGGCAAAGAATATGTCGATAAGCTGTTGTCATGCGAAGATGAAGAAACGCAAATCGACGAAAAGGGTATAATGTTCAAAGACAATCATACTTCGCCGAGTCAGATGGAAAAATATTTTGATTGTCCGTTCAAACATTTTATAGATTACGAACTCCGACTCAATCCCCGAGAAGTAAACGAACTCGAGGTCAAAGATACGGGTACGCTTTTGCATGCCGTACTCGAAAAATATTTTTCCTTAAAAGATTGTGCGGATAAAAGCGAAGAGGAGATTGAAACGCTTATTCCTCAAATCTATTCGGAAGCCGTAAAAAGTCATCCGGAGTTTGCATATTTGCTGGAAGATTCAAGACAAACTCTTATGTATAATCAACTTGTCGGACAGGCTGTTTACGTTGTGCGTAACCTTGTCGCAAATATGCAAGTCACAAAATTCAGACCTTATAAGACAGAGGTCAATTTCGGCGGAGACGGTACAGACGGACGCTTAAAAGGAATGGAAATAGACAACGGATACCGAAAGCTGTCCTTTGTAGGGCAGATCGACAGAATCGATACGTACAAAGACAGGATGATTGTCGTAGACTACAAATCAAAGTATAATATAAAATTCTCAATATCAGATGTGCTATACGGCAATCGGATACAGCTTTTTATATATCTCAACGCATTGCGCCGAAACATGGATTTGACGCCGCAGGGAGTATTTTATCTGTTGATAAATAACCGCTTCTTGAGAGACGGAGATAAGACGGCAAAGAGATTTATGCACAGAGGATTTGTAAATTCGGATACGGATTTTGCGGATTTGGATTATAATATGGCAATGCCTCAAAATAAAAGATATACAAGTTCGGTGTATCCTATAGGATGCCAGACAACAAAGAATGAGATAAAATATTCTGCCAATAAAGATTACGGTACTATGGTCAACGGCAAAACCTTTGACAACATATGCGATTATGTGATAAGGCTTACGACAAAGGCTGCGACCGAAATCGAGGAGGGATATATTGCCAAATCGCCGCTTATCAATGAAAAAGACGATGAGCCTAAATCTTGCGCTTATTGCAAATATCGGAGTATTTGCAACAGATGTCAAATAAAATTGCGCAGCAGAGAAGAGATATCTATGCAAGAATTCAACGATATTTTCGGAGGGGAAGAAGCCTGATATGGGATGGACTGACGAACAAATTAAGGTAATTGAAAGTATTGACGACAATACGTTGGTATCTGCTTCTGCCGGCAGCGGTAAAACGACCGTTATGCTTGAAAGGCTTATGCGCATAATTGTAGGGGATAAGGAAAAAGGAAGAGTAAGAGTTCCTTTGAAAAATATCGTAACGGTTACGTTTACGGAAGCTGTTGCTGCGGAGCTTAAAAGCAAAATAGGAGCAAAACTTGTAAAACTTATAAATACAGGCGTATGCGACAACGATTATTTGAGAGAGCAAATCGAAGATATTCCGCTGGCGAATATCTCGACTTTGCACGGTTTTTGCAGTAATCTTATCAAAACCCATTTGGAAGTATTGGGTATTGATCCTTCATTCAGTATTTCCGACGACGATGAGCGTAAGATACTTTTTGACAAAGCCATTGACAAAGTCATGAAAAAATACAAATCGCAATATGACTATGATATGGACGTATTGCAGGCATATTTTGGCGGCGAAGGCGGTTTTTACGAGACGTTGAAAAAGATTTACGAATTTACGGAGTCGCAACTTGACAGGGAAGAGTTTCTCGATAAAATTTCCACGTCGTATATCGACGGGGATTTTGCGACATCGCCTCTTGCTTTGCAGTATTTGGAAGATATAAGAAACACAGCAATAGATTATCTTGTCGAAGGTAATAAGAAATCGGACGAATACGCACTTATTAATCAAGATAAATTTGTAAATCACATAGTCGTGCATTTGAATACGCTGTCGATGTTGACGTCTGTAAAAGATGTCAGAGACTTATGCGAAAAAATAAAGTTGTTACCGGAGAGTATTCAAAGTATTCCGAATAAAAAAACTTTGGACGAAGTAGGTGTTGCAATTCAAGGCGAGTATTCCGCTTATAATGATAAGTGTAAAGAATTTTATAATAAATTGAAAAAGATTTTTTCTTCTTCTTATGACGAGATAGTGCTTAATCTCGAAAAGAATGGTCTTTATATCAAAAAAATAACAAATCTTATAAAAGAAATATCCGACGAGTATTCCAAGCTTAAGAAAAAGGAAAACAAATTCGATTTTGCAGATCTTGAATATTACGCTGTCAAATTGTTGAAAGACGATGCGATTGCCAAAGAACTTTCGCAAAAATTCAAATATATTTGTGTGGACGAATATCAGGATATAAACGCTGTTCAGGAATTTATCATTACCAGATTATCCAACGGCAAAAATCTCTTCATGGTAGGCGACGTCAAACAGAGTATTTATCAGTTCAGAATGACTGACCCCGATATATTCTTGAGTAAGTATGACAATTACAAAAAAGACAATACTCTCGGCAAGCCTTTCAGTCTCAACAGCAATCACCGTTCGTGCGGCGAAGTGTTGGATTTCGTAAACCGCATTTTCGACGTTATAATGACCAAGAAGTGCGGCGGTATAGATTATAAGAATGAGTGCGAACTTCGTCGGGGAGTTATTGAATTTGCTCCTCAAAACGATTCTCCAATAAGGATTGCGACTTTTGTCAAAAATAAAGTCGAACATACGCTGCCTGTTGAAAAGGGAGAAGTTTACAGCGTTAGAGAAAGCGCTATAAAGGAGCAGCCGACAGAATACGACGAGGGCTTGTATATCGCCAAAGAAATACTTTCTCTTGTTCAGCACGGTCAGATAGAAGTTGTCATGCCCGATAATAAGACGACTTTCAGAAAAATCAAATTCAGTGATATAGCCATATTGTGTACAAGAAGAAGTCCCGAAGTAGAAAGGATAATACAGACGTTGCAATCTGCGGGGATTCCCGTTGACAGCAGCAATATTATTGCCAAAAAAACTAACCCCAGCATTCAGCTTATCGTCGATCTCTTATACGTTATCGACAATCATCTCAACGATATACCGCTTACGTCAGTGTTATCCAGCGTGTTTGGCGGATTGACTTACAAAGAGATAGCACACATACGTAAAATTTATCCCAAAGAGAAGTTTTTCCACAATGCCGTACTTGCTTACGCTAATGAGAGAGATGACGAAATAGCCAAAAAACTCAAGGCGTTTTTCGCAATGCTCGAAAAATACCGTTTTGCAAGCGGCTTTATGACTGTAAGCGAATTGATGAGGCGTATTCTCATAGATTTCGATTACGAGGTGTATTTGCTTACAAAAGACGGCGGCAGATCGGAGTTTATGGGCTTACAACAATTTATCGGTCTCATCGAGGGAAAATCATTCAATTCGTCGATAGCAAAGTTTGCGGCGACAGTTACCGATGTCGAGAATTTCTGCAAGGTAAGCGGAGACGTCGATATCCAGGGAGATTACGTCAGGACAAATACCGTGCATTCGTCAAAAGGTCTCGAATATCCCGTTGTATTTATAGTTACCGCCGAAAAACAGGTAAGCATCAACAATTCTGTGTATAAGGCTTTGTATCTTATGGATAAAAATTACGGCATAACCATAAAAGACATAAACGAACAAACACGTTGCTACGAAGACAGCCTTCCTATGTTTTTTCTTAAAAATAAAAAAATCAAAGATTTGATTGAAGAGTACATGCGTTTGTTTTACGTTGCGGTCACCCGTGCAAAAAACAGGCTTTATATTACCGCAACATCGTCGAAGGCCTTTGGCGAAAGCTATACAAACGATGTGAAAAGCATATGGGGATGGCTTAACAATATAGCGGTACAAGACGAGAGCTTCAAAAATGCTTACGAGGTCAAGTTCGATAAAGAGGAAATCGATGAGACAGAAGAAACCGTACGCATACATACTTTCGATAAGCCAGATGCGGAAAACGTCAATACGTTTATCGAATATTTTGATAAAGATTACGCACATGAGGAAGCAACCTCAATGCCTGTTAAGTTTACGGTAACGGCGGTAAACAACAAGTCATACGAAGCGGCTAAAGAGAAAAAAGGCGATACCGCTTACGACGAGCAGGAAACTTTCAAAAACTTTATCGAAGAAAGTATTGAGGAAATGAGGGCTGACAGACACGAGGGCGGCGTCGATATGGGACTTTATGCCGAAGAAGGCACCGCTTATCACAGAGTCATGGAGTGCATCGATTTTGATTGTTATACGGTCAAAGACGTTCAGGACAGCATGGACGGAATGGTCCAAAACGAGCTTTTGACCAAAGCGCAAAGTGATTTAGTGGATCCCAGAATAATTCTCGATTGTCTTAATGACGAGGTTATATCGCTTGCCCGCAGATATCCTCATTACAGAGAAAAACAGTTCATGCTCAATATCCCTGCAAAAGAGCTTGTGGATACTAAAGTCGAAGACAGCGTGCTTTTGCAAGGAACCGTCGATCTTTTTATAAACGGCAGAGAAAAAGGCGGAGAAAACATTCTCGTGGACTTCAAATTCTCGCAAAAAAGCGACAGCGAGATAAAAGAGCGGTATCAAAAACAGCTTGATTTGTACGCAATGGCGATAGAGGAATGTATGAATACCGTAGTAGACAAAAAGATTATCTTTGTGCTCGGTAGAAACAGAGAAATCGAGATGTAGTCATACGCTGATATTTCAGTAGCGTTATGATATTTTGACTTTGCATAAAAGCTGTATGTTTGCTGTATAATGCGCCTCATTTTGCCATTTGCAAATAAAAGCCGAAAAAGTCGGATTTTGTGATTAAATAATTTCAATATGTCAACAATACACAAGAGATTAAGCCGTACATATTTTTCAGGAGGCTTGACAAAATGACATATTTGAAAATTATTTTCGCATATTTTCAATATTTGATAAGCGGATGGAGTGCAGTTAAGATTGCCGTGCTGGCTGCGGCTGTACCCGTCGTTGTCGTATTGATACAACTTATCGCCTATTCGGCGGCAGGAAGATTTGTAAAAGCGTACGCAAAATTGAAGCGATTTTTGAAGCATAACAGTTATGTTACGTCGGTTAATCTTTTCGTGTTCAACAAAAAAGTCGCACACGTATTCCCCCGAAGAATTCGCAAAGCGCTTCAAAGCATGGAAGGCAAAGAGATTACTGCGCAGGAACTTGTTACAATCTTTGAGAATTATATTCCACGCAAAGCGACAAACATAATGCGTACGGGTAGTATTGTGCATTTGATAACGTTAAGCGTTATTATCGCTTTGAGCGGATACGGACTTGCGGCGGTGGCTTTTGTTGCTGCATGTATGTCGGGAGTTTGGTGGTTGTTTGCCATAGGCTGCAATCTTATAGGTAGACTTTACCGCTTAAGGGAAAACAAATATAAGAGAGAATTTATATTTGCACTCAATCACAGCGTAAGACAATCGTCAGTATTTTCGCTCGGCAGCATTGAGGATGTAAAAACGTTGAAAGAGGACAGTGTCGGAGAATTGGCGGCAGGTGTGGAAAACTTTTTATCTACCAATCCCGACAAGAGTCTGGCAAAGGTGGTTTTGAAGAGTCTTTATTCGGCAAATTATACCTCGGCTATGTCTAAAGAAAGTGTGTTTGCGCTCAAATCGGCTATGCAAAAACTTAAAGAATATGTCGTATAAATACTGTTAATTAGTATATTTTTGACAAAAAAGGCATACCAAAAGTATTTTTTTGACCGCAATCACTAGACAAGACCTTTTTTTTGGCATACAATTAAGGTGTCGCAACAGGGACAAAAGGAGGTATGGCTTATGATAGAGATATACAAGACTGACGCACAGGAAAATAAGCTCATACAGATAGACGAAAGCGTCTATATGGACGATGCCTTTGATCCCAAAGATTGTTGGATCAATCTTACCAACCCCAGTGACAAAGAGGTTGCGCTTATATCCAAAATCAGCGGAGTTGACGACGAAGTTCTCAAAACTCCTTTGGATGACGAGGAGAGATCGCGTGTCGAGACTGAAGACGATTTTACTCTCGTGCTTGTCGATATCCCCGTGATTGAGGAAGGACTTGATTATTATTCATACTTTACGATACCTTTGGGTGCGGTAATAAAAAAGGATTTGTTTATTACCGTATCTCTTAAAGATACTGCGATTACGAGAGATTTCGTGCGCAACAGAGTAAAAGGTTTTGCGACATTCAAGAAGACGAGATTCCTTTTCCAGATTCTCAACAACATAGCTTCCAAATTTTTGGCATATCTTAAACAGATAGACAAAGCTTCGCAGAGAATTCAAAACGAACTTCACAAGTCCACAAGGAACAAAGAGCTTATTCAGATGCTTGACCTTGAGAATTCACTCGTTTACTTCTCTACGTCTCTTACGGGTAACGATGCCGTTATTTCCAGATTGTTACAGAATAAGATAAGCACCAACAACATTCTCAAGAGCTATCCGGACGATACGGATCTTCTCGAAGACGTTGCTGTCGATACAAAACAGGCTATGGAAATGTGTTCGATATACAGAGATATTTTGTCGGGAACAATGGATGCATATGCCAGCGTTATTTCCAACAACCTTAATATTGTCATGAAGATATTGACTTCCATTACTCTCGTTATTTCGATACCTACATTGATAGCGTCGTTGTTCGGAATGAACACTTGGGTGCCAGGACAGGGTAGCAAATGGGGATTCTTGGGAGTAGTCGGAATATCTACGGCGATTTCCGTTGCGCTTGCGCTTTTCCTCAAAAAGAAAAAGTTGCTTTGATTATGCTTTAGAAAAAGAGTAATTGGACTTTTATTCCTATAGAGCATAAGAGACATAAATCAAAACATAACGACAGAATTTTTTGTCACAAATGCATCGCAAAAGAAAAAATTGATTGCATTACAGTATAAGCCACGACAAGTGGCTTTTTTATTGCAATGGCATCGTTAGTAATTTAGCTTTACTAATTAGTGGTGCGATTTGCGATACAGTGTCAATTTGTAGTGGGGGATAAACTTTAAGACACAATATATATTGATTAATATAAATATATATAAGAACGCTTCTGTCTTTCGGATATCGGCGCCTAAAAAACGACAAAAAATTCGTAAAGAAGAATATTTTCTCAATGGCAAAAAAAGTCTTGACAGACGACAAAATATTTGCTATATTAGTAACACTTCTCATATAAATACACACATCAGTCAGATGTTGAAAAAGCTTGAGAAGATACAAAAATTAAAGAATTTTGATGCTTGCAAAAATTTTTCAAAAACATTGAAAAAATTGTTGACAACTAAATTCTTTAATGATATTATATAAAGGCTGTTTGAGAAGACAGCGAAAATAAATACCCTCGTGGGGGATTAGCTCAGTTGGCTAGAGCGCCTGCCTTGCAAGCAGGAGGTCAAGAGTTCGACTCTCTTATTCTCCACCACTAATGGGCTCATAGCTCAGCTGGTTAGAGCACACGCCTGATAAGCGTGAGGTCGGTGGTTCGAGTCCACTTGAGCCCACCAACTTCGGTCTAACCGAACAAATTTGCACATTGACAACTGCATAGTAGGAAGCATATATGACGAGTATATGTTTCTAGGTATGATGAAAAGCATACAAAGCGAAAATATAATACGAAGGTAAATGAATC
>CALWBV010000022.1 GCA_944376205.1 uncultured Christensenellaceae bacterium
TAAAGCAACTCTGAACGGAGGGAAATCGCCGTCTGCGCTTTACGATTTGTTAAAAGGCAGAACCAAATCTTCAACAATAGAAACTATACAGCGCTTTTGCGAAGGCGCAGGAATTACGCTTAAAGACTTTTTTGACGCAGAATATTTTAATTCTATAAACATTTTTGAAGAATAATACTTTTTAATATCAAAAAAGACGGCTTTTTAGCCGTCTTTATTTATAATATTTTATCAATATATAACAGTTTATTTGATTATAAGGCTCTTGCCTGTCATTTCAGCGGGAATTTCAAGTCCCATCATGTCAAGCATCGTAGGTGCGATATCGCACAATTTGCCGCCGTCCTGCAAGCCCTTGACTCCGTCTGCACCGATTACCGCAAAAGGTACGGGATTGGTCGTATGCGCCGTAAAAGGAGCTTTTGTATTAGGATCGAACATATAATCGCAGTTGCCGTGATCCGCTGTCAAAAGCGCTTGTCCGCCTACCGAAAGAATAGTATCGAGGACTTTCTTTACGCATTCGTCTGTGACCTTTACGGCTTTCTTTGCAGCTTCCATAACGCCCGTATGTCCTACCATGTCGCAGTTAGCGAAATTGAGGATCATTACATCGTACTTGCCGCTCTTGATAACTTCGCAAGCCTTGTCGCATACCTCGTAAGCGCTCATTTCGGGCTTCATATCGAAAGTAGCTATCTTGGGAGAGTCGATAAGTATTCTGTCCTCATTGGGATTGGGAGCTTCTACGCCGCCGTTAAAGAAGAATGTTACGTGTGCATACTTCTGCGTCTCTGCGATTCTGAACTGCTTGATGCCTTGCTTGGAGAGGTATTCGCCGAGAGTATTGGCATATCTTTCCTTCTTGAATGCGACTTCGAGTTTGCCCTCAAACGTAGCGTCGTATGTCGTAAACGATACAAAGAAGGGATTGAGCCAGCCTTTCTTTCTTTCGAAACCTGCAAAATCTTCGTAGATGAAACTTCTCGTGATCTGTCTTGCTCTGTCGGGACGGTAGTTGAAGAAGATTATGCTATCACCCTTGTCGATAGTTACGACGGGCTTGCCGTCCTCGGTAATTACGGTAGGCAACACAAATTCGTCGGTTACGCCCTTGTCATAGCTGTTTTGCATAGCCTCGACGGGATCGCTTTCGAATACGCCTTCGCCGTCGACGAGTGCAGCATATGCTTTTGCGACTCTGTCCCAGATATTATCTCTGTCCATAGCGTAAAATCTGCCGCTTATAGTAGCGATTTTACCGTAAGAAAGTTCGTTCATATAATCGACAAGTTGCTGTATAAAGCCCTTACCGCTGACAGGAGATACGTCTCTGCCGTCCATAAAGCAATGTACGTATACCTGCTTTACGCCCTGTTCTTTAGCCATTTTGATAAGCGCAAACAGATGCTCGATGTGAGAGTGTACGCCGCCGTCGGAGACAAGTCCCATTACGTGAAGATTCTTGCCGCTTTGTTTTGCCTTCTGCATTGCGTCCACAAGCGCAGAATTAGTGAAAAAGTCGCCGTCTGCAATTGCCTTGCTTATCTTGGGCAAATCCTGGAAGATTACTCTGCCTGCGCCGATATTGAGGTGTCCTACCTCGCTGTTGCCCATCTGTCCTTCAGGCAAACCTACCGCAAGACCGCTGGCATTGAGCTGCGTAGAGGGATATTCCTTGAGAATCTTGAGTACCTCGGGGGAAGTTTCGGGAGATATGGCATTGTTTTCGCCAAACTTATTGATGCCGTATCCGTCCATTATTATCAAACCTGTAAATTTCATATTGACCTCTTTTTTGCGTATTTACGCACTCTGATTATATACTCAAACAGGGCGAACAATAACCCATACTGCCCGCCCCCGTTTATTTTTTGCAAGTATTCAGATTACTTGTTGTACTTTACTACCTGCGAGAAGTCCACAGCCTTCAAAGAAGCGCCGCCGATAAGTCCGCCGTCGATCTGTTCCATAGCCATGAGTTCGCTTGCGTTCTTGGGATTCATGCTGCCGCCGTACTGAATTCTGACTTTCTCTTCTGCGCACTTTTCGCAATAGAGTTTTGCCATTGTCTTTCTGATGATAGCGATAGTATCGTTTGCATCCTGTGCGGTAGCTGTCTTGCCCGTGCCGATAGCCCATACGGGTTCGTAAGCGATAACGATGTTTTCAAGCTCGGATTTGTCGATATCCTTGAATGCGCCTTCAACCTGTCTTACAAGCACTTTTTCTACGATACCGCCCTCTCTCTCTTCAAGAGTTTCGCCTACGCAGATGATAGGTTTGAGACCCTTTGCGAGAGCTGCTTTAACTCTCATGTTTACGGTTTCGTCGGTCTCACCGAAGTACTGTCTGCGCTCGCTGTGTCCGATAATAACGTATTCTACGTCGAGTTCCTTGAGCATATCTGCGCTGATTTCGCCGGTGAAAGCTCCTTTCTCTGCCCAGTGTACGTTTTCTGCACCGAGTTTGATGTTGGTGCCTTTAATCATTTCGCCTGCCGTAGCGATATCCGTATAAGGTACGCAAACTACAACTTCTGCCTCTGCATCCTTAACCAAAGGAATAAGGTCGGTCAAAAGTGCCTTTGTAGCTGCGATAGTGTTGTTCATTTTCCAGTTGCCTGCGATTATAGGTCTTCTCATATTATTACCTCGTATATTCGTATTTATGTATTCGTATTTTTTATTTTCGGCACGCAGTTTTATTCTGCGTACCGAGTTGATGATTTCAGTATTATTTCAATCAGTCTTTGTCATTGAGACAAGCGATACCGGGAAGAACCTTGCCTTCGAAGAGTTCCAAAGATGCGCCGCCGCCCGTAGAGATGTGAGTCATCTTGTCTGCAAAACCGAGTTGAGCAACTGCTGCCGCACTGTCGCCGCCGCCGATAATCGTGGTTGCGCCTTCTGCTTCTGCCATAGCCTTTGCTACTGCTACCGTACCTTCTGCAAGGATGGGATTTTCAAATACGCCCATAGGTCCGTTCCAGATAACGGTCTTGGCTTTCTTTACGGTATCTGCAAAGAGTTTTCTGCTCTTGCTGCCGATATCGAGACCCATCTTGTCTGCGGGTATCTTGTCGATATCGCATTCGCTTACTTCGATTTTAGCGTCGATAGGATTGGGGAATTCGTCTGCGACTACTGCGTCTACGGGGAGAAGGATCTCTTTGCCGAGTTTCTTTGCTTTCTCAAGCATTTCCTTGCAGTAATCTATCTTTTCGTCGTCAACGAGTGACTTGCCTACTTCGTTGCCCATAGCCTTTGCAAAAGTATAGGACATGCCGCCGCCGATGATAAGCGTATCGCACTTGTTGAGGAGATTGTCGATAACCTTGAGCTTATCTGCTACCTTTGCGCCGCCGAGAACAGCTACGAAAGGATGTACGGGATGTTCGAGACTGTCAGCCATTACGCTGAGTTCCTTCTCGATAAGGAAGCCGCATACAGCGTCCTTTACGAATCCGTATTCTACGATACCTGCCGTGGAAGCGTGGCTTCTGTGAGCCGTACCGAATGCGTCGTTGACATATACGTCTGCGTATTCGCTCAAAGCCTTGCAGAAATCCTTGTCGTTTGCTTCTTCTTCGGCATGGAAACGCAAGTTTTCGAGAAGTACGCATTCGCCGTCTTTCAAAGCCGCTACTTTAGCCTTTGCGTCCTCGCCGATTACGTCCTTTGCAAACGTAACCTTACCGCCCAACAACTCATTGAGTCTGTCTGCAACGGGCTTGAGAGTAAGTTTTACGGGATCGTTTTTGAGAGCTTTTTCGATAGCTTGTTTCTTTGCTTCTTCCTGCTGGTCAGCGGGGAGAGCCTCGATAGCCTTCTTTTCTTTCTTGGTCAAGCCTACTTTAGCGCTGAAAATGCTGTGAGGTTTGCCCATATGCGAACACAAAATAACTTTTGCGCCCTCGTTCATAAGATACTTGATTGTGGGAAGTGCGCCCTGAATACGGTTTTCGTCTGTGATAACGCCGTCCTTCATAGGTACGTTAAAGTCCACTCTTACAAGGCACTTTTTGCCCTTAACGTTCACGTCTTTGATTGACTTCTTGTTCATAATAAGTCTCCTTATTAGTAATATTTTTACGCACATATTATAGCACTATGCAAATTCTTTTGTAAAGAATAATCGTTAGGTTTTTAACAGATTGACTATATTTAGGTGCGATTTTTGCAAAAAACTTACATTGCGGCGTAAAAGCCGCTATATAGTCAGCTATATAGAATATTATAAAAAAAAGTATATTTATACATTTTACCCAAGACTTAAAATGTATAAATAAGCAAGTATATCCGAAAACCGACGTTTTATCTTTCATCTCGGACAACAAAAAAGCGTCACCGATAATACAGACAAATCACTGCCGCATATGTAATGACGCTTATTTTTATTCTTTTGTATGATCTATTGCAACGTTTCTGACTTGGCGACAGACTTAATCTGCGTTATTTTATGCTATCGCCGTCTTTATTCTCTTCGCTATTCCCGCTGTTTGCATTGTCAGAGTTGACGTCTTGTACCTCGCTAGAATCGCTGTTTTCGCATTTGCTGTCAGAAGAATTTTCTTCTCTGCTTTTCAGCACTTCGCAGTGCAGTTTTCTCAAGTGACTTCTGTCTGCGTCGCACACGGCAATGAATTCGCCGTTGTATTCCTCGATGTGCATTGCAGCGCCGCATCCGTCGATATCGCATTTTGCGTCAAGCGTAAGCTCATAACACTTGCCGTTGACATTCATTACGGGGGGCTTGCCGTAAGAGAGTTTCTTGACGGCGAAATTGCTCTTTGACATGGCTTTGAGCATTCTCACCCGATAAGCCAAATCTATCGTATATCCGCCCGCAACTGCACAACCCAGGAAAAACGCAAGAATGAGCACGACTCTCAACGTATCGTTGAAATCGAACTTGCCTATGAGATAGATAGCAAGCACACATACGGCTATGCCTATTATTGAAAGCACGAGAAACAGCGTGGCTCTCGTAAGCAATTTTTTGATTTCGCCCACGGGTTTTGCCGTAACTTCGCCCATATCGTAATCGCCTATATTCTCCACGTCTTCGGCTTGCAAATTAGCCTTGGACATGAGATATATTCTCTCCCTCTCCTTTGCCTGTCTGCGTTCGAAAAAAGAAAGACGTTTTTTCTCGCTCTCGAGCTGGGCACCGCACTTTTCGCAAAAAGTAGCGCCCTCTTTATTATCATGATGACAATTAGGACATTCCATTTTAATTCTCCGTATCCCCGACGGCCCTGTACTGTCCGTTGAGATTTTTGATTTTAACACGGTACACGATATATACCGTCAACAGCGTTATGCCCGCCGCAAGCATAAAGTAACTTCCTGCATGAGGCTGCAACTGTCCTTTATCAGCCGCACCAGCGCCGACGATTACGAAAAATACCCACTGAACTACCGACACCGCAAAAAGAAGCACCACGAACAAAGCAAGGAAAAATCCGTCCTTGTTTTTGCCTCTGTAAACACTGATTACCGCTATCGAAATAAAGTATATCGCAAATGCGGCAACGGCTATACAAAACGCAATGCGGTATGCGTTGTCAAGTCCGTCGACGTCTTCTTGAGTGACGTAATTGCGAAAAACGTTTTCCACAACGGATTTATCCATGCCGCTGTTGTTGTTGGCGGCGATATATTCTACGCTGTCCTTATATCCTCCCGCCATAGCCGTGAGTATATCCAGAAAAGACAAAGTCGTAACCATGGTAAAATCCTGATCCGCTTCCTCTCCCAAATCCCCGGTATTGCCTACGAGATCTCCGACGAGGTCCTTGAGCGAACGGGTGAAACTCATATTGAGTACGGGCAAAAGCAAAAGACACACGAATATAACGCACATTACCGTCGCTATCGTGATATTAAGTCGCTTGCCCCACGAAGCTTTTGCCGCATCGAGCGAAGCGTTGAACGCAATATTCTCTCTGTCCTTTGCGCTCAATGCCGAAGGATTTTTCTTTTTAGATCTTTTTGCCATAATTTCCTCTAGACTTTTCTTTAATCATTCTACACTATTTTTTAATTTATCGCAAGGTATGTATAAAACTTTGCAAAAAATATACACTATTGATGCTAAAGATAGCAAAACTACAAAAGGAGAATAACGATGATTACTGTAATTGCACTTATTCTGGTAACGATAGGCGCTTTGAACTGGTTGGCAGTAGGCATTTTCGACTTCAACGTGGTCAACTGGATGTTTACTCCTAACGCTTACGTCGGCGCAAGAATCGTGTATGCAATTGTAGGTATCGCAGGCATATGGCTTATCGCATACCTCATTTACAACAAGTTCTCCCCCAAGCGTATTCACGCAGTAGAGGAGATGAATTCGCACAAACACGGCGAAAACTGATACGGCTTGTCCGTACGCAAAAAGGCTGCACGAAAATGCAGCCTTTTTGTATTCAGTCTTTGGATTTGTAATAAAGCATACAGTGGCAATAGCCCTCAAAATTCGGATCGGCTATCTGATCTCTGAACTCCTTGCACATACACTTGTTGTCTTCTGTCTTTTCGAGACGGCAAGGACAATACCCGCCCTTGGCTTTGAGACCTTCTTTGATAGCTTTTACCACTTCTTTGTCTTCGTTGAGTCTTACCATATTCGCCCTCCGTAAAATGCGTTTTCACTATATTATATTTTACATATCGGGCAAATTATAGTCAAGAATGAGCAAAACTTTTACTGCGGACTGTAACCAAGTCACTGACTTTGTCCTTCTTGAGCTTTTTGCCGATAAGAATATAGTAGCTCGTGAGAAGGAAGATATCCGCTCCTATCCATGCGCATTGGTTGGACAGACATATTCCCATATATCCGAAGATGTGCGCAAGAAGAAGCGATGCGAATATTCTCATTGACAGCTCGGTCAGACCTGCAAACATCGTAAGCGCACTGTGACCCATACCCTGCAAAGCGTTGCGGTACACGTAAATAACTGCAAGACAAATATAGAATATTCCCTGCCACATCAGGAATTTTTTGGACAATGCCAGCATTTCGGCATCGGCATTTTCTACAAACAGTCCCGTCATCAAATCCGATCCGAAATATACCGCTAATCCGCAGAATATCGCAAGTGCGACGCTTACCGTCATAGCCTGATCTACACCCTTTTTGATTCTGTCGTATCTCAATGCACCGTAGTTTTGTCCTACGTATGTAGCGATTGCCGCACCCATAGCGACAAGCGACTGCGTGACGAGAGTATCTATTTTTGTAGCCGCCGTATATGCACTGACGTATCTCGTACCGAGAATGTTGACTGCGCTTTGTTGTACCATTATTCCGATAGCGATGATAGAATACTGAAGCGCCATAGGAAGTCCGATCGCAAGATGCTGATAACAAAATCTCCACGAAGTCTTGAAATGCTCTTTTTTGATTTTGAGGATTTCGTATTTTTTGAACATGTATATAAGACAAGCGATAGCGGACAAAAGCTGTGACAATACCGTTGCCCAGCCTGCGCCTGCAACGCCCATGTCAAATACTATGATAAACAACAAATCCACTCCGACGTTGATAACCGACGCCATGATAAGGAACAAAAGAGGCACTTTACTGTCGCCCAACGCCCTCAATATGCTGGACACCATGTTATAGAATACGGTAGCAAAAAGACCTGCATAGATGATTACGATATAGTCGTAAGAATATTGAATAATTTCATCGGGAGTCTTCATGAGACGAAGCAGAGGCATAGTCGTGAAAACACTCAATATCGTCAACAGTACCGTCATTATAGCGCAAAGCATAAAAGAAGTTGCGACGCTTCGCTTTACGTTGTAATCGTCATGACTGCCGAAAAACTGACTCGTCTTGACCGAAAATCCTGCGGTCATACCTTGAACAAAGCCGATAATCAAAAAGGAAATAGCACTCGTAGCGCCTACGCCTGCAAGTGCGGCTTCTCCGAGGGTATTGCCGACAATGATAGTGTCGACCATACTGTAAAGCTGTTGAAATACGTTGCCGATAAAGATAGGCAAAGCGAATTTCATAATTTGTTTGAGCGGTTTACCCGATGTAAAATCCTGTACCATAGACTTTTTCTCTCTTTTGTAGTCCGTATTATATAATATGCCTCATAAAATTCGCTTGTATTATACAACATCTACAAAAAAAGTAAACTGTTTTGAACAGGTTTTTCAAGTCTTTCGATAAGTGGGTTATTTATATTAAGTGCATAGTGATATTTTATAAATTTTGTAAAATTATCATATAAAATATAGCATTAATACGGGATATTTCTAAAAAAATCAGAGTATGTGGCATATTTAACAAACTTTTTGTATTAAATTCACGTTATTTAATTGCTGATTTTCGCACCGTTTTGTCCATAAACTTTGTAGATTGTGAAATTTTTATCCCAAAAAGTCTCGCAACTTTGTTCTGTAGTTATACAGAGAATAAAAATATGCGCCTGTACGGGCGCATATAAGTCTTCGATATAAACGATTGAATATCTACAAAATCGTTCAATTCTTTATAAGATTCAGACTAGCGTAATCAAATATCACGGGGTGCTCGAATCGATGCGTAAAGACAGTGCGTGCGTTGGGACAATGCATAACTACTTTCAAAGTGCCGTCGTAATCCTCAAATAACATGGCATGTCCGCCGTCTTTATCGAAAAGTACGCCCTCTTGCGAAAAATTGCCGTATATTGTGCCGTCGTCGGATTTTGCAAGCAATAAAGCGTAATTTTTATCTCTTAACTCCGTAGACCAAAGAAGATACAGGTCGTTGTCTTTTCTGAAATAAAAAGGTCCGTCTGTAACCTTCTTGCGAGATTTTACGCACTTGTAGGTATTGGCGCTAGCTTTGAAAAGCAATCTGTCAGTACTCTCGTCTATGCCGCTCAAATCCGCTAAAAGTTTTACCGAACGTATATGACCGTCGCCGACGTCAATATATTCGTGGCAGTATGTACACCATATTTCATCACATTCGCACACCAGAGTACCGTCGAGAGAATTCTTACCTTCGGGCGTAATGCGACGTATCATAGAATATTCCCCGTCAAGAGTGTCGCTCTCAAAAAGATATGTGCCACGCTTTGCGCCTTGAGGATGAAGCGTTATCGCAAGAAAATATCTTCCGTCAATAATGTGTATTTCGGGCGCCCAAAAATCGTAGTATTTTTTATCCAGCTTATCGCCGTCGACGATTTTGTAAGGTCCGCTCCAAACACGCAAATCATTACTCTTGTACATAAGGCACATGTTGGAGTCGTTGTAATTGTAATGATAGACTGTACCGACCATGACATATCCGCCCTTGCCGTCTTTGACGATATAAGGGTCACGGAAGTTTATTTGTTCGAGAGTGTAATCCTCTCTGAATTCGGGCGGCCAGACCATGCGCCTGCCTGTGATATATTTTCTTAATTTTTTATATAATCCCATAATCTCCGCTCGCACTATCTTTGATTATTTTTTACTTGCCGTAAAGCGCATAGATACTAAAATACACATTATATATATTATAATATAATAATTTATACAATTTACATAAGGCTTAAATTGTATAAATTAAGAATCTCAATGCGTGTGCGTATGCGATATGCGTGCGCACATATACGCATTTTGCGCACAAGTGGAATTTTACCGCCGATAAATTACCAAGAAGACAAAATATTCACTCACTAATTACCAAGTCTGTGCGAGCGTGGAGAGTGGCGCAGAGTTTGTCTTTTCCAGACCGAGTGCGACGGGCGCATACCAGACGTATGTAACCTAGCACGAGTGTCGCAGATAAAGGCAAAATATGCGCCGCTATACACGCTCGCCTAACCCACATCCGCAATACGTCTGCCTATAAATATCATACTCTCTGCATATTTCTATCGAACGCAGATATCCGCCCTTCTTTTTGAAATCGTTGGGCAGAAATTTGACTGAACTTCCATGTGCGATTGCATTGCCTATGCTGTTGAGTCTGTCCGCATCTTTATGAGGGCTTATCGACAGAGTCGAACAATAATATTCAAAATGATTTTCAAGGGCATAGTCAAAAGCCTTTTTGAGTCGCAAAGCATAACATATGCCGCATCTTTCTCCGCCCTCGGGACAATTCTCTTTTCCTTTGACTAAAGCATAAAATTCGTCGGGATTATAATCAGGACAAACTATGTTTATTTCGGGTGCGGTAAGAGATACGAGACGCACGAGTTCAGAGTAGCGTTTGTCAAACTCGTCTTTATCCGTAATGTTGGGATTGTAAAAAAACAAAGTTATGTCGAAATATTTTTTGAGATACTCTATACAATAACTGCTACAAGGCGCACAACATGCATGCAAAAGCAAACCGGGTCTGTGATCGAGACCTTCTATAAGTTTGTCAAGCAATTGTTGATAATTGATTTTTTGATTGTTTGCCATCAAAAAGCGTTCTCCAAAAGTTGAGTGATAAAGCTGAAAGTGTACTCCTCTTTTTCGTCCTTATGCATTGATATAATGCCTGCGGCAATATCGGCAAAATCGCTCTGACTTACTCCCATATCGCCCAGCTTGTCTATGTAATTGACGTATTTTTTTGTACGTGCGTAATATCCGTTGACAGAATCACGTATAATTTCTTTGCTTTCCGTTCCCTCTTTGACCTCGAGGTAATCGTTGTCGCCTATAAGCGTCAAAAACGTGTTCATATCGAAATTATCAGGCCACTTGTGCATATTGACATAACTCAAAAACAGTATGCAGAAAACATTGCGATAACTGATGCGGTATCTGTCGCTTATGCTGTCGGCAAGTTCGCTCAAAATATCTCTCGGCATCTGCCAATATGCATAGCCCGCAAGCACCGTAGCAAGCAATATCTTAAAACGGTATTGCTTTGCACCGTTTTTGAGTATGCTTTTTTTGAGATTTTCTGTGAGAAGATTTATTGCAGTAACCGCATACACCTTTGAAAGCGGCTTTACATCCTCATGTTCGGCAATGCTCAAAACCGCCATTGCAAGCGCATAAAGTCCCGATGCGGCTATCGTCTTCGCAGGCATGGTATCAGTCATTATCGGATCTAGAATAATTATGTTAGTCTGCGCAAAAGGAGTATTGAATTCGAATATTTCGTTGTTTTCCGTGTCGTAAATTCTTACAAAATTTGCCGCTTCGAAACCCGTCGACAGGTTTGTAGGCACGACTATAAGCGGTATGTGCAAAGAGGATATGTTGTTTACGCTGCACGTACGGTAATTGGACATAAACGATATGTCGTCCTTGAGCATTATTTTAACGGCTTTTGCGACGGCTACGGCGCTTTTTCTGCCTACCACGAGTATGGAGTCGCAATCCTTGGTCCTGTAATTTCTCAAGGCTTTTTCGCAGTCCTCAACGGTGGCGATATCGCCTATCCTCTTGAATGTTTCTACGATATTGAGTTCTTTATTGAACTGACGGAGCATATCGTCCACCTGCCCCACTCTCTCGCTTACTTCGTCGCAAATAAGCATTATGCGGCGGCAACCGAAGTTTGTAATTTCGGTTATGGCTTTGCGAAGCGCTTTGTCTCCCGTCATGAATTTTATATCGCTTTCAAAATTGTATTCCATACATCACCTATAATGCCATTTTGAAATTGACTACGTTGAATTTTTGGGGATTGTTGAGCATATGCACGTTGTATGCCATATTGTTGAGAATAGCCTGTTTTTCTGTCTCGTCAAACTCAATCTCGTCCGAAGCCTTGATATATTTCTTTTCGAGAGTCTCTATAAACTCCAGAACATGTCTTGCAAATTCGTAATGTCTCTCGTCATTAGGTGCGGCTACATAGGTCTGCCAACCCATAAAAGCCAAAAGACATTGAGAGTACTTTTGCTTGCAAACGTCTATATTATACTTGAGCGCAACTCGTATCGCCTTGGGCAAAGCCTTGTAATATTCTGTCTTCTTGACGTCGCTTATTGCCTGTGCAAGACAGTGTATAAGCCCTAATCCGCTGCTGTCCGTTCCCTTTGAAAGATAAGCGCTGACCAATTCGAGTTTTACGAATTTTTTCTTTTCGGGTTTTTCCAACAAGCTGAAAGTCGTGCTTTTGAGTTCAGTGAGCGCCACACGGCAAAATCCTTCGCTTATCGAAGCCGTTGTCTTGCCCATAACCTCGTCCACCATTCTCGATATCAGATCGGTAGCGGCAAAGGTAGTGGAGTTTTTACTGGTATAGCCGTCAACTGCCCTTGCAAGTATCTCCAGCACGCTGTAAGCAATGAGTTTTTTGTCCATTCTCACAAAATTTTCCCCGTCGACGAGACAATAGTCGGGCAAGAGAATAGAATTGATTATATCCCTGCTTACGCCGTGCTTTTCGTCATAGACAATAGCTGTCGAATTGGTTTCGTTGCCTATACCGAATTTCGAAGGAATTGTGATAAGCGGCACATAAACCGCCTGTCTTATAGATGCGTCGGGGTCGTAAAACCTAGCTATATCGTTGACTTGAGTGGATATGAGAAGTTTAAGCGCCTTGGCGTAATCTATGAGTTTACCGCTTCCGCATACGACTATCGCATCGCAACTGTTGGACATATACACAAAATACATATCCTTGAGTGCACTCAAATTGTCTTCGACTCTGTTCTCCAGATACACGGCGCTAACTTTAAGACTACCGTGCCTTTCGACAGACTTCTTGACTTTATCTACATATCCCGAGGAGTGAAGCGACGTATTGGCAATAAGCAATACTCTCGAAGCGTTGAGCCCTACGAGTATTGTTGGAAGTTCGTCAAGTACGTTGTCACCGTCAATGATTTTTGTGCCGTTGGAAAACTCGCTGTATTTCATATTATCCTTTCGTTCAGTATAACACACCGATTGAATCTTGTCCATATCAAAAACCGGGCAAAGTGACGATTTGACCTATCTATTACAAAAGGAAAAATTATATAAAAATCAACTTTGCTCATACTAAACCCGACTGATGCCCCTCAAATCAACGCAAAATGCGCAAAACAAAGGGATCGTAATTTCAACTCAAAAGGAGAAAGATATGAAAAAGAAACCACAACTTACTCAAAAAGTAAAAAAACTCGCAACACCTATGACAAGCGATTTTGACGTCAACGGCTCATATACGGGAAATCCTACAAACGGCGAAGTTATCACAGGTACTCCCGTACAAGATGCGGACGATTTGTAAGTTTTCTGTACCGCAAGACGGCGGTGCGGAATAGATTTGAGGGGCATATCTTGCGCCTTTTATTTTGTTGCGTCGCTTGACAATACAGCAAGTATTGCCTGCTCGCCGCGCCGCATAACAGACGCAACCT
>CALWBV010000023.1 GCA_944376205.1 uncultured Christensenellaceae bacterium
TACTAACACAGGAGGTACTTTTTCAGCACTCATCGGCATAGCCTCTTTTGAACCACCCGTCTAACGGGTGGTTTTCTGATAACGGTGAATTGTCAAACTAAGTGCAACACTTTTTGCAATTCTTGTTCAAATAAATCTGCTGGAGTTTTGTAACCTAGTACTTTCTTAGGTCTGGCGTTAATTAACGCCAGATTCTTTTTTAGGGTCTTCTCTCCCACGTGGGAGAGATTGCGTCCTTTGGGATAAAACTCTCTCAACAATCCATTACTGTTTTCATTCGTTCCTTTTTGCCACGCACAATACGGGTCGGCAAAATACACATCGCATTTTAACTTTTGCTCAATGTTTCGCCAATTCCCGAACTCGCTACCTCTGTCACAAGTTATGCTTTTCACAATTTCAGAGGGTAAATCTCCAAGTGCCTTTATCGCTGCCTTTTCCATACTCTCGGCTTTTCTGTCTGGCATCCACACCGCTATGTAATATCTTGTTTTTCTCTCTGCAAATGTTGCAAAACACGCTTTGCTTTTTCCAATGCCGCTTACTACCGTATCTGCTTCCCAATGTCCGACTTCTCGGCGTTTGTATACGTTTTTAGCTCGCTTCCTTATGCTTTTCCCCGTTGTAAATCGTCCACCGTTTCCAAGCCTTTTTCGTGTTTTCCCTTTCTTTCTCAACACTTTTACGTTGCCTTTTACCAAATATCCTTCATACAACCAACGGTATATTGTCTTGAACGAAGGCATTTTTAATTTACACGGAGTTTTTGCTATCTGCTCGGGCGACCAAGTTTTTTTCAGCTTGTCCTCAATGTAGTCCAGTATCTCTCTGTTCCAGTAAATTCCTCTGTGACAAAACGTGCGCTTAAAGGCATATTTACGTTGCGCAGTGTGAGGATAATATGCCGGCTTGCAGTTCATATATGTCTTGTTCCGCCATATCTCTCTGGATATTGTGCTTACGTTTCTGCCAATCAGTTTGGCAATCTCTCTAAAACTTTTTCCTTCATTATAGTATTTTCGTATACAACAACGCTCTTCTATGGTAAGATGATTATAGTTCATACAATTACTCCTGCTTTTTTGTTTTGTGGTTATTACAATTATACAGCAGTTTTTGTATGAACTTCTTTTTTTCTAGGTGTTGCACTTGAAAGTATAATTCACCATAACAACAAAAAAGGACTGCTTTTGCAGTCCTTTTCTTTTAGCTTTTATAATAGAATATTTATTTACCCATTACGGTATTCTTGACGTCCTCGGGTACAACCATTACTTCGATTTCGTCTTCATTGTAGGTAAACCACTGTTCGTAGTAATTATCGCTTGAACCTTCGAGTTTAAGCGACGTGGGTAAAAGCGTAGCTTCCCAGGTATTGGAATTTACATACTTTCTGATAAGTCCGCATTCCCATATCTCAACCGTAAGGCTTTTTCTCGCATACTTGAATATATCCGTGCCCGAACTCTTTTTCATACTCTGTATGGAAAGATCGAGAGCAGTTTCGTTGGTACAATTGATTTCGCATTTGATAGTATAAATGCCCTGTGCCTCGTCGTAAGTGATCGAACCTTCGGTAATCGCCTCTTCGTAATCGAGATCGTCGGTTATGTAATCCTTGAACGAATTGCGATAGAAGTTTTCTTTGATATAATCTTCCACGCTGGTAGCGTGTACGTCGGGACGCTTGTAGGTAATAGCGTCGAGCGAAGGATACTTTTTGAACGAATCTACCGTGCTCTTGCCGTCTTCGATCTTATAGAAAGTCTGGCTGTCGGGAGAATAAACACGCTCCGTGAAATTGAGTACGTTGCTGATAAGACCGACTATTCCGTTGGGAACACTGCCTTTGGAGCCGTCATCCTTCCTCGTGTAGCCCTCTACAACGAGTCCGTACGAATCGAAAAAGTATTCGCCGTGATCGTAAATTCTCCACTCTCTCGTATCCATGGAACCTACCATGTTGTTTACGCTGGGGATATACGCTTCACCCGTACCGTATGCGGCAGCCGCATAAAAATCAATGTCGATATTATTCTGATTGGAAAGTTTGAGCAAATATCTTATGGATTCGATAACGGATTTGTCTGTGGTCGTTTCCTCGCTCAAAGTGATTTTTGACTTATCTACGGGCTTTGCCTGAAGCGCTACTTCGTCACAAGGTTTGCTGCCCAGTCCGTCAAAAGTAAGGTCGACTTCCGCACGCTCCGCAGGGTCCTGACAACCTGCAAAAGCAAGCACGCCGATCATGATCAATACGATTGTAATTACAGTGATAATTTTCTTCATAACTTATTCCCTCACACAAGCTCATTATAGCCTATCGCAAATAGCTTGTCAACGTAATTATCCCCAATATGCGTTTGTAAGCGACTTTTTACAAAACTGCGTTAAGGAATGTGAAAATAAAAAAACGCACCGTCGGAAAACCCTTCGGTGCGCTTGAAAATCATTGAAATATTCAGTTGTTTTTAACGAGTTTGTATCCGTCCTTGCTGTCAAGTACGCTGTAACCCATTTCGGTTATCTTGGCTCTCAAAGCGTCTGCCGATGCGAAATCTTTTTGTTTCTTTGCCTCGAATCTCTTTTCGGCAAGCTGCTTTACTTCTTCGGGGATATCCTGCTGTTCTTCTTCCTGCGGAGCGGCTTTGTCCAAAGACAAACCGAGGACTTTATCAAACTCGAGCGCAAGTTTGTAGATATCCTTGCTCTTGGGCTCCTTGACCATCGTCCATACGACTCCCAAAGCGAGAGGTATATTGAGATCGTCGTTTACGGCGTCGTCAAATTGCTTTTTGTAAGAAGCAAGCACATCCTCGGGAGTTGAAGCGCCAGACATCTTATGCTGATAGAGTACGCCGAGAAGTCTTGCGTACGAGGTCTTTGCACCGTCCATGCCCTCGAACGTGAAATTGAGCTTTTTTCTGTAATGCGCGTTGAGGCAGAAATATCTGTAATCGAGTGCGCAATAGCCCCTTTCCTCGAGTTGGTCTATGCGGTAAACGTTGCCGAGACTCTTGGACATCTTGCCGTTGTCGACAAGCATAAACTCGCTGTGTACCCAATAATTTACAGTCTTATGTCCTTCGAGCGCTTCGTTTTGCGCTATCTCGTTTTCGTGGTGTACGGGGATTGCGTCAACGCCGCCCGTGTGTATATCGAAGTGACTGCCGAGATATTTTCTGCTCATTGTCGAACACTCGATATGCCAGCCGGGATAACCCATACCCCAAGGACTTTGCCACTGCATTATGTGCTGGGGATCGGCTTTTTTCCATACGGCGAAATCTGCGGGATGTCTCTTTTGGCTGTTGACTTCGACTCTTGCGCCCGCCTGTTGTTCTTCGAGATTGAGTCTGGAAAGTTTGCCGTATTCGGGGAATTTGGATATGTCGTAATATATGCCGTCGTCAATTTCGTAAGCATATCCCTTGTCAATAAGCGTCTGCACGTCCTTTATCATCTCGGGAATATGATCGGTCGCCTTGGCGATAACCTCGGGCTTGCCGATATTTAGCTTGTTAAAATCGTTAAAGAAATACTGCGTGTAATATTCGGCAATTTCCCAAGGCGTTTTGTTCTGTTCTCTCGCCGCCTTTGCCATCTTGTCTTCGCCCTCGTCGCCGTCGCTCAACAGATGTCCTACGTCGGTTATGTTCATAACTCCCTTGAGTTTGTAACCGTCGTATTTAAGTACGCGTCTGAATATATCCATAAAGATATAAGTACGCAAATTGCCTATATGCGCATAACTGTATACGGTAGGTCCGCAACTGTACATTGTAACTTTGCCCTCTTTTATGGGCACGAATTCTTCTTTTTGTCTTGTAAGCGTGTTGTAAATCTTCAACATAATATCCTCTCTGCCGTCTTTATTTGTCTCGATTGATTGTGTCTTCTTCTGAATTGTGAAGTTTTTGTTTGTTGGCGTCTATCTCGTGCTTGAGATCTATAATTTCTTCCTCGATAGAAGTTGCGCCGTCCTTGTCAACCTCGGGATTTTGCATCGTTATCGAATATTTGCAGGATTTGAGCGCCAGCGCTTCTTCGAGTGCCGCAATACGCTTGTTGAGTCTTGCAAACTCTTCGAGTATAGGATCGGGAAGCTTCTGATCTATATCGTCCACACGCATATTGTTGTACTTGACAACTCTGCCGGGCACGCCCACTACCGTGGAATGAGGGGGAACGTCCTTGAGTACCACGCTGCCTGCGCCTATCTTGGAGTCATGACCGACTACTATGGGTCCCAATACCTTTGCGCCTGCGGAAATCATAACGTTATCCTCTATGGTAGGATGTCTCTTGCCTGTGTCTTTACCCGTACCGCCGAGCGTTACGCCCTGATAGATAAGCACGTTGGTGCCTATCTCTACGGTTTCGCCGATAACTACTCCCACGCCGTGGTCGATAAATACGCCGCCTGCGATCTTTGCCGCAGGATGTATGTCTATTCCCGTCTTGCGACGCGTACCGCTGGAGATAAGTTTTGCGAGATACTTCATGCCGTGATTGTAAAACCAGTGAGCAAATCTGTGTCTGTACAAAGCCTTGAATCCGCCGTAAGTAAAGAATATCTCAAACTTGTTTCTTGCGGCAGGATCTTTTTCGAGTGCCGCCTGCAAGTCCATGGCTATTTTGCTTTTTTTCTTACCCATATTGTTACCTCTTGAGTCTTGGATTAAACCGCCTGCATACTTCAAAGAGTATCGAGTGCCGTCTGCCCCTTTTTATAAATTCGGTATTTTACGATATTATCTTTATATTAATGTTTATTGTCTTTTACGTCTACTGCACGGCGTCCGATATGCTAGGCATGCCTGTTTTGTCCTCGCAGCTAACCGTAAAAAACAAAAAAGCAACCGTCTTCAAAGACGATTGCCCGTGGTTCCACTTTGATTGAATATTCCTATTCCTCTCTTCGGTCTTAACGCAACCCTACGCACGGCATTTCCTCCGTGAGCCAACGAACCGCACTTCTCAACCTCGCTTCGAAAAGGCTTTCAGCCGCCGACCTTTTTCTCTGTACCCGCTAAAGAATTGTTACTCTTGTCCGTCAAGGCTTATTAACTTGTATTTGTATTATAGTAAATGCAAAAAGTTTTGTCAACCGTTTTGCTCTACGCTTTTACCGCATGCCGCCATTCGCCATAACCACGTGCAATTCAATGCACTGCGTTATTCTCTTACAGTCTATGCGTTAAAAAAGTTGTATGTTACATTGTTTGACAAGCCGTTTCCAACGGCTTTGTGTATTAACCGTTTTTTGCGTCTTTTTGAGTCTCTGACTGCAAAGCCGGTTCTCTTTTTCCCATAGCCTCTGGAGTATTCGCATTTTGCAATTGACTGTATTTCGTATCGACAGGTTTCGAAGACTGCATGCTCATTGCGAAAAATACCATAAAATAAGGATACGTATATGTGAACGAATTACCTGTAAATGCCGAGACCATGTATGCAAACGTTCCTGCCAACATCGCAAGGTCCGCCGTTGAGAGGTTCTTCTTTTGCTGCACTGCCTTTGCAAACCACCATATAAAAGTAAACAGATACATTACCAGTCCCGGTATGCCGATATTGCTTGCAATTGCAAGATATTCGTTGTGGGGCACGTCCAAAGAATGATCGTATATATTGTTTCTGTAATAAAGATCCAATCCTTTTCCGAACCAAGGCACCTGATGGATAACCTTTATAGTCCTTCTCCAAAGCGAATATCTGCCCGTACCTGCTATGCCGGGATCGCTTGATCCGCCCGTAGCGCTGTCTGCAATCAAGCCAAGGTCTCTGAACAGAGTGACATATGACTCCCACATCTTTGTCACGCCCCATACCTCGTCGATAAACGTTACCACGCCGCATACAAGCAATGCTATTACGAGAGAGGAATTGTTTATCTTGCCACTCATATATCCGCTGCATAAAATAAATACTATACCGCCTATGAATGCAAGGTTGGCGCCCAATGTGTTGCAATACAACAAATTGTGCATATTGAGAGCAAGCAACACGGACAATAAAGTTACTTTCCAAACATTTTTATTGTACACCAAAAGCGCAAAAGTCGCTGTCGTGGACATCGCAAGGAAATATCCGTAATGGTTGGAATTGTTGAATACGCCGTTTTTTCTGTTCAGCCCGATTCCGTAACCCAAAACAAGCGAACCGAACATGATAAAACATACTATGCTTGCAACTATTACAAACGTCCACAGTACGGCTTCTTTGGAAAACTTGAGTTTTTCCCTCACCGCATATGCGGCAAGAAATACGGTGCCGTATTGAAGAACGGTATAAAATCCTTCGTTGATATATCCCGATCCGTTGAGCGATTTGTCAAAATCCGGAGACTGAAACAATGCTATAAACGTCCACACCAACATTGCCGCAAGCGGTATGAGCATTGCGTTGTTTTTCAAAAATCCTCTCACGTTTACGTTATGCAAATAAACGGCTTTATAAATGCCCGTCGCATAGTATCCTATAAGCACGGGCGCCAGCATCATTGCACAGAATTTGAGATATATCTGCGAATAATACATAAAATGATCCGTACTGTTAGTTGTGATGATATTGTGTACTTTTCCTATAAGCGTAAGCAAAAAGAAAGCCATCAGTACGACAAGTATTACACCTGCAAAAAGTACGTAGGCTATGTATCTTTGAATATCTTCGATTTGTTTTTTCTTTGCTTCGCGTGCGACGAGAAATTCTTCCATAGCTATATTTTAATTGTTGAGGTTATTTTTGTCAATATCGACAGCCGTGATTTTCATGTTTTTATGCATTATTCTGTCCTTTTACGTATTACAAAAAGCCCTCTCCACGCTAGCGCCGAGGATACCGCTTCTCTTTTCTTGCCACGAACAAATTAACTCCTTAATAAAATCACAACCGTCAAAAAAATAAAAGACCCGAACGAATCGGATCTTTTTTTGTTGTGATTTGAATTTATTTGTTCTCTTCTTTTTTCTCGTCGGAATTTTTGTCAAGCTGAAGTTTCTTTCTCAAAATCATTTCGCCTTTCTTTGCCGTAACTCCCATTGCGATGATCACTGCGAGTATGAGAAGAACTGCTTCGATGATAATGAATACTACGAGTGTAATAGGCGAATCCTTTGTCTTGGTAGCCTGTGACGTTACTCTGACAAGAGACTGTACGTTGTAACTCTCATTGTAATCTTTTATCATATTTTTGTATGCCGTGAGAAGTGCGTTGGCATCTGCGACAAGTCCTGCCTCCATAGCGTCGGCGTTATCTATTATCTGTTGCTTTTCTTCAGCGGGTTTGGACGAGAAGTTAGCATTTTCATAGCATGTCTTATAATATGTCCAGTCGTTGAGATTGTTTTGCGCTTCGGTCAACAATTCTATCGACTGTATAAGATTGTCGATAATTTCCTTGCCTTGTTGGTTTACTATAGGATATACCAACGAAGGATCGCTGGGAACTATTATATTACTCTGCGAACAAAGCGTCTCAAATGCCTTGGTATAGGTAGTAACGTTAGACTCATAAGTCGTTACTCTGTCGCTATATTCCTGCACCCTAGCTTCGATATTACTCTTTTCGCTGCCTGAATCGATACCGTTGGTTACGATATAATTCTTGTATGTCTCAAGCTCGTTTTCAAGCGCCTTGGCTCTCGTTGACAAATTGCTGAAAGAAAGGTTTTGCGTTGTCGATTCGAACAAAGGAGACTTCGCTGCAAGACTGTCTGCCTCGCTCCTCATTATCGAAAGAAGGTTGCGTATATTGTAATACTTATCGAGATAATTAGCACCTACTGAAGAAATTGCCGAAAGATCGGTCGAATAAGAATACTTGTTTTTGAAAGCCTCGATATATGTCGACGTGATTGCGTCAACCATATTGTAATAATCGTTTTTAGAATTGAGAAGCTTGTCAATCTCACTCGACTGCGTAAGTATTATTCTGAAATTGTAATCGGCATTGAGTATTATCTTGTCAGCATTTTCGTTGACGTTCGTCATATCGGTAATTACGGTTAGATTTTTGATCACGGGATCAACCAGCTTCGCTACCTCTTCTTCACTGTAACCGCATTTTATAGACAATGCCTTGGATACGTTGTTGACGGACTTTATTCCGTTGACGAAATCAATCTGACCGCCCCAAGGGTCCGTTCCCTCTTCTACTCCCGAATAATAATAAGTAATTCTGGTCTCGAATTGACTTTTGCTGAATATTACATCCGCAATTCCGAGTACGCCTGCACCTACTATCAACGCAATAAGCGCATACACCAAGATTCTGACACCGCTTCTTTTAATGCGCTGCCATATCATCTTGAAAGTCAATTCGCCGTTCATGCTCTCGTCCATATTTCCTCCAGAGTACATATACGTTTAGTGTTAGTTTTAGTATATCACCATTATCGGCGTTTATGCAATAATAATTTGTAATTTGTTGAAAGATGCTTTGCCTTTTTGCTGTGTTTTCACTCTGTGCACGGCAAAGTTTAATCTTAAGTTTACAAAAAGACGGCTTTCTCAAGCCGCCTTACGCCATTAAAGATACGCCTGCATCTCCTGCATCAACTTGCCTTCGAGATCCATTAAACTCTGCAAAGTTTCTGCGCTCCCTTTGTCTACGTTCTGATATTTTTGCTTGTATTCTCTCAATTTTTTCGTACCCATGTTGCAACCTTCGATGACCATTATTGCAATATGACCGTCCGAACAATCTCTCTTTAAGCGCATTTTCGTCGTAATTTTTGCCATAAATTCGGCTATCGGATTAGGATCTGCCCCGCCTTCGCAAAAATTCGCCAATTGCTCTCTCGTACGTGCTACTATATCCTCGTGCTTTTTGATATACTCCGACAAAGTGTCCTTGAATGCCCTGTCCGTCGCAAAAGGATATACTCTCTCAATCGTTCCTATCGCCATCTTCGCTCCCGCATTGCAACGCTTGAGTAAAACCTTGTTTTCTTCCATATTCTCTCCTTAATGCGTACTCTTTCGATTTACGCCGTTTTCTGATTATGTAGATTTTTTTAATCTTATAGATTTTTCCTTATATCATAACGGTTTCAAAATATAAATTTCAAATAATTTCTATTTATTGCAATTATCTGCATTTTTCAACAATTTATACCGCCGCACGCATTTTTACGGAGTTTTAGAAGAATCGGGCAAATATAATCAAAATCGCTTGCCAAAACATTATTTTTATGCTAATATCTCATTACGAAAACTTAATACAAGAGAAATTCGACTTATTAAGACAAATAGAGAGTTGGCTGAGTGGTCGAAGGCGCACGATTGGAAATCGTGTGAACGGTAAACCCGTTCCGAGGGTTCAAATCCCTCACTCTCTGCCAAGCGGAATCGCGTTTGAACACACGGTTCCGCTATTTTTCTATAAAAGGTGTTTCGGGCATTATTTTCGATACAATTTTATACAAACCGCAATGGTCAGACTTCTACTTAACGCAGAAAAGAGATGAACACGGCTTTTACACAAAATAAGACGGCAAATAGCCGTCTATTTTGTTACAATTTAATTGATTCAACATATTCTTTTATTCTTTGAATCGTTTTTTCGGAAATATGCTTTGCTGATATTATTTTATTTACTACATAAGACAAATCTCGATTCTTAACATATGTAAATATGCATTCTCTTCTAAATAACAAAGGCAAATATGCGCTGTCCTGTTTAATAAGAGTTTTCAAATTATTTAATGTCATTTCCATACCCTCTAAATCTCTTAGTTCGAAATATAAATCAAATAGATAACGATAATATAATACTTCATTATCAAATACTTCTTTATTTTCAATCATTATTCTTATTGCTTCTCTACAATCTTCTTCTATAATTTGTTTGTACAATGCTTGCATCTCTACATAAAACTGCTTTGAATTTGACAATATCTGATCTGTATTTCTCGCTTTTGTTAACAACTGCGATATCATATCTTTGTCGGCATTCTTTTGACGAATTAAGCAATTAAAATATTGATATATATTAAAAATATTATCGGGGAATCTGTTATAGTTTAATTTAGCTAAATCAAGTGCTAAATTAAACTCATCAAGCAGAACATATGTTTCCACCAATTCTCTTCTCGCTCTAGCATAATTATGTTCTTTTTCTAAACATAACACAAACTGTTTGACTGCATCTTCATAATGACCTATTAATTTATAATAAAATCCTTTAACAAAGTCTACTTGAAATTTTTCCAAAACTTCTTTGTCATGAACTTTTACCGCAAGGATCTCAAATATGGACTGCTCTTTTTTTCTTGCAACCGCCATAGCATAATAAAAATATAATGTTTGCCTTATTATGTTATCCCACAAATCCATCGTTGCCATGCTATTGCAACAGATGTTTTTTACTTTATCATAGCTTTTATTGTTATATAATTTGATAACTGCTTTTAATATTATGGACGGATAAATGATCTTATAGTCACTTATATAATCACCTCTAATAATTGCTTCTTTCAAATTTTGTTCTATTTGCGAATAACAATATTCGTCTAAATTATTTTCCTTTAAGCTTTCTTTAAACAATTCATATTCCTTCTGTAAATAGTTATTAATATTTTCAGGTATCTTAATGCCACATCTCTCTATATAATCAACTACAGAAGGAGAAACGCTTATTAAGTCATTATTCAAGCCAGTTCTTCTAACTATACAAAACGATAGTAAATCATGATAAAAAATATCATAATCTTCTTCCAATGAATTTATTTTCATTATTTCCTTAACTGGAATATTTGAATATCCTGCCAAAAATGTTAGATAAGACAAAAACTTATCTTTCTTCTCATTTTTATAGTCCAGCAGGACTAAATATTTATCAATTATTTGAATCGTACTGTCCGACAGGAAGTCCTTTATTTCAAATGAATTCTTTTTCACCTCTTCCAGACTAGACCTTTTTATATTCTCTATACAAAAAAGAATTTGCATAGGATGCCCCGTTACAATATTTTGAAAAAATTGAATATCTTCCCTATCTAAATAAATATTATTTGCTTTTGATAATTTATCAAGCATTTTCAACTTCCCAGATTCATCAAGTTCATTAATTTTTTCTATATAACAGTATTTAGAAGTGATAGAATGCTTAACATTATAACAAGTTACTATTCCTATTGTTAATTCATTTCTGATAGGTTCTAAAGCCTTTGCAAACCACCACACTACCTCTTGATGCTGTATGAGTGCCCCTCCATCTCTAAAAATCACAAATTCCCTTACTTTTTGTATTTCGCTAAAAATAGATGACAGTAGCGATATTTTATTTTCAAAAGATAAATCATTAATGTCTTTTATTGTTAGATCTTCATCATCCCAAAATCCACTTTCAATTAATTTTGAAATTATTACATCAATAGAATCTGTCCTGCTAAGAGCAATAACTATCGGCTCATATGATTCGTTAAACGTTTTAGGAACTTTTATGCAATAATTTATATATGATTGTCTGCCTATTCCTTCCATCCCACATGCGACAATGCATTTAATAGAAGCATGTGAAACATAATATTGATCATCAAATTTTTTAGTTAAATCTTCATGCCCAACATAAATATTATAGTTCTTGCTATTCCTACTATTCAAAATCATTAATTGATCTCTAATCTTCCTATATGCTATTTTACGCCCTCCTATATATCTTAAAACGTAAGAGTTATCCCCTTCCCGCATCCAATTTGGAATCCTTGGATCATGATGTGTTAAATTTTTATCTATTATAATAGGATAAATTTGTTTTAGTTTGTCTTTATTTAATAAATCATTTGATATGTTTAACTCTTTTTTTACCCATTCACTCTCTAAAGCGGCGCAAGATAAAAATATAACAAAAATATCAGAAGAATCAAGTCCTCTTAAAATTTCCTCAAAAGTACCTAATCCACTTTCAAAAGAAAATTTATCGTACACAGCTATATCCTTACCAAATTTATCTGCAATATATTCAACATAATCCTTATCGACACTACTATGTGACAAAAAAATCCTGTTCATATTCCCTCCAAATAGTCAAATATAGATATTTATATTATAAACGACCGCTATTAAATTTGCAATACTTATAATCATTTTGTATTATAACATTAAAATACTCCAATTTTTTGCCGTTTCGTAGCGGCTAGCGTAGCACAGATTTAGCTGAAGTCAATGCGAAAAAATATCACTTAAAAATTAAATATATTGTTTTACCTAAGCCGGGAAGGATTTTCTTCTCGGCTTTTTTATTTGTCAAAAATCATATCGACTATAAAGCAATATTTTTTCGGTGCTCATTGACTTCCGGATTATCTCACAATACGCAAACAGACCTATGCTCAATCGGTGCTACCTTGCCTCTGCCGAAAAGGCAAAATAAAATTTGGAGGTAAATCCTATGGAAAACAAAGTTTCCCAATTTAATGAATTCAAAAGATACTATCTCTCTGAATTCGAAATCTTCGATGGCGAAGAATTCATCACTTTCAATATTGTAGGCATTGACACTGCAAGAAAACAAGCTCAGATAGCCGTAACAGACAGAGGGAAAATAAGCGTTATTACTTATGACCTTATGCAAGATAAAGACGGCAATCTGTTTTTTGAATACGGCTGTACTTATCAGAAAGTATGTCTCGATGACTTTATGGAGGTAGCATAATGAAACTTATCCTTGCAAATATAAAAGAAGTCAAACGAAATACAGATAACAAGCTTACTAAAAGAGTTTGCAATTATGTAATCTCGAGGTGGAGCGATTATGATGACAAAAAACATATCTTCACAGATGTACTTTACTATGGCTGTCAATCAGGCGTTGTAGGAGAACTTATCTACTACTCTGACACAGTACGCTTTTATAAGCAATACAAAGACGAAATTAACAACCTTTTATATGACACTATGAACGGAACAGGACTTTATGCTCCGTCAGAATTATTCGGAGATAAGTGGGACAAAGAAGATCCGCTTGCTCAGGATACATATAATCAAAACTTACTTGCTTGGTTCGGATTTGAAGAAACTCTAAGAAATATAGGCTACAACTTCGAACAATTAGAAAA
>CALWBV010000024.1 GCA_944376205.1 uncultured Christensenellaceae bacterium
GAAGGTAACAAAACAAATACATATACGGCAAGAGTTACTAAAAAAGAAAATTATAAAGGTGTAATAGAAGTGGTATTTGAAAAGATACCCGAGAATAAATAACATACAATAAGGAGGAAAATTATTTTATTTTTTATATCACGTACAAATCATGCGTATTGCAACACGGCGCAAATAAGCCTGTAAATCACATACACGCATTGTCCTATTATGCCGCCTATGCCGCTGACGAAAATCTGCATATACGTTATACTTCCGATGAGGGCGGAAAAGATACAGCCTGCGCCGCCTGTCAGGATATTGAAGGTAACATATATATAGGCGTGTTTTTTGTAGCCTGCGATATAGCGGACTATGGTACCCAAAGTTGCGCCCGTAAGAAATATAAATACGTATTCGTAAAGATACATATTAAATTTTATTTTATCCTTATAGGATTTATACGCATAAGGCGAGTGCAAAATTTTTTGATAAGATCGATACAATGACGTCAGAAAATGACATTGTTTTAAGAAGCCGTGACGTATGTCGTATTGCGATGAAGAAAATACCTACGCTCAAATGCGGTAATGAAGGTTAAAAAGGGGTTTATACATGAGTTATCCACATAAAAATTTCGATTTTGTGGATAACTCAATTATATTGTATATATTATATATCAATATATATATTCAAAAATATGGGCTTTTATGCCTTAAAAAGACGAGTTATCCACATCGGAATTTGCCGTTCGACATTTTTTGCGTCGGTGACGTTTTTGCATAAGATTTCATAAGTTTTTTGCACCTCGTCCGCCGCTTTTCGCAATATGAGTGATATGATATAAGTGCGTTTCACTCTTTCCCCTTTTTGGAGATATTATGATATTAAAATTCAAGTATCACGGCGATACGGGTTTGCTCGAGGCATATCAGAGTTATATACTCGCTCAAAACAGCAGCATGTCCGATACCGTGGTGATTACGTCTACCGCAAGCGACGCAGGCAAATACGACTATTGTCTCGAGTTTGTGTGTTACAACAGCAAGAATATTCCCAAAGCTCAATATATATCCCCGATATTGAAGTACGAAGACGGCATAACCTTTACGCTTCCCAACAATCTTACGGAGTACAAGGGACATGTGGACATGCAGCTTACGGGTTATCTGCCCGAAGACAATTCCGTCGTATTCAAGAGCATAGCCAAAAATTGCAAGGCGTTTGACGTCGAAGGGTCTCTCAACGTACTCGAAAGCGACCTGGGCGAAACTCCCAACGTGCTCACCGAAGTAATGAAACAGCTTGACGAGCTTAACAACGTACACGAAGAAATCGTTGAGAATGCACGTGACGAATTTGAGGGAATATGCAATCAAAGACTTAAAGTCGCAGAGTTTCACAGAGTAAGATTTTACGCTTTTGCGGAATTGTTTAAGGAGTGTTACGTTATGGACGGCGGCACGGTTACGGCGCCCGATATGTCGAATTTGTCGGAGGAATTGGATACAGACGGAAACTGGTATAATGACGGCAACAGAGAGATTTACTCTGCCGATTTGAAGATAACGCATAACTATGATTTCGTCTACAATTTTTACAGCAAGGGAATAAGCGTAAACAGCAGCGGATTTATAACAGGCTATACACCCTATAATTCAGAGATAAAACAACTGATTCTTCCAGAATGTTTCGAGGGCAGAACGGTCAGCGGATTCGATGCTCTCGCCGACGATTTGGAGATAACGGGAATCACAGAACTTTATATCCCGTCTACATTTAGCGATCAATGCGATCTTTATAAACTCAAGGGAGCAATTGAAAACGTTTACGTAAATCCTTGCAACAAAACTCTTAAAGTTTACGATAACGTAGTATATTCCGATACGCAGCTTATTTATTATCCGAGCGGCAAGAAAGACAAGGTTTATACCGTCAGAAACAATATTGCGGAGATTTTTACGGGTGCGATAAAGAATAATGCTTATCTCGAGACGCTTATAGTCCCCGAAGGCGTGCGAATTATTTATACGGACGGCATTGCTTTCAACAGTGCGCTTTCCTACGTTATTTTGCCCAGAAGCATAACGGCACTTTACACGGGTTGCATACACGACAATGCCGACGGTATGACGATCTATTTTGCGGGAGACGTAACAGAATTTACCACGCTTACGACTTTCGGCAGCGAAAAAAACTATAAGATTGCCACGTCCTTCGAACACGCAAAATCTTATTCCAAGAAATTCGGTACGTACGGCATACCTTGCACTACGCCCGGTTACGACACGATGACGGAGATTTTCGTCACAAGGTATGAGTAATGAAACGTCCTTTATACGTAAGAAGCGCAGCGGCAGGCAAAGTCCTTGTCAAAACCGTCAACGGCAAGCCTCTTTATGCTCACAAGGTAAGCACGAATCTCGAAAGTTCGCTCGACGAGTGGGAGGAGATAGACGAGACCGTCCCCGTGGTCAAAGTCAAAATTTTCCCTTCGGTGTGTTATCCTCATGCAAAGATCGTGTCGAAAAATCATCCTCCGAATCCGAACGGATGAATCTTATTCGGAAAGCTATAGTACCGCATTAAAACGTATCGCAAAAAATGATTGATTTTCTCAAAAACGGTATGATAAAAGGTATATCTTTGCTCATACTAGCGTTGGAGGAAATTATGAAAGAGACAGGTATTGTACGAAGAATAGACGAATTGGGAAGAGTGGTAATTCCCAAGGAATTGCGCAAAGTACTCAAACTCAAAGAGGGAGAACTCCTCGAAATTTATACCAACGACAAAGCCGAACTCGTACTCAAAAAGTACAACGAAGTCGGAGCCGACAGCGAACAGCTTCACACGATGTGCAAGATTCTTTATAAGACTACGGGCAAGGAAACGTTTATATGCGATACGGGCGCTATCCTTGCTCATTGCGGCGGAAGCGAACCTCTCGAGGGAGAGGAAATCAGCGAAGAATTGTATAATCTTCTCGTCAACCGCCGAAGCAAGCATATTACCGACAACCCCGTCAAGACGACCGAGACGTCGCAAGAGGAGTCGGGCGAACAGTATATCGTTCCGCTTGTGAGTCGCGGAGATCTTTACGGCGGTATAGTGCTTTGCGCACAAAAACTCGAAGGCAGCGATTTTGTCGTTTGCGACGCTATGGCGCAATATCTTGCGTACAACATAGGATGAAGAAGCAAACTTTTGCAAAGGGAGCGGTATCGCTTGCGCTTTGCAGTATCGTTGCCAAAGGACTTGGCGGAGTCTACCGTATTGCGTTGACGTCCGTACTCGGAGGAGAGGGGATAGGCTATTATCAGCTTGTGTTTCCCTTCTTCTCTCTTATACTTGCGCTTCTGGCGAGCGCCATACCGGTTACCGTGTCAAAACTCGTATCTGCCGAACTCTCTCTCGACAACAGAGGGGGAGTGCGTACGCTTGTGCAAAAGAGTTTGACTTATGCGGTATCGGCAGGGCTTATCGGAAGTGCTTTGACAATCGTTCTCTCTCGGCTTTTGGCAGGTGCACAGTCATCGGCCGGAGTATATATATGTTATATTGCCGTAGCGCCCGCAATAGTTTTCGTAACTCTCGCAGGCGTATTCAAGGGCTGGTTTCTCGGCAACGGCAATATGACCGCAGTAGGCGTAGGGCAGGTCGTCGAAGTAATTGCAAAACTTTCTGTCGGTCTGCTCGCCGCCACATACTTTGCAAAATACGGCGTAATTCAGTCAGTTGCGGGCAGTTTGATTGCGGTCAGCTTTGGCGAATTCGCAGGATTTATATATATATTTATCAGATATACCGTGCAGGGAAAACAACTTCGCAAGATCGAATACGCCCCTGCGGACTTTTCTTTTTTCCCCACGTTTTTGCCTATAATGTTGAGCGGCTTGATTTTCCCTCTCGTCGCTTTTGCAGACAGTATCATGATTGTCAATCTTCTCGGTTTCGGCGGCGATACAAATGCGGTAAAGCATTACGGACTGCTTACGGGTCCCGTAAATTCTCTCATCAATATGCCGGTAGTATTTGCAATGTCCGTAGCCGTCGCAATAGTCCCTGCGCTTGCAAGCGCTATGGCTAATTACGAGGTAGTGTCCATAAAACAGCGCACTGCCACATCAATCAAGGTATGTTTTCTCATAGCTTTTCCCTTCTTTGTCGGCTGTGCTTTTCTTGCACCGCAGATAGTGTCTTTGATATATCCTGCGTTGTCCCCTACGGATTCGGGACTTACCGCAACTTTGATGACGGTTTCGGCAATCAATATAATTCTTCTTTCCTTGCTCGAAGTTTTTAATGCGGTATTGACGGGACTAGGCAGAACAAAAGCCGTGCTTGTCAACGTTGCCACGGGTGCGGCGTTCAAAATAGCTTTGCAGCTCATCTTTGCGCCACGATTCGGAATAAAGGCTTGCGCTTTGGCTACCGTTGCGTTTTACGCTTATTCCATGATCGCCAACGCTTTTGTCTACAATAATCTCGTCGGTAAAAATACAATTCTCTCCAAAAGTATTGCCAAGATACTCGTATCGGGTGTTATAATGTCTGTGGCGGTCTTCGCCTGCGGATTGATTTCAAATCCTTTATTCGCAGTCATTGCGGGTGCGCTTATAGGCATAACGGTCTATGCGGGAGCAATCTTTCTTACCCGTGCTATACACCCCGACGAACTTGCGTCATTGCCTGTATTCAGAGGCATTGCCAAGAAGATAAGAAGACGTAAACTTTATAAGGAGAATACAAAACTATGATTACCGTAGTGGGACTCGGTTGCAAAAACGGTCAGCTTACCATTGACGGCGCCAAGGCTATCGGCGCCGCCGACAAGGTGTTTGTAAAGACTCAATTGACCGATACATACGAATATTTCGTTTCAAACGGCATTACGGCTGAAAGCCTGGATTTCATTTACGAAAAGTCGGGAGACTTCGACGACCTCGATAAGGAAATAGTCGAATATCTCCTCTCCGAAAGCAAAGGTTGCGACGCAGTATATTGCGTCAACGGCAGCGGTTATGACGACAGATCCGTAATCGCACTCAAACAAAAATGCAAGGACGTCGTTATCATTCCTTCCGTTTCGAGAGGTATAGTCTCGGGTGAACCTTGTGTAGGCATGCTTACGGTGAGCGCTTACGAGCTTCTTTCGCTCAAAGGTTTCAATTACGATACCAGACTTGCCCTTACCGTTACCGACATAGACAACGCTTTCGTTGCCGGCGAGGTAAAACTCGTATTGCAAAACATTCTCGGCGATGAGGAAGAAATATATTTTTCGGGCAAAAAGATAATGGTCTACGAACTCGACAGACAAAAGAAATACGACTATTCGTCCGTGGTATTCGTCCCTGCAAAAGAGCTCACGAAAAAACAGCGTTTCAACTTCATAGACCTCTATCTCATCATGCGTATTTTGAGGGGCGAAAACGGCTGTCAGTGGGACAAGGCGCAGACGCACGAAAGCATAAGAGAAAACGCAATCGAGGAAGCTTACGAACTCGTCGAAGCTATCAACAACGAGGATATCGACAATATGATAGAGGAGAGCGGCGACTTGTTTTTGCAGAGTATTTTTCATTGCGTGATAGGCGAGGATAACGGCGAATTCAACGTAGAGGACAGCTTGTCGGGCATTTGTCGCAAACTCATTGACCGTCATACTCATATTTTCGGTGACGTAGTTGCCAACAATGCCGAAGAAGCGCTCAAAGCCTGGGATGCGGCAAAGGCAAAGGAGAAAAAATACAAGAGTCAGTCGGACAAGATGTTGCATGTCGCAAAGGCATTGCCTGCACTCATGCGTGCCGAGAAGGTGCAAAAAGCTGCCGCAAAGGGCGGTTTCGAATTTGAAAACTATTCGCAGGTACTCGACAAGATTCAGGAGGAGTACAGAGAATTTACCGAGTCGCAGGGAGAGGAGACGGAAAAAGAAGGCGGAGATTTACTCTTTGCATGCGTCAATGCCTTGAGATGGAAGGGCGTGGACAGCGAAGTCGCACTCAAAGGCACTATCGACAAATTTGTCAGAAGATACTCTTACGTAGAGCAAAAGTGCGGCGGCTCGACGGCAGGCATACCGCTTGCAAAACTTGACGAATTGTGGGAGGAAGCCAAGAAAAGTGAAGGTTGATTTTTGCCATAAAACCGTACTTGCGCCTATTGCAGGTTACAGCGACGTAGGTTTTCGCAAGGTATGCGCAATGAGGGGCGCAGACATGACCTATACGGAGATGATTTCCGCAAAAGGGCTTGTCTACGGCAGCGACAAAACAGAAGATTTGCTACATACCACATTCAGCGAAAAGATAAAGTGCGTACAGATTTTCGGCAGCGAACCCGATTTTATTCGACGTGCGGTCGAACACAAAGCTCTTGAAAAATTCGATGTCATAGACATAAATATGGGATGCCCCGTACCCAAGATAGTGCGAAACGGCGAGGGCAGCGCACTTCTCGAAAATATTCCTCTTGCGTGCGAAGTCGTAAAAGCGGCGCTCAGCGGCAAAAGACCCGTAACGGTCAAATTCCGTATAGGCGTAACTTCCGACAAGATCATAGCCGTAGACTTTGCTAAAGCCATGCAGGATGCAGGAGCAAGCGCTATCACCGTACACGGACGTACCCGTGCGCAGCTCTATTCCGGAAAAGCCGATTGGGAGACTATTGCCAAGGTCAAAAACGCCGTGGATATTCCCGTGTATGTCAACGGCGATATAACGGACAAAGCGAGCTACGACGAAGCTATGCGCATATCGGGCGCAGACGGCGCAATGATAGCGAGAGGCGCACTCGGCAATCCCTTGATTTTCAGCGAAATCAAAAATTGCGTACCCGACGGTTACTCGTTAAAAGCAGACATTCTCACCCACTTCGATACGTTGCTCGAGTATCATCATCCCGCATACGTGCTTGCCAATTTCAAAAAGCATATCGCTTATTATTGCAGGGGTATGCAGGGACAAAAACAAATCAAACTTGCAGGTTTCGAGGCAAAGAGTATAGACGAAATGCGGGACGTTATCGAGAAGTATTTTGTATAAGGTAAATTACGTTAAGCTTTGAGGCGAGACTTTATAAGTCAGATAAAAAACAGATAAAAATAAGGCGGACATTGCAGTCCGTCTTTTTTGATTTTAACTCAAGCGTTTTTCTTTCAGTCCTCATATTGCTATCGCTTGGCAAATAGTATTTTATACTTCATTATCCCGATAACCTTTTGATATAAAGCGTCTTTTATTCCCTGGAAAAAAGCGAATATTGCGTTATAATAAGTGCCGTATAACTTATCAATATTTTGTAAGTTTGCCTTGTTCTTTGAGTCCGTCAAAACCGTGCTGGCGGTGATATTCGTAAATAAACAACGCAACGCTGTTGGCAAGATTGAGCGAACGTGCTTCTGCACGCATAGGTATGCGCACGCAGTCTTCGTAATTTTCATGCAGAAGTTCTTCGTCGAGGCCTTTTGTCTCTCTGCCGAAAAATACCCAGCAATCTTTTTTATACTTGACTTCCGTAAAGTTGTGTGCCGACTTTGTCGAAGCGAAAAAGAATTGTTCGCCCGAGTTGACCTTGGTGTTTCTCACGGCAATTGCCACATTATCGTTCAAATCCGCCTTGTCCGAAAAGTTGGCTTTCAAAAAAGCCTGCATGTTTTCGTATCTTTTTACCGTTGCCAGATCCCAATAATCCAATCCGCTTCTCTTCAGATATTTATCCTCCCAGCTAAAACCGCACGGCTCTATTACATGCAGCTTTGCGCCCGTCGCTGCGCAAGTACGGACTATATTACCTGTGTTGTTGGGGATTTCGGGGTAGACTAATACTATGTTTATCATATCATCCTTTTGGCGCCCTTGTATAGCGCTGCGCCTTTGCGAATTTCAGGAACGTCCCTCACCGTCACGTACGTTTAGTACGCTCGGGATTCGGGACAACCGCTGAAAATTCACAAAATCAC
>CALWBV010000025.1 GCA_944376205.1 uncultured Christensenellaceae bacterium
CAGGAGGTACTTTTTCAGCACTCATCGGCATAGCCTCTTTTGAACCACCCGTCTAACGGGTGGTTTTCTAATAACAAAAAAAGAACGGCTTCCTTGCCGTTCTTTAATATAATAAATATGTTTTTTAGGAGGCATATTCAGGAATAATATACACATATACGTTTTTATTTACCCTGTACGTCAACCTTATACGGATAGCGCCCTGTCGGTATATTTTTTCAGTTTCGTATCGGTCGGAAGATACCACAGGCAATTCGACGCAAGGCGTCTCGATTACGACTTTTCCCATGGAATCGTAGCTAATGATTCCGACCACTAAATCGCCCGAGAATCCGCCGCTTAATACGGAATAATCGGTAATATGTTTTTGTATTTCGTCATAGGTCGTTTTACCCTGCATGGAAAGTTGCGTTTGGGTCATGTCGATTTTTACGGTATCGACAACGATAGCCGATATGTATCTTCCGGAAATCTCTGCGTAATAAAGCGCAAGATAATAATCTTTTCCTCTTTTGACCAAATCGGGATTTACACTCAATTTCACGGTAAAATCGTATTCGAGCACGCTGTTTTTATATACGGTCTTGCTTTTGATTCCGTATAGGAAATTCGCCCTGCCCAGCATAATTTCTTCGACGTATTCTTCAGTTATGGCAGAGAAAGTCTTTTCGGCATTCGTAATCGTCGAGACGACTTCGTCGAAATCATAATAAGCCTTCAGATAATCGGCTGACAGATTTGACGTATATTCGTCGAATGCGTATTCGAATCCGTACAAACTGTTTTCCTCGTAAGTGTCGAAAGGTCTTGACGTAAGTCCTATTACGCTGTACATGGACTTAAGCTGCGAGATTATTTTTTGCCTTACGAAAGGTTCGTCGAAAGTCGTATTGGATGCATTGTAGACGCACCATTTATCGTGGCGGGATATCTCCTCTCCCGAGACGATATGTCCGCAGCTTCTTACGAAATCGCTGTAAGGATAGTCGTGCATTTCGCAGTACTTACAATATCCTTTCTGATAGTATTTTGATATGTCGGTAGCGAAAATTTTCTTTACGGCGCCCATAGACAAAGTCGTAGTGCCGTCGACTTCCTCGACATAATTGCTGAAGTCGTAAGCGTTTTCAAAATCTGTATATCCCTTACTGTTTTCCTCGTCGTAGTAATCCCAGCTGTCCGTATAAAAAGCCGTATCGTCTCCCTGCTTGCTGTAAAACGCCATATTGGTCGTCACTGGTACGGACGAATACATAGAGGGATACCACTTGTCGAACTTAAGAAGATTGATATTGTCGTTGCCTGTATAGTCGAGCTGTATTCCTTTGACAAAAATACCTTCATCGTGGATATCCCGGATATCGTAAACCCTGCTTGTAGGATTGTTTTGAAGACTATTGTCGGTACCGTAATAATCTTCTTTCAAATCGTTGGACATAGTGAAATATACGTATATCTTTGTCGCAGAAGTATCCTTGACGTTTACAAGATACTGTCTGCTGATAGGATAATAATTGCCGTTGAGCACGAAATAGTAGGTATTGACGCACTTGACGACTTCCCTTCCTTGACTGTCATGCGTATAAATTACCTCCAGCATCTCCGCCTGATAACAATCGTCATCGGCATAACTGCTGTAAACTTTTCGGGTAGCGCTGTCGTAAACCGACACTGTCGTATTCCAGAGAATACGGGTCATGGATATGGTCTCCGACGGCTTGTCGTATGAAAGTTTGTATAAGTAATCGCTGTATTTGTGTTTGTCTATTATATGAGGCAGATTGTAAGGCAATCTGTACCACTGATCGTATCCGGGGATAAGATCGAGTATGAAAATTATTTCGTCCTTTATCTCGTCAACCGTTGCCGCTCCTTCGTGCAAGGGCGAATCTATATATCCCAGAGCGTCGCTTACTTTTCGGTAATCTTCGATACCGAAGTCAAGTTCTGAATCGTCAACGCTTATGTCGCATTGATCGTAAAAATCGTCTGCAGAATTGCCATCGCCCGACTCACCGGCCAATACGGCATTGCCGGCGGCTATCTGCCCCTCGTTCCCTCCTGACATCAACATCAGATTGGGAAGATACTGCGCATTGCGTGCAGTATCGCTTATATGCAAATAGTCCTCTTGCGATATAGGATCGTTGACTCTGAATCTGTGTGCTATCTGATATCCGAATACGCCGAATACCAAAGCGCATACTATGGCAACCACACATACCGCCGAAACGGCGCTTATCCAAATATTGCGTTTTGCCAAAGTTGCCTTGCGCTCCTTTTTTGCGGGTTCGAGATTTTCATACATATTCTGAAGAAGCAGTCTCTTCTTTTCTGCGTCGAAAGAAACCGACGACATTGTTTTGGTATAAACGCAATCAATCATTTCCTTCACCCTCCTCGATGAGAATCCTTAAATTTTCCCTGGCTCTCGACAACCGTATGTTTACGGCGTTGCGGGTTTTGCCCGTCATTTTCGCAATTTCTTTTGCGCTGTATCCCTCATAATAGAACAGATATATGACCTGCCTGTCGAGGGGCGGCAATTTGTCGATCTCCTCGATTCTGTCATGAATATTTTTGTCCGTAACACTTATTTCGCAATGTTCGTCCAAAGGAAGAACCTTGCGTCTTTTTGACTTTAAGTAGTCTTTGCTCTTGTTGATTACGACTCTTACGAGCCAAGCCCTCATATGTTCTTCGCTCTTGAAAGGTATCTTCTTGAGCATTGCCATAAATACTTCCTGCGTTATGTCCTCCGCCTCGCTTTTATTGAAGGTGTTCTGATATGCCAAACGGTATATCATATCGGAGTACGTATTGACTATGTAATTTACGTTGTCGAGATTGTTATCCATTTTTTACCCCTGTCACCTTTAATTCGATTGAGAGACGTGTTTTGTTTCGTGATTTAGTATTTATTTTGGATTTTTCACCTGTAAATTCAGACTTTGCCGCACAGAATACAAAAAATCAAGGCAGGAAAATTTCCGCCTTGATTTTTATAGGAAGTTATGCTCTTTGAAGAATAACGCTGTTATTTTTCAAAAGTTCGGCATTTGCCGCAGAATCTGATACGTCGAAAGGAACAGATTGACTCGTCCAGCCTTCTTGATTTTCAAAAATTACCTCTGTCAGATTGACGCATCCGTTTATCATATTTTGTCCGATATATTTTACGGACGCAGGAATCGTCAGACTCTCAAGCGCCGTGCAAGCTGCAAATACGGATCCTCTTATTTCGACCAAAGAGGACGGCAAAGTTATCTGCCCGAGCGATTTGCAATTTGCAAAAGCTCCCACGTCGAGAGTCTCGACGCTGTTGCCCAGCGTTACGGCAATAAGTTTATCGCATTCGTAAAAAGCGCCTTCTCCTATCGTCTTGACGCTGTCGGGAATCACCGCTGTGAGAATGTCATCCCAGTAAAAAGCATAGGAGTGTATAGAATCAACGGTATAGTCTGTACCTTCTGCCGTAATTTTGTCGGGCAAGATTACGTGCTCGGTAATGATATCGCTAACGATACTCAAAACCTGCGCTTTGCCGTCCTTTACGAGATATCTTATACCCTCTGTCTCTACGAGAGAATAGCCGTCTGAAGTAACTGCCGCCCCCTCGCAATCGAGGACAATTACGTTTTGAACCTCTCTCCAGCTTTCGGGAAGAGTAAGCGCAGTGGTTTTGACGAGCGTTTTGATATCGAATGCATACATATCAAAACTTTCTACGCTCTCGGGAACAACTACCTCTTCGAGATTTTTACAATTGACAAACGCAAATTCTTCTATTGTCAAAAGTCCTTGAGGCAAATCTATTTTTTTAAGAGACGGACAATTTTGAAAACTGTAGCTGCTTATCTTTTCCGTACCTTGAGCAATGCTGACTTCTTCAAGCATTACGTAGTCCTTGCAATACCCGTAGTAAACTTCTTTCAGACTACCCGTATTTCTTACGACTAGCTTCTTAAGCGTATTTTTTGTAGAGTCTCCCAAGACTCCGTCGAGAGGACAAATCTTCTTTGCGTCGTATTCGTAAAAGTAAAAGTTGAGAGTAGCACTCTCGAGCGTGGTGCACTCAAAAAACAAAAATGAGCCGACTTCCGTTACCGTAGAAGGGATATTAATCTCTTTTATCGACGTACCGCCGAATGCCGATCCTTCAATCGTTTCCAGCCCCTCGGGAAGGTCGATTTTTGTCAATGTCTTACAGTTTCTGAACGCATTCATGCCTATTGTCTTGATTGACAAAGGAAGGTCTATATCAGAAAGCATTTCGCATCCTTGAAATGCTCCGAATCCTATTTTCGTAAGAGTCGAAGGCAAATTGACCGTCGCAAGCGAAGAACAATTCGAAAAAGCATAGTTGCCTATTTGCTCTATTCCCTCTCCGACATTGAGCGTAACCATACCGCTATACCAAAAGACGTCTTGTACGATTTTGGAATAGCCTTTGACGATATTTACTTCCTTTACTGATTCGCTGTAAAAGCCTCTTCCTATATCCAAATCGCTTGTAATAGTAATTTTTTCGAGTTTGGAACCAAACAAAACTCCGCCTACGCAATCCGGCGAACCGAGTATTTCCGCTTCTGTAAGTCCGCTGCCTTCAAAAGCATTATATACTATCTTTTCCAAACCGGCAGGCAAACTGATAAACTTCAGTGCATAACAGTCTTCAAATGCGTAAGAGTCTATGCTCTTAAGCTGATCGCTAAAACGCAACTTGCTCAATTGTTGACATCCCTGAAAGGCTCTGTCGGGGATATACTTTATAGAATCGGGCAAATATACTTCGATAAGATATTCACCGTTTGAAAAAGCAGAATCTCCCAACTTCTCTATGCCTTCGCTCAAGACGATTTTTTCGACATTGCATTTTGACAAGCGGTCGACTTCTTTGACAAGATATGTCTTTCCCTCATATTCGATTTGCGACGGTATCGTCACCTCGAACAAGTCTTCGTCGGCTATGGAAACGGCGCTTGCAAATTCGTTGTTGCCGTCCGTGTACAATTGGTATTTAACGCCGTCTACCACAAAACCGGACTGTACCTCGGGTCTGTTTTGCTCGTCGTCGCCTTCTTCGGGATCTTCGGGATTTTCAGGCTTGCTTTCCGGATATTTTTCATAATCGTCACCCGACGGCAATTCGCCGACAGGCACATACATTCCGCCGCCCTCTTTTTCGCATGCGATAAAACATGCGGCAAAAAGCATTATTACTATAAAAATTACTGCCGTCGTTAAAATTCTTTTTCTCATAAAGCTTCTCCATGCAACAATCCCTTTTATTATAATTCGATTGAATTTCCTTTTTTGTTTCATCTTTTTTATTTTTTTGTTTTATGTGCCGCTTTTTTGTTTTCTGCAAGCGCATAACTCTCGTCCGTTAGCGCCAAAAACTTTTGCATGTCCAAATCCTTGTCGAGTTTTACGGATATCCAATGAATCTTGTTCATATGGTATGCTCTGAAAAAATGTACTCCGTCTATAAGCGAGTCTATCTCTTGGGGCATGAGTTTTATATTGACTACGTCTATAAGATTGCGCCCTTTGAGTCCCAATCTGTCGGCAGTAATACGCATCATTATCGCATACCACTTTTTTGCGACTTCCGTCTTAAAAGTAATACTGTAAGGATCGTCTTCCCACGGCGCTTCGTGCAAAGTCCCGTATCTGTTTTCAAGCGCTTTTACGGTGTTTTCCCTTATGTCGAGACATACAAAACATTCTTTGACTATATCCGCTATTATCTCTTCCGCTCTCGCTTTCACGGGATTTTGCGAATCTTCGAAATTGAAAGGCAGATATTCGTCTTCAAAATCCTTATCCCATACCTTTGCCGTAAAATCCGTGTCCGTAAGAGTAAGCATAAGAATTAAAGAATCATCGAGTTTGCTCTCGTAACTCCATGTCTCTCCCTCTTTTGCAAAACCGTATTTTTCAAGCTTGTCGCCGTCGGGCAAATAGTCCTTGAGATAATATCCGTAATCCATATTGCGCCTTGATATATAACTTATTTCCTGCCTAATAATTCTATCATAAACTGCGTCTTTATACAAGCCGTAATTTTTCTCAACAAAAAAGAGACTGTGCTTTGACAGTCTCTCGATTTATTTTAATGTATATGTATTGTTTTGCTATATCCTCAACCGTATAAGACTCTGTTGATTAAATCAATCCTCTTTGACGTTTTCTTCTGACGGGTTTTCGTCTTTGACTTCAAGGGTATCGCTATCCATAGATTCTTTTAAGTCCGTGTTCTTTTGCCGTCTCAATCTGTCGGCATCCTTTGCCACAAATACGATAGGGATTATCGCAAGTGCTGCGACTATAGATGCCGCAAGAAATATTTCAAAAGGCGGCGAAGCTATCGACGAATCGTTGGAATCGAAAGAGTTGATACCTATCATCAGCGAAATTACAGGGCCTATTATCATAGGCAAAAGTACGGTGAAACACATTCTTACACCTTGGAATCTTCCTTCGTATCCCTTGGGCGTATAATCCTGAAAAGCCGCCATAAGCGCACCCGACGTACACAACATTGCGCCGAGCATTACAGTGCCGCCTATATACAACACAGGCAAATATGCTCCCTCTCCCATAAACTTCGCAAGATATATCGCAAGCGTGCCTGCGACCGTTACCGCCGCCACGGGAATATAAAAATTCTTTCTGCCGAATTTATCGTACATTACACCCAAAACTCCCGTGATTACCGCCGACAATACTATCACGACTCCAAGCGGCAAAATATAATCTTTTATGCCCAGAGTCATGGTAATGAAGTTGATGAGATAGGACATAAAAGTCTGCTGTGCTATGCCGACGAGACAAAGCGCCGCAAGACATACAAACATATACTTGTTATCTTTTGCTACCGAAGGTCTGAACCCGTAAAACACGTCAGAAAATCCGCTCATATCCGATTTGACTATTCGGGGCGAATCCTTTAACAAAAATACAGAAATAATTCCGCTTATTATAGGTATCACGCCGAGTATGACGAAAAATGCCTTGTAATTTCCCTTGTCATAAGTGAACATTGCCAAAACTATCGCCACAACGGTTGCGAGTACGGGCATTACGGACAGAATAGTGTTGACCCTGCCTCTGTTTGTCTTATCCGTCACATCTGTTACCCAAGCGTTGAAAGCCGCATCGTTGGCAGTCGAACCCGCTAGGGTCATAATACAGTCGAATATTACCAACAGCGCAATTACCACTCCGCTCTTGTCCGACGAAAAGTCGAGCGGAATTGTCGCAAAAAGCATTATCGTAAAACCCCAAACAATATATCCGGCCGTTACAAAAACCTTTCTCTTGCCGACTTTGTCGCTCCAAGCACCCGCAAAAATCGTCGTAAGCGTAGCCGTAAGCGCCGAAAGTATTACCATGAGCGTGGTAGCGATATAATAATTGCTGCCGTATTTTGCAGTGTCCTCGAATATGTCCTGCGCAAAAGTCGCAAAATACATATTTTCTATAATCCACGCAATCTGTCCTATAAGTCCGCATATAATCAGCGACGACCATATTCTTGCTCCCAACGGATTTGACTTTTCAGCTTTGAGTGTGCTCATAGTTTTTACCTCGCTTGTATATCGTCTGCAATTTTATTTTACACCAATTTTTATCTTGCGACAAGAGGCATTTTATCTCTTTTGTTCCAACATTAACAGTTTAATCGAAACATTTGTTATAATTAATAAAACAATAAACATCCACCCGTCAAACGGGTGGTTTTTCACAATACGGGCATAGCCCTATGGTACTAGCCACGCCTAAATGG
>CALWBV010000026.1 GCA_944376205.1 uncultured Christensenellaceae bacterium
GGCTTGATAAGATAATCAGTTCCGCGGCTTGAAATAGAAATATCGCCAAAACGTTCAACCACGATATCAAAAAGCTCTTTCGGGAAACTCAGTGTAACATCCGTCTTTTCGCCGTAATACATACCAAAAGTTTCGCGTTTATATGCCTTTAGATCAAAATTCTCGTATTCTTTTTTCTTAGTGATAGGCTCCTCTTCTACCCTTACATCATCCATTTTGTCTATGCGATAGCTTGCTGGATTGCCGTATTTATCGTGGAAACATACAAGATAGAAACATTCACCAGAATACACCATGCCTAGGGGATTGACTTCATACCGTTCTTTGCCCTTCCTATATATCCTCTCTCCTTTGCTCCCAATGTCAAAATACAGAAAAGACAACTTGTGTTTTTCGATAAGAGCCGTTGTGATAGTGTCTATGCTATAATAAATAGCTTCATTGCCGTATTCGCATTCGTTTTCAGTCAATAGGTCTTTGACCTTATCCGCTTGCACATTGCCGAGAAGTTCGGCTATTTTATCCGTAAGAACAGCCGATTTTTTCGCGGACAAAGACTTCGAGGCGCCGACGGCATGCAACAAAATCTGCACTTCCGGCAACTCGAATGCCCTATCGCCCACGAAATAACGATTATTCCTGCCGTGGTCACATAGAATTTCGTAACCAAAAGCGTTCAGCATTTCTATATCGTCATAGATAGTCTGCCGCGTTGCAGTAATGCCATACTCATTGAGCTTTTCTATCAGTTCATTTGTAGATAAAGGAGTGTCCGCATCTGATTCCTTTCTCAGTATATCATATAATATGAGTAATCTGATTTTTTGTTCAGCGCTTCTAGGCATAGCATGTATTTCCCTTAAAATTCCTTTGATTTATAAATTTTCAATGACGCTAAAAATGAAACGCAAATTGCAACGACCGTAAAAACGCATGCGCAAATTATAAATATTGTCCCTCCCTCCTGCATATCTTCGAGAAGCGGGAAAACAGCTATCAATACTGCCATAAGTGCAACTACCGCTACAATCATGTACACGCGCCCCCTTTCGACGCCGAATTTAAATACCATTGGCAATACGACAGACAATACGAAAAATTGCATACAGATGGGAGCAGTAATTTCTACCGCACGGTTTTCCGTCTCTCCAACAAGCATAAACGTACACAAATAAAAAATCATACTTATTAAGGCAAAAACAATACCCAATAAATACTTTTCACCTATAATCGCACTCGTTTTAGTACCGCTGGCAATTACAAATTTCTGCCATCCGTCTTTTTCTTCATACGCTATTGCCGTTAACGGCATTGAAACTGTAATCAATATTCCGATTGTAGAGGAAAAAGCAACATTTTTTAATGCAATCGACAGTCCACAGAACAACACAATCATGGCAAGATACCAGATTGCCTGTTTTTTTATATTATATATATCTTTAAGTAAAAGTCCTAACATACCCTTTCTCCTTTTGAATAGAACAACATTATATCGTCTAACGTAACCGGTTTGTATTCGAAGTCACGCGGCATCTTATCCTTTTTTGCAAGTACTTCCATACCGTACTCCCTTTCGATTGTTCTTAAAAGAGCATCTTTATCAATCTCCTCTAATTGTTTCTCATCTATGCTGTACACAGCATATTTATTTAGCAGTTCGTCCTTCTCCTCGTTGAAAATTATCTTTCCCTCGTGAATATAGACGATATAATCGCAGATTTTTTCGAGATCGGTTGTAATGTGTGAGGAGAGCAATACGGCACGGTTCCCGTCTTTGTTGTAATCGTAAATCATTTGAAGCATCTCGTCGCGTACGACGGGGTCAAGGCCACTTGTTGGCTCATCGAGAATCAACAGCCTACTGTCGTAGGAAAGAGCGACGGCGATCGCCGCTTTCATCTTCATGCCCTTGGAAAATTCCTTGAGTGCTTTTTTGTCGGGAAGGGAAAACCTGCGTATCAGCTCACTAAATTTTGCCGCATCCCACTTGTCGTATATGCAAGACAATACGTTACAGAGCATCGTAAGATTGAGTTCCATCGGTAGCCCCGTGTCGTCAAGCACAAAGGAAATCTGTTGACGTTCCTTTTTACTTATTTTAGATATTTCAGTTCCGTTGAACAATATATGCCCACTATCTGAGTGTACCACACCGAGAATAGATTTAATTATAGTACTCTTTCCTGCTCCGTTTTCGCCTATCAGCCCCACAACAGTTCCATCTGGAATGTCAAACGACAAGTTTTCAATATCAAAGTTTTTATAATGCTTACTGTAATTTTTTATACTCAACATAATTTACTGACCCTCAAAAATTGTTTTTACTAAATCAATTAACTGCTCTTGACTCATTCCACATCTATTTGATATATCAATTGCCTTTGTAAGATATTCTTCCATCTCTTGCAAATTGCGTTCTCTTATAAATTCGCGATTCCTCTCCGCAACAAAACTTCCCTTCCCGACAACAGAGTAGATATAACCGTCTCGCTCTAAATCCGAATAGGCGCGCGAAGTGGTAATTACGCTAATACGCAAATCTTTTGCAAGTCCCCTAATAGTCGGTAAAGGCTCGCCCTCTTTGAGCGTGCCATCCAATATTTGATTTTTTATTTGGGCATATATCTGCTCGTACAGCGACTTGCCCGACGTATTTGAAATGTGAATGTTCATCCTTTATCCGTCCATATTGTATATATTGATTATATACAATAATGCTTTATTTGTCAATAGCATTTTAGTATTTTTTTCACAATTTTTGAGGAAATATATTAAAAGCGCAAGTTATACCTGCGCTTTTAATAATGTGGTTAAATTTATTCACATCAACCTATCATCGCTAACGAAGCTTTTTTTGTTAGGATTCCCCTCTGCCCTATAAATTTTCAGATCGGAGAGGTTAAAAATCGTTGCCCAAACGGTATCGAAGTTCAGCTCCTTTGCGTATTGACACATAAAGCCGCATTTGCCGCTTAAAATTGATTTTGCGTTATCAATCGGGTTATCTTTCAATTTCAAAAGCGCATTTTCTGCCGTCGCATACCGCTCTTTTGAAAAGAATGTGTCGCCTTGACTTGCTTTATGTATAGCCATTTCGGACGATAACAACTCGTTTACGGTAATTATAAACTTATTCCCATATTCGTTGACTTGCGGAATGCGAACGTGCTTTTCAAAGGGATTGCATTCCACGACAACCATTCGACCCGTCTTATCTGCAATCAGTATGTTACAGTTGGACGAAACAGGCAGTCTCTGAATTGCAGAAATCCCCTCATCTACCGTTCTGCATTTTTCCAAAAGATAGCGCACCAAAAAGACAGAGTTCAATCCAGGTTTTATTTCCGCAAGTTTCGGGACAGCAAAGGTCATTGCAGCAACAAGCCCGTGCTCGTTCATCCCTTCTTCTCCATTCGTAAACGACGAAGTATTTAACAGAAATGTATTACCATCCTCTGGCTGATATAAAATACTTTTACTGATTTTTTTAAGAAAAGGTGGTAAATCGTTCGTCCTTGCATAGTATGTTTTTCCCGCGCAAGTAAAAGCAAAAGCCGTACAGCCACGCACTTCCGCACACCTGTTTTCATCTATATCAAGACAACATCCCATGCACATCATCCACACCAAAAATTTATCGTGAGGGTAGCCAATCACGTCTGTGATAGCTTTCACTTCGTCATAGGCTTCGGAAAAATACTCTTTCAGAAGTTTTCCGCTTTCAATTCCGTAGTTCATCTGAAAATCATCCAATACAATTGGAAATTCAGCATTACAGCGTTTGAATATATTTCCTATTCTTGTTCCTATTTCAACGGGAGTCCCCTTTAATCTCCAATGATACATTTATCTTCCCTCTCTTTCTTTTATGCGAACAGGCAGCCATAGCTCACAAACGTATTCTTCGCTCGTCGGATCACCGTCAAAATATCTTTCAATATCGGGAGCGTTTGCCCATTCGTAACCGGAATTCGGCAGCCATTCACCGTAAAGCCTTCTTGTCATATCTTGCACGGAAAACGGAATCTTACCTCTGCACTCGAAAACAGCATAGGTACAGTCGGGAACAAAGAGTTCTTCCATGCCCTCAGGCGCTTCCTTTTCATATGCCGTGGCAATGTAATAATTGAGCGCGTCGCTGTCTATATCCGGAACAACGCAAATTCCGAGTACCCCGTCTACCCGACCGTTGTCATGCTTTTCAGACAGATTTATAGACATCAGTTTTGCAAAATTTCCGTTTGCAAAATGCTCGTCCCAGAACTTCGGAATTTCCTTGAACTGTTCAAAATTTTTCATCCTCATTGTAGGTAATTTATACCCCACAAGACGAAAAGCCTTTTGCTCTACGATACGATATTTCATAACGGTTGCCCCTTTGATGCAAAGTTGAAATTGCATAGGCGGATAGGCTTTCAGTTGCAAACCTTTTTCCGTCCGAATCCTGCTCGGCGCAATGCCATGCAGTCTCTGAAACGCACGATTAAACGCTGTCGGAGAATCGTAGCCATATTTCAGTGCAATAGCTCCCACCGTTTCATCGGTATTCTGCAAATCAAAAGCAGCTTTGTCCAATCGCCTGTTACGGATATATTCGGACAGCGGAATGCCAGACATGGCAGTAAAAATTTTTTGAAACTGATATGGCGAATAGAAAGTAATTTTTGATATTTCTTTGCCGTCAATCACTCCGTCCAGATGGGTTTCTATGTAGGCAAGCGCGGCATTAAATCGTTCGAGAGTATCCATTTTTTCACCTCGTTTCTATTATAACAGAATATAAATTTGCACACCTCTCTTTTAGATACTTATTTTTGAGAGCATCTCTTGCAGCAATTTATACAAAATCTGTTTAGAAAGAATAATCTTGCTACTTTTTCATCCTAATACCACATTCAAAAGCCAAAGTAAGGTACTTGCTCCCCGCGTTGCGACCGTACAGCATAAGATCACGCATATCGTATTCTGTGCAATCCAAATTGTCTGCCCCGAATAAAAATTGAATAAAAGGAACGTTCCTGAATTTTGCCACAGCCATAGCCGCAGCACATTCCATATCTACGCCCAGACAGCCCGCATCTTTTCTTTTGGATATCAATTTGGGCGTTTCTCTGTATATCGCATCGCTCGTCCAGACCTTCCCTTCCACAAAGGGGATATTATAATCAACGAAACATCTTCGAGCCGCTTTCAATCCCTCTTCGTTTGCCTTTATATCCTCGCTATGGGGGAAATAATATTGACTTGTTCCCTCATCTCTTATCGCTGCGGTCGGCAAAATGATCTTGCCCTTTGTAGCATTCTCATTCAAAACGCCGCAACAGCCGAACAAGACGATGTTTTTCGCGCCCATCTGAATTATCTCTTCCAATCCCGCAACACAAGCGGGCGCACCCACTCTTGAAACGAACAGCGCGATCTTTTCGCCTTTGTATTCCGCCTGATAAACCGGATAATACCCGTTTGCCGTATAAATTTTCGCAATTTCCGGAGGATTACATTCTCTGACGTAATCCTCAACGATGTCAGCCGAAAACGTAGATACCGCTACGGAAGGAAAACCCTCTTGCTTTTTCGTTGTATCCCAAGGATTGACAAATGCTATTTTTTCCTCATCGAAATCACTGAAATATAAAGCCATAGTTTATTCTTCCTCCCCTTTCAGAATAATCTTTTTTATCATTGTCACAATGTTGTTGGGTATCGTTTCGTCTATCGGCATAAGAGTGCTGTACATTCTCACCCCTTGATAAGAAAACGCGATCAGATCAAAAACCGCGTCAACATCGACAACGTTAAATTGTCCGCGTTTTATACCGTATTCCAAGAGCTGCCGCCACATGACGCGCGACTTCTGATATTGCTTGACCAAAGCATTGTTTCCGCTCTCGTTTTCCGAACTGAAATATTCATAGATAGCTACATTCAAAGCACCTTGAGAATCCTTCATTTCTCTTGCATAGCGATCAAGAACGTCTGTTAAAATCGTCTTTGCCGAAATATTATTCGATATTTTTTCAGAAAACTCATCTTCCTGACAACCCATCAGATCATCGATAATTTCCGCAAATATTTGCCGCGTGCTTCCGTAGTGAAGATATAATCCTCCGCGACTTAACTGTGTTGCTTCGCATATATCCTTCATCGTAACGTCTTTGAATCCTCTTTGTGCAAAGAGTTTCATTGCCTGCTCTTTTTGCTTATGTGTGATAAAGAAGCAATAGAAGTGCAAAAAATTTTGCCGTTCCTATCCGACACTTGGCCATTGT
>CALWBV010000027.1 GCA_944376205.1 uncultured Christensenellaceae bacterium
AGCATTCAAAATACGATCACCTCCTTATCAAGTTCTACCCCTACAACGTCGTAATAGTATCTGAAAGGTATCTTGAGGTTTTGCTTACCGTCAGGCGAAGTTACTGACAAAGCAAAGTATGGATATTGTCCAAATTCCACATCTTTTATATCTTGATCAAGTATTACCTTTTTACCTTCATACACTGTTTGCAAAATCTCAATCATAGATACTTTTTCCGTGGACAAAACAAACGTACCGTCAGAAGCTATTTTTATTCCGTTGCCTGAATAGTCCTCGCAAAACGCAGATGTCAAATCTTTTTCTGAACTGAATTTGTATACTGTTTCATCCCCGTCAATAGTAAACTCAAAATCGTGCTGTTCGTCTACATTAGGCACTACCTTGACAATACAATCAGCAACCGTATATGAGCCGAATCCTTCCGTATTTGCTACCTTGAAAACATTGTCGCTTCCGTCTGCCATAATTGCTACATCGGTATTTTCTTTTACAACAGTATCGCCGTAATTTAAGTACATTCCCTTAGGTGCGCTTAAATAGCTTATCAACCCTGCTATTATAGCCGTTATCATAATTACTATCAAAAGATAGGTCAAGATTTTAGCTACTTCACTGACTCCTGTTTTTATTTTGTAATTACTCATACCTCTGCCCTCCTTCAGATAACAATTTCACTCTTATCCAAAGACAAATCAAATACAGGCATCTCAACCGTATCGGGATTGAAACGGACAGTAAATTGCTTGCTGTATGTCGAATACTTTCCTTCGTATGTCAGTGTGTATGTAATTATCGGGGTATCAGGATTATCCTTTATCCACTGCACCATTTCACCAAGCATTTCAATATACAATGATTCATTAAAATTCTTTAGTAAAGATTTTTGTTTTTCCAACATTTTAATAGCTATTTCAATAGGATTACCGCCCACATAATATCCGAAAGGTATAGGATTCATTGACATACCGATGCCGTTACACTCATAAAAAAATGTATCGACAAGAATTTCAAACCCGTCTGCAATTTCCATTTCGAGTTTTGGATCAACTCCGTACTCACTTCCGCTTTCAGGATAAACAAGCATACAATCTTTTATCGTATAATCGGAAAACTTAAATGTCTTACTTACAAATGTATCTGCCCATTTCTGTTCAGGATCTGCTTTATCTTCTTCAGTTAACTCGTATGCGCCTATAAACAAATTAGTATAGTAATCCGACCATATAGAATTATCTTTCATTTTTGAAAAAACTGTATCATAATCAAGATTTACTATATCTATCAATACTTCATTCGAACCAAAGTCTACCAAATAGCTATCTTCTTTAGGAAAATATATTGCCGTATCTAAAATCCTACGTGCATAATCGAGAACGCATTCTGCCTTGGCCAAAGGATTAGCACGGGAAATTACAGTGATTTTTATTCTCTCCCCGAATGCCTTCAAACACTCAACTGTCGCTACAGCTGCGCCGTCAGATTCAGGTACTAATTTCACATAGTCCGAAACATTCTTACCGCTTGCCCAAGCAGATGACGGATTGACAAAAGATACTTCCCAATCGACTTCTTTATTATCCGCTGTCTCCGGATATACCGTAGCGTTTAATTTTATACCTTCACTTGCGTTTGTAGGCTCAGCAGAAGTCGCCGAAAATATCATATTGGCAGGCATCGCATAAACCTCTCCGCTTACCATTTTGTTGCCTTCACCGTCTGTTACAACGGTATCTGAATAAGGTTGTTTCACTTCGTTTGTATTGTCTTTATCTTTGAGAATAACCGCACATGAGCCAATCATTCCAAGCAAAAATATTACTATAAGAATAAAAGTTATTACCCATTTTACGGTATCTGCTTTTTTGTGTTGATTTAACTCTTTATACATTTTTTACCTCCTTTGAAAAAAGGCGGCAAGCACCTACACATGCAAACCGCCTTGGTTGTTTAATTGCGCTTTATCTGAGCAGCATGTCAAGAAGCGCTTTGTCGGACTTACGGGCGGGTTTGACTGCACACTCGTACACTTCGCCGTTTTCGTCCTTACTCTGTACCGCATACGTATTGCCGCTTATCGTTCTACCCGTAACGTCATCTTTAATTTCGTACGGCTTTACCACGAGATCCGCCTCCATAGCTTCTCCGAAAACTATATCGAGTACCGTATATCCGCCGATATCAGGAGGGGTAATTCCTGCCCTCACTTCTTTACCTCTGACGGTTCCTCTGATAAAGTACGAGAAGAAAGTCTTGCCGTTCTTTTCGTAGGTTTCGCGTTCAACTGCGATTTTGTTCGTTACATTGTCTTTTGCCATATACTTTATTCCTCCTTTTTACTTACCCCTTTTCTGGGAAATTCTCTTGGCTTCCGCCTTACTTTTGCCCTCATCGCGGGCTTTCTTGTACTTGTAAATACCTGCGTGGTCGCTCTGACAGAGCAAGTATCCGGAACGGAGACCCGCTTCGTAATCCGTCAGTTCCTGCCCCTCTTTGGGGCCATAGGTATGTACCTTTTGTTTTCTGTCTTTCGCATAACTTTCAGCCCTCTTTTTAGGAACCATCCATTTGCGGACAGAGTAATCTTTCTTTGCCAATGTTGTATCCTCCTGTGTATAGAATTTTCTTGCCCGTATTGCCGATAGCACAGCGAGTCATTACCCGTATTGCTGATAGTACAGCTATTAAGTTGTAGATATTGCTAACGAACGCGTTTCTCGGACCAATGCCCCATGCGTTATATTGCGGTGAGTGGCCACTCTTATCCTTGCAAGTGCCGCATAGGTTACGCCTTTACTATTGCGCCCGTTTAAGCCTGGTTAGTAGTAAACGTACTTCCGCACATACATAGTCGAATGAAGACGTTTTCCATCGATACAATACCTTTCGGAATGCATCTCTTCAAACAAATCGTCCAATTCTTCTGTCCTGGGGTAGTAGGTATCGTAACTTACTGTTACACTGCCACTGATTTTATTGAACTGTACCCCGAAAGACTGAACAACTATATACTGTTCAGTGCGATATACGTTTGTAGCCTTTTTCAATTGCTCGAAAAATTCATCAATCATATATTGCTTCCTCCTTTTATATTTGCCTGCAAAAATTGCAACAGTTTCTCATGAACTTTATGTACATAGGAGAACGACATATCCCAATCGTCAGCAACAGCTTCTTGCGTATTGTTAAATACGTACACGGACATATAAATGTCGTAAAGCATTGCCGGCGCAGATCTGATGACAGAATTGTAATTATTTACCGTCTTTACCACGTCACTTTCAACAATAGTACTCATGCGATCAAACATCGTTTTACGTGAGTAATAATAACGAATCTCTTTCAGATCATTACGGATATCATCAAGCGTTTTCATTTGCATTTCTCCCTTCATCTGGACTTCTAAAGGTCGCTAGTATAGATTCAATTATGATTTTGTCTTCCCCAACAAGATTAGTAGAGAGGTGGGTCAACAATTCTGCCTGACTCTTTGATAAATACTTTTTTCCTAAACAGAAATTTTCAGCGATGTAAACGCCGCCTCTTCCACCTTGTTGAGCATAGATAGGATAAGAACATGAGAGCACGATTATATCGTTACGAATCGTCCGACCACAAACGCCAAACTCTGCTGCTAAACTGCTAACAGTGTCATGGCGACGTTCACAAAGAACTTCGAGTATAGACAATCTACGTTCTGTCGCGCTCTGCAATATTCTCACCTCCTTTGCCCTTGTTGCCTGTATAATATCAAATAAACTGGAAACCTAATTTCCGGTTCAAAAAAATTTTTCAACTTTTTTCAAAAATTTTTTTACAAAACAAAAAGCCCCGACAAACAGACTTCCAAAATAAGGAAATCCATCTGTCGGGGCCTCTCGATTACTCGGTTTAACCTTCGACTATTCTAAGAATATGACCTGTAACAGGATTTACGCTAACACAGTGCTCTTTCAACCGTCAGACCTGAAACGTCGTTATTCCGTATTTAATTATCAATGTATTCGCTCGGCGGAGGAGTAATATCTATCCGCTCATGCCGTCGGCTCATTCTTTTGCTTACCATTACAAGCCCGCATTTCGGACACTGTAACTTAACCAATCCTTTATCGTTCCTGTACCCGATAATAACTTGTCCGCAGTTTGTACACAGACGTTTCGTCGGCTTCCATGTGTTTTGCATAACCCATAAACCCTCCTTTCTCGTAACTTGCAGAGGAGTGGATTTAAGCTCTGCGTATGTGCGGTCGAGAAATCCAGCACCGAAGAAACTTATCTCTGCAAATCATATTCAAAGCATTTTCGCCTTCAATACATTTTTATACAACTTACCAACACGCCCTGAACGTCGCAGCTATCAAGAACAATATCTTTCATTCGCTTATTTTCAGGGTGCAGAACAATTTTCCCGTCACGATGGAACAACCTTTTAAGAGTTGCTTCACCGTCTATCAGGGCCGCAACTATTTCGCCGTCATCAACAGTAGTTTGTCTGCGTAATACCACCAGATCGCCTTTATTTATCCCTGCATCTACCATGCTGTTGCCTTTTGCCCGAAGCATAAACAGTTCCCCGTCACCGAACAACGCTTTCGGAAAAGCATAGCTTTCCTCGATATTCTCAACGGCAAAAATGGGTTCGCCACAAGCAATTTCACCAATCAGCGGTACTACAATTCGCGCTCCACCGTCAAGTTGAGGTAAAGGTAAAATATTTCCCGTACTTGTCAGCTCCAAACGATCCGATTTTTGCAACGCTTTCACATATCTTTGAACGGTCGCAAGAGAACCGAGGTTAAGGGCATGCATGATTTCTCTAAAGCTCGGCGTTCTCCCGTGCTCTCTTTGATAATCAATGTTATACTGCGCTACTCTTTCAAGTATTTCCTGATTCAGAACTCTCATTTTATGCCTCTTCTTCGATAACGAAACGAATTGTTTCGTTATTGTACTCATATTATAGCAAAAACCAGCCCCCGAAGTCAAGGGCTGACTGTGCAAGTTTACAGACAGTGAAAAAGTTTTTATAAACCTTATTTCTTCATCAGCGTAGCTTATTATAAACTTGACAATGCCCGCATTACCAAGTCAATGTCCTTATTCTCCAATTCATGAATGATGTGAAGATAAGTTTTCTGTGTCGTTGTCATGCTCGAGTGTCCCAAACGTCGTGCGACACTTGCAATAGAAACCCCAGCAAACAACAATAAAGAAGCATGGGTATGTCGTAAACCGTGTACTGAGATTACTGGGATTTGTGCTTGCTTACATCTACGACGTAAAATATCATTCACCGTGGAATTATATACCTTACAATTCACGAACAACGGTTCGTCTTCCGGTTTGTCCTTAATCAATTCAGAGAACTGTACAACTGTTTGCCAATCAATCTGAATTTTCCTAACAGAAGACTTATTTTTTGTAGGCAAAAAGCCACCCAATCCTTTATAGTCCCACGTTTTTTCAATAGAAATTGCCTGATGCGCAAAGTCAAAATCCTTCGGCGTAATAGCAAGCGCTTCTGAAAAACGCATTCCCGTTTTTGCAATAAGGAGAATCAGCCAATCCCAATTTACCTCAGACCTCAAATCAAGATGAAGCAAGAGAGTATGTAATTCAAATTGACTTAAATACTTAGGCTTCTTTTCTCGAGGAGTTTTGCCTTTTATAATAGACTTTCTTGTGGGATCACGCCTAATTAATCCTTCATCAACAGCATCTAATATTGCACCTTTTAATTGATGGTGAAAATCCATAGTAGTTTGCCGCTCATGTTGCTTAGCATAGTCATTTAGTAGTTTTTGATAAGTAATACGATCCATATCACTTATGCGAAGATCTGGAATTAACTTCCGCAACCAAGACAATGCAAGCAAATACTTATTCATTGTTACTTTTCGAATTGCGCCATCTTTGTACACTTTAATCCAGCGTTCAAAATAGTCACAAAATAATTCATTCTGTTTCGTTTCTTTTGTCATTTTTAATTCTCCTATATATTTTTCACCACGCTGATGAAGGGTGATAAGGTT
>CALWBV010000028.1 GCA_944376205.1 uncultured Christensenellaceae bacterium
AACATTCTCTCGACGTCTAGCTGTGTGAGTCCCGACGCAGTGTTATAAAAATCAATAACGCCGTCTTCATAGAGTTTTACTCCGAAGTCGCCTTCGCCGTATTTGAGGGCATTGCCGATAATGTTTTGAAAGACTCTTGCGAGGTCCTTTTTGTCTGCTACGCAATTGATATTTTTTTGCGGCAAGTCAATGACGGGCGTGATATTCTTTTGATTGAATTGTTCGTATTGGTCGAGAAGACATTCTCTTATGAGAGTATTGAGACATACGTCCTGCAAATAAACGCCGTGACTTTTATCGAGGGAAACGGAGTATTTGAACAACTCGTCCGTAAGCGTTTTGAGAGTAAGCGTACGTTCTTTTACGATATCGAGATATTCTTTGATTTTTGCGGGATTCTTTTCCTTTTCGATAAGGTCGAGATAACCGCATATCGCCGTGAGCGGAGTACGCAGATCGTGAGATATGTTTGTCATGGCATTCTTCAATTTTGCGTCTCCGTTGTTGTAGGTGAGTTGTTTTTGTCTGATAAGGCTCAGACTCTCGTTGAGCGAAATCGCCAATTCACGGATAGACTTATCTCTGCCGCAGAGGACTATTTTCGCATTCGTATTGCTGTTGAGTATTTCTTTTGTTTGTCTTTTGATATTGTTTATATCCTTTTTCAGCAGGAAAATTTTGACGACAATAGCTCCTATTGTGCCTAGTGCCAAAATAAACAGTATTGCAAATACGATACAAAAAGTCTGATACATATTTTCTCCTTATTCGTACTATGTCGGTACGCAATGAGTCAGTTTAGATTTTGTTTTTTTGCTACAAAGAACCCCGCAAAGAAGAAGGCGAGTATTTCAACTACCGAGAAGGGAATTATCGCCCACAGACAGAGAGGAGAGAATGCCGATTCGGGCGAAATTTGACTTAATTGCATCATCGGTAATGCGTCGTAAATCACTTTTGTCAAATCGCGCAATTGCTTGGGGGCTGCATCGGTAGGCAAAGTATATTTGGAGTAGTCTTCAAAACCGGTAAGTACCGAATACTTTGCGTAGTCGGGTTCGTACGTTTGAGGCATCATATTGACAAACATAATCAAAATGATTATAAGAAAAAGATAAAAAAGAATAAAACGTACGAAAGAGCCTTTTGCACTTTTGCAAACCGTAACCAAAAACGTAGCGAAAGCGCAATAAAACACAGTTGAAAGAGCTACGACCGTTGTAGCGGCGAGAAGATATGACGAGCGGTAGTCGATTTCACGTATCGAGGGCAGAGCGACAAGACAAAATACAATCAGTCTTGCAGTAAGCATTATCGCTGCGCCTATGAGCAAAGTGATAAAATTACTTAAATATACCGATTCTTTCGAATATCCTACGATAATCTTTTTTTTGATATTTCCTGCGGAGTAATCGCTGCCGATAAAAGAGATACCGAGAATAATTATCATAAAACCCAATACAGGAATCATCCCGTATGCTATTCCCGAAAACATTACGGTTTCGAGTTTGGGGACGTACCCTTTGTGAATCATGTTGTGCGTTACCAGATAGGTGTAAACTATCGTTATCAGAGCCTCAATTGCCGTAAATACCCACAATATGGGATTTTTGACGAGGCGTTTCAAATTATCTTTTATCAATATTGACATATTAGTCCTCACTATTACTTGATATCCCTTCTGCCGGCTACGATAAATCCGGTGCCGAAAAGGAAAGTTATTTTCGCTATGGCAAAAGGTATAATCTGCCACAGGTTGAGCGGGGAACGATAGAAGATTTTACTTGCGTTGCCCGCAATAAAGAAGTTGTAAAAAAATTCGCTTTTAGCGGTTTTTTTGAAATTTATCCAATGCATATATCCGTACATCGAATCGACTATATCTTCGGTTTGTCCGGGAGTATAAGCGTGGACGCAATCGTAAAGCATGTATGCGTACTCGGGTAATTGTTCGCTAAAAAACATCATAATGGTTGTAAACAACAATACGCCGAGCGCAACGCAAAGCGAATTAACCGTTTTTCTGCATACGCTCACAGAAAAGACGGACAGCGCCGCATACACTAGTTCCGATAACAGCGATATAGCGAGTACCGCCGTAAGATACTCTGTCGGCATCGTCGGCTTGCCTAGTACCGGAATGGAGATTACGCAGTACGTAACGAGATGCGTTGCATACAGAGTAAGACCTATTATGATTGACGACAAAAATCCCGCCAGATATATTTCGTATTTGGAAAATCCGGCTTGCAGTTTTAATACAATCGCTCTGTTGTCGAAGTCGGCAGCAAGGACCGTTATGCAAGCGAAGATTGTTATCATGCCCGTAAAGGGGAATACAAGCAGCGTAAAACCTGTAAAAAACGCAGAGTCCGCCGTGGAATAGAGCGGATTTGTAAACTTGTAAATTAGCGTATAGAAAAAAGTGATGCAGAATTGCAAAACAACTGATACCCAAACAATCAAGTTTCGGTAAGCACGCAACAAGTTGCTTCTTATCAGCCTTATCATTGTTTCGTACCTATGAGGTTGAGGAAAAAGGTTTCCAAATCCTCGTCGCACTCATTGATGCGCACTACTGAAAGTTTGGAGTCTGTCAACAGAGTCAGCACCGCTTGTATGTCTGTTGGTCCGTATATCTCGCATTCGTCTGGAGAAAGCATTTTGTATTCGAGTTTTGCTTTGTCCAATACCGACGAGAGAGACTTTTTACCGTCGACTTTGAGTATAATCTTTTTGCGGCACTTTTCTTCGAGCTGTTCGGCAGTCATTTCGCATATCAGTCTGCCTTTTTCGATAAAGCCGTAGTCGGTGGCAAGTTTTGAGAGTTCACCGAGAATATGGCTGGAAATTACAAAAGTAACACCGTTTTCCTTGTTGAGTTTGAGTATAAGTTCTCTAATCTCAACGATACCTTGAGGGTCGAGACCGTTGGTGGGTTCGTCGAGAATAATAAGGTCGGGGTCTCCTATCAGAGCAAGTGCGATTCCCAGTCTTTGGCGCATACCGAGAGAAAAGTTGGATACTCGTTTTTTCCCTGCATCTTCAAGCCCCACAAGTTTGAGAAGTTCGTCGATTTTGCTTGTCGACGGAAGCCCCAGCAAGATAGCCTGGTGATAAAGATTTTCTTTTGCGCTCATTGAGTTGTACAGTGCAGGCGTTTCGACAATTGCGCCGATACGTCTTCGTATGCGGGCAAGTGCTTTGCCGTCGCTGTGATTTACGTCAAATAGCGTATATTCGCCTTCGGTAGGTTCTTGCAGACCTGTCACCACTCTGATTATCGTGGTTTTGCCTGCGCCGTTTCTGCCTACCAAGCCGTATATTGCACCTCGCTTTACTTGCAGCGAAACGTTGTCCAGCGCCGTAAATTTACGATAGCGTTTTGTCAGGTTGTGAGTTGTCAGACAATATTCCATAAATGATGCTCCTTTGATTTGATACTTTAAGTTTATACTATTCAAATCAAGGAATTAAAAAGAAAAGTATAAAGAAAGTGTTAAGATTTATCGTAGAGAAGCGGCAAAACAATAACGGTATTTTGAGTATGCACAAATATTGTGGCTATCATTTTGCCTTATAATATTTTGGTAATCACTATAATGTACTTTACAATGAATATAGACTATAAATCATATTATCAAAATTATTTTATTCGGATATTCGACAATGTCAGTCGCATTTTGCGAGTTTATAGCCTATACCCCACACGGCTTCGATATAGTCCTTGCCTGTTGCCGAGCGGAGTTTGTTTCTTAAGTTGCCGATATGCGTTCTCAACGAGTTTTCGTCGCAGTCGGGAGTCATGTCCTCGATTTGCAAAAGTATGTCGTCTTTGGAAAATACCTTTTTGGGGTATTGCATAAGCGTAATGAGAATAGCATATTCGGTCTTTGTGAGCTTGATAGGAGTATCGTTTGCTTTGACAATGCGGGAGGGTTTGTCCAAGGTAATATCGCCATAGACCAAAGTGTCCTTTTTTTGAGGGGCGTTGTGCAGTCTCACATGTATTCTTGCAAGAAGTTCTTTGGGTTCAAAAGGTTTCGTAACATAGTCTGCCGCACCCTGCATGAGCATATCTACTTTATTGTCTACGCCGAGTTTGGCGCTTAAGATTATGACGGGAATATCCTTGATCATAGGCAGCAAATCTTCGCCGTTGATTCCGGGAAGTATAAGGTCGAGAAGCACAAGGTCAAAAGATGAGTTTTTGAGTACATACAGTGCTTCCGTGCCCGAATAAGCTCTTGCCGTTTCATAGCCGTTTTGGGCGAGAAGTTCTTGGAGCATATTGCCAATGTGGACGTCGTCGTCTACAATGAGAATCTTTTTGTTTTTCATATTTTCCTTCCTGATTATCTTATATCCATTATAGTATAGGATAAAATTTTGCAATAGTCAATTTGCATTTTTACTTTATACGTCGTTGTTTGGTTAGACCGCATTGAATATTGCATCTGCAAGCGGATATGTAAAAGGTACGGAGAAAGGGCTTTTCCGTACCTTTTAGCTTTATAAAGAGATATCAGCAAGGATTTATCATGCTATTTATTTTTCCGTAAGCTGCGCAAGAATGTCCTCGAAAATTCTTATGTGTAATTCCTCGTCCATGATAATGCGGGCAAGCAATTCTTTGAGAGAGTCGTTGCGTACGCATGCTATCGAACGACGGTAGTTTGCGATTGCCTGTTGTTCGGCTTGTATATTGTTGCGTATAAAGGCAATCGGATTTTTTGTATAATTGACGTTAGACCCCGACCAGAAACAAGTCGAGCCGCCCATTATAGGATCCCCGCCCATTTGTGCGATAGCTTCGCCTAGCAATTCGTGATGGTGCATTTCGACGATGGCAATGCCGAGAATGTCCTTTGCAAGTTCCTCGTCGAAAGAGTGAGATATGTACTGTTGATATATGTATTGCGTGATTGCGGTAAGTTCGCCCGCCCGTCCGGAATAGTCGTCCACTATACAGCGTATGTCCTGCGGATAGAGTGTGCCGGTAAGCTTGGGATAAGGTAATTTGATTGCGTATTCTTTTGACATAATGATCTCCTGTGGTTGAAGTTGTTGTACGTACTGCATTATATGAAAAGCCTCTAAAGAAGGGTTACTGAATCCTTACGAAGGGGGTTCAACGGAAAACTTTTTGCATAAATTTTGTATTGGCATATAAAAAAGTATAAGAATAGATAATTTTCAGTATAAAAAAGCCTATACGGGCACAATATCTTGTATGCGAAGGGTAAAATGAGACTAATTTGAAATTTTGCCGAAAAATTGTTGTAATTTTTCAAAAGTTATGCTAACATAGTATGGCAATCTTAAAACGGAGGAATGTTTTGATGGATTTCGTATATTTGCTGGGAGCTTCTGTATTCCCCGAATATGTATATAAGTGGTTAAGACCTGTCCTGATGCTTTTGATGCTTTTGATAGGTATAGCTACTATTGTCGTAATTATGATGCAAAAGCCTCAAAACGACAATATCGGAGTACTCGGCGGTCAGGAGATGGATTCATATTCCAGACAGAACAAAGCAAAGTCCAAAGAAAGTATCCTGAAGAAACTTACGATCACAGGTGCAGTATTGATGGCAGTGTTGGCAATTTTCTTCTTCATCACGTTCTTGCAGGCTTAATAAGCGGAAAGTTCTTAAGGCTCTTTGAC